>NZ_AMZY02000016.1 GCF_000330725.2 Mariniradius saccharolyticus AK6 | reverse complement strand
CGTCAACCTATTTTAGGCACACACAAAGTATCGTAAAACCGAATCGGGTATTAAAGTTCAATTCCCGGAGCTATGGACTACGGACTATGGACTTCGCCACCAATAACTCAATAACTTATTAACCAATAACCTTACAAACCAACCAACCACTAGAACCGAAGTACAACGCCCCCGCTATGGACTATCGACTATTGCCCAAACCACTATGAAAACCACTACCACAATTCTTTTTTTCTTCTTCATGTCGGTCAATATCCTGGCGCAGACGCAGCGCTGGGCGATCCAGGGTGTGATTCAGGATACGCAGGCCAAGGGTTTGCCTTCCGCGACGATTACGCTGCTCGATCCCAAGGATTCTACTTTGGTGACTTTTGGTGTCAGTAATCCGCAGGGAGGATTTGAGGTGAAAAACCTGCGCGAGGATGAGCTATTGGTGCAAATCAGTTTTGTTGGCTACAGGACTTTTTCCCAATTGGTCAAAAAGCCCACTGGTTCGCCCATTTTTCAATTCGGGACGATCAAGTTGGAGGAAAGCACGGAGGAATTGGAAGGCGTGACTGTCGAAGCAATAGCACCTGTGACGATCAAGAAAGACACCATAGAATACAACGCGGCGGCCTTCAAAACCCAGCCGAATGCCAATGTGGAAGACCTGCTGAAGCGGCTCCCTGGCGTGGAAGTGGATAGCGAAGGGAATATCAAGGCCCAAGGGGAAACGGTCCGCAGGATCATGGTGGATGGCAAAGAATTCTTTGCCAATGATCCAAAATTGGCTTCCAAAAACCTTTTGGCAGAAGCGATTGATAAAATCCAGATCTACGACCGCAAGTCGGATCAGTCGCAGTTTACAGGAATCGACGACGGCCAAAGGGAAAAAACCATCAACCTCCAACTCAAGGACAGCCACAAGCGGGGATACTTTGGAAATGTCACTGCCGGGTATGGAACCGACAACCGCTATGCGCTCAAAGGCAACGTCAACAAGTTTACCGAGAAAAGCCAACTATCGCTCTTAGGCCTTTCCAACAACACCAACGAGCAGGGATTCTCGATCGATGATTACATCAATTTCAACGGCGGTATACAGAGCTTTTCGTCCGGGGGAATGGTGCGCGTAGTCGTCGGCGGTCCGGGTGCGACCAGCAGCATTCCCTTGAATACGGGTCAAAGGATGAACGGAATCATGAATTCCCATGCATTTGGTGCCAACCTGAACAATGAATTCAGCAAAAAAACCAAGATGACGGGGAGCTATTTTTTCAATTACCTCGACCATTACATCCAACAAAACTCCGATCGGATCAACTTCTTTCCGCAGGGAAACCTGAATTTCAATGAGCAAAGCCGTCAGGACAATGTGAATGCGAACCATCGCGCCAACTTGATTGTGGACCACCAGATTGACAGTTTGAATTCATTCCGATCGACCACGAATTTGACCTATACCCAATCTGATCGCGCTACCAACAGCATCACACGTAACTCGGATTCCCAAGACAATACGCTCAATTCCGGCGAGCGCACCAACCTGAATACAGGGGACAATTTCCAATTCAATACCGATTTCCTCCTCCGGCATCGGTTCAAAAAGCCGGGAAGGACCATTTCTGCCAATTTCAACTTGGGTGCAAATCAAAGTGACTACGAAGGCAGCCTGTATGCCGAGAACCAGTTTTTTACCGGCACCCCAAGTACAGAGATCATTCGCCAACAGAATTTCCAAGATCGGGATGCCTTGAACTATGGGACCAACCTTTCCTACACACAGCCAATCGGTGGACGGAAATACCTGGAGTTGGTGTACAATTTTAGGCAAAACCACAACCGGGTAAATCAGGAAGTGTACGATTGGGAGGAAGAAAATCTGGTGCTGAACACCGATTTGAGCAATAAATTCAACAGCATCTACACCTACCACAGGCCGGGAGCGAATCTGAGTTGGAATCGGCAAAACTATAATTTAGTGACTGGGGTGGCTTGGCAGGCCACCAGACTGAAAGGTGATCTTTTGCTCGCGGACGAGCGAATCCAAAACAGATTTGAGAATTTTCTTCCCAGCCTCCGCTTCAATTACAACTTCAGCAATACCAGAAACCTGGGCTTCAACTATGGCACTTCGGTCACGGAACCGACCATAGAGCAGCTACAGCCCGTGGTCAACAATGCCGATCCCTTGAATCTCTATGTGGGCAATCCAGAACTCAAACCCGCTTACCTGCACAATATGCGGCTGAATTACAACAGCTTCGACATGGGCAAATTCATCAGCTTCTTTGCCAACGCGAATGTCAACTATACCAAAAACGCGATCGTCAATTCCCAGACCATCGATGAAAACCTCGTCCGCACCGTCATGCCCGTCAATGTGGAAGACCAATGGACCGCCAACGGCAACGTGAATTTTGGATTTCCGATCAAGCCGCTCAACAGTAATTTCAGCATCGGTCCCAATGGCGTTTACCAGCGTGGACTCAATCTGATCAACGGCCAGGAAGACGAAATCAAGATTTCCAATTTTGGTGGAAACATACGCTATGACTACAATTGGGAGGAATACCTCATGATCGGCTTGAGTGCCAACCTCAGCCGTCAGCGCACGGGTTATTCCTTCAATCCCCAGCAAAATCAACTCTTTTTCAACCAAAGCTACAATGCGGAGGCCACCGTCAACCTTTTGAAAAAATATACGATCGGAGGCAATTTCAACTATTTGGTCTACCGCAGCGAAACGACCGATTTCAGCGAAACGATTCCTTTGCTCAACCTTTCGGTATCACGATTTATCCTCAAAAACAATAAAGGCGAAATCAAGCTTTCCGGCCAAAACCTGCTTAACCAAAACGTGGGTGTGTCCCAAAGGGCGGATGTCAACTACGTAGAACAGACCGTCACCAACAATCTTGGGCGCTTTGTGCTTCTGAGTTTCACCTACAAGCTTGGCAGCAATCCCATGAACAATATGCCTAGGCCGGGAGGGGGCGGGATGCGGATGATCAGGATGGGAGGATAGATCGTTTTATTTTCAAATTATTCAAATCTGATTTCACAACTTGTTAAGAGTAAAGAAACCAAAGTGAATAAATTGGATTAATGAACAAAAAGTTGATTAACGCTTCGCCCAAATAACCTCCTTCTCTTATAGAAAAGAAATCATCATTCGTGAGTGAGCTTGCTTTGGCCAATTGGAAAAAGTACCGATTTATCTACCCACAAGGATAAAAAAATAGGTTAGTCATCCAAAATTGTTGGGGTCCAAGCCTTCTTGTTTTATCATTGATTTCTAACAACAAGGACTGTCCTTTCGGAATGTATAAGTGATTTTTGCCTCAACCCACTCTTTTTTGGAATGGTCAAACAGTCTTTGGGAAATCACCAATTCCACATTATTGTTTTTTCCTGAATTGGTTTTTAGACTTTCAATAACAATGTCCTCATGGATTTGCTCAGGATAATCAAATGGGTGTGGAAAACTGTTCCACGACAAAGTCGCTGATCTATTGTCTTCCAAATCAAACCTCCTTCCATCTTGGACATATAATACTGTAACTTGATCATTAAATTCATAATGATGTGGAAGTCTGAGAATGACTTGAGAAAAATGTACGTTAAAATATGCTGGGCTGTACAAATTAAGAAAAATCGTTCCAGAATTCTGACCGAGGAATATTCTGCTGTCGTTGGTTTTGATAAGTTGATCGAGTAAATCCAGCGAAACAATCCCCTTACCTGTAAAGTCTATTGGCCGATCAGACGTAATAGATTCCGGAAGATATAATCCAAAAACAGTTTCCGGATGTTCTTTTTCAGCGCAGGAAATAATAAGTAAACCAATAAATATGAATTTGAAAATGCTCTTGATCATCGCGTGTCCTGTTAGATTATTTGTGAACTTAGAAAAAAGAAATTGTTTTTACTAATTTATTCTTTAATCTCAAGATTTTAAAGGCAACTACAAAAGAAACGATTAACGTTTCAACAAATTCGTACACATTTTAAAGCAATGTTGATGACCAGCAGTTGGGGATTCAGGGAGAATCAACAGGAATACGTTGAAAGAGCAGACCAGCGAGAACAGATTACAGTCCAGCGTGGGAAGAAAAAACCCTATGCTTTAATACCCATGGGCGAAGACGATTTTTATATCAATGTCGCGATGCTCAAGCGTATCAAAGAAAGCCTTGCATAAATCGAATCCGGTGAGACAAAGAGGATTTCGAGTTCTGAGGAGGTAGATGGGTTGTTGGGTTTATGAGATAAGCGTTATTTTTTGGAGTTTTCAGGAATGCTCTGAATAAACTAGAAAGCGAAAAAATTATCACATAAAAACTATAACAGCTCACAACATATCTACAAAACTTTGCGTCCTTACATCAAGATTTAGAAACTTATGAAAAGGTACTTGTTGGTTTTTTTCGCATCGTTTATTTTACTATCCTGCACAGAAAGCCCGGAGGACCTCGAAATTCTTTCCCTTCCTTTCGGTGATTTTGAAGTAACAACCTTGGGTATCAGTATCGACTGTGGGTTAAACGTCCTGAAGTTTGATGAAAAAGACCTGGATCGTCTTGAAACTTTAGTAGGTCCAGGCCGGCTAGAAAGGAGGGATTTGCGAGAGGGATTGAACCTAGATAGGGAAAGGTTTGGTGATGCCGATTTAAAGCTAAAAGTTCGCATTCGTAAGGTATTGGATAGCGAGGTTCCAATGTGTACGGCTCGTGGAATCAGTTATCCAGCCGTTGTAGTAATCGGGGCGGATACGATTGAAAACCAGTAACGCTTCCGGCAAAGATCTTAATTCTTTGAATTGTATTTCTACGAAGCTGCCGGGACTCTTTAGCGTATGGATAAAGTGTCAATTTTTATAAATACCTGGCATATACAGTTTGCCTGGGATTATTCTTGAGGTATTGCAACAAACGATCTAAAGGGATTTACTCTCCATTTAAACCCGTCCCGCACCCAAATTCAACATTGGTTTTGGTTCTTCTGTTTCTATCGCATAGCTTCGAGGAGAGACTTAGCGATCTATGAAAAACACCTACCTCTTCGGGCTACTTTGCTTGATCCTTTTTGCCTGTAACCCCGGACCGAAAAATCCTGCCGATCAAGTGTATGTCAACGGTGTCATCTACACTGGGGACGAATCCAATCCAAAGACCGAAGCCGTGGCCGTCAACGACGGGATGATCGTCGCGGTCGGCAGTCGGCAGGAAATCGAGTCGCTGATCGGCAAAGACACTGAGACGATAGATCTGCAGGGAAAAACCATGACGCCGGGCTTTATCGAATCCCATGGGCACCTGATGGGCATCGGTTACAACAAACTCGACATCGACCTGATGTATGTGCAGACCTACGATGAACTCATAGAAAAAGTCGCTGAAGCTGCCGCCAAGGCCGAACCAGGGGAATGGATTACAGGTAGAGGCTGGCATCAGGACAAATGGCTGAAAATGCCTGATAACACGGTCCAAGGTTTTCAGACCCATGAGGCCCTGAGCGCCGTCACGCCCGATAATCCCGTTTATCTCGCCCATGCATCGGGACACGCTTCCTTCGTGAACAAAAAAGCCATGGAAATGGCTGGCATCAATCCCCTCAGGAGCGAAAACCCCCAACAGGAAGTAGAGGGCGGAGAAGTTGTCAGGGACGAGTTGGGGAATCCGACAGGGATTTTGGTAGAAAGGGCATCCGGATTGGTATCCAAGCTTATTCCGAAAGATACACCTGAGCGCATGGAAAAAGCCCTGGAACTTGCACTGAAGGAACTGGCGGAAAAAGGGATCACCTCCTTTCACGACGCAGGGAGCGGGCAGGACTTTATCGATATGGTCGAAAAGTTCAGGTCTGAAGGTAAGTTGACGTCCAGGATGTACATCATGTTGACCGGACGTCAGCCCGAGCTTTTGGAGGAATGGTACAAGAAAGGCCCCATGATTGATCCCGCGCACATGGTCACGGTCCGCTCGATCAAGCTGAACTGCGATGGTGCCTTGGGCCCTTGGGGCGCGTGGTTGTTGGAAGACTACAGCGATAAGCCTGGGCAACGGGGCCACGAAACCCTACCGATGTCCATCGTCACGCAGGTTTCGGAAAAAGCACTGGCGACAGGTTTCCAAGTTTGTGCCCACGCCATCGGTGACCGTGCCAATCGTGAGGTGCTGGATCGCTATGAGGCTGTCTTCGCCAAATTCCCCGACATCAAAGATCACCGCTTTCGCGTGGAGCACGCCCAGCATTTGCATGTGGATGATATTTCCAGGTTTGGGGAAATGGGCGTCATCGCAGCGATACAAGCCATCCATTTGAGTTCTGACCGTCCTTGGGCCATCGGCAGGCTGGGCCCGAAGCGTATCAAGGATGGGGCTTATGTCTGGCAGAAATTGCTGGGATCGGGAGCCGTAATTTCGAATGGGACCGATGCACCAGTGGAGCCTTTGGATCCGATACCCTCTTTCTATGCATCCGTGTCGAGAAAGACGCTCAAAATGTTGCCCGAGGGAGGTTATGAACCAGACCAGAAATTGACCCGGGAACAAGCCTTGCATTCCTACACCTTGGCGGGCGCCTATGCGGAGTTTGAGGAGGATTTCAAAGGATCGATTGAGGTCGGAAAAGCGGCTGATTTTACCGTTTTTGACAAGAATATCATGGAAATTCCCGAGAATGAGATTTTGGGCACCAAAGTGAAAATGACCGTGGTAGGAGGGAAGATCGTCTATCAGGCGGATTGATTTCAATGGCGGCGAACTGGTTTCAGTCCACAACACTCGGTTTCCTGTCGGTTTTAGCTATTTCCAAAGTTTATGCTATGCTTAGCCGCGCATAGCTTGTCGCTCCTTTACATTTACGATATGTGGATACTCCAGTTATTGAATGAACCCTATCCTCTGAATTCAACCAGGAGAATGACTTGGTTTGCTGCGTCTGTCTCCATTTTTGTGTTTCTCTTCCTTTCCTTTTTCCAGCCATTCGGGCTTGGCGCAGATAGCTTCGTGGGGCTTTTGAAGGTCACGGTCGTGTATGGGCTTATCACTTTTTTTACGATGGTATTGGCCACAGTATTATTGAGATGGCTGTTCCCCGGGTTTTTTTCAGAGAGTCGGTGGGTTTTTGGCAGGGAGCTGTTTATCGTGATGATCAATTTCTTCCTGATCGGCGTGTTCAATACACTTTACTCAAATTACATGTTCCAAATTGGTCTAGGCTTCAGCGGGTTTTTGATGTTCCAACTCTACACGATGGGCGTTGGCTTTTTTCCAATCCTCTTCTATATGATGTTGAAGTACACCCATTTGCTCCGTTCGAATATCAAGGAAGCAGATGAACTTTCGGGCAGCATCCAAAAAACCCATCCAGCCCCCGAGCATTCCGACCAGTCTAAAATCCGTATCCATTCCGAACTCAAGAAGGACGATCTTGAGATCAATACTGCCGATTTGGTCTATGCAGAGACTGCCGACAACTATGTGGCAATCCATCATCTGGAAAAAGGACGCCTGTCGAAAAACATGGTGCGGAGTACGCTTGGCAAAGTGGAGACTGACTTGGCAGGCCATATGCGTATTCTGCGCTGCCACAGGGCTTTTATTGTAAACTTGGATTTTGTGGAGAGCTTTAAGGGCAATGCACAGGGCCTGCAACTCCGGCTGAAGCACCTTGACCAAGAGGTGCCGGTCTCCCGCAATATGGTAGAAAAAATAAGGAACCTGCTCCAATCCTGATTGCCAATCGGCACCAAGACTCTTGCATTTTACCCCAAAGTTTGCTTTCTATCCCAATTCCTTTTCCTGTAGCCCAAGGATTTTTTCGGCTGTGGGAGCGACACTAGGTTTGACGAAAAATCGTACAAACCTATGTTCTACCAAGCCATTCTCATCATCCACATCGTCGCCGGGTTTTTGGCACTCCTGTTTGGCGCCATGGCAATTTCATCCCGCAAAGGCGAAGCAAATCACAAAAAATCCGGAAAGTGGTACGTTTTTGCCATGTACGTCGTGGGGTTTTCCGCGATCCTCATGACGCAACTCAAAGCCAACCCATTTCTATTCACGGTCGGAGTGTTCACGCTTTATATGACGCATGTCGGAAATCGTTCGATTTTCTATTTCCGCCTGAAAAACAGTTATCAAACGGGCTGGAAAGACATTTTGCCGATCGCCATAGCGCTCGTTGTGTCGGGATTTATGGTATTCAAACCAATTTATGAAATGTTGCAGCGGGGGAGCTTTTCGGTATCCGTCATGGCCGTTTTTGGCGGTATCCTGATGGGTTTTGCACTCAGGGATCTCCGGATGATTTTGAAAAACCCGGTATTCCAACCAAGCGATAAGACATGGTTGATCAAACACATAGGCATGGTTGGCGGTGCCTACATCGCGACGCTCACAGCATTTCTGGTGACCAATATCAGTTTCAATCCCAGTTGGCTGATTTGGCTGACGCCGACCCTCATTGGGTCGATCCTGATCGGGCGGGCCTCCAAAGCTTGGCGACAGAAGCTCAGGCTCAATCCGTGAACAGCCATTCGTGTTAAGAAAAGCCGAAGGTTGGTATTGCGAGAAATATCGAAGCCCATACCATGTTCCCTTATCATAAACCCTCGAAGACATGAAAAATCTTGGCCTTTTATTCCTACCCGTCTTGCTGCCATTCATGGTACCTGCCCAGGTGTCGATCAGCGGCAAGGTTACCGACCAAAATGGCCGTCCGATTCCTTTTGCCAACATCGGTTTTGTGGGAACGAGCATTGGTACGGTTTCGACAGTCACTGGCGAATTTGAACTCATCCTCGACGAAACTCGGCAAGATGGCAGCCTTTTGCGTTTTTCCTGTATGGGGTATGAAGCCGAAGAACTGGCGATTTCCCAAGCGGTCTCCACGGATCAACTGCATATCAAACTCAAGGAAACCACCTTGGTCCTGCAGGAAATGATCGTGAAATCGGGCGGCCTGCAAACCAAGGAATATGGCAACAAGGATGAAAAAACCTCCATGAAAACCAACCTCGCAATTAGCGAAAGGCCAAACATGAATCTTGGCGCCCAGATCGGCCGGAAATTCCGATTGGGCAGCAGGGCGAATTTTGTTTCAAAGCTGAAGTTCTATGTGGGGTACAACAACTTTGACTCGCTGCTCATCCGGGTCAATTTCTATGATTTGGAATCAGGTAAGCCAAGTAAGAACCTCAACCAAAGGCCAATCATTCGGCCCGTGATTGCCCACAAAAGAGGATGGGTGACTTTTGATTTGGAGAATGAAAACCTCGTCCTAAGCGGGACCATTGTCGCGGCTATCGAATGGATTGGTGCCAGTAGCCGGGGAAATCAGTTCGGCTTGAATATTTCGATGCCGGCCCTTTTTCAAACCCATTATTACAAGTATGGGGCCCAGAATGATTGGAAGGTTTTTCCAAACATGTCTACGTCGATGGTCCTCATCGTGGAATCAGCGGATTAGGCCAACAAAAACGATTGGAGGAATCTCGGCATTTGCCGGCTTGGATTGATTGGAAGATTTTTCTAAGGTCAAACCCTGCATCCGCTAATTCCACCTCCCGGCTCCAAAAATGAGGATGAAAATGGCAAAGATCAGGTATGCCAACACGAGCCCCAAGGGTAGAAAAACCAGCCATTTGAATACGGCAGGCAGGCTTGGGTGTCGGTAGGCATACCATCCGATCCCAGCAAAAAGTCCAAACACAAGCGTCAATACCAGGTAAATGATGTTGGTCACGTCACCAAAGTAATCATCCTCATGCCCAAGATTCATATTGGCAAAATGGACAAAAAGGGTCATGGCAAGCAGGTAAGCGATATAAAGAAATGAGACCAAGTACAAGATGGTAGTGACAAGCAGGGCGGTTTTCATGGGCTGATGGTTGTTAGGTTTGATCCGTTTTGGTCTAAATCTCTTTTGCAATGGTCTTTTCATTGCGGGACCATTCGCTCCATGAGCCGACGTACAGCTTCGGAATGTCCATTCCTGCTTGTGCAAAAGCCAATAAGGTATGGCAAGCCGTCACCCCCGAACCACAGTGGACGATGATGTTTTCGGCTTTTTTTCCCCCGACCAATTCAGCGTACTTTGTTTTCAGTTGTTCAGCGGGAAGATATAATCCCTTTTCATCCAGGTTGGAAAAATAGGGAACGTTGACCGAACCAGGGATGTGCCCAGCTACCAAGTCGATCGGTTCACTTTCACCGCGGTAGCGAAAATTCTCTCTGACATCGATCACGAGATAATTCGGGTTTTGTGATACGCGTTCTACTTCCTGAATATTGGAAAGGGGAAGGTTCCAGTTTTTGGCTGGATAGGTCGTGGACTTTGGGACTGGTCCGATTCCCGTTTCCAGCGGAAAACCTGCCGCTTCGGCAGCAGCCAATCCTCCATCCAGCACCTGTACCTTCTGATGACCGATGGCCCGCATCATCCACCAAAATCGAGCGGCGGCATTGGCTCCATTTTTGTCATCGTATACCAACACATGGTCTTCAGGTTCGATTCCAAGCTTGGAAAGCAGGCTACAAAAGGCATCAGGGCTTGGCAGCGGATGCCTGCCGCCATTTGCAGCATTTTCCTTGATATCCGAGAGGTCAGCATTGAGGTCGACGTGCAGTGCCCCCCTAAGGTGCTTCTTTTCGAAGTTGGCTTTGCCAAAACTGGCATCAATGAGTACATAGCTGCCCGAATTGAGGGTCAGCAGATCATTGGCTGAAATGATTGGGGTAACGTCCATGATGTCAAAAGAAAGTAGGGTAAAAATAGTAAGTGAGGCCTTAAGTCCTGACTTGCTGCCGCAATTCTTTTTCACTCACAGAACCGTTGGTCCGGCAATCACTGGACAATTCCATTTTGTCCATCCTTTCTCCCCAATAATCAACCGTATTTTTCCTATGTTCGCCATTTGTAGGGATATCCATGGTGTTTTTTGGCTTTTTGGAATAGTTTGAACTTATATTTCAAAACTTCTGCGCAAATAGTTCACACGATCATGAAGCACAAATTAACCTTAGCCCTTGTTGCCTTTTTAATCGGATTTTCTGCCTTTGCGCAGGAGAGCAAGGTATTTGATGACCTCAGCCTGCCCAGCAAAATCCTCGGTATGGATCGCAAATATGCGGTTTATCTGCCGCCAGGCTATGAAAGTTCCCAGCGTAGCTACCCTGTTCTATACTTATTGCATGGGGGAGGAGATGACCAAACGGGCTGGGTGCAGTTTGGAGAGGTGCAGCATATTGCGGACAAAGCCATCAGGGAAGGAATCGCGACTCCGATGATCATCGTCATGCCGGATGCGAATACAGGCCGAAGGGGATACTTCAACGATGTGAACAATGAGTGGCGCTATGAGGATTTTTTCTTTGAGGAGTTTATTCCAGAAATCGAAAAACGCTACCGCATCAAGGCTGAGAAGCGGTTTCGGGCTATTGCAGGACTTTCGATGGGAGGGGGTGGCACCTTTTTCTATGCCATGCACCATCCGGAGATGTTTTCTGCGGCCTGCCCTTTGAGTGCCGCCCTTCGGAATATTTCATTTGAGGATTACAAAAAAGGCCTTGCCGACAACAAGGTTGAAGTCAAAAACCCGTCTACATTGGAAGCATATTACCAAAGGCACAATGCCCTACAGCAAATCGCAGCCAACGATCCGAAAGACATGAAGTCGGTGCGTTGGTTTTTCGATTGTGGGGATGACGACTTCTTATATGAAGGCAATAGCCTAGTGCATATAGAGCTCCGCAAAAAGGAAATTCCTCATGAGTTCCGAATCCGAGATGGGGGCCACACATGGGGCTATTGGAGAACATCGCTTCCTGATGTCCTGTCTTTCGTCTCGGAGGGATTCCATCAGCGTTAACAAGCTGATAAACAGTTAATACTAATTCAAAATCTCCAAAATCAGTAGGGAATTCGTAAGGACATCCAAGTGGTTTGGGGGTGATTCCTTTGCTTCCCCAAAACGGAGGGTTCCTCTACAAATAGCACCATTCAGCAAAAATCGACTCAGCCTACGTAGCCATAAGGTTTTCTTTGTGGTTATAATCATGATGGTGTGTCCATCTGAATGACAGCCTTGAATGATTAAGAAAATAAAACCAAACCAATGAAGTATATTTTAATCTTTTTGTTGTTAGCGGGGTCAGTTTCAAGAGCTTTTTCCCAAGAATATTCGGTCAGGGGAACCATATTAGAGGCGGGTACCCAGTCGGCGATGCCTTTTGTCAATGTACTCATGTTGTCGGTTGCGGATTCTGCACAGGTAGCAGGAATGGTATCTGACATGGATGGCCGATTTGAGTTCACCCGGATCAGCGAAGGGGATTATATCTTGAAAGTGCAATACCTTGGTTATCAGAATTTTTTCCAGTCCGTATCCGTAAAGTCCAATCTTAATTTGGGGAATATTTTCCTCAAGGAGGACGCCCAGGCCCTCAACGAAGTGATTGTAGAGGCACGCCGTTCAACTGGCAGCCAAAAAAGCGATACGACCATGTTTAATGCCGATGCTTTCAAAACGATGAAAGACGCAAGCGCGCAGGCTTTGATCGAAAAACTGCCGGGCGTACAGACCCAGGATGGGATTATACAGGCGCAAGGGGAAAATATTGCCCAAATACTCGTGGATGGCAAGCCGTTCTTCGGAACGGATGTAAAGACAGCGCTTCAAAACCTTCCAGCAGAGGTAATCGATAGAATAGAGATATTTGACCAAAAAAGCGAAAAGGCCCAACTCAGTGGATTCGATGATGGAGAAAGGTTGAAGACAATCAATATCATTACAAAGAAAAACCGTAGGAAGGGCCAATTTGGCAGAGGAACTGCCGGCTATGGGACCGACGACAGGTATCTTGCGGGTCTCAGTTTGAATGTCTTTGACGAAGACCAGCGGATTACCCTGACGGGACTTAGCAACAACATCAACATCCTGAACTATTCCAGCGACCCCAACGCACAGGACAATTCAAATCCACAGCAGGGTATCATCACCACCAATATCCTTGGTTTGAATTACTCTGACAACTGGGGTGAGAAAATTAAGGTAACGGGGAGTTACGTCTATTCCAACAGGGAAAATGTCGGCATCGTAAATCGATTCCGGGACTTTGTCACAGCGGATGAATCGGACAAATTCTACTCAGAAACTGCCCGTGACGTACGTGTCAACAAGCAACACCAAGCCGATATGAGGTTGGAATGGAATCCAAATGAAAAGAACCGGATCCTGTACATTCCCAGATTTTCTGCTCGTTACGAAACAGAAAACTCGGGCTTCTACGGTGAGACTGAAGACGGTCAGGAAATTATCAATTCGGTTGAAAACATCAGGACCGGCTACTATCAAGACTACGATTTCGCCAATCGCTTGATATATGGACATAAGTTCGGCAAACCAGGTAGAAGCATCACATTTCGTGGAATTTCCACTTTGGGGTGGAATATCGACGATGCCCAACGATTGGCTAGGAATACTTTCTTTGAAGATGGAACTGAGAGGGAGGAGGTACTGGATCAAAAAATTACCCGCGAGCGAAACGGGAATTCTTGGCAGGCGAGGGTGTCCTACACGGAACCAATCGGGACGCGGGGCCAGACAGAGGTGGAATACCAAGTTGGAAATCGCAAAAATGACTCCGACAAGCTTACCTTCAATGTGGAAGATAGGGACGTAAACGGTGGCCGCATGGTAATTGATACGGCATTGAGTAATGTTTTTAACAGTAATTATCTTTTCCACGAAGTGGAGTTGGGTTATCAGTTCACGACCGAAAAGGCCAAACTTCAAGCGGAGGTTGAATTTCAGGACGCCACGCTTGAGAATATTCAAGAGTTCCCAAGTGCTACAACTTTGGAGCGAAATTTTGTGAACTTCTTGCCAACCGTGAGGTATGAGTACAAATTTTCCCCAAATGTCAACATCCAATTGGATTATGATACTTACACCAACGAGCCGCAAATCAATCAACTCCAAGAGGTCATCGACAACACGAACCCACTGCAGTTGCGTACCGGAAATCCAAATTTGGACCAAGCCTACACCAATCAATTTCGCTTGCGGTTTAGGGGTAACAATCCGGATACTGACAAGAACTGGTTCGTTTTTGCCCAATCACGACTTACCAACAATTTCATAGCAAACAGCACCTTTATCGCCAACGAACCTACTGAGATCCAGGATGGGATCATTTTGGAGCGCGGGTCGCAGCTGAACAAACCGGTGAATTTGGATGGTTTTATGGATTTTCGCTCTTGGTTCAGTTATGGAATGCCATTGGGATTTATCAAGTCGAATTTCAACCTCAATGCGGGCCTCGGATTTACCCAACGCCCCGGTCAAGTGAATGACGCGATTGGCTTTAACAATTCGACGCGTCTCAGCACCGGCTTCTCGATCAACAGTAGCATCAGTGATCAGATTGACTTTAATATCTGGTCACGATCATCCTTCAATGAGGTCCGCAACACGCTGAATCCAAACTTGAACAATGAGTTTTTCCAACAGCGATTTAGGGTAAATTTCAACTGGATCATTTGGGAAGGTATCATTTACCGACTTGATCTCAACCACCAGATCAATACTGGTCTCTCGGAAGGATTTAATGCCAATTTTTCTCTGATCAATATGAGTCTCGGTAAAAAAGTCTTCGCCAACCAAAGAGGAGAGATCAGTTTGATGGTATATGATCTTTTGGGACAAAACGCCAACGTTAACCGAAACATTACTGAAACCTTTATCGAAGACATCCAGACCAATGTGCTTCAAAGGTATTTCATGCTCAGTTTTTCATACAACCTGAGAAGGTTTAGCAAAGGAATGGATGAAAAAACATACGAGGAGATGTACCAATCGAATCAATAAATCCGAAGAAAATCAAGCCCAATAAGGGCAAAAAAGAAAGCTGTTTTTCGATTCCGAAAAACAGCTTTTTTCTGCTGATATACAGTGGCTTGGATATCTACGTTGAAAGTATTTTTGCAACTCTGAAATCGTCCTCGTCCACGTCTTTATGTCCTACAATCGCTTTAGCAATTGGCGTGTAGACGATTTTGTTGTTGATGATTCCAGCCATAACGTCATATTTCCCCTGGATCAATCCCTCGACCGCCGCAACCCCGAGTTTACTGGCCAAGACCCGATCCAAAGCGCTTGGCGCGCCGCCGCGTTGAAGGTGTCCGAGGATAGTCACTTTGATGTCGTAGTATGGGAGTTGTTTTTTGATTTTATCGGCGATTTCTACGGCACCGCCACTTTTTCCGCCTTCTGCGACGATCACAATGTTGGATTGCTTCATTTGGGCTGTTCTCGCCTTGAGCCGTTCGACAAGTCGTTCGATGGGCATTTTTTTCTCTGGGATCAATGTCGCCGCGGCCGCACTACCTATTCCCGCGTTGATCGCTATGAATCCCGCATCCCTTCCCATCACTTCCACAAAGAACAATCGGTCGTGGGAGGTCGCTGTGTCCCTGATTTTGTCAATAGCTTGAATGGCCGTATTGCAAGCAGTATCAAAGCCGATAGTCAAATCGGTGCCTGCCAGGTCATTATCAATCGTTCCCGGGATTCCGATTGACGGGATCCCGTATTCATTGTAAAAAAGATGGGCACCCGTCAGCGAACCATCACCACCGATAATCACGAGGGCATCAATACCGTGTTTGGTAAGGTTTTCGTATGCTTTTTTCCTTCCCTCCGCAGTTTTGAATTCCTCACTTCGTGCTGACTTCAGAAAAGTCCCGCCTCGTTCCAGGACGTGGTAGATATGTTTGGTTTCGAGTTTCTTTATCTCATTACCGATCATACCCTCATAGCCACGGTAGATGCCGTACATCTCCAGGTTGTAGTAAAACCCTGCGCGTACAGTGGCCCTAATGGCTGCATTCATTCCCGGCGCATCTCCGCCTGATGTCAATACGCCTATTCTTTTGATAGTCTTTGGTTCCATTAAATTTTTGCAATTAATTGTTTGATCATGAGCTCCGCAGACGCTGGATTGGTGGCCAAGGGAATGTTGTGGACATCGCAAAGCCTCATCAGCATCTGCACGTCTGGCTCGTGTGGGTGTTTATCTAAAGGATCACGGAAAAATATGACCATGGATAACTCTTTTTGGGCAACCATGGCCGCAATCTGGGCATCACCACCCAATGGTCCCGATAGCAATTTTTTGACAGGAATTCCCGATTTTTCGATATGCGATCCCGTGGTTCCTGTCGCATACAGTTCAACGTCCGTGGAGATCAACCTTTTTCTAAATCCACTGAGGAAATGTACCATATCGGCCTTCTTTCCATCATGGGCAATCAATGCGATTTTCATCAAAAGGGTGTTTAATAGGTTTTCAGCGCTAAATTTAGAAATTTTTGTAGGTTTCACCCTTTCAGATTGATATTTAATATTGCCTCAATATCGTGGGTATTAAATTGTCTTTCGAGAATCAGGCGATGAAGTTGAAATCAGAAAAATCTTCAGGAACCTGTAAGTGTTTCCTTTTTTGACTATTTTAATTGCATCAAACATTCTAACAATCAAAACTATCAACTTATGAGTCTATTAAAGGAATTTAAGGAATTTGCCCTCAAAGGCAACGTAGTCGACCTAGCTGTTGCGGTCATCATCGGTGGCGCGTTTGGAAAGATCGTGTCATCATTGGTCAATGATGTGATCATGCCACCTATTGGCGTGATCCTGGGCGGTGTTGACTTCAAGGATCTCAGTATTACGATCAAGGAGGCTGAAGGGGATTTGCCGGCAGTCGTGCTCAGCTACGGAAATTTCATCCAAAATGTGGTCGATTTTGTGATTATCGCCTTTGTGATCTTCATGGCCATCAAAGCGATGAACTCATTCAAGAAAAAGGAGGCTGCCGCTCCCGCCGCACCACCTGCACCAACGCCTTCTGAGAAACTTTTGGAGGAAATCCGCGATTTGCTGAAGAAATAACAGAAACCCATCCAAAAATAAAAAGGAGGCCCAAACATGGCCTCCTTTTTTTATTTCTCCGTTGATTGCCCTCCTCCGTGCCGTCGACCTTGGTTCATGCGATATACCTGTCTTGTAAATTCCCGATTGACCCCGCCGAGTTTCACCGCCTGAACAGGCGTGATGACTTTCATAACGTCGTCCATAAATAGCTTTTCCCTATCCAGCATTTTTTGCTGCAGCACAAATCGTTGTTGGACAATTTCTTTGGCCTTGGCGTCACTGGTTTCATTCATAGAACTTCGGTTAAGCGACGACAATTGTTCCATCATTTGGCTGCGTTCGTCATTGTACTTGTTGAAGAGCGGCCAGAATTTTTCCGCTTGTTCCGGCTTAAGGTCAAGCCTGTTTGTTATGAATGCAACCCTGGCTGATTCAAGTTTTTCCTTGTCGTAGGTAGCATCAGGTCTTTGGGCCAAGGCCAATCCTGGCGCCAGCCACAATGTCATGAAAGCTATGATGAGTATTTTCTTCATATTCTTTGGGTCAAAACCAACCATCTTCTTGTTCTTCTTCGGGTGATTCGCCTGCACCCCATTCAGTAAGGATTATTTCCTCCAGCAGTTCATCGGGGTTGTCTGCAAAAGAAAGGATGTCCTCGGCCTGCCAATGGCCCGAATTGATGTACATTTCGATTTCGGGTTGCAGGTTTGCTTCAAGATCCACCTGTTCCTCAGGAGTTTGTTGTAGGAAAATCGTCAGCATAATCGCGAAAATCAATGCCGCAGCTACCGCACCATACCAATAGATTTGCTTTGCTGAATGCTGTTTTTTATGCGATTTCGCCAGTATTTCCTCCGGTAGCCTTTCGAAATAGCCTTCTGGAGTGTGGAATATATTTCTCTTGGGTGGTGTCATCTCGTTGGAATTTAGACAATTTATGTTTGAAATGGTTTACTCTGACTGAACATCAACTTCTATTTTTTTCACCGCGTGGTGGTAGCTCGCTTTAAGTGCACCGACCGAAGTCCCGGTAATTTTGCTGATTTCTTCATAGGACAAATCCTCAAAATACCGCATGTTAAATACCAACCGCTGTTTGTCGGGGAGTTTGAGCAATGCTTTCTGAAGCTTAATTTCTATGTAGTCTCCGCTCACCAAGTGACTCGAAGACAGGTAGTTTTCCATCGCTTCATAATGGTCCTCGATCGGAAGGAAAAACCTCCGCTTCTTTTTTTCGAGGAAGTTCAGGCTTTCGTTTATGGCAATACGATACAGCCAAGTGAATAGGCTGGAGTTACTCTGGAACTTTTGGATATTTCGAAACGCCTTGATGAAGGTATTCTGCGTGACATCGTCGGCATCCTCATGGATAATGACCATCTTTCGGATTATGCCATAGATTCTTTTCTGGTATGAAAGGACAAGTGCCCTGTACCCGGTTTCTCGTGTACTGGGATTGCCGATCAGTTCCAAAATTTTTTGATCTGAATATGTCATGTTGATGCCTTTGGACTTGTTAAGGCTACCAAAAGTTTAATCAAACCTTTTAAAATTCCTGAAAATAAAAATTCCGATCCTTCAGGAGGATCGGAACGAATTGGGGTATCCAATCTGAACGTTATATCTCCAGTATATAATCCAAGATGCCTGCATTTTTTCCTTTTGGCCTGGTTACTAACAGTGGAAATGTGTCATTTAACTGAATGAGTCGCTCCGCCATGCTTCCTATAAAGAGTGCTGTGGCTGCTGTACGTCCTTTGGCACCAATGATGATTGCATCGGCCTTGATATCCTTGGCTTTGGCGATGATTTCCTCTACAGGGTCATCATCGTCATCTTGGGTGTAAACGGGCGTGATTTTGACTTTCTTTACATCAATCTTTCGGATAAACTTCTTGTAATTGATCTCCGCATGCATGAGCATGATTGAAGTGAATTCCTCATAACTCTTTCCCGTAAAATGATAGCCTGAAGGAATCGTAAATACGTTTTGAACGACAATCTCTGCTTTACCTCCATATTTTTCCACGATCATGATCGCTTCTTCAAGCGCATCCTTGGAATAGTCCGAGAAATCCGACGGTACAAGGAGTGTCTTGATATTTGGGATGGAGTTCTCAGGAATTATTAACAAGGAGCAACTGGCCCTTCTGGCCAATCTTTGGGACACAACACCCGTCCCAGGCAAAGTCACCTTTCGTCCAACGATGATCATGTCCACTGACTTTTCGTGGGCAAGCTTGAGTATCTTTTTGCTCAATTGCCCTTCCTTGACTACAAAAGCAAACTCGACATCCTCATTCCTTCCAAAGCTCCGCTTGACTACCTCCTGCATTTGGGTTTTGCGTTCCTCGACCATGTTGTCGATCAGGTTGGGGAATTCCTCCAAAACCTCCTTGGGTATTTGCAGATTGCGGATGACGTTGGTAAAATATATCTTCTTCGTTTGGTTGACGCTGGCAATGAATGAGGCAAAACGAACAAGTGTATCGTCCATTTCGGTTTGGTCCAGGCAAACGATAAGTTTCTTTAATTGGTACATCACTAAAAGCCTTTTCGGAAAACAAAATTAAAATAAATGGAAGAAAACTAACTAGAATTTGAAATTTTATTTCGAATAATCAAATCTTGTTAATCTTGATCAGTCGAAAATTTTGAATATTACTTACAGCGACCATCGGATTCCGGGCAGGATAATTTATTTCAGAATCCGGATGCTGAATAAAGAAATTGATTTCCCGTTAAAAATACAACTATCAAAAGCCCTCGCCAAAGTTTTTTGGCTGAATTGAAGCCGCTCGTCACAAAACTTCAGCATAAATTGTTCCGATTTCACTGGCTGCGAAAACCACTTCACGGGTATTTCGTATATTCGCAGCATAGGCTCAGGTCGCTGACATGTTCCGACTTCACAATTAAAAAACAATACCGAGTGAAGCCCTTTCCAAAAACAGGCCTCATCCCGTTCCGATCCTATCGGCGGGACCTCGTATCCAAGGATGCAGGTTAACAGTGGACGTTTGCGGACTTCAGGCAGCTCAAAACTTGTCTATGAAGAGGTTTGGTAACACTCTAAGACCTGAGCTTTTTTATTTTTTTGATCAGTTGCTGTTGACTTTGGAAGGCAATCCGCAGTCCATAAATTCCGGCAAGGTAGGAGATCGTAATGAAAGCTGACCGCACCAAGATATCCACGATTCCTTTTTCGAATTCCCCAAAGAGGTAAAATTGGGCGATGTATACCACGCAGCCCAATACGAATAACTTGCCAATATCCCATGAAAATGGGTCAAAATCCATTCTGATCTTGATATGCAAATACTTGATGACATTGTATAGCAACATCGCCAAGAAGGAGGCAAATGCAGCTCCTTCGATTCCATATTGGGGTATAAGCAGCAGATTGAAGCCAATGACCGCTATGCTCATGATAAATGTCGCCGTGATGTTGAAAATATAGTACTTTGAAAAAACGATGATCTCACTGTTGATCGAAAAGAGAATATCCACCAGCTTCGAAAGTCCGATCCAAAGCACGACCCATTTTCCCGCTTCATAGATTGCCTTGTTTGGCACAAAGTGATACAGGCTATCGATGTTGGACCAAATACCTAGAAAGAGTAGCAGACAAATCAAAAACTGGTGGGTTGCGATTTCCTTGTACAGTTTCTGAATGGCAGGAAGGTCATTGTTGGCAAAATGGTCCGCGACGAGCGGCATAGCTACTTGGGAGATGGCGCGCTTGGGCAGCTCGATGACGATGGCGATCGAAAAAGCGATGGTGTAGATCGCATTCGCATCAAGCCCAATCATGGAACTCACCATGAGGCTGTCGATTTTCATGATCAGCATAGAGCCTGTGGTACCCAAGAGAGTGATCAAACTGTACTTGAGAAAATCGGTTTTGATCGGCTGTGGAATCCGTCCAAAGTTCCAGTCCAACTGGAATAAACCGAGCCGCTTGACATACACGGTGATGCCGACAAGTGAGATCAGGTAAACGAGGGACATGCCTCCGATCATTTGCTCAAAATCGATCCAGCCGAAGAAGTAAACACCCACCAAAATACTGGCAAGGAGTCTATTGACCACTTCCCTGAAAAAAGACGGCACTGCTACCTTCACAAAAGACCTACAAACTGAATCCAAAATCGAATTGAGGACCGAGAAAAGTAGGATGAAAACGACAACCCACAAAAAATTTATGACCTCCGGAGCGTTGGCAGCAAAGGCGTCGATGATCGTCTGTTTGAACAGCCAGAAGATCAGGGAAACCAAAACAAATCCCAAAAACGCGAGCGCAAGGCTAAATGTCAGGAAAGAATTCTTGCTATCGGCGGCCAATGGAAAAAACCGCGTGATTCCATTTCCAAGGCCAAGCTGGGCGACCGGGACGAGTAGCAATGCCATATCTTGAATCGTTCGGTACAAACCGATTTGCCCGGGGTCCAATACATAGGGAAGCAGCCAAAGTACATTGAAATAGCCAATCACCACGCCGAGGTACGAGGAGAGTGTGGTGAGGAGGGATTGGCGGGCGATTTTCTCCATTTAGGCGTTTTTTACAGCTTGGATCAATTCAGACTGTCTTTTGGAATAGGGATAGTCGTTGACAATTTTTTGTCTCGCTCGCTTTCGATACCCCTCAAAATCCATTGAGAGTGCCCGATCAATAAGCTCAATCAACTTGGTAGGATCCTTTTGCGGGAGCACCAACGACTCATCACCGATGATGGCCGGCACGTCGCCAACTTCCGAACCTATCGGTATACAACCACAGAGCATCGCTTCGGCCAAGGCATTGGGAAAGCCCTCGGACATGGAAAGTTGAAGGTAATAGCGATGTTCGTTCAGTATCTGGCGAAGGCCATTCAAATCCATCGGTCCCAAAACAGCAACATTAGCGGATTTTGCCTGATAACCAATATCTCCGACCAAAGTAAACTTGCAATCGGGCAGGAGCGGAGCAATTTGCTCGATCAAATCGATTCCTTTCACGGTTGCCCGACTGGCTTTTGAAATTCCCTTTGCGACTGTAATGAAGGTTTTCGGTGCCCTTGGTGTGTAGAAATCAATCCAAAATTTTGAATCGAAACCATTGTGGATCACTTTGATCGGCGTCCGCAGGTCAGGGATCAAATTCAAAAGGCCTTGTTTCTCGGGCACATCGGGTGCAAATCTATATTCATTTTTGACCAATGAATCAGCAACAGGGAGAATCAAACTGCAGTTTTTGAAACTGAAAATGGTGGCCTTTTTGAGCCAAATTTTCCGATAGTTTCCGTATTGAATGCTGGGCATGTTTACCGCATCAGTGCCACCGCAAAGGATGACACATTTTTTTCCGGTAATCCTTGAGAAAAAACTCGGGATGACGGTATGGTACCCGCCAAAAAAACAAACCCAATGTGTGGTCCATGGCATCAAGAAGATGATTTGGAGGAATTGGATGAGAAAAAAAGGCAGAAGTAACCATGCATTTTGGGTAAAGACCAGAGGCCTGACCTTAAACCCGGATCTCAGCATCTCTATATCCCTGTCTGTAAATGCGGTCCTAACGGGATAGATATAGATTACCATAAGAGAGATTGCTATTCTTGGGGAATTAAATGAGGCCGTTTCTTACCCGGATCAGCAATCGCTCGATGAAGACCGGCCATTTCTTCCTCAGGGTGCTTTTGTTGATCTTCGTACTCCTTTTTAGGATAAAATACTGGTAATCCTTTTCCTCGTAGAATACCGGATAGGTTTCCATTTTCTCTAGGTAGAAGCCATTATCCCGCCAAGCCGCCAATAAGTTTGCCGTGTCCAAAGGCTGGTCTATGATCTGAAGCTTGTCTGGTTCCTGTCGAATATTGTATTCCAGAAACCTTGGCGCGGGGATATGGATAAAGACAACCGAATCCGCATGTGCGTGCCTGTTGATTTTTTCAAAAAGTGCCGGATGTTGCTCCACGGGGATATGTTCCAAGACATCGGGAAACACAAAGAAATCAAAGGTCTGTCCAGGCTTGTTGAAATCACTCATATCCGAAACCTCAAATGCCAGATTGGATAGGCCTTTCCAAAGATTCCGTGCCTTCTCAATGCTCTTTTCACTGATGTCTACAGCCAAAACTTTTCCTTTCGGGGCTTTCCGCGCGATCAGTTGACTCACCGTCCCAATGCCACAGCCCACTTCCAAAACACGGTGATCGGACTTCAAGCCAGCCTTTAACAACTTGTCAATAATGCTCAAATGCCGGGAATTGATGCCTATCTTTTCCTGTTTGCCGACGTAATGGTCGTAAAACTCCTTTACCTCTTGGGTATCACTCATGATTTGCTTGGTTTGAAGTAAAGAACGAGCCCGCCAATCAGTACCAACACGACCAAATACTGAAACAACACCGTCCACAGCTTGGTCTTGTAGAAACTGTCAGGTTCGAAGCTTAGTTGAATGGTATGCTTGCCTTGGGGGATCTCGATGGCGCGAAGCAGGTAATTGGCGCGCATAATGGCCGTTTCCTGCCCGTCGACCGACGCTTTCCAGCCAACGGGGTAGAAAATCTCTGAAAACACCAACATTCCTGCTTGGTCCGCCTGGACTTCGTAGGTCAGTTGGGAAGGGTTTTCTGCTTTGACCGATAAAACCTGTCCGCTTCCAGTTTTTGGAGCGCCAAATTCACTTGAATTCACCACAGCAACATCACTGGAAGGCAAGGTCTTGATCGCCTCCATCTCCTCGTCGTTGGACGTGACGGTCTTGATAGCGGTTGGAAACCAAGCGGCGCCAAAGTTGGCCGGGTTTTGGAAAACCGCATTCTCCGCCGATCCGGCGACTATGTACTTGGTATTGAGCATGTTCAAAATCGGAATCTCATTCCACGCAAAATCACCCGCTTGTGCTTTTTGGATAAAGTTTTGGATCTCTTGGCCCAAGGCATTTTCGACCAATTCTTGGTACCGTTTCATCTTGGCGCCATGATAGCCCCCGACACTGTTGAAATAGTAGCTTGTCCGGGCTTTGTTGAATGGATCATCGAGGTTCAAAACCCGAAAATGCCCTGTGTCCTTCTGGATGGCCTTGTCTGCGGGCGTTGCAGCAAAATACTGTTCAGAGGGATTGAATTGCAGGGACTCTTCGTTGACATAGCGTTTGTTGATGATCCACAGATCCAAGCCAATCAGCAAGGCTATTCCAATCCCCGCCAACTGGGCTGATACTTTTTCCTTGAAAGCAGCAAATACCAATCCCGCCGCCAACCCGATGAATATCAAACTTCGCAAAGCGCTGCTCCGCAAAATGGCTTTACGGTCATTCTGAAGCGGTTCGACCAACCAATCTGGCAGGTTCGCATCCACACTTCCCCTAAATCCAAACATGCCCGCCAATATCCAAATCACAAGTGCAAGCCCGCCAGTGCTCAAAAATGCAATTCCCAGTTTCTGAAGTAGTTTCGGATCTTTGGAATTCCTGAATGCATGCTCCAATCCCAAGCTGCCCAAAACCGGAACAGCAAACAGGGTCATCGAAAAGGCCATGGTTACGGCCCTGAACTTGTTGTATCCGGGAAGAAAGTCGAAAAGTGCATAATTGAACCAAGCGAGGTTTTTTCCCCAAGCCAATAAAATGGACAAAAACGCAATGCTGACAAAAATGTACACGTCCTTCTTCGGTGCGAAAACAATTCCCAGCACCAGCAGGAACAACATCACCGCACCGCCATAAATCGGTCCGCCTGTACCCGGTTGCTCGCCCCAATAGGTGGGCGCTTGCTTGATGAATCCATTCAACTGGGCATTGTCCACACCGTTGGCACGGAGCGCCTGCTCGGTTTGGGAGTTTTCCGGAAGCGGTTCGGTGCTCGCGCCGCCGTAAATGTAGGGCACGAGCAGCGTGAGTGTTTCCAGTTTTCCTTGGGACCAATTGAAGGCGTAGTCTTTGTCCAATCCACCTTGTCCCTCGGCCGCTTGGCCGATATTGGAAGCACCTCTCGTTGAATATTTGCCATATTCCAACACGGTCATGAACCTGGTGAGGTTGGCACCAACGGCGAGTATGGCCCCAATGATAAGTATCCCAATGGCCTTGGCGAAATGAGGTACTGCTTTTTCCCTGATTGCCCAAACCAGTTCACCCAACCCATAAATCAGGACGATCAAGACGGTGTAATAGGTGATCTGCAAGTGGTTGAACTTAAGCTGAAGCATCAATCCCAAGGCAAACAAGGCCAGACCCAAAAGTCTTTTTCCTTGGAACGTCAGGTGAATCCCCGCCAAAATCAAGGGAATCAGGCAAATCGCCCAGATTTTGGCGTTGTGGCCAGCTTCGAGGCTGATGAGGTGAAAGGTATTGAACGCAAAGGCGATCGCTCCTGCAATCGAAAACTCAGGCCTCACCTTGTAACCCAACAGGAGGATATACATGCTGACCATGCCAAAAAACAGCGAATTGATCGGGTGGGGGAGTCCCAGCGTGATGACTTTGATCAGTGTGTTGGTGATATCGCCCGGGATTTCCAGACTGACAAGGTAAGCAGGCATGCCGCCGAACATTCTATTGGACCAAAGTCCTTCCTCACCCGTCGCTTTCCGGTAGTCCAAAAGCTCCTTGGCTGCTCCTTCCCACTGAAGGATATCGTATTGGAACATGATCTTTCCGTCAAACACGATGGGGGAAAAATAAAACAGCACGAACAGGTAAAATATCAGAATCCCCAAAGCATGGGGCATAATGTCTTTCTTGAAATTCAGTGGCATGAAATATCGCTGTGTGAATGAAGCTGCAAATTAAAAAAATAAACGAACCCGAGGCATTCCCGAGCGAGATAGAAACTTGCCAAGGTCTTCGAATAGCCACAAATTACGATTCGGCACCTATCTGCTACTGGAAATCTTGGTCAAATGCCTCATGATTCCCAGTCCCCATTTCCCAAATTAATTCCTATTTTTGCAGCAAATCGATCAAAGTATGTTTGATAATCTTAGTTCCAAGTTAGACAGGGCCTTCAAGACACTGAAGGGCACCGGAAAGATCACCGAAATCAACGTCGCCACCACCGTCAAGGAAATCAGAAGGGCCTTGATAGACGCCGACGTCAACTATAAAGTAGCCAAAGAAGTCACAGATACCATCAAGGAACAGGCGCTCGGAAGGGACGTGTTGATCGCCGTTTCTCCTGGCCAATTGTTGGTAAAGATCACCCAAGAGGAGCTCACCAAATTGATGGGTGGATCCAAAGTAGACATCAATATCAAAGGTGACCCGGCAGTGATTCTGATTTCCGGTTTGCAGGGTTCTGGTAAGACGACATTTACAGGAAAATTGGCCAGCTTGCTCAAAAAGCAAGGTAGGCAGGTGTTGTTGGCGGCTTGTGATATTTATCGACCAGCTGCGATCGACCAGTTAAAAGTATTGGGCGAGCAAGTCGGCGTGGAAGTCTATGCCGAGCCTGAAAACAAGAATGCACTTCAGATTGCCAGCCGGGCGATCGAGCACGCGAAGAAAACCGGTAAGAAAATCGTCATCGTCGATACTGCGGGCCGCTTGGCTGTGGACGAACAGATGATGCAAGAAATCGAGGCTTTGAAGAAAGCCTTGAATCCATCCGAAACCCTTTTCGTGGTCGATTCCATGACTGGTCAGGACGCGGTGAATACTGCGAAGACTTTTGACGAAAGGCTGAATTTTGACGGCGTGGTGCTCACAAAGCTCGACGGTGATACGCGCGGTGGTGCGGCGATTTCGATCCGCCACGTAGTCAATAAGCCGATCAAGTTCATTTCTACGGGTGAAAAGATGGAAAACATTGACGTTTTCCACCCTGATAGGATGGCCCAGAGGATTTTGGGCATGGGCGACGTGATCTCGTTGGTAGAGCGTGCACAGCAGTCTTTCGACGAAGAAGAAGCCAAGCGCATCAACGCCAAAATCCGCAAGAACCAATTCAATTTTGATGACTTCTTGTCGCAATTGGAACAAGTCAAAAAAATGGGAAATATCAAGGATCTCATGGGCATGATTCCCGGTATGAACAAGATGATGAAAGGATTGGATATCGACGACGATTCGTTCAAGCCCATTGAGGCAATCATCCGCAGTATGACACCGAAGGAGCGTGAAAATCCCGACATCATTGACGGCAGTAGGCGGAAAAGGCTTGCGGCGGGTTCGGGCCGAAATATCACCGAGGTCAACAACCTGATGAAGCAATTCGACGATATGCGGAAGCTGATGAAGCAGATGAACAAAATGGGCGGTGCTCAAAAGGCCCTCGGAGGCATGATGCCGAAGATGGGAAGAAGATAAAAAACCTGGTTGATCCAAAGTCAAATCCTGCCCGAATCGTGTTTTGGGCAGGATTTTTTTGTTCAGCAAAGCCGATACTTTTTCCCTGGAAGTGATTTTATAACTCCCTCAAATTCAAGATTTAATAGTATCATTGCTAAAGTAGATATCGAGATATCTGATAGAAACGCCAGTTGGTCGATTTCTAGTTCGTTTTTTTCGATCAAAAATCCCAGCACCTTCTTTTCGTCTCCCTGATACTTTGAAAGATCAATGGATTTTGATGTTGGTTTGTTTTCGGCAAAATTGTCTTTCGACCAAGATAAGGACTCTTCAAGGACTTTCGGTCCCGTGTAGATGCCGGCCTTCAGTGTTTGGATGAGGTTGTTGCAGCCTTCGCTGTAGGGAGACATCAGATTTCCGGGAACTGCAAACACCTCCCTGTTGTAGCTGTATGCGATTTCGGCGGTGATCAAAGCACCCCCTTTTTGAGCAGCCTCGACGACGATGATGGCATCGGAAAGCCCTGCTATAATTCTGTTTCTTTTCGGGAAATTCGTAGGATGCATTTCGGAACCCGGCGAGAATTCGCTTAAGATCCCACCATTTTCCAACATGGCCTGCGCTGTGGCTTTATGTGCAGCGGGATAAATCTGATCGATCGCCGAACCCATGATCCCAAGTGTCGGGATTCCGGCTCCTAGCGACGCACGGTGCGCCTCGATGTCAATTCCATAGGCAAGTCCGCTGATAATTGTCGGTCGGTAAACTGCAAGGTCTTCGATGATTTTGCGGGTGATGCTGCGTCCATACTCGGTAGCTTTCCTGGTACCGACTATCGCGACCGTTCGCAGCGGATGTAGATCAAAGTTTCCCTTCGCATACAGCACCATGGGGGCATCCTCCATCAATTTCAACCTGCCAGGAAATTCAGGATTAGCTAAAGTCAGGATCCTAATCCCCTTCTTTTCGGCGGATTGTATGATTTCGTCTGCCCTTCGCAAGTAAGTTTCTTTGTCTTGGATGGCTTCCCAGAGGGTTTTGGTCACACGGGTAATTTTGCTTGCCTTGCCAAACTTCCAGGCAAAAAACTCCTCTACCGATCCTGCATGGGCAAGGATACCTCTATAAATCGAAGGGCCGATTTTAGGAATTAAACTGAGCGCAAGTTCGTGTCTGAGGGACTCAATGCTTGGTGCTTGCATGCATATTGTCCCTGATTTCGATCAAAAAACGGCGGATCTGATGCAGTCTATCCACCATGGCTGCTTTGTCAAAAACCTGTTGTTGGTCATTTTTGATGACTTCTTGGGCACCTTGCAGGGTATAACCTTTGATCTTCACCAACTGATAGATGTAGCGGATTTTCTCAATATCCTCCTTTGTGAAGCGTCTATTTCCCTTCTTGTCTTTTTTGGGTCTAATGATGTCAAACTCCCCCTCCCAATACCTTATCAGTGAGGGTGCTACCTTGAACATGCTGGCTACTTCCCCAATGGAGTAGTATTTTTTCTCGATTTCTTTTTCTTTGTAGGGCACGGTGTTTAAGCTTTACTTTAACCAAAAATAGTAAAAATAATGGTTTGTCAAGTGCTGAAGATTTTTTTCATCAAAACCCATTTCTCACCCGGCGCAGAATTTGGAAGCGGTTTTTGATAAGTGGACATGAGTTTTTCCCATTCCTGGATAACTGGATTTGATTCGTCGATTAGCTTTTTCCGCTCAAAAGAGAAGGAATCATCCACCTCAAAAATCATCACAAGTCTTGTTTCCCAGCGGTAAAGCTCCAATTTCAAGATGCCCGCATCGACAAAACTCTGCCGCACCTCCGGCCATATCGCCTCGTGGTGTTTTTCATAAGCCAGGATCATCTCCGGGTCATCGACCAAGTCCAAAGTGAAACAAAATCTTCGATTCATGCTGGGTACATGCAAACAGGTTTTCGAAAAGGAATACTCGGAAAAGCCGGGATAAGTCAATTTTTCCGAATATTCCTTATTGGTGAAGACGGATTACTTTTTATCTGTTGGTTTGTTTTCTTCCGTCGGATCAGGATCGTTTCCTTTTAGGTAGGAAGGAAGGTTAAGTCCAGCCATATTGAACAAGTCATTGAGTGGCGGAACAGTCTTCATCAGGCCGGAGACAAAATTGGCAGTGGATCCTTGGCCATTTTCTCCATTATTCGCACCGGAGTCCCACACAGTAATCTTATCAATCTTGATGTTTTTGACTGCTTCCACTTGTGTTCTGACCAAGTCAGGGAGCTTCTCGATGAGCAACAGTTGGAAGGCTTTGTTTGGATCACCGCCTGCCGCTGCTACGACATCCCTGTAGCCTTCGGCCTGCTTGGTAAGGATTTCGTAAAGACCGCGAGCCTCGGCATCCATTTTTGCAAAAATCGCATCAGCTTCGCCTTTCGCCTGTACCCGGATTCGTTCCGCCTCTGCTTCCGCCTCGATGATCGCTTTTTGTTTTGCGATTTCAGTAGGCACCACGACGTTGGCTATTTGGGTCGATCTTTCCCTCTCAGAACGGGCAGTTTCCGCTTTTTGCTCGGCGAGGTAAGATTCCTCAAGTGCTTTTGCCTGCTGGACTTTCTCTGCGGCCAAGGCTATCCTCAGGGCCTCTGCCTCCTTTTCGCGCCGGATGGCGTCGGATTGGGCGATGGAAATCTTGGCCTCATTTTCCCCTTTTACCGCAATGGCATTGGCCTCTGAGGTCTTGACACGGGTATCCCTTTCCGCTTCGGCCTTACCGATAGACTCGTCTTTTGCAGCTTCAGCGATACTGATTTCCCGGTCCTTATTGGTGATGGCGATCTTCACATCCCGGTCTCGGTGTGTTTCGGCAATCTGCACGTCACGTTCCCGATCTGCCAAGGCCTTACCTGTCTCACCGATTTTTTCCTGTTCAGCCACGGAGATCTTGGCTTCATTGATCGCCTTCGCAGCTGCCTCTTTTCCCAAGGCTTCGATATAACCAGACTCATCCTTGATGTCGGTTACGTTGACGTTGATCAATTTGAGGCCGATTTTCTTAAGTTCCGTATCCACATTCTTGGAGATATTGTCCAAAAACTTATCGCGGTCGGAGTTGATTTCCTCGATCGTCATTGTAGCGATCACAAGCCTCAACTGACCAAATAGTATATCCTTTGACAATTCCTGGATTTGGTCGGGAGAAAGTCCCAAAAGTCTTTCCGCGGCATTGCCCATACTGTCGACATCCGTGGAGATGGCGATGGTAAAGCGACAAGGTACGTCCACACGGATATTTTGACGGCTCAGTGCGTTGGTGAGGTTTGCTTCAATCGAAATCGGCTTGAGGTCAAGGTAGGCATAGTCTTGGATTACTGGCCAAATAAAGGCACCACCGCCATGAATACACTTTGCTGAGGTTCCACCAGTACGACCGTAGATAACAAGAATCTTGTCGGACGGACACCTTTTGTACCGAGAGACCAAGGCGGTCATCGTGACGAAAACAACAACTACTGCTGCAATAATTAAATAAATGGGCTCCATATAAGACTAGAAAGTTTAGATTTTTTCGACGACCAAAATGTTTTCCGAATCAATAGATTTCACTTTTACCAAGGCACCTGTGGGGATTGATTCGAAATCGGTCACGGCTGCCATTTCCTTAAACGTACCTTTGACGCTGATTTGGATCTTTCCGGTTCCGGACCGCTTGGCAGGTACGGTCAAATATACCTCTGCTGTCTTCCCCAGAGCTTCCTGCACTTTGAAAGTATTATCCTCAGCAAGGCGCTGCAGTTGCTTAATGATCACGAAAAATATCAGCACAAAGCCCAATCCGATAAGAAAGGCCAAGGCAACCAATAGAAACTCGCTTTCAATAAACTGATAAAAAGCAACCCCAGCCCAGCCAAAACCCATCAGAAAGTTGATGAGATTCCTGAAGGAGAAAAACTGAAACGGTCCACCAGCATCGTCCAAATTACCGTCAAAGTCAGCTTCCAGACCTTCCCCTGCATCCACGCCGATAAATGTCATCACCATTTGGATTAGGAATACAAGCGAACTCGGGATCGCGATGTACCAGAACACTTTGAGCAAGGGCTCCATTTCATTGAACATTTCCATATCTCAAATTTTAGTTTTCTAAACTAATTAAATTAAAACACAGACAAAAAAATCCCCACAAGATTTTTTTGGAATCTTGAGAAACCCGTTTACGCATATTCTTTTCAAGTAGCGAGAAATCGGGCATGAAGGTGGGATAAACCTGTCGTAACTCACTCTTTTTTGGCACGGAATTGCGAAAATCCTGTTCGCTTAAATGATCTTTTTCAGTTCGAATTCAAGATTTCTAGCGTGGTAATATAAGTGACTGAATATCAATAATTAATGAATATTAATTCCTCGATTTTTGGACATCTGATGTGGATTTTATCGATATTCCAGAGCTTCTTACATGTTAAAAATTGCATTTCGTAGACAAAAAAGTTTTGATACCAAATCGAAAAACCTATATTAAGATCGAATTTGGAGTAGTATGGTTAGTTTTAATTATCCCTGTAGATTTTTTGCGGTGGCGCTTTTGCTGCTGATTATTTTTTTTGATACGCATGGGCAAGTCACCACGATGGGAAAAGAGTTTTGGTTCGGGTACATGGAAAACAATGGTGTACCACCGGATGCGCCTGATAGGGGAGTTGTTGTGATTACTGCGGCGGAAGCGGCATCCGGCACTCTTGAATATGACGGAAAAACTGTTAATTTTTCATTGAACGCTGGTCAGCAGTTCATGTACCAAATCAACGACTCCGACATGTTGCACCGAATTTCGGGAATGGTGCAGAATAAAGGTGTGTATATCCAATCCTCGGGCAACGTATCTGTGTATGCTTTCAATGAGCGATTCCGTTCAGCAGATGGGACGGTTGTCCTGCCTGTTTCAACGTTGGGAAAGGAATACCTCGTGACCTCCCATTTTGAAACGATGACCTACCCAGTCAATTACAATGCCAATGCCAATAATGAAAGTCTGCTGCTCGTAGTGGGGGTGGAAGACAATACCAAAATAGAGATCATACCCTCAGTGTGGACATGGACCGGCCAAGCTCCGAATGTTCCCTTTACCATTTCCCTCAATCGGGGACAAAGCTACCAAGTCAAGGCAAGAGGTGACCTTACGGGCACCCGAGTAAGGGTAATTGGCGAAAACGTGGAAGAATGTAAAAATATTGCGGTGTTTGGAGGCAACAAATGGACGAGTGTAGGAGACTGCGGTCAGGCAAACGACCACCTTTTTCAACAAGCCTATCCGATCAATACTTGGGGTTCTGAGTTTTTTCATATCCCCTTGGCCGGAAGAAGCTCAGGTGAGCTTGTTAAAGTCCTTGCTTCTGAAGACCAAACCCAGGTATGGGTCAACGGGGTAAATCGGGGCACATTGAATGCGGGTAAGTTCATGACCTTGAATTTCCAGCAAGATGAGGTAGCTTCCATCAAGACAGATAAGCCATCCGCTGTGACGGTTTTTGCAAAGAGCCAAAACTGTAATGACCGAAATCAGCCCTTTTTCGACCAAGGTGATCCTTTTATGATCACCTACAGCCCAAATCAACAGCTACTCACCAGTATCACGTTCAATGCACTCCAGTTGCCGTCAATTGTAAATCACTATGTCAACGTGATCGTCAAGACAGCCGAAGTGGACGCGACCCGGCTCGACGGCAACAACATTGGAAATCGGTTTTCTCCGATTCCCGGAAGTTCCGAGTATTCTTATGCAAGAATCAACATAGGCGCAGGTGTACATTCTTTGAATAATAGGGGAGGTTTGATAGCCTATGTGTACGGCTTTGGGTATATTGAGTCTTATGGATTTGCCGTTGGTGCAAGCTTGGACAATTTGAATTTCCTAACAAACAGCGATTATGAGTTTGAAGTCGTGGGAGATCGAGTCGCTTGTCTCGGGCAAGAAGGAATGTGGGAAATCGTACCAGAAAATGAGCTTTTCACCTTTTTTACATGGAATTTTGGCGACGGAACTGATGAGAAGAAAGGGAAGGAAGTGGATCATGTTTTTTCCACTCCAGGTGAATACGAAGTAAAAGTAATAGCGGCAGTCAGCGAAAATTCCTGCGATCAACAACAGGAAGTCATCTTCAAGGTGAAAGTCGAAGAAGTAACCGGTGAAATAAGAGGCATTGCCAAGGTTTGTCCCAATGTCGAGGAAATCACCTACGGACTCCTGACCGAAGCTGAGATTTCAAAAGTCGATTGGGAGGCAATAGGAGGAGAGATCATTTCAGAAGACCCGGCCAATAATCGTGTTACGGTACTTTGGGGACCAGCAAATCCGGCAGCCCAGATCATTGCGAAACCTTACAATATTGAAGGTTGTCCAGTGGCCCCGATTGCCATGACTGTAGTTATCAATCCACTGATTGAGGCACTTATACCGGTCGGGAAAACTGAGATTTGTTTTGATGCTGAAGCGGAATGGACTTATGAAGTTGGTACTTTCACGAGCGGACGAGGATACGAATGGTTTATCGAAGGAGGGGAGTTCATCGGTTCCAATGAGGTAAACAGAGTGAAGGTAAAATGGAATAAACCTGGCGTAACGGGTCAAATCTGGTACCGGGAATATAGCCTCAAGGATGATTTTTGTGAAGGGCTTTCGCCAAAGCTTTTTGTGTTGGTAAATGCGGAGTTGTCAATTGCGCTTCAAAACAAGCAGGATGTCATATGTTTTGGAAGTCAAACCGGAGAGATATCTGTTCTTGCAACAGGTGGAAAACCACCTTATGTCTACACTTGGAGTCACAACACTAATCTGAATAATGGGACGGCTGGAAACTTGGGAATTGGTAACTACTCAGTTTCCGTCCGGGATGCATTTGGATGCAATGTTGAACTAACAGGAATATCTATAACCCAACCGGATCTTCTAACCATTGCAAACATCAGAACAGAACCGACTTCGTGCTTTGGAAGGCCCGACGGCAATGCACTGGTTGAGGTCAAAGGAGGCGTACCTCCGTATTCAATCGACTATGATGAGTTCAGCTTTGGAAATTCCGAGATCGCCCTTAACGGATTGGAGGGGCGGAATTATACCTTTATCGTAAAGGATGCCAACGGTTGCTCGATTCCTGCGAATTTTCGGATCGAGTCCCCAATGCCTGCTGAGGTCGACGTGAGAATGGTTAAGGCCACCTGCCCGGGCGGTTCTAATGGGGAATTGGTGGTCGGGTCGGCAAAAGGACTGGCTCCGTTCAGCTATGTTTGGGCATACGATAACTCCACCGGTACCAACCTGACCGGATTACCAAAAGGTCGGTATGAGGTAAAAGTAAGGGACGGATTGGGGTGCATCAGCATTGGCTCTGGGGATCTGTATGAGGAAGTTCCTAAAGCGCGCATGCCGACCGGATTTGATCCACGGGACGGGAATTTTGGCCCAGTAGCCAATTGCGAAGTCAATTATACGTTAAAGGTCTTCAATAGATGGGGTGGAATGGTTTATTCAGGACGAGAAGGCTGGGATGGGACCTACAATGGTGAGGATGCGCCACCCGGCACCTATACCTACCAAATAGTATATGAGGCTACTGTCAACGGAATATATACAGTTGATGAACAAAGGGGAGTCGTGACACTACTTCGATGACAACCTCAATAGACAAAACACTTTGGTTAGACAACAATCTTGCTAAACAAACCCTTTAAACAAAAACTAGTCTGGATAGACAAAAATTTATTGATAAATTAGGAAGTTTAGAAATCACCGGGTTTGGATGCGTACTGCCATTAAAGTCCTTGTTTTGATTTTGGGAATTCAGGTTTGTACTGTTTTTCATTTTTCCGCGTTTGCCCAACTTTCGACGATTGGACGTGAGTTTTTTGTTGGTTTCATGGAAAACAACCGTATCGTCCCAAACCGCATGGATCAGGCGACGATAATAATCTCGGCCGCTGAAAATGCGAACGGTTTTATCCAATACGCGACAGGTACGCACCTTTTCTCGATCCAAGCAGGGGAGCAATATGTATACAACTTCCCGAAGGATGGACTTGACGTGATTCACCGCAGCTCAGGGCAAGTTGAAGATTTGGGCATTTATATATTCTCTGATGGCAACATTGCGGTTCATGCCTTCAATTTCAGGGAACGAAGCGCTGACGGTACGGTGGTGTTGCCTCTCTCTTCTTTGGGGAAAGAATACATCTTGACAGCACACTACGAGGAATTTGCACCAGGTGTAAATCCTGGAAGCAATGTAAACTATGAAAGTACGATGCTTATCGTCGCCGTGGAGAATGATACAGATATCGAAATCGTCACCACTGCACCCACGGTAAATACCATTCCTCCAGGGGCCCCAATCAACATCACATTGCAAAAGGGTCAATCTTATCAGATTAAAGCAAAAGGCGATTTGACCGGGACACGGGTTCGTGTCCTTGGAAGCCAAGATGGTGATTGTAAGAACATTGCGGTTTTTGGTGGAAACAAAATGACGGCCGTGGGGAGGGATTGTGGGGGAACGACTGGCGATCATTTGTTTCAACAAGCCTATCCGGTGTTTTCGTGGGGGATGGAATATATACACATTCCCTTTCGTGGAAGGTCCTCGGGTGAAATGGTGAAGGTATTAGCTTCAGATAATAATACTGAAGTCTTCGTCAACGGTGTTTCCCAAGGAAGAATAAATCGGGGGAAATTCCTGACTTTCAATTTTGGCGAAAATGAAATCGTTAACATCAAAGGCTCCAAGCCGATAGCTGTCACCACATTTGCCAAGAGCCAATGGTGCAACATCCAGAACGGTCCGTACGCGAGCAATGGGGATCCAACGATGGTGACGCTCAGCCCCAACAATCAGCTGATTAAAAATGTGGCATTTTCGGCAGTAAGGGTTGTGGGCATTGTTAACCACTATCTGAATGTCATTGCAAAGCGGGGATCGGAGTCACAGACTATCTTGGACGGGGTATCTGTCGGGAACGAGTTTTTGCCTGTGCCCGGAAATCCAAACTATTCCTATGCTAGAATCGAGGTAAAGGAAGGTGTGCACATGCTCTCCAATGCTGAGGGAATAATCGGCTATGTCTATGGATCTGGATTCATTGAGTCCTATGGATATTCGGCGGGGGCAAGCCTTGCCAACCTCAATTTCAGGACGGAGGTTGACTATGAATTTGAAGTAGAGGGAGACAAAGTGGCTTGCTTGGATAAACTTGGAACATGGAATGTGATCCCTTTTGATCCGAAGTTCCAGATATTCGAGTGGACTTTTGGTGATGGTACTCCAATGCAGGAGGGAAAAGTAGTTGATCATAAGTTTGAGAATCCCGGTAAATATGAAATCCGAATCACCGCCTTTACGGGAGACAGGGCTTGCGACCAAATTCAGGAAGCGGTATTCGAGGTAGAGGTCGTGGAATCCGAAGGTGCATTAGAAGGCCCAGATACGGTTTGTCCCTTGATTGATGTGGCAACGTACACCTTCGAAAATATCGAGAACACGGCAAAAGTGCGTTGGGAGGTGAGCGGGGGACAGATTGTCCAAACGACTGACTACACCGCCCAAGTGAAATGGGGAGTGCCAAACCCCAACGCCAAGATAGTGGCCTATCCCATGACCAAGGAAGGTTGCGAGGGTGAGCCTTTGGAAATCAAGGTACTGATCACCGAGTCCATTCAGCCGGGTGCGCCAAAAGGAAAATCGCAAATTTGCTTTGGTGAAGCGGATACCTTCAAATACCAGGTAAAGGACCTTCTTCCCAAGCGAGGCTATGAGTGGTTTGTAACTGGCGGGGAAATCATCTCGGGACAATCCACAGCTGAGATAACTATCAAATGGGGCGGAATCGGATCCTCTGGCGAAATTTGGTACCGTGAATACAGTTTGGAAAACCCCACTTGTGATGGATTTTCCACTCGTCTGCCCATCAAGGTCAACCAACCTTTGGCTTCCTCGCTAAAGACGATGACTACCGAAATTTGCGAAGGATCCACTTTTGGACGAATTGAAATCGAATCCACCGGTGGTACGGGTGATTTCACTTACAAATGGTCACACAGTACTACACTGAATGCCCCGATAGCCGAAGGCCTGCCCACCGGGGTGTACGCAGTGACGATTACGGATAAAGGAGGATGTGAGATTGTTATTGAAAATCTGGAGATCAAAACTTCGATACCTTTTTCTCTACTCGGCCCGCCGAAGATCACCCATGCAACCTGTTTCGATTCAAATGACGGGTCGGTTTCGTTTGAGCTGGTTGGCGGAACGAAGCCCTATAGAATTGAGGGATTTGAATCCACCATCACGGGAGGCAAAGTTGACGTCAGTGGCTTGACCAGGGGTCAATATGATATGGAAGTGAAGGATGCTGTGGGATGTTCGTTCATCGTTCCTGTCGTTATCGATTCTCCAGAACCATTATCGATAGAATTTGAGATAGAGCGCTTCGCATGTGGCGGCTTGGCCAACGGTACGCTGCTGTCGATTCCAAAAGGGGGCGTTTCTCCTTATATATTATCTTGGGAAGCGGATGCAAGCTCTGATATACGCCTCACCAACATTGCCTCTGGCAGATATGGCTTGCTGGTAGAGGATCAAAATGGCTGTCAATTGCGTGCCTTTGGAGAAATGCGGGACGGCGCACCCACATTGCGAATGCCAACTGGATTTAATCCCTCTGATGGGAAATTTGAAGGAGTGAGCAATTGCCAAATCAGTTTCGAACTTTGGATCTACAACAAATGGGGCCAGTTGGTCTACGCGGGTGCAGACGGCTGGGACGGTAAAATCAGGGAGTACGATGCGCCCGCCGGGACATATACTTTCATGATCGAATACGCCTTTGAGATTGACGGCCAAAAGGAAAAACTGCAGCAAATCGGTGCATTCACACTTTTGAGGTGATTTTTTTTATCAAAAAGCGAGTGATTCGCATGACAAAATGCCAATTAACATTATTATTGCAGGGTATTTTTAACTTAATCACCCATGAAAAAAATTTTGATCACAGGAGGAGCAGGATTTATCGGCTCCCACACGGCAGTTTCCTTGGTTCAGTCTGGCTTTGAACCTGTTATTTTGGATAATTTTTCCAATTCCGATCACTCGGTCATCGGTAGTCTCGAACGAATCTTAGAAACAAAGATCAAATGGTATGAGGCAGATTGCTTGGATGGAGATTCGGTCAGGGAGATTTTCTCCGAAAACGAATTTGCTGGTGTAATTCATTTTGCTGCGTCAAAAGCAGTTGGAGAAAGTGTAGCCAATCCTTTGAAGTATTATCGCAACAATGTGGAGTCATTGCTTATTCTAATTGACGCAATGGCTGAATACGGGGTTAAGGATTTGGTTCTCTCATCCTCCTGTACCGTATATGGGCAGCCTGAGATACTTCCAGTATCGGAATCAACGCCAAGGCAAGAGGCTGAAAGTCCTTATGGTAACACCAAAAAAATATGTGAGGACATTCTCAGGGATTACATCAAGAGTGGCGCAAAATCAAGAATAGTCGCTTTGCGCTATTTCAATCCAATCGGTGCCCATCCGAGTTCTGAAATAGGAGAATTGCCAAAGGGAGTGCCTGCCAATTTAGTTCCTTTCATCACGCAGACTGCGGCGGGAATTCGCCGAGAGCTTACCGTTTTCGGAAATGATTACGACACGCCCGATGGGACCTGCGTGCGGGATTACATCCATGTGTTGGACCTTGCTGACGCACACGTCAAATCAATTCAATATCTCTTCAAACAAGAAGAAAACTTCTACGATGTTTTCAATGTAGGGACAGGAAATGGAAATACAGTGCTTGAAGTGATCAAAGCGTTTGAGAAGGTTTCAGGGAAGCATTTGAATTATCGAATTGGACCCAGGCGGGAAGGAGATGTCGTGAAGACTTGGGCCAATACGGATAAAATCAAGAATCTGCTTGGCTGGACACCAAAATACAGCCTGGAAGATTCGATGCGGGATGCTTGGAATTGGCAGGTGAAGCTGGGATCGGCTGGGAAGTAAAAAAAATATGTTTCTGAGATAGAGGCAGGTAATTTGCCAGACGGGAAATTTTCTTGCTCGATTTTGCAAAACACGTTCAATTCCCTACATTTGCACCACTTCAAAAGAGAAGGGTCACGGAGTGGTAGTTCAGCCGGTTAGAATGCCTGCCTGTCACGCAGGAGGTCGCGGGTTCGAGTCCCGTCCATTCCGCTTTAATTTAAGAGTTTCACATATTGGAGTGGTAGTTCAGCCGGTTAGAATGCCTGCCTGTCACGCAGGAGGTCGCGGGTTCGAGTCCCGTCCATTCCGCATCAAGCCTCAGCAAAACGCTGGGGCTTTTTTGTTGACATTTTTCGATTTTTCTTATTTGGAGATGGATGTCTATTATGCTGATTGCAACTTGATCTTGAAGTTTAGGCACATCAAACAAACGGCAAGGCCAAGTAGCGGTTATTCATATTATTTCTATCTTTGCCAAAGCCAAAAAAACCAATTATGCTGTTAGAATTCGAAAAACCGATTGCTGATTTGGAGTCCAAACTTCAGGAAATGAAGGATTTGGCTAAGGGAAAAAGCATTGATTTGACCTCAGATATTCAATCGTTGGAAGAGAAGATTCAAGCCCTGAAAAAAGAGACTTTTCAAAACCTTACCCGTTGGCAACGGGTGCAACTTTCCCGGCATGCCGACCGCCCCTATTCCTTGGATTACATCTACGAAATGACCAATGATTTCATCGAACTGCACGGTGACCGTACCGTAAAGGATGACAAGGCGATGGTGGGTGGACTGGGCGATATAGATGGTCGTACGGTCATGTTCATTGGTCAGCAAAAAGGAAGAAATACAAAACAACGTCAGGAGCGAAACTTTGGAATGGCAAACCCAGAGGGATACCGGAAGGCACTTCGCTTAATGAAAATGGCGGAAAAATTCAATAAGCCTATCATTACGCTAATTGACACACCGGGAGCATTTCCTGGTTTGGAAGCCGAAGAGAGGGGTCAGGGTGAAGCAATAGCCCGCAATCTCAAGGAAATGTTCATGCTCAAGGTCCCGGTCATTTGTATCATCATCGGAGAGGGTGCATCCGGCGGCGCCCTTGGAATTGCGATCGGAGATAAGGTCTACATGCTTGAGAATACTTGGTACTCGGTGATTTCTCCTGAATCCTGCTCCTCCATTTTATGGAGATCTTGGGATTATAAGGAGCAGGCTGCGGAAGCATTGAAATTGACAGCTTCTGATATGCAAAAGAATGGGCTTATAGACGGAATCATCGAAGAGCCACTTGGCGGTGCACATAAGGATATGAAATCCATGGCCAAAACTATCAAAGCGACCATTATCCAGGCCCTCAAAGAATTGGATAAACTTGCCCCTGAGGACAGAATCAACCAAAGGATAGACAAGTTCTGTTCGATGGGCGTTGTTGTGGAATAGGAATTCTAATTTCAGCCGCAGAATAGGGAATTTACCATAACCGGATCCCCATGTTCTGCGGTTTTTTGTTTGAAAAGCAGGCCATGAATCTATTTACTGTCAATACGGGTTTTTTCAAATTGGACGGAGGTGCAATGTTCGGAGTCGTGCCCAAGGTGATTTGGTCACGGACAAATCCCGCAGATGACAACAATCTTTGCACTTGGGCGATGCGTTGTTTATTGGTCGAAGACAATGGTCGTATCGTATTGATTGACAATGGAATCGGGGATAAGCAGGATGCCAAGTTTTTTTCCCACTATTTTCTCCATGGAGAACATAGTCTCACCAAAAGCCTGAGAAGTCTTGGCGTCGGTTTCCATGATATCACGGATGCCTTCTTGACACATTTACATTTTGACCATTGTGGCGGAGGGATCAAATACGGCTCACATGGACAATACGAACTGACATTTCCCAGAGCCACCTATTGGTCCAACTCCGATCATTGGAATTGGGCGACAGTGCCAAATCCACGGGAAAAGGCATCTTTTCTCGAAGAGAATATCCTTCCCATTCAAGATCACGGAGTATTGGAATTTGTTGATTTGAATAGTAGAAGGCTTTTTGAAGGATTTGAGATCATTACGGTAGATGGCCATACCGACAAGCAGATGCTTCCGAAGATAGAATACAAAGGCCGGACTGTTGTCTTTGTGGCCGATTTGTTGCCTTCAGTCGGTCATATACCACTTGCTTATGTAATGGGTTATGATACGCGGCCATTGATTACAATGGAGGAAAAAAGGTTATTTTTGGAGGAAGCCGCACGCAAGGAATGGGTGCTCTTCTTGGAACACGACCCTATCCACGAATGCTGTACCGTAAAAATGACCGAAAAGGGCGTACGCTTGGACCAAACATTTGCATTGCATGAGCTCTGATCTTAAGATTGGTATAGCGCTGTCCGGCGGCGGCGTGAGGGGGGTGGCCCATCTGGGAGTACTGAAAGCGCTCAACGAATCCGGTATTTTCCCAAATCGGTTTTCTGGAAGCAGCGCAGGTGCGATTGCGGCAGCATTGTACTGCAGCGGACATACCCCGGAAGAGATATTGGAAATCATCCTTAAGACCAACTATTTCAAGTTTTTGAAACCGGCAATTTCCTGGACGGGAATTTTGAAAATGGACCTGGTCGAGGAGCTTTATCGTAAATATTTGACATCCAACAGTTTTGAATCACTTCAGATTCCGCTCAGCGTCACGGCTACCGATGTCCGGCGTGCCAAAGCGGTTTACTTTTCTGAAGGTGAATTGATCAAGCCATTGATGGCCTCCTCCTGCATTCCCGGCATGTTTGACCCGATTTTAATAGACAACCATTACTACATCGACGGCGGTGTATTGAACAATCTGCCCGTCGAGCCATTGGATGGTGTATGCGATGTTGTCATTGGCGTAAATTGCAATCACCTTCCTGTTGAACACAACATCAAGAATATAAAAAGTCTGATCGAACGGTCCATCATCATGACGATGAACTACAACGTGTACAGTCGAAAGCATGTATGCGACTATTTCATTGAGCCGCAAGGGCTGGCGCGCTACGGTGTATTTGATACCAAAAAGGCAAAGGATATTTTCCAAGCTGGATACGAGACCGCCGTCAAATTCGTAGAGGACAATCCGAGTATTTTAGAATTGAAATCAAAAACAGGCAAAAAGAAAATCAAATGATGAAGTTCCTCTCCAGATTGGTATTTTGGATTTCTGGCTGGTCCCTGAATGTCGGTTGGCCGAAGGACCTTAAGAAGGCTGTGTTGATTGCCATTCCCCATACGAGCAACTGGGATATTTTATATGCGCGGGCTGCATTCTTTCTGATGGATATTCCCGTGAAATTCACGATAAAAAAAGAAGTGATGGTGGGCCCATTGGGCTGGTTGCTAAAAGGACTCGGCGGAATTGCCATCGACAGGCAGCGTATTCCTGGTGGAAGGAAGCAAACCTACACCGAGGCAATGACCAGAATGCTTAAGGAATCGGATGAACTTGTGATCATGGTCACACCAGAAGGAACCCGCGGCTATGCTCCAAAATGGAAAACTGGCTTTTACCATATAGCCTTGGGTGCAAATGTGCCCGTAGTCATCGGGTATCTGGATTACAAGAAAAAAGAAGCAGGCATAGGGCCCATCATCTATCCCGATGGAAACATGGACGCCCAAATTGAAGAAATGAAGGCTTTTGGAAGAACCGTCACGGGAAAGCATCCCGAAAAAGGGATTCGTTAATCCACCGTCAAAGTAATATCATCGAAATAGACTTTTCCGGATGTGCGCGGTGCCATGGCCAGGTAAACGACAAGGTACTCGACTTCGGGTGGCATTTTGTTGAGCACCAACTCGATCGGTCTCCACGTAAACGTGCTGTCTACAAAGATCCGCTCCTGAGAGGTGATGTACCTGCCTGCCGTGTTTCCGTTGCTGTCCTCGACTGGAAACGCCCGCAAACTGATAAAAACATTGCTTCCCGGGGCAAATCTTTTGATTTCTTCTCCTTTCAAATAGGCTCGCAGTGTAAGTCTTTGGCCCTCTCTGGGCAATGGGGAATTGATGGTCTGTCTCCAAGTGGTCGGGTCGATGTTGGTGCTATCGCGACTTTCGATAAAAAGAGAAGCCGAAGCTGACCTGAATTCATCCCTACTCAATCCAAGTAGAAAACCTGGACTAGTCACAGAGACCCAAGGTTGTGGGGAATTGGGGGATGAAATATCCGAATTCCGCAACAACTGAGTTCCGGCAGGCACTTGATCGTCCAGTTGATTGCATCCGAGCAGGGAAAGGAAAATGATGAATAGCGTACGACGCATGAAACGGGGAGTTCAAAGTTTGATACGAAACGGTTTGCCCTAGGTTGGCAATTCAAATTTGGGGGAATGGTTTGAATTCGAATAATTTTCTTAAATTTTAAAAAAACATCCCAAAAGAACCGACCACCAACATGCAAGAAAGTATCCTCACTTCTGTCTTCCTACCCCTAGCCTTGGCATTTATCATGCTCGGCATGGGACTCTCCCTTACGATCAAGGATTTCAAGAATATTTTTATTTACCCAAAAGCCATGTTTTTGGGCCTATTCAACCAAATGATCCTGCTTCCAGTATTTGGCTATGCATTGGTTCAATTGTTTGGTTTGACGGGTGCACTCGCTGTTGGCGTGATGATTATCGCCGCCTGCCCCGGAGGCGCAACATCCAACTTGATCACCCACCTGTCCCGGGGGGATTTGGCGTTATCGATCTCTTTGACGGCATTCAGCTCCTTCCTGACGATCTTTACGATTCCTTTGATCGTGAACTTTGCGATTGCACATTTTGGGGAAGCGGGCTCGGTGTCACTACCGGTTTTTGAAACAATCGTCCAAATCGCCGGAGTAACAGTTATTCCTGTTTCGATCGGAATGTTGCTTCATTATCGCTTTCCGAAGTTGTCCAAAAAAGCAGATAAACCAGTCAGAATTGCTTCTGCCGTATTTTTTGTACTTATTCTCCTTGCAGCGATTGTGAAAGAAAGGGCAAACATCATCGATTATTTTATCATTTCCGGCCCGCTCACCTTGCTGTTGAATCTTTTGACGATGACCGTTGGCTTTTTCCTTGCCGGGACATTTCTCCTTTCCAACAGACAGCGGATTACCATCGCCATTGAGTCCGGAATCCAAAACGGGACCTTGGGAATAATGATTGCTGCGACGCTGCTGAAAAACTCAGAAATGACCATCCCAATCGCGATCTACAGCTTGATCATGTTTATGACTTCTGCAGTGGTGGTTTTTTTGGCCAATAGGAATAAGGGACTTATAGAGGCTTAAATTCCAAAGAAAGCTTCTGAAGCATATCCGTAAAATGGGTTGGCAAGTCTGCTGTTATGTCTATTTGTTGCCCTGTATTTGGCTCCTTAAAAGCCAGCTTCCAGGCATGGAGGTACATTTGTGTTGAACCGAAGCGATCTCTAAAGAAATTGTTCTGTTTGTTATCGCCATGCGTTGTATCACCGATCACATAATGCCGCGCCTTTGCCATGTGGCGACGGATTTGGTGCATCCTGCCGGTGTGAGGATAGACTTTCAGTAGGGAATATCGACTGGTCAAATACCGATCGGATGAAGAAAAAGGAATCTCTGTCTCCGACAATGTCCAGAACTCTGTCCTAGCCTCCCGGAGTTCTCCCTCTAGTTTTTTTGATAAAGGAAAATCCAAAATGCCATGCGCCGTTGGCATATGTCCCCGGACTATACATAGGTAGAGCTTTTTCACCTTTTCGGTGGTAAACTGGGGCTGGAGTGCTGAGGCAGCATCAGAAGATTTTCCAAAAAGTACAATTCCCGAAGTCGGCCTATCGATACGATGCAGTGGAAAAACCTTGAAACCAAGTTGCTGCTTCAATATCCGCTCGGCGATCAATGCATGTTCTTCAAAAGCGATATTTGTCCTGTGCACAAGCATTCCGACGGGTTTGTTGATGGCGAGGTAGTTTTCGTTTTCAAAAATGATATCAATCGATTCTTCCATAATAGAAATGAGCTGCCCAATTTTAGATTCCAAACAAACAGGATTCAACATTGATATCCAAATGCGACGCAGGTTTGCAACGGCGTTCACTATTGCTTGCTTCCATTTATCCTTTCCTAAGGATATTCATATAAATCGAAAGGTTGAAGCTGGCAAATACCGTAAATTCCCGAACCAACCAATCGGAATATACCCATGAAAAAACCATTACTGTTGCTATTAATTATGGCATTTACTTGCCAATTGGCCTGGTCCCAAGAAGAGAGGGCCATCAAAATCGAATCTTCCTCCGTGACCAACGGTGAAGTCACCATTAAGGGAAAACGTGTGCCTTACAAAGCTACTGCGGGTACCATGCCCGTATGGAACGAGGCTGGAAAACCGATCGCGACACTGTTTTTTACCTACTATGAGAGAACGGACATCAGCGAAAAAGCAAGCCGCCCCTTGGTTTTTTCCTTCAACGGAGGTCCAGGATCGGGTTCACTTTGGATGCATTTGGCCTACACGGGCCCATATGTGCTTAACATCGATGAAGAAGGGTATCCACTTCAGCCTTACGGCGTCAAACAAAATCAGCATTCGATCCTTGATGTGGCCGATATCGTCTACATCGATCCTGTGAATACTGGTTATTCGAGAATCGTGGATAAGGATGTTCCGAGAAGTACATTTTTCGGCATCAATGCGGATATTAAATATCTGGCGGATTGGGTAAAGTCATTCGTCACCCGTCAAAATAGATGGGCTTCTCCAAAATACCTGATAGGGGAGAGCTATGGTACCACCAGGGTGGCCGGTTTGGTCCATGAGCTTCAAAATGCCCATTGGATGTATTTCAACGGAGTGGTGCTGGTATCACCGACGGGTCTCGGTTTGGATCGGGCAGGTGCGGTCGCCAAAGCAAACTACCTACCGTACTATGCAGCGACTGCCTGGTATCATAAGGTGCTTCCCGCTGAGTTGCAGAGTAAAGATTTGGACCAAATCCTTCCCGAAGTGGAGAAGTACACGCTTGAGGTCGTGATTCCCGCCATCGCCAAAGGTGGTTCCCTCAGCGCTTCCGAACGTGTCCAGATCGCTAAAAAGATGGCTTATTATTCTGGATTGAAAGAAGAAGTAATTTTACAACATGCCTTGGCGGTACCAACGAGCTTCTATTGGAAGGAACTATTGCGTGATCAGGGAATGACAGTTGGTCGCCTTGATAGTCGTTACAAGGGAATTGACCAGACGGATGCAGGCGAAAGGTTTGATTTTGATCCAGCTCTGACTTCTTGGAACCACGCGTTTTCTCCTGCAATGAACATTTATGCCAAAAACATTCTGAAGTACGACACCGACTTGACCTATTACCTGTTTGGACCTGTGCAGCCATGGGACCGTACCAACGAGAACACGGGCAACCAATTGGCGCAGGCCATGCTCCAGAACCCTTATCTGCATGTAATGACCCAATCCGGTTATTTTGATGGAGGTACCGACTACTTCAACGCCAAGTACAATATGTGGGCTTTGGATCCTGCAGGAAAGCTTCAGGACAGGCTTTCATTCAAGGGCTATAGAAGCGGACACATGATGTATCTGAGGGCGGAAGACTTGGCGACATCTAACGAGGATATACGCCAGTTTATCCAAAAATCGTTACCTGGTAAAGGGGTCCCGGCGAAGAACTAAATTTGAAAGGAAAACAAACGAAAAAGCCACCATTCAAATCGGTGGCTTTTTCCTTGGTAAGCTATTTTAGAATCGAGCAAGATTTTTTGTGCGTTATACCAGAAGGTTCATTTTTTCCTCAATTTTTCTACGGAGTCGGTTGAAGAACTGACGGCGTTCCTTTTCACCCACCGAACTAATGAGCGTTGATTTTTTCATCAAGTTATCAAGGTTGAAGAACAATGCATCGTTGAATTTCGGGTCCATCGAACCGATAAAGTACATCACGGAATGGTTGAGATAAGTGATTCGGATGTTCTCCAACTGAGCCAAAAACGTGTTGTCCCCAATTACCATTTCATTTACAAACATGTTGTAAGGTGCCGAATCGTTTGTTGGCTGCTTTCCGATATCAAATTTTTTGCCTGATTCGGCCATTTTCTCGAGGTGGTTGACCAAATCCGTCAGTTGACTATAGAGCAATCTAGCATCATCGGCTGATTGGACAATCCCCATTTCATAATACATGAATATCTGCTTGATCGTCACGTTGATTCCTTCTTCGTTCCAGATCTCCGTAGTAGGAATCATGTTGTACACTTGGATGATTTTAAGCCCGGTTTCTTTCAGAGGCTGAAACATTGGGTTGTTCATCGAGAACCTCTCATTCCGAAGATTTTCGAGGTTCAAAATCGACTTCATCCAAAAAAAATACTTAAATGAGGCCAACTCCGGATAGTAGAACTGATAGAATGGCGGCATGTCCTTTACAAGGTAATAGATATGCTTGCTCTTTTGCGAGTAAATGAACTGAAGCTGCTTCAGCGCATCCGCCAACCAATCCCCAAAGCTATCCTTTGTAAATGAATTGAGTTTCCCATGAAAGACGATAGCGTTGCTTTCCAAGTTAAAAACCTGGTCAAGAGAAATGTGAAAGTGTTGGCTGATTTTTTTGATTTCTTCCAGATCAATGAACTTCTCGCCGCGAATACGTCGGTAAGCCGAATCATTACTGATTTCGAGCAAGTCCGAGATTTCATCCACGAGGGATTTATAGGGAGGGAGAAGGTTTTTGACATGTTGAAAAAACTGTACTTGAATTTCCGAGGTACCCATAGTTCAAAAGATTTACAGCATTATTTGTTAAAAACAGACGGTAAATATTAGTTGGGCTAGTCAGATGGGGCGCCTACTTGCGTCCGGTCCAGATTTTATGACTAAGAATTTCCAGCTTGGATTAAGTTACAAAATTCAAATCCAAATTTCCAAAAAATCGCTAATAGTAGCTATACGATTTTTTTATCCAGTTATTGAAGAAATCAAAAAATAATATTGTAAAAAATAGAAAAATCTATATTTTAATCTCTATGGCTTCAAATGGTATCATTGATTTTTAGTTAAACAATTTATTTTTTTTGACTCAAGGTGTTTACGTCGCTTTTTTTTTTTTTGTGTGTGTTCCACGGCGTAATTGCAATCTTCACAGGATTATCATTTTTAAAAAAAAAGCGGGTTTAATCCCGCTTTCATTAAGCTCCTTCTGCCGCAGCAGCGGAATGCAATTTGCCCAGTTCTTGGTCAATCGTCCAAAGGCCAATGCCTTCCTCTCCGATAATATCAAACAACTCCAATGCCCTACGGGACATGGTTTCTTCTTCCCTCTGTTCAGTCACATACCATTGCATAAAGCTGAATGTGGCAAAATCTTTCGCAGAAAAAGCATGGTCAACGATGGCGTTGATGGACTTGGTCACTTTGATCTCATGCTCAAGGATCAATTCGAAGACTTCCCTCAGGGAGTTGAAGTTATGGCGAACGCCAGTAATTTCGGGCTGGATTGCATGGCCACCTGCTTCGTTTACATAATGGAAAATCTTCATCATGTGCATTCTTTCCTCGTCGGCATGAGTGTAGAGGTACTTTGCAGCGTTGGCATAGCCCATCATATGACACCATGATGCCATCGATAGATAGTAGGCAGAAGATTTCCCCTCCATTTCTATCTGTTGATTGAGGAGTTTTTCGGTATCGTGTAGCAATGAACGCTGTAGCGTTACGATTTCTTTCTGTTTCATAGCAAATGCAGTTTATACACAAACTTAACCCAAAAATGGCGAGATGGTTCCCAATAACCGCGTAATCGAGAAATTTAGATTTGGTATAAGTAAAAATCTAAAAACCCGAGTAAGGGTGGACTATTCATTTACTTTGGTGACATCGCCTGATTTTTGACCGATGGTTTTTCCATTGTTAAAGTTTAGGCCTATTTTTATTCTTGACCAATCGTCCACGAAATTTTCTAAAAACAATAAACCTGAAAACCTATCAATTCATGGCAACAAGAAGAGATTTTATTCAAAAAAGCATTTTAGCCGGTGCGGGGATTAGCCTTTCGCCCTTCGTCAGTGCCGAGTCGCTTCATTCATTTTCAAATCGAATTGCGCCTTCCGACCAATTGAACGTGGCGGTAATCGGCTGCAAAGGTATGGGCTGGTCCAATATGAATGCCCATTTGAAAATTCCAAATGTGAATTGCATCGCTTTGGCGGATATCGACCAATCAGTGCTGGCACAACGGTCGGAAGACGTGAACAAACTTCGGGGCAAAAAGCCTCAAGTGTATGGCGATTATCGAAAAATGCTGGAAAATAAGGACATAGATGCGGTCATTATCGGCACCCCGGACCATTGGCACTGCCTCAATATGGTGGACAGCCTATCCGCGGGCAAGCATGTGTATGTCGAGAAACCAATCGCAAACACAATTGAGGAATGTAACCTAATGGTGAAAGCCAAGCAGCGCTATGGCAAAATGGTACAAGTGGGGCAGTGGCAGCGAAGTGGTTCGCAATATGCCGAAGCTATCGCCTATGTGAAGTCAGGCAAATTGGGCCAAATACGCCTCGTGAAGACTTGGGCATACCAAGGCTGGATGAAGCCCGTGCCGAAAGTAGGCGATGGTCCTGTACCCCAAGGAGTCGATTATGACATGTGGTTGGGTCCTGCGCCAAAGCGTCCATTCAATTCGAATAGGTTTCATTTTAACTTCAGGTGGTTTTGGGACTACGCAGGTGGATTGATGACTGACTGGGGCGTGCATGAGATTGACATTGCACTCTATGCCATGGGTGTGACTGCGCCAAAATCAGTAATGGCCTCAGGAGGGAAATTTGCATACCCCGATGACGCCTCTGAGACACCCGATACCCTCCAAACCGTGTATGAATACGATGGATTCAACATGCTTTGGGAACACGCGACCGGAATTGACGGTGGAAATTATGGAACGACAGAAGGTATTGCCTTTATTGGTAACAACGGAACACTTGTTGTCAATAGGGGTGGATGGAAAGTCATTCCCGAAACGGAAAACAAAGATGGTCAGCGGGTAAGCAAAATAGAGGAAGTACCGCATACACGGCCCTCAGGAAGTGCGCTGGAGCTCCATGCACAGGGATTTGTCAATTCTATTCTGCAAAACGATGCATCCAAACTGACCTGTGGAATCGAAACAGGTAGTATTGCCGCAATTAATGCACAAATGGGGAACATCGCTTTCAAAACGGGAAAGAAAGTCTATTGGGATGCTGCCAAAGGTCAATTCACGGACAAGGAAGCCAACCAACTCATGAAGGCAAACTATCACAATGGATGGAAGCTACCAAGCGTATGATTTCAAGGATTAAAGGAACTGAGGTTGAGCGGTAAGGTATTGCTGCCGCTCACCTTTGTACCTTCTGCCGTGAGGTAGTCATAGGTGATTTTCACCAAAGAAGTTCTTACATCAAACAAGAGCTGAATCGTCCCTGATGAAGATTCATGCACTGTGCCAAAACTCGTCAAATTAGGATTGTAGCCTATGCCGATCGAGGGGCCGTAGCTGAAGCTCGTTCCCTCCAGCGTTCCGATGACATTTGGATCGGAAAATCCAGTCGGTGGAAAGACATCATAGACCCCATTTGCCAAAGGGAATTTGGGAAGGTCAAAGCCGTTGTTCACAGACATCAATGTAATAGACATGATGTTGGTGTTATCTGCGAATGGTTCTTGAAAAACGGGAGCGCTTGAGAGTTCCAGCTTGGCGCGTACGTGGGAATTAACGCCCGTAATATTTGCAGGCCCTGTGATAGAAAGCCTTGCTGACTTAAAATCCAAAATCTGCGTTCCAACAAACACCGCGTTCAAATTCTGCAAGGGATCGGTTCCTGTATCTTCTATGGTACATGAGACCATTGACGACAAAAGAAAGGTTGCGACCACAATATTCAAGAGGACTTTTTTCATTTTTCGATTGAATCTACCTACCACTCATTTTCACGTTTTACAAACTCCCATTCATTTTTCAAAATGCTGTAGTAGATCGTGTCCCGCCGTCGTCCTTTTGTCATCAAAGTATGACTCCGCAAGACACCTTCTTCTATGGCATTGATATTTCTAAGCGCCTTCCTTGCTGCCATATTCAACACATCCGTTTTGAATTCTACCCGTTCCAAACCCAGCGATTCAAAACAATAGGTCAGCATCAGCTTTTTCATGGATTGGTTGAATCCATGTCCTTGGTAGCTTTTTCCAAGCCATGTCCATCCAATTTCGATGCGTCCATCCCTCGGTGAAAAATTGCCCAATGCGCTGCTGCCGATAATTTTGCCGGATGTTTTATCTACTACGACAAATTGGAGGCGCTCTGACAGAAATGCAGGCAAACACCATGCCTCAAGTTCTTCCCTTTGAGACAAATCATGGGTGTAATATCTCCATAAATCCGGATCGGATGCAAGTTCCTCCAATTCCCCAATGTCTTCTCTCGAAAGCGGACGTAAAACTACTTTGTCGTCCTCCAGCTGAATATTAAAATCAAGCATATCAGCTCAAAATTTCCCTGAGGGCAGCATTGAACATTTGGACTTCTTCTACCGTGCCTGTACTAACGCGGCACCAGTCATTAAGCGGCGGGAAAGGACGGCCGACAATGATGCCTTTTGCAGCCATTTGCGAGGCAAGTTCCTTGACATCCCGGTTGGCATGGAAAAACACAAAATTAGCCTGGGAAGGCAAATAGGTCAACTTCAATTCGTCCAAGGTTTTTTCGATGAGTTTTCTGCACTCCAAATTCTTTTTCAGGCTAAACTGATAGAATTCGTCATCCTTCCATGCAGCCTTTCCTGCCTCGATTGCCATGATATTCGTATTGGCCACGACCCTATCGGATAGCTTTTTGGCAATATCTGGCCTAGCGACCATATATCCCAACCTAATCCCGGCAAGTCCATATACTTTGGACAAAGTCTTTGAGACGATCACATTTTTTCCCTCTTTGACCAGCTTGACCATGGAAGGGTAATTCTTGTCCTCGATATAGTCGCAATATGCCTCGTCGCTGAATACCATCGTCTTTTTACTCACCGTTTCGCAAAAATCGAGTACCTGATTCGCAGGAAGTAGTTTTCCCGTCGGATTGTTGGGATTACAGAGAAAAACGAGTTTGGTCTTTTGGGATACACGTTTTTCAATTTCGGGTAGATCATAATTCAAGTCCTTATCCAAAGGCACCCAATTGATACTGGCCCCCCAGATTTCGGCATAAGTCATCATCGACAGGAAAGTAGGCAATCCGGAAATGATTTCATCTCCCGGGCCGGCAAAGGTGATACCAGCAACCTTCAAGCCCTCCGTGGAACCTGCGACCAACACAATATGGTCAGGGGTGACACCCTCACGCTCGGCGATCATTTTTTGAAGTTCCGAATTGTAGGCCCAAGGGTACCGGCATCCGAGATCAAAGCCATCCTGCATTGCCTTCCGCACCTTTTGGGAAGGTCCGTATGGGTTTTCATTGGAACCAAGTCTAACGGGCGTATTTAGGGGTCTGGGATTGAATTTCTTGATTTCCTCCTCAGTCAAGGAGGCGAATGAATTCGTTCCTGACAGCAGCGCAAAGCCACCTGCCAAGGATGCGCTTCTCAACCAATCTCTTCTCGAAAATTTCATTTTGACACTGATTTTTGGTCAAAATCTACTAAGTATTGGCAAGCTTTCCTAATCGAGGTTTCTATTCTAGGGCACGAGGGGTAGTTTCTACCAGGCAGGACGACCCTTTTACCATTTTTCCAAAAGAGAGAAAAAATCTTCCTACAATATTGCCAAAATCAAAATAAAATTCCTAAATTTTAAAGAAAACTTACGAGTTCAATTATTTCCCAAAATAACAAAACCATGAAAAAAATATTATTGCTTCTGGTTTTGGGTATATGGAGCCTTTCATTGACTCATGCCCAACAAACTCGCTATTTGGTCTTTGAATTTATCAAGGTGGAATCGAACCAAACGTACGACTTCATAGAATTCAAGGATTTTATGGAAAAGGTCTACCGCGTGGCGATCAACGAAAAGAAGATCCAAGGATGGGATTTTTGGTCTTTGCAGTCCGGTGCGGATCCAAGTGAATTCCAATACATTACCATCATTTACTACAAGGACCCCGTCTCAATGATGAACGGTATCTCTGAAGAGGAGATGATCCGCTATTCGATGGCTGCCTTCCCCGACCTAAAGGAAGCCCAAATCAGGGAGAAAATCGCCAATGCGGCACAAAGTAGGGATTTGGCGCAACGGGCTTATATGGTCGAAATCGCCTCTACGAAAGACAATTTTCAAATGAAAAAGGGCACTCTTGCCTCATTTGACATAATGAAAGCCGCGGAGGGACAGTTTCAGGCTTATGAAAACGCTGAGAAGGAGGTTTTCCTTCCCATTCACCAAAAGAGGATAGAAAAAGGCCTTATGGGTAGTTGGTCCTTTTTGAGAACTGCATTGCCGCTGGGGAGCGAAGCCAAACTCACCCATATGACAATGAATATTTTCAAGGACTATATGCAGTTTTTCAACAATCAGCAGTACGAAGACATGGAATCCACAGCGGAACAGAAGGCAGCAGTAGAAAAAGGCCTGAAGGCCCGCGACCAGAAAAATATTTATCTGTCCACCTTGGAAACAGCACTGCGGTAAGAAGTCTTTTGATGAAAAAGTCCCGTCCTTCTGGTTTCAAATGAGACAGAAGGACGGGATTTTTTATGCTTCTATGATTTCCCTGATCTCGGACAGCTCGCCTGCAGTGAAGTTGATATTCTGAACCGCCTTTACATTGTCTGCGAGTTGTTCCGCTCTGCTGACCCCAACAAGTACGGTCGTGATGCGAGGATCCTTTAGCAGCCAAGAAATCGCCATTTGTGCCATTGTTTGTCCCCTTTTTTTGGCTATCTCATTGAGCGCTGTCACTTTGTCGATCACCTTTTGGGAAATTTGATCTTGTTTCAGATATCGGCCGTCCTTTGCGACGCGACTGTCTGCCGGAATCCCCGACAAATACCGATTTGTCAAAATACCCTGTTCCAAGGGAGAAAAAGCAATTGAGCCGACACCCTTGTCGCCCAATACATCTAGCAATCCGTTTTCCACCCATCTATCAAGCATGCTATATCTGGGCTGATGGATCGATAGCGGTGTCCCCAGACTCTTCAATATTTCATATGCTTTTGCAGTGTCTTCAGCGTTGTACTGTGAAATTCCCACATAAAGTGCTTTTCCCTGCCTTACGATATGATCCAAAGCGCCCATTGTTTCTTCCATAGGCGTCTCAGGGTCTGGCCTGTGGTGGTAGAAAATATCCACATAATCCAAACCCATTCTTTTGAGACTTTGATCCAATGAAGCGATCAAATATTTTCTCGATCCAAGATTTCCGTATGGACCCGGCCACATATCCCACCCAGCTTTGGTGGAAATAATCAACTCATCACGATACTGTCTGAAGTCCTTGTGCATGATTCGACCGAAATTTTCCTCAGCCGAGCCGTAGGGAGGACCATAATTGTTGGCCAAGTCAAAATGCGTAATTCCAAAGTCGAAAGCCTGACGCAGGATTGTTCTCGCATTTTTGAAATCAGCGTCGTGCCCGAAATTATGCCAAAGGCCTAACGAAATCATCGGTAACTTGATGCCGCTTTTTCCGCACCTCCTGAATGGCATATTGTCGTATCTATCTTCTTTCGCCACGTAGGATGGCAAGGGTTGGTGGTCATTGATGCGCATAGGGATATTGTTGATTGTTTTAAATCGTCAATTTAGAAATTTCGGGGGAATTTTATTGGAAATACCAAACGGCGCAAACGATCGACAGGGCACCAAAACCAAACAATACCAAGATCGGTTTCCAAGCCTGTTTGATCCAATCGTTGTAGGAAATCTTTCCAGCCGCCAATATCGCCATGATCGCTCCGTTACTCGGGGTCACCAAATCCATCAGCCCCGCGCCATATTGATAAGCTAGGACAACTACTTGCCTTGACATCCCAGTCAAATCCGCAACCGGTGCCAAAAGCGGCATCGTCAATACCGCTTGTCCCGAAGTGCTAGGGACTGGAATATGGAGTAGTGCCTGTGACGCCATCATACCCAGGCCTGCGGCACTTGCGGGGAGGTTTTGAACAGGGGTAAAAAGGCCATAGATGATCGTATCGATGATTTGACCTTCGTTCAAAACCAGATATATGCTCCGAGCTAGCCCTACTATAACACCAGCGAAAATCATCTCGGAAAAGCCCTCAGAATAAGCCTTTGCTGTCCCATTGACACCCAATTTTCCAATCCAACCTACCAAAAGTCCCATGGCAAAAAAGATCGCAGACATCTCATTATAGCCCCAATTCCAATTGCTGAGTCCAACGATCATAATGGCGAACGTCGCAGCAACCAGCAATAGAATCAACTGATGAAATGGAGCAAGCTTGGTTGATTTCAATAGATTTCCTGAAATTGGATTGACACTATCTTTGCCTGTCCGTAAAAAATAAACAATCCAGAACCCAAGTGCCAAAACAAGAAATATCATCCGAAAAACGCCACCAGAAAAGACCTCAACATCCGCGACTTTTTGGGCAATCAAGACAGAAAAGGGATTCGACGGACCAAACGATCCGCCGATGACGGCGCTTCCAAGGGAAATTGCAATGACGGAAATTGAACTGTAGCCGATATTTCGGGCTAAAATCATCAAAACGGGTACCATCGCGATGATTTCCTCCTGTAGGCCGTTCAACGCACCGGCAGCTGCAAAAACAATTCCCAACATAGACAGCAGGAGGGAAGTCGCACTTTCAAACCTGGTGACGAGGAATTCCAAGCCAGCCTGAAAGGCCCCTGTCTTATCCACAATATAAAACGCCCCGCCCAATATCAGGATCAACACGACGACGTCGGCACCTGCGATAATGCCCTCGGGAACCTTCACCAGCATATTCCAAAATCCAACGGGACGGCTCTCCGTTTCGCTATAGCTTCCAGGGATTACGATTTCACGTTCCGAAGTGGGGTCGAGTCTTCTTTCAAACTTGCCCGCAGGAATCACATAGGTGAGTATTGTCGCCAAGACGACAAAAGCTAACATGATAACCATAGGGTGGGGGAAAGTCGCTTTTTTTATCATATTGGGTTTGTTTCGGGGAAAAGGACTAGGCGGTTTCCAGCTCCTTTTTTGTGATTGGCTGTTTTGAGGTATAGTTTTTCGGCAAATGCTTTTTCAATGCTTTCTTAAACAAATGAAAATCCACCGTGATCGTGTGCCTAGGGGTATCCACTTGCCGGTAATGGGGATGAGTCACCTCACGTTCACACAGCTCTCGGATATTTTTCGGCCGGGTCCATTTTCCTGCAATTTCACGTGCTATGATTTTGGCTTGTAATTCAGCGCCTGGCCAAATACAACCCAAGGGCTGGAACATGCCGATAAAATAGAGGTTCACAAACTCGGGATGGAACATCTTGAGGTACAATGGTACTGGACCTGAACTGTAGTCAATAAGCTTTTTATCAAAAAATGGATGAGAAAGAAAATATCCCGTACAAGCGATGATGGTATCGTACTCTTCCTCAAGCCCATCTTCAAAAACAACTTTCTTTCCGTCAAAAGATTTGATATCCAATCTGGGTTTCACCTTTCCATGTCGAATCTTGTAAAGGAGTTCATCATTGATGGTAGGGTGGGTTTCTCCAAATTTGTTGGTGACTTTTCTGAGTCCATACAGATTGTTATCGCCAACCATGATTTTAAGCAGCAGGTCAAAGAGAAAATTTCTGATCGGAAGGGGCACCCATTTACTTCTTTCGCCGATTTTGTCCGAAGGAAGGCCAAAAAAGAATTTGGGAATGATCCGATAGCCTCGTCGCCAAGAGATCGCTGTCATTTCGCTTACCCGACTAGTTTCAACAGCCACGTCACAGGCAGAATTCCCGCCTCCTATCACGAGTACTTTTTTGCCGCGAAATGGCTCGGCTTTTTTGAAATTGTGTGAATGCAGCATTTCTCCAGAAAAAGTGCCCGGATAGCTTGGCCAGCGGGGATTCCAATGGTGGCCGTTGCAGACGACCAAGTCGGTGAAAATGGTGGTCGATTGAATCCCTTCTCTTTCTGTGGTTACTACCCAATTGCCCTCGGAATTCCTTTGACAGTCCAAGACCATAGTCCCAAAATGTATGTAGGGATACAAATTAAAATGTCGGGCATAAGCCTGGAAATACCGCCTCAGTTCGTTATGGGAAGGGTAATCGGAGATTGAAGGATCAAAATCATCGAATGTGAAGTCCTCGTATTGGGACAGCGTTTTGGAACTGATAATATGTGTCGTTTCGAAAACGCTCGAGTGACTTTCATTTTCTGTATAGATCCAGTTTCCGCCCACTTCCTGGTTCCTGTCAAAAGCCACTGCGTCGAGCCCTTGGTCCAACAAGTTCTTGAGTGCAGTGATTCCGGACGGACCTGCACCTATGACGGCGATTTTCCTACGCATATTTCCGAATGATTTCTTTTGCCATGATTACCGTACCAATGGTAGCAGGTTGCCGGATTTTCTGAAGCATCGGATCAGGATTGACGGCAGGTATTTGCTTGTCGATGATGTATTTGGGAATATCTTTTTGCGTGTATTCGATCAGTCCAGCTGCGGGATAAACGAGCAATGAAGTTCCAATCACCGCAAAAATATCGGCGGACAGGGCATGTTCAATGGCGGATTCCATCATTGGGACCATTTCGCCAAACCAAACGATATGTGGACGAAGTTGACTCCCTTTCTCGCATTTGTCGCCCAGCTTCAATTCCCAACCATCCAAGTCGTATATCAGGTTAGGGTCAAGTGTGCTGCGTACCTTGAAAAGCTCGCCATGTAAATGGATAACTTTGGATGATCCGGCTTTCTCATGTAAGTTGTCCACATTTTGGGTTACAATCGTCACTTCAAAATGCTCCTCCAGTCGGGCGAGCTCGAGATGGGCTGCGTTGGGTTCACAGGAGAGTGCTTGTTTTCGACGCTGATTGTAGAAATCGAGTACGAGTTCTCTGTTTTTTCTCCAACCTTCGGGCGATGCGACTTCCATCACATCATGACCTTCCCAAAGTCCGCCGCTGTCCCTAAAGGTGCTGATGCCACTTTCAGCAGAGATACCCGCACCTGTCAATACAACCAGTTTTTTCATATTCCTAACCGATCCAATTTATCGGTGATCGATTGAATTTCAAAATCATTTTGGGTTTCAATTGTGTAGTTGGTAAATGTACCAAACTTCTGATGGGGCTAGCCGTCTGCCTTAAAAATAAAAAGCGGGAAATTAGTCCCGCCTTTGCTCATGCTTTCTTTTTGACGAATTTCCCCTTCTTCTTGGAGGTATCTGGCTGTTTTTCAATGATTTCAGTCACCTCTGCGAAAGTAATACTTTCAGGTTCGGTTCCTTTTGGTATTTTGAAATTGTCTTTGCCAAACTTGATGTAAGGCCCCCATCTGCCGTTTAGTATTTGAATATCTGGATTTTCAGAAAAGGTCTTGATCATCTTTTTGTCATCAGCGTCACGCTTGTCGAGGATCAATTGGATTGCTTCACTCTCGCTAATACTCAGAGGGTCCATTTCTTTTCCGAGAGAAACAAATTTGTTGTCGTGGCGGATATAAGGCCCAAACTTCCCGACGCCGGCTACGATTTTCTTGTCTTCAAAAAAGCCTACGTCCCGAGGAAGTTTGAAAAGTTCCAATGCTTCATCCAACGTAATGTTCTCGATGAATTGGCCTTTCTTCATACTGGCAAACTGCTTGGCTTCATCGTCTTGTTCACCGATTTGCACCAAGGGACCAAATCTCCCCAAACGTGCCACCACTGGTTTTCCCGATTTAGGATCTATACCCAAATGCCGCGAACTGTTGATTTCCGAACGGTTGACGGTGGCTGTAGCTTCCACTTTGCTATGGAATTTTCCATAAAAAGAGTCAATCATATCCTGCCAATCTTGACCGCCGTGGGCTATGTCATCAAATTCCTTCTCTACTTTGGCGGTGAAAGAATAGTCGATGACATTTGGGAAATGCTCAACGAGGAAATCGTTGACGACCATAGCTATGTTTGTCGGAAACAACTTGCTCTTGTCAGCCCCTGCGATCTCCATTTTTGAATCCTTTCGGAAGTTCCCTTTTGAGATCTTCATTTCCACGTATTTCCTTTCCTGGCCTTCTCTCGATTCCTTCACGACATAATCCCGCTTTTGGATCGTGGAAATGGTCGGCGCATAGGTTGAAGGTCTGCCTATTCCCATTTCTTCAAGTTTCTTGACAAGGGAAGCTTCCGTATATCTCGGTGCTGGCCTGCTGAATGTCTGCCTGCCTTTCATTTCGGTCAAATTCAGGACTTGACCTATAGTCAATGGGGGAAGAAGCCCTTTGTTTCCATTTTCCTCATCATCCGGTTCGTCGTCCGTATCTTCCAAATAGACTTTAAGGAAGCCTTCAAACTTGATCACTTCTCCTTGGGCAATCAATTTCTCAGGCACAGTCGAAATGCTGATGGTCGCAATCGTCCTTTCCAACTGGGCTTCGGCCATTTGCGAAGCAATCGCACGCTTCCATATCAAGTCATACAGGCGCTGCTCGTTGCGGTCACCCGAAACCTGTTGTTTTGAAAAATCGGTAGGACGGATCGCTTCGTGCGCTTCTTGGGCACTTTCAGACTTTGTTGAAAACTTGCGCTGTTGGTGGAAATCAGGCCCAAAACTATTCAGGATTTCCTTTTTGGCTCCCGCCAATGCCTCTTCCGAAAGGTTGACACTATCGGTTCGCATGTAGGAGATTTTCCCCGCTTCATAAAGTTTTTGGGCTACAGACATGGTTTGCGCTACAGAAAAACTCAACTTCCTGCTTGCTTCCTGTTGCAGCGTGGACGTGGTGAATGGTGGGGCAGGGGATTTTTTGCTCGGTTTTTTCTCAAGATTCTCAATATTGAAAACAGCACCGATACAGTTTTTCAAAAATTGTTCAGCGTCTTCTTCTGTTTCAAACTTTTTGGGGAGTTCAGCCGAAAGCGTTTTTCCGCTTACATCAAAAAGCGCTGTGATTTTAAATGATGATTTAGACTTGAATTTTTCGATTTCCCTTTCTCGCTCCACGATCAACCGGACTGCAACAGACTGCACCCTGCCAGCGGAAAGTCCTGCCTTTATTTTTTTCCAAAGAATCGGGGACAGTTCAAATCCAACCAAACGGTCCAAAATCCTTCTTGCTTGCTGGGCATTGACCAAGTCTATGTCTATCTGACGCGGACTTTCAATTGCCTTTAGGATCGCATTTTTGGTGATTTCCCGGAACACGATTCGTTTGGTTTGGGAATCTTTCAGATTAAGTACCTCTTTGAGGTGCCAGGAGATGGCTTCTCCCTCACGGTCATCGTCACTTGCGAGGAAGATTGTCTCTGCATCTTTGACTAGGCTTTTTAGCTGTTTGATGACTTCCTTTTTATCTGGAGTGATTTCGTATGTCGGCTTGAACCTGTTTTTGATGTCGATTGCATTGTCCCCCTTTGGAAGGTCCCTAACGTGGCCATAGCTGGACGCCACTTTGAAGTCCTTTCCCAAGTATCCTTCGATTGTTTTCGCCTTGGCGGGGGATTCTACGATTACAAGATTCTTCGACATACTTCTAAATTTTAAACAATTGAACGCTTAAGCGCTCCAAATAAAGCGCTAAAAATAGAATCCATCTACATGCCATCCAAATAATCCTTTTATTCATCTTTTTAATTGCCACCAAATTCCCCAACTTTCGGTGGTCTAGATCTATGCCAGCATGCTTGCTTTATACCTTTTAAGACATGGTGAATCCACGCCGGTAAACAGTGTTTCGGGCGATATCGGCCGGAATTTGACGTCTACTGGGAGGGAGAAGTTATTGCAGCTTGCAAAACTTTTGAAAAGGAAAAATATAAATTTTGATCACTTGTTGGTGAGTCCAGCCAAGAGAACTTTGGAAACCAAATCTGTCTTGGAGTCAGAATTGGGTGATTTGGACTTCGAAATAGATGAGAGCCTATATGAAGGAATTCCCCGTGCACTCATTGACGCGATTTGTAGGCAGCCAAAGGAATTTAAATCAATCCTACTGGTTGGGCACAATCCCGGGATATCGGCGGTTGCCTCTTACTTTTCAGGAGATAATTTTATCATCTTGTCTCCTGGGATGATGGCAATAATCTACTTCAATTTGGAAGATTGGAAAATGCTGTCGGCAAATTCGGGTACCTTGATGGAAATTTTGCATTGACAAAAAGAGTCAATATCCAGTGATGGTCAATAGGAGCTCGGATAGAATCCAAAACTAACTGATTGAACAGATTTGACAGGCGTATTTTTGTAAATGGCTGGCTTCCAACGCGGCAAGTTTGAATCCAACAAAGCATCGAGGAACTGCGAGTCCAATCCACCACCTATACTGCGTTTGATGATTGGATCGGCAATGCGTCCATCTCTTTCGACCACAAATTCTATCTCAATCACTCCGCCCAATCCCATCTTGAGTTCCCAATCCGGCAAATTGACCATGTCCAGCACTCGTTCCTCCCATTCACCTGGCTTGCCGGGGAAATATGCACGTCGGTCGATAGGTCCGTGTGGTCTCAAAATTTCGTCATCCAAAGGTAGGAGGCTGTTTTCGCGAAGCCTATCAATCAACTGCCTTACTTTCCGATAATCGCCCTCACTTCGTATGCCATCAAAAGCATATTCGAACATGCCGATCTGTGCGACGATTTTTTGCCCCTCCAGTTCACTGATGTATTCAAAATGTTGCGGATCAGTCAATTTCTTCATATTGATCCCAATCGTCAGGCTATCCTTTGATACGAGGAGTTTCTGCTTTATGACATCGATCGTAGATGTAAGTCGGTCAGGCATTTGACGAATATCGTCCGGTGCCCGTAATGAAATCAAACCCATCAAAAGCACGGTGATCGGAAGTATCGCAATCAGCTTGATGAGACTTATGTTTTTACCGTTTTTGATCATTTGAATTCGGGAGAGTGTCAAGGATTTTGCGAAATGACTTCCAACGGAGAATTCTATGCCGCGAATTGCCTGCGCAGCGATTAACTTGATATAGGAGTTGGTCTCATCGTTCCGTTTCACCATTTGATCGTCAGCGAGATATTCATGCAGTTCGGTAATCGCGAGACGCATGAGGTGGATGAATGGATTGAACCAAAACAAGACGCTTAGAACCTGGAAATAGACAACATCCCAAGAGTGGCGTTGTCGTATGTGGACAAGCTCGTGCCCGTAAATCATTTCCTTTTCCTGGGGTTCCAAATCGGCGGTATCGTCCCAAAAAAGGCTATTAAAAAATGAAAACACGGGACTTTTCCCGAAAGTAGGAACGACCAGACATTTGTTGATACTGTCATAATGTGCCTGAAACCAACCACGCTGATACAGGGCTCTGATTTGCGCGAGACCCCAAATCAACCTCGTCAACAGCACCGTTGCGACAAAAATGTAAGCGAGAAAAAGATAATCCTTAATCTCCAGAATGATTGGCAATTTGGTGCTGTGTACCGTTACCTCAGGAAGCCCATAACTGGCTACAAAAACTTCGGGCGCCTCCTGTTCGGAGAGCGCCCGGAAAAACTCAGTCTGATTGAGAGAAATACCTGGCTTTTCAAATTCGACCGGAATATTGATCAAAGGACAGATTAACGCGATAATTGGGCTGAGTATTAGGTACGCCCTAGATACGTTAAATGCTTTTTGTTTTTTCAATAAAACCAGATAGACTCCATAAAATACGAGGAGGCCGAAGGTGGATTGCCAGATATAATCAATCAAAATAGCCATAGGCTATTTTTTAACATCTTCTTTCACTTCAGCCATGATCTTGTCAATTTCTTTCAGATCAAGGTTTTTGTCTTTAGCGAAGAAAGAGGCAAGCTTGGAGAAAGATCCACTAAAATATCCAGTGAGGAGATTTTTAATGGAGAAGCTCCTGTACTCGTCTTTCGATACAATCGGGAAGTACTCGTGGGACTTTCCGTAGGCTTTGTGATTGACGAATCCTTTTCTTTCCAAAATCCTTACAATGGTCGAAACCGTATTGTAAGCTGGTTTTGGTTCGGACATTTTCTCAAGGATATCTTTGACGAAACCTTTCTCGATATCCCAAAGGATTTGCATGATTTGCTCTTCAGCACGGGTTAGTTCTCTCATGATTGTGTTTAAGTTTAAATTCGTTTCCAACTTATCCATTTAGTTCCTTAATTCCAAACATGAATGCCAAATCTTTTTATCTGAAATGCGATTTTTTTTTTCAACGGTAAAATGCCGAAAATTGGGCTTGAGACTGAATTTACACAATCGATTGAATATGTGTGAAATAATGTTTTTGGTTGCAGTTTTGTTGCAAAATAGCATGATTAGATATAAACTTTTGATCTTTTGGGTTTCTGTCAACTAACAATCGAACCAAAAAAAAGAAGCCCCGAGTTCGGGGCTTTATTTGCTGGTGTCATGCTGTCCTCAGGCGGATAATCCCTGAGGCGTGAAGCAGTTTTACCACTGGATAAGTCGGATCAAACTCATACCATTTGACCGCGAAGTTCGCCCGGTTAGGGAGTTTGTGGTGATTATTTTGGAACAATTCTCCCAACATAAGTACGTCAAGTAGGAGGCTGTTTTTGGACATGTCGTTATTGTCAAAATTGGCATAGCCATATTTATGTCCGCTCCAATTGACTATCGCACCATGCACAGGGCCCATCAAAAAATGGATTGGCAACAGGAAATACATCCACCAATGAGTCCCTGGGAGCTCAAAAACGGAAATACTCAACACATATATAAGTACATAAAAAACTCCCCATCCAACCCTTACGGTCATTGAATCAGCAAAAAGATCAAACTTACCCCAATCAGGAACATCCTTTGAGAACCTGTCTTCTGGCTTCAGCTTAAAGGAGAAATAGTCGTTGTAGATGTTTTTTGTTTTCCACATCATAGTGAAGAGATTCTCTGTATGGTGTGGACTGTGGGGATCTTTGGGTGTATCGCTGTAGGCATGATGCATTCTATGGAGAATAGCATAAGCCCTTGGTGATAGGTATGAACTGCCTTGGCAAATCCATGTAAATACGTAGAAGAAGCGCTCCCAGAACTTGTTCATGGAAAACATTTGATGGGCAGCGTAGCGGTGGAGGAAGAAACTTTGGCAAAACAAGGAGAAATACCAATGCAGCAGGAAAAGGACAATCAGAATCACGTTTTCTTATTCTTTTAATGTTAATCTGTCCAAAGATAGAGGCATAAATCTGAAACTTGAAAATCGAAAAGGTAAAATCACGACCAAATGTGATAAATATCAACTTTTGGGATTAGGGTGGTCGGGAATCTCGGTTTCAGGCATTTTAACATTTGCCATGCATTAAAAACCTCCACAATGGGCATGGGGCATAATCTAGGCTCAATTTACTTACGAAAGAGAGTCTTAGCATTTAGTCTTCAAAATATCACTAACTTTCCCACGTAAATCTCCCTATAGGAATCATGGCAAAAACTCATCAGGCAATGAACATTTTGTTACAATTGGTGCTTGGCGCAGTAGCTGTACTAATCGTTCAGTACATTCTTCCAGGTGTCGTTGTGAAGGATTTTTGGACAGCTTTGGTAGTCGCTGCATTGATAGCGCTTTTGAACATGACTGTCAAACCACTCCTTATTATGTTGACCATCCCGATCACGGTGCTGACGCTTGGGCTTTTTCTCCTTGCTATCAATGCAATTTTGATCCTGCTGACTGCCGAATTGGTTCCAGGATTCTCTATTGATGGATTTTGGTGGGCCTTGGTGTTCAGCATTTTACTCAGCTTGGTCAATTCTCTGCTTGGGGTGAATTTGGGTCCGAAGGCATAGGCACCATTGCATTTCGGTCACCGATTCGATGGAATAGGAAAAAGCTTCCGTCACGAGCTTTGAAATAGCAATTATTTTTCGACTTGTAAACCCTGATCAGGAGTAGGTTTATGTCTTCTTCCGATTCACCATAGTCCGCAGCCGTTTCATAAACTTCATATTCAAGCCCTAGACTGGGCGACAGAAATGTGGCATTGGCAAGCTCCACCATATGCATTTCTTCATCCACGTCGACGCCGATGATTTTTCTCTGATCGTTGATTCCTACCAGGATGATTCCTCCTGAGGTATTGGCAAAAGCAGCTAGTGTTTTTGCAATTTTTTGGGGGCTATTGATTGCCATTTTGAAGTCGAGGTTTTCACCTTCGCCCCGTTTGATCAGGGCTTTGATAATATCATCGTTTTTTTTCGGGATAATCATTTTTTTTTATCCTAATTACTTGTATTTTAAATACTTAAATTCAAAAAACAAAAATTACATCTTTCCTCGCTTTTATGTTAGGCAAAAGGATTGTATGTTGTTATTCTTTCCACCAATTTTTGATTGTCATGTACCCAAATCAAGGTTTCAACCCTGAGGTCATAGAAAACCTCAAAAAAGAGCTTGCCTCGAGCAGGAAAAGTTACAAAATCGTCGAAAGCGAGGACAATTCTGATGAGTTTGTCAATTTTTATTTCGTAGGAATGTACGAAGGCCGTGAAGTCATTTATGATGCAGCATTGTATACCCTGCGATTGCACCATTCCTCAGAGGTTTACGATATGGCAGAACACCTTGCGGCAAAGAAGTTTCCCAACTTTAAGGGTATAAAGTATGAGGAGGACGAAAACGGAAATCTAAAACCGCTTACCAGCGAAGAGGAGGAAATCGGCTGGTTTATGACCGAGATCATCATGGAGATTGAAGAAGAAGAATCTGTGAAGGTTCAGGAGTTTGTTGACATCGACACCAACCATGACTACGGTATTGGCTTGGATGCGGCTATCAATGTGGAAGAAATCAATGACAAAGTCATCAGCAAGTTTGTGAAGGAATTCAACGAAGATACATTGGTGCTTGACGACACACTTTATACTTTTCAATCGGAGGAAGAGGACGTGGACGATTAGTTCGATCTCCGACAAAACATTTTCTCCTAACTTGCGCTTGTCCAAAAAACAAGCGCTTTTTGTTGATGCTGAAAATTGCCTGGTCACAACTTTATTGTCATCCACTTCCTGCCGGTCATCGCTTTCCGATGGAAAAATACGATTTGCTTCCAGAGCAGTTGCTGTATGAAGGGACAGTGAAAGAGGAGAATTTTTTCCAACCGGCGAAGCTTGATGACCGATGGATTAAAAATACCCATTGCAGCACCTATTTAGAAAAGCTCAGGAACCTATCGCTTTCGAAGTCAGAGATCAGGAAAACCGGATTTCCGCTCAGCCAGCAGTTGGTCGAGCGCGAGGTCCATATTATGGCAGGTTCGGTACAGGCTTCGCTTTATGCATTGGAACATGGAATCGGGATGAACATAGCGGGCGGAACGCATCATGCCTACGCGGAAAGGGGAGAGGGATTTTGTCTGCTAAATGATATCGCCATTTCAGCCAATTATCTTTTGGACAATGCATTGGCAAATAAGGTACTCGCAGTAGATCTTGACGTCCACCAAGGCAACGGAACTGCCAAGTTATTTGAGGAAAATACCAGCGTGTTTACGTTTTCTATGCATGGCGCGGCCAATTATCCCATGCACAAAGAAAAGTCTGATTTGGATATCGGTCTGCCGGATAAGACTGGTGATCAGGTCTATTTGAATATTCTTTCCGAAAATCTCAAACGGCTCATTGACACGTTTCAGCCAGATTTCATGATTTACCAATGCGGTGTCGATGTACTTGAGACCGATAAAATCGGAAGGCTGGGGATGTCGATTGGCGGGTGTAAGCAACGCGATAGAATCGTGCTCGAAGCTGCAAAAGCCAACCAAATCCCCATCATGTGCTGTATGGGTGGTGGATATTCGGAAAAAATCAGCCATATCATAGAAGCGCATGCCAATACTTTCAGGCTGGCCCAGGAGGTTTTTTTCTAGGTCTTTTGGCGGGAAAAAGGAAAGGAAGTCCGGGAATTGGCTAAATCGGAACTTATTCAAAAGTCTTTAGAAGGCATTAACCGAATTTAACGTAGCCCTCTTCAAATAAAATTTGCATAAATCTAACTTTGTTTATATTTGCGCCATTCAAAAAGACAAACCCACGTGAAAAAATTACTCAAATCATTGGTTATCGCGGGAGTGGCTGTTTTCGCCATTTCTGCTTGTAACAAATCCACCGAATCTACTGACACAGCTACAACTGAGGAAACGACAGCCGCTGCGAAAACCGATATCAAGATTGCCTATGTCCAAACAGACAGTTTGATTGCCAAATACACCTTCTACAAGGAAAAATCCGGCGAAATCACAGAGAAAGGGAAGCGCTATGAAACCGAATTGGGAACAAGGGCGCGTGGATTTGAACAGGAAGTTGCCAATTTCCAGCAGACAGCCACTTCCATGACCATGAACCAAGCGCGAGCAAAGGAGGAAGAATTGGCCAAGAAGCAAAACAACCTCGTGACTTACAGGGATAACTTGATGCGCGAGTTGTCTGAAGATGAAGCGAAATTGTATGCCGATGTTTATGACCAGGTACAAACTTACTTGACAGAATACGCAAAGGAAAATGGAATAGACATGATACTTTCTTACACCAGAGGTGGTGCGGTTTGGTATTCTGATGCCGCTTTTGACGTGACTGACAAAGTTTTGGAAGGGCTAAACAAAAAATATGAGGCATCCAAGACTGCGCCGGCACCCGCCGCAACCCCGGAGAAGAAATAGTCAATAACAGCAAAACACCAAAAGCCCGGAGTTCCTTCGGGCTTTTTTTATGTGCTTGATTTTGGTACTTTTGCCCCCGAAAATCAACAACAGGATTCATGAAAATCACAGAATTTTTGAAGCACAACTTCCGTCACTTCAATGCTGCCGCCTTGATTGACGCTGCTGAAGGGTACAAAGCCCATTTGGACAACAACGGTAAAATGATGGTGACCCTGGCAGGGGCGATGTCCACGGCGGAGTTGGGGATTTCACTGGCCGAAATGATTCGTCAAGATAAAGTCCATATCATATCTTGTACAGGTGCCAACTTGGAGGAAGACGTTTTTAACCTTGTTGCACACAACTATTATGAAAGAATTCCACATTACAGGGATTTGTCTCCAGAACAGGAACAGGATTTGCTAGATAGGCACCTGAACAGGGTGACCGACACGTGTATTCCAGAAATGGAAGCCATGAGACGCATCGAAAACGTTATTTTGGAAGAATGGGTGAAGGCTGACAAAGCGGGAGAAAGGTACTTTCCGCATGAGTTTTTCTATAAAATCTTATTATCCGGAAAAATGGATGAAAGCTTCCAGATAGATCCGAAAAACTCATGGCTACTTGAAGCTGCAAAGAAAAACCTTCCGATGATCGTTCCCGGCTGGGAGGATTCCACTTTGGGCAACATGTATGCCGGCCACGTCATCTCGGGAGATGTCAAAAACGTGCACACCGTCAGGACGGGAATTGAGTACATGATGTTCCTTGCCGAATGGTATACAGAAAACGCGAAGGACGACAGCACCATCGGTTTCTTCCAGATTGGAGGCGGTATTGCCGGAGATTTTCCAATCTGCGTGGTACCGATGCTTCACCAAGATCTACAGAGGGACAATGTGCCACTTTGGGGATATTTCTGCCAGATTTCGGATTCGACCACTTCTTATGGATCCTATTCGGGTGCAGTTCCAAATGAGAAAATCACTTGGGGCAAGTTAGGATTGGACACTCCTAAATATATTATCGAATCAGATGCGACCATTGTGGCACCACTGATTTTCGCCATTGTCCTAGACCAATAAAAATGTACGAAAAGAAACGTCAAATTACGAAAAAAGCAAGCGGGCTCGCCCTTCTTGCTTTTTCCTTTTTCTCAGGTGTTGTTGCTCAGCAAATAACACCCCTTAAAGTACTCAATAGCCCCTATGATGAGCAGCATCCCGTATTTTCACCCAACGGAGAGTTGTTTTTTACCGTGGGCTTTCATCCGCAAAATACCGGAGGGGCCACTGATTTCGGTGATGTTTGGATGAGCTCCAAAGATGCACAGGGAAATTGGCTCGCTCCGAAAAGAGTGGAAGGATTATCGACAGCTGGAAATGATGTGGTCGTTGGTTTTTCTGATGCTTTGACCGTGTTGGTGTATCACAGTGGAGGGACTACCATCCGTCAAGGAATCCACCAATATGCGAGATTCGGCAGCACATGGAACTACGTCAGATCCTTGGAGATTTCCAATTTCAAGAATAACTCAAGCTACTTCAGTGGCAGACTTTCACATGATGGAGAAGTCATCGTGATGTCTTTGTCATCGTTTGGTACTTACGGGAATGAAGATATTTATGTCACAATCAAAAAAGACGACGGGACATGGACTGCGCCATTGAATCTTGGTTCTTCGGTGAATTCCTTTGCCCAAGAGCAGACTCCCTACCTTTCCAAGGATAACATGACGTTATATTTTGCGTCCAACAAACTGGGAAACAGACAGGGAAAGGATATTTTCTATTCACAACGAAGTGGGTCGGGTTGGGAAGATTGGGCAGAACCGGTACGTGTGGAGTCCGTGAATTCACAGGGATCTGAAATGAGCTATGTCACCTATGGTCCAAATCCAGCGATGGCGCTGTTTTCAACGACTCAAAACAGTGAGGGCTTTGGAGATTTTATGTTGTCTGATTTCCAAAAAGTTGAACCGCTCAATGCACTCGAGACCGAGGCTCAAGCGGCTGAAATTGCAGTTCCTGAGGAAGTTTCACCAGCTGTGCAAGAGGCGGCAGTGGTCACGGCAGCGGTTGCTGAGCCAGTGGCACAACAGCCCGTAGCCGAGGTGAAGCCAACAGAAGTAGAAGAACTGAAACCCGCCGTTGTCCAAGAAGTAAAGCAAGAGGTTGCTCCTCCGAGTTTGGAGGTAAATGAGCCTGTATACACAAAGAAAGAATGGCTGTCGGTGAAGGTAGTCGACGCTTTTACCAACGAAGAAATCGGCTATCAAATAGAAGTTTCCAATGAAAGGGGAGTCAAAAAGGCAATCTCGACCCAACAAGAATGGCTTGAACTCGCAGAAGACCCACAGTGGACGAATATCCTGATACAATCTAAAGGCTTTATCCCACAACTTTTGTCAAAAGAAAACTGGGAAAGCCTGCAAGGCAAAGAGTTGGCACTGAAGCCTGCGAAGGCTGGGTCGGCAATAGTCCTGGAGAACATCCAATTCAACCGGGGAACCTCGGATTTTGCGGATTCCAAGTCGATTCAGGTGTTGGATAATCTTGTCGCCTTCATGAAGGAAAATCCAGGTATCAAGATTCGTTTGGAAGGGCATACCGATAATGCGGGAGACCCGAGCCTCAACAAAGATCTATCCATGAAAAGAGCATCAAAAATCCGAGGATATTTGACCATCAACGGAGTCGAGTTCGAAAGGGTGAGAATCTCAGGTTGGGGTGGCACTAGGCCTGTCGCTGACAATAATACTGAAGAAGGTCGCGAAAGGAACCGACGCGTAGAGATGGTGATAGAGAATTGATTCAACGGCCCATGGTCATATAGAAACCATGGGCCGTTTTCTTTTTACTTTTCGATTAGGATACGGCGTATTTGATTTTGGCGCATCATTTTTTTGTGATTCAATACGACGTGCAGGTTGTGATTTAGAATTTGACTTCAAATTCCTATCTTCCGAAACATTGACCCAAAAAACCCATAACAAGACATCTGTCATGTTTGAAAAGAGAAAGATCACGCTCAAGGATATTGCCAAGGATCTGGGAATTTCTGTTTCTACCGCCTCCCGCGCGCTACGGTCCCATCGCGATATTAGTCCCGAAACGATCAAGATGGTCAAAGACTATGCTGAGCAGCATCACTATGTTCCCAATTTTCAAGCTGTAAATTTCAGGAAAAGCAGGACCTTTTCAATTGGATTGATTGTGCCGGAGCTGGTTCATCATTTTTTTTCGACGGTAATCAGTGGTGCTATCAGTGCTGCAGGCAAACGTGGATTCAACGTACTCGTGAGCCAGTCAAACGACACGCTTGATGGCGAAATCGTCGCTGCCCGTTCGATGCTGGCGGGAAGCGTGGATGGGCTATTGGTCTCGATATCAAATGAGACTTTGGGAGGTGCTCACCTCTTGGAGTTTTTGGAGGAGGGAAAGCCGGTGGTACAATTTGACAAGATATCTGACCAATTGCCGACGCCAAAGGTGATCGTCGACGATTTCGAAGGTGCCTATCAAGCCGTTTCGCATTTGATCCATCAAGGGTTTTCAAAAATCGCGCATATCCGTGGACGGCTCGACGTAAAAAACTCCATTGATAGATTTGAAGGATACGTACAAGCATTGACCGATAACACATTGAAATTCAATGAAAAATGGGTAGAGGTTTGTAAGGATATTTCCGAGGAAGAGGGCTACCTATTCGCCAAAGAGTTGATGGAAACCGAAAATCCTCCGGATGCTATTTTTTGCATCACCGACTTGGTTGCCTGGGGTGCGATCAAATATTTGAAGGAGAAGGGATTCGAGATTCCCGCCCAAGTTGGCGTAGTCGGTTTCAGTAATTGGAAACTCGCCGAAGTGATGAGTCCAAGCCTGACGTCCGTAGACCAACATGGCTTTGAGATAGGCGAGCAATCAGCACATGTGCTGATTGACCTGATAGAAAGACAAAACCTGGAAAGTCAAGAAACTCATCAAATAAAGACCAATCTAATAATTCGTGAGTCGTCCAAACGACGTTGAGATAACATTATATTCATTTTTGATTCACATTAATTTAATATCTGTTGGTCTTTTTGTCTTTCAAATGTATATTTGTGTATTCAAAATGCATTATGGAGACTTTCTTTTCGCTTGTGATCCTCACGGTTTCGTATAGCCTCCTGATTTTGGCGATTTTTCCGGAAAAATATCTCAGAAAACTCAGCCACATTCTTCATCATAGAAATTCACCGGACTACATCAAAGTTTCCTTAGCAGCGCCGATATTTTTTTCATTTCTAATTGGATATTCCCTTGCTTCCACCATGCTTTACCTATTCATCTATTGATATTATTTCGCATTTTCATTGGACTTCATTTCCAATAATTTCTATTTTAGGGTTATAATTATCTCAATATAAATCAATAAACAACTATGGGAAAAGGTGATATCAAATCCCGGAAGGGCAAAATCAACAGAGGCTCATTTGGGGCCAGCCGACCAAGGAAAAAAAGAAATGTGGCGACCAGAAAAGCCAAACTTGGAATGGCCAAGAAATAAATTCCCAAAACACCGCACTGCGGTGTTTTTTGTTTTTGGCGGAATGGGGATTTACCCAAAATATGTTTCACGTTTTGCTTGGGAGCCTTCAAATTTGTTTCTCTAAGTTTTGAATCCCTTTTGATTGGCAGCCAATATTTGCCTATTTTAGTCTCAACCAATTTGATTTTTCGTGGATAAATCCCTCATTCCCCAACTCGTCAAAGATTCTCCTTGGCTGGAGAAGTATGCATCAAATATTTTAGACAGGCTTGAAATGTACAAGGCCACCTTGGGCCATATAGAATACGAATATGGCAGCCTTTTGGAGTTCGCCCGGGCGCATGAGTATTTCGGAATCCATTTTGAGCCTTTCCGCAATGGGTGGATCTACCGTGAATGGGCACCACAAGCGTACAATATCTTCCTAATGGGCGATTTTAACGGCTGGAATAAATACAGCCATCCCCTCAAGAAAGACGTCCGCGGCTATTGGGAGATATTTCTCCCTTATGAGCAATACAAAGACAGTTTTGTTCATGGAAGCAAAATAAAAATCCATGTTGAAGGAAAAAACGGTGCGCTAGACAGAATCCCTGCCTATATCAGAAGGGTCATACAAAACGAGGAAACCCACGACTTTGCGGGTCAGCTTTGGTTCCCAAATGAAGCGTTTAAATGGACAGACCAAGATTTCGACCCGCGTTCAAATTATGCTCAACCTTTGATCTATGAATGCCATGTAGGTATGGCCCAAGAAAAAATGGGCGTCGGTACCTATATGGAGTTTGCTGAGAACATTCTTCCTAGAATCAAAAAGGCAGGCTACAACACCATCCAAATGATGGCCATCATGGAACATCCCTATTATGGATCGTTTGGTTACCATGTTTCCAATTTCTTTGCACCGACATCAAGATTTGGTACACCCGAGGAACTCAAGTATTTGGTTAACAAAGCCCATGAAATGGGAATTTCCGTGATCATGGACTTGGTACACTCACATGCGGTCAAAAACGTCTATGAAGGCTTGAATGAATTTGACGGTTCGGACCACCAATATTTTCACCCAGGAGAACGGGGATACCATGAGGGATGGGATTCAAAATTGTTTGATTACGCTAAACAAGGAGTCCGTCATTTCCTTCTCTCCAATGTCCGCTATTGGTTAGAGGAGTTTCATTTTGATGGTTTCCGCTGGGACGGAGTGACGTCCATGATCTACCTTCATCATGGACATGTGTCTTTCGATGATTTAGGTAAATATTTTGATGCCGGAGTTGATGTAGACGCACTGATCTACATGCAGTTGGCAAACAAGCTGATCCATGATTTTTCCCAATTTGCCATTTCCATTGCAGAGGAGGTGAGCGGCATGCCCGGACTGTGTAGACCGCAGTCTGAAGGCGGAATTGGATTTGACTTCAGGTTGGGAATGGGCATTCCTGATTTTTGGATCAAGACGCTCAAGCACAAGCCCGACGAGCATTGGGACATGTTTGAGATGTGGCATGAATTGACCAATCGACCAAAGCATGAAAAGACCATAGCCTACGCAGAATCCCATGACCAAGCTTTGGTAGGGGACAAGTCGATCGCATTTTGGCTGATGGACAAGGAGATGTATTCGAGCATGTCCAAACTCCAGACCAGCTTGGTAGTCGACAGGGGAGTAGCCCTTCACAAAATGATCCGGATGATTACAATTTCATTGGGAGGGGAAGGTTACCTCAATTTCATCGGAAATGAATTCGGCCATCCAGAGTGGGTTGATTTTCCCCGGGAGGGCAATAAGTGGAGCTACCAGTATGCCCGGAGGCAATGGACTTTGGTAGATACCGACCACCTGAGGTATCATGATTTATTCGAATGGGACAAAGCGATGATTAGCCTTATCAAGGCTCATAAGGTATTGGAATCGGGCCATGCAAACCAACTTTACTTGGAACCCGACAAAAAAGTAATTGCCTACGAAAGAGGAGGTTTGGTGTTTGTATTCAATTTTCATGTGACAGAATCCTTTTTTGGATTCAAATTGCCTGTTCCACAGAAAGGCAACTATCATATCGTGCTCCATTCGGACGAGAAAAAATTTGGTGGATTTGAAAGGATCGAAGGAAATCCAATTTTCCCGACGGATAGAAAAAATAATATCCAAATCTATTTACCCAACAGAACCTGTGTCATTTTTGGCAAAAAATAAAAGGAAAAGGGGCTTTGCGCCCCCGTTTCCAACCACACAATGACATCTATCAACCAAACTAAAAGAGAAAAGCCTTACTCTCCGTGTGAGCAGTAGGATTCACCCCTGCCATTGCATTTGAAGAGTATAACGACCCCAAAAAGTGTTGGTTTTCTTAAAAGGCCTAACTGGCAGAATAATCGGTTGGACGGTCAAATTTCTAAAGGATAGGCAAATTTTATTTGGCCATCGTTTTTTGATATCCCAGTTGTAAGATTGGAAAGCCGTCCAGGAAATCCTCTAAACTACCCCTGCCCAAATCAGCCCGGATTCAACGCCCCTGATTTCAGCCAAGCCTTTCAATCTTCCGATCGCCGTATAACCAGGATTCACAATGGGTTTTGCGATATCATCCAGCATTTGATGCCCATGGTCCGGGCGCATAGGAAGTGAGATTTTTCGGTGCTTTTGGACTTTCAGAATTTCGGCGACTACGGCTTCCATCGGTACGTCACCCGTTAAATGGTCATCCTCATAAAAATTGCCTTCTGCATCCCTGCGAGTTGCACGGAGGTGTATGAAGTGAATGTGGTCTCCGAATTCCTTGACCATTGCCGGCAAATCATTGTCAGCACGAACACCATAGGAACCGGTGCAGAAAGTGAATCCATTGTGCGGACTTGGATTATCCCGTATGAGCCGCTTCATATCATTGGCCGTACTCATAACCCTCGGCAAGCCAAAAATGTCAAATGGCGGATCGTCTGGGTGGATAGCCATCCTGACTCCGTTCGTTTCAGCTATTGGCAGGATTTCGTCCAAAAACAACCTCAGGTGGTTTTCAAGCTCACTGTGACCAATGCCCTTATAGGTATCCAAGGCGTTTTGAAACTGCTCCATCGTGTAACCCTCTTCAGAACCGGGAAGGCCTTTCAAGATATTGTCCTGTACCCGCTTTAAGTCGGCTGGTGAAGCGTTCTCGAAAAAATCCTTCGCACGTGTGATTTCCTCGGCTGAGTAATCCAAATCTGCACCTTTCCTTTTTAGTATGAACAAATCAAACGCAACTACCTCCTTTTTTTCAAATCTCAAGGCTTTTGCGCCATTGGGAAGTGTCCAGGCCAATTCGGTGCGGGTCCAATCCAAGATAGGCATGAAATTATAACAGACTGTAAATATTCCCTCGGCCGCAAGGTTGGCCAAGGTCTGCTTGTAATTTTCGATGAACCGCCTGTAATCTCCAGATCGGGTTTTGATGTTTTCGTGAACAGGAACCGATTCGACAACCGACCAAACCAGCCCTGCTGCCTCGATTAATTCTTTTCTTTTTCTGATTTCATCTCGCGACCAAACCTCGCCATTTGCAATATGGTGAAGTGCAGAAACGATACCGGTAGCGCCAGCTTGACGGATATCCATCAAACTTACCGGGTCTTTGAGACCATACCAACGCATGGTCTGTTCCATTTTATATGCCATAGTTATTTAGATGTGAGATTTGAGAAAGGAGATATGAGATTTGAGAAACGAGATTTGAGAACCGTGATTCGGATAATTACATTTTGTCAGCGCAGGTATTTTCGTCGTAAAGTTTGCAATTCCATCACTATGTTCGGAATACTGTCCTTATCATTCTTGCATTCGGCTATTGTTTTCAAAGAAATCAATTTCGATTCTCGTCCACTTTTGTATTCAACGTAGATTGGCGTCATCCTGGAACAAAAAGCAGTGTCAATCGACATTGCGAGAGTCTCATAGTCAGTTAATTTCTTTTTCAGGAACTTCGTAGTCTCAGGATAGTTGTCCGATTTTTCAACACCACGCTTTATGAAGTCCTTATTTTCGAAATCATAATTGCTGTCAATTATTATAGATTCATTTTGAAGTTTGAAACCCATGTAGATTAGTTCAAAATTTGTCCAATCAACATACCTTCCAGTCGGAAAAATCAAAGTCACATCGTCCGAGCGTTGTTGACCACAACTTGTCAAAATTGAAATAAAAAGAATGGTCTTAATAACTCTCATATATCCAAAAACGGACGTTAAAAACACCCATTTACGAAATCTTAAACAACTCCAAACTAGGATTAATCTCATATCTTGGATATCATCTCTTGCTTCCTATGCCTTTCTAAACTCCTGAGTAGGCGGAAAAACCTCCATCGATCGGAATAATGGTGCCTGTAACGAATTTTGAAGCGTCTGAGCAGAGCCATTGCAGTACTCCCAACAGGTCCTCTGGTTTACCAAATCGATCCATGGGGGTATGGCCGATGATCTTTAGGCCTCGGTCAGTGAGACTTCCATCGGTTTTTGTCAATAGATTTCTATTTTGTTCGGTGAGGAAAAACCCGGGAGCGATAGCGTTTACCCGAAAGTTTTCCCCATGTTTTTGGGCAAATTCCACTGCGAGCCACTTGGTTAGGTTGTCGATCGCCGCCTTTGCCGATGCATAACCGACTACTCTTGTCATTGGCCTAATGGCAGCCATAGAGGATATATTGATGATATTTCCAGCCTTACTTTCAAGCATCAATGGAAATAGACATTTGATCGGGACCAAAGTACCTTTATAGTTCAAATCCATCACTTTACTTACAGCCTCTACGGACAAATCGGAGAGTACTTGCTCAGGCCCGACGATTGCCTGGGGCATATTTCCCCCTGCCAGGTTCACCAAAATATCTATGTAAACATGTTTTTGGCCAATCTGCGAAGCGACCGATTCCACCTGGTTTTCATCGGTCACATCCGCAATAAATCCTTCGGCTTGACCACCTGAAACCCGGATAGATTCGACAAGCGCATTGATCTTATCGGGGGTACGACCAATGATCAACACTTGCGCTCCTTCGTTTGCCAAATGTTTGGCCATGGACTCGCCCAATACGCCCGTGGCACCCGTAATGACGATTTTTTTATTTTTGACGGAAAACATTCCCTTCATCATGCGTTGTGAAAGCCAAAGAAGTTTTTGGCGTTGAAGTAACATATGTCCTGGACAATCTTCCCAATCCAATCTTCATCCTGAGGCAAAAGTCCATTTTGCATGTCTTTCCCAAATAAATTACAAAGAATCCTACGGAAATACTCGTGTCTTGGAAAAGAAAGGAAGCTCCTCGAATCCGTGAGCATACCGATAAAGCACGAAATCAATCCCATGTTGGAGAGGGTATTGATCTGTGCTTCCATTCCGTCCTTTTGGTCCAAAAACCACCATCCTGATCCAAATTGGATTTTGCCTTTGACCGAACCATCGTTGAAGTTTCCAACCATCGTAGCAAATACCTCATTGTCCGAAGGATTCAAATTATAGAGGACAGTTTTTGTAAGTTGATCTGTGTTGTCCAGTTCGTTAAGAAACTTCGAAAGCGCTTGTGCCTGGCTGAAATCACCAATTGAATCAAAACCTGTATCAGGACCCAATTTTGCCAATATACGGGAATTGTTATTGCGGAGTGCTCCCAAGTGAAACTGTTGTGTCCATCCCTTCTCGTGATACATGTGGCAAAGCTGCAGTAATACTGCATACTTGAAATAGGCGGCTTCCTCGGCCTCGAGAGGTTTTCCTTCTTTCGATTTCTGAAAAATGCGTGCCTCATCGTGTTTATAAGCCTCAAACCAATAAAGCCTTTCGAGCCCGTGGTCCGAAAGACGACATTGGTTTAGGTGGAAAAAATCAATCCTCTTTCGCAGGGCTTCCAAAAGCGCTGGATAGTCGACGATATCCACCCCCGAAGAAATACCCAATTTTTCCAAATAGGCCCAATATCCCGGTTGATCGATTGCAAACGCCTTATCAGGCCGAAAAGCCGGAAACATCTTGAATTTTTCGGATTCGGTGGAAAATGCCTGATGGTGTTCCAAACTGTCAGCTGGATCATCTGTGGTGCACACCACTTCGACATTCATCCTTTCCAACAACCTTCTCGTACTGAAGTCGGAGGAATTTGTAAGCTCGGAACACTGGTGATAAAGCCGGGTTCCATTGGATGGGCCGAGGAGCTGATTGATGCCGTAATATCGCGACAACTCCATGTGAGTCCAATGGTAAAGCGGATTTCTCAGGGTATATGGGACAGTTTCAGACCACTTCTCAAACTTCTCCAGATCACTCGCATCGCCTGTGATATACTGCTCTTGAATCCCCAAAGTCCGCATCGCCCGCCACTTGTAATGGTCCCCGGCGAGCCAAATTTTGGTAATATTTTCAAATATGCGGTTGGCAGCAATCTGGTCAGGGGGTAAATGGTTATGGTAATCAATTATGGGAAGAAATGCCGCGAAATCATGGTAAAGGATCTTGGAATATTTGTTTTCCAGCAAAAAATCTTCGTCCAGAAATGAAGTCGGATAATCCTTGCTCATGTATCGCGGCGTTAGGGTTTAATAGGTTAAGAGATACTTAAAATTAGGCGAATAATGAGGCAGTCGACTTACCGGAGTTGGAAAAGCATGCAAACGTTTTCGAGATTTCGTTTTTTTCAATTCCCTGTTTCATTCAAGAAAATAAAATTGAATCTTAGGGCACTGAATGCGATCTGTACCTATAAGCCACTATGTCCGAAATCAATATAAAACACCTCGCGAAAATGCTCAATTTGGCCCCATCGACCGTTTCGAGGGCGCTGAATGACAGTTACGAAATTTCGCAGGCAACCAAAGACCGTGTACAGGAGTTGGCAAAATCGCTTCACTACCAACCCAATCCGTTTGCAAGAAGCCTCCGAGCCCAAAAAAGCAAAACGATCGCCGTCATCATTCCCGAGCGTATCAACAACTACTTTTCGCAAGTAATCGAGGGGATTGAATCCATTACCCAGGAATTTGGCTACCACCTGCTTGTGTACAGCACACATGAAAACTTGGATACAGAAAAAAAGATCATTTCCTATCTGGTGAATGGGCGGGCGGATGCCATTGTTATGTCCGTTTCGAGTCAAACAAGGGAGATTGACCATCTTGAAAATGTCTTCCAAAACAAGGTTCCCATTATATTTTTTGACCGGATTTGCAGGGAAATACCGACTACAAAATTCATCACAAACGACTACCAAAGCGGCTACAATGCCACGATGCACTTAATTGAAAAAGGTTGTAAAAAGATCTTTTTTCTGCTTTTGTCCCGAGATATCTCGATTGGAAAGGAGCGACTTCGCGGCTACATAGATGCAGTTAAGGACTCAGGTTTGGCCTTCTCGGAATCTTGGGTGGTACAATGTTCGCAAGATGAGGCACGCAATTTGGCATTGATCAAGCATTTCCTTTATGGGATGGATCGTCCGGATGGGATACTCGCTTCGGTTGAGAAACTGGCAATTTCGACCTATCAAGCAGCCAAGGAGATGCGTTTGAACATGCCCAAGGATTTCAAGATGATTTCCTTTTCAAACATGAAAATTGCGGGCCTACTCAATCCGCCACTTTCGACCATTTCACAGCCGGCATTTCAAGTCGGTGCAGAATGCGCCAAACTGCTGATGCAGAAGCTCACCAAACCAAAGCAGCCGCCCTTGGAAGACCGAGTCATCGAAATTCCCTCAAAAATGGAACTCCGGGAGTCATCAGGGGATTAGATTAATCCATGCAAATGATTTTGGCTATTGCATCACCAAAATATTCATTGCCACATCCTTTGACATAAAGATGGATTTTTTGCCATCGACCAAGATCTCAACAGAGCCGTCAAATTCAACTTTGTCCAAAACCTTAATGCGCGCGCCAATGTACGCGCCAACTTTGTCCAGGTATTTCAGGAATGCGGCACTGCTGTCCTTGACCGCCACAATCTGCCCCGATGCACCTACCTCCAATTCCGAAAGGGGGAACCGAGGACGAGATTTCACTTCGCCAAACTCGTCAGGTATCGGATCTCCGTGGGGGTCAAACTTTGGATAACCCAAATATTCGTCGAGTCGCTGCACAAGGATTTGTGACCGTACATGCTCCAGTTCATCGGCGACCTCGTGCACCTCATCCCAGGAGAATTTCAATTTTTCTACCAAAAAGACTTCCCAAATCCGCTGTTTTCTGATGGTTTGCAGGGCTAGTTTTCTTCCATCTTCAGTCAGGTGGACGCCGTAATATTTCCTGTATTCGATGACGCCTTTTTCACCTAGCTTCTGCATCATATCGGTCACGGAGGCAGGTTTTGTGCGCATCGCATGCGACACATCATTGGTCGCGACACCTTTTTTTCCGCCATCGGATAGGTGATAGATCGCCTTCAGATAATTCTCTTCTGCAAAAGTCAGCACAGGTGGTTCAATTTGGAATTACGGCAAAAATACCATTTTAGACTATACTAAAAAATAATTTTCTTCAACCTAAATCGAGTGTGGATAAGTCAGAATAGATTGTGGGGCACGTTTTAGAATTGGATAAAAATATTTTTTGGAGTGACTAAAAAATGATGCATATAATTGTTTTCCAAATATTTATGAATTTAAAGAGCATTCGAAAACTCGAAATTTCAGGAAGAGATGGCAGTTTCCTTGGTAGCAAACCCAGTTTCCAACGCGGGGTATTTGTGGATATCTTTTTGAACCGAGGATATGGAACTGGCAAAGGCACCATTGGGAAACAGTGCCTTAGAACAGGTGACGCGATCAGAAAGAATTCACAACTATTACGAGTCAAGGATTCACTTCACAAAAGATGCTATTATGTCTAAAAATTCGGTTTCCTGACTTTTCCAAGTAAGACTCACGTCAGGATTTTTAGTGAAAAATGAGCGGTTATCCAATTCAAGAACTACATTCGGAATGCCTGAAAAATCTCGGAAATCAACAGCAAAACCTCCACCAAACGATTTTACGATTTCATCCCACTTTGGATTCGGGCTGAATAGGCAAATTTTTCCAAGCGCCAGTGATTCATACAGCTTGCTTGGAACCTTATCCCGGATGCTTTCGATTTGCCAATAGGGTAACAACACAATGTCTGCTTGATGGTAAGCCTTGAGTATCCGCTCATAGGGAATAGGGCTGGATGCAATTTCCAAAGTCAATCCATCAAAAGGCATCTCTTCTTTCAGCTTTTCCAGGAAGCTTTGCTTCGGGAAGTGTCCGATCACATGGAGTTCACTATTAGGCCTCCGTTTTTTGAATTCCTTAAACCATTGAATTCCGGTCAATGTCCCGTATACCTCTGTAATCGTACCAGAAATTATAAAGCGAAGAGGACGTTCTGTTGAAAGTTGATAGGATTGGATCGATACGACAGGATTAAAAAACCTATTCTCCAATAGCGTGGCGGGCCTAAATTTTGGCAACTCTTCCAAATAACAGCGTTCTGCCAAAAAGAAATGGTCCACAAATGGCCTCGAACATGATTCAAAAATTCCAACAATCTCCTTTGTAATCCACGTTGCAAAGCCGCCAACTGTTCTGTTTTGACTAATATTCAAAATATAATTTTCCTGTACATCGTACACCAATTTGTACTTGAGTATCCACTTCGCCAGGACGGAGACGGGCAAGAGTTCATAAGTGGTGACGATTAGAATTTCAGGCCTGATTTTCCAGATTTTCACCAGAAATGCCCATGAAACCAATAGCCTTTTGGGGTGGGTTCGTCGCTTTGAAAATAAAGTTTGAAAATGGATGTCTCCCTCGGGCGGTTCACTTTTTGAAGAAAATCCTATGATGTTAATCTCGTATTTATTTGTTTCACGCAGCGAAAAACCAAACCTGAAGTAGGCCCGGGGGTCTTTGACTGGTTTCAGGACAGAGGCAATCGCAACGCTGTTTTTTCGCATGTAAAAGTTTCGAATCAACCAAAAATATGGATTTACAATCGATAATTGAAAACGCTTGGGTAAACAGGGATTTACTGAAAGAGAAGGATGTCGAAATCGCCATCAAGACTGTCATCAATGAATTGGACACGGGCATGCTACGTGTGGCCGAGCCTTTGGAAGACGGTTCTTGGAAGGTAAATGACTGGGTCAAAAAGGCCGTAATTCTCTATTTCCCAATCCAAAAAATGCACACAATCGAAGTCGGCCCATTCGAATTCCACGATAAGATGGCTTTGAAAACCAATTACGCCAAGCAAGGTGTTCGGGTCGTTCCCCACGCGGTTGCGCGTTATGGGGCATTCCTTGCAAGTGGTGTGGTGATGATGCCTTCCTACGTAAATATCGGTGCATATGTCGATAGTGGCACGATGGTTGATACGTGGGCAACGGTCGGTTCCTGTGCCCAGATTGGAAAGAATGTCCATCTCAGCGGAGGTGTCGGTATCGGAGGGGTTCTCGAACCTGTCCAAGCTGCACCCGTGATCGTGGAAGATGGTGCATTTATCGGGTCAAGAGCCATTATCGTCGAAGGTGTAAGGATTGGAAAAGAGGCAGTAATCGGAGCCGGGGTCACATTGACGGCGAGTTCAAAGATCATTGATGTGACTGGACACGAGCCTGTAGAGCACAAAGGATATGTTCCGCCACGTTCGGTGGTCATTCCTGGTTCACTGACAAAAAGATTTCCGGCCGGTGAGTTTCAGGTGCCATGTGCCCTCATCATCGGACAGCGAAAAGCTTCAACTGACCTCAAGACTTCCCTCAACGACGCGCTGAGAGAAAACAACGTGGCAGTATAAATATCAAAGAATGAAAGTATCACATTGGGTTTTTGCCGCCCTGATTGGCATCATGAGTTTGGTTTCTTGTTCTGAAAACCTTTCCAATAAAGGGGATCAATTGTACAGTGAGGGAAAATTCCAAGAAGCAGTCATAGAATATGACAACGTCTTGAAAAATAAACCCAAATATGTGAAGGCGCTTTACAACCGTGGTAGGGCCTATGAGGAAATGGGGGATTTTTCCAAAGCGGAGAAGGATTTCTTGGCAGCATATGCGCAGGATAATAAAAATACCCAAGTACTCTTGAGCCTTTCCAACATTTACCAAAAACAAAAAAACCATAACTCAGCACTCCTATATGCGGATGCTGCAACCCAAATACCGGGGGCTCCGGCCATGGCGTTTTTTATGAAAGGCCGCGCACTCCACCAAATCGGAAGCACCGAAGATGCAATGAAGGAATACAGCTTGGCGATTCAGATAGACAAGGATTTTGGTCAAGCCTACTATTACAGGGGCATGCTCAAAATAGCGACGGATCGAAAAAGGTCAGGATGCGAGGATATTCGAGCTGCGATCAAACTTGACTATGCGGATGCTAAACCCGCATTGGAAAAGTATTGTAAGTGATGGCAAAAAAAAGCCTGAATCGTTAAGATTCAGGCTTTTTTAATCAATTGATTTTTTGATACTTATATAATATTAACCAAACTTATGGATGAAGTGAATTTCGCAATTTTTCAAATCCATTGAAGTACCGGGGATTGTTGGAAGATTGGTGGTTGCACAGTTCCTCAGTTGTCAGTCTTCCCTCACCTTTACAGGTTCTGCAATCAGATTTTTCGGTCAGCGTTCCCTCGCATTTTGGACAGGTAACTTTGCCTTTTCCTTCGCATTTGTCGCAGTCATGGTATTCGACGATATTGAAAATATTGCGCACCTTCACGATTCCCGTACCCATACATTTATTGCAGCCGACCATTCCTATTTGGCGACAAAGGCTACAGGTTTGCTGAATTTGCCGGTCACCATGGCAGGTAGGGCAGTACTCGTACCGATATCCGCGACGGTCGCAAAGTCTACATTCTGCTATCGCTGCCAAATGAGATTGAAGCACGGCTTCAAGGTTTTTTGCCTTTTCATAATTGTCACCGCGGAAGCCATTGATTTCGAGATATTTATTTAAAAATGCGGCTGAATTATCGTATTGGCCAAGTTCAAAGAGTGTTTCCGCGAAAAAGTACGGCATCTCCGGAGGAATCGCCAATCCATTTTCGATGATTTGTCTGAAGTAACTGTTGGCTTTTTCAAAATTCCCCTTTTCCATTTCCGCAAGTGCGCTGTTCATCAAGCGCGTGGAGTTGCCGAGATTTGGCCTCACTTGTGAAAACGCCAAATCAGGGCTACAAAACAGGATAATAGACAATAAGAAATAAACAACGGGTCGGGTAACTCTATGCATGCTAAGCTTTTCCAGCGAGACTGATTTGTCCGAAAATTGAAAGATTTTGTTCACTATTCCTAACCACAGGAAAAATTCCGGTTTTTCAAGATTTTTTTGTTAATTGAGGATAGTTCGGAGAAAAAACGGGCAATTTCACTAGATGGAACCGAGCTTGGTGGATTTTTCATGTAAAAACCAAAAATTAATTATTATGTTACAGGACATCATTAATCAGACGGAAGACGGCTTGCTTTCGGATCTCAAGGGCAAAATCGGCTTGGATGAGGACAAGGCAAAAGAAACATTAAATGTCTCAAAAGACAGCCTGATTTCCTCCTTGGGAAAAGAGGTTGGGTCGGGAAATATCGACGGGATACTCAATATGCTGAATGCAGGACCGGGGGCTCAGAATACCGATTTGTTCAAAAACCTGATGGCGGGACTGAACTCAAGCTATATTTCCAAACTAGGCATAAGTCCTGAAATGGCTTCCAAAATCGGAAATTTGGTCTTGCCAATGATCGTCTCGGCGATTTCGGGATCCAAATCGGGAGAAATCGGGAAAGTCGATCTGATGAAAATGTTGGGCGAGGGATTCGGCGGGTCCCTAATGGGGAAAGCCGGTGACCTACTTAAAGGAGGACTTGGAAATTTGTTTAAATAATCACTTCACGCTTAAATTTAAAAATCATGTCAAAAACAATCACCATGATCGAGGGCATCGGCCCTGCTTACCAAGAAAAACTTGCTGGTGCAGGTATAAAGACCGTAGAAGCTCTTTTGGAAAAAGGTGCCTCAAAAAAGGGAAGGTCGGAAATTGCCGCTGCCAGCGGAATCAGCGAAACATTGATTTTGGATTGGGTAAATATGGCTGATCTGTTCAGGATCAACGGCATTGCCAGCCAATTTGCGGAGCTCTTGAAAGCAGCAGGCGTCGACACGGTCAAAGAATTGAGAACCAGAAACCCAGAAAACCTGCACAAGGCGCTTACCGAGACAAATGATGCTAAAAAGTTGACGAGAGCGGTTCCCGCTTTGTCCCAAGTGGAAGACTTTATCAACCAAGCCAATTCTTTGGAGCCAGTTGTGACACATTGATGATTGAAACCAGGAAAATAATAAAGCCTGAACACCGATTAGAAGTGTTCAGGTTTTTTTATTTTGCTTCCATAATTCCCTTTTTATTCTACGACAATGAGCAAATCAGACGAATTCAAGCAGCACTTAGAGCAGGGTTATACTTTCAAAGGCCCGTCCATTATTCTGGGAACGGGAATCCTCAACAACGAGCCGATCTCCCATGCCCAAGTCAAAATTCCGCTGAAAACCCTCAACCGACATGGTTTGATTGCCGGTGCAACGGGTACCGGAAAGACCAAGACGCTGCAAGTGATTGCCGAACAGCTTTCACTCAATGGTGTGCCCTCTGTGCTGATGGATTTGAAGGGTGACCTTTCAGGCATTGCGATGCCAGGTTCCGTTAATCCCCATGTCGAAAAGCGCCGTGACCTAATAGGTATCGACTATGATCCGACCGGACTTCCCGTTGAGTTGATGACCATCAGCCACGAGAATGGCGTGAAGCTTCGGGCAACTGTTTCTGAATTTGGGCCCGTACTTATGTCCCAAATCATGGAATTGAACGATACCCAGCGGGGCGTGATGGCATTGGTGTTTAGATATTGCGACACCCATCATTTGCCTTTGCTTGATCTGAAGGATCTGAAAAAGGTCCTGCAATACGTCACCAATGAGGGCAAAGAGGAAATTACAAAGGAATTTGGTGCAGTATCACCAGCAACGGTAAATACCATCATGCGAAAGATCATTGAACTCGAACAGCAAGGGGCGGAGGATTTTTTTGGGGAACCTTCCTTTGAAGTAGAGGATTTTGTGCGGACGGTGGATGGAAAAGGAGTCGTATCGATCATTAGATTGACCGATATTCAAAACCGCCCGAAATTGTTTTCCACCTTCATGCTTAGCTTGTTGTCGGAGATTTATGAGACATTTCCAGAACAGGGCGACGCGGAGAAACCCAAACTTTGTCTGTTTATTGACGAAGCACATTTGGTTTTTTCCAACGCCTCAAAGGACCTCTTGGAAAAGATCGAAGCAATTGTCAAGCTCATCCGTTCCAAAGGAGTTGGAGTGTTCTTCTGCACCCAAACGCCAACAGACGTTCCGGACAGTGTCTTGGGGCAGTTGGGCTTGAAGGTACAGCATGCATTACGGGCATTTACCGCTAAGGACAGAAAGGATATTTCAAAAACAGCCGAAAACTATCCGATTTCCGCATTTTATAAAACAGACGAGACATTGACCTCTATGGGAATAGGGGAGGCTTTGGTTACGGCATTGAACGAAAAAGGAATTCCAACACCCTTGGCCCATGTGCTGCTGCGTCCTCCTGTATCAAGGATGGATATTTTGAGTGATCAGGAAATCCAAACTTTGGTATCTAAGTCTCCTTTGGTGAGGAAATACAATGTCGAATTGGATCGAGACAGCGCTTTTGAGTTGTTGGAAAAGAAAATCAGCAGGGCAGAGGCTGCTGCTGAACAGGCTTCCGCACCCGTTCCAAAGAAAACCACGTCAGCAAAAACTGCCAAAGAGACATCTCTGATTGATGAACTCAGCAAAAACACAATGGTGAGGCAAATCGGCAGAACTATTTTCAGGGAATTGACGCGGGGAATTTTAGGTTCTTTCTCAGGCAAAAAGCGATAATCCTTGGCCAAGATAAAGATAGGTGTGATTGGTGCGGGTGCGGCGGGATATTTCGCTGCGATTCATGCATCCTCATCCAATTCGGAAGTCACCATTTTGGAAAAAACATCCAAGTCACTCGCCAAGGTGAAAATCTCGGGAGGGGGCAGGTGTAATGTGACCCACGCTGCGTTTGAGATTAGCAAGTTGGCAAAGAACTACCCAAGAGGGGAAAAATTCTTGAAGAAAGTATTTCGGCATTTCGCCGTGAGCGATACGGTCGAATGGTTTGAATCAAGAGGCGTGTCGCTAAAGACTGAGGCTGACGGGCGGATGTTTCCGACCACTGACGATTCCCAAACCATCATCGATGCACTTGAAAAAGAGGCTTCGGAAAAAGGAGTGAAATTGATTTTCAATTTCCCGGTGCAGCAAGTGAAGAGGGTTGCCAAGGGATTTGAAGTTCATGGAAAAGACAACAATTTTGTATTTGACAGACTTATTGTGTGTACAGGTGGGAGCCCAAAAATCGATGGATTTAATTTTATTAAATCATTGGTTACCAATATAATAAATCCAATACCTTCACTATTTACTTTCAATACTCCGACCGAGCCAATTCGCAGATTCATGGGCCTTTCGGTACCTGATGCCCATATTAGATTGGAAGGTACCAAACTTGCCTACCGTGGCCCTTTACTGATTACCCATTGGGGTCTAAGCGGTCCCGCTGTATTGAAGTTATCTGCATTTGGCGCGGATTGGCTTCACGCGCAACAATATGTGGCAAATGCCCATATTCGTTGGCAGGCAGATTGGACGGAAGATTTCCTGGCAGCCCAGATGGGTCAATTCCAACAGAATCATCCAAAAAAGAAAATAAGTGGCAACCCGCTTTTTGGAATTCCTGCGAGGCTTTGGGAACATCTTGTAGAAAAATCAGAAATCTCCGAGGAACTTCTATGGCAAAACCTTCCGAAAAAAAACTTTCACAAACTGCTTCAAAATCTTTTTTGCTATATTGTCCACATAGAGGGCAAGACAACCTTCAAGGATGAGTTTGTGACCGCAGGGGGAGTTGATTTGGCTGAAGTTGACCCAGACACGATGATGAGTCGTACCTGCCCGAACCTTTTCTTTGCCGGAGAGGTTCTCAACATCGACGGAATTACCGGGGGCTTCAACTTCCAAGCTGCCTGGAGTACCGGTTATCTTGCGGGAAAAAGCGCTTTATCAATCTTAATATGTCAACCAATCCACCACCTGTAAACTTCGACCGCGTAGAAGAGATGGCTGAAGGGGATGCTGACTTCAGGGCAGAACTGATTTCCGCACTTTTCAAATCTCTATCGGAATTGAAAGAGAAATACCTAGAGGGTGCCGAGAAGCATGATTTGGAGATCCTCTCTCAAATTCGCCACAAGGTAAAACCCGCTTTGGCATTGTTTGAAATTCAAACGGTCGAGAGTATTATACAGGAAGGAAAACAAATTCTTCAGAACCAGGGTTTTGGCGAGGCTTTCCTGGAGCATTTGGCCCAATTTCTTGACGCTATCGATGATGCCGTTGCGGTTGTTGAAGCAGAATTGGGAAATACTCCGGAAGCATAGTCAGGCAATTTTTTCGACCAAATCGACTAGGCGGTTGGAGTAACCCGCCTCGTTGTCATACCAACCAACCACCTTGACCAAATTTCCCTTTGCAGAAGTCAGGCCAGCATCCAAGATGCAGGAATGTGGATTTCCGATAATATCAATCGAGACAATAGGCGCAGTTTGGTATTCAAGTATACCTTTCAGATTGTTCATCGAAGCGGATATGAATGCGGCATTCACCTCTTCTGTGGTGCATTCTCTTTTCAACAATACAATGAGATCGGTCAGCGAACCATCAGGAACGGGCACACGCATAGCCGAAGCCTCGATCTTGTCTTTCAAATGCGGCAATACGACTTCCATGGCCTTCGCGGCATGGGTGGTCGTCGGGATGATCGAATAGGCCGCGGCACGAGCCCTGCGTAAATCCCGATGTGGCGCGTCATGTAGGTTCTGATCGTTGGTATAGGAATGGACGGTAGAAACGAAGCCTTTTTCGATTCCAAACGCTTCGTCCAATACCTTAACCATAGGCGCAAGACAGTTGGTGGTGCAGGATGCATTCGAAATGATAGTCTCATTTCCAACCAAAATCTGCTCATTGACTCCCAGGACAATGGTAGGAACTTCCGGGCTTGGAGAGGGGGCGGTGATTATCACTTTTTTCGCGCCCGCTTGGAGGTGTGCAGCGGCAGATTCCTTTGACGTGAATTTGCCTGTCGATTCCAAAACGATATCGATATCCAAATCCCTCCATGGGATGATCGCGGGATCCTTTTCCCCAAAAATCTTGACACGCTTACCCCCGACGACAATGTTTTGACCTTCAGCCACAACTGAATCCCTGTATTTCCCATGAATAGAATCGAATTGAAGAAGGTGCGCGAGCGTGGCGGGGTCCGTTAGGTCATTGACTGCAACGAGCTCGAGGTTGGGCCTTTCCAGTAGCAACTTGAAAGTCAGCCTGCCAATGCGGCCACATCCGTTGATAGCAACGCGGGTTTTTTTCATGGTAATCAAAAGGTGATGATCTCGCTGCGAAATTAGATAAAACGCATAGAAGTAATCCCAAATTTTTTCGATTCTGATTCAGCGGGTTGGGACAAAATTCCAAATATTTTTCTGTCTAGTTTTGCAGAAAGCCCGAAAGCCTCTATATTTGCAACACCTTTTGAAAAAGAGGCCCAAAAACCCAAAAATGGTCGGTTCGTCTAGGGGTTAGGACGTATCCCTTTCACGGATAAAACACGGGTTCGATTCCCGTACCGACTACGCAGACACTGATATTTCAGTGTTTTATTTTTGAAAAATGGTCGATTCGTCTAGGGGTTAGGACGTATCCCTTTCACGGATAAAACACGGGTTCGATTCCCGTATCGACTACAACAAATTGATGTTTTTCATCATTCGGATTGCGAAAGCAAGACGAATTTGTTTTATGGTTGTTAGTGGTTAAAGTGAGTGAAAACCCGATCTTCTTAGGTCGGGTTTTTTTCTTTATGGCGAAGTGGGGAAGCGATTATCGCAAAGAAAATAGTGGTGCAAAGAGCGCAGAAAAAGTAAAATCTCGCCAAGACGCTAGGACGCCAAGAAGTGGGTTTCAAAATGCCAAATAGTGTTTTTTCCGTCTCGGAGGTCTTTGGGTGAGATCCATTTCCACAAATGCTCGAAATACTTTCTGGCATCTGCGACTGAACACTGTTTCCTTAGCGTTCTTTGCTCCTTTGCCGTCTTTGCGAGAAACGAACTTTCCTAGGCTACGCCACCTGCTAGAAAGGATACTTATTCAAGTCAATACCCCATAAATAGGGGAGCAGGAAGAGAATAAAACCTGTGATGAGCAAGATCGAAAGGATGTTCATCCAAAAGCCCGCTTTCACCATATCGTTCATCCGCAAATATCCTGAGCCAAATACCACTGCATTGGGAGGTGTCGCAACGGGCAGCATAAATGCACAACTCGCTGCCAAAGTAGCGCCGACCATCAATCCAAAGGGATGCACGCCTAGTGAAGATGCCACCGCGGCCAAAATCGGCAATATCATCGATGCAGTTGCCACGTTTGATGTGACTTCAGTCAGGAAATTGACTGCAGCCACTACAATCAATAAGAACAATCCAAACGCCAGGTAATCCAAGAACACAAACTGACTGCCTATCCAATCCGCCAAGCCGGTGACTTTGAAACCTTCAGCCAAAGCCATACCGCCACCGAAAAGCAAGAGAATTCCCCAAGGAATGCGCTCTGCTGTTTTCCAGTCTAATAGGTTAGTTTTGGGTTTGGAAGAGGGGAGGACGAAAAGAAGGAGCACGCCCACAAAGGCAATAATCGTATCATCCAATGCTGGAAGCCATTGCTGAAGCAAAAACGTCCGTGTAATCCAAGCGATGCTGACAAGTCCAAAGACCATTGATACCCGTTTTTCCTCTATACCCATAGGACCAAGGATATCCAATTGGCGCTTGATTTCCTCCTTGCCACCGGAAATTTGAAGGTCATTCGTCAGCGGGAATCCGACCCTGACCAAATACTGCCAACAAAGCAGAAGCAGGACGACCGAAACCGGAAAACCGAAGATAAACCAATCAAAAAAGCTGATTTCAAAGCCATAAAGCTCCTTGACCAATCCGGCCAAAATAATGTTGGTAGGAGTACCAATCAACGTCGCCATACCGCCAATGGAAGCGCCATAGGCAATGCCCAACATCATCGCCTTACCCAAATAATTGTCAATCAATGGATTGGTAGGGGACTCAGGCGAGAGTTGGTTGACTACGGCCATTGCAATGGGGAGCATCATCAACGACGTCGCGGTGTTGGATATCCACATCGAGATAAAGCCCGTGGCCACCATAAAACCGAGCAATACAAATCGGAGGTTTGTCCCGATCCAGCTGATGATCGTCAAAGCAATGCGCTTGTGCAGGTTCCATTTCTCGATCGTCACAGCAATCATAAACCCGCCCATGTACAGCAAAACCATTGGATGGGAATAGGATGCCGCAGTATCCCCAATCGGCAAGGCACCCAACAACGGCAATAAAACAAGGGGAAGCAGGGAAGTCGCCGCTATCGGGATTGCTTCTGTTATCCACCAGATAGCGATCCAAAGTGCCACCGCAAGCATCGCCTGTGCGCTTGGCGGCAAACTTTCCGACTCGAATCCGAAAAGCACTAGCAAAAACAACAGGGGCCCAAGGAACAATCCGAGCTGTGCGGTATTGATTTTTTTTTGCTGCATTAGTCCATATGAGTCTGAATGTTACCGAAAATTCCATGCTTTAACAATAGCCTAGTGATAAGTGGATGTGCCAAAGGAATCTCATCGATCCAGTGTGGAAGGGAACCAGGAATTTGTACATATTTGAAAAAGTGAATCCTTTACCGTGTTGTTTCAATATTTATTTAACATAATGTAAATTATATAACAAAAGTCAACGAATTGGGCTGATTTGGGTTCCCGTCGTTCGTACCTCGATTTAATGGCTAATACTCCAAAATAAACTTCGACAGATTCTGATGGGAATCCAAGCCAAGTTTCTTACGCAGCCGATAGCGCGACACTTCCACGCCGCGCAGCGTAATGCCCATAAGGTTCGCGATTTCTTTGGTGTCCATATTGAGACGCAGAAATGCGCAGAGTTTTTGTTCTCCAGGCGTCAGGTCCCGGAACTCCGCGGTCAGTCGTGAAAGGAAGTCTCCATGTACGCGGTCAAAGTGATATTCGAATTGCTTCCAGTCCTCATGAACCTTCAGCGTGGAATCGATTTCCTTGAAAATACGCTCCAGTGCAAGTTGCTTGTCTTCAACCTTGTCCGTTTTCGTTGCCACTCGGATTTCCTCTTTGATGTTTTCCATGAACTCGTTTTTCACAACCAAGTTCATTGTCGATGCCGCTAAAAGCGTATTCAAATGCTGCAGTTCGGATTTAGTCTGTTCTTCCTTGACCTGCTGCAGTTCCTTCTGTTTTCTCTCGATCTCCAGTTTTCGTGATTGTTCGAGTTCTGCCTGCTTTCCCCTGTAGTATTGCCGCTGTAGGCGGTACAACAGGTATAAAACCGTCAAGCCTAGCAAAAAATAGATAACCTTCGCAAATACACTTTTATAAAATGGAGGCATCACGATCACTTTGAGTGGCTTGCTTGTAACGATTTCTCCACGCGAACCAAAGGTCTGCACCCGAAATTCATATTCTCCGACTTTCAAGTTGGTGTACTCTTTGACAAATAAATTTGTCCATTCGCCAAAATCCTTGTCAAAACCGCTGAGTTGATACCTGAAATTTTGATTATTGGCATCACCAAAGATGAAGGACTCCATCACAAACTGTAAAACCCGCGTGCCTTCCGTGATCCGAATCGGCTGAATCTCATCAGGCCTCGCACTGAATGGCTTTCGAAAATAGAAAGTGCTGTCGTCTGCGACACTGATGATTTTGTCAATCAAGGGTTCTTTCGCAAAGGATGCCCTGTCTTCCAACCCGGGATCATAGTAGATAAACCCTTCATTTGCGTTGAACAGAACCCCGTTTGTAACGTTCGTGGAAACGCTTAGCAGGTCGTTGTTGAAGGATTGGCGAAGTTGAAACAACGACGATGGCACGTCTACGTAATTTCCCGGCCCAACTTGTTTGAATAGCGCCATGGCGTTTTCAGACTGGACATAGACATTTTTCCGCTTATCCTGCACAAACTGATAAATCCAGTTCCTTCCTACGATTTTGGAAAACACCTGCTCCTCCTCTATCGTGTCGGTTATTTGGTTGAGTTTATAAATCCCTTTGGTTGTACAAACGTAAATTTCATCATCCACCCTACTTAGAAAGACATACTGCTGAATCGGCAGCTGACTAGATTCCGATATCTTTTCGACATCTGCTTCCCTGAGCGTATTGTTCAAACTAATCAGATAGAGGCCTTTGTAATATTGGCCTACCCAGATTCTTCCCTTTACATCTTCTTCGAAAAACCGACTTGATTCATTAAATCCCTTGATTTTTTGGACCTCACGTAATACGCCTTTTTCATCGATCTCAAACAAATGAAGACCTGAGTAAGTACCTCCAATCGCATACTTTGGATTTGCCTGCAAAGGCTTCACCTGCCAAAGCCCGTCACTCTTCAAAATTCTGGTGGCTTTTCCATTTTCCAGCATAAACAAACCGGTATGGTGCCCCGCATACAACTTCTCGTTTATTTGTTGCAGACCATAAGCCGGACCTTCTGTACCTGTAAGAAACATGCTCTCAGCCTTGCCTATCGGTCGAAAGTAAATGCCATTCGATGTAGTGAAATAGATTCCCTCGCCTGTCTCAAAAGCCTCATATCCACTCCCCTCCAAGCCAATATTTTGGTTTATCAGTCTTATTGGAGACCTTATATCTATAAGTGCAATCCCGTTCTGCATACCCACCCATAGGCTGCCGCCGTTATCTTGAAACACCCGGAGACAGGCATTCGACAGCAGACCACCGTCTACTGTGATGTTTTCCAACTGACCAGATTGCATATCAAAAATATACAAGCCAGCACGTTGGGTAGAAATTACGAGGCGCCCGTCTGAGATTTGGGCTACATGGTTGACATATTTTCCCGACAATGCATTTGCGAGATCAGGGAAAATCCCCTTTGAACCCGACGTGTCCAAGAATTCGACTTCACCAGAGTTATAGACGACCACGTACCCCGTTTCTTTTCTCACGACACCTGCCACCACCTGGTTCACCCGTGAATTTCGGCCAAGCGGCATCAATTTGTTTCCGTCAATCTCAAAAAGTTCTCCGGACTGAGACTGGGTAAACAACTTGTTATTGACCAAAAAAGCCCTGTTAAACCCATGTGGATGGCTGATTAAAGAGACACCTTGGCCGTCATAGCGATAGATGCCTTGGAAAGTGCAGAAAAACACATTCGAACCCAAAATGAAAACATCCCACACCTCATCAAAGTCGCGCTCATCTTCCGGAATCTTTTCCAGCAAAGAAACATAACGCCAATCGTCCTCAAAAAAACCGAAATCGCCTTGAGACCCGACGTACAATCGGTCCAATCCCACATCAAATGCCAATGAACGCTGCTTCTTCCCGGTGTTTCGGGCGTAGGTTTTCCATTGATTTCCATTGAAGGACAATACACCAAGATTATTGGCCACAAATAGGTTCAAATCCCTGTTCTGCGCGAAGTCGATATTCTGAATTCCAGCACCATATTCGGCTGGCGTAAAATTCCGAATCGGATATTTTCCCGAAAAGGCATGGGTAGCCGATATCACCGACAGAAATAAGGAAAATACTAGCCAATTCTTCAAAAAAAACCGAGAATCAGAGGTAAATCGTTTTAGTCTTCTTGTTGTAGTACTCATATCTGGCAAATGTATTCAGAAAAATCGATTGCACTGCGCAATTTTAAAGTTTTGTAGTAGTAATGAGAAAGAATTGACGTAGTCTTTTTTTTCTTTTTTTCAGGTTGAATTGGGTAATTACAATCGATTTCGGAAACCGCGCCTACCACGCGGTGCTTCGGATCGGTTACGATTAACACCAAAATAACTATGAAACATATTTACCTTTTGGCGCTTACGCTACTATTTTTTAGGGTGAGCGGTTACGCACAATCTTCCCAGGTGACTGTTGTCCAAGATGACAGCGGGATGAAGCTCCAGGTTAATGGGAAGGATTTCATGGTCAACGGAATGAACTGGGATTATTTTCCGATTGGCACCAATTTCAACTACAGCCTATGGAAACAGCCGGATGACATCATCATGGCTGCCCTGGATGCAGAAATGCCGATGTTGAAAAACATGGGCGTGAATGCGGTCAGGCAATACACCGGCGTTCCGGCGAAATGGATCACATATATATATGAGAAGTATGGGATCTACACCATGCTCAACCACTCCTTCGGGCGATACGGATTGACCCTTGACGGTACTTGGGTTGCCAACACAGAGTACGCGGACCCACGCGTCAGGAAGTTACTGTTGGCGGAAGTGACACAAATGGTAAGCGAGTATCGCGACACTCCGGGTCTCCTACTCTTCCTTCTCGGCAACGAAAACAACTACGGCTTGTTTTGGGAAGGTGCCGAAACCGAGGACATACCTGTTGAAGACAGAAAGTCCACGGTCAGGGCAACTGCCATGTACAAGTTGTTCAATGAAGCGACCTTGGCGATGAAAAGCATTGACTCAAGTCGCCCCATCGCAATCTGTAACGGCGATTTGCTTTTTCTCGAAATCATCAAAGAAGAGTGTAAGGATGTTGACATATTCGGGACCAATATGTACCGAGGCGTGTCTTTCGGTGACGCATTCGAGCGAGTACGCCGAGAACTGAACAAGCCAATTTTGTTCACCGAATTCGGCGCAGATGCCTTTAATGCTGTCGAAAACCGGGAAGACCAAGAGTCCCAAGCGTTTTTTATGGTTGGCAACTGGAAGGAAATCTATGAAAACGCTGCAGGTCTTGGAAAAGCCGGGAATTCATTGGGTGGCTTTACTTTTCAGTTCAGCGACGGATGGTGGAAAACAGGTCAAACCACTGACCTAGACGTGCACAATACGGAAGCTTCTTGGTCGAATGGTGGTTATTTTCACGACTTTGTACAGGGTGAGAATAACATGAACGAAGAATGGTTTGGAATCTGCGCCAAAGGCCCGACAAGTCCCCGCGGTCTTTACACCCTTTATCCGCGAGCTGCCTACTACGCACTGAAGGAAGCTCACAACTTGAATCCATATTTACCGGGAATGACTGCGGAAAACGTAGCAACCCATTTTGCATCGATTCAGGTGATCGATGCAGCCATGAGGGCCCGTAGCGATCAAGCTGCGCTGGCTGGCGAGCAATCCAAGCTACTATCGGTCAGTCAATTGCGCGCTGAATTTACGACTTTCAATACAGGAGGTTACCTGACTACTACCCCAAAATCTCCCGATCCGGACAACGTTACTTTCCCAAACCAGCAGGGCTTTGACCACCTTCAATCCTTTTTTGTGGGAGTAGAAGCAAACCCCACCTCCAATGTCCGCGCAAACGTCGTCATGAACGTTCTCGGTAACGTGGCATTGAATCCAATCGATGAAATTTTCTACGAAAACAGGGGGCGACCTCTCAATATCCAGACCCAAGCGGGTACCCAGGTATTGGAGTCACTCAACAGAGTGGCAATCTACCAGGCCGAGTACACTTGGAATCATAAGATATTTGACCTGAAGGGTTTTTATCGAACAGGCCACTACCATTGGGAATATGAAGGGGACTTTTTCGGACTTTATCCTGAGGCAAATTACGGCCCAAACATAGATATCTATAATGCGCTTGCGCCATCGGGCGTAGAGATCACGGGAAAAAAGGCCCTAAAAGGCGTGAAGGTTGCTTTTGGCCGTGAGCTTTGGTGGGGTGCCAACCCAGCCGTCTTGGTCAAATACCAGCGCAAACTTGGCAAATCAACCGTTATAGGTATTTTCCACGAGGACTTGGATGACCCAGGCCAAGCGATAAGCTCCATCGCAATTCCACAACCTAGAACCCGTCGGGTGACCCTTCAAACAGAAACAAAGCTCTTTGAAAACCTGACACTTCAAGCAGGAGGTATTTGGGGTGGACAACCACTCGTGGGTCGTGAATTCCAAGTCGTCCGCGGTTCGGAAGGGAATTACCAAACATATATCGACCAAATCAATATGGCCGATACATGGGGAGGAAAGGTCAAACTCACCTATGCCGCCGGAAGGATTAACTGGTATGCACAAGCAGCCGCCCAAGGATTGGTAGCTAATGGAGGCGGTGACTATACAACCACATTCACCGGCTGGCAGCTCAAAGACAGCGGAAGCGGCAATAAAAACCTTTTATTGACCGGTTTGACCTATACGATGGGCAAATGGCAGGTAGCACCCAACTTTATGTGGCAAAAACCGCTGGTCGATCCTATATCCAAGGAAATTGGTGGTCCCGCACGCCCAAGGAATATCTTGGACGATCCATTCGTAGTGAGATCCAACAGAGAAACCATTGGTGGTGAACTTCTTTTGTCATTTGATCCTACGCCGGGGACTTTCATGTACGAGTGGGATAATGACCGCGCTGAGGATGCTACGCTCGCGGCTAATTTAGGATTCGTCTATCGCCACTTGCCTACTGTGATGGATGCGGCAATCATTTTCCCTGGAACCGGACGTACACCCGTGGCCGCAGACGGTGCGCCACCTGCTTTGGACCTTTGGGAAGTAAGGAGCCGCATTGTCTCCAAAGTGAATCCGAGGCTCGGCTTTATAGTCAACCTGTATGGTGGAAATGGCCAAGCCAATGGTCCTGACCCGAGAACGGTGGAACGCTTCGGCGGGGATGTCAGAATGATCTACAAGACAATCAAAGTCTCCTCCCATGTCAAATTCAATGATTGGGGACCTTTTGACTTCCACAGGGACTTTAACCTAACGTTCCCACTGCAACTAATGGCAGATATCTCCACATCCGTGGGCAAACAAGAATGGTACATCCTACCAAATACAACCATGGGGATGCGCTTCACTTGGCGTTCTTTGGATCAATACTCGCCCCGTTACAATCCAGCACAAACGGTTGATATCAGCGGCAACGTGGTTCCAGACCCCAAAGCCATCGGTTATCCAAATGGCAACGAATGGGAATTCAGAACTTATATACATATCAACGTTGGGAAGTAGATTATGCTAAAAAGGATGAATACAACGATTATGAAAAACTTTAGATATACATTATTTACACTTCTTGTGTTTGCGTTTTTAGGATGCACGAGAGAGGAGGTAGAGGACCTTCCAAGGGCCAGATTCAGCAGAAACCCTGAAATATTCACTGATACCTTCATTGGTTTAGGGAGTGATTTTTACTTTCCTTATGCAGGCGCAAAACCCGATGTTTTCTCCGTGGATAACCGCGTCGCCTACAAAGGAATATCTTCTATCAGAATCGACGTTCCAAATGCGGATGATCCGGGGGGAAATTTCGCGGGTGCCATATTCAGAATTGACGGCGCTGGCAGGGACTTGCAAGACTTCAATGCACTGACCTTTTATGCCAAGGCGAGTCAGGCTGCAACGATTGCAGAAATAGGATTTGGGCAGGATTTTCTGGGTGATACATACCGCGCGTACATGACAAACGTGGATTTCACCACCCAATGGAAGAAATTCATTATCCCAATTCCTGATCCCTCCAAACTTTTGGAGGAGCGGGGTGTGTTTCAATTTGCCGCAGGAGGAATCGGCCCCGTCGGTCAAGAAGTCGGGTATACTTTTTGGATCGATGAGCTGAGGTTTGAAAAACTTGGAAAAGTTGCCCAACCGCTACCCAGGATCTTCAATGGGGAAAACCCAACGACTTCATCATTCAATGGAGTCACCATCCCCGTCACGGGGACCAACGTTGTCTTCAACGTGGATGGTTTGGATGTATCTGTGAATGCAGCTCCGGCCTATTTCAATTTCCGCTCTTCAAATCCGAGCGTAGCTACGGTAAACAATCTCGGGCAGATTTCTGTCCTCAGCGCCGGCACTACGACAGTCACGGGAACTGTCGGAGGAGGCAGTAACCCCATGAATGCCTTGGGGTCATTGACGGTGAACTCTGCCGGACAATTCAATTCCGCCCCTACCCCGCCAGCGAGAAATCCCGCCAACGTAGTCTCCATCTTCAGCGATGCATACCAAAACGTCCAAGTGGATAATTTCAACGGATTCTTCCAATTCCAGACTACACAGGGAGGCGCAATCAATATCGCAGGCGAAAACATCCTAAGCTACACACAGCTGAATTTTGTGAGTATTAACATGTTTCAGTCGCCTGATGTCAACGCTTCCGCCATGACCCATTTGCATTTGGATGTTAATGTAAGGGAAGCGCTCAATCCAGGAGATTTTTTAAGGGTCGTGATTATTAACAACAACGGGCCAAACGAGACATCGGGATCTGTAAACCTGGTTAGTTACAAGCCTTTGGTAAGGGATAATTGGGTCAGTTATGACATTCCGATCAGTGATTTTGCAGGCTTGGGGGTGCCGAATGACGTCGACCTGATATTCTTCGTGTCAGATGGAACCATTTCCAACATCTATGTGGACAATGTCTATTTCTACAGATGATCCAGTACAAAAAATTAAAATTGAGAAAGATGAAGATCAACATACATAAATTATGCTATCCCTTATTGATGCCAATATTGGTGGGGATACTGTTTTTCGGCTGTGACAATGGCGAAGAAACTCCCGGAAGTGTTTACAAGACCTTGGTGTGGTCTGATGAATTTGATGGCACAACGGGAGATGCGCCAAACCCAGACTTCTGGGCTTATGACATCGGCACCGGCTCCGGCGGATGGGGCAACAATGAACTCCAGTATTACACCAATCGTCCGCAGAATATCTCTTTGGATGGTCGCGGCAACTTGGTGATTACTGCCATCAAAGAGAATTTCCAGGGAAGCGGCTATACCTCTGCCCGTATCAAAACAAAAGGACTAAAAGAGTTCAGGTATGGTCGGATCGAAGCGCGATTGAAGACCCCATTTAGCCAAGGATTGTGGCCGGCATTTTGGATGCTCGGCGCGGATATCGATCAGGTAGGATGGCCCCAGACAGGAGAAATCGATATCATGGAGCTTCGAGGACAGCAGCCACGGGTGGTACATGGATCGATTCATGGCCCAGGATATTCGGGCGGAAATGCGATAACAGAGTCTTTTGAGCTGGTTGATTCCAGATTCGATACAGAATACCATGTTTTTGCCGTGGAATGGGGTCCGGACAACATCGACTTTTTCGTCGACAACAGGCTTTATCAACGGATAACCCCAGAAAGTCTGCCCACAAATGCTGAATGGGTCTTTGACAAGCCATTTTTCATCCTGCTCAACGTCGCCATAGGAGGAAATTTCGTTGGAGCACCCTCTGCGAATTCGAGATTTCCGCAAACGATGATAGTCGATTATGTAAGAGTTTACCAGTGATTTTAGTACAAATAAACCAAAATAATATGTTCAATAAATTCAGAATTACTCAGCTTTTGGGGGCCTTATCGCTTGCTGCGGTTGCGGTCTTCTGGGGGTGTAAGGAAGAGGAAACGATTCCAAAACCTACCGCCAGTTTCACCTATTCAATTGATGCTGATACGGGAGGTGTCGTAACCTTTACGAATACTTCAAAAAATGCCGATTCCTACCAATGGGATTTTGGAGACGGTACTTTTTCGACATTGAAAGATCCAGTAAAAACCTACATGGAAGATGGGGATTACACAGTTTCGCTTGTCGCCACCAATTTGGGGGGATCAACCGAAGCCAAAGAGACTATCTCCATTGAATTGAAAGTGATCATTACCGACGACGAAGCTCCGGTAATCACGCTCTTGGGACCTGCGAGCATAGAGATTGAAATCGGTGAGGATTTCACCGACCCCGGTGCTACCGCAAACGACAACGTAGACGGTGACATCACTGCAAACATTGTAGTGACCGGAACAGTCAATAAAATGAACCCCGGCGAATATGTACTTGCATACAATGTGAGCGATGCGGCCGGAAATGCCGCCACAGAGGTAAAGAGAACTGTAAAAGTAACGTTCGACGACGGCTTGCTGACAAACGGTGATTTCCAAGCGGGTGCTACAGGTTGGATAGGCAATGGTCTAGATGTGAGGGAAGATGGTGGAAACAAGTTCTCATTCTCCAACGTCACCGTCGCTGGAAATCCATTTGATGTAAACGTAAGCCAAGTGCTTCCACTGAGAAATGGAAACAAATACAGGCTCTCATTCAACTCATCTACAGATAAAGCCGCAGGCCGAAAAATAATTGCTGGCATTGGTTTGAACGAAGCACCTTGGACGAATGTGACGCAGGAATTCACCATTACCCAAACTGTCCAAAGATTCACTGCTGAATTTGTTGCCAATTTTGATAGCGACAACAGCCGCGTAATATTTGACCTTGGAGCAGATGTAGGCGTTGTGGTCTTGGATAACGTCTCTCTCGAACTGCTTGAATCAAACACTTCTAAACTTCCATTCAATTTTGAAGACGGTAAGGAAGTATTCTCGGTGTTCAATGGTGCAGCCTTTGAAGTGGCCGCCGATCCGGCGAACGCTTCAAACAAGGCCGGGAAAATCACAAACTCAGGTGCACAATGGGAAGGTGTTGCATTTGCGATGGGAACTGCGGTTAACTTCGCTACGGATAAAGTAATCACGATGAGATTCAACTCATCTAAGGCAAACGTACCGGTATTATTGAAATTCGAAAACGGCACGGCAGACCCGGTAGAGACAGTGGCAACGGCAACCACCACGGGATGGCAAGACCTGACATTCAATTTTAGCGCTGCATCTGCATCCTACAGCACGATGGTCATATTCGTTGATGGTCCAGGAAATACCGCTGGTGCGTTCTACGTCGACGATATCACGCAGAAGAGCGATGGTGGTAGTGGCGGAACTGGCGGCTGCTCCGGTACACCAGTTGCAGCTACAGCGTTCCCGGTTACTTTCGAATCCTGTGAGTCGTTCATCAGCACTTTCAATAATGATGGAAGCATCACAACACAGCTTGCCGAGAATCCATCCAAGACAGGAATCAACACTTCAAACAATGTGCTCAAAGTTGTCAAGGCTACAGGTACCAATAGATGGGCTGGCTTTCAAAATGCATTTCCTGACAAATTTGATGCTACCCAGACTTTAAAATTGAAAGTCTATTCATCAAAGGCCAACGTGGTGATGAGATTCGAATTGAACAGCGAACCACAACCTCCAGGATCTGGAAATCCTCCTCCACAGTTTAGAACCATTGCCCAAGCCAATACTTGGGTTGAGGTTGAGGTGAAGTTTACGGATATCCCAGGAAGCAACACCGGTTTGAATCAATTGGTAATCAAACCAGACAATCCTGATGGTTCAGATGGCGGATTGACTTCATCGACCGAAACCTATTATTTCGATGACATCAGGTTTGAAGGTGGAGGCCCGGGCGGAACAGGAGAAGCATTTTTCTTGGAGGATTTTAACAACGCCACTTCACTTGACAAATGGGCAAGGCTTGCCAATGCTGCAGATAACACGAAAGCAACCGTAACGCACAGCGCAGACGGTGGAGTTGGCGGATCAGGAGCAATTCTGCTCACCCTGACAGATCCAGCGGCAGGCGCGTTTATTTTCAGGTACACCAACGACAATGTCGATTACAAGGGGAATACCAAAATCAGGATAAAGTATGACGCCAAAGTGGTGACCCCGATCGTGGCTTCGGCACTACACATGCAGACTCAAACTCCAAATCCTGGAGGCGGAGTTATCACAACCAACACATTTGATACACAAGGATCAATCAGCACTTCAAACTTCACGACCATTTCCCAAGAGGTAGATGCTATTGATCCCGCTGGTAAGCTTTTCATCATTGACTTCAACTTTGCTACTGGCGGAGGTGGTGCCGGTGCGGTTCTGATTGATAACGTCAGGATAGAAAAACTATAGCCACCACAGAAGTGAAATTTCAATTTACAACGAACCGAGCCCTAAAGCTCGGTTCGTTTTAAGTCCCCCACTTAACCATACCAGCAGTCTTATGCATCAAGGCATCAGCAAGCAAAACACAAAGCAGGTTACGCTTGAAACAGTCAAAATAGGTCAGGAAGAATATTTGAAAATATCCAATTGCGACAAGATGCGACCATTTTTTATGAGCATCGTGAGTGATTCCAACCATTGGATGTTCATCGGGAGTAACGGCGGTCTGAGTGCAGGCAGGAAAGATCCAGAAAATGCACTTTTCCCTTATTACACGGACGATAAAATCATAGAATCCAATGAAATGACGGGTTCTAAAACCATCGTTCGGATTGAGAATAACGGCCAATTTCAAATATGGGAACCATTTTCCGTTCACTTCGCCAACCTTTACCGACTCAAGAGAAACCTCTACAAAAACGTTTACGGAGACAAGATACTTTTCGAAGAGATCAACGAGGACTTGAATCTTACTTTCCGATATCAATGGTCCACGAGTGACAAATTTGGATTTGTGAAGACAAGCTCCTTGACAAATCTCGGTGCTGAGGAGGCTCACATTTCAATATTGGACGGTATTCAAAACATCATGCCCTATGGCGTGGGAAGTGCGCTTCAGGGAATCCGAAGCAACCTTGTGGATGCTTACAAAAGAAGCGAGCTGGAAAAGGAAAGCGGCCTCGGAATTTTTGCCTTGAGTGCCATCATTGTGGACAAAGCTGAACCCAGTGAAGCATTGAAGGCGAGTGTTGCCTGGTCATTGGGGATCCCCAATGCAAAGAGACTCCTCTCCTCCTCCCAACTCGAGCCTTTCAGGAACGGCCAGCATGTGGTCGAGGAAACGGACGTAAAGGCCGAAAAAGGAGCATACTTTGTCCAAACAGAACTCACTCTGTCGGCAGGCAACCAAAAAGAATGGATGCTCATTGCTGATATCAATCAAAACGCTTCACAAATTGTCGCCTTGGCAGAGGCGATCAAAAACGACAAGAACTTAGCATCCGCCGTCAAAGAGGATATCAAATCCGGAACCCGACAGCTCGTCCAACTAAACGCAGCGGCTGACGGACTTCAATTGACCGCGGATCATATGAAAGATACCCGCCATTTTGCCAACTCCATGTTCAACATCATGCGTGGGGGGATATTTGACAAGGATTATCAAATCGAGAGAGGTGATTTTTTGACCTATCTCAAAAATGCAAACACACAGGTATTCGGGAAACATATCCAAACCCTGAAAACTCTTCCAAACGAGTTTTCCAGAACACAACTCCAGAATCTCACTTCCAAAACCGAGGACAACGACCTGAAAAGGCTATGTCTCGAATATTTGCCACTAAAATTCAGCCGCAGGCACGGCGATCCCAGCAGGCCTTGGAACCAATTTTCCATCAACACCCGCAACGAGCACGATGGATCGAAAGTCCTGGATTACGCAGGCAATTGGAGGGATATTTTTCAGAACTGGGAAGCCCTGGCCCTCTCCTATCCGGAGTTTATTGACGGCATGATCTTTAAGTTTCTAAATGCCTCAACATTTGATGGTTATAATCCCTACCGCATCACCAAAAATGGCATCGATTGGGAAAAAATCGAAGCCGACGACCCATGGTCCTACATCGGGTATTGGGGTGATCATCAGATAATTTACCTCTTGAAATTCCTGGAGTTTTCGGAACGCCACGCGCCCGGAAAACTGGAAAGTTATTTCGATCAGGACATGTTTGTCTATGCAAATGTGCCCTACAAGATCAAACCCTACGAAGACATCCTTCGCAATCCAAAGGATACGATTGATTTTGACCACAAGCTGGACCACGCCATCCAACATCGATGGTCTCAATTAGGGGCTGATGCAGCTTTGCTCCAAAACAAAACCGGGGCCATCCACCATGTAAACTTCCTGGAGAAAATCCTTGCGACCGTTTTGGCGAAGGTGTCAAATTTCATCCCAGAAGGAGGCATTTGGATGAATACGCAACGCCCGGAATGGAATGACGCCAACAATGCCTTGGTCGGCAATGGTGTATCCATGGTGACACTTTTTTATCTCCGGCGATTCCTTACTTTTTTCAACAGCATCCTGGCTAAAAGCCCCGTCTCAGAAGTACATGTTTCTGAGGAAGTGCTGACCTTTTTTCAGCAAATCCATCAAGCACTGATTACATATCAGCATTTGCTTTACGGTCCAATCAACGATAAAAACCGCAAAGCAATCCTGGACGCATTGGGAACTGCAGGAAGTCAATTTAGAAATAATATCTACAGTAATACTTTCAGTAATCATCAAAAAACACTGAAACTCAGTGATATAATTGAATTTTCGAATGTATGTTTAAGCTATCTTGAGCATTCGATTCGCGCAAACAAACGACGCGACAGCCTGTACCATTCGTACAACTTGATGACGGTCGAAAACGAAACTGAAGTCTCCATTTCATACCTCAGCGAAATGCTCGAAGGTCAAGTGGCGGTCCTGAGTTCGGGCTATTTGACATCCTCGGAAGCTCTTGAAACCCTTGAAAGTCTCAAGAAAAGTGATCTTTTCAGAAAAGACCAATACAGCTATTTACTGTATCCCAACAAGGATCTCCCAGGTTTTCTCCAAAAGAATAATATCCCAAAATCGGAAGTGGCAAAGTCAGCTTTGCTGAGCAGCCTATCGAAAGACAAGGACAAGCGTATCATCGAACAAGACGTCAAAGGGGATTTCCATTTCAACGGCAATTTCAAAAATGCCTCCGATCTCCAAAGCGCATTGGATTCCTTGGAAATTGACGGCCAATCGGTTTCGGAATCAAGTAAGAAAGAAGTACTCCAAATCTTTGAAACGGTATTCAACCACAAGGCTTTCACCGGTCGCTCAGGCACATTCTACGGATACGAGGGGCTTGGCTCGATTTATTGGCATATGGTATCCAAACTCCAATTGGCGGTCATGGAATGCTGCCAAAAGGCGATCAAGGAGAAAGCGCCTGAATCAGTCGTAAATGGACTTATAGCCCACTACTATGAGATCAATGAAGGAATCGGCGTTCACAAATCTCCCTCGCTTTATGGTGCCTTCCCGACGGACCCATATTCCCATACACCAGCCAACAAAGGTGCACAACAGCCCGGCATGACGGGACAAGTGAAGGAGGATATAATTTCCCGCTTTGGGGAATTGGGGGTTTCCGTTGTTGAAGGACGGATTTCATTTGAGCCGCGCATGCTAAGAAAATCTGAATTCCTCTCAAGCGGACAAACGTTCCGGTACGTTGACCTGTCTGGGGCCTCGGTCGAGTTGGCATTGAAAAAGAATTCTTTGGCCTTTACCTACTGTCAGGTTCCTGTGGTTTATCATTTGGCATCAGAAAACAGGATTGAGGTGATTTTAAAGGATGGTTCTAGCTCACAAATCAAAGAACTTAGCTTGGGCGAAGAAATAAGCGCGGGTATTTTCAGTCGAACTGGTAATGTAATTCAACTGGAGGTTCACTTGGAGGAGGCGATGTTGAGGTAGCAATTCCAATTTCTTTGAAAACAAACCCTAGGACTAAACCTATTTTCAAACCCTCAGCATGGATAAGAAAATCAAAACGGACCCAATAATCGAGCAAAAGATCGATGCGCTGCTTGCTCAAATGACCCTTGAAGAAAAAATCGGTCAGATGTCACAGGTACGCCATTTTGATGACGTTACTTTAGAGGATGTCAAAAACAAATACATCGGTTCTGTAATCCATACCCAAGGTCCGCTTCCAGGCAATGATGCCACGGAATGGCAAGCCAAATTTACCGAGTTCCAAAGACAGGCTTTATCCACCCGCCTTGGCATTCCTTTGGTATTCGGCGTGGATGCAGTACATGGCCAAAACACCTACGAGGGTGCCACCATTTTTCCCCACAATATAGGCTTGGGAGCTTCCGGAAACACGGAGCTTGTCGCGAAAGCGGCAGAGATTACAGCCATAGAATCAAAGGCTACCGGTTTCAATTGGGTCTTTTCGCCCTGCGTCGCCATTCCTTTCAATGAAAAATGGGGACGGGTGTATGAAGCATTTTCGGAAAGCACCGAAATCACTACGGAAATGGCAAAAGCATCTGTGATTGGGCATCAGGGCGAGTTCTTTTCGCTTATGGCCACGGCCAAGCATTTTATTGGAGATGGGGCGACGGATTTTGGTGTGGAAGGAGGTAATACCTCTCTGACCCATGAGGAAGTAATCCAACGGCTGCTTCCCCCCTATCGTGCTGCCGTCGACGCGGGCGTAGGCTCGGTGATGGCTTCATTCAACACCCTAAACGGTGTATCCATGCATGCCCATCGGGCGATGATCACGGATATCTTGAAAGGTCAGTTGGGATTTGACGGCATTGTGGTGTCCGATTGGAAGGCATACTCACGTTTTGGACAAAACGCCATCATCAATGCGGGTATCGATATGGTGATGGCTGTGGATGGCGATCTGGACATGTTTCAAGAGGGCGTCCGGAACGGCGTCTTGAATCAGGAAATTCCCCAAGATCGAATAGACGACGCCGTAAGGAGGATTCTGAGGCAGAAGTTTCGCTTGGGATTGTTCGAAAACCCTTATCCAGACCCCAAACTGATCGAGAAAATCGGTATCCAATTCCACCGGGATATTGCCCAGCAGGCGGTTCGTGAATCGCTGGTTTTACTTAAAAACGAAAAAGGTGTCCTTCCCTTGAAAAGGGATGCCAAAATCGCCGTGGTGGGTGAGTTCGGCGACAATTCAGGACTACAATCCGGGGGTTGGACCGTCAACTGGCAGGGAACAACCGAAAACTACAAAGGCGCTACGACGATTCTCGAAGGAATCAGAAAACATGCTTCTAATGAAGTCATTTACGATCCTACCGGTACGGCTGATGCTGCAGACGTGGATGTCGCCGTGATTGTGGTCGGGGAAGCTCCCTATGCGGAGTTTTTCGGGGATGTGGACGGACCAATGAATCTATTCCAATTGACATTGACCGAAACCCATCAAAATTACATCAATGCATATACAGAAAAGGGAATCAAAACTGTGGTGGTGCTGATTTCCGGGAGGCCTTTGGTAGTGTCTGATCAAATCCAGCAGGCAGATGCCTTTGTGGCCGCCTGGTTGCCTGGTTCGGAGGGTGATGGGATTGCGGAGGTTTTGTTTGGGGAATATGATTTCAAAGGTAAGCTTCCCCACTCTTGGCCTAAATCGACAGATGACTATCAGGAGAAATATGGTCCGAACTTCTGGCAAAGCAAGCCCGAACCGCTATTTCCCATCGGGTATGGACTGAGGTACAAAACATGGTCATCATCGGGACAATAACAAAACGATACAGGTATGACACCAATGGGTTTTAAATCGATCATCAATACGGTTTGCCTCGGAATAGCTTTCATGACGGGAGTTTCCTGCAGCCAAAGACAAGTGGACAACCAATCAGAAAACCTACAAAAACCAAAAGAAGTGACAGCAAAAGATATTTTAGGCAATCCCAATTACCAAGCAATATGCTACGAAGGATACCGGGAAAAATCCAGGGAAATTCAGCCTACCATTGATCAGCTAAAGGAAGACTTGAGGATATTGGAGGCGATGGACATCAAGATCGTCAGGACCTACAATGTGCAGTTTCCCCATGCTTCCAACCTGCTCAAGGCCATCCATGAGCTAAAAACGACCGACCCCAGTTTTGAAATGTACGTCATGCTGGGTGCATGGATTGATTGCAAAAATGCCTGGACGGATCAAGAACCTGACCATGAGGTAGAAAGCGAACAAAACGCCGGAGAAATAGATCGCGCTGTGGCACTCGCCAACCAATATCCCGACATCGTCAAGGTTTTGGCAGTGGGCAACGAGGCGATGGTACGCTGGGCGACGAGCTATTTTGTGCAGCCTTCGGTCATCTTGAAATGGGTCAACCACCTACAATCTCTCAAGGCCAAGGGGAAGCTCCCGAAAGACCTTTGGATTACGAGCTCGGACGATTTTTCGTCTTGGGGCGGCGGCGATTCAAGTTACCATACAGCCGACTTGGCGAAGCTGGTAATGGCTGTAGATTACATTTCTTTCCACACCTATCCGTTCCACAATTCCCATTACAACCCCAATTTCTGGAAAGTGCCTGTAGAGGAATCGAAGCTATCTGAGATCGAAAAAGTCGACAAGGCGATGCTCCGTGCCAGGGATTTTGCGAAGGCACAATATGACTCCGTCGCTAGCTATGTCAAAAGCCTCGGGCTGGAAAAACCGATCCATATTGGCGAAACAGGCTGGGCAAGTGTGTCCGATGGGCTTTATGGAGCTGATGGTTCGCGAGCGGCAGACGAATACAAGCAGGGCCTCTATTACAAGCACATGCGCGAATGGACAAACGCCGCCGGCATTTCCTGCTTTTTCTTCGAGGCATTCAATGAGCAATGGAAAGATGCCGCTAATCCAATCGGTTCTGAAAACCACTTTGGACTCTTCGGTCTCAAGGGCGAGGCAAAGTTTGCGCTTTGGGATTTGGTGGACAAGGGTGCCTTTGAAGGATTTACCAGAGGTGGCAACCCAATAGCCAAGACCTACAACGGCGATAAGGAAAGCCTTTTGAAAACTGTCAGCGCACCGCCAACCAAGTAGGCAACTCTATAAAGACATTAATAAAAATCCAAACAGTATCCCCACAATAAACTCATCTACCATGTCAGCAACCCATAGTAAAGTCCCGATGGGCCAGAAGATCGCTTTCGGAGTCGGAATGTTAGCCAACCAAATGTTTCCAGCATCCCTTGGAATATTCATGGTGGTGTTGGTGCAGAATTTGGGATTCCCGGGATGGATGTGGGGAACCGTGTATTTTCTCCCCCGTATCCTCGACGCAGTGACAGACCCTATCATGGGTTTCATCTCCGACAATACCAAGTCCGTTTGGGGAAGACGGAGGCAATACGTCTTTATCGGTGCTATTCTTATGGGAATTACCTTCTCTGTAATGTGGCAACTTTACGGAGATAACAGTGTGAATTATAACTTTTTCTACTTTCTGATGGGCTCATTTGCCTTTTACATCGGGCTTACCATTTTCAGTGTACCCTATGTAGCCATCGGTTATGAAATGAGTGAGGATTTCCACGAGCGTACACAGATCATGGCCATTGCCCAATGGATTGGGCAGTGGGCATGGGTGATAGCTCCTTGGTTTTGGGTCATCATGTACGAACCGAGCTGGTTCCCAAGTCCGGAAGCCGCTACTCGTGAACTGGCGGTTTGGGTTGGAGTGATTTTCGCCATTTGCGCCATGATTCCTGCCATTTTCATTCCCAGCAAATCCACCAAAAATGCGAATTTTTCGCCGCTTACGTTCAATGCAATCGGTGATAGTTTTAAGCAAATCATCAAAGGATTCAAGGAAGCCTTTTCTTCCATACCCTTCAGAAAACTATGCCTTTCCACATTTTTCATCTTCAACGCATTCAATACCGTGGCAGGCTTTGTCTTCTTTATTGTCGTTTGGCATCTTTTCAATGGTGATGCTGGCGCGGCAGGGTACTGGACGCCAATTTTCGGCAGTGTAGGCGCCCTGGTCACTACGTTTATTGTCATTCCCATCGTCGCAAGGATGTCCAAAAAGATCGGAAAGAAAAATGCATTCATGGTATCCCAAGGCATCGCCTTGATTGGCTATGCTTCATTGTGGTTCCTGTTTGTACCAGGGAAACCTTGGATGTTTATCTTTTCGCTCCCATTCCACTCTTTTGGGATCGGAAGTTTGTTTGTGTTGATGATGTCTATGACTGCCGATGTCATTGATCTCGACGAGTTGAATTACGGTATCAGAAGAGAGGGAGTCTTTGGTGCCATATATTGGTATATGGTCAAATTTGGATTTGCCATTGCAGGGGGCTTGAGTGGACTGATATTGACGGTGGTAGGTTTTGATGGAAATGCAGCCGTACAACCTGAAGGCGCGGTGGATGGGCTGCGGTTGTTTTTCTCCGGTTTTCCAATGCTGGGAACCCTCGCCGCTATGTACCTTATGCACGACTACGATGTGGATGAAGCCAGGGCCAATCAAATCAGAGCGGAATTGAACGCACGAAAAACCGGGAAAACCGAAAAAACCGCTTCCGTTTACCAAAATCCTTTTCCTTTGGAAAACAAAATGGTGGCTGCGCTCAAAACCGATATCGACCTTAGCAAGGCTTCTTTGGCACAAATCAAAAAACAATTTGCAGAGACCCTGCAAAAAGGGTTTCACGGAGTCTGCTTCAGCCCCTATATGGAGGGGCAAAATATTGGGGATATTTTGTCAAAAGCGCAAATCAACAGGCGTATGGCAATCGTAGCACCCTACACTAAATGGGTTCGTTCGTTCTCTTGTACCGAGGGAAATGAGCACATCCCGGTTGCGGCCAAGGCTTATGGCCTAAAAACCATGGTCGGGGCATGGATAGACAGCGACAAAGCAAGTAATGAAAACGAAATTGAAGCTTTGATCCAATTGGCAAAAGCAGGTCATGTCGATATCGCTGTGGTCGGGAATGAGGTATTGCTTCGCAGAGAACTGACGGAACAAGAACTGCTCGACTACATCGCCAAGGTGAAAAAGGAACTGCCACAAATCCCTGTCGGCTATGTGGACGCATACTACCAATTCCATGAGTATCCAGCATTGGTCGATGCCTGTGATGTGGTGTTGGTCAACTGTTACCCATTCTGGGAAGGTGTAAACATCAATCAAGCATCCGCTCATTTGAGTCAGATGCATGCCTTTGCCAAAAACATTGCAAAAGGCAAAAAAGTCATTGTAACCGAAACGGGCTGGCCAAACAGCGGAACCAATACCCATGAAGCCCAACCTTCGGAGGAAAACGCCATGGGCTACTTTATCAACACCCAAAAATGGGCCCAAGATGAAAATGTCGATGTATTCTATTTCTCTTCGTTCGACGAATCGTGGAAAGTGCGGCATGAAGGAGACGTAGGCCAAGCTTGGGGAATTTGGGACAAAAACGAAAACTTAAAATACTAATCAATATGTCGTTCAATGCAGACAAAGTTTTGGCACTTGCTGGAAATGATTTCCAGGGAGTTTCAAAAGATGAACTAGCGGAAGTATTCAATGAAGTCCTCAAAGGCGGGATGCATGGACTCTGCTTTAGTCCCTATGTCGAAGGTCAACAACCCGGAGACCAACTCACCGAAGAACAGGTTCGCAGAAGGCTCGAAATCATTCGCCCCTACACAAAATGGGTGCGCTCCTTTTCCTGCACCGAAGGCAATGAACTGATACCGATCATCGCCAAAGAATTCGGGATGAAAACACTCGTAGGCGCTTGGTTGGGAAAGGATGACAAGATCAACCAAGCAGAAGTCGAAGGTTTGATCCAGTTGGCAAAGGAAGGCTACCTCGATATCGCCGCTGTGGGCAATGAAGTGATGTACCGAAAAGACCTCAAGGAGGATGAATTGTTGGGATTCATCCATCGGGTGAAAGAAGCACTTCCTAAGATTCCGGTCGGCTATGTAGATGCCTATTATGAGTTTGAAAAAAGACCTCGAATCACCGAGATGTGCGATGTCGTGCTCGCCAACTGCTACCCCTATTGGGAAGGATGCTCACGGGAATACTCCCTGCTGTACATCAAGGATATGTATAACCGGGCCATGCGGGCCGCAAAAGGAAAAAAGGTCATCATCTCAGAAACGGGATGGCCTAGCCAAGGTACCAGTCTCTATGGGGCCGTTCCTTCCGATGAAAATTTCATGAAATACTTCATCAACATCCAGACCTGGTCCAAACAGGAATCCATCGACATCCACTACTTTTCGTCCTTCGACGAATCATGGAAAGTGGGCGCCGAAGGTGATGTCGGGGCCTATTGGGGCATTTGGGATAAGGATGAGAAACTGAAGTATTGAAGCATAAGGGTCTTTTCTGAACTTAGCTGGGGAATAAATTTCCCGCATAGTTCCAAAAAGACCGTTGTCAATACAAAATGAAGTCCTATTTTTGCAACAATATTGCATTAATAGGACTTCATTCTTCATTTCATGCCAACGACCAAAAAACTTCCAGTCACAGTCCTCAGTGGCTTCCTCGGTGCAGGTAAAACCACCCTACTCAACCACGTTCTCCACAACAAAGAAGGGATGAAAGTCGCCGTCATCGTCAATGACATGAGCGAAGTCAACGTGGACGCGCGCCTCGTGGAAAGCGAAAACACGCTTTCTCGCACGGAAGAGCGATTGGTGGAAATGAGCAACGGCTGCATCTGCTGCACGCTGCGGGAAGATTTGATGATTGAGGTCGAGAAACTCGCCAAGGAGGGTCGCTTCGATTACCTGCTGATCGAGAGTACGGGTATCAGTGAACCGGTACCGGTAGCGCAGACTTTTTCTTTTGTAGACGAGGAAAAGGGCATCGACCTGTCCAAATTCAGCTATATCGACTCCATGGTCACCGTGGTGGATTGTTTCAATTTCTTCAAGGACTTTGGCACGGACGAGACATTGATGGACCGCAGTCTGACGGACATCGAAGGTGACCACCGCACGATTGTCAACCTGCTGACTGACCAAGTCGAGTTTGCCAACATCATCATCCTCAACAAGACGGACCTTGTCGATGACAAATCCCTCGGAATGCTGCGGGCCACCATCCAAAGGCTCAATCCTGGCGCAAAGATCATCCAATCGCAGTTTGGCAAGGTCGCCCCCAAAGAAATCCTGAATACCGGGTTGTTTGACTTTGACGAAGCCCAGACCTCCGCTGGATGGCAAAAAGAACTCGAATCCGAAGGCCATACACCCGAGACAGAGGAGTACGGCATCAGTTCATTTGTCTTCCGGGACCAAAGACCGTTCCACCCAAAACGCTTCTGGAAATACCTCAACGAATCCTACCCTGCCGGCGTCATTCGCGCCAAGGGACTGTTTTGGTTGGCCTCACGCCCCAATGAAGCCCTGAACTTTTCCCAGGCCGGCGGATCCGTAAGGATGGAATCCGCGGGCGTTTGGTGGTGCAGTATGCCTTATTCGGACAGGATTCGCTACGAATCCTACGTCCACAACCAAGCCTACATCGAAAGCAAGTGGAGCAAAAAATGGGGCGATCGATTGAATGAACTGGTATTCATCGGCCAAAACATTGACGAAGATAGAATGGTCGCTGACCTGAAGAAATGCCTGCTACAGGGCGATGAGCTTCAATTGTACGAAAAAGGAATCCGGTTTTCGGATCCATTTCCCACTGGGATTTGACTTGAAAGTCGCTGTTGCCATCTAGATTTTTTGATGAAGAGGGACAAATGTTTGTCCCTTTTTTGTGTTTTCCGATCGGGAGGTGTAGATTCATTTCATCTAAATACTGCATCATGGCCCACTACACACCGCTTTCGGAAAATGAACGCGAGGTACTTTTTCAAGTTCTCAAGACGCGCTTCGCAAAATACCATCACCGCCATGCCGGCATCACCTGGGCGGAGGTCCAAAACAAATTGGAAAGCTCGCCCGGTAAACTTTGGTCTTTGCAGCAAATGGAAGTTACGGGTGGCGAACCGGATGTGGTGGGACGAGATGAAGAAAGCGGTGAATTCATCTTCATGGACTGTGCGCCGGAAAGCCCAAAAGGCCGTCGCAGCGTCTGTTATGACCCTGCGGCCTTGGAATCGAGAAAAGAATACAAACCCGCCCATAGCGCTGTGGGTATGAGCGAAGACATGGGAATCCAAGTGTTGAACGAGAGTCAATACCGGTATTTGCAGCAATTTGGCCCTTTTGATACAAAGACCTCGAGTTGGCTTGCTACGCCGACGGAAATCCGGAAACTCGGGGGAGCGATTTTCGGGGATTGGCGATACGGGCAGGTTTTTATCTACCACAACGGGGCCGAGTCGTATTATGGAGTCCGTGGTTTTCGAGGAATTATGAGGGTTTGAGCAGCGGTTTTTCCGCCATTGTTAATTTTTCATAACACCATTTCCAATCGGGAATAATTTTGTAGTTTTAGACATTTCCCTGCATTTATGACACGTTTCCGTTTTTTCCCAATACTCACGATCCTGTTTGGGCTATTCGCTTTCTATTCCTGCAAGTCTGAGGATAAGTCCAATGCTGCCAACGAAAACTTGACCTTCCTCAATGAATTTGTCGAGCAATTCAAGGAAGGATTGTCGGCGGAAGAGGACAGGAAGCTTTTGGGTATGCTCAAGTTGGAACGCTCGCAGGAAGCCCTGACCGAATTGGTTAAGGTGCTCAAAAACACCCACCATTCCATCAAATGCGAGTTTGACTTCGGCAGGACAACCTTCCAGAAAATCGGCGAAAACCAACTCCAAGTATGGTTTCCGGTCAGTTTGGTAAATACGAATTATCCCAACCAGGAACCGGAAATCTTTATCGTTTCGGCAAAAGTCGAGAAACTGGACAATTCTTTCGTGATCAGGGAAATGGATGCGGATTTGCTCTACCATAAGTTCACCGCATTTGAAAACCGTGATTTTTGGAAACTCGAACTCGAAGCCGAATACGAAAAACGTAAGCTGGTTTACGAACTTGTGGAGCGTCTGCAGGCAGGTGTGGATTCCGTGATTTGGTTCACGCGCTACCAAGATCAACTGTATTTTTATTTTGTCCAGGGAGAATGGGACAACCCAAAGTCATTTGACAACTATCGCGCTGATGCTGAGAAAACGGTACCCAAAGTAGGTTCCTATAAAATGGGCCTGCTCAACGCCGAGGGCAAGGTCGTCATTCCGGCGGATTACGATTTGATCGGTACCCTGGGATTTGATATGGAAAATCTCGTGGAGGTCAAGCGCAACGGCAAATACGGCATGTATCATCTCCAATCGCGGCTTCCTGTGATTCCGGCGGTTTATGACGTGTTGATACCCTTCACAACGACTGATGACAAGAAATTGATCCTCACCCAGGAAGGCAAACAAACCGGCTATTTCAACAGTGATTTCCTGCGTTTTGAAGGCCTTCCACCCGTCCAGCAGATCGACGAATACCTGGCCGGCTACAAGTATTTGGACAAGGGACTCCTCATCAAAAACGGCCAACAGGCGATGATGGAGGTTCCCAACAAGGAATACCTTGGCAACGGCTATGTGGTCCCTCCCTCCTATCTGTCGAATCTACAGGTAATGGACAGCATCGAGTTTGGCTTCACGACCACAGAACTCGGATTCAATGCCGGCAATGAAAGTCGGGAATTCCTCGGCCTCAGTTGGCAAAAGATCAGCGATACCTTCAATGGGCTCATAGTTCTGATCAAGGATCGCTATATGGATGGCAGGGAGGAGTTTTATTATCGTTCGAGAGTCGCAATCTTGGACAAAGAGAATACAGTGAAGGCGAATGCCGACTTCAATGGGTCGGATTTGGTTTCGATCAGATTTCTAAGGGATTTCGGCTATTATGAGGCTAAAACAAATCATTATGAATATCTGATAGATGTAGATGTCGACCAAATAAACCTGCATAACTTTTCATATTTTAAGTTGTCAGAAAATGGCGAAATAAAATACTTGGAGACGAGAAGAGTGTTTCCTGAAACCAAGTTCTCGAAAATGGACAGCAGCTATGTGCGCGGAGATTTCTCACTTTTCGTCGGTAATGGAGAATATGAAAATTCAGATTTTCTCTCCGAGAAAACCATCCAATTCATGTTGGACGGCATTTTGGCTGATAACGGGTACGTTTTCCCTGATGAAGACCGGGAAATGTTTTTTTCCTATTACCGAAAGGAAGGCGATAAAACCACCGGCAAAATTGAAGAAGCCATGGCAAATTTTTCCGAAATCGACCGCCATAATTATGATTTCTTGTCGAGCCTATTGCCCAAGAAAGCCATCGCAAGCAGGTAAAAGGCCAAATGAAAAAGTGGGTAGCGCGGTTTTTGGTCTTTTTGGGCCTGTTGTTGATCCTTCCGTTGACATGGACCACGTTCACCTATTTCAATTTTGATCCAAATTTCGGTTTCCTAAGGATCAAACAGGAAGCCGTGGCATCCGGATGGTACTTGCCATTCTATTACTTGCACGTATTGCCGGCTGGGCTGATTTTGTTGGCAGGATTGTTCCAAATCATCTCCGGGTCAAAGCCGAAATACCGCAATGCACACCGTTGGCTGGGAAAGTTCTATATGATGACTGTTTTGTTGTTGGTGGCACCCGGGGCATTAGGCATGAGTTTTTTTATCGATCGTGGGGTGATGGTTTTCTTGAGTTTTTTGCTGCAAAACATCCTTTGGTTTGGATTTACCTGGCTTGCACTCAGGGCGATCAAAGCGGGGAATTTGGATTCCCACCGCAGATGGGCGATCAGGAGTTATGCCTTGGCCTTTGCCGCGGTTACACTGCGTCTTTACATTTTTATCTTTAACTGGGACTTTGACCTATCGACCGTCAATGCCTATGCGACCATCGCTTGGGCAAGCTGGCTGGGGAACCTGGTCGCGGCCGAACTGTACCTCAAACTTTCCCAGCACTAGCAATGTCGCAGTTTTGGCGAATCAACGCGCCTCTAGGCTTTCTGGTATCGTCATTTCGAATTCTGGATTTCTCCATGCATCTTATCCCCCACATTTTCAGTCTCTTCCAAAAAAATCCGTAAATTCAGCTCAAAGCAATGGGATGAAACATGGATTCTTCACAGTACAGTTTGGTCGTTGATATCATGATCGGTCTTGCGATTGCGTATTTCGTGCTCGAAGTCCTCCTCAACCTCAATGACATCGATAACGACACCTCGAATCTGCTCCTGTACGAATGGTCCAAAGGAAAATTTTTCTTCATCCCCTTTGCACTTGGAGCCATTGCAGGGCATTTGTTTTTGGGCACTACGGACAGCTCGTTCAAAATGACCAATGGAATGTATCCTGTTTTGATCCTGTTTGGCGCTGTCATTGCCATGGTCGTCATTGGGTACAAGGTCAAGTTTGAGAAATCGAAACTGTTGCTCACCATCCTGTTGGCAGTGGGGCTGGTCTATGGTCACCTTTTTTGGTCTATGAACTATCAACTTTGACATGATAAGCACCAAACGATACCTGAAAAGACACCTATCCGACATCCGTACGGTCAGGATCATCGTGGCCTCCCTGTTGGGTTTAATGGTGGTAGCCGATATTGTGTTGGTCGCTTTGGCCGATAAGGATTTTCCCAGCTTCAGTTATGTGGTGCGGGATTACCGACACAAAATGATCTGGTTCACATTCCTGTTTGGTGGATTGGTTTCGAAGATTTTCTACAATCGAATTGCAACAGAAAAAGAATCAGAAGTCACGGGTTTGATTGCATTTTTTTCAATGGTGTTGCTGCTTTTTGTAATCGGAAGGCAACTGGAATCTCCGCCAACATTGTTGCTGCAGGTATTGCTTTTGGTTTGTGGGGGAATTTTGGCCTACAGGGCTTGGCCTCAGTATCAAATACGGCCGAGGAAGATACGCGAGGGGAAGTAAGCGGTGAGGGATGCATGGTACCCAGTAAAAAGTACGAAGTACAATGTAGGGGCAAAGCATATGATGTATTGATTGCCGAAGTCATTCTATGGACTCTGGTCTTTGGACTATTGAATCCATATAACCATCAACTCAATCACCAATAACTATTCAAGCTCCCAACTATCCCACCAACTTCATCCCAACCGGATCCCAAAGGATGGGTTTTCCCTGCTCGACGCTCAGGTTGCAAGCCAAAGACGGCGCCGCGGCCCTCAATCCAAATGACGCATCTTCCAATACTTCTGTGTTGTTACGGACTGCGTTGAAAAATACGACCAAATGGTCCAACCTGTCATCATAGCCAATCGGAGCACTGTAAACCTTCTGCCTCCCGATCTGGTAGCCACTTTGCTCAGTTCCATAAGTTTCTTTGTACCATTTCTGGAACTCGATCTTTTGAGGCCTGGAGAAGCTTTCAAAAGCATCATATCCCCCAAATCCAGGAGCTTTTCCACGCTTGACAGTGGACACCTTGAATTCATGCCAACCAATATCGATCACACCTTCCGTTCCATACATTTTCATTCCGAAACCGCCCTTTCCTTCCCCATCCGCCAAATTAGCACGGGTGTACACTTGGAAAGAATTATGTTTGTCGGTAGCAGGGTAATCCATCAATGCATTGATGATATCATAGGCTTCCCGACCGTCCTGCCAATATTTCAAATCGCCAAGGCTGAAAATCCGTGTCGGACCAAGGGAATCTGTAATCGTATGAATGCCGGTCAACAGGTGCACGATCAAATCGCCCGCAGCCCCGGTACCGTAATCCTTGTAATTTCTCCAACGGAAAAACCGCGTGGCATCGAATGGCACCTTTGGCGCATCTCCCAAAAAAGTGTCAAAATCCACCGTATCGGGTGAGGCATCACGCGGGATCGAATACTGCCAGGCGCCTCGGGCATCGGTACGGTCACAAAAGGCTTGAATGTAAGTCAACTCCCCTATCATACCGCTTTGCAGTACCTTTTTGGCTTCCAAAACGGCCAAGGCACTTGCCCTTTGGCTACCAACCTGAAAGACCTTTTTGGACTCCTTTTGGGCATCGATGATAGCTTGACCTTCTTCGATCTTCTGCACCATGGGTTTTTCGCAGTAGACATGCTTGCCAGCTTTCAAGGCATCGATCGCAATCCGCTGATGCCAATGGTCCGGCGTACAGATCAACACCGCGTCCACATCCTCCCGTTCGAGCAGCTCTCGGTAATCCCGCGTGGTAAACATATCCTTTCCCCACTTTTCCTTGGCATATTCCAGGCGGCCAGTATACAGATCACAAACAGCAACCAGTTCCACACCAACCACTTTCAAGGCTGTGTCGGTATCGTAGTGACCAATAATGCCGGCACCGATCAATCCGATCCGGATGCGGTCGTTAGCGCTAGGTTTGATGTCACTCTTTAGTGTAATGGAGTCCGCATGTGCATTCGCTTCAAAAGCGGTTCCTAAACCTGCCAAAGCCAACGAGCCTCCAACTTTCTTCAAAAACTTCCTGCGTTGATTTGTCATGGATGATAATGGTTTGGGGTGATAAAGCGGTAATAGATTTCAAGTTCAAGATTTGAGGTTGAAATTTTCAAATCAATCAGCTTTCTGGAGACATTCTATCGGCTATGGTCTAAAGACTATTAACTAGTAACCAACCTCCTACCTCAATCGAAAACTCCCAACATAGAAATCCGGGTCTACTGTTAGTGTACCAGATTGTTTCACTTTGGCTTGTTGCCAATGCGTGGTGGGTGAAATACGCATTGTGTCTTCTCCTATAGAGACATCCACGGGCATATCGAAGGTTACGAGACAGTTGGACCAGCGATAGTTTAACGTTTGTTGATCCGAAAAATAATACTCAAAAGTTGGAATTGAAACATTTCTCAAATATTGATCAAAGAAATTTTCCAAATTCAAGCCGCTTTGCTCTTGGATATAGGCTTCCACTTGCTCAGTCGTAACTGTCTGATGGTAAAATACTTCGTTCATCCCCCTCAGGATAGACCTCCATTTTTCATCGTCCGCGATCACTTCCCGGAGGGTATTCAGAAGGTTGCCGCCTTTGTAGTACATGTCTCCGGAACCCCGCCGATTGAGGCCATAGATCCCGATAATGGGGATCTTGTTTTCAATCCTCGACCGGGTACCGCGCACGTATTCCTGTCCGGCTTCCTTGCCATAATGGTATTCGAGAAACAAGCTTTCAGAGTAATTGGTGAAGCTTTCGTGGATCCACATATCCGCCACGTCTTTGTAGGTGATGTTGTTGGCAAACCACTCGTGTCCAGCCTCGTGGATGATGATGAAGTCAAACTTCAGCCCCCAGCCCGTACCGCTAAGGTCGGTTCCTTTGTAGCCTTTTTGATAGTCATTGCCATAGGTTACCGAGCTCTGATGCTCCATGCCGAGGTAGGGAACTTCCACCAGTTTGAACCCGTCCTCATAAAATGGATACGGGCCAAACCAATGCTCAAATGCCTCCATCATCCGTCGGGCATCGTGGAAATGGATTTTGGCTTTCTCTAGGTTGTCCCGCAGCACATAGTAGTCCATGTCCAGCGTGCCTTTTTCGCCTTCGAATTTTTCGCCGAAGTGCACATAATCCCCGATGTTGATATTGACCCCGTAGTCGTTGATGGGATTGGAGACAAACCAATCCATGGTTACGGTGTTTTCCCTTACTTCCCCGCGTCGCGCACGGCCGTTGGAGACATTTTGCAATCCTTTGGGGACGGTCACAGTGATCAACATGCTGTCCACCTCATCCGCAGGATGGTCTTTGGATGGCCACCAAATACTCGAACCGATGCCTTGGTTGGAAGAAGCGATGAAATGCTTGCCATTGGTGTCCCTGGTCCAAGTAATCCCGCCGTCCCAAGGCGGGCGCACGGCTTCCTTGGGTTGGCCTTCGTAGTTGATCAGGATTTTCTCAAAAGTACCTGGCACCTGCTTTTTCTTCAGCGTGATAAAATGTGCAGCGCCTTCCCTCCTGACTTCCAAAAACTCTCCTTCCTGTGTTACCGAAGTGATTTTCAAAGGTTCCTGCAAATCAATCTGCATGACCTGATGTGGCGATGTCACTTTGTATCTGACGAGGTTTGTGCCTTTGAGGGATTTGGTTTCAGGAAAAACTTCCACCGACAGGTGGTAGTAATTCAAATCCCACCATCCCCTTTCAGGCGTTATACTTCCGCGCAAAGTATCCGCACGGGTGAACGGGCTTTGGGCACTTACTTCATTTTCGAAACAAAAAGCGACGGCCAGAATCAATAAAACATATTCAATCTTCTTTTGAAGAGACATTTCCAACATCGGTTTTTTCATCAAGTAAATTATTAATGATATATTCTAAATATCTGTAAGTCAGTGTTATTTGAATAATAAATAAAGTCGCAGAAATTCTCAATTGGCTGCTAATTTCATGCACCAGTTTTTTACGGATGGATACATTCACTCTAAAGACCGCGAATCGACAAACTTTGTGTGTGCCTAAAATAGGTTGACG
>NZ_AMZY02000017.1 GCF_000330725.2 Mariniradius saccharolyticus AK6 | reverse complement strand
CAGCGGGATCACAAAATAGATTCAAAAGGAATCTAAGCTATGGTGATAAATTTTGAATCTGACTTGGATGGTTTTGTTGATTTAATGTATGGGCCTGGTCCACGATGGCTATCGGGACGAATCCCAGCGGGATCACAAAATAGATTCAAAAGGAGTCTAGATGTAGTAAAAAGTTTCGGGGTGTAGCGTAGCCCGGTATCGCGCCACATTTGGGATGTGGAGGTCGTAGGTTCGAATCCTGCCACCCCGACTTAATCTGACTAGTGATAGTCATCCGGGTCCTGTAGCTCAACTGGATAGAGCAACTGCCTTCTAAGCAGTAGGTTTCAGGTTCGAGTCCTGACAGGATCACTTAGGGTATCAAAGCGGAATCAAGTTCCGCTTTTTGTTTTGATTCCGTAGCTCAGCTGGTAGAGCAATACACTTTTAATGTATGGGTCCTGGGTTCGAATCCCAGCGGGATCACTTGATTATATAAAGCAGGCTGGTGGCCTGCTTTTTTGTTTTTTTTGGGTTATCAGCGGCGGATGCAATTACTCCCGTCCAGCACTGGGATTTGTTTTTCACCTGATCTCAAACTATATTCAGCTGTATTGTTCGGTTTTGATTTCCAATTACAAATTGGGTTGATAATAGGGTGGAATTACATCCACGATGAATATCGGGATCCACCCAGCCACCACCGGAAGTCTATACTACACTCGGGGGATTGAAAGAGAAAAATATGATGGGGGATTAGGCGGACATATGGTTGACACTTGGTTGGATCATATGGTTGGTTACTGGCGAAGCTTCGGGATACAGGTGAACGTCTTTGAAACGTTAGAGGATTGAATCGTACATGAAGAATAAACTTATTGTTTCAGTTTTATTGTTGGCCACTTTTTCCTGCGATAGGGTAAATAGGCTAACTGCGGAGGATTACGCTTGGATGCCATATGGTGAAAACCAGACGCTCGTATTCAAATCAAATTTTGGAGAAATTGACACCATATTTCTTTTGAAAAAGGATACAATTTTTGGGTACCCGGAGGCACAAAAGTTCAATGGAATCGTGACACAACACGTGGTAATTTATTGTAGGCATACAAGTCCGATAAAGGGCGGTCATAGATACTTGACTGGAGAATTTTTTTCGGTTTTTAGAAATAAACAGAATAAGACATCGATTGATGTTCAATTAAGGACAAAGAAGGCAGCATTTTATGGCTATCGTCATGAACTTCTTATCGAGGATCTTTTAGCCGATGGCTTTATCACATTAGTTACAACACAGGCAGAATATGAAGATGTCTTGGTATTCTCCAGCGACCCGTACTTTTCCAACCGAGAAAGATTTATTTCCAATTTGTATTGGAGCAAGTCGAAAGGGTTGGTTCGTTATGAGAAAACGGACGGTGAATGTTGGGAATTGGTTGAGGGGGACTGATCCCCCTCTAGTAGTAAGTATCTTGTGAAGACCTTGATTTGAATCAAAGACATGTTGTAAGAAGATTGTAGTAATCCTACCGCAAGCGCTGATTAAGTGGACGTTATATTCATCTCTACCATGCTGCTCTATAACCTCGCGGAGATTCTGGCGTCCGGCCTCAATTCGGAGCCCGAACCCGAGGCTCATTTGCAAGGAACGACTTGATTGATATTGGAGGAAAAAGTATATATTTCGGCATTCGAGTGGTTTCTTTTTTTGGTCAAATCGGATGTATCGTTTCTCATTTTTGCTTGAAAAAAGAATCCTTTGAATTCAACCTACAATAATCCCTCTAATTCATCTTAACCAATTCCCTTTATGAAAAAAGTGTTGTTTCTCATGCTGTTGGTGTCCACGATGCTGGTATCCAATGGTTTTGCCCAGTCTGAGCCTTCCGAAGACTTCTTTGTCGGTTCTTGGGAAGTAGTGATCCTCGGTACCCCCTATGGCGATGTCAAGATGATTGCCCAGCTGTCGCGTGTAGACGGCAAATTGTCCGGCGACTTGGAACCTGTCATGGAACCTTCTCCCGGCAAAGTCCCCATTGACCGTGTCGAAGAAAACGGTGATAGCATCACCATTTATTTTTATGCCGAAGGAACCGATATCGACCTGAAGCTCACCAAAGTGGACAATGATAACCTGCAGGGCATGGTAATGGGCCAAATGAGCTCGACCGCCAAGCGGATATCGAAATAAGGACATCTTGGAAAAGAAAAAGACCCGGGAGACCGGGTTTTTTTATGGCCGATCTCCAACTTGTATTCCCACTAAATATCCATTGGACTGCCAATGATCCAGATTCTGCGATACTTGGAAAATAAAATATTTGGCTCGCAGCAATTGGTCGTCGATTTTCTAAATAGTGCATTTATAGTTTATCAATGAACTTGATAAACCTTGTATTATGACTACAAAATATCTTGTATTTATAATACAAACTTTTGCAAATATCTGATAAAGAGGCTATTGATAAAAATCGATTTCCTTCGGCGGGATATTTCAATTCGAAAGTTTGTGGAAACAGGAGCGCTTCCTAATGTCCGGCCACCGTTTCGAAGATGATATCAAACACTTCTTTTCCTTCGACATTTGGTTTCACTTGCTTGTTAGTCACCAGAATCGGCCAGTCCTGCTTGTCTTCGGGGATTCGGCCGTGGGAGCCTTTGACCAACGTGGCGTCCAGGGAAATCACGTCCATCAGATAGCGGAAGCCGAGTTTCTTTTTGAGGAGTTTGAGGCCGATTTTACCCTTGAGGAACTTGATATTGGGGTCGGCGAGGGTTTCCACGGGATCGTAGCCCGGCTTTCTATGGATATCCACACAGCGGGCGTAGTCAGGCGCCTTGGCATCGTCCAGCCAAAAATAGTAGGTAAACCATGCGTCCTTATCCGCTACGGCCACCAATTCCCCTGCCCGTTCGTGGTCGATTTGATACGCTTTTTTACCTTCATTGTCCAACACCTTCTCAATCCCTGGCGTGTTTTCGAGCAGTTTTTTGACGGTAGGAATGTCGGTCGGATTTGCCACGTACACATGCGCCAATTGGTGGTCGGCAACTGCGAAAGCCCGGCAGGTTCCAGCATCAAGGGTTTCCCGGCCCAATTCATTTTTTACGGCGATATAGCCTTTTTCCCGGAGAATCCGATTGATGTGCACGGGTCGGTTGACGGTCGTGATGCCGTACTCGGAGAGCAGGATGATTTCCGTGCCTTGGGCCTCAAAATACTCGATCAGGTCCTTGCAAACCGCATCGATCTCTTCCAAGTCTTTTCCAATTTTGGAAAAATCGAGGCCATAGCGCTGCAGTCCGTAATCGAGGTGGGGGAGATAGATCAAATTGAGGGTTGGGTTGTACCATTCATCGATTTTCTTGGCGGCTTTTGCGATCCAAGCGGTGGATTCTATGTTGGCATTTGGCCCCCAAAAGGAGAACAGCGGAAATTGGCCGAGTTCCTGCTGCAGCCGGTCCCGAAGTTCCATCGGTTGGCTGTGGATGTCGGGGAGTTTTCGGCCATCGGCTGGGTAAAGCGGGCGCGGTGTCACGGCAATATCGACGGAGGAGTACATGTTGTACCACCAAAACATATTGGCACAGGTGAAATTCGGGTCCAGTTCTTTGAGTTTGTCCCAGATTTTGGGTGACTGCACGAGTTTGTTGGATTGGCGCCAAAGCTTCACTTCACACTCGTCCCTGAAATACCAGCCGTTGCCGACGATGCCGTTTTCTGCTGGGGATTTTCCCGTCAGGTACACCGATTGTGCCGAGCAAGTCACTGCCGGAAGGACCGGGTGGATGAAGGTTTTGCTGCGTTTTTCGATCCAATGTTTCAAAAATGGGGTATGCTTCCCAATCACGCGGGAAGAAAGGGCCACGACATCAAGGACAACGGTTTTTTTCATGCTTTCATGTGTTGGATGACCCATTCTAATTCTCGGATGATGGACTGGGAAAGGTCGATTCGCAAGGCTGGCTCGAGTACACCCCAAGTGTAGGTTTCCACTTCCAGGTGCTTGCAGACGGGCTTGTGCGCGATCGCATCGAGGACCTCCACAATCGCGTCTTGGGTCGAGGAGAAATAGCCGTAGTGTTTGAGAAACAAAGGTACGTGGAAATGGATCCTGAATTCCTCCGCCTTCGAATTGGGAAGTAAGCGTACCGCTTCGGGCAGGTCGGGGTAGGATTCCGTATTCCCGGAAGCCGTTTTTCCCACTACTTGGTGGAGGTAGGTAGATTCAGACAGTTGGCTGAGTTTTTCTTTGAGCTTGTCCCGTTCCTGCTGCGCAGCAGGAACATCCACTTTCAACGCAGCGCTGATTTGTATTTTGCCGATGTTGATGCCCGCTTTTTCAAATTTGGCGAAGGTAGCTGTCGGCTTTTCGTACACGATCGCAAAGTGGCAAACGTCGTAGCAGACTTGGATATGCCTGAGGATGATTTGCGTCGCATCTCCGCTTGGGATATGGTGTTTTTCAGTCAGGTATTTGGTGCCGATAGGCAGCAAGTAATCTTGGAAGAAGGCAATTGTTTCGTCTGAATTTTCCAAGATGCCATCCGGTTCGGGTTCGATATCGAGGTGAAGGAAATTGCCGGTCTGGTTTTCAAGAAAGTGCAGATTTGCAGCGACTTCGGCTAGATTCACCGCGGCGCGCTCCAAGACTCTGTTTCGTTCTTCCGCAGTCTTTTGCCAAAAGCGGTAAGAAATCGGTGAGGTAGAAATCCCGCCTTCCATGCCGCTGGGTATGATTTCCGCCAAAATCCTGAAAAGCCTGAGTGTATAGTCAAGTCTTTCGGCAGTGGACCAGTCGGGGCTATGGACCTGGTCTTTGACGACCGTCTCATGAAAATCACCGTAGGGAAAGCCGTTCATCGTAAAGACGTAGCAATTTTCACTTTGGAGCCAAGTCTTGAATTCCGTCAAGTTATTGCCCTGATCCAATTCGATACTAGCCCGATTGGAAAGTCGCAGGCCGATGCCGAATGATTGCGTAGGACTGACAGCCTTTTTGACATTGGGGATATGGACTTTCAGGCTGTTGAACGTGTCCCGCCAGGTTTCGCCGGGGTGGATATTGCTGCAGTAGGTGAGGAGGTGGTTGGCGATCAACATGGTCAAACTGGTTCCTTTTTCAGGGAAATTTGTTCCAGATAGGCTACCGCTTTCCTGACCAAATCCCCATCCATCTCGTGCACTTCTTCCCCAATGCCGATGCCGCGCAGCAGCATGATGGTCAATTGGCCGCCAAGATGCTCTTGGAACTCCTGGAGGCCTTTGAGGAGGTTTTCTCCTGTAAGTGCAGGATCAAAAAGATCAAATCCCAAAGCTGAGATCAGCGCTAGAATCCGTTGCAATTCTTCGGCCTTGAGCCAGCCCTTGAGGTGCGAATAGGTGCTGTCGAGCGCGATGCCGATAGCGACCGCTTCACCATGGCGAATCGAATAATTGGTCAAATGCTCCAATTTGTGTGCCGCCCAATGCCCAAAATCCAATGGTCGCGATGAACCCATTTCGAAGGGATCTTTGCCTGCAATATGGCCCAAGTGCATCTGCGCGCAGCGGATGATGGAGGTTTTCATCGGTTCCATATCCCGCTTGGCAAGTGCTGCGGCATGCCGCTCCAGCCAGTCGAAAAACGATCCGTCCTTGATCAAAGCCACCTTGATCGCTTCCGCCAAACCCGAGCGCCAATCCCGGTCGTCGAGCGTCTTGAGGAAATTGAAATCGTTGATGACTGCGAATGGTGGTGCAAAGCTGCCGAGGTAGTTTTTCTTGCCGTAGGCATTGATGCCGTTTTTGACGCCCACACCCGAGTCGTTTTGGGAAAGCACGGTGGTTGGGATACGGATGTGCCGGATGCCTCGATGGGAGATAGCGGCTGCAAAACCCGACATGTCGAGTACCGCCCCGCCACCAATCGCGACGATGTACGAATGTCGGTCAATCCCATAAAGGTGCGTGGCTTCCATGATTTGTTCCATGATGGCGCGGTCGTTTTTGCTCGACTCACCTCCCGGTACGATCAAAGGCTCAGCGCAGAGAAACAGCTTGTCTGAATGTGCTTTCGCATAGGATTTTACTTGCTCAACCAAATTCGGATGGTGTCCCGCCACGCCGCTGTCGATGACAAAAAATGTTTTTGAAGCCTTTCCCTTTCCCAAGGTTTCCGCCAGCAAAGTGTTTTTCGGATCGAAAATATCTTCCGAAAAACAGACATTGTATTGATAAGGAACTGTAAAACTTTGCTTCAAAATCGTATTCATGGGACCTTCTTTTCAAAATGATCGGCGCATCGTTCCCAAAAAATCCTCAGGTTACAGCAAAAATCTTGGCTAACCGGAGGGATATTGGCAACAGCAACAAGATCACCAAACCGTACAACCAGCCCCCAAAACCCGCTGCCAAGGACGCATTGAGAATGATGAGGGAAATAACGGCAGCTTTCACAGATTTTCCAATCAATTTGGGTTCTTGTTTCTGAATCGCCTTGATCAATGGCGGAAAAACCATGTAGGCCAAAAGGCCAATGAAAGGAAACGCCTGTATGCCGGCTTTTCCTTTGCCGAAGGAGATAATCACCAAAGTCACTATGATGCCACCATAGAGGCCCAATCCCCCGTACAGGGCGCCTTTGTTTTTCCCATGGACTTCGCCGCGGCTGACCATGGTGATACCGGATACGTAGGCTAGCGGAATCAGCCCCAAAGGCCATAATTCGGGCACCTGGGTAGGGATGGCAGAAATTCCAAGCAGCAAATTTCCTGTCCTGCAAAGGCCCATATTGATTGGGCCAAAGATCGATTGGTGCTTTCCCCAAGCGTCATAAAGCAGGGCGCAGGCAGCCACAGCCATGGCGATGTACCCGCTCAATTTTCCTACCTGAAAAGCAGCCAAAATTCCCACGATCAAAAAGAGTGATGCCATGAATATCGCTCCCAACTTGGAAGCTCGGCCGCTGGGTATGGGCCGCTCTGGCCTTTCGACAGCATCGAGCTTTGCATCAAAAATATCGTTGAAGGCTACTCCGCCACCGTAAAGACCAATGGTCGATAACGTCAACCAGGCCAAAATTGACCAATAGCTAGGATCTTGGACTTGGGGGAGAAAAAGCAAAACCGCCGCACCGGAAACGGTAAATCCCGCCCATATGTCCGCGATGGCGGTCACGATATTGGCAGGACGGAGGAGCTGGGCGTAAGCTTTGAATCTCGAAATCAAGGTCATGGTTTAATTCTCAACTTTATCTGCAGGCCCTTCGACGCGGGGCACTTGCCCTCCACGAAGGACCGTGTTTCCAAATAGTTTTTGTCTTTGGTCGATCGGTGCGGCATTGAGCCAGTCCGATTCGTGCATTTGTCCGCTTTGGGAGTAGGCGATCAGGGCGTTTTGGTAACAAGTCATGCGAATGTGTTCCTCTGGGATTCCATGCTTGCGCATCAGCGCCGCTGTTTTTGGCACGGCCAAGGGATCGCTTACGCCCCAATCAGCCGCAGAGTCTACAATGATGCGCTCGGGTCCGTATTGCTTGACGATTTCCACCATTCGCTCACTGCCCATTTTGGTATGGGGATAGATTGTAAACGCGGCCCAAAATCCCCTGTCCAGGACTTCTTTCACTGTTTCTTCATTGTTGTGGTCGACGATGACCATTTTGGGATCGAGGCCATGTTCGTCGCTGACGTCCATGCTGCGGGTAGTACCTCGCTTCTTGTCCCTGTGTGGGGTATGGATCAAAACCGGCAATCCGACTTCTTTTGCCAACTCCAGTTGCAGGCGGTAATACTTGTCTTCCGCGGCCGTTTGGTCATCGTAGCCGATTTCGCCGACGGCCACCACGCCGTCTTTGGTTGCAAAAAGCGGCAGCAGTTCCATCACCTCCTCCGCCAAAGCTTCATTGTTGGCTTCCTTGGAATTAAGGCCGATCGTGCAGTAGTGTACGATCCCGAAGTTTTTGGCGCGGAACCTCTCCCAGCCTACCAAGCTGCTGAAATAATCCTTGAAGGTTCCCACCTCTGTGCGGGGCTGACCCAGCCAAAATGCCGGTTCGATGATGGCCACTACGCCTGCTTTGCGCATGGCTTCGTAGTCATCAGTGGTGCGTGAAGTGACGTGAATATGTGGGTCAATGTACATTTCCATGGGTAAGGGTATCTAAAGGATGGTAAATTTAATCGGTTAATTGGGATGCAGGCAAGGATTCTGGGGCATTATGGATTCGCCTCGCGGAACCGTTCCCCGATGGAGGTCCAGTTGATCGAACCGCTTTCGATTTCTTTCTTGAGCTCTGGAAATTCGTCCATCAAGACTTTTGCCTCAGGCAGCGGACTTTGGTGACAGGCCAACAATGCTGCCTCTACCTGCAAGGGGTCTTTTGTGGCAATCACTTTCCGGATATCGCCCAAGCGCTGGGAATTCAGGAACGGAGCCACAAACCGCCATGCTTCCGGCATCACGGACCTTCCCGCAGCCCATCTTTCGTGGGCGAAATCGACCAGGGTATGCGCCAGGTTTTCATTGGCGCGGCGGTCTGAGTCAAGGATTTGGAACAAAGGACGCTGCATGAAGATGGCTTTGACAACCATTTGGTTCCAAGCAGCTTCTTCCAGATGCTCTGCCGGAAAGGGATTGTTGAGCGCAACAGCATCAAACACCAACGTAATATTTGTCCGCAGGCCCTCTACTGCCCTGGCCACAAGGTGTTCCTGAAACGGCATCAGCGGCAGGGCAGCATAAAGCGATTTCAACTCATGCATGTCGGCTGTTTCGAAAAGCTGGCGCACACTTTTCATCCAAGCGGCTTCGTCGGGGCTGGGGTATTGCAACAGTAAATAAGTCCGCGCCGCCTGCAACTGGTCCCAGGATTCGGGAATGAATCCCGGACGAAGGGATTTTGCTTCATGGATTTTGGAGGCGGAGAGAATCAAAGGTTCTTTCTTGAAGTACCGGGAGGCTTTGCCAAAGGCGAGGAAAAACTTCATCGAAGTTTGGCTTTTCTGTATTTCTTCGCCTTGTTGCCCCAGCCAATCCATTGAAGATGCTTCACTTTGCTGCTTCAAAACTTCCCACAAAAATGCGGCAAAACGGGTGCTATCTGACATGGCTGTTGGTTCGTTATTTTGGATTTTTTTCGAAGAAAGCCGATGTCGAAAGGTGTCTGGGTCGGCTTTTCAGTCTGTTGTAAAAATAGGGATTTATGCCTTTGAGGGATTTACCAAAAAAATAAAAATAGCGCTGTTTTGGGAATGTCTGAGCAAAATCATCAAAAAAGGCCTATCGCGGTACCTCAATCCGCTTTTGGGCAAAAACATCAGATTGCTTATAGCATGTATGAATCGAGTTGTGCGGTAGAAGTTTTTTTCAAACCTCCCGGGCAATACGGACCTCAAATCACAAACATTTGCATTCCTTACATTCTTCCTCTGTCTCGAAGCCTTTAGGTGAGCAGCCGCTGTGGCCGACCAACTCACACCTGAGTTTCTGCTTGTTGTAAAACCACCTTTCGAAATAGGCTGAGCAGTCTTCACCGGTCTGAGGGACTTCGCTGCAAGTTGCAAAGTTGGGCTCGCAGTCTTTGGAACAGCCAATCATGCCGGCTACAGCAAACAGAAGAACTACAGGAATCAGGGTTTTGACTTTTGGGTACTTTTTCATGATGTTAAGCTACCTCTATTTTTAAAATCCTAGACGCATTAGCCGCCGGAAATGTGATTGATTTCAGGAAAATTTTTCTGGTTCGTTTTTTCTAGGTAACGCTGGTTAGGGTTGCCGATTTCGCATCGCTCCCCCACAATTCCTGTCGAATCTTGAATATTCCTTTCGCTTTTTTGTTTATTTGTTGCTAATTTCCAAATACCCACACCATGAGGACGATTTTGCTGCGGCCGGGCGCCGAGGAGTTGAATTACGAGATCAGGGGAATAGTCAAAAAGGCCCGTCAGATTGAGGCCTTGGGCTATGAGATTACCTGGGAAAATATCGGCGACCCAATCCAGAAACACAACAAAGTCCCGGCGTGGATGAAAGAGATTGTTTCTGAGCTTGTCAACGAAGACCGTTCCTATGGGTATGCTGATTCCAAAGGCGTATTGGAAACAAGGAAATTCCTCGCGGGACTCAACAACCAAAAAGGTGGCGCCCAAATTTCTGCAGAGGATATTTTGTTTTTCAATGGTTTGGGCGATGCGATCGCCAAGTTGTATCAATTCTTGTTACCCACTGCCCGCATTATCGGACCTTCGCCTGCGTACAGTACACACAGTTCCGCTGAGGCCGCGCATGCCAATACCGCCCCGGTCACCTATACCCTTGACCCTGCCAACCAATGGCTGCCCGACATGCAGGACCTGTACAACAAGGTCAAGTACAATCCAGCGATTGTCGGCATTTTGATCATCAACCCCGACAATCCTACGGGCATGGTGTATCCCAAGGAAGTCCTGCAGGGCTTTGTGGACATTGCACGGGAGTTCAATTTGCTGCTGATAGCAGATGAGATCTACCAAAACATCACTTACAACGGCGTAAAGGCCACCGCACTTTCAGAAGTGATTGGGGATCTGCCGGCGATTTCGCTGAAAGGAATTTCCAAGGAATTTCCCTGGCCGGGTTCACGCTGCGGCTGGATGGAGTTTTACAACCGCAATGCTTCCAAGGAATTCAGCAAGCTAGTCCAGACGCTCGAAAATGCCAAAATGATCGAGGTTTGTTCGACGATACTGCCACAGCTTTCCATTCCAAAGATCATGTCCCATCCACAATACGCTGCCTATCGTGCCGACGCCAACGAGAAGATTGGCAGACGCAGCCGTATCATGGCGGAGATTTTGGGCGATATTCCCGGGATAAAGTTTAACCCTACCAAGGGTGCCTTTTACAATACGGTCGTTTTCGATGAAAACTTTTTGGAAAAAGACCAATTTCTGTCCATCACAGATCCGAAGCTCAAGGAACTGCTGGACGGCTGGCTGGCACAGGATCCGGAAATGCCTTTGGACAAACGGTTTGTCTACTATCTATTGGCTTCGGCAAATATCTGTGTCGTGCCGATTTCATCCTTTTGCTCAGACTTGCGGGGCTTTCGCGTGACGCTTCTGGAAGAAGACGAAGCCGTGTTCAGGCAGACTTTCGAAAAATTGGGCAGGGCGATCCAAGCTTATTTGAATTCGACCAAGAAGGAATTGGCTTGAATTGAATTTTATGGCCAAAATAGTCTTCATTCCAAAAGCCTCAATGATCGTTTTTTGCCATTAGAGAAAAATTCCGACGATTGTTTTGGGTGAAGTGTTTTTTTGATAATTTTCCGAAAATGATCGGATATGAAATTGCTAATGAAGTTAAAACCGTGGCAGATTTTTCTTATTGTGCTTACGGGTTACGTTTTGCAAGTATTTACACTTCCTGAGCCAATGATGAATGCGTTGGCAAAGGTTTTTGGAATGATATTATATTCCTTGTATCCGATATGTATCGGACATTTTTTACAGGATGCTCTACCCAAAAAAGTGGAAATGTATCATTCTTTTTTCCTGGTCAACGTATTTATCTGGATAACTCTTTATGCGCTCGCAATGATATGGTCCGGGGGTGTGGACATAACGTTTAATGGAATTTGGGCAATTCCAGGCATGTATGCTTTGTTCGCTTATATCTACATGTTGTACTTTTCTGCCAAAACTTTGAAATCAGCCGATAGGAATCGCGAAGCGAAGTTTTCCGATTACGCCGGTGAATTTTTTCTTTTGGTTTTCCTTCCGATTGGTTTATGGATACTGCATCCAAAAGTTAGAGAAATCGCAGGTAGACCAATAGAAGAAGAGGAATAGAACCCAAACGAGCGAAAGTCAAAATAGTGGCCTATACGCAATAAACGTTGCCTTTTTGAAAAGTTTGATACTTCGGCTAATGTACCATCCTCATGTTCCCTGATTTTTAGCTTTTCGTCCCGGTCAAATTTTTCGGGATCGAAATCGAGCTTGTTTTGTATCAAACCATCCAAATCGGGTTGGCCTGCATCTATCCAAGCGGTGTACCAGAAATCAGCCACCATCTTGACCGCCCTGCGCATTTGCCGCTCGACCTGTCCGCCGAGCGCTTGGTGGTAGGCCAAGGTAAATTCACGGCTGTACTGTCGTGTATTGATGCCTCCGCGCTCTTCGAATGTGTACTTTTTGTCCTCGGGAAAGCGGGTGCTGATGGTTTTTTCAAAGCTAAGTACTGAATCCAGCGCCGCGTGTGTATGCGCAAGCGTGTTCCAAATCTCGATTTGAGGGCTTCTGAGATAGTCCGCTTTCCCCACAAAGAAGTCGTAATCCTCCGATAGCAGTTCCGGAATCCTGCTTTCCCAAAAACCGTGGATGCCGTATTGGTTGGTCAGTTGGCCGTTGTAGTTTTTGGTCGTATGCAGGGGCACATGCATGTCGCCGATGTAATGTCCCAAATCCGCTGCGAGGCGAAGGATGGCTTTGGGGTCTTTGCGCTTCATGGCCTCGGTCAGCAGGATTTTGGTATGGTAGACATTCCATGGGCCGATTCCTTTGGAGCGAAGTTCGGCTTCGGAATATTGTTCCAAGGCCTGCTGCCAATAGCGTGGGAGTTTGTGTACTGCGCTATCCCCATACGCGTCCAGGTCGATGAAGTGCTTTTCGGCTTCGCCAAGGACCGCGTAGCGCCGTTTGTCGGGGTTGACGGCATTTTCGGTCATAAAGTCGATATGGTATTTGAAAAAACCGATCATTTCAGGCGGCAGGGAAAATACTGAGAGCCGATTGATCCGCTGGTGGGCATAGAATCCCCAGGCTTGGCTTTTTTGGGAAGAAAGTATAACAATGGAAAGAAAGAGGATGATCAGTCGCATAGTGTAAAAATAACTCTTTAGTGATTAAAATTGAATTTTTTTTGATTTACCTTTGTGCCCGTAGGCGGTAATCACCAACATTCATTGATTTTCGGGCTTGACCAGGTTTTGTTCGAATTTCCCTTTGTGTTTAAAAATTAATCAATTACATTTGCACTCCGTTTTAGGGAAAAAGGGTTGTAAATCGACATTAAGTAAATTAAGGATATGGCAAATCACAAATCGGCACTTAAGAGAATCCGTGCAAACGAAGCCAAGCGTTTGAGAAACAAATATCAGCACAAGACGACAAGGACTTTTATCAAGAAGTTGAAGTCTGTGACCGATAAAGTCGAAGCGCTCGAACTGTTCAAAACAGTTACCTCTATGATTGATAAGCTCGCCAAGAAGAATATCATTCATAAAAACAACGCAGCTAACAAGAAGTCAAAATTGGCGAAATTCGTTAGCTCGCTTTCCTAAACAAGAAATTAAACGTTTAAATAGCCCCTTGCAGCAGCTTGGGGCTTTTTTTGTTTTTGTGCATTCGGTATTTTTAGTCGATACAATTTTCCAACAGTATCATTGGTGAATTTTTATGGAGGAATACAATTCTATCAAGATTTCCGCTTTGGCGGAGGAGGACAGACCTAGGGAAAAACTTTTATTAAAAGGAAAAGCGGCACTTTCTGATGCGGAGTTGATCGCGATCCTGATCGGCTCGGGGTCCAAAAACCTTTCCGCGGTTGATCTTTCCAAGCATATCCTTTCCAAGGTCAATTATGATTTGGCGGAATTGGCTAAGTTGAGCCTGGCGGACCTCCAAAAGTTTAAAGGAATCGGCGAAGCCAAGGCGATAAGTATCGTGGCGGCTTTGGAACTAGGCCGCAGGCGGAAATTGATCACCGATTCCCCCAAGCGCCCAAAAATCACATCCTCTGCGGATGTATATAATCTGATGAAAACAGAACTTTTGGACGAACCTGTAGAGCATTTTTATATCGTGCTGCTCAACCGGACCAATTATGTGATCAGAAAACAGTTGATAAGCTCAGGAGGCACCAGCGGCACGGTGGCGGATCCCAAAATAATCTTCAGATATGCTTTGGACAGCCTCGCCAATTCGATCATCCTGGTCCACAATCACCCATCAGGCAGTGCCAAGCCTTCCGAACAAGACCGCCGCCTGACGACAAAGCTCAAGGAGGTCGGGAAAAATCTCGATGTTCCCGTCGTCGACCATCTCATTTTCACGGATGTTGGCTATTTTAGCTTCGCCGATGAAGGTTTGATGTGAATTATGAAAAGTAGAAATATCCTGATTTTGGGCGTTCTTGCCGTGATTGCTATCGCTGTCGGCTACACGCTGACCGCCACTGAGTCTCCTGAAGCCTACCTTGAAAAGGTCGAAAAAGAGCGTGAGCGCCAATTCAAGTACCTCAAATACAACATTGAATCCCCGCTGACCGAGTTACAAAAAAAGGAGTTGAGGGCTTTGGAACATTATCCAATTGACCCCAAATACAAGGTGAGGGCTAAGATGGTGCCGGTGGAGGACCGCAGAATGCTGGAATTGCCGATGACAGACGGTTCAATTGAAAAATATTTGAAGCATTCCTGGGCCGAATTCGAATGGGAAGGAAAAACTGTCCGTTTGCTGCTGCTGCAAGCAGCAAAGGAGCAGGACAAGCGGAATTTCTTTTTGGCCTTTGCTGATGCGACGAGCGGTAGTGAGACCTATGGCGGTGGGCGCTACCTGAACCTCAGGCAAGATGGAAAAAACAGTATCACGATTGATTTCAACTTAGCTTACAACCCCTACTGTGCCTATAATCCGGACTTTGCATGCCCGCTTCCGCCAAAGGAGAATATTATGGAAGTGGGTATCCTGGCAGGGGAGAAGGATTACAAGAAGTAAATGCCAAGATTGCTGGGACAATTTTTTGGCAAGGGGTTCCCCCCTCCACCAATTCTCTTAAATTTGTGCCTTGCTCTGAAAAAAGCGGATTTTCATGAAGATATCGATCAATAGATTAAAGGATTTCATTGCCCTGGATCAAAGTCCGGAAGAAATAGCAGCTTTGTTGACGGGTTCAGGATTGGAAGTGGAAGGAATCGAGGTCTTTGAATCTATCAAAGGCGGCCTGGATGGAGTGGTAATCGGACAGGTCATGACTTGCGCCAAGCATCCCAATGCAGACAAGCTGAGCGTGACCACCGTCGATATCGGGACTGCCATTGTGCCGATCGTTTGCGGTGCGCCCAATGTCGCCGCAGGGCAGAAGGTCGTCGTGGCCACGGAAGGTAGCACGCTTTACCCCATTTCGGGCGAACCTTTTGAAATCAAGAAAGCAAAAATCCGGGGAGAGGTTTCCCAAGGTATGATCTGTGCCGAGGATGAGGTTGGTATCGGTGAAAGCCATGCCGGCATCATGGTCTTGGATACGGATTTGCCAAATGGGACTCCCGCCGCCGAGTACTTCAAAGTGAGTAAAGACCATGTACTGGAAATAGGCCTGACGCCGAATAGGTCCGATGCTGCTTCACATTTGGGAGTGGCTAGGGATCTCAAGGCGCTTTTGAAAAGGGAAATTTGCATTCCCTCCGTGGATGCATTCCAGTCGGACAGCAATCAGCGACCGATCAGTGTCGTGGTAGAAAACGCGGCGGATTGCCCAAGATATTCAGGCTTGACCATTTCAAATGTAGAGGTTGGACCTTCTCCGGCTTGGCTGCAGAATTATCTTCGTACCTTGGACCTCGAGCCCATCAACAATATCGTGGACGTGACCAATTTTATTCTCCATGATTTGGGTCAGCCGTTGCATGCGTTTGATGCAGACAAAATTCAGGGCGGAAAAATCATCGTGAAGAAACTGCCGCAAGGCACCACTTTTGTCACTTTGGATGATAAGGAAAGAAAGCTTTCAGGAGGGGAATTGATGATTTGTGATGAAAAAGGAGGTCTTTGCATAGCCGGGATATTTGGAGGGAAAGGCTCCGGCGTCTCCGACACGACCCAAAACATTTTCCTGGAATCTGCTTATTTCTCACCAGACGTGATTAGGAGAGGGTCCCAATATCACGGATTGAAGACCGATGCTTCCTTCCGATTTGAAAGGGGCACCGATCCAAATATGCCTATCTACGCATTGAAACGCGCTGCGCTCTTGATCAAAGAGATCGCAGGAGGGGAGATTTCTTCAGAAGTAGTGGATGTGTATCCGAATCCAATCCAAAATCTTGAGATAGAAGTTTCCTATCGAAACATCAACAGGCTCATTGGAAAGGAATCGGAGAAAAGCGAAATCAGGACCACTTTGGGTCTTTTGGATATTCGGGTTTTTGATGAGCAGGAAAATGGTTTCAAAGTTTCAGTGCCACCGTACCGCGTCGATGTGACCCGCGAGGCCGATGTCATAGAAGAAATCCTGAGAATCCACGGGTTTGACAATGTGCCTTTGTCCGAGACACTGAAAGCGGATTCTTTGGCCGAACATCCAGCTAAGGACTTCAACAAACTTCAGTACAGACTCAGCGAGATATTGTCCGGGATCGGCTTTTACGAGATCATTACCAATTCCCTGACCAAGCCTGTTTATGCGGAAAAATCCGGCTTTCTGAATCCTGAACGGAATGTCGAGATACTCAATAAACTCAGCGAAGACTTGGGAGTGATGCGGCAGAGTTTGTTGTTTTCAGGTTTGGAGGTCTTGGCATACAACATCAACCGTCGGCAGACGGATCTCAAGATGTTTGAGTTTGGTACGGTGTATGCCAAAACCGAAAATGGATACCAAGAGGAGAAGCGACTGGGTATTTTCCTGACAGGTGACAAGCATATCGAGTCTTGGCAAATGCCATCTGTGCCTGTCGGTTTTGCAGATTTGTACAGCGTGGTGGATTTGATCCTGGAAAAGCTTGGATCTGAAGGGGCGGAAGTCGAAATCATCCACGAAGCGCCCTATGATTACGCGCTCAAGTTGACATTGGGTACCAAGGTTCTGGGCACTGTCGGCTTGCTGCAAGAGGAGATATGTAAGCTGGGGGAAGTTAAGCAGGAGGTGTTTTTTGCAGAGCTGAGTTGGGATTTGTTGACGAAAAAAGCCAAAGGCTTGAAAAAGTACCAGGAAATATCCAAATTCCCGGAGGTTAGGAGGGATTTGTCTTTGGTAATCGACCGTCAGGTGAGTTTTGACAAAATCAAGAAAGTCGCGGTCAAAGCCGGAGGTAAATTGCTTCAGCGTATCGGGGTTTTTGACGTGTATCAAGGAGACAAGATTGAGGCAGGCAAAAAGGCCTACGCTTTGTGCTTTTTCCTGCAGGATTCCGAGCAGACCTTGACAGACCAAGTGATCGAGCGGACCATGTCCAGATTGATCCAAAGCTTTGAAAATGAGGTAGGAGCCTTTATCAGAAAATAGAAAATGATTCAAGAAGAACTTCAACGATTGGAAAAACTGACCCTGCAGGTCGGTAGGAAATTAACCCAACTCGAGCAGGACAATCAGTCCCTTCGGGAAGAGATTCAGGCTACCCGAAGAAAGCTCGAGGAAAGGGAACTGGCGTTGGAGGATTTTAAAAATCAAATTAAAATAGCTAAACTTGTGAATAGCATACCGGTGGAGGAAATGGAATCTGCCGAATTGAGAGAAAAGATCAATCATTATATAAAGGAAATCGATAATATCATTGCCTACTTGTCTGAGTAACTATGGAGACACTTTCAATCAGGTTGAAAATCGGTGATCGGGAATATCCCATGAAAGTGAAGGCGGAGGATGAGGCCAAAATCAGGCACGCAGGAAAACTGATCAATGATAAAATCAAAAGGTATCGAGAGGAATTTGGCCTCGATGATAGACAGGATTTGCTGGCCATGGTGGCGTTTGATAGCATGGTGGAGTCCATGAACCAGGATATGGTCAATTCAGATGACAGCCAACTTATCGAAGCGAGTCTGTCCAAGGTCAATGACCAATTGAGTTCCCTTTTATAACCCAGAGTAATCTCTTTTTTCGTGGATTTTTTTCTGATCCCGGTAGGTAAACTACATATTTTATACCTATGGGAACAACATATATTATCATCGCAGCCCTAGTCGGTCTAGGGTTGGGCGGCTTTATTGCCAGCCTATTTCTGAAAAACAACGCCAAAAAGCTTGAGGAAGAAGCTAAAGAAAAAGCAAAAAGTATCATACGTGAGGCTGAGATTAATGCAGAGGCCCTGAAAAAAGACAGAATCCTTGAAGCAAAGGAAAAGTATCTAAAACTTAAGGCAGAGTTTGAGGAGGATGTCAACAAAAAGAAGGCCATCATCATCACCAATGAAAACAAGCTGAAGCAAAGGGAGCAGGTGCTTTCCAAGGAATTGGAGCAAATCAAGAGAAAAGAAGCAGAACTCGACAGTAAGAAAGAGAACCTCACTGCCCAGTTGCATTCAGTTCAGGTCAAGAAGGAAGAACTCGATCGGGTTACCAATCAACGTATCGCGGATCTTGAAAAGATTGCGGGTCTAACAAAGGATGAAGCCAAGGAACAGTTGGTGGAAATGCTCAAAGACGAAGCCCAAACAAAAGCATCCTCCCAAATCAAGGATATCCTTGACCAGGCGAAATTGACGGCGACGAAGCAAGCCAAGAAAATCGTTCTCGATACAATCCAGCGTACCGCGACAGAACACGCTATCGAAAACTGTGTTTCTGTCTTCAATATCGAATCGGATGATGTGAAAGGGAAAATTATCGGTCGCGAAGGACGTAATATCCGTGCGCTGGAGGCGGCGACAGGTGTGGAGATCATTGTGGACGATACACCCGAAGCCATCATCATATCTGGTTTTGATCCTGTAAGAAGAGAGATAGCGCGGCTTTCGCTCCACAGATTGGTCCAAGACGGTAGGATTCACCCTGCCCGTATCGAAGAGGTGGTTGCCAAGACCGAAAAGAATATCGATGAGGAAATCGTGGAAATCGGAGAGCGTACCTGCATCGACTTGGGAATCCATGGACTCCACCCAGAGCTGATCAAAATGGTCGGAAGGATGAGGTTCAGGTCTTCTTACGGTCAAAACCTCTTGCAGCACTCGCGGGAAGTTGCCAAGCTGTGCGCCACAATGGCCGCTGAAATGGGACTCAACGCCAAGCTTGCCAAGCGTGCCGGATTGCTTCACGATATCGGAAAAGTATGGCCCGAGGAAGCTGAGCTTCCACACGCGGTCTTGGGCATGGAGCTCGCCAAAAAATACAAAGAGCATCCCGAGGTCTGCAACGCCATCGGTGCACACCATGACGAGATCGAGATGACTTCCATGATTTCCCCAATCGTGCAAGCCTGTGATGCCGTTTCTGGCTCTAGGCCTGGCGCAAGACGTGAAATCATGGACAGCTACATCAAGCGGCTGAAAGAGTTGGAGGACTTGGCTTTGAGCTTCGACGGTGTCAACAAATGCTTTGCGATGCAGGCAGGACGTGAGCTGAGGGTCATGGTTGATGCCGAAAACGTGGACGATCAAACTGCCAACAAGCTTTCTTTCGATATTTCCCAAAAAATTGAAAAGGAAATGCAGTATCCCGGACAGATCAAAATCACCGTCATTCGGGAGATGCGCGCAGTCAGCTATGCAAAATAATTTGAAATAATCAATTCGAATTCCGGGTCGGCTTGGCCCGGAATTTTTTTTAATCCACCCATCACCCAATGAGTCAGGAAGCTTTTTTCGAGATTGGTGAAATCCTTTACCAGAAATACAGGCAAATCCGCTACTCCCTCCTGGAGAGATTGATGCCCTCCAAGGACATTGAGATCCTCTCAAAGCATTTCCCTTACTACGTCAAACTCTCCCCAAAAAATCAGAAAGAGTTCAGGAAGAAGCTTGCTTATTTTATTTCCATCAAGAAGTTCATTCCTCGGGGTGGCTTGGAAAGTGTCACAAGGGAGATGATCGTTTTGATCAGTGCAACGGCTGTGATGGTTGCTTATGGATTTGATTCGGTCAATTTTCTGCACTTCAAGAAAATCCTTGTGTATCCCGATAATTACTATTCGACCATCACCAAACAGTACCACAAGGGCGAGGTCAATCCGAAGTTGGGGATTATTGTGGTTTCCTGGTCCAATTTTGTCCACGGGCTGGGGCATGCCCAAGACGGCATCAATCTCGGTATTCACGAGATGGCCCATGCGCTGAAGCTCGAAAACCTGATCCATTACAACAACGAGAGCAATTTTTTCAATCCTCGGACTTGGAAGGCTTTTGAGGACCTTGCAAATCAAGAAATAGCGTTGATTGACAAGGGCGGAGAATCGATTTTCAGGAATTCCGCCACCAGAAACCTCCACGAGTTCTTTGCTGTGGCAGTGGAAGTCTTTTTTGAAAGGCCGGCCGAACTGAAATCTGCACGGAAGGATCTTTATGAGACATTGGCCGTTTTACTTCGGCAAGATCCTCTGGTTTTGTTTCAGGAATTTTAATTTACCGGCGGTGTTGCCAAATAGTCACGTTTTGTCCAATTTTCATGCAAAAAGTAAAAAATGAGATTTCTCCTCACGTTAGCACTTGCATTCGGTTTTCAGTTTGCTGCACTTTCCCAGTCCATCCAGCCCACCTATAAGGCCCAAGTCAGTACCCTTTCCCAAAAGCCTGAGATCAGAAAGGCATTTCACTACATCGAAACTATCGACTCCGAGACGATTCGGGATATGATTATGCTGACGGAGATTCCGGCTCCGACTTTTTTGGAAGCCAATAAAGCCAAGGTATACGCCGACATGTTGCGGGCTGCTGGAGCGGATTCTGTCTGGATGGATGAGGTCGGCAACGTGATTGCGCTCAGAAAAGGAAAAAGCAAAGGAGGCAAAATCATCGTCGATGCGCATCTGGATACTGTGTTTCCACTCGAGACCGATGTGACCGTCAAACAGCGTGGGGATACCCTATTCGCTCCGGGAATTACGGATGCCAATCGCTCGCTTTCCCTTGTAGTCGCTTTGGTGAAAACGCTGCATAAAAATAACATCCGTACCGATAAGGATATTTGGTTTACCGGAACGGTCGGCGAGGAAGGTTTGGGAGACTTGAAGGGGATGAAGCATCTTTTCCGGGACGGAGGAAAAGGAATCGATGCATTTATCGCGATCGATGGAGGTGGATTAGAGGACATTGTCAACGGTGGCATAGGTTCGCTGCGCTACAAAATCACATTTCATGGGCCTGGGGGACATTCTTATGGCGCGTTCGGAATCGGTAATCCGCATAACGCTTTGGCGCAAGCAGTTGCCGCGTTTATTCCAAAAGCTGACGCATTCACCAAAGAGGGCCCCAAAACCACCTACAGCGTGTCTGTTCTCGGCGGCGGTACCTCTGTCAATTCTATCCCATTCGAATCTTGGATGCTGGTAGATATGCGCTCCGAAAGCCAAGAAAGACTTCAAGGTATCAATAAGCTCTTTTTGGAATCTGTAGAGGAGGGACTGAGAAAAGAAAACAGCATTGTTAGAAGCGGAAACCCACTGACAGTGTCAATAGACAAAGTAGGTGACAGGCCAAGTGGCCTTGCATCTCCGGACTCGCCGCTGATTCAGCAAGTGATAGCTGCAGCAGACTTTATGACAGGTGGAAAAAACCCTGAGCTCAGCGCCGCTTCAACCAACAGCAATGTCCCATTATCGATGGGGATACCTGCTGTGACGATCGGCCGCGGGGGAGAAGGAGGCGGCGCCCACAGTCTGGACGAATGGTTTGTCAACAGGGAAGGATACAAAGCAGCCCAACAGGCATTGTTGATCGTCTTGATGCAGGCGGGCTATAAATAATCGGATTTATTTCCTTTGACGAATGGCTTCATAGATCACCACTCCAGCCGAAACCGAGACGTTGAGGCTTTCGATGTTTCCGGCCATTGGAATCTTGATGGATTCGTCACTCAGTCCCATGAGTTCTGGCGAAATGCCATCTTCCTCCGATCCCAAAATCAAGACGGTCGGACTTGTGAAGTCGGTATCGTACATGAGCTTTTCTGTTTTTTCGGTCACGGCTACGACGTTGAGGCCCATTTTCTTTAAGTCTTTGACAATGTAATAGAGGTTTTTGACCCTAGCCACCGGCAAGTGATTCAAGGCTCCGGCAGAAGTTTTGACTGCATCGGAGTTGATTTGGGCACTTCCTTTTTCAGGAATGACAATCGCGTGGACTCCTGCACACTCGGCCGTACGGGCGATCGCCCCAAAGTTGCGCACATCGGTGATTCTATCCAAAACCAAGATCAATGGAGCAACTCCCTTGGAATAGCATTCATCCACGACGTTGTCCAGGGAGGCGTATTCTATCGCCGACATATGGGCAACCACGCCCTGGTGGTTTTTACGGGTGATCCGGTTGAGTTTGGCTTCCGGCACACGGACCACGGGGATCCTTTCGGTTTTGGCCAGATGCAGCAATTCCTTGATCAACTCATTGTCGGTCTCTTTCTCAACGAGGATTTTGTCAATCTCCTTGCCAGCATGGATGGCTTCCATGACGGCCCGTGTTCCAAAAATAAAGTCCTTGTCCTGTGCGCCTTTGTTGATCAGAAATCCATCTGTCCGTTTCTCCATGTCGTGATGCTTTTGAACCAATCAGGCTGGAGGGCCCGGGATCGGTTGAGTGTGTAGTAGCTATTGGTCAAAATGTTTTTGACGCGCGTAAAGGTAAAGGTAATTTTCGAATTGGCATCCGGGCTGACATATGACCAAATCTCGGCGTTGAGCCGGAAGACGACTTCATTTGGAGGTCCCATCACGGTGAAGACCATGCCACGGTCGGTCTTCCAGCCTTCTTTAAAGTCCGTGAACAGGATATTGGCAAACTCAATCTGCTTGAAATATTCCCTGATGACTTTTTTCGCAAGTTCCTCGTCTTTGGTCAAGCCGTACCAATACTGATCCAAAGCGATCTTTTTGTTTTCAGCAGCCATCAAGGTTTCGTGTTCCTTTCTAGTTGAAATATACACCACCATGTCTACCATTTCGTCGTAGTCTTTGATTCGAGGAAAAGCTTCGTGCACCGTTTTGACCATCATCCCTACGGCCGATGTGGTATCCGATTGGATGAAATAATAACCATCTTGGTCAAAGGACTTAGGGATATTGAGCAGAAAACCACCCTCATAATTGACTTGGATTTCCTTTGGGACCGCTGGTGGACGAATTTCCATCGGCGGTAAAGGCGGCTCAAAAGTGGCCGGATAATGAAAGCTATGTAGGGTAAAAACCGAGCGGCCCTTGAACTCAAGTGGTTCCTTGATGCTCAGGAAACTCTGGTCAAAAGGTATCCCATCCGCATAATATGCCCAATAGCTCGTATGCCCAAAGATGTATGGACTCAGTAGATCGACGTGAAAATAGTAAACATCACCCTGCCTTGTGTCAGTTACCTGTATCAGGGCAAAGGCCATTTCCTGTCCCTCAGGTATTGTAACTCTTTTTTCAAAGTAATAATGATAATCTGTCTCCCGGATGACATCGCTTTTTTCCAGATTGACTAGGTTCTGGGCGGAAATCGGTTCGCTAAAACTGGAGAGGACCGCATAGGCAAACTGATAGGTCTCAAATTCGATTTCAGGCTCGATTTTTTCTACCGGCATTTGCAGCAGGAAGGTCCGTTCGGACTCCAGCCTGGGGATGATTTTTGGGGACACCCTTGCGTATCGGGAATACCGCAGTGCTTGGTTGATCGTTTCCAAGGTTTGCTGTGCAAAAGAAAAATTCAGCGTTGCGAAAAATGTCAAACAAAGTATGGCGATGAAAATTCGCACCGGGTTGATTTTTTTTCTGAACATTTGGTTTTAAAAATTAAGCTTAATTTTGCCCAAATTAATGAAATTTTAAATGGCTACCTATACAACGGAAATAGCTTCGGACAAGTTGGTTTCTGACAATCCTATCCACATGCGGCTGCTGAAAGCCTACATTGCCGCCAAGCCACTTGTGGGAGGAGATGTGTTGGAAGTGGGCTGTGGGGAAGGGCGTGGCGTGGAGGTTTTGTTGGAGCATGCGACGAGCTATCTCGGAATAGATAAGATCGGCGAAGTTGTAGAGAAACTGCAAGCAAAATATCCGGCTGTGTCTTTTGAAAAGGCAATCATACCACCGTTTTCGAATTTGAAGGACAATACTTTCGACACCGTGGTTAGCCTTCAGGTCATCGAGCATATCGAAAATGACCGCCTGTTTCTGGAGGAAATCTACAGGGTTTTGAAACCCGGAGGAAAGGCTATCATATCAACGCCAAATATCAACCATACGCTGTCACGCAATCCCTGGCATATCCGGGAATATAAGCCTGGTGAATTGAAATCAATCTGCGGGCGGATATTTGATATTGTCGAGGCCAAGGGCATTGGAGGAAACGACAAAGTTTGGGCTTACCATGCAGCCAATCGGAAATCCGTCCATAAGATCATGCGCTTTGATATCCTGGATCTGCAGCATCGGCTTCCAGCCGCCGTACTCCGCTTGCCTTATGAAATTCTCAACCGGATCAACAGGAACAAACTCCATCAACAAGACGCCGAATCGGTAACGGCGATCAGCCATGAGGATTATTTGGTGGTGGATAATCCAGAAGAAGGACTGGATTTGTTCTTCATACTTTATAAAAAAAACCGGGCTTAGTTTCCCGGTTTTTTCTTTATCTCGGATCCAAAAGACTGCCTCTGCTTGCGCCCGGCCCAAGGGTTCTGTCCAGATCTTTTTTCAACTTGGAAGCAAGTTCATCGTATCCGCGTTCCTCCAGTAATGGCACGAAAAACTTCAGCATCTCTGCAGAAATCATCGCTTCCCGATCATAAGGCCGGTTTGTTTTTGAATAAAAATCCAGCATTTGCACGGATTTGTGGGAGATTTTTTCCACAATATCCAGGGCCAATTCATCTTCACCTACCTCAAACAACAAAGGAACGGATTGCCCACTCGCAAGATCGTAGGCTACGGCTTTGTCAGGCATTACCTCGAGGCCGTGCTTGAGTAGTTCTGCGGCCTTGTCCATTTTGTCTTCGTCCAAAAGGGCGATTGCTACGGAATTGATCGCGGACCTGTGGTTGGAAGTAAACCTTCGGAACTCGTCGTCGAAGTAGTTGCTCGGATCATCCATGCCACGGTAGGCGAATTTTTCCTTCATGTTTTCAAATGCCAAGTCGCTATTGACCAGTTCAGAGCGCATGCCTTGTGGTTTACGCACGGGAAGCAATCGATAAGTCAATCCCTCCATGACCACGTATTCTTCCAAATCCAGACTAATCGTTGCCATGGATGTGTTGTTGAAATAGATCGGCCGCTCCCAATTGTTGGAAGTGATCAGGTCGATCAACATCAGGTTGCCTTTTGTCAGGTAGTTGCCCTTGATGCGGAGGTTCATTTGCTCGGTCATCAGGCTTTCCATTCCTGCAGGAATCAGACCTTGGTCATAGACTTTTTGGATGTCCACGTCCAAGATCAGGTTTCTGGAGGGTACCATATTGTACCGCATTCTTCCTGAGGAATTCAGCTTCAGCAGGTCACTTCCACTTTTCAGGAGTTTCAGGTATTCCCTGGAAGAAATCGCATTTAGGTTTTCCCGCTCCATCACATAGAGCACGTCGTTGGTGCCCTTCTTGTAATTGTCATAATCCAGGGAAAAAGGCAGCGGATCTGAATCATTGACTTTTTTGGTCATTTGCTCCACGTACCAGTCCGTGTCGAAATAGCTCAGCACAACTACCCGTACATCCGTCCTGAATCCTTCCACTTCCTGGACATACCAAAGCGGGAAAGTGTCATTGTCTCCGCCCGTAAACAAAATAGCGTTTGGAGCGCAGGAGGCGAGGAAGTTTCTTGCTGAATCGACAGAGAAAAATCTACCCTGTCTGTTGTGGTCGTCCCAGTTTTGGGCTACAAGGATACCTGGGACGGCAAGTGTCAGTGCCGTTGCAAGCACGCCGGCCGTCACCGTATTTTTGGTCAATCTTGCAATCCAACTGGCCAACGCGATCACACCCAAGCCCATCCAAACGGCAAAGGCATAAAAGGAACCCACATAGATGTAGTCCCGTTCGCGCGGCTCAACCGGCGGTGAATTTAGGTAAAGTACCAGGACCACGCCCATCATGAGGAAGAGCATGGTATTGACGATGAAGGATTTTTGGTCCTTACGTGCCTGATAGACCAATCCGATGATCCCCAGCAGCAGTGGGAGCATCAGGTAGTTGTTGTGCGCCTTGTTGGATTTGATATAGTCCGGATAAATGTCTGAGAAGAAATCAGTGATACCCATCCAAGGTGCATCCATGAAGTCACTTTCCCGACCGGAGAAATTCCACATGAAATAACGCCAGTACATATGGCCAAGCTGGTGCGAAAACATAAAGGCCAAGTTGTCGCCGAACTTCGGCTTTTGGTTTTCCCGCAGGCCGAGTTTGGATTTGTAAATCTGCTTGTGGCGATCTTGGGTCGAATAGATCCTCGGAAGGATGGTTGTCCGCTCGGGGTCATAGACATTGACAGTCGCGTAATCGACTATCTCATATTTGTCTTTCCCTTTGAGATAGATTGGCGCGCCTTCCTTTTGGTCCACCAGTTCGGCATCGAAGTATTGTCCATGAAGCAATGGCCTGTAGCCATATTGCTCCCGCTTCAGGTAAGATACGTAGCTGATAATGTCCTTAGGGGCATTTTCGTTGATGACGGGGTCTTGGTTGGAGCGGATAATGATCAAGGTATAGGAGGCATATCCGATCAGAATGAAGATCAAAGAGACCAAAATTGTATTCAGTACCACCTTCTGATGCTTGATCGAATACCTGATTGAATATGTCAGAACAGCCAAGAATAGCGCAATGAAGACGACGATTCCCGATCCAAATGGCAGGCCGATGTTATTGACAAAGAAAATTTCCATCGAACCGGCGATGCTCGGCAATCCTGGAATGATGATGTTGTTGATCACAATCAATGCTACACCGCCCAAAGCCAAGGCGATGATTCCTCCTTTGATGTTGGGGTTTGGGTATTTTTTAAAATAATAAATCAAAGCCAAAGCCGGCAAAGTGACCAAATTCAACAAGTGGACGCCGATACTAAGTCCGACCAGGTACGCGATGAAAATCATCCAGCGGTTTTCCTCCCTTGGGTTTTGGATTACGTCCCATTTCAAAAATGCCCAAATCACAATCGCTGTGAAGAATGAGGACATGGCGTATACTTCTGCTTCTACTGCGGAAAACCAAAAACTATCCGTGAAGGCATAAGCTAGTGAACCGACCAATCCTGCACCCATCAGGGTCAGGATTTGGCCTTTGGTTTCTTTTCCCCATTCGATTCCCATCAGCTTTCTGCCAAATAGGGTGATTGTCCAAAACAAAAACAAGATGGTAAACCCTGAAAACAGCGCACTACCGATGTTCATCCAATAGGCTACCGAAAGCCCGTCGCCAAAAGCCAGAAAGCCAAACATCCGGTATATCAACAGGAAAAAAGGAGCTCCTGGAGGATGTGGCACCTGCAACTTATAGGATACCGCTATAAATTCCCCCGGATCCCAGAAACTGGCGGTTTCTTCTACGGTAAGCACGTAGGCAATGGTGGAAACCAAGAATACCAGCCAACCTGTCAGGTTATTGACTTTTCTATATTCAAGCATTGTTTTTGAAGAAATAATGACGGGCGAAAATAAAGAATTAATCCTGAATGACGGTGGATTTAACCTCATTTAAGGCATTGTGATAAAAATTACTGTTGACCGGAAGGGATTCAGTTAATTTTGAAACAAATTAAAATCAAAACAACCATGAGTGCACAACCAAAAACATTCAGCGAGTTGATCAATTCAGACCAAGCCGTATTGGTGGATTTCTTCGCCACTTGGTGCGGTCCTTGTCAAATGATGCAGCCAATCCTCCAGGATACTGCCCAGCAGCTAGGTAACAAGATCAAGATCATCAAAGTCGACGTGGACAAAAACCCCTTGGCCGCCAGCAAATTCCAAGTGCGTGGCGTTCCGACCTTGATTTTGTTCCAAAATGGTAAGGTACTTTGGAGACAATCCGGAGTGGTCCCTGCACATCATTTGGTCAAAGTCGTGGAGGACAATGTGACCGAAAACGTGTAAATTCAAATTGTGACAAAAGTCATTTGGTGCCAAACTGGTCACCAATAAATTTGGAAAAACTAGAAAATCTAAAAAATATGTTGATAGAACAAATATACACTGGATGTCTTGCACAAGGTGCCTACTACATCGAATCTAATGGAGAAGCAGCTATCATTGACCCATTGAGGGAAGTACAACCTTACATCGAAAAGGCCGAAAGAAGAAATGCCAAAATCAAATATGTGTTTGAGACGCACTTTCACGCTGATTTCGTGTCCGGTCACAAGGATCTCTCCGCAAAAACCGGCGCCCCCATCGTGTTTGGACCTACTTCCATGAAGATGGGTTTTGATGCGATTGTCGCTACCGATGGCCAGGAATTCCCAATCGGAAAGGCAAAGATCAGGGTCATTCACACTCCGGGACATACCATGGAAAGTACTTGCTACTTGCTCATCAACGAGGAAGGAAAAGAGGAAGCATTGTTTACCGGAGACACTTTGTTTATCGGTGATGTCGGTAGACCTGACTTGGCGCAAAAAGTCGTGAAGGATTTGACCCAGGATAAATTGGCTGGACATCTTTATGATTCTTTGCGAAATAAAATTATGCCTTTGGCCGACGATATCATCGTTTACCCTGCACATGGTGCGGGCAGTGCATGCGGCAAAAACATGAGTAAAGAGACTTCCGATACTTTGGGTAACCAAAAGAAGACAAACTATGCGCTCCAAGACATGACCAAGGAGCAATTTATCAAGGAAGTGACTACAGGTTTGACACCTCCGCCATCCTATTTTCCGCAAAATGTGATGATGAATATCCAAGGATATGATTCAATCGACGAGGTTTTGCACAGAGGCATCAATCCATTGAGTCCTGCGGCATTTGAGGCTGCGGCAAATGAGACTGGAGCGGTTGTCCTGGATACGCGGGATGCTCAGACATTTGCAAAAGGTTTCATTCCTAACTCAATCAACATCGGCATCGATGGCAGCTTCGCTGTGTGGGTAGGCGCTTTAATCCCTGATCTAAAACAGGAGATATTGGTAGTGGCAGAAGAAGGAAGGGAAGAAGAGGTAATTACCAGATTGGCCAGGGTAGGCTATGATTACTGCATCGGGTACCTCAAGGGAGGTTTTGCTGCTTGGAAGGCCGATGGAAGGGAAGTTGACCATATCGAGTCAGTTTCCGCCGAGCAATTGGCCGAAATCATCGAGGAAAAAGGAAAAGTGAATATCCTGGACGTGCGTAAAAACAGTGAGTATCTGAGCGAACACGTGATGGATGCAGAAAATGCACCTTTGGATTATATCAATGACAGTATGACCAAAGTGGACAAGAATAAGACCTACTATGTGCATTGCGCGGGTGGTTACAGATCCATGGTCTTTGCTTCTATTCTCAAAGCCAGAGGCTATGACAACCTGATCGACGTAAAAGGTGGCTTTACCGCGCTGAAGTCTTCCGGACTGTTCCCAGTGAGCGAGTATGTGTGCCCGACGACGCTATTGTAAGAATTAGGTAGAACAACGTTGTTTGCATTACCCCAAAAACAGGACCAAGGTCCTGTTTTTTTATTATTCGAGAGTCCTGTGAATGGGCTTTTGATTTCCTGCCAAAAACGTGATAAATGTCACTGCCAAACCTGACATTTGTGAACAATTTTGTGTTTATCAAATGTTATAGATTTCGCTAAATCATTCTAAATCAAATTACATGGAAAAATTCATCGAATTGGTTTCTCAGCCGTGGCCTTGGTGGGTCGCAGGGCCAATCATTGGTCTGACGGTGCCCGCGCTGTTGCTATTGGGCAATAAATCCTTCGGGATTTCATCATCACTCCGCCACATCTGTGCCGCATGTATGCCTGCCGGGATCCCTTTCTTCACCTACAATTGGAAAAAGGAATTGTGGAATCTGGTGTTTGTATTGGGTGTCTTGATCGGTGGCGTGATCGCTACGTTTTTTCTTGCAAATCCAGACGCGATTGTGATTGCGGAGAGCACGCAGCGTGATTTGGCTGCCTTAGGGATTACGGATTACTCGAGCTTGATGCCATCAGATATCTTCACTTGGGAAAACGTCTTTACGGCAAAAGGACTTCTCTTCTTTGTGGTTGGTGGATTCTTGATCGGATTCGGAACCAGATATGCCGGAGGTTGTACGTCAGGGCATGCGATCATGGGACTTAGCACGCTTCAGTGGCCATCACTTGTAGCCACCATCTTCTTTATGGTCGGTGGTTTCCTGATGACCCATGTGTTTTTTGAGCCTTTGGTCAAATTGGTAGGATTCTAAAATAAACAGGAACATGAGCGCAGTTAAAGAAATCGAAAAAAATATCTCCCTCAATGGTCAACCCATCGAGTGCGAGGCACCTAACCTTCAAAAATCAGAAGAACGTGGTGCAGCATTGTTGAAATACCTCGTCGTTGGGATCATTTTCGGCATTGTATTCGTCAAGGCCGAGATCGTTTCCTGGTTTAGGATTCAGGAGATGTTCAGACTACAATCATTCTTCATGTATGGTGTGATTGGTTCGGCTGTCGTCGTGGGGATGATTTCAGTGTTTTTGATCAAAAAATTTAACATCAAAACTATCCAGGGCGAGAAGGTCAACTTTCAGAAAAAAGAATTCAGAAAAGGCCAAATCATTGGAGGATTCATCTTTGGATTGGGTTGGGCGCTGACGGGTGCCTGTCCGGGACCAATTTTCGCACAGATCGGAAGTGGATTCACGGTGGTAGCAGTCACGCTGTTGAGCGCGATTGCGGGAACTTGGGTGTATGGCAAGTTTTCGGACAGGCTGCCGAATTGACATGATACATTTCAAAGTTGAACAAAGAACGGGACCATCCATTGCTGGATGGTTTTTCCTTTTTATTCAAATACCCGCTTGTAAATAAACCTGATCATCAAGATGATGGCGACGATGATGGTGCCGACGATGACGAATTCCATGTGCAATGTTTCCGAAATAACAACGCCCGCGGGAATAGGTTTGTCCGAACTCGATTTTTTTCCCACCGGTCAAAATATTGGCTCATTCTGAGTTAACTTGCGCGCCAAAACCTATTGAACTTCATGACCTTGTTGCAGAAAAGGAGAATCGCTCTCGGCAGCCTGTTTTTTTTGGCGGGGCTTTGTTTTTCTTCCTGGGCTTCCCGCATTCCGGATATCCAGCTTCGATTCAACCTTTCGGAGTCCCAATTAGGCAGCCTCCTACTTGGATTACCGTTAGGTTCTTTGGTGGCGCTTCCCTTGGCGGGTTGGGCCGTACATAGGTTTGGCAGCAAGATCGTGATTATCATCAGTGCGTTCTGTTATCTGAGCTTTCTGAGTTTGATCGGATGGAGTACGTCGATTTGGATGCTGGTACCTGTCCTGGTGGTTTTTGGCATGTTGGGAAATATGATGAACATATCCCTTAACACCCAAGCTTTGGCACTCGAGGATAGCTACGGCAGAAGTATTTTGGCTTCTTTTCATGGGCTTTGGAGTTTGGCGGGTTTCACCGGTGCTGGGATTGGCGCGGTGATGATTTATTTGGACATGATGCCTAGGTATCACTTTCTGATTGTCTCCGGTCTCGTATTGCTCATGTTGCTTTTATCCCAATCTTACCTCATCAAGGAGAAAAGCCATGGCGGCGGCGGTGGCTTGGTGCTGCGAAAACCCGATGATTTGTTGCTGCGGATTGGAGCTATTGCCTTTTTGGGCATGTTGAGCGAAGGCTGTATGTTTGACTGGAGTGGGGTGTATTTCAAGAAAGTGGTGCAGATCGACCCCGGTTTGGTGGCCTTGGGTTACGTTTCTTTTATGGGAGCTATGGCGACGGGAAGGTTTGCCTCGGACAGTTTGAACAATCGATTCGGAAGGATTTTGATCCTAAGGATTTCCGGCATTTTGATTTTTTCGGGTTTGTTGCTTTCAGTGCTCTTCCCAACGCCCGTATTGGCGACGATAGGGTTTTTGTTGGTTGGTTTGGGCGTCGCGGCGATTATCCCTGTTTCTTACAGTATTGCAGGGCGATCCAAGCTTTACTCCCCCGGAGTGGCTTTGGCTTTGATTTCTACGATTTCATTCTTCGGATTTTTGTTGGGGCCACCGATGATTGGTTTTATTGCCGATTTGCTGAGTTTGAAGGCTTCTTTTGTTCTGGTCGGGATTGCAGGCTTGGGCATCGCGCTGTTGACCAGTATCAGGCTTGCAGTGTTTGAGTCGATGGAGGTAACGCGAAAATGACCCGTACGCAGGACTGCCATTTGCCTACCTAATGCTTAGGTTAGGTCGGTCAATTTCTCAATTTTTCGTACCTTCCGTTGCTCCAATTGTATTCATTATGCCCATCAATCAGCCCTTCCAATACTCCAAGGAATTTGAAGTTTTGTCCTTTCAAGTAGATCCGAAGGGAAACTTGCGTTGGGCTTCATTGGGGGACTTATTGCAGGAAGTGGCCTGGAAGCATGCCGACAGCCGGGACTTTGGACAGGCACTTTTTGACAAAGGACTGGTCTGGGTGCTCTCAAGATTCCATATCGAAGTCAAGAAAATGCCGCGCTGGGGAGACAAAATAAGAGTCGAAACCGCGGGGCGCGGGGTATCTAAGTTGTTTGCCTTACGTGAATTTTCTGTCTCAGATGCATCGGGAAACCAACTTGCCTGGGCCATGTCCGCTTGGCTACTGTTGGATATCAACTCCAAACGACCCCAACGCCCCGCGGCGGTGTTGCCAAGTGAACTTTTTGATCCCATTGCGGATGAGAATATTGTGCCAGCCAGGGTCGAAATCCCTCTTATCCAAGATCATCACACAAGAATCAAGGTCTTACCTTCCGACTTGGACATGAACAACCATGTCAATAACGTGAGCTATATCCGCTGGATCGAAGACGTAGCACTGAGCAATGAATTTTCAATGAGTTCGCTTAGAATCAATTACTTGGCGGAAGCTCTTTGTGGCGAGGCAATCGACATCGCAGCTACAAAAGTCGGAAACCAAACCTTTATCTCCGGGATGCACGAAGGCAAAGGGATATTTGCGGCAGCTATCGAATAAGCCCAACTGTGATTTAAATCACTGCAAGCAAGCATGCTTATGTGGCAAATTTGTGTTTGCTTACATTATTTCCTATGAAAAACAATTCAGAGGCTTTTGTCAAATTACTCACCCTGATACTGGGATTGATGGTCGGGGTCACGCTTTTGGTCGTGATCATCATTGGTACGGTCTTTTTGGCACATAATCCAAATATATTGGGAGCATCCAAGGATGCTGGGGTCGCAGTACAATCAGCAGCAGCCCCAGTTGAGAAGGAAATCTATCGGGGCGTTGCTCCGAAAGAAGGGATGTGGCAGGCTCCTGAATGGACGACGGTTGATGCCGAGCCCAATGCGGATTTGATCAAATATGGTAAAGAATTGGTCGCAAATACCTCCGAATACCTCGGTCCACAAGGGAAAGTCCGCAAAATGAGCAACGGGATGAATTGCCAAAACTGTCACCTGAATGCCGGTACCGCTCCTTTGGGTAACAACTATGGTGCTGTCGCATCTACTTATCCAAAGGTCCGTGCCCGCTCCGGCCAAATGGAGGATATCCCAAAACGTATCAATGATTGCTTCGAACGAAGCCTCAATGGCAAACCGCTTGAACGGAACAGCCGAGAGATGCAGGCGATGGTTGCCTATATGGAATGGCTGGGCAAAGACGTTCCAAAGGGAGAAACTCCGCAGGGTGCTGGAATATACGAATTGGCCTATTTGGATCGACCCGCCGACCCCATCAAAGGCAAGACTGCCTATGCCCAACTCTGCCAAAGTTGCCACATGGAAGATGGACAAGGCATGATGAAACCCGACAAGACTGGCTACATCTATCCGCCGCTTTGGGGAGAAAACAGTTACAATGAAGGTGCCGGCCTTTTCAGGATGTCAAGATTCGCAGGCTATGTAAAAACCAACATGCCGCTGGGAGCTACTTTCGAAAGACCCTTACTCACCGACGAGCAGGCTTGGGACGTGGCTGCCTATGTCAATTCGCTCCCTAGGCCCAAAAAAGACCTGAGTGCTGATTGGCCTGATATTTCCAAAAAACCAATAGATCATCCATTTGGGCCATTTTCTGATGGCTTCACAGAGGAGCAGCACAAGTTTGGACCTTTCAAACTCATCAAGGAAGCAAGACAGGTAGCCGCTAAATGAGAGGTTTGCTGGTTTTGTTATTCGCGATAGGCGTAGTTTTTCAGGGTTTTGCGCAGGATACCATCAAGACCAAGACGCCATCCCAAGCGCCGGTTGCGGCGACCGTTGGATTGAGGACATTTTGGATGTCGACCAACTATTGGGAGGATTTCAAAAATGACTACGCCCTTGGACAAGGGGCTTATGTTCAACTTGCAACGAAGCGTTTCAAAGGTTTTTCGGCAAAGGCCCGATTCGGTGCTTATGGGCGCGTATTGAGTTCTGACCTGCTCGCTCCCGATCCGAGGACCGGCGCGGGAAACCGCTATGAAGTTGGCTTATTTGATATCGCAAATCCCGAAAGTCGGGCCTATGGAAAAGTCGAGGAGCTGCAGATTTCCTACCAAAGTAAAAAACTCTCCGCGACCATTGGCAAAATGTCTGTCAATACGCCTTTCATCAATCCGCAGGACGGCAGGCTCGGGCCGACCTTTGCAGAGGGATTGAAGGTTGGCTTTCGTCCAAATCCAAAGCACCAATTTTCCTGGGATTTGATCACAAGGATAAGTCCGCGGTCGACCTCGGGTTGGTTTGGCGTTGGCGAATCGATGGGGCTCTATCCCATGGGTTTGGGTGAATCAGGAAAGCCCGGAGCTTATTTTGGAGTCACCGAGAGTAATTTCATCCATTCTTTGGATTGGAAATGGAAGTTGGATAGCTCGACCGAGCTTAACCTCAACCACACCCTGGTCCAAAACATCTCCAGCACGGTGTTTTCCCAGTTTACCAAAGATTGGTCCGTAAATGGAACCCAATCCAAAATCCTTTCAGGCCTTCAAGTCATCGTGCAGCAGGGCCTTGGAAACGGTGGAAATGATGACCCAGCCAAGCGATACAAGAACCCTGATGATATCAATTACATCGTTGGTGGTCGACTTGGATGGAAAGATCGCCAAACCCAAGTGGTGCTTGCCTATACCAATATCAGTGGAAATGGTCGTTTTCTGAGTCCCAGGGAATGGGGTAGGGAGCCGTTTTTTACATTTATTCCGAGGGAAAGGACCGAGGGCTACGGCTATGCCCAATCAATTACCGGATTGCTTCAAAGATCCTATGGCGAAAATCAGGGTCAGGTCTATATCCATGGGGGATTGGTGAGACTTCCCGATCCGACTGATTTTGAAGTGAACAAATATGCCTTTCCGTCCTATGCACAGGTAAACCTGGGATGGAAATACGCGCCCAAGGATTTTCTGAGAGGTCTCGATATCCATGCGCTGGTCATGGGCAAATTCAATATGAAATCAGGGGAAATGAAGCCACAGTGGATATACAATAAGGTCAACATGATTCATGTGAACGTGATCCTGAATTATACCATTCACTGGGAAATGTTCAATTAATTCCCTGATCGGTGATCAAAATCCCTTTTTTTGGTAAAAAATAATTGATTCCTGTTATTATTTTGACAAAAGTCAAACGCATGAAAAAATGCCACATGAAAAACAAAATGTCCAAGGGATAATGCAAAATAGAAATTTTGTAAAAAATTGGGTTTTTCGATTTCCTTGCCAAATCCCCCCGCTGGGCAGCTTCTGAGGGGTTTGCATTTGTTTGGTAGATTTTTTTTTCTCGATATTTCGAAAAAATCAACGGAGCGTATTCACCAGCGTCACCCGATTTGTTTTAACCGACCGATATTTTAAAACAAGTTACAGAAGTCGCAAAAACTTCACTGGCTGATTCACCTTTTTTGATTTTACCCTTTCGCCCTAGTGATCGATTGAATTTTGACTTTTCCCAAAAGCAGACCGAGCTTTTGTAAAAGCCTAAAACCGAGATCATCCTTTTTAAAAAACAAAACCGATTTCATCAAACAGATTTGACTGAAGCCTAGGCTTCCGGCTTGGATACTCAAATTCCTGTGATTATAGTTCAGGAAAACGTGAGTCCCTTCCCTGGAATATCTATGCCCAATCCTGAAGAAAATATTTTGAACAAAAAATGACAAGGCAATTCAACATATCGCTTCCAAAGTTTCCAGCTGCCACGGCAGTATTGGTGTGGATGCTTTTGTTGTTGCCGTTTGTTAGCATTGCGCAGGTTACTTACACCTGGATAGGTCCCAACAACGGCTCTTGGGCAACTGCTACCAACTGGTCTCCAACCCGAACGCCGGTAGCGACTACTGATATTCTCCAATTCACATCTGGCCAAACGTTGACCGTAACAGGCGTGCCTTCCCAGACAATCCGCGGACTTTTAATCACCAACGGATCCAGAATCACCCTTTCGTCTTCCGCTAGTACAACACTTACTATCAACAATGGTACTGGTACCGACTTGGTGGTGGATGGGAACTCTTCCCTAACGCTAACAAGCACAACAACCCAATCTCGAATTACCTTGGCGGCAAGTGCCACCGCGGAAATCAATGGAGAATTGATTTTGGGTAACCTAGGAAACATCAACTTGGCTAGTTCCGGAGTCTTGTTTTCAGTGAATGGCAAGTTGACAAATATCAACGGCTCGTTTTCTTCGACCACTGTGGCGAAAATGCGCTTTGGCCCCAGCGCAGAATACAATCACGCCCGAAATGGAAGCTCCTTGCCTGTGGCAACTTGGAATGCTACATCGACGGTGAGATTTACGGCGATCACCTCTTCGACTGTTGGGTCCACCAACCAGAATTTTGGAAACGTGATTTTCCAATCTCCTGCCCAAACGGTCAATATGTCCTTTGGCCCATTGTCCATCGCAGGTAATCTGATCATGAACAATGCCAACACGACTGGTCAAATCAGCCAAACAGTGAACAACATTGCGATTGGGGGCAATTTCGAAATGCTCGGTGGGAGGTATGCCATCGGCAACGGAACCAACTCAAACCGATCTCTTTCTGTAGCTGGAAACGTCAATATGACGGGCGGTACCTTGTTGATGAGTGTCAGCAGCGCTGCAATCGGTAACATCAATGTCGCGGGAAATTTCACCCACACCGCGGGTACCATCACAGAAACAAGCTCGGGTTCGGGTAGAATTACCTTCAATGGCAACGGCTTGCAGACACAGACATTCACTTCCGGCGGTACTGTTTCCAATACGATCAATTACACGATTGCCTCAGGGGCAGTCGTACAGGCGGCAGATGCAAATACAGCCTTCTTGGGTGGAGGAACCTTTACACTTTCGGCTGGAGCCACCCTCGGAATCAGGTCCCCTCAAGGGATCACCACGTCCGGCGCCACAGGCTTGGTGAGGGTCACGGGAACAAGAACTTACAATACCGCAGCGAATTATATTTTTAATGGTAATACCAACCAAACTGTCGGAAACGGATTGCCCGTCACGGTGAATAACCTCACGGTGTCCAATTCAGGGGCTGAAGGCAGCAATGTCGTCAGCCTTGCACAAAATACCAGTATCACGGGTGATTTGAGCATTTCCGATGGGACTTTTGACATCAGTACATTTTTGGCTAATCGGTCGATTTTTGGTGGACAGATCCTGATGGCAGATGGTGCCTCCTTGAGAATAGGGGGAACCAATACTTTTCCTGCCAATTTTCAAACCCACTCCATGGGATGCGACGCGACCGTAGCCTACACAGGAACTAACCAAAGCATCGCAGATCTCAATAGCGGGGCGAACTATGGCAACATCATATTGAGTGGTTCTGGGACCAAGACCTTCCAAGGAGGTACTACCTCTATTTGCGGTGACTTGGCACTTACCGGTACCGTCACGGCTGTAGCGGGAAACGACCTCTCGATCGGAGGGGAATTTTCACTCGGGCCGGATGCGGTCTTTCAAACCCAACAGTTCACACTTCAGGCACAAGCTTGGAACCTTGAAGGACAACTTCAAAGTGCGGGCAGTCGCGTAGTGATCAATTCTTTGACTCCACTGAATATACCGGGCGGTGAATTCAGAGAGTTGGTGGTACAGGGTTCTGGACTGAAGACATTCAGCGCCCCAGCCACAATTACGGAAGGTTTTGTGGTTGATAGTCCAATTGAGTTATTGGATGGATCGTCTTTGCTCTTGGCGTCCAATGCCCTGATGCAGGTTCCAGCCAACGTCAGTGTCACGACTGCGGGTTCTGCAAAGATTATACTGCAACCCAGCGCCAGATACTTGAATTTGTCCGCCAGCAATCCGACGCTGGAGGTAAGGCAGGAATTCAACGGATCGCGTGGTTGGCGCATGATGGGAACGCCGGTTGGTTCGACGTATGCTGATCTGCTTTCAAGTGTGGAAAGCCAAGGGTTTCCAGGCTCGACCAATCCAACGCTCCAGCCAAATGTGCTGTGGTTTGATGAAACTGACAACGGGACAAGTCTTCAAGGATGGAGAAGCCCAGCGCAAATTGCGGATGTGGTTCCAACCGGGCGCGGGCATTACCTCTTCGTTTTTGATGGAGCACAAAAGCCGGGTGGTGGAAATTATTCCGACCTCTTGCCTTTGACTACCGATGTGACTGGTACAGAACCTAACCTGAACACAGGGCAATTTAATTTTGGTGTCACATTTACACCGAGAAATACCCAACTCGTTCAAAACGGCAATGACTATGCGGAGGTGAGTTTGGCAGACGAAGGTTTTAATCTGCTCGCAAATCCAACGGCTTCCTTCATCGATTTCTTTTCTCCTTCAGGTTGGACCAAGACCAATATCGACAACACGATTTATGTTTGGGATCCTGAAACCAACGCTTTCCTGACCCATAACGGGGTTTTGGGAACATTGGAAAATGGTCGTATCGCACCTTACCAGGCGTTTTGGGTAAAGGCGAACGGATCCAATCCGGTTCTTCAACTGACCAACAACGACGCGAAGACAATCATTTCGAAGGAATTTTTTGGCAGGAAAAAAGAAGAAGATCCTTTTGCCATTAGGTTAAGAGTAAATGGTGAAACCATGCAGGCCGCTTCCTATATCAGTTTTGGTCGTGGTGGAGTCGAGGGCCCGGATACCTATGACGCATATCAATTGGAATCATTGGGAAATGACTGGCTTTTCCTTTACTCCTACAGTTCACTGCGGACTGATATGCCTCTGGTGATCAATCATTTGCCAGAATTGGGAGATGAGGATCGCATTATTCCACTGCACCTGGCGGCTTCCAAAGATGGAAAACCAGTGTCAGGAGATTACCTACTCAGCTGGGAATTGCCCCTGGGCTGGCCCTCAGAAAAGACCGTCACGCTGATGGACCATATCCATCAGAAGGCAGTCAACATGCAGGAGGAATCGGTTTACGCGTTTTCCTTCCAAGGTCCCGAACGGCCAGCGAAAAATACACGCTTGGGATCAGATTCCTTCAAGACGCCCGGGAACCCGATTTTCCAATCACCGTTCGCAACGGGTGATGCGGCTGCAAGAAAAAGTCCTGACGCGCCACAGCGTCCATTTACGATCTACATCGGCAAGGCGATACAAGGGGAATCCCAAGAGTACCTTCCGGATTTGCCAAAGCTGTTTGCACCCTATCCGAATCCATTCAGGAATGAGGCGTCGATTAAGTTTTTTGTACCTGAAACGACCTTGGTCGAAATCAATATCTATGACCTGATGGGAAAGGTAGCTGCTTCATTTCCGGCCAAAACCTACCCAACGGGAACACATGAAATCCAATGGTCTGCTGAAGGAAATTCCCTTAGATCGGGCCTATATGTCGTCAGCATGACGGCGGGAAATTATCGATTCACCCAAAAACTGATAAAGAGCTAATCCATGAGAAGAGTATTGTTGATTCTATTGATCGGCTGTTTTTGGAGTACAGTCTCGTTGGCGCAGAAGAACGGCAGGATTGCCACGCTGAACGTGAAGGCAACAGCTACCGTCACGGACAACCTCCAAATGCTGACGATCAGAAACGTGGATTTGGTCAACCCGCCCGTGCAGAATGATGCCATCGTGGTGTCACCGATCACGAGTGAACATGCCGGCATGTTCAAAATCGTCGGAAATCCCGGTTCAAGGATCAGGATTACCTATCTGCAATCGGAGGTCCTGCGCGAAATCTATGAAGGTCACGGTGAAGTCGAGGCCAAATACGTGTTGAGTGCGGGTTTCGAAGACCTGCAGTTTCAAAGTGTGCTGCTGGATGTTGGTGAAGGCATTTTCAGGATTGGACCGGATGGCTTTCTCTATGTATGGCTGGGTGCCAATCTTGACTTGTCCAAATCGAGTCCTGGCTTGTATTTGTCTGAATTTATCCTCGAACTGGAATATATCTGATCGATGAAAAGTATGCATCCATATCGTCTCAAAGGCAAAATCTTGACTGTCATCGCAGTCATGATGTTGCAGACCCATGGCTGGTGCTTGGCTCAGCGGATCACATTCAGTACTTGGACCGGTAGTGACGAGATCAATATCACTTCTCCGCAGGGTGTCCTTCCAGCTTTGGATTTCAGCCAAAAGAAGCGGGTGATTTTGCCCAATTCAGAGGCGGTTTCGATTGACTTAAACGATAACCTGGCGGTAATCTTCGAATTGGAGGCGCCGGAAGGGTACGATTTGACTGTTGAGGTAAGCGCGCCGATCGCATTCACTTTGTTGGATAATCCGAGCGAGACCATTCCTTTTCAAATGCGAATGGCCTACAACAACCAAAGCCCTATCGATCCGGTGTCGGGAAAATTACAAGCCGTCGAAATGCCGATTGGTTTCAACAGCATCACATTTCCAGTCAGCCGCAACAGTAGCGGTTTGCCTGCTGCACCACCTAGTCCAGAGTACGGAGGATTTACCAGACCAAAGACCAAGGCTTTTGTCTACTTCTATGGTTCCTTGGGCCCAATTGGCAATGTACCAACGGGTCGCTACGAAGCGGAAATCAACATCAATGTATCCTTCACCACCAATGATTAAGGCGATGACGATAGCGGTTCTATTGGGAGTTTGCGGGTTTTCGCAGGCTAATGCGCAGGCCTTGTCATTTCGGCTTGAGATTCCTGCAGGCGCTAGTTTGGGATCGCGGGTGCTGAAGGCTGCGGAAAAGGACGGGTTTGAGGCCTATATGTGGATCGAGATGGTGACGCGGGAGAACATCCAACTCTTTGTATCGCTGCGGGATGAGTTGGGGAGTTTTTCCAAGAACCCGATTTACATACTAAACGACGGCAGCGCTGATTTTGCCAATGCCGACCAGTTTACAAGAGGCTATGTCAGTACCACAATGATGCGACATGGAACTTTGGTACACAACATAAGGCCCAAAATCAACCAAGTAAGTACCTGGATAGGTGTACCCGCAAAAAACGGAACGATCACAACAATTGAATATTTCTAATCAAACGATAAAATCACCCTTCAATCAAATGCTTATGAAACATCAAAAGATCACCAATTATCTCAAATTCAGTAAAGTGTTTATTCTCAAAAACAATTCAAGCAAACAACAAACAAGTACAAATTCTAAACAAAATCTAAACAATTAAAAACAACACAAATTATGAAAACAACAGTAAAAATTCTCGCTTTGGCCTTCTTTATGGTAGGCTTGTCGCAAGTAGCATCTGCTCAGAAAGCTTCATCTGCTACTGCAACCGCTGAAGTCCTTCAGGACTTGACCATCACTTTGGATGGAACTTTGAACGCTATCAACTTTGGTCGTGTATCTTCCAGTACTCCCGGGATTATCAGATTGGATCCAAACACAAGCGCAAACGATGCCAACACAGGTTCAGTTACCAATGTAGCAAGATTTGACCTGAGTGGTGCAAACGGTGGAGTAACGGTATTCTATGACGCATCTGTTACGATGACTGCAGGTGCAAACAACTTTGTAATGACGCCGTTGGTCGTGGGTAACGTATCTACTGCAAACAGGGCTATCGCTGCTCCGGTAGCAAGCGGTTCAACTGTAACCTTGGCTTCCAACGCCTTTTTCCTTTGGGTAGGTGGTACCATTCCTCAGTTGACTTCACAGCCTGTAGGTACTTATATCGGTACTTTCAATATCAGCGCTGAATACAACTAATCATCAAAAACCTAAGGCCGACGGATTTCCAGTCGGCCTATTTCTCCTTCAATCAAAACTCTTCGATCAATGAAAAAGCACATTAAAAACCTGTTGGCCGTGATGATGCTGGGAATGACCTTTCCTGCTTTTTCCCAGATTTCCATTGCCCCTACTTCCGTTTTTTTGGATGATAACGGAATTGCTTCCATCTACATCACCAATCCTGCTGAGGTTCCCCAAGAAGTCAGCGTCAGCTTTGTATTTGGCTATCCTGGTAATGACGACCTCGGTAACCTGATCATGGTCTATGGCGACAGTGTCAAAGAAAAACAATTCGGATTAGGCGACAGGCTACGTTCTTTCCCAAGGACATTTGTCCTCGCTCCCCAGCAACAGCAGACGGTAAGACTTCAATTGAGACCGGATAGGTCTTTGCCTGCGGGTACTTATTTCACCAGGGTGAAAGTCACCTCCAACAACGTGGCCCAGGAAGTTGGTCAGCCAGTCGAAAATGAGGTTGCAACCCAAGTCAATTTCAAATTTGACCAAGTGATCGCGGTGTTCTTCAAACAAGGACAGACATCCACGGGATTGGAATTGGGCGAGCTCCAAATGCAGCAGGATGCCGAGAAAATCAGGGTCATTGCTCCTTACCAGACTACTGGAAATTCTCCGTTTTTGGGAAGTGTCATCGCCTCGCTCAAGGACAGCAACAACAAAACCGTAACCGAGGAGCAGCAATCCATTGCCTTGTATTTCGGTGGAAAGAAAGGTTTGGACATCGCTATTCCGGAAGGTTTGCCATCTGGGGAATACCAAGTTGAGATGAGGTTCGAGACCAAACGATCCGATATTCCGTCCACGGATTTGGTGCAAGCCAGCTCAGTTGCGAAGCGGGTTTTTGTCAAGATTCCATAAGGCCACCACGGTCGCATTACAGTCAAGCCCATCTTAGTCACCCAATTTTTACTCTTCATTGTTTTGTTAAAAGAATTATCATTTCTGTCCCTTACCCAGACAGCAAAGGCTCTTACTGTCTGCATGGCGCTTTGGTGGCTATTGCCATCGACCAAAGCGCACGCGCAGCGTGAGCCGGATGGCGAAGCTTTGGTGCTTTTTGCCTATCCGTCTTTGGGACAGGAATATGTCAACGTGGTATTTTTTGAGGAGGTGCCTTACCTTCCGCTTGGGGAGATTTTGAGTATGATGTACATCCACAACGAAAAGACCGAAAGTGGAAAAGGACTTACTGGATTTTATCCGACCAAAAATGATGCTTGGCGAGTCGACCCGGTACAGGGTGTGATTACCATGCGCAACAATACTGAAGTACTTCCTGCCGATAAATTTTATTTGGGCGAAATGGACCTTTACCTCCATCCCGAGTATTTCAGCCGGATGTTTGGACTCAATTTCTCCGTGAATTTCCATTCGCTTACACTCAGTCTGAAGGCTGATTTTCCGCTTCCGATAGACGAGCGGCAAAAGCGTGAAGCACTCCGTCGAAAAATGCAACAGATGGGAGCGGCCCGCGAACAAGCGCCTGCACCTTTGATGTATGATCGTGACCGAAAGGGTTTTGCACCCGGCATGCTCGATTACAATCTCAGCTATACCCAAACGGAGAGCAATTCGACATTTTCCACACTGTTAAATGCCGGTATGGAGTTGTTTGGGGGCGATTTGCAAGGAATTTATGCGGGCAATGTGATCGACGGGAACCTGGTATCAAGGGTATCTGGCGCCCGGTGGAGGTACGTTTTCAAAGGTGGACTGGAACCTGATGACAATGTCGGCATTACCAGTATCGCCGTAGGTCAATTACAGACAACTGGCATGACCAATTCCGCTCGGATTCTTGGCTTGGCCGTGACCAATAATCCGATCATTCCCCGCATGAAGCTGGATGTATTTGTGATAGATGGCTACACGGAGCCTGATTCAGAGGTGGAATTGCTGATTGGCGGACAGTTGGTGGATTTTTTGAGAGCTGACGAGGTCGGCTATTATCGTTTCAATGCACCGATTACCTTTGGAGTGGTGCGGATCACCACCAGGATTTACACCCCACAGGGCGAGGTGATTATCCAAGACCGTCAACTGCAGATTCCCTTTACTTTTTTGCCAAAAGGCTTTGCAACCTATAATTTCCAAGCTGGCCTCCCGATGGGAGATACCTTGAACTTCGACCAAGAGCCGATTGCCCATTTGGATTTTGCATATGGGCTGACCAATGCCTTGACCGTACGGGCAGGAGTGGACCATGGAGCGGTTTTCGGCTTGAACAAAACCTATCCTGTTTATGGATTGTCGGCGAGGGTCTTTGAGCAATATCTGGTCAACGTGGATGTGCTTCCTGACCGCTATTACCAAGCTTCAGGTTCTGTGTTTTATGCCAATAATACGAGTATAAATGGCCAATTCACCGAGTTTGTCCAAGGTTCTGAATTCAACCCGATGGGCAAGCTGCGGGAGGCAAGCTTGAATACTTTTTTCCCGTTCAAAGCCTTCGGGCGGTTTTCGGGATTTAGGCTGACGGGTGAAAGGCAGTGGTTTGACAATGGCTTCCGTACCAACCTGCAGTCTGATTTTAATACTCAGATCGGCCGGGTTATTGCCCGTTTTAACTACCGCACACGGATCAATGGCATTGAGGATTTGGGCAATTTACCGCCGCTTCCGGAGCAGTCTTTGTCTATGGGGCAAGCAACAGCGTCACTTACTTACACCCTCAAGAGAACGCCAAGCGTCCCCGTTTTTGTGCGGGGTCTTTTCCTCCGTGGCCAGTTCAAATATGACACCTATCACAAGCAGCCTGCGACGGTAAGTTTGATGCTTTCACAGACTTTGTTCAAAATGGGAAGGCTCACGATTGGCTATGACCGAGAGATTCAAAGACAGACGGGTCTGTTGCAGATAGGCTTCTTGTATGACTTCAGAGGGATCAGGACTTCTACCCAATTTACCAAGAATGAGGTCGGATACGTCGCTCAACAGGCATTCACGGGTTCCCTGGGCATCGATCCCAAAGGGTTCATATTGCCAGACAATAGAGATCAGGTTACCAGATCCGGAGTGGCGGTGAGGCTTTTTGTCGATGCCAATGAAAACGGGAAATTCGATGCCAACGAGCTCGTCATACCAGCCAAGGCAGTAAGGTTGGACCGTTCCGCAAACATGCTGCTTGGTTCGGATGGTATCCTGAGGATCACCCAACTCCAATCCTACTGGAAATATATCATGGAGGTGGATCAGCATGCGCTGCCCAATCCAAATTTGGCGCCGAAAGTCAGTCGGTTCGAATTCGTTGCTGAGCCAAACAGGTTCCGTACGATCGATATCCCGCTCTACCAGACCGGTTTGATCGAAGGGGTTGTGACCATCGAGCAATATGGCAGGGTCGAAGGCTTGGGCGGATTGCGCCTAGTTGTTGAGCGATTGGATTATTCAGGAGAGGAATTGCAGATTGTGCGGACCTTCTCCGATGGAGGATTCTATCTCTTTGGCTTGATGCCAGGGAAATACCGCGCTTTTGTCGATCCGAAACAATTGGAATTCATGAATGTAAAATCAGAGCCAGGCGAATTGGAATTTGAAATCCGCGCCTTGGCGGAAGGGGATTATTTGGAAGGATTGAATTTCAAACTCAAGCCAAAGGAATGATAATTTCCCACTGATTTTTATTCGAAAAGTGGAAGTAGGGAATTGGTTTTTTGTCGCTTTTCGGCAAACGCTATTCAAGGTTCAATCTTGATTTTCAAAAGAATTCAACACTTCAAACTTGAGAAAGTAAAAAGCTTTCCGGAGTTTGGTTTCCGGAAAGCTTTTTTGAAAAATTACTTTTTATCTACCGTCACTTGATCGAGGCCACGTTTTTTGAGCAGCGCGTCGATTTTAGGTTCTGCGCCACGGAAATTGACGTACATTTTCATGGGTTCATCCGTGCCGCCTCTCTCTAGGATTTCTTTTCGAAAGGCAAGAGCTTTCTCCTGGTTGAAAAGCTCGGTTTCCTTAAAGGCTTGGAAAGCATCGGTATCCAATACACCTGACCAAATGTAGCTGTAATAGCCTGAGGAATAGCCGCCGGAGAAAATATGCTGGAAATACGTACTGCGGTAGCGCGGGATGATTTCGGAGATCATACCGATTTTTTCCATCGAAGCTTTTTCGAATTCGTCCGCACCAACGGTGATTGCACCCGTCTGGGTATGGTAATCGAGATCCAAAAGCGAAGCAGCAAGGTATTCGGTAGTCGCGAATCCTTGGCCGAATGTTCCACTATTCTGAAGCTTTGCGATCAACTCATCGGGAATGGCTTCTCCTGTTTGATAATGAAGCGCATATTGCTTGAGGACGCTTGGTTCGGTAGCCCAATTCTCCATAATCTGGGAGGGTAGCTCGACAAAGTCCCGCGGCACGGAGGTTCCGGCCAGGCTTCTGTATTGCACGTTGGAAAGCAAGCCATGGAGCGCGTGTCCAAATTCATGGAAGAATGTTGTCACTTCATCAAATGTCAATAGGGCAGGGGCATCCCCGGTCGGCTTGGAGAAATTACATACGATGGAAATCACAGGCGCTTTTCTTTCGCCGTTGATAGTCTTCTGTGGGCGATAGGATGTCATCCAGGCACCGCCTCTTTTGGATGCTCTTGGGTGGAAGTCCATGTACAGTACCCCCACATGGCGTCCGTCGGCCTCCTTTACTTCGTAGGCTTTCGCGTCAGGATGGTACGTTGGGATGTTTTTGATTTCTTCGAAAGTCAGGCCAAAAAGTTTATTGACGACCATGAATACACCGTTCTGTACATTTTGTAGGGAGAAATACGGTTTGACTTGCTGTTCGTCCAAGTCAAACTTTTGCTTGCGAAGCTTCTCCTCGTAATACCTCCAATCCCATGGCTCTATTTTGAAGTCTGCACCTTCGGTTTTGGCCAAAACTTGCATCTCGTCACGTTCCTGTTTTGCCTTGGCCAAGGCAGGTGTCCAAAGTTGGTTGAGCAGTTTATAGACATTGTCCGCATTTTTGGCCATGGATTCTTCCAAAACATAATCCGCGTGGGTCTTGTAGCCAAGAAGCTGGGCTTTCTGCTGGCGCAAATTTGCCATTTCGATCAGGATCGATTTGTTGTCCTTGTCGTTTCCTTGGTTTCCACGGATTTGGTAGGCTTCCCAAATTTGTTTCCGCAATTCCCTGTTATCGGCGTATTGCAAGAATGGCATCACACTTGGGTTTTGAAGGGTAAACAGCCATTTGTTTTCCTCTCCGGCAGTTTCAGCATCCTGAAATGCTGCATCCCGCAATTCCTGTGGAAGCCCTGCCAAATCAGATTCGGTGTCGATGAAGAGTTTGAAGGCATTGGTTTCAGCAAGGATATTTTGGCCGAACTGCAGGCTAAGGACAGAAAGCTTGGAGTTGATTTCCCGTAGTTTTTCCTTGTCAGCTTCATTGAGGTTTGCCCCATTTCTGACAAATGATTTGTAAGTTTTTTCCAGAAGTTTTTGTTGCTCGGGGTTCAGACCCAATTGGTCCTTGCCATCCCAAATCACCTTGACTTTGGCAAAAAGCTTTTCATTCAGGGAAATGTTGTCTCCGTGTTTTGAAATCTCAGGTGCCAATTCTTTGGCGATTGCCTGAATCGAGTCGTTGGTATTGGCGGAATTCAGGTTGTAAAATACCGTCGATACCCGAGCGAGCAAGTCGCCGGAATTTTCCATCGCCTCAATCGTATTGGCAAAAGTCGGAGCTTCCGCATTGTTGACGATGGCATCGATTTCAGCTTGCTGTTGCTTGATGCCTTCCCGAATGGCGGGTGCAAAATGTTCGTTTTTGATTTTGTCAAAAGGAGGAACCTCAAACGGGGTATTGTAAGGCTCAAAGAAGGGGTTGGTGCTCATGGATTCTTGGTCAGCTGTACCGCAGGCGAGTAATATGCTGCCTGTTAAAGCCATCATGGTTTTTTTCATGGGTATTCTTATTTGGGTTTCGGGCGCAAAGATAGGGAGAAATGAAATTGCAAATGAGGGATGGGGAATGAGGTATGAAGAATTGGGTGGATTTACGTAATCACGAAGTGATTGAATCCACAAGGTGGTATTTACCCCGGGTTAAACCCGGTGGGAAGCGAAGACGTCGCATGGAGAGCATTCCAACCCTGGAAGGGTTGAAAGAATGGAAGTAAAATGTTAAATGTAACAGATTAATTCATTACCTCACAGAACATACCGGAGTGGGGCCCAGATATTTTTTTCCAATATTTTTTCAAGTTCTGAAACTTTCTCGTACATTTGTATGTATATACATTAAATACAAAAACATTATATACAGATGAGAATAGAGGACGCCATCAAGCAGAAGGAATTCAAGGATCCTTATAACAAAGCAGTGGTGAATCTTCTTTTCACGCAAAGTTATATTGTCAATTCCCAAAGTAGCTTGTTCAAGAAATACGGGCTTTCACCGGAGCAATACAACGTGCTGAGAATCCTGAGAGGCCAAAAAGGAAATGCGATTACCGTTTCCTCGATACAGGAGCGCATGTTGAATCGCATGTCTAATGCGTCCAGGTTGGTGGAGAAGTTGAAGTTAAAAGGCATGATCATCCGCAGGGAATGCGAAAGCGATAGGAGGCAAGTCGATGTATTGATCACGGAAAAGGGACTCGACGTCTTGGCTGAAATCGAAAAACAAACGGATGGGCACAACAGAGCGTTGATCCAATTGAGTGAGCAGGAAGTCAACCAGCTGAACGATTTGTTGGACAAACTCAGGGGGTAAAAAAAATTTCCAATATTTAATGTATATACAAATAATGTAGATAAATCAATTTTCATTCACTTAAACAATAATCAAAATGAGTACTGCAACAGCAACAGCAACAACTACAAAATGGGGTTTGGACCCTACACATTCTGAGGTTTCATTCAAGGTAAAGCACCTTGTAATCTCCACCGTCACTGGTTATTTCAAGACTTTCGACGCCAGTGCCGAGACTGCTTCCGATGATTTCCAGGGAGCAAAAATCTCTTTTTCTGCGGATATCGCGAGCATCGACACCAACCAAGCAGACCGTGACAACCATTTGAAGTCTGCCGATTTCTTCGATGCCGTGACATTTCCAAAAATGACTTTCGAAGGCGTGTTGGAAGGCAATACCTTGAAAGGTGACTTAACAATCAAAGGTACCACAAAGGCCGTTGAGTTGGACGTCGAGTTCGGTGGCGTGGTACAGGATCCATATGGCAACACCAAGGCTGGATTTGAATTGGAAGGCAAAGTCAGCCGCAAAGAGTTTGGCTTGACTTGGAACTATGTGACGGAGGCAGGAAGCGTGGTCGTGGGCGACCAAGTGAGAATCCTTGCCAACATCCAAGTTGTCAAGCAGGCATAATTTGCCACAAAATCCGCCGGTACAGCTGTATCGGCGGCTATTATCACTAAATTCACTAAAAACATCCTATTCCCATGGCAACGCTCATCAAAGGAATACATCATATTACCGCAATCGCGGGAAATGCGCAAAAAAACCTCGATTTCTATACCGGAATCTTGGGGCTTCGCATGGTCAAGAAAACCATCAACTTCGACGCACCAGACGTCTACCATTTTTATTTTGGGGATGAACTGGGCGCACCGGGTACGGTTTTCACGACGTTTCCATTTGATGGCGCGAGAAAAGGTACGAAAGGAACCGGGGAGTTGACCTACACGGCCTTTTCGATACCGGAGGATGCTTTGGATTTTTGGATCGACAGACTGGCAAAATATAGCATTCCAACCTCAACGGTGTTGACCCGTTTTGGGGAAAAACTGATCCGTTTTGAGGACCATGATGGGATGGGTATAGAACTGATTGCCAATAGTTCGGATTCGAGAAAAGGGTGGACCTATGGGCATATCCCCTTGGAAATGTCGATTCGTGGCTTCTATGGTGCGACTTTGAATCTGCGTTCCAAGGATTTGACCGAGAAATTGTTGGTCGAATTGATGGACTACAAGTTTATTGCGGAGGAAAATGGTCGATACCGTTATGGTACCGAAGGAAAGCCGGGTGATATCGTTGATATCGTGCTGGATCCAAATGGAAGACATGGGATTCAAAGCGCTGGAACGGTACACCACATTGCTTTCCGTACCCCGAACACAGCAACCCAACTGGAGATACAGGATATCTTGATGAGGCATGGCCTCAATGTCACCGAAGTACGTGACAGAAACTATTTCAAATCCATCTACTTCCGTGAACCGGGAGGCGTCCTGTTTGAAATTGCGACAGATGAACCTGGATTCGCCATCGACGAGGACGAGGCACACTTGGGAGAAGCACTCAAGCTGCCGGGATGGGCTGAACCACAACGGGAGGGTATCGAAAAGAGATTGCCAAAAGTCAAACTACAGGTAGAAAACTATGCTTGAGATCGTACAGCGCGGCGTTTCATTGGATCGGGCGGAGAAAGTAGCCATCATGCTGCATGGTCGCGGAGCTTCGGCACATAGCATATTGGAGCTCGAGAAATATCTGAATCTGGAAGGTTTTGCTTTGTTAGCCCCACAGGCAAAGGGAAACACTTGGTATCCATTCAGTTTCATGGCGCCCGATGCAAGCAACGAACCAGCCTTGTCCAATTCCATTCGGCACTTGGAGGATTTGGTGTCCGGCTTGTACAATCAAGGACTTGAATCCGAGCAGATTTATTGGATTGGATTTTCGCAGGGCGCTTGCCTATCCTTGGAGTTTGCCACCCGACATGCGAAAAGGTATGGAGGTGTTGCGGCTTTCACGGGAGGACTCATCGGCGAGAAGCTTCAGCCTTGGAAATACTCGGGGGATTTTGCAGGGACACCGGTATTTATCGGAGCGAGTTTCCGTGACATGCATGTGCCCTTGGAGCGAATTGAGGCTTCTGCCAAATTGATGCAGTCCCTGGGTGCAAATGTCCAAAAGCTGATTTTCCAAGACACGATGCATACGATTCGACAGGAGGAGTTGGATTGGGTCAACACGCATATTTTCTGAGAAAAAAAAATCGAACCAAATAAAACCCGGGAGACTATCCTGGGTTTTTTTGTTGGTAAGAACCGTGGTCGTCCGTCGTTGGATTTGTAACTTCACGGGATTCTATACCAATACTTCATCAGTAGACCTTTTCCTTATGGACACGCGATACCTCCATTTTCTCAGCGAACTCAGCGCACACAATACCAAACAATGGATGGATGCCAACAAAGACTGGTATCGGAAGAATCGGGAAAGGTTTTTGGAGGACGTCGCTTGGATGATAGCCAATATCAGTGAATGGGAACCCGGTTTTGCTTCCTTTCAGCCCAAGGATTGTGTATTCAGGCAAAATCGTGATGTTCGATTCTCTGCCAACAAAGATCCCTACAAGACCAATTTTGCCGCATATTTCGCTTTGGGTGGAAAAAAATCAATGGGTCCGGGATATTATGTCCATGTGCAGCCGGGGCAGAGTTTTTTTGCGGGTGGGATTTGGATGCCCGAGGCGGACTCTCTCAAGAAGATTAGGCAGGAAATCGATTATTCCGGCCATGAACTCAGGGAAATTCTGGAAGCAACTTCATTCAAAAGTGTTTTCAAAGGGATAGAAGGGGAGCAGTTGAAGTCGGCGCCAAAAGGATTTGACAGCGAGCACCCATACTTGGATTTGTTGAGGTTCAAAAGCTTCATTGTCTCGAGTCCCTTGTCCGACAAGGAAATCGAAGATGGAAGTTATAAAGAGAAGGCCGTGGAGGGCTTCAAAATCATGAAGCCCTTTCATGATTTCCTGTCCAGGGCAGTGGAAGATTCCGAGACCGGTGAGGGTTTGTTGTAGGTTTTTTCACCAATCCCTTTTTTCTATTGGAATTTTTAATTCACCTGATCTCAAACTATATTCCGATCATTGATTTAGGATCGTATTTCTATTGAATAGGATAAAGAGGTGGATTGAATCCGCAATGTATCCGGGATCCACCCAGCCACCACTGAAACTTTATAGTACACACAGGGGGGCAGTGCATAGTACTCGACATTATACTCCCTAATACCTATGAAAATGATAGAAACAATTTTATTCGTCTTTATGATTGGTTCATGTACAGTAGGGATGCTCAAAAAAGATAAAACATTAAATGACTTTAATGAGAGTTATTCCATTAACAATTCTAAAAGCGAAATTTTTGAATTTGAGAATGACACATTGAAACAGTATGTCGAACTATATTCGAGAAACGAGAGAGAGATAAGTTTTTTATTAGTTTCTCGAAATAAGATTACAATGCAAGAGGCTCGGTTGGCAGGGATTGCAAAGAATAAAGGAGGCGATGCAGAGCTAGATGAAGATGCGGATGGTTATGCATATGTCGTAACTGAATACATTTACGATAACGAATGTTGGTTAGCCTTTAGATTGGACAATGATACAAATACGAGAATTCGGGTTAATGAAGCAGATTGCGCAATGAGTACTGATTCGACCCCTTTCTATTCTATTGCCTTATTGGTGAAAAAAGGTTTTGGGGTGGGGCTGTGATAAACCCGCAACCAGGAGTACCGTGCAAGCACATCATAAAACAAGGCACGCTGATGGAGGTAAAACGACTAAAGAAGATATGGTTAATCTTTGTGAAAGTTGTCGCAATCATGTACATAAGAATCCATGATTAATAGAGAACAGTTTTTAAAAACGATCAAGTCAAATATCAATCGGAATCAATATCATGTAACGCTTATTGCCGGTGATGGTATCCCTAGATTTGCGTACACTATCGGCCTAAAGGATCAAGTGAATGTTGAATTGATTTTTGCCGGAGGTGAATATTTCTCTGCGAATGAAATCAACGAATTATTTCATAGGATTGGTAGTTTTTTGGAAACCAATCCTAATGGCGTTGAAATAGATATCCCTTTATTAGGTTCATTTTCGTTGGTGAAGGTTCACCCTAGTTGGTCTAAATTGTTAATGCTGGGGGTTTATGACTATTTTCAAGTAAGTGAATTTAATGCATTGCAGATTTTGCCAGATGCCGAGCACCACACTTTAGATGTTCCAGACTTATCAAAGGAGTTTGATACCAAAGCAGAGCCAGTTTGGAAGTGGTTGATCGACGAATGGAATTATTCTGTCCCAAGAGACTCAAAAGTAGTGACCAATTTGGCTGCGCTCAAAGGCGAAAAAATAACAGAGATTATGCGTTGGGAGAAAAGTGAATGGGAAATGTTTGCAGGCCCGGGACCTGATGTTCCGAAGGAACAAATGAGGATCGTATCATTGGGAACCTTGTTAGGCATTGATCAAACGCTAGTCCCATCAATGAATTTGAAAATTGGCAAAGGACTTTGGAGAGACCATGTTGATCTTATTTGGAATGATTGGGGCTAAGTCAATGGTGGAAATTGTTTGTGAATGAATTTATTGAGAAAAGAGGCAAAATCTCCGTCCGGAAAACGTCAATGCCCCCGCTAAGCGTAGTTTTCAACTACACTTTTCTATCCTTATGAATTTTTAATTCCATCTGTTTAGAACTATGTTCTAATTCGATAACTCGTCGATAAAATGCAATTGCAGATTGTATTTGATAGAAGGGTGTAGTTACATCCGTGCTGGCTATCGGGATCCTCCCAGTCACCACTGAAAGTATATACTACACTTAGATGGAGGGGGTTTGCTGTAGGTTTATTTCCTTAATCCCAAGTGGGAACGTCGTCAAATACCCCGGTGATCGCCCCAAATCCGATAAAGAACAAAACCAGCATTACGAAGCCAAATCCAATGGCATACCAAATAAGGGTCGCCTTTGCCCAATTGGATTTATTGGGATTGCCTTCCTTGTCTATTGCCCAAACGACAAGCATGATGAATCCAATCAGTGGAATACTTGAAATCAATATCGTCAAAAACCAATCGCTGGTTTTGACAATTGGCGCTTTGGGCTGCTCGGGGAAATTCATGTAGTTGTCCATGGCTGAGTTTAGGGTTTGGTCAAAAGGTCACTCACGTCAAAATTGTATTCTGCGATGGTGTAGTTCTCCGGATTGATCGGGTCGACTTTTACAAATTGTATGTCTATAGTCTTGAATTCGCTGATCCTAGAATAGTTGGCGGCGTACAATTCGGCGCATTTTCTGGCGACATTGGCTTCATTTTCCAAAAACTCCTTGCTTTTGCCATTGTAGAGTTTCAGTTCTATCCTGCTTTGGTCTTCACCATTGACGATGCTATGGTTTACGGCTACTTCCACATGTTCAAACCCGCCCAGAGCAATGAGTTCGGGCGAAGGGAAATATCCTTCACCCGCGATTTTGTTGAATCCCCAAAACAATCCTTTCGTGAGGTTTTCGGGCTCGCAGGAACAGGCTTGCAATAGGATTGAAAAGCCTAGAAGAGCTAGGCCAAGTTTGATGGTTTTCATTTCGCAGCAACGGCTTCGATTTCGACCAGTAAATCGGGATTTGCCAAAGCGTAAACGCCAATCGTCGATCTCGCTACTTTGTTTGGGTTTTGTTCATTGTTGAAGAACTCGCCGTAGGCCTTGAACCAAGAGTCCCAGTCTATTTTCCCCTCATTGTCCGGAGCGAGATAAACCCGCAGAAAAACCACATCGTGCATTTCAAAGCCAGCTTCCTGGAGGGTCGCCTTGATTTTTTCCAAGATACTGATGCTCTGCTCGTAGGTATTTCCGTAACGCTCATAAGTTCCCGGCACTGCGTCTGGGTTTTTTGCCGTAGCCACCAAGCCAGAAGTCAGGTAGTAGCTTTTTCCCTCCGGTATAAAAACTCCCTTCAAAATTGCTGCATCCGACCTGTCGTATCGAACGATGGGTGCCAAGTGCTCCACCACTTCTTCCTTTTTTGAAAAAGTGAAGCAAGATGATAACAAGACTGTGAATAGAATCAAGGGCAGGGTTTTCATAATCGCAGGGATAGATTTGATTAAAAAAAGGCTTGAAATTCAAGCCTTTCTCTGAGTTTGGATTTATTCGGCAGCCTCAGCCAGTTCTTTTTCTTTATTTTTCACCCGAAGGATAAAGTCGCTGAGCACATTCATGTAATTGATAAACGCATCATAGGGCGTATCGTAATGGCTGAAATAGGTATGTACAGCACCATCTGACAGGGCCTTGGTGGACATATAATAGAAGTGGTCGGAGGTCTGCAGGCAGTTCCAGTCGCGTTGGATATCCGGATCATCAATTTTAACGACCTTGGATTCCAGCTCATAAAGCTTGGTAAATGCTTCCTTTTGCAGATCATTTCCCAGCCATGCGGTCAAGTCCCTTTCCTCGTCCGCCCACGAAATTGGCGTGGGAACGTGGATTTTTGCGACAGGAGTGCCTTGGCGTACAGCCTCAGTCGGTGTTGCAAAGCCGAAATTAGTGTATTTGAAAACTGCCCCAGGCAAGGCGCGCATAAATTCAAAAATCCCCGTTTCGGCCCACTGATGTTCCCCGAATGTCTCATAATCCATAAACAGGTTCAGGACCTCCTGCTCTTTAGGGATGGCATTGATCCATGTAACGAATTTCTCGGTTGTCAGCGGATAGTCGTTCCAGGTCTTGTTGCTGAATCGGAAAGCGATGTCGTCGCTGAGTTGGAAGTTTTTGAGGAGAACTTTCAAATTTGGATCGATGGCGTTTTGATACACGAAATTTGGGCTCTTCCAACCTAGAATATGTTTGGCACCTTCGGTCAACATGCCTTCAAATCCCATTTCTGCGACCATTGCTCCGATCTTATCTGAGTAAATCAGCTCAGTGTTTCTGAAAACCTTTGGTTCGTAACCGTCAAAATGTTTCTTCAGCTTGTCCTTGTGCCGACCTACCATCCGCTCAAATTCAGACTTGCTTTTCAAAGAGCAAAGTGCATGGGCGTCTGTTTCACTTAGCATCTCTACATGTCCGGTTGCCACCAATTTTCTGAAACTTTCCAATACATCAGGCGCATATGCTTCAAATTGGTCCAGGCAAACACCCGATATCGAAAAAGCGACTTTGAACTGGCCTTTGTATGCATGGATCAGTTCCAAAAGCAAGGCATTCATCGGCAGGTAGCATTTTTGGGCTACCTTTCGGATAATGCTTTTGTTGCTGTAGTCGTCCCAATAATAATGGTCTTCGCCAATGTCAAAAAAGCGATAAGGTTTGATTCTGAGTGGTTGATGTACCTGAAAGTAAAAGCAGATATTTCTCATGGCTATTCTTTTGTGAGTTTTTCATAAACAGTAACTAACTTGGCTGCGACGTGTTCCCACTTGAGCTTCTTGAGCTCTTCGCTTCCAAGTTCTTTGAACATCTTGGCGATGCTCTCATAATGAAGCAATCCAAAGATTGCATCTGCCATGCCATCCACATCCCAAAAGTCTATCTTGATGGCATTTCGAAGCACTTCCGCGACGCCAGACTGTTTGGAAATTATAACAGGTGTATTGTGACGTACGGCTTCCAAAGGAGCAATGCCAAAGGGTTCGGAAACGGATGGCATTACATATACGTCGCTGATGGCATACATATCGTCCACATCTTTACCTTTCAAAAACCCGGTGAAGTGAAATTTGGTACCCATGCCCAGTTCGGCGACGCGTTCTACCATACGGTTGAGGAGATCTCCGCTTCCTGCCATCACAAATCGCACATTGTCATCGCGGTCCAGTACCTTTTTCGCAGCTTCGACGAAATACTCCGGTCCTTTTTGGAAAGTGATACGACCCAAAAAGGTCACGATCTTTTCTGGAACATGCTTCTTGGCGTCCGATTTGATTATGCTGGCGTCCAAGACGGCGTTGTGCAGTACGCTGACTTTGTCAGGATGGACTCCATAGCGCTCGATGCAAACCTTTCGTGTCAAATGACTCACTGCGACCACGTGGTCCGCTGCCAACATCCCAGCCCTTTCGATATCGTAGACCGGCTTATTGACTGACTCGCCAGACCGATCAAATTCGGTCGCATGTACGTGGCATACCAGTGGTTTACCACTGATTTCCTTGGCGGCAATACCTGCGGGAAACGCCAGCCAATCATGCGCATGGATAATTTCATGTTCCTTGGATTTGGCGATTTGGGCGGCAACAAGGGCATATCGGGATACCTCCTTCATCAGGTCTTTTCCATACTTGCCACTGAATTCAAACTTGTTGGAAAATACGCTCTCGTCGATATCCACGCGGTCATGCATTGCATAATCGGTGTATTTTTTAAACTCTTCGGGACCCAGGTAGGGTACCAAAAAACTACTGACCTCTAGATAGGTGAGGTTTTTCCATATCTTCTTGAATTTCCTTTCACGGTAGTCGATCGTGACATCCGAGGCGTTTACGAAATCAGCCAAAGGCTCCTCATCTCCCCACAGCTTTGGGACCACGAAAATTATGTCTTGCTTGTGGTGGACAAGGCCCTTTACCAATCCGTAACACGCGGTGCCCAAGCCTCCGGAAATATGAGGAGGAAACTCCCAACCAAACATCAGTACCTTCATACAAAAAGAGTTTATCTATATTTTTTCCAACAAATACATCATCCTGAGCAATTCCCCAACGCTCCAAGCTTGAGAAATCGAACCTTTTGGCCGGTGGGGTGGATCTCCATCGTATATTTCCGCTACCGTACCGATCCCGTATTGGCTCATTACTTCGTCAAACCCCTGTACGATTTTCTCGACAAAATGCTTGCCTGCCTTCCCATGCAGCCTGAGGTATCCCTCCACAAAATTGCCCAACAGCCAAGCCCAAACCGTACCGTTGTGGTAGGCATTGTCCCGTGAAAATTGGTTGCCTTGATAATATCCCTTGTATCCGGGGTCGTCAGGCGAGAGCGATCTCAATCCACGGGAAGTGAGCAGTTTTGATTTGACAATCTCGAGAATGCGCTGCATTTGGGATTCTTCCAATGGTGAATACGGCAAAGATGTCGCAAAAACCATATTTGGCCTTATGGCCCAATCTTTATAAAACCCATCTACGTAATCTGCCAGATAGCCTCTCTTCTCGTCCCAAAATACTTCCACAAAGGATTTTTTGACAGTTTCGGAAAGTTCCGATATCGCTTTGTCTCCTGTCAGTTCTGCATAAAAACAAAGCGCATTGTACCAAAGGGCATTGATTTCTACCGGGCAGCCAATCCTTGGAGTCACCGGGCCATCTGAGTTGACGGCATCCATCCAAGTCAATGCTACCCCTTCCTGACCACCGTACATGAGTCCGTTTTCAAGCATGTGGATGCCGTAATCCGTTCCTTTCATGTAGCCGTCGATGATTCCCTTCATTTTTTCGAGGTATTTCTTCTTGACGGTTTTTTCGTCTCCGGTAAACTTGATGTATTGCTGAAGTGACCAGAAAAACCAAAGTGGTGCATCCATGGAAGCTAAGTTTCGCATCACCCCGCTGCCAACATTTGGAAAAAGCGGGCCATGTAGATCGGCGACCATGGTATCCATTATCTCAAGAAAAGTCTCCTTGTCGCCCTGGGTCAAAACCAAGCCTGGCGATGCGACGAAAGTATCCCTTCCCCACCATCCAAACCATGGATACCCCGCGACTACGTGGGTTTTGCCATCTCGTCTTTGGATAAATTGTCCCGCCGAATTCTTGAGGCAATTCACAAAATTGTTTCTGGGTATCCTTCTTGCCAATTCTTTCTCAAATGCGCGCTGTCTTGTACTCGGATCTGCTTCGGTAAGTCCGGCGGAAAAAATCACCGATTCGCCTTTGGCGATGTCGAACTCGAAATAACCAGGCACGAAAAGGTCTTCTTGGTAATCATAACCCCTTTCCCGTTCCATGATGTATTCGATGTTGTAATACCAATCGGGTTTGGATACGTATTCATTTTTCTTGGAAAGCTGGAGGTACAGCGGAGAATACTCCGGGTAGAGTTGATACTTTGCTCCATTTGGCACTTTTTCAAAGTCCTTCTGGATTCTATCATTGGCCTTGGACAGATTGTGGTAGCCCCTAAATGCCAAAAATGGGCTGATCCTGATTTTTGTCGGTGAATGGGCTTCCAGCAGCGTGTACCGAATCATCACTCTGTCGCGGTTGGTGTCGAGGATAAGCTCTTTTTGAAGCAAAACACCTCCGACACGGTAAGTGAGCTTTGGAATAGGTTCGGAATCAAAATCCTCCAAATATTTATGGCCCCGAGGGTAGTAATTTCCTGGAAACTTGCTGATTCCCAAATTGAAGGATGCGCCGCGTTGGATCACTGTCTCGTGCACTGTGGAAAGCATCACATGTAGCTGCTCATCAATTTGCGGCTGGGGGGCGACCAAAAGACCGTGATATTTTCGAGTGTTGCATCCAATGATAGTTGTACTTGTATAGCATCCGCCTCTGTTGGTCCTGATGATTTCCCGATCCAAAGAGTAATTAAGATTGATTAATTGGGTTTTGTCGAAGTGGATATAACTCATTGGGTCAAAAATTTGAGATTCAGGATAAAAATACTTTTTTGAGTGTGAAAGAAAAAAATATTGGTATAAAAATAAAAGGTTACGTTACCATAACCTTATTGCTATCGATTGTCCTGCATTTTACCGTGCGCTTTCCTTTTGGAGTTCTTCGTAAACTTTGAGGGATTCCTCAAATTTCTGGATATAGGATTGCACAAATTTCAAATTGACGGGTTTCACTTTTGGAAACCTGGGAGAATTCATGAATAACGTGAACATACCTTTCAAATTAAATTTCAACCTTTAGTACAAATTTAATGCCATTTGGGTTCACTGCCTAATTCAAAAAGAAAGACCCCTCAATTTTAAAGGGGTCTTATTGGGTGAATGACCGGGATCGAACCGGCGACCTCTGGTGCCACAAACCAGCGCTCTAACCAGCTGAGCTACAATCACCATTTTATTTTTCAATACAACCAGCTTGTTGATTGGACTGCAAAGGTAACGCTTGCCGGATTTGTTTACAATATTAGCTATTGATTTTTCTGGAAAATTTTAAACGCACACCTTTTTGTTCTTCATGGAAAGTGCCGTTTTCGTATGCCAAATGTCCGGAAACGATCGTGTGCGTCACCTTTGAGCGGAAAGTATGTCCTTCAAAAGGCGACCATCCACATTTCGACAGGATATTGTCAGGTGTAACTGTCCAAGGAGAATTCAAATCGACCAATACCAAATCGGCATAAAAGCCTTCTCTGATAAATCCACGCTTATCGATTTCAAACAATATTGCAACATTGTGTGCGGCTTTCTGGGCAATCATTTCCAGACTGATTTTGCCTTGGTGGTACATGTCCAAAAGAGCTACTAGACTATGCTGTACCAAGGGGCCGCCCGATGGTGCAGAGGAATACGCTTTGGACTTTTCCTCACGGGTATGGGGGGCGTGGTCGGTTGCGATCACATCAATCCGCCCATCCAATACCCCCTGGAGGATTGTGGACCGATCATTTTTTGTCTTGACGGCAGGGTTCCATTTGATAAAGTTCCCCTTGCTTTCGTAATCTTCGTCGCAGAACCATAGATGGTGGATGCATGCTTCAGCGGTAATTCGTTTCTGTTCCAGTGGCAAAGAATTGTCAAAGAGCCCGACTTCCCTTGCGGTGCTGATATGGAGAATATGGAGCTTACTTCCATATTTTTTCGCCAATGCTACCACCTTCTTGGAGGCATCATAACATGCTTCTTCGGATCTAATCAGCGGGTGATACTTGACTGGAATATTATCCCCAAACTCGCTCTTGTATTTTTCAAGATTAGTTTTGATGATTTCGTCGTTTTCGCTATGGGTGGCGATAAGCACCTTGCATTCTGCGAATATCCGTTCTAAGCTCTCCGGATTGTCGACGAGCATATTTCCGGTGGATGAACCCTGAAATACTTTTACGCCGCAGACGTTCTGCGGATCGACCTGTAGGATTTCCGCTATGTTGTCATTGGAAGCACCAAAAAAGAACGAGTAATTGGCAAGTGATTTTTCGGAGGCTATCCTGAATTTTTGCTCCAGAAGCGCTATCGTCGTGGCCGGGGGAACCGTATTTGGCATCTCCATGTAGGAAGTCACGCCTCCCGCGACTGCTGACTTACTTTCTGTGTAGATATCCGCCTTGTGTGTCAGGCCCGGTTCACGGAAGTGTACCTGATCGTCAATAAGCCCAGGGAAAAGGTATTTTCCACTGCCATCGATCAGGATATCGGCGGAGATTGAGGACAGGTTTGCATCAATACGCTCGATGAAACCATCCTTAATTAATACGTCCGATGGCCTGATTCGGCCTTCATTCACTATATTTGCCCCGGTGATAAGAATGCTTTTCTTTTTCATATTAGTACAATGTAGCCAGATTCATGGTTTTAGGAGAATGCTTCTGTATCATGAAATTGCTTAGACGCAGGTGAAACCCAAGCAACCTTCCCCATTTCATTCATTTCAAAATTACAAAACATGTCCGATAGCCTCCCGAAATTTGAAGATTTTAAATTGAACCGACAGTTGTGGGATGCCATCAGCGAAGCCGGATACGACAAACCCACGCCGATTCAGCAAAAGGCGATTCCTCTGGCCTTGGCAGGACATGATGTTTTGGGCATAGCACAGACAGGGACCGGTAAAACCGCAGCCTATGTTCTTCCCATTTTGATGAAGGTGAAATATGCACAGGGTAGGTTGCCGCGAGCGCTGATACTCGCGCCGACCCGGGAATTGGTTTTGCAGATAGAGGAAGCTGTGCAGCAGCTTGGCAAGAACACCGACCTACGTTATGTGGCACTCTTTGGAGGCTTGGGACCAAAAACCCAAATCGAAAAACTTCAAGAGGGAGTCGATATCATTATTTCCACGCCAGGCCGCTTCATGGACCTATATAGGAAGGAGGCGATCTTGACCAAGGAGATTAAAACCATGGTCATGGATGAGGCCGATAAAATGCTGGATATGGGCTTTTTACCCCAAATCAGGGCGATTTTGGAAGTGATTCCGGTCAAGCGTCAAAATCTGCTTTTCTCGGCTACTTTCGGTTCCAAGGTGGAGCGATTGTCCGAGGAATTCCTCGAATTCCCAGAGCGGGTGGAAGTGGCGCCTCAGGCGACTACTGCTGACACAATCCGGCAGATCAAATATTTTGTGCCAAACATCAAGACCAAGATTAACTTGCTACACTTTCTTTTGCAGGACGAAGGTGTCAGCAGGGTAATGATTTTTGCAAAGTCAAGGAAGAATGCCGAGGCCGTGTTTTCCTATCTTGGTAGGAAAAACCTCGGCCAAATCCGCGTGATACATGCCAATAAGGGCCAAAACACGAGAATCAATTCCATGGACGATTTCAAATCCGGGGAAGTCAGAATCCTTGTCGCGACTGATGTGGCAGCCCGTGGGATTGATGTCAGTATGGTCAGCCACGTGATCAACTTCGACGTCCCCTTGATTTATGAGGATTATGTCCATCGGATCGGTAGGACTGGACGGGCCGAAAATGAAGGGATGGCCATCACATTTGTGAATCCGGGAGAGGAATATCATTTCGAAAAAATCGAAAAAATCATCCGGATGCCCGTGCCCCAGGAAAGTATTCCTGATATCGTAGAGGTGACCGAAACTCCCTTTGAAGAAAAACAGGAGTACGCACGGGAAATTGACAATCAGAAACGGAAGGAAAATCCTGAATTCAAGGGCGCTTTCCATGAAAAGAAGCCTTTTTCAAAATACGAAAAGCCAACTGAAAAGAAGAAAGGCAAGAAGTTTAAGGCCAAGAAAAACCGGAACCAATTAGGTGCCCAAGGGAAATACAAGAAGTGACCGCTGCCTTCTGGAAATCTTTCAAATTTCTAATTTCTCGGCGGATTGATCATGATATGGGCCCGATGGGTGCCTGGATCCATAATCCAAGGCATAGCAGGCCCTGAAGGCTTCAATGGTAAACCAGTGCTAGCCTCAGTGGCCCAAGGAATGTAAACGACATAGCGTAGATAACTGTCTTTGACTTCACCGGTTTTCGGGTCAAAATTTTGTTGGTCCGCTGTCAGAACAAAAAGCGTAGCGCCATCCTTGGGCATTTTGAGTTTTCCACTTTTTGCTTCGGCTTCCCTGATATCAAAAATCTCCTTTGGAGTCTTGCCTTCAGCCTTAAGTTGCCTGCCCCGCGCCATAAATGGTTCTAGGGTATTGTGGTAGCATGAAGCGTTAAATCCGTTTGAATTGGGGTCGTCGGCAAGGCAGATTAGATCATTGCTGCCCTTCCGTAGCGTCACAAGGTTTCCTTTTTCATCAAAACCCAACACGGTCGCCCCCTCCCTTTTTTCTTCAGGCGCAGCCATCACCGCAGTCTTTATTTGGATTTCTTTCGAGGGAATAGTCTGTGCTACTCCAAAGATTTGGAATCCGATAAAAAGGGCGAACGTGAACAAAGTCTTCATGGCCATTGGGTTTGGGACTACGCTAAAGTAAGGAAAAATCATCCCTTTTTCATGAAATTTTCCTTTTCCACTGCCGGGAATTTCTCGATGGCATAGCGCAGCATGGTTCGGGGCATTTGTCTGTAATGTTTTTCCAAAAACACCTTTTCAGCTTCGAAATCCCTGTTGCCAATCTCCCGCAGCATCCAACCAACAGCTTTACGGATCAGGTCATGCCGATGGTCTATGAGTGTCTCGGCGATTGTGAAGGTGTCTGCGAAGTCTTGTTTCCGAATAAAATGGTAAGTACTGATGATCGCGATCCGTTGCTCCCAAAGGTTTCCCCTCCGCGCCATGTCATGCAGCATTTTTCTGTCCTTATCCCAAAGCCATTCACCAAGAATAAAGTGCGCCGAGCTGTCTACCAAGTCCCAATTATTGACATATTTCAGGTTTCGCAAGTAGAAATCGACCCAGAATCCCTTTTCAGAGGCTTTTCTGAATTTTGAAACGAGGATCAGGAGCGCAGTGAGCCGCACCTCGTGATAGGGACTTTCGATGAGTTGCTGTAAGTCCCCCTCGGTCGTTTTCTTGGCAAAATGTGCGGCAACCTTTCTTTGGTTGGGGACCGTCACACCCAAAAATTTGTCCCCGTCTCCATATCCACCCGGGAATGCCTTAAAGAAACCTGGTAGAAAAGCGGCTTTTTCGGGATTTGACAAATCTGAAAGTGCTTGGATTATGGCGCTAGCAGTCATGGAGTATTGGTGGTTGTGGCATGTGGAAATTCTTAGCTTCGTGGGCGACTGATATGGCCCGGATAATAGGAAGAAAGGAAATTATCCCATTTTCGAATGTGCTGCGCCAAAAGAAATTCCAATCATTACGATAATTCGAATCTAACAAGTATCTTTAAATTTACTTTTGAAAAGTTCACAAAAGGTAAAATAGTAATTGTTTGTTTAAGTTTAATCATTGAATAATTCATTTTATTCTAACCTACTTTTATTGATATGGGTATTTCGATTCTGATTGCCGACGACCACCCTTTGTTTTTAAGGGGTATAATGACTTTTCTGAATGAACATAATTTCAAAGTAGTGGGGGAAGCGACGGATGGGGGAGAGGCTTTGGATTTGATTTCAGAGTTGAGACCGGACTTGGCGATTTTGGATTATGAAATGCCCGTGAAGTCAGGATTAGAGGTGGCGAGGCAAATCAAAGCTGCCAAACTCCCGACAAAGGTTATTTTCCTGACCTTCCACAAGGACCCTTTGTTTCTCCAACTGGCAAAGATTGAGCACGTTGGAGGATTTATTTCCAAGGAATTTGAACCTGCAGACTTGCTCAAGTGCATCGAAGTAGTGCTGGGCGGGGGACAGTATTTTGGGATCGGAGGCGATCAGGTCCTGAGTCAGGAGGATAAATTTGAGAAAGGGGACCTGTTGACGCGGTCCGAGATTAAAATTGCCAAATATGTAGCGGAAGGACTTACGACCAAGGAGATCGCTGATACGCTTTCGATTGCCGAACGAACGGTGGATAAGCACAGGAGTAACATCATCAAAAAGCTTTCTTTGGACAAACGACCGAACGCATTATTGATTTGGGCACAGAAAAACAAAGAGTTGATCAGTTAATTTGGTATTATTCAAAGAAAAATAAGTACTAATACGTATTGAAATTAACGTCTGTAGGTTTTATTTTTGTTGCATTGTTTAAATTTTTAAGATATGAATATTCAATGTGGATTTGGCAAGTTCAAGATAATCCAATCTGTTAGCGATAAGGATGAGCTCCTTGTATTGTCCAAATGGGAAAGCTTGAAGCATCTTTTTGAAGCAAGTCGGATTTTTATGATCGATAAAAGAGATGCGGTGTTTGGCGTCTATCTGAAAAAACGGGAATGTCTGGAGGCGATTAATGAAATGTTGAAAAACATTGACTACAAAGATTGGGACCACCTTCAGGTAGATCAGGAACAGGTGTTTTACAGGTCGAATGCCTAGTAATTACCAGTAATAAACTCAAATGGCGGGCTAGATACCCGCCATTTCATTTAATGTGTGTCGGATCAGTTGATCCACAAGACCGTAGGGATCTTTGGAGAACTTTTTGCTTATCCTGTTGGCGATAATGGCATTGAGACTCAGAACTTCGTGCCCAAGTAGCCGTCCCATGGCGTAGTATCCTGCAGTTTCCATTTCAAAATTGGTCAAGCGTATACCTCCGATTTCCAGTTTTCCGAGTTTTTCGATCAAATCTGGCAAGGCAGGCTTTACCCGGACTTCCCGTCCCTGTGGCCCGAAAAATCCCGGACAGGTTACGGTGTTGCCGATGATAAGTCCCTTTCCTACCGTCTTCATCAACTTTTCTGAGCCTCGAATGCAGTAAGGTCTAAAGCCCAGCTCCAATGAATCTTGGATTTTATCGGCGACGTTTTCTTCAAATTCGGTGTAATCGGTCTTGTAGAATGCCATCAATGTATCCAACCCAATTCCATATTCGGATGCAAGGAGTGAACCTTCTGGAATCTCTCGACGCATACTGCCGGAGGTGCCGACGCGCACGATGTTGAGGCTTTTATGTTTATCCGTTACCACTCTTTCCTTCAGGTCTATGTTGACCAAGGCATCGAGTTCGGTCATGAAAATCTCGATATTGTCCGTGCCCATTCCGGTACTAATCGCGGTAATTCGGGTACCCCGGTACCATCCTGTATGGGTCACAAATTCCCGCTTGGAAATTTTGAACTCGATTTCGTCGAAGTATCTTGAGATCTTTGCCACACGATCAGGATCACCTACGGCAATAATATTTGAAGCCAGGTGTTCTGGCTTCAAATTGAGGTGGTAGATGCTCCCGTCAGGATTGATGATCAGTTCCGACTCTGGAATCCTTTTGGCCATGGATCGTAGTTTTGATTTTCTCTTTGTCCTGTCTTCGAAATAGTCCCTTGTAGGGATTGTAGCCATTGGTGTTTTTCTGGTAATATCCAGTGCCATCATAAGGCCTTTTTTCTGGATGTTCCTTGCATTCTGTGGAACAAGCTCCTTCCAATTCCCAGCCGCACTTCTCACAAATCGCCAAATGCGCATTGCAGGTTGGGTTGGCACAGTTGACCATGCGGTCGCAGGTAGTGCCGCACACGTGGCAGGTTGATATCACCACAGGATTGACCTTGTTGACGTCTACGGCGATCCGGTTGTCAAACACGTAGCATTTTCCCTCGAAGTCCTCACCACCCGCTTCGAGGCCGTACTTAATGATGCCGCCATGCAGCTGGTACACATCCGAGAAACCCTGCTCCAGTAGAAAAGCAGACGCTTTTTCGCACTTGATTCCCCCGGTACAATAGGTGAGGACTTTTTTGTTTTTGAGGTGTTCGAGCTCCTTTACCTTGTCAGGGAAGTCCCGGAAGTTCTCGATATCCAGCGTAATGGCATTTTTGAACTTGCCCAATTCATGCTCATAATTGGATCGGACATCGAGGATGACTACATCTTCTTGGTCTTTGAGCGCCTTGAATTCCTCTGGTTCCAAATGCTTCCCTGTGCGGACGTTGGGATCAATATGTCGTAGGCTTGAATGCACAATCTCGGGCTTTACCCGCACGTGAATTTTCGCAAAGGCATGCTTGTCGTGGGATTCGATTTTAAATTCTGTCTTGGCAAATCTCGGATCACCATGTATATAGGCCATGTACCTTTCGCAGTCTTCCTTGAGTCCCGAGACGGTTCCGTTCAAGCCTTCGGGCGAAATGATGATTCGTCCGCGGATATTGTTTTCGACGCAAAAGAGGTGATGTTCCTCGCGGTATGCCTCCGGATCTTCGATCTGGGCATAGCAATAGTAAAGCAGGATGCTGTATTTGTTGTTTTCCATAACGATCGCCCTGTTTCAAGCAGGGTGTTAGGTATTATTTGATTGAATAAATTACTTTTTGATGGGGGCAGCGGGGTTGCCAAATACGGTTTCTCCGTCCTTTACATTTGAGATCACCACCGAACCTGCTCCTACTCGGGCGTTTTTCCCAATGGAAACTCCAGCTACCACCGTGACTCCCGAGCCCACAAATGCACCTTCGCCAATACGTACGCCTGAGTTGATGACGGAACCTGCACCAATTTGCACAAAATCAGCCAATTCTACCCCATGCTCCACAATCGCGCCCGTGTGGAGGATACAATGGCTGCCGATTTTGCTACCTGCACCTAGGGTAACCTTCGCGTTGATGAAATTTCCGTGCCCGATCGTTGCGTCTGTGGAAATATACGCCATGCCATGGATGGCATTGACTGGCTGGACCTTACGGTTTTCGTGGAGCATTTTCACCAGAAACTGTCGGTACTTGTTGTCATCCACGGCGACAAAGGCCTCGCATTTTTTTCCAATCAATTTGAGAAAGCCTTCATCTTCGGTATGGCCCAATATAGGAACGGTGTTGATTTCCTGTCCAAAGAGCTTTTCGTCTTCGTCGAGAAATCCATAGACCATGACTTGGTTGCTGTTGAATATCTCCAAAGCAGGATGGGCGATGCCTTTTGCACCCAAAATTATGACTGGTTTTTCCATGGTTTCTGCGAATTCGGAGTGCAAAAATACGGGAAAATGACTACCTAACCAACATTCATTTCTTTTCTGGTTTGAGCAGACTTTGGCCAATTTTGCAATGCAGGCATCGTTTGGGCTGGCAGTAATCCTGAAAAAGCCCAATTAGTGCCTGCGATTCGAAAGCAGATTGTTGGTGGGATTCTATCCAGGTGTACTTTCGGATGATGTGGTTTTGCTCGGCAGGCAGCGTTTGGAGAAAATCAAAGCACTTTTCCTTCCATTCGCTCTGTTGGGTGTATTTTCCATATTCATACCAAAGTGGGACAAGTAGGTTGATGGCCAACAGGTGCAATGTGGAAGAACCCAATTTCGCTGATTGGATTCTTGGACTTGGCTGCCCGAGCTGATAATGGTTTCGCCAGTATTCGGGTAACTGGATGTCCATTGATTTTTGGAATTGCCCAAATGAATCCAGTCCATTCAAAAGTGTCGAGAAAAATCCCTGCTGCTTACCAATCAGTTCGGCCAATTGTGCCAAGCGCACCGTCGGGAATCCCGGAGGCCTGACGCCGAGGAATTTCCAGTCGTTGCGGTGGAGTGGGGGAGAAAGCTTCAGCTTTTTGTGTTGGTAGGCGAACTCTTTTTGCAGCGCTTCTCCCTCTTCGTCTTCGGGCTGATCAGGTAGCAATCCTGCCATGCCAAATAAGATCGCCCGAATCGCTTGCGGTTGTTGCTGAAGCTTCAGCAATTGCCGGAAAGGGAGCTTTGTGGCAAGTTGCAGCATCGTATCTGCGTTGGTTTTGAACCCAAAACAATACAACAACCACCTGAAAGTAGTCTCTTCCCAGTCGTTGTTGGTCGCCGTCAAGATCCCCGCCAGCTTTTGGGATTTGTGTTCCAGCCTTTCTACGAGGGCTTTTTCCAGCATCGAAAAGCGGACAATTTCTGGCACCCGCTCGATGTGGGGGCTACAGATGATTTCCTCCCGGCTGCTGGTCAATCGCTCATAATTGCGCATAGTGTCGAGGAAAATCCTTCCACGTAACTCCAATGTCGGTATGGCAGTACCATCTTGGTTGTTGATTTCCTTGTCGTGCGTCCAGACTACGTGGAGGATCACCGGAGCATATTTCGTATCTGCTGAGTGGTCGTGTGCATTCCAATCGGAGGAATGGATGTGGATTTCGACATGTCCGTGGTAGTCGATTTTGCCAATCCTGACATGTGCCTCCAAAAAATCCGGCCCCTCGTACTGGTTGTGGTAGCCGATTTTTTTGATTTCGAGGGACTGACCATCCGTGGTTAACAGGCTGTTTTTGTCAAAATACTGGTATTTCCAGACTGCCTGGAGAAAATCTTCCCGGAATTCCATAGGCTTTCCAAAATTATCTTTGGTCAAGATCAACTATATGATCTAATTTAAAAAGATATTCTTGGTGCCCACTCTTTGCCGAGTCCCTGGAGGTGAAATTAGTCGACTAATTTGAAGCTAGTTAGCTAAAGGCTTACAATTCGGAGTAAAGGGCCAGCAGATCGGCCATTTCAGCCTGGAGTATTTTGGCCTCCTGCCGTGCGGCTTTTCCAAAATCCTTGTCTTTCCCCGCGTAGATGATGCCGCGGGAGGAATTCACCAAAAGGCCACAGTTTTTGTTCATGCCATATTTTGCCACTTCCTGGAGACTTCCGCCCTGAGCGCCCACACCTGGGACCAGGAAAAAATGATCAGGAACAATCTTGCGTACCGCCCCGATTTTTTCCCCTCTTGTCGCGCCGACCACATACATCATGTTGTCGGGGCTTCCCCATTGGCTGCTTTTTTCCAACACTTCTTGGTAAAGCGGTTTTCCGTTTTGCAGTGTCGTGACCTGAAAATCATGGCTTCCTTCGTTGGAAGTGAGGGCGAGCAGAATGACCCATTTTCCCGCATATTCCAAAAAAGGACCCACGCTGTCGACTCCCATGTACGGTGCGACGGTGATGGAGTCAAAATCCATCGTTTCGAAAAAGGCCTTGGCGTACAGCCCAGAGGTGTTGCCGATATCGCCCCTTTTGGCATCAGCGATCGTGAAAATGTCCTTGGGAATATACTCCAAGGTCTTGGCGAGGCTCTCCCAACCCCTGGGCCCGAGTGCTTCATAAAAGGCAATATTGGGCTTGTAGGCTACCGCAAAATCGGCGGTTTGGTCGATGATTTCTTTGTTGAACTCAAAAATGGGATCTTTTGCGCCATGGAGGTGGCTGGGGATTTTTTGCAGATCGGTGTCCAAACCGACACAAAGGAATGATTGCTTGGCCTTGATTTGCTGGATGAGTTCCTGTCTATTCATGGATCGGAAAAGGGGCTTTTACCTCAAATCAATGATCTCAACCTTGCCGTACTTCTGCGGGTTAAAGTTGAAATATTCGTCCGGTAGATCGACGTTGGTATTCACGGATTTGAACTTGTATTTGAAGATTCCGCCTTGGTCGTCGTAGATTTCCCATCCGGTCAGGTCTTTTTTGTTTTTGTCGACAAAGAGTTTCACCCGTTTGAATGGTGCATTTGCCTTTTCTGCCGTCAGTTCGACTTCTTGGATCAGAACCCCGTTTTCTGTCCGTTCGCCGACAAGCCGGTAATTGTAACCCTTTTGGTAAATCGTGTACACCGTCGAAGGGGTCAATTCATCCTGCATTTCTCCTGCATTGTTGATCGTAACCTCCTTGTAGCCATCCGTTTCGATATAGGTCCAGACGGTTTTTCCGTTGTTGTAAATCTCCTGCTCGGGCAGCTTGAGGTGGTATTTGTTGCCTTTGATGGCAATTTCGCCGGTTTTACTTTGCGCACGCGATTCTCCCGCATCGGTGACCGTAAAATCAAAACTGGCTTTCATGCCTTTCAATCCCTTGTATTTCAAGCTTACGGCATCCAAAACCTCCTTGGCTTTGGGATCCTTTTGCGCAAAGGCAATGCTGGAAAATGCCAGAAAAAAAATAAGTAAAGTTTGTAAACGCTTCATTTTGGTTTGGTGAAATGTGTTTCTTTGTTCGTTTGGAGGCAGGATAACCAATATTCCTAAATTCTCACAAAAGGACCCTTTGCTTGGTACATCGTACTTGGTACTTTGTACAGTTAATCTACAGGCTATTCAATAACCGTTCCAAACTGGCCTCATCCTGAATCAGCACTTCGCGGGCCTTGCTGCCTTCAAATGGGCCGACAATTCCAGCTGCCTCCAGTTGGTCGACAATCCGACCGGCCCTGTTATAGCCGAGTTTGAGCTTCCTTTGGATCAGGGAAGTGCTTCCCTGCTGGTGCAGGACAATCAATCGCGCTGCCTCGTCAAACAGCGGATCGCGATCCGCCAAATCAATATCCGCCAAGCTGCCCTCGCCCTCTTCGCCTTCAAACTCCGGCAATAGATAAGCATCCGGATAGCCTTTTTGTTCACCAATCCAGTCACATACTGCATCTACCTCAGGGGTGTCCAAGAAGGCGCATTGCAGGCGTGTCACATCCGAACCTTGGGACAAAAGCATATCGCCCATCCCGATCAACTGCTCTGCACCGCCTGCATCGAGGATGGTGCGGCTGTCGATCTTGGAAGTCACGCGGAAAGATAGCCTTGCCGGGAAGTTGGCCTTGATGATACCTGTGATGACGTTGACGGAGGGTCTCTGGGTCGCCACTACGAGGTGGATCCCAATCGCCCTCGCCAACTGTGCCAAGCGTGCGATGGGCGCCTCGATTTCCTTTCCGGCCGTCATCATCAAGTCCGCCAACTCGTCGATGACCAAAACGATGTAAGGCATAAACTTGTGTCCTTTTTCCGGATTGAGCTTCCGCGCCACAAATTTTGCATTGTATTCTTTAAGATTCCTACAGCCTGCATCCTTGAGCAAGTCGTACCGATGGTCCATTTCAATACAAAGCGAATTGAGCGTATAGATGACCTTTTTGGTGTCGGTGATGATCGCTTCTTCTGTACCGGGGAGCTTGGCGAGGAAGTGTCTTTCGATCTTGTTGAAAAGGGTGAGTTCTACCTTTTTTGGGTCAACAAGGACGAATTTCAGTTGGGACGGGTGCTTCTTGTAGACCAAGGAAGCCAAAATCATGTTCAAACCGACGGATTTTCCCTGACCCGTGGCACCCGCCATAAGTAGGTGGGGCATCTTGGCCAGATCAATTACAAAGACCTCATTGGAGATGGTTTTTCCCAAGGCAACAGGCAGGTCCTTGTCGCTCTTCATAAACTTGTCCGTACCCAATACCGCTTTGGCAGGAACTAGCTCCCGGTTTTTGTTGGGAACTTCGATGCCGATGGTGCCCTTGCCGGGCATCGGGGCGATGATTCGGATACCCAAGGCTGCCAAGCTGAGCGCGATGTCGTCCTCCAGGTTTTTGATCTTGGAAATCTTCACCCCTGGATCAGGAATGATTTCGTAGAGCGTCACAGTCGGGCCGATGGTTGCCTTGATCTCCTGGATGCCAATCTTGAAGTTGACTAGGGTCTCGACAATCTTGTTTTTGTTGTCCTCGAGTTCCTGTCGGGATACGGTGACTTTTTGGACATCGTATTCATTGAGCAGATCCAGTGTCGGGTATTTGTAATGCGGCAAATCCAAGGTCGGATCATAGGGATCGAGGTTTTCGACCATCTCGGCGGTTTTTTCCTCGTCGATATTCGTCACTACGGAGAATTTCTTCTCCTCTTTCGCCGGTGCGACTGGCTCTTCATCCAATAGCACGTCTTCACCTTCGATATTGAAAACAGGGGCGCTGATGGGTTTTTTGGTTTCTTTTTCCTCGGATTTCAATGTCCATGAACTGACGTCTTCCTCGATTTCTTCCTCTGTCAACATCGGAACCTCGTCTTCCAATTCATCCAGTTCGTCCTCCATTTTCTCCTTTGTTTCACCTGCCAATGGCTTTGATGAAGAATCTGATTTGAATGACCAATTGAGTTGGCTGATGTCAAAATAGAAAACGAGGAAAATGATCAACGAACCCAGGATTAGGATAAAACTTCCCCAACCCAGAAATTCCTGTGCCAGCAGGCCCAATTCATAGCCAAATCCCCCACTGAGGTAGCCAAAGCTTGTGAATCCATCTGCCAGCTGTACCAAGTACCCGATTGTCAGGCCCAACCAAAAGACGAAAAACAGTGCAAAGCTGCTGAACCGACTCAGGGACATCAGGGATTTTTTGAAGGTCAATTTGAATCCCAACAAAAACAGGTAGGGAGGAAGGAAAAATGCAGCCAAACCAAACCACCTCCTGATCAAAATGTCAGAAAGTTTGGCACCAAACAACCCAAGCCAGTTGCGGGCTTCCGTGGCAGTGGTCCGGAGGCTTTGGTCGATTTCGGAGGCTACCAGACTTTGGTCGGCCTTGCCGGAGAAGATATAGCTGACAAAGGCGAAAAAGAGGAAGATCGAAAACGACAGGAAAATGATCCCCAAAGTCAGGGGAATGCGTTGGTCTTTGGCAAAAGACAGGGAAAACCCGGGTTTCCAAGCTGCCTTGGGACTTGGTTTGGGTTCGTTTTTCTTTCTAAAGGTATTTGTCTTGGGAGTCTCTGAAGCCATAGAGCATCAACTTACATATCTCTTTTTATGAAGGCGGCGGAAATATACAGATTTCCAAACAATCGGTTCGGATATATTTCGGGGATTCCTGCCCAAAAAGCCTAACGCAGCAATGCAACAAATTCTATGCGAGGACCTTGTTCTTTTTGTAGTGTGCCGCAATTCCCTTCTTGATTTTTTTGATCAGGCTGGGTCCCTCATAAATCATGCCTGTGTAGACCTGCACCAGCGATGCGCCTGCTTCCAGCTTTTCGATGGCGTCCGTGGCCGAAAAAATCCCCCCGACACCGATGATCGGAAATGCGCCGTTGGATTGGCTGTGGAGGTAGCGGATGACTTCCGTGCTGCGTTTGGCGAGGACCTTTCCGCTGACGCCTCCCGCGCCGATGGCCTCTACCTCACCCTTATCTGTTTTGAGCAGACTCCGGTCAATGGTCGTATTGGTGGCGATGACGCCGTCGATTTTGGTTTCCATCACGATCTCAATGATATCGTCGAGTTGTCCTACGGTGAGGTCGGGAGCGATTTTCAGGAGTATCGGCCTTGGGTAATCCTTGCGTTTGTTGGCCTTTTTGACAGAAAGGAGCAGTTTCTTGAGCGGTTCTTTTTCTTGGAGGTCTCGTAGATTGGGCGTATTGGGGGAGCTTACATTGACTACAAAGTAGTCAACGTAGGGATACAGCGCCTCGAAGCAAATCAGGTAGTCTTCCTCCGCCTTTTCGTTGGGCGTGTTTTTGTTTTTGCCGATGTTGCCGCCGACGATGATATCCGATTTGCGATCCTGCAGGCGAATGGCTGCATCCTTCACCCCGCCGTTGTTGAAGCCCATGCGGTTGATAAGGGCAAGGTCTTGGGGAAGCCTGAAGAGCCTCGGCTTTGGGTTTCCCTCTTGGGGCTTTGGTGTGAGTGTCCCGATTTCGATAAAGCCGAATCCCAAGAGGTCCATTTCGTCGATGAGCTTGGCGTCCTTGTCGAAGCCTGCAGCCAATCCGACCGGGTTTTTGAACCGCAATCCAAACACCTCCCGTTCCAAAATGGGGTCGTCGTAGGCAAACTGCCGCTGGATTACCGTCCGCGCAAAGGGAAGGTTGAAGGTCCGTTTGATCCAGGCAAAAGTGAGGTGGTGCGCCTTTTCGGCGTTCATTTTAAAAAGCAGCGGCTTCAGGATGGACTTGTACACTTCTCGGTAAATTGATGTTGGGGTAAAATTAAGGTAAATCTATCTTTTCTTTGGGGATTAATTTGATTATCCATCTTTTTGATTTGAAAGTGGGCTTGTAGGCAAAAAAAGGAACTGAAGCCGCGGCGATCCAAAGGCCTGTTGGGGATATTTCAGGTTCGGAGCTAGTCTGCGATACCGCGTTGCCTACACCGGTGGCGATGACTTCCAGTTGGAACACCGCCAAACCCAAGGTCACCAAGCCAACCCCTACGATTTTCGTGCCGGTGATACGTCTTTTGATATTCAGGATTTGGGTAGTTCGGATTTTTTGGCCGTCAATGATGATTTCATTTTCGGACTCCAGCCAAAATTTACCTTTGAAGCGATTCCCAAGGCTATCGGTAACACTGATCTTTTTGCCCTGCGGGATAAAGCGCTGCTCGCCCGTGCGGTTGTTGACCAATAGGATTCCCGCCTCATCTCTGATTTGTGCGAATGAAGTCTGAATCCAAAATAGTATCAGGATGAAAAAGACCGCAAACCGAAGAAAATATTTGTACATGAACCAAAGTAGTGAATGTTATTGATTTGGAACAAGCGCATTCACCCAAGGTTTTGGTAATTTTGAAGGCAACACATTTGATTCTCCACCTAGGAGTAGGCTTCATTCAGTGCCAGTGACCGTTTTCTTCTTGAATTTGAAAGCTTGTCTGACTGGCTTTCGATGTGGAAGCTTTAGCTCAAAACTAAAAAAAATCTCGACATTCAAGATGTTATCTGATTTTTTACCTAATTTTTCAATTCTAAATAACTCATTTATGTGCACACGACTGTTTGTCTTCTTTTTGGCTTTTGCCCTTTTTGCCTGCTCGGAATCTGCGGACCCAGATCCCAGCGATCCGGAAACAGAAATTGAAGCTGATTTCACTGGTTTAAGCGCAATACCCGGTTCAGGTCGCCGGAGCGCGTTTTCGTTTGCCATCGGCAACAAGGTTTATGTAGGTGCCGGATTTGGGCGTGACGCCTCGGGACAGACGTATTTGGCGGACTTTTGGGAGTATGACGTAGCCTCAAACACATGGACTGAAAAAGCGCCATTTCCATTAGGGCCATTTTTTGGGCAGGACGCTTTTGCCTACAACGGAAAGGGATATGTGTTTTTTGGAGGCACGGTTGAGTGCAGTGGTCCGGAAGTGCCCTGTGATCATATTGAATACAACTATGTACACGCCTACGACCCAGCCTCTGATACTTGGCAGCAAGTTGCGGACTTATCCTCCATCCCGGGCCTTCGTGACGGCCATGCTACACTGATCGGTGATAAGGTGTTTTTTGTTACCGACAATAAGGCTTTCGAGATTAGCTTGCTGGATTTTAGCTACACAGATAAAGCGGCTCCCCCTGTATTGATCAATTTTGCCGCCTTTTTTAGAATTGGAGATAAAATTTACTACATGACCGGTATGGATAATGGGCTGGGGAACAAGCAATGCGTCAGCTACGATCTAGTTAACGGAACTTGGGAGTTGCTTCCCGACTTCCCGGAAAAGGGTAGATACGATGCAAGTGGGTTTGCGATGGACGGCTATGGCTACCTGATTGGAGGGAAGGAAAGTGACTTTTTTGGTAAAAACCAAAGGTTTCGCGACGTTTGGCAGTTTGAGCCAAAGGGAAAGACTTGGAAGAAGATTGGTGACTATCCGGGAAGTGGGTTTACGCTGAAAGTGCTTGAGGTCCTTGGAGAAAAGGTCTATCTCGGCCTCGGCGACGAAGGCAACGGGCTGACCTTTGGAAGCGACTGGTGGGTATTGGAGATGAAGTGAGGTTTGGGTGGATAAGATTTCTCCCATGAATGTAGACCGTAAAAACACTGAAACCGGCATGAAAAAATTATCCATCACTTTTTTCGTTTTTATCGTTTCGGCATCCTTTGTTTATGCTCAAACTCGGACGTTAAAGGGACGTGTAATTTCAGATCAAGTTGAAACGATGTCTTTCGTATCCATTTTAATTGATGACACAGTTAAAGTTGGAAAAACAGATTTGGATGGGTTTTTCCAAATAAACGTTCCAGATTCCGTGAAGGAACTAAAGTTTGTCTATGTTGGTCTAGATCCGACACCTATAGTGTTGTTTGATAATTGCGTTGACATAGAGGTCGTTATGATGCTAACAGGTACCTTTGATTTTATGTCGCTCAAGAAGGCTGATAAACTCCGTATGAAAAGATTCAGGGATCTTCCTGAAATACATAGGGAAGCATTTTTAAAAGGCATATTTAAAACCGAAGAGGCCTGTTACACACAAGTGTTTGTGCCCTTTTTTGAGAGGAGGGAAAAATAGCATCTGAATAGCTTTCCCAACTGCCTCGCTTAGGCAGGCAGGTATTCAGGACTAAAGGGTTTGAGTGAAGTGGATTATTGGTAGTTTTGGTTGGTTTCCACTTGAAAATTGAGTTTGATAATAGGGCGTAGTTTCGTCCGCGAGGAATATCTGTATCCAACAAGCCACCGCCGAAGTTATATACTACATCTAGGAGGAAAATCACGAAAGATGATCCTCCCTTTTTGATTTAAGTCCCGTGGTGTACATCATGTGTATTTGCCGCTGACTGGTTTTTGAAAAAACTATTTATCGGTAATGCTTTTTGTAAAAACTATTTCATATTTTTGCTTTTTGTAAAAACTACTTTATGGAGCGTCTGATAGAGAAATCTGAACGAAAGGCCAACCTCAATCGGAATTTGAAACGGCGGTACCTGTATGAGCAGATCGGCTGGGACCAAAGGCTGATTATGGTGCTTGGCTACCGGGGTACCGGGAAGACGACGCTGCTTTTGCAGTACCTTTCCTCTATCCAAAGGCAGGGAATTTACCTAAGCCTCGATGATTTTTTCTTTGAAACCAACCGCCTCGTGCCGACTGTCGATACCCTCTATGGCATGGGGTACCGTGTTTTTCTACTGGATGAGGTACACCGGTATGCCTGGTGGTCAAAGGATATCAAACAACTGCATGATGACTTTCCGGATATCCAAGTCGTCGCGACCGGTTCTTCGATTCTGGACATTTCCAAGGGCAGTGCGGACCTGTCCCGGCGCGCATCGGTGTATCACCTGGAGGGATTGTCTTTTAGGGAATATCTGAATTTCAATAAAGGCCTCAACTTGACAAAGCTGGGTTTGCAGGAAATACTGAGCAACCACCATGTACTTGGCCCCCAACTATTGGATACTTTTGATTTTCACGCCGATTTTCAGGATTATCTGAGGTACGGTTATTTCCCGTTTTTCCTAGAATCGGGAAACTCTTACCAGCAACAGCTACAGGAAACCATTCAATTGGTCATCGATACCGATATTGCTCCTTTTGAAGAACTCCAACATGCCACCACTCGGACGATGAAAAAACTACTTTTTGTGCTGAGCGAGTCTGTGCCTTTCACGCCCAATATCAACAAACTTGCAGAAAAACTGGAAACGCAGCGAAACACGATACTCCGGCTGCTGGATATTTTGGGTCAGGCCAGAATTCTGCAGCTTTTGAAGACTTCGACAAAGGGAATAAGTTACCTGCAGAAACCGGAGAAAATCTACCTTCATAATCCAAATTTCATTTACCTCTTTTCACCCAATATGGCCAATATCGGTAATGTGCGTGAGACTTTCTTTTTCAACCAAGTAGGCGCAGTCCATTCGGTAACTGCTCCGAAGTTTGGGGACTTTATAGTGGATGATGCATATCTTTTTGAAGTGGGAGGCGCTTCCAAGACGGGAGATCAGATTCGGGGAATTCCCAATGCCTACCTGGCACTGGATGTCGAAGGCGGAGGTAACAACCGCATACCGTTGTGGTTGTTTGGGATGCTGTATTAGGGACACGGTATAATCGGGAGACACAGCGATCTGAAAAGATGAAATCAGGTTACCAAGTCGACATGGGTACGGATTTTTTCGTGTCTTTGTGGCAAAAATCCCGCTGTAGTCAGTCTGTTTTTTGGCTAAAGCCCCAAAGGAATCCTCGGGATTTTTTTTCCTCCAGCTAAAGCAGGAAGGAGGCAATTCCCAGCCAAAGCAGGAAACAATAAATGGGTTTCTTGGCTTGATTGGGGATAAATTGGAACGGCGCTTTAGCCCGTTCCTAAGAGATGGAGATAGTCGGTTCCGGCTATAGCCAAATAGCGTAAAATCGAATCAACACCTGTTACAAAAGCCCAAACCTCTGGATGGCGAGTCTTCTCAAAAAAAAATGCCTGGGGCTTAACATCAATCATGCGTCTTCGAGGAATCGGAAACCATGAGGTTGATTTGTTTCATTTCGTTTGGTGAAAGGTCCCTCCATTTGCCGATGGGAATATCCAGGCGGATATTCATGATGCGGATGCGCTGCAGCTTCACGACTTCATAGCCGAGGTATTCGCACATACGGCGGATTTGTCGGTTGAGTCCTTGGGTCAGGATGATGTTGAATACCTTGGGGCCGAGCTGTTTGACTTGGCATTTGTTGGTCATGGTCCCGAGTATGGGAATGCCGTTGGACATTCGTTCGATAAACTCCCCGTTGATGGGCCTGTTGACCGTAACCACATACTCCTTTTCGTGGTTGTTTTTTGCGCGCAGGATTTTGTTGACGATGTCCCCGTCGCTGGTCAGGAAAATCAATCCTTGGCTGTCTTTGTCGAGTCGGCCGATGGGAAAAATCCGCTTGGGGTGCTTGATATAGTCGATGATGTTGTTGCGTTCGGACTTGACATCCGTGGTACAGACGATGCCGACGGGTTTGTTGAAGGCGATATAAACGTGCTGCTCGGTTGGCTTGGAAATCAATCTGCCGTTGACGCGGACTTCGTCGCCCGGATGGATTTTGGTGCCCATTTCGGGTACCTTGCCGTTGATGGTCACGCGGCCTTCCTCGATGAGTTGGTCGGCAGCCCTTCTGGAACAAAAGCCGACTTCACTCAGGTATTTATTGATTCTTGTTCCCTCGGACATGGGGTGGGATTGATTTTTTGACCAAAGCGGGTGGAAGCGATCGGAAGTAACCGTGAAGCATTGATCGGGTTCCCTTTTTCAAAAGTAGGAAAAATTGATTTTCACCCTAAGAGAAAGTAGCATATAACATTTGGTTTTAAAAAAAACGCAAACGCTCTTTCCTCAATTATCGGAAGATTTCCCTCGGCGATCACACAAAGAAACCCCCTGTTACTGCCAACTGATCAAGCTTCTACCAACTGAACTCTGCCACTGCATCCAAAAACCTACTTCCTGGGATGGAACTCGTTCAGCACTTGCCTCAGGTAATCCCTATCGAGATGGGTGTAGATCTCGGTGGTGGTGATGCTTTCGTGTCCCAGCATTTCCTGGACGGCACGCAGGTCGGCACCACCTTCGATAAGGTGGGTGGCAAAACTGTGCCGGAAGGTGTGCGGGCTGACGTTTTTCTTGAGCCCGATACTCTCAACCTGTTTTTTGATGATGAGAAATACCATCACGCGGCTGAGTTTTTTGCCCCTTTTGTTGAGAAAGACAAACTGTTCGTGGCCTTTGGCAGGCTGGACATGGACGCGGACGTCCTCGATGTAGATGCGGAGGTACTTCAGGGCATCCCGGCCGATGGGGACGAGGCGCTCCTTGTTCCCCTTGCCGATAACCCGCAAAAAGCCGATGTCGGCGAAGATTTGGCCGGTCTTGAGGTCCGTGAGTTCCGATACCCGGAGCCCCGAACTGTAGAGGATTTCGAGCATGGCGCGGTTGCGGTGGCCCTCGGGGCTGCCGAGGGGGATGCTTTCGAGGATATCGTTGATTTCGTGGTAGCTGAGGGTATCAGGGAGTTTGCGGCCGAGTTTGGGCGCTTCGAGGAGTTGGGCGGGGTCTTCGCGGATTTTGTCCTCGTACATAAGAAACCTGTAAAAAGCCTTGATGCCCGACACGATGCGGGCTTGGGTGTATTCCGAAATCTCCAATTCGGCGAGGCTATTGACGAAATAGCGAAGGTGTTCGAGTTTCGCAGTCGTAGGATGCACATCGGGGAAACTCGACTCCATGTAGCGGCTGAGCTTCTCGATGTCCTGGGTATAGGCCAGGATGGAATTTTCGCTGAGCGATCTTTCCAATTTGAGGTGGTGCTGGAATTGCTTCAGGAGTGAAGTCCATTGGGACATGTTGGCGCTGGTTTTGGAATTTAAATCTAAGGTCGGGAAAGTAGAAAAAGAAATCCTTCCTTAACTTTGGCGACCGTAACCACTCCCAACCATTACCTTGAAAATCATCATCATCAACGGTCCCAACCTCAACCTGCTGGGCAAGCGCGAGCCCGAAATCTACGGCAGCAGGTCCTTTGAGGACTATTTTGCCGAGCTGCGGGCGATGTTTCCGCAGGTCGACCTGCACTATTTCCAAAGCAATGTCGAAGGCGAAATCATCAACAAGCTCCATGAAGTGGGGTTTTCGTATGATGCGATTTTGCTGAATGCGGGCGGCTATACCCATACTTCGGTGGCAATTTCGGACGCGATCGCAGGCATCAAGACGCCTGTATTGGAGGTCCACATTTCCAATATTTACAAGCGGGAAGAGTTTCGCCACAAAAGCATCATCACCAAAGAATGCGTGGGGATGATTTCGGGCTTGGGCCTTCGAGGTTATGAATTAGGAATCCGCTATTTTATCCCATAATTACATGTTGACTTTTGCACCTGGACCTTCCAAGGTCTATGACAGCCTGCCCCGCTACATGCAGGAGGCCTACGAGAAAGGTATTTTGAGCGCCAACCACCGCTCATCCGTTTTCATGAATCTGTATCAGGAGACCCAGACCCTGATGCGGGAGAAGCTGCATATGCCGGCCGATTACAAGCTGCTTTTCACTTCTTCTGCCACGGAAAATTGGGAAATCATCAGCCAATCCATCGTGCAGTCGGCAGGATACCATATTTTCTCGGGATCTTTTGGGAAAAAATGGTACGAGTACGCCAAGTACATCGAGCCGAAAACCTTTGCGCACAAGCTGGATGCCGACCAAACGGTTGACGTGGCGAATTTGCATATCGGCGAGGAGTTTGACTTGATCGCGATAACGCAAAATGAAACTTCCAATGCCACCCAAGTGCGGATGGAGACCATTGCGGCGATTGCCAACAAGTATCCCGAAAAGATGATTGCGGTGGATACCACGTCTTCCATGGCGGGGATTGAGTTGGACTTTGGCTTGGCGGACATTTGGTATGCTTCGGTGCAGAAGTGCTTTGGCTTGCCGGCAGGCCTGGGTATTTTGATCATTTCCCCAAAAGCCGTACAAAAAGCCGCGGACAAGGGGGAGAAGGGCCGTTACAACAGCCTGAATTTTATGCTGGAAAATGCCGCGACTTATCAGACGCATTACACGCCCAATGTTTTTGGGATTTACCTTTTGTACCGGGTGCTGCAGGATATGCCCGAGATCCAGCATATTGATCAAAAGACCAAAGCTCGGATGCGGAAATTGGAAGATACAATTGCCAATACCGCCAGCATGCGAATGCTGATCCAAAATCCCGAGGCCCGCAGCAGCACTGTCATGGCGGTCAGTGGCAAGGAGGAATTTATTGCCCAGGTAAAGAAAGAAGCGGAGAATGCCGGCATGCAGCTCGGAGGCGGCTATGGTCCATTGAAGCCGACCAGTTTCCGCATTGCCAACTTCCCCGCTATCACCGATGCGGAGTTTGACAAATTGATTGCCTTTCTGAAGAAATACTGAGCATGCTGAGCCTGAAGGAGATATTTTCCGTGACCTTGATCCTGTTTTCGGTGATCGATATCTTGGGTTCCATTCCCATCATCATCAATCTCCGCAAAAAGGTCGGCCATATCCAATCCGGAAAGGCAACCATTGCCGCGGGTCTGCTGATGATCCTTTTCCTTTTCTTGGGTCAATCCATTCTCAAGCTGTTCGGGATTGGGGTGGATGACTTTGCGATTGCTGGAGCCTTGATCATTTTTGCCTTGGGGGCAGAGATGATTTTGGGAATCGAGCTGTTCAAGCCGGACCCGGAGGCGAGTACGACGAGCGCGAGTATTGTGCCGATTGCATTTCCGCTGATCGCAGGTGCGGGGACTTTGACGACGATTTTGACGCTTAAGTCAGAATACTCCCAAGCCAATATCGCCATAGGGATTGTGATCAATTTGGCTGTTGTATATGCCGTTTTGAAAAGTACCAACTGGCTGGAACAGAAGCTTGGAAAAACCGGCTTGGATGTGTTGCGGCGGATTTTCGGCATCATCCTGCTATCCATTGCGATCAAGATTTTCAAGAGCGCGATGTTTTCGGGGGAGATGATTTAGGGTTGTCGACTTCTCGGATGACCGATGAGGTTTACATCAAAAATCGAAACCCTCATTAGGCCCCTATTTCTTGGTACTTTGTTCTTCGTACTTCGTACATAAATCCATACTCCAAACCTACCCATGATCACCATCTACACCGACGGCGCATCCAAAGGCAATCCTGGACCGGGAGGCTATGGGGTCGTGATGATCTACAAGCAGCACCGGAAGGAGCTTTCGGAAGGCTTTCGCTTGACCACCAACAACCGTATGGAGCTGCTTGCCGTGATCCGCGGATTGGAGGCGCTGAAGGTCAGGGATATTCCGGTGACTATTTTTTCCGACAGCAAGTATGTCGTGGATGCGGTAGAAAAGGGTTGGATATGGAGCTGGCAGAAAAAGGGCTTTCAGGGAAAGAAAAACCCTGACCTTTGGAAGCACTACATCACGCTGCATGTGCGGTTTAAGCCGAAGTTTATTTGGGTCAAAGGGCATGCGGGACATCCAGAGAATGAGCGCTGCGACCAACTCGCCGTGGAGGCCGCAAGTCAGGCCAATCTTCCCCCTGACGAAGGCTACGAGAAGGAAGATTCTTCTCTCTTTTGATAAACTCAAATGTCCAAGCCTTTCCGATTCAAAAAATTCCAAATCCATCACGACCGATGTGCGATGAAAGTCGGCACGGATGGGGTGCTGTTAGGGGCTGTGGCGGGCACGGGATCCCCTAACCGGATTTTGGATATCGGCACGGGTACTGGCTTGGTTGCCTTGATGCTTGCCCAGCGATTTCCCACCGCGAGGATCGAGGCGGTAGAGATCGATGAGTCTGCCTTTTTGCAGGCAAAGGAAAATGTGGAGGGAAGTCCATGGGGTGAACGGGTACACATTTGGCACAGCCCTTTCCAAGATTTTGCAAAAGCATGGGAGAAAACCTTTGACCTGATAGTCAGTAATCCGCCTTATTTTCCGAATCACCTACTTTCCATCGATCAAAAGCGTAATCTGGCTTTGCATCAAAAGAGCTTGGATTTTGATGCTTTGGCAGAAGGAGTTTCAAAGCTTCTGGAAAAAGCAGGTGTTTTTTGGGTGATTCTTCCGCCCCGACAAATGGAATCCTTGGAAAGCGAGTTGCAAAAAAGGGGGCTTTCCCCATTTTTTTTGTTGGAAATTTGTGATCGACCCCAAAAAAAGATCCACCGTTCGATTCAGGGTTTTTCTTTTTTGGATCGGGGCTTTGAAAGCAGGATCATTTCAATCAAGGACACTGAGGGGATTTATTCCAAAGAATATTCTGATTTGTTGTGTGATTTCCTCATCATATTTTAGTTTATACTCCTCGTTCGGCCCTGAATTTTGATTTTTTTTAAATAATTATTCCTTTATTTTTGGCGGCTGCGTATGCCATTTAGTAAATGAATAAATTCAGGTTTACTCCCGTCATCTTCCTATTTGTCCTTTTGGGATTGTTTAGTGCCTGTCAAGAGGAGGTCGATTTTGAGCCTTCCTTGCTTACGGAGGAGGTTTTGTACCTAAGTGGGGAAAGGGTCAGGCTATTGGGGAGGGTGATCACCAACCAAAATATCGAGGCTTCCGACCACGGTTTCCAAGTTTCAGAATCGGAGCAGTTTTCCCAACCGATTGTAATCTCTTTAGGCGAAAGAACCGGTCCCGGCAGGTTTATCGGAGAAACCGGGGGGCTCAAGGCAGGGACCAGGTACTATGCCAGAACTTATCTGAAGACTGGTTCAGGGGAGTTATTTGGAAATGCGATCACATTGGAAAGCCTGGTTCCTGCTGCTTTGGACATGGCTCCCAACAATGGTAAATCTGGAATTGAAGTTTCCATTTCGGGAAGGAATTTCACTTCCGACACGGAAGTTTTCTTCGGGCCCAATAGGGCGCAGGTGTTAGGAATCGACTTTGAATCAAATATTCGGGTAATCGTCCCGGCGCCCACGGTGAGTCCGGTCGTGCAGGTGCGTGTTGTCAGTCAGGGCAGGGAAATGGTGCTTCCCCAGCCTTTTGAATACACCACGGGTAAGTTTTCGACAATTGGTCTATTCCCGGATGGCTTGCGTTTGTTTGAGAACGTCGCACTTCAGGAAGGCCGTGATTTTTATGTGGGTTTGGGTAACCTGACCCAAGGTTTGGCCCAAAACCTCAACAACCGGTTTTGGAAATATGATTTCGGTTCCAGTACTTGGAATGAAGTGTCTTTTCCTGGGGGGAATCATTTTAGGGCATTTTCCACTGGGAAATATTTTGGAGGCGGTTTGTTGAGTTTTTCTCTCAACCCCTCCAGCGCTACTTTGGATTTCTGGAAACTCGAAAATGGTGCATTTGTGAAATTGCGCGATCTTCCTCGGCCCGCTTATTTGGCTGCGGCATTTGAGACTGCCGACGCCGTGTTTGTTTTGGGTGGAGGTTTTGACGCAGAGAAGGAAGTTCTGAAATACTCCAAACCGACGGATACTTGGACGAGGATAAATGACGCCCCCATTTCAATCAATCTCAACGTGATGAACTTCCATTATCAAGGGAAGCAGTATTTCATTGACCCAGCCAGTAAAGGGCTTTACGAATTTAATCCTTCCAATGAGTCCTGGGATGTGGTGAGTGTGTATCCAGGAGTGCTCACGAATCTCAGGGGATTTGGCTTGACAATTGGGGACTTTGCCTATGTAGGTCTGGAAAATCGCTCCGAAAAGATTTGGGAACTTGACCTGCGCACGATGAACTGGGTGGCCAAGAATGATTTTCCTGGACTTTCCCAAGGGCAAAACGTGGGCGCATTCCAGGATTCCGGGAGCATTTATATCCTTAGAAATGGGGAGATACAGGTGTCTGGGCCCATGCAATTCTGGGTTTTTGATCCGAAGGGCTTTTAACGATACGATATGAGAAAATATTTACTCCTTCTGGTGCTTTTCTCGGTTTGCCATTTGACTGCGTACAGTCAACAGAAAACCGTCATTGGTCGCGATATTGGCCAGCTGAAGGATATAAAGATCGGTGGCCGTCTGACTGACCAAATCACCGGAGAGGCGTTGGTAGGCGCTACCGTCACGGTCAGAGAACTTAACAAAACCGAGGTGACGAACACAAACGGGAGCTTCAACCTTGTCTTGGATCGTGCTGAGTATGTCCTTGAAATCAGGTATGTGGGCTACGAAACAATCATTTACCCTTTTGTGGCCGTTGGAGATGGTCGGATTACCCTGACGATGATCCAAGAGGATTTTGATTTGGATGATGTGGTGGTTTTCGGTTCGGATCCAGAGAAGAACATCCGGAGTACGGAAATGGGAGCCGTCAGTATCAATATGAATACTCTGAAGGAACTGCCTCCTTTTTTGGGTGAAGTGGATATCATCCGTTCAATTGCGACCTTGCCTGGTGTTAGCCAGGCGGGCGAAGCTTCTTCGGGGCTCAATGTCCGTGGAGGCGGCGCCGATCAAAACCTGATACTTTTCGCGGGGGCGCCTGTGTACAACCCATCCCACTTGTTTGGCTTGTTTACGGCTTTTAATCCGGATATGGTCAATGAATTCACACTTTACAAGGCGATCATCCCAACCAAATTTGGTGGGCGTGGTTCCTCGATCCTCGATATCACGCCGAGGTCAGGCAGCCTGGATCGCTGGGGAGGAGACTTCATGGTCGGGACAGTTTCCGGCAAAGCCTCGTTGAACGGCCCGATTATCAAAAACCATCTTTCCGCCAAGGTGGGCTTTAGAGGTTCATATATCAATTGGTTGCTAAACTCACTCAACAATCCCGATTTGCGCTCCTCCAATGCCAACTTCAACGACATGAATGGAATCCTTTACGGGGAAATCAATGAAAACCACAACGTCACGTACAGTTTTTACAGAAGTTACGATGATTTCGCATTGGCTTCGGACACCACCATTTCATGGACAAACATGAGCCATACTTTGCGGTATCAGGGCAAGTTTGGTGAGCGGACGAACGTGGATGTTATCGGCTTTTACACTGAATACGATTTTTCTATTTTCAACAAATCCGGTATCAACAACTTCGACCTGCAGTCCGGTATCCAAGATTTGGGATTGAGGTTGAATTTTACCTACAATTTGGGAGAGCGGAACAAGATTTCATTTGGTGCTGATTCGAAAAAAATCACGATCAGGCCAGGAGATTTGATTCCGCTGCCGAGTGATGGCGAATCGAGTGTACTGCCCCAAAGTGTCCAAAATGAGTTTGGCCGGGAATCAGGAGTGTATGCACAGCACGAATTGGAGTTTGGTGAAAAATTTGGGATATCCTACGGATTGCGGTATGATTTTTACCAATACTTCGGCCCTCGAACGGTCCGGGAATACGCTCCAAACCTGCCAATTAGCAATGGGACGGTGATTGGGGAAAGAACCTACGGGGACGGGGAATTGATCCAATCATATGATGGCCTCGGTCCAAGGGCTTCATTCAGGTATTCCTTCGATTCCAAGACCTCCATCAAGGGTGGCTATAACAGGATGTACCAGTTTATCCACCTGATTTCCAATACCGCTACCATTGCGCCCACGGATGTTTGGAAGCTAAGTGACCAATTCTTCAAGCCACAGATTGTGGACCAGCTTTCGTTGGGTGTGTACAAGAATTTCAAAGGAAACATCTTTGAAACCTCCGTGGAAGTGTATTACAAGGACATCCAGAACGTGATTGATTACAAGGATGGCGCTAGACTGCTGCTACAAAACAACCTCGAAACGGAGATTATCCCGGGACAGGGAAAAGCCTATGGCGCGGAGTTTTATGTAAAGAAAAACCTGGGCAGGACGACAGGTTGGGCGAGTTACACATATTCCAGGACCTTTCGACGTGTGATCACCCCCTTTGAGGAGGAAATCGTCAACGACGGCGAATGGTATCCAGCAAATTTCGACAAACCCCATGACCTGACTCTGATCGGAAATTACAAGCTGGCAACCAACGCTTCTTTTTCGGCCACATTCTCCTACAGCACAGGTCGCCCTGTTTCGTTCCCGGAAGCCAAGTTCGACTTTGCAGGCAACTCACTTGCCTATTTCCCAAATAGAAACTTGCAGCGCTTGCCGGATTTTCACCGTCTGGATATTTCCTTCAATTTCAAACTGAAGGGCAAAGGCCTTTTCTATCAAGGTGATTGGACCTTTGCGATCATGAACGTGTATGGAAGAAAGAACCCATATTCGATCTTCTTTGCAGACCAGCCGGGTTCACCGCCACAGCCATACCGATTGGCGATATTGGGCGTCCCGCTTCCAACTTTAAGTTATTCGGTAAAATTCTGATACGACGATGTTGAAGAGATCACTTTACATATTGCTTTTGTTTACGCTTTCCTGTATCGACCCCTACAAGGTAGAGATTCCCGAAGGCGAACAACTCTTGACGGTCGAGGGCTTTATTACCAATGAACCCGGGCCACATTTGATTCGCTTGACAAGGTCCGATACTTATGGAAGTGTATTTGAGGGCTTGATTAGGCCAGTCACCGAAGCAAAAGTCGCTTTGAGGGACAGTGAAGGAAACGTTACGTTCCTTTCAGAGGAAGTGGAAAGAGGTTCTTATTTTACACCTGCGGGATTTCAGGTACAGGTAGGGAGAAGTTACATCCTCCAAATAGAGCTTCAGAATGGGAAGACCTATTCCTCGTTGCCGGAGATCGCCAATAGTGTTCCCCAGATTGATTCGCTCTCCTATGAATCTGTTCGAACGTTTACCAGCGATCGGCTGAACGACAAAGTAGGCACCCAGATTTATGCGTATTTCAAGGATCCGAGCGATCAGACCAATTTTTACTATTGGAGATCCGGTCCAGGCGATTATGTGTTGGTTGCCAATCCGGAACTTTATACACTTCCTCCGACCCATCCCACCAATCCAAGAGGTCCAGCGCCGAAGGATTGCTGCGACATATGCTTCGCTAAAGAAAATTCCAGGATACAGAGTTTTGCGATAGCAGCCGATGAGAGTTTCAATGGTTTGTCCCAAAAGATTCCTGTTGCCTACATACAGGATGATGGATTGAGATTCAAGCGTACCTATAGGACTGAGATTCTCCAGATGGCCGTATCCCGCGAGGCCTATCGGTTTTTGCGCTTAGTGCAGCAGCAAATCAATATTACTGGAAGCGTTTTTGACCAACCGCCTGCCAATATTCGCGGCAATATCATTGGACTGACTGATCCGGACGAGGTCGTCTTGGGCTATTTCATCGTGGCATCCGTGAGTCGTATGCCGCTTTATATCGAAAATTCAAGGCTTTCTGAATCCGTCACTCCGAGGATTATCCCGGATGACTGCCTCACGGTTCCCGGCACGACGCTCGACCCACCATCTTATTGGAATCCTCCAAGAGACTAGCAATGGATTCTGGTGGAATATTTCCTTAGTAAGAATCTCAGACAAAATCTTGAAAATACCGGTCGGGGATTTTCGGTGAAGGAGTCCATGGTTCAAAAGCTACCATGGTGTGACTTTCTCCGATCCTTGATTTGTAGCCTGTGGTCACAGAATGAATCAGGAGTGTTGGATAATTATCGGTTTCCAAAGCGGTTTCTCAACGTGAAACCAATTGCCTCTAGGAGGATTTGATACCTTTTATCCATAACCCGAAATCGGCATTTATCCGCAAATCGCGAAACAAACTCCAAAGAATGTAGTATTTATGTAACGGAAACAACCAAATAAACTATCATGAGAAAGTTTACCTTTTCAATCTTACTAGTGGCCGTGCTGTCCTTGCCTGCGCTGGCCCAGAACAAAATCGAGTTCAAGGAAATTACACTGGACAATGGCCTTCATGTGATCCTACACCAAGACAACACGACACCGATAGTGGCGGTGTCTGTGCTTTACCATGTGGGTTCAAAGAACGAGAATCCAAATAGGACCGGCTTCGCGCACTTCTTCGAACACTTGCTGTTTGAGGGGACAGAAAACATCGGTCGGGGCGAATATATGAATAAAATCCAGGCAATCGGTGGTACGCTGAATGCATTTACCTCCAACGACATTACCTATTACTACGAGATCGTTCCTTCCAACCAGTTGGAGACTGCATTGTATATGGAATCCGAGCGTATGCTGCATCCAAAAATCGATCAGATCGGTGTGGATACGCAGCGAGAGGTGATCAAGGAAGAAAAAAGGCAAAGCTATGATAACCGTCCCTATGGGACGATTTTGCCCGAAACCATGAAGAGGGCATACAACGTCCATCCATACAAATGGCCAGTAATCGGGTCCATGGAGCATTTGGATTCTGCGCGTTTGCAGGAATTCATGGATTTCCATAAGTCCTATTATGTGCCCAACAACGCTGTATTGACTGTTGCGGGAGACATAGATTATGCGCAGGCGGAAAAATGGGTAAGGGCTTATTTTGAGGAAATTCCATCCGGGCCAAAGGCATTCTTTAGGCCAAATGTCACAGAACCAAAGAAAACCGCGGAAGTACGTGACGTGATTTATGACAATATCCAGATCCCTGCAATCATCCAAGCCTACAATTTACCTCCGAAAAATCATCCGGATTCGTATGCTTTGTCCATGCTTTCTACATACCTCACGGGCGGCAACTCTTCGCTCATGACCAAGGAACTTGTTGACAAACAACAAAAAGCCTTGGCCGTAGCAGCTATCCCGCTTGACTTGGAGGATGGTGGGGTATTTATCATGTATGGCATCGCTAACATGGGAGTGGAACCCAAAGCCTTGGAAGGTGAGATCGATGCCTTGCTTAGAAAAGTGCAGCAGGAGGGTGTTTCTGACAAAGACTTCCAAAAACTCCAGAATATCATCGAAAATAACCTGGTGACCAAAAACAGTTCGATGGCAGGCATTGCCCAGAACTTGGCCCAGTCCCGCGTATTCTTCGGTGATGCCAACTACATCAATGAGGAGATGAAACATTATGGTAAAGTGACTGCTGAAGACCTGAAGCGTGTAGCGAACCAATACCTCAGCCTCGACGGTAGGGTGGTGTTATATTACATGCCAAAGTCCGCTCAAGCCCCTGAAACTCCAGCGGGTGCTGCGATCAAATCCAACTCCAATTGATTATCGAAGCTTGTCTGACATTGAATCAACTAATTCCAGAAATCATGAAAAAGCTAATCATATATCTTTTTGTTGTCCTATTGGTCCAGACATCTTGGGCACAAGTGGACAGATCAACTTATCCGCCAGCTGGTCCTGCCCGTGAGATCAAGCTCGGTGACGCGCATTCATTTACGCTTCCCAATGGGCTGAAAGTATTTGTTGTGGAAAACCGCAAATTGCCACGTGTTGCCTTTTCTCTGGTCCTCGACAGGGATCCAATCATGGAAGGCGACAAGGCGGGAATGTCGGGCATGGTCGGCGAAATGTTGACCGGCGGCACAAAAAACCGCTCCAAGGACCAATTGGATGAAGAAGTGGATTTTATCGGAGCCAGTCTTAGCGCCAGCTCTACATCAATATTTGGTTCTGCCTTGAAAAAACACCAGGAAAAGGTTTTGGAACTGATGACCGATGTCCTCTACAACCCGACTTTTCCACAAGAAGAATTGGATAAATTGAAAAAGCAGGCAATCTCCGGCTTGGCGGCAAGCAAGGATGACCCCAACGCGATTTCATCCCGGTTGGCATCCGCTCTCAATTTTGGCAGGAACCATCCTTATGGCGAGATCGAAACCGAAGCTACCATTGGAAACATCACCGTTGAGGATATTAAGGCTTACTACAATACTTATTTCAAGCCCAATATCGCCTATCTCGCTATCGTCGGTGACATCAATAGCCGCGAGGCAGAGGCTTTGGTGAAAAAGTATTTCAGTAAATGGGAAAAAGGAAATGTCCCTACCCATCAATATGCAATGCCAAAGCTTCCGGAAAAAAACATGGTCGCGTTGGTAGACAGATCCGCTTCCGTGCAATCTGTCGTGGAGGTGACCTATCCTATGGAAATGAGCCTAAGCCATCCTGATTATATCGCAACCCGCCTTCTCAACTACATCTTGGGTGGAGGTTCATCTTCCCGATTGTTTATGAATTTGAGGGAAAAAAGAGGGTTTACCTATGGCGCGTATTCTTCGATCGGTGCGGATAAACTGGTGGCAACTTTCTCCGCCGAAGCTTCTGTGAAGCAAGTGGCGACTGACTCAGCGATCAACGAGTTTATCTTTGAAATCCGCAACCTGAGGGATAAAGGTGTGGATGCCACCGAATTGGAAAACGCCAAAGCAACCCTCAGCGGTTCTTTTGGCCGGTCTCTCGAAAGCCCTTCCACCATTGCCAATTTTGCAATCAACACCGAGCGCTACAAGCTCCCAAAAGATTTCTACGCCACCTATTTGCAGCGTCTCAACGCACTGACAGTGGATGATATCAATGCCGCTGCAAAAAAATACCTGAAACCTGACAATATGTACATCACTGTTGTCGGCAACGGTGCGGTGATCGAAAAGAGCCTTGCGGCATTTGGTGAAGTTTCCAAATTCAACAACATGGGCAACCCAGAAGTACTGGTGGCCATGGACGCCAATGTCACTGTGGACCAGGTAATCGATTCCTATCTAAAAGCTATAGGTGGTGAGGCAAGTGCAAGGTCAATCAAGACATCCCGTATAGAATCTGTAGCTGAAATTCAGGGTACAAAACTGAATTTCGTCATGGCCTATGACGAATCCAATCAGGCGTATGCCAACAAAGTGATGGTCATGGGAAATGTCGCAATGAACACAGTGATCAAAAACGGAAAGGGCACAATGACTCAAATGGGCCAGCCTTCCAAGGACCTGAATGACCAGGAATTGGACGCAATGAAGATGTCTATGTTCATCATTCCAGAGTTGCACTATGAAGATATGGGCTACACGCTCGAACTCGACGGGATCAAAGATGTGGAAGGCGATCAAGCCTACAAGGTGATCGTTAAAAACCCGACTGGAAATTCACAGGTTAACTATTACAGCGTATCCACGGGGTTGAAAGTGAAATCCGAAAATGGAGAAGCGGGTGAGACTTATCTTTCAGATTATCAAGAAGTGGAAGGGGTTAAGTTTCCCATGACGATGACAATCAAATCCCCCATGCTGCCTGTTCCGATGGCTGCAAAGGTGGAGAAACTCGAATTGAACAAGCCCATTTCAGAAGAAGAATTCAAATAAAAACCAAAAACCATCCGTATCGCATGAAAAAATCCCCATCGCTTTTTCTAGCTCTTGCTTTGCTTGTAGTTAGTCCCGTTTCTAATGCAGCGACCAAAACTGCCTCATTTGAAACCGTCATTGTACACAATTTGAACGATCCTGAGCAGATTATTGCAAAGTATATCGAAGCGGTTGGAGGTAAGTCAAAAACTGACAAAATCAAGAACTCCACGATGGTTATGGAAGCGGAGTTCCAAGGGATGTCCATTGTCATCAAGGCGATAGCGGATTCCGAAAATAGTCGCATGGTGCAAGAGACCACCGTAGCGGGTAATTTGGCGTCAAAGACAATCTACAAAGACGGTAAGGGAATCGTCCTTGCGGGAGGCCAGCAACAAGAGCTTCCTTCCGAAATGGCAGAGGCCTTGAAAGCACAGACTTACGCATTTCCGGAATCGAGATACAAAGAGTTTGGATACACACTCGCTTTGGATGGCACAGAGACTATCCAAGGAGAGGAAGCCCACAAGCTTTCTATCACAACTTCTGCAGGTAATGTGACGACTGAGTATTACTCCGTTGCCACTGGGCTGAAATTGATGACGAAATCAGATGCGGCGGGCGAGATCAGATATTCTGAATATAAAGATTATGATGGAATGAAATTCCCAAGTCTGATCACCATCAAGAGTCCGATGCTTCCCGTGGAGTTACAGACGAAGTTGGTATCATTAACATTCAATCAACAACTCTCCGAAGCTGATTTCGATTGAAAAAGATTAGGAACTTTAGCTCAGGTTTTACGATTGGGGTCTGAATTGACGCCGTTTTCAAATATATTCCAAACCAAAAAGCCTCCCCTCATCGGGAGGCTTTTTGGTTTTTGGCAAATGATGTTTTTTTTTGTGAGTATTCGGACTTTTATTCATTTGGATGCTGTTTCATCCACCGATCCACAGAAAATTTTCCTGATCCATAAAACAGAATCACGCACAATAAGACAAGTACGACTAGTGAAAATGCAAATTCCATGTTGTTGATCGTAGAAAGAAATCCTTCTTTGATATTCACGAAAAATACTGCGCCTATCAAGATTGGGATCTGAACAATAACAGCAATTCGCGTTAGCAGTCCAATGGCAATCAATAGTCCACCTACCAAATGTGCAAAGGCCACATAATGTGCCAAGGCCATATTGAAGAATGCGATATCTGCATTTTGGGTCATCTGCATCAAGACGTCAACGTTGGAGACAAATAAGATACCCTTGTAAAGGATAAATAAACCTAAAGCCACACGGATGAAATCAATCCATTTTGGATGATGGGAATCCGCCCAAGTTTCGATTTTGGATACGGTGTTCATTTTTTCGTCTGGTTTGATTGAAGGAAAAAGTTACGAAAAAATGATTCAAAAAATTGAAAATCAGGATATTATTAATTTATCCAACGCTTTTGCTTGTCAGGATTTGAGAATTTTTTAAGCTTGAAAACAGGAAAGAATCCAACGTTTTCAGCATGTAATTTTACGCTTAATTTTCTTCCCCCACGTATGAGATTGATCGTAATTTCAGATTTGGTGTTTCCTTGCAATCTGGACTCTTCCAATCCCCCTATAGATTCAACAAGGTCCCTAATCATGACCAATTGATATGCTTGGCTCTCGGGATGCACATCGAAGACTTCCTTGGATTCGCTTATCCTGATTCCAAACTCTGCAGTCAAGAGATTTGGATTGGGTTCCTTTTGAAGTGAAATGCCGACGGTAGAAAGCTGTTGTTCCAAATAGGGAAGTAGATCTTCCCTACCTCGGACGATTTTTTCCAAGAAACAATACAACTCTTTTTCGCTATCTGTGCCTTCCAACAAAAACTGTTCAAAATCTGCAAGGGAATATCCAATCCTATTTTTCCCAAATTTTTCCCACATCTGCCGCATCACAATCGCCAAACTGCTCCCCTGTTCCAAGAGCATCAAGTCCAAACAAAGTGAAATTAGTGCCCCTCTGTTGTAGATACTAACTTTTTTGTTTGGAATGCCGGATTTATAGCCATCCAGCCAAAGGTCTAGGCTGGATTCGGTGATCGATTGGCTCTTCCATCCAAAGCTGTCGAATTCTTTTTGGATTTGGGTTTTCAGATTTTCTAGGTATTCATCCAGCGTAAAATATCCGGATCGCAAAAGATAGATGTCCCCAAAATAGGTCGTCACCCCTTCCATCACTAGCCCGGAGTCCAAATAGATTTCTTTGGATAAGTCGTATGGAAGAAGTTCTTTTGGACGAATGCGGCAAACATTCCAAAAGTGGTAGAGCTCATGAGAACTCACTCCAATCAATTCATCGATTTGGCTTTTTTCAACCAAACTGCCAGCGGGTCCAAATGTGATGACCGTAGAATATGCATGCTCCACACCGTGATAATGCTTGTATGGGAGCAACTGAAAAATGAAATGGTAGTTACTTGCCGGAAAAGATCCAAAATCATCGATTTGCTTTTTGGTAAATTTCCTGAAAATATCGACTAGATAATTCGTGTCGAACGCGACTTTGCCATGAAACCACAGATGAAACTCAGTTTCATAAACCCGGTAGGAGCGATGTGTCAAGGATACTGCAGCCAAAAATGGGCTATCCATCAGATGGTCGAAACTCTCCGCTGACCAGCTTTGACTTTCCCGATGTGGAAGCGCCGTCGCGACGACATAATCCTGAGGAAGATCGATGTGGACCATTATCCCCTCATCTTCCCTGCCCTTCACTTCGAAACAAAAGTTGCTGAAATTCAGGTAGAGCTGCTCATCGTCAGACCAGCAACCCCCCGCGTCCATTTGGTTGCAATAATATTCATAGCTTATTGAATACAATCCTGATTCAATTGACCGGAATTCCCAAAGATCCTTGCTGGTTTTTTTCCATTCAACGCTTTTTTCGCCAATCCTGACAGAGAAGTTTCGAACCTTTTGTGCGTAGTTTGCCAACTCGTAGCGCCCAGGACGCCATGCTGGAATCTGCAGGCAAATGCATTCATTTCTTTCGCAGTGAATGCTCAGCGTGATTTCTATGTATTGGGATGGGATTGAACTACGTGTGATGAAGTACTCCATGAGCCTTTATATTCCAAACAAAAGTAAGACCACCGTTTGTAAATAAAAAAATGGGTTCTATCTTTGCGTTCCTTTTGGTGGGGCATCCTCCGAAATGAATCAAAAGATACGGAAATCAATAAAAGCATACAGTCATGAAAAGAACATTCCAGCCTTCTCGTAGAAAAAGAAGAAACAAGCACGGTTTCAGGGAAAGAATGTCCACAGCCAACGGCAGAAGAGTGTTGAGGGCAAGAAGGGCAAAGGGTAGACATAAACTCTCAGTTTCTTCCGAGAAAACGCTGAAAAAGTAATCTGGCCTTGATTTTCGTATATCATACGTCAATTCATATGCCATGACTTACGGGTTTTCCAAAGGCGAACGTTTGCATTCCCAAAAATTGATCAAGGAACTTTTTGACAAAGGTTCCTCTTTTTTTTTATTCCCCTTCAAGGTGTTGGTTTTGAATGTCCCCTCTGAAATAATTGGAACCAACCAGGCTCTATTTTCCGTTTCGAAGAAGAAATTCAAAAAGGCCGTGGACAGGAACTTGGTAAAGCGGAGGATGCGTGAGGCGTATCGCCTTCACAAGCACCTCATACCAGCAACCGAGCCCGACAAAAAATTAATCGCCTTTATTTACGTTTCCTCAGATATACTTACCTTTCAAACCATTGAAGCAAAAATGCTGAAGGTACTTACCAGCCTTTCCCCAAAAAGTAATTGATTTTCGCATGAAACGATTTATGACTAGAAAAAACATCTCCATTGTACTGGTAATTCTGACCCTTGGCCTCCTTTTTTCGTTTGCGGCAAAAAATGACAAGCTTTTTAAGATCGCTAAAAACCTGGACATTTTTGCTTCGCTTGTGAGAGAGTTGGATTCCTATTATGTCGATGAAATTGACGCGGATGAGTTGGTCCCCGTCGGGATCAACGCGATGTTGAATGAACTGGACCCGTACACCGAATTTATTCCCGAGGAAAATTCCGATGACTTTCGCCTTTTGACCACGGGCGAATATGCAGGTATCGGAGCTTTGATTGGCAACAGGGTGGGATCGAATATGATTCTGATGCCTTACAAGGGCTTTCCTGCTCAAGTAGGCGGACTCAGGATCGGGGATAAGATATTGAAGGTGGATACAGTAATGGCAACCAACTTGCCTACCTCGGAAATTTCCAAATTGCTTAAAGGGCCTGCCAATACCTCGGTTTTCGTTCAGGTAAAACGGGGAGATGATACAATTTCAGTGGATCTAATGAGGAAAAAGATCGTCATTTCCAATGTCCCGTACTATGGCAAATTGGACGAAAATACAGGTTATATCAAGCTTTCCGATTTTACTACCAATGCCGGTTCGGATGTGCGAAAGGCATTGGTCGATCTTAAGTCCCAAGGGATCACAAGGCTCGTTCTTGACGTACGTGACAATCCAGGAGGAATACTCAACGAGGCTGTTGATATCGTCAATCTCTTCATTCCAAAAGGAAAAGAAGTGGTGAGGACCATTGGCAAGCTTCAAAGCGCCAATGTCACCTACAAAACCACTAAAGCGCCACTGGATAAGGATATTCCCTTGGTAGTGCTGATCAACGAACGAAGTGCTTCTGCAGCCGAGATTGTGGCCGGCGCACTTCAAGATTATGATAGAGCGGTTTTGGTTGGCAGGAAAACGTTTGGAAAAGGTCTCGTACAGACAACGGTACCGCTTTCGTACAATGCGCAGGTGAAGGTTACGACCGCGAAGTATTATATCCCGAGTGGGCGCTGTATCCAGGCGATTGATTACAGCCGAGAGAAAAGAGATGAAAACGGGAATTCCAATTCTATCCCAGATTCTCTGCGGAGAGAATTCAAGACCAAAAATGGCCGTATCGTATTGGATGGTGCTGGGATTGAACCGGACGAAGCGGTCGGATCAAAATCCTATGCGCCGATTACCTATAGCCTGGTGGGTCGGGATCTCATTTTTGAATACGGGAACAAGTTTTTCCTCGAAAATAAGGAAATTGGCAATCCACGGAGTTTTGTGGTAAGTGATGTAGTTTACAATGATTTCGTCAAATGGTTGGAAGGAAAAGAATACGATTACACGACTTATGTGGAAAAGTCTTTGGATGACCTTGAAAAGTATGCGAAGCGGGAGAAATATTTCGACGAAATCAAAGGCACGATCGAGGACCTGCGCAAGAAAGTCAGCCATAATAAAGAGCAGGATTTGATAACATTCCAAGGTGAAATTCGGGAAGCATTGAGAGAGGAGTTGGTTTCTAGATACTACTTCCAGGAAGGCGTGATCGAAGCTTCGCTCGTAGATGATAGCGAAATTAAGGCAGCTATGGGCATATTGTCTAACCCGGCCAAGATGTCTGGAATCCTTACTGCATCAGCCAAGTAGGCGAAATGCATCAAGCCGTTACCATATTGTCCATTGAGACAGCCTCTCAGATCTGCTCGGTAGCGTTACACAGAGATGGCGTTCTTTTGGGGCATTCTGAGTTAAACATCGAGAATGCCCACGGTGCAAAACTACTGCGTTTGATCGAAGGACTTTTTTCGGAATTGTCAATGAATATTGCCCAAATACAGGCTGTGGCTGTGTCTGCGGGACCAGGTTCTTACACCGGGCTAAGAATTGGTGTTTCCACGGCAAAAGGAATATGTTTTGCGCAGGATATACCATTGATTGGCGTTGATACCTTAGAGGCTATGGCTTGCCAGGTAACTAATTCTGTCGATCCGGTGTCTTACATAATCCCGATGCTGGATGCGAGGCGTAAGGAAGTCTACACGGCGGTGTTTGGTTCGGATGGGGGTGTACTGAAGCCTTCCCATGCCCTTATTGTGGACACCAACCCATTTTTGGATTTGTTGGAAAGTGGCAAGGTATACTTTGTCGGTGATGGTGTGGAAAAACTTAAAACGGTTTTGGGCCATGCCAATTCAGTTTTTATGGAAGGGCGGAATTCCGCGATTGGTGTTGGGGTTTTGGCCTACAAGAAATATTTGGACGGAAAATTTGAAGACCTGGCATACTTCGAGCCGAACTACTTGAAGGAGTTCAGAGTTATCGCTTCGAAGAAAAATCCTTTGGAAATATGAATGAAATAGTCAATCGTGTGGCAAATAGTCCGATCGTTACCATTGATTTGGAGGAGTTTTATAGCCCACTTAGTAGGTATCAGTTTGACATCAAGGATTATCTTTATCATGGGCTTATTCTCAGGGAAGCTGAATTTAGGGCCGCCTTGAGGGAATTCGAATGGAGTAAATTCGAAAATGGATGTGTGGCCGTATTTTGCAGTGTAGATGCAATTGTGCCCAATTGGGCCTTTATGTTGGTCGGAACTTACCTTGGTAAATTGGGGATTGAATATGTAGTTGGGGATATGAATGCGTTGGAGCAGTATTTGTTTGAAAAGGCGTTTACAAAGATTGATATTGAAATCTATCGGAATAGACCAGTTGTTGTGAAGGGGTGTAGCAAGGTTGCTGTCCCTCTATATGCATATGGCAGGATATTATCATTATTGCAGCCTGTTGCCAGATCTATCATGTATGGAGAGCCTTGCAGCACCGTGCCGCTTTACAAAGTTGGGAAATAGGTTTTTTTGGATTTCAATTTCATTTTCTGGCGTTTTCATTTGCTTATCTTGCTTTCGACTCTTACATTTGAAGCCCATTTGAGAAAATTTTTGCGTCATTTGCAGGATTTTCCCAAAGCGGTAAAGAGCATTTGATTTAATTGCAAAAAAATATTGGCCAGGCATTGTTGTTGAAGTAAATTCAATTACCTTTGCGGTCGCTTTCTGGGGGAGGAGTTTCCCGG
>NZ_AMZY02000018.1 GCF_000330725.2 Mariniradius saccharolyticus AK6 | reverse complement strand
TTTACGATTTTGTAAACATTCCCATCACGTGGGTCAGTGAAGGTGTCTCCTATCTCACAAACTGGTATCAAATCGTAGTCTTCTGAAAATGATATGGGCGTTCCTAGCCCTTTTTGTATAATGGAAAACGTGACCTGATCACATTTATCCCATCCCTTATCGAGTGGGATGGAAAAGGTGGCAGTGTAGCCGGAAGGGACGGCTTTGAATTCCTTTTTCTTTCCGTCGATCTGGATCGCAATGGAGGCTTTTGCTTGGGATGGCCCTGCTGTGATCTCAAATTTGGCCTTTACCACAAACCTGTCCTCGGTGTTATAGGCTTTGTAGGAGACCTTTTTTGTGTTGATGCCGGAACTTTTGCTTTTAGAATCCCTTATGGCAAAATAATTCGCGCTACCGGGTTCGATGCAATCGGACTCACAGTCCGAACTGTAGACCAAGCGGGCACCTATCGGATCTTCGTCAGGTTCGAGCGCAATACCGTCCATATCCACGAATTCTTCCGAAACCTGTACAGGCGCTTCCTCGGGAGCTAATTGCTCACAGGAAAAAAGCAAACCAAACGCAAACAAAACCACCAAGTAGTTTTGGATGCTCTTCCTTTTTAGTATTTCCATCTTTTTTGGGTTTTTGATTGGAACTTAACTTCAAATAAAGCTACCTCCATCGGGGGAAAATGGGAATGATGACAGGCATCAGAATGAGTGATTTTTATCATTAAAATACTGTAAATCAGTAAATTGAAAGACTATTTCCAAACGTTCAAACCTAAATCAGGCTAATCATCTAAAAAGCATACCCTACTATTAGGACAATTGGAAAACGAACAGAATCGAAATCAAACATTAATTACATGCTGTCAAAAAAAGTCGTGGCATAAGTGCTATTTACAATTTTCTGGAGAACCTCAGGATTCAAAAAACATAAGTTCCGACTTGACCCGTCGAAACTTATGATTCAAGCTAACCTCAATGTCCTTCCGTATCCCGATCCGAGAAATCGGTTTTGGCGTAGTTCCAAACCTTGATATTGTCGATGACGCCACCGGCACCCCAGGTATCCCAAGCCACAAAGTTTCCAATTCTAAATCCACCTTCTCCAAATTGTCCTACATGAGCCATGTCACCGTTATCAAATTCCATGTTAAATCCAATCACCTCTATTCCATTTCTAAACATTTTCATCCTTTGGCCTACAGTCCAGTTTGCATCGTGAGAAATCGCCAAATGAATCCATTCATCTTTCGGGAAAAATTCAGAATAATTCTGTTGGTTCCCAAGGTCGATCTTATGCCTGCTTACCCAATCCCCTGAATTATTGTTAATTGTAAAAAACAATTGCCACGATCCAACATATCCACTATGGCCTGTAAAATCGACAATTCCAATTCCATTATCTTCATAGGCTCCAGAAATGAATGAGTAACCCTCCCAGTCCTCAACAGTCCTTTTATACCAAAATTCTATACAAAATGCGCCAAGTGGGATGACATTTCTTGGGCTGAAAGGAGAATGCACTTCCCTTTGTCCATCATATTGGGGCACAAATAATCCATTTCCATATTTACCAATTTCAAACAACATCCCTGATCCCGGAAACAAATCAGGTCCAAACTCACTGTTGGTGATTTCTTCAAAGGATCCAAGTTTATTCCAAAGAATTAGTCCTTCATGGGTATCCTCACAGACCGGTATCAAATTATAGTCTTCTGAAAATGATATCGGAGATCCAAGACCATTTTGGACGATCGAAAAACTAACCAAATCGCATTTTGCCCATCCTTCCGAAAGCGGGACCGAATAGGTGGCGGTGTATCCAGAAGGTACCTCCTTGAATTCCTTCACGCTTCCATTGATTTGGATTACAATCGAGGCCTTCGCCTGAGAGGGCCCGGAGACAACCTCGTATTTGGCCTTTACCACAAACTTATCCTCGGTATTGTAGGATTTGTAGGTGACTTTTTTTGTGTTGATCCCGGAACTTAGGCTTTTGGAGTCCGTTATCGCAAAGTAGTTCCCACTGCCCGGCTCGATGCAATCAGACTCACAGTCCAAACTGTAAACCAAGCGGGCACCTATCGGATCATCTTCGGGTTCAAGCGCAACCCCGCTCATATCCACGAATTCTTCCACAACCTGTACAGGCGTTTCCTCGGGAGCTAACTGCTCGCAGGAAAACAACAATCCAAACGCAAACAAAACCACCAGGTAGTTTTGGATGCTCATTCTTTTTAGCGTTTCCATCTTTTTTTGGGTTTTGAATTTGACTAGTACATTTTTGAATTCAGCTACTACTTTAGGTAGATTTTCGGAGTAATTACAGGTATCAAAACCTGTTATTTTCATCACTATTTCGCATCCTTTGAAAAATCAAAAGAACATGACACTCGATTCATGACTTAAGAAAATTTTCCAGGTTGAGGCTTGGAAATACCTAAGGGACTTCCGTTATGGGTAGGAGATTTCCAATGATTTTTCCGTCTGCTTGTTGCTTTTGAGGAAATCAGTTGTGGCAATTTGGTAAGTAAAAAAAGAATTTTTGGAAATCGAATACTCCACACTACAATCTGGACTGTATCAATACAAACAAAATTCGAATTGTGACGACCAAAAAGAAATACCCTAAACGAGGTATTTTGAACTAATCAGTTATTCAAATTCCGGGCATCAGGTGCAGCAATCCTGAAAGGTTGTGGATCTTGAGCTTCTTATAAATCCGCTTTCGGTGGGTGCGGACCGTGTGTGGACTCAGACTCAGTTTTTCAGCGATTTCGTTGGTCTCATACTGACAGAATATCAACTGCATGATCTCCATTTCCCGATCCGAAAGTTGGTAGTCGTCACGCAGTTTATTGAAAAAGTTACTCGTGAAGAACTTCACACCCCGTGTCTTCCCGGGGGGAAAGTAAGGTTTTCCGTCCAAACACAAGTCTATTGCCAAATGCAACCTTTCAAAATTGGCGCCTTTACCTACGTATCCCTTCACCCCCTCTAGACGAAAAAGCTCAATCGTTGACTCATATTCGTGGTTACCAATCAATAGAATTTTTAGATCGGGCTTTTTGATCAAAAGGTGCCTGATATCCGACAAGGCATCTCCGGCATAATCATCCAAATCAATGATCAGCAAATCCAAATTTTCCCCGTTTTCGAGTTTGGATAATAACAGTTGGGAGTTTTGGAAGGGCTCTATCTTTTGAAAATGAAGGTTCGACCTTAAAAGACATTGCAGCCCTTTGGAAAACAATTCAGAAAAAGAGTATATGCCGATTACCATAGATAAGAAAAAAATACTCTCGTAGATGGAAATTTGGGCAGTTTGTTTCAAATTTTGAATTCCTAGGAGGTTTATTTTCCTGCTTTGTTTTCGAACATCATGATTTGTTAACGGGATTGTAGGGCGGCGTAAAAAGGACCGGAAGCAAATAGCTAAGGAGGTGTATCTGATCGTGAATCAGGAAAAAGTAAAAGAGCGGGTAATCGGTCTCGAACCGACGGCCTTCAGCTTGGGAAGCTGACGCTCTACCAACTGAGCTACACCCGCTTTTTGTATTCCAAATCTAACCAAGTGCCTGCAATTTCCAAAAGGGAAAACCCGCAAATCCTAAAAAATAACAGACTCGGCTGTTGATCCCAAATTAACAATTAGCGCACCGAACTCCGCACCACAATCGTGCGCACGGGATTGATGGGATCGTTGCTGAAAATGGTAATGTGTTTGTGGTCGATGCCCCTCCTACCCTTCGGATCAAAGGTGAAGGCCAACTCGGTCCTTTCACCGGGTTGCAAGGTGTCCTTGCCAAGCGTGGTCACGACGCAGTTGCAATTGGTGCTGACCTTGCGGATATGCAGCGGTTCCTGCCCTGTATTGGTCATCGAAATCGTCCGGCTTACTTTTTGGTTGGCGGATATTTCCCTCAAGTCAAACTCCGTCTCCGTAATGCCCAACCTTGGAACCATATTTTCCATGCTTTTTGGCACTGGCGGGAAATATTCATACACCACAGCCAAGACCCGAAGCCCAAGATCCTCCCCTGGTTTCAGTTTCAGAGAGATTTTTTCTTCAAAAAAACCAAGGTCCTTCTTTGCCTCGCCATTATACTCCATGACAAGAAGCCCTCGCTGACCGGGCTGAATGGCATCCGGCGCAAAGGATAGCGATAGGTAATCCGAAATTCGGGCACTTTCCTCGGCCAAGCTGATTTCTTCGCTACCAAAATTATGGACCTCGACATATTTGATCTTGGGCTCGTTGGTAAACACATACCCGAAATTCACAGCGCTTAGCCGCATGCCGACACTTCCCATCCGATGGGGGAAGTCCATTTCGGGGTTTTCCGAAAGCGGCATATTGATTCCCTCCAAAAACAGGGTGTCGCCATAGATATCCTCGTTTGTTCGGACGATGATGCCTTTGGAAAATTCACCCCCCCTTTGTTCGGGGTTAAACTGCACCTTGATACTGCCGATCTGGCCCGCGGCGATGCTGTCTTTGGAATATCCCACAGTCGTACAACCACAATCGGGCACGACATCTGTGATCAAAAGGGGTACCTGGTTTTCATTTTTTGCAAAAAACTCCACTTCAACAGGACCCTTTTCATCCAACACGGGTCCGATGTTGATCTTTTTGGTTTCCCAGGTAAAGGTTTTGCGCTGAACAGTCTGTGCTGTAAGGTTTTCAGTGGCAAAAACGGCTAAAACGAGCGAGGCGATAAGGGTAATTCTGTTTTGCATACGGGCAAATAACGTGAAAATTCAAGCCAATTGTACCTCGAATTGTATTATTTTGCGGCAAATTTTACAACCATGGCAAGAGTCCTGACAGGTATACAAAGCTCCGGAAAGCCCCATTTGGGCAATATCCTCGGGGCTATCATCCCTGCTATCGAATTGACAAAAAAGGAAACAGACGAGTCGTTTATCTTTATCGCTGACCTGCATTCCCTCACCACCATCAAGGACGGTGACGAAAGGAAAAACAATACCTTGGCCGTCGCGGCTGCTTGGTTGGCGTTTGGGTTGGATATCCAAAAGACGGTTTTTTACAGGCAATCGATGATTCCGGAGGTCACGGAATTGACTTGGTACCTGAGTTGCTTTACGCCTTATCCGATGCTTGCCAATGCCCACAGCTTCAAGGACAAATCCGATCGCTTGTCGGACGTGAATGCGGGCCTGTTTACCTATCCCGTACTCATGGCTGCGGATATCCTGCTTTATAGCGCCCATATCGTGCCCGTCGGCAAGGACCAATTGCAGCATTTGGAGATCGCGAGGGACATCGCACAGACTTTCAATAACAGGATGGAGGAGGAAATCCTCGTGGTGCCCGAAGCACGGATTTCCGAGGAAGTGATGGTCGTGCCAGGAACCGATGGCTTGAAAATGAGCAAGTCATACAACAATTACATCGACATTTTCCTTCCTGAAAAGGAACTGAAGAAAAACATCAACAGCATCGTCACGGACAGCACGCCACTTGAGGAACCCAAAAACCCGGATACTTGCAACGTATTCAAACTCTATTCCTTGGTTGCCAGTCCTACCCAAACGGCGCAATTGCGGGAAAAATATCTGGCCGGCAACTTCGGTTATGGACACGCAAAGATGGAATTCATGCAGGTGATTCTGGAGAAATATGGAGAAGCCCGAAAAACCTACGATTACTTCATGAACCATCCCGCCGAGTTGGAAGCCAAATTGGCGGAAGGAGAATCCCGCGCCAAGGTGATTGCACAGGATGTATTGGGAAGGGTTAGGAGAAAGTTGGGGTTTGTGTAAGAGGTGAGACACGAGACTTGAGACTCGCATACCATGTTCAAAGTACAAAGTATCCTTAAATCAACCCCAAGAATCGAAGTGTTACGGCCGTGGATTATGGACTATTGACTATTTGAGTACCAAGTAAGAAGTACGAAGAACCAAGTATCGGGAATCCGAATCGGGTATTGAAGTTCAATTCCCGAAGCTATGGACTATGGACTATGGACTTCGCCACAAATAACTCAATAACCAACAAACAACCACAAGAATTGAAGTTCGATTGCCGAAACCATGCACTATCGACTATCTACAGACTCCCCACCATTAACTCAGTAACCTAATAACTATTAACTATTCTCCCCTTCCCCATGAACAACCGCCAACTCTTTCTCTCCCACCTTGCCCAGACGACGGATTTTCCGCTGATGATCGAGGTGGAAAAAGCAGAAGGAGTCCATCTGTACGGACCAAACGGGGAAAAATATATCGACCTGATTTCGGGTATCGGCGTCAGCAACGTTGGCCATCGGCATCCGAAGGTGCTGCAAGCGATCCAAGAGCAATTGGACAAGTACCTGCACCTGATGGTCTATGGCGAATATGTGCAATCCCCCCAAGTCCAATTGGCCAAAGCGCTTTGCGAAACCCTCCCTCCCAGTTTGAATAATGTCTACCTCGTCAATTCGGGCAGTGAGGCCGTAGAAGGTGCGCTCAAATTGGCGAAGCGCTATACCAACCGCAGGGAAATCATCTCCTGCGTCAACGCCTACCACGGTTCTTCGCATGGTTCGCTTTCCGTCGGCGGCAACGAGATTTTCAAACGGGCTTACAGACCACTTCTCCCCGGAATTCGAAACATCCGCTTTGGGGAATTGGAAGATTTGGAGTTTATCAATGCCGATACCGCAGCCATCATTTTGGAAACGGTGCAAGGAGAGGCAGGTGTCAGAATCGCCGAGTACGGCTATTTCCAAGCACTCAGAAAACGCTGCAATGAGACCGGTACGCTGTTGATTTTGGATGAAATACAGGCCGGATTTGGACGTACGGGCACTTTTTGGGCATTTGAGCAATTCTTCATTGTTCCAGACATATTGGTTTGTGCCAAAGGAATGGGCGGCGGGATGCCGATTGGTGCATTCATTGCCAACAAAGACGTCATGGGCGTTTTCAAAAATAACCCGCTTTTGGGCCATATCACGACCTTCGGCGGACATCCTGTGAGCGCTGCAGCTTCTTTGGCAACAATTCGCGTAATTCAAGAAGAAAACCTTTTGGCTGGCGTCGAATTAAAGGCAAATCTTTTCAAGGAACTCCTCAAACATCCCAAAATCAAATCCGTCCGCAACAAAGGCCTGATGATGGCGGTGGAGTTCGAATCTTTCGAAGTCCTCAAGCCCATCATTGACCGTGCAATCGAAAAAGGTGTGATTACGGATTGGTTCCTATTCTGTGATGACGCCATGCGAATCGCACCGCCTTTGACGATCTCGGAAAAAGAGATTCGGGAAGCCTGTACGAAGATTTTGGAAGCGATCGAAGGCTGAACGGGATCGAGTACTTCAAAATGATCCTGTCAAAGCTTCCTATATTTCAAAAAATAATCTAATCAAAAAATGCGAGAAGCCTTGTCCCTGTGGCTGCGAAAAGCTCCCAGAAACGTATTTTTGTTCGATGGTGCAGGCGCCGCAATGTCGGCTATGCTCATCCTCGGACCCCTATGGTTCTTTTCCGAGGAAATCGGTGTTTCAAGGGATTTGCTGTGGCTGCTGGGGCTGGTGGCATGCCTTTTCTGCCTATACGATTTGATCTGCTTCGTTTCCGTGAAAACGGAGAAACCGAATTTGCTGAAGGTGATCATGCTGGCAAATCTTTCCTATGTTTTGCTAACCATGTGGATCCTCTTTATTCAAAGAAGCGAAGTGACTGCCATAGGATGGCTATATTTTATCTCAGAATTCCTTGTGATTGCATTTGTGATCAAAACCGAAATGGATATCCTTAAAGGTTGGACCGGAGGAAAATCCGAAAGTCGAGAGGCAAAATGAGCTATAGGGTGAAACTTATATTTTGAAAGCCCGTGTTTTTTGGAAGAAAGACAGCACTTCCGCCAAATTCCTTCGGGTAAATTCATTTTATGACAAGAAAGGTTTCATTATTCAACGGGACAAAGTTTATTTTGTCAACCAAGACATTATTTTGGCCATGATTCAAACCAGCCACCTTTTTCCTGTTTTGGATGAAAAACTGATCCAACTCCTTCGGTCTTTGAATTCCGAAGATTGGGAGAGAAAAACCATTTCCCCAAAATGGACCATCAAGGACATTGCGGCGCACCTGCTTGATGGCAATATCCGCTCCCTGTCGATGCTGCGGGATGGGTATTATGGGGAAAAACCAGAGAAAGTCAATTCTTACGCTGATTTGCTCGATTTTCTCAACGGGCTCAATACTGATTGGGTAAAAGCGATGAGACGTGTGAGTCCTCGGTTGTTAGTCGATTTGCTGGAAATAACGGGAAAGGCATATTGTGCGCATATTGCATCTTTGCCTCCATTAGAACCTGCCGCTTTTTCGGTTGCTTGGGCAGGTGAGGATGTTTCCCTAAACTGGTTTCATGTCGCTCGGGAATACACCGAAAAGTGGCACCACCAACAGCAAATCAGGTTAGCAGTCGATCTGGAATCCGAGTTGTTTCAGGCTGAACTTTACCGTCCTTATCTCGAGACGTCGATGCTGGCCTTGCCGCACCATTATCGGAAAATGGAAGCTGAAGATAATACCTTGATTAAAATTCAGGTAAGGGGTGAAGGCGGAGGCGATTGGTGGTTAATACGAAAAACCGATGCCTGGGAATTGGTTATCCATCCAGACAAAATGCCGGATGCAGCGGTTTCCATTCCTGGGGAAATTGCCTGGAGGATTTTTACCAAGGGAATTACAAAAGAAGAAGCAAAGCTGCTTGTAGAGATATCTGGTCAAAAACACTTGGGCGAACACATACTGAGCATGCTGGCAGTAATGGCGTAGGTTCGTGCAGTATTCCGACTCAATTCAACCTTTCTTCCAAATACAGGACTTGTCCGTCCTGCTTCAGCCTCTGCTCTAACACTTCAAAAGATAAGTCCTGAACAGCACTTTTTTCATCAATTGCCATTGCAGCTGCCGTCGCTGCGGATTGTCCCAAGATCATGAAAACCGGCTCCATGCGAATTGACCCAAAGGCCGTGTGGGAACTCGAAACGCAGACTGGCACGAGGAGATTGGTACAGTCTGATTTTTTTGGAATGATGGTTCCGTAGGAAATACGATAAGGCTCCTTTGGTTTGACGCCGATATCTCCTTCGTTCTGCACGTAGCCGTTGGGGCCAACAATCCGCTGAGCATTGTGCGAATCCAAATGGTAGGAGCCCATTCCCACGGGTCTTGGGACCACTTTATCACCCAAAACATCATGTTCGGTCATGACATAATCGCCGAGCATCCTCCGTGCTTCACGCACATAAATCTGATGCGGCCAGTTCCCGTTGTCGGTGAATTCATCTTTTGCCACGCCATATTCATTGATCCGGGCCCGGACTTCTTCAGGCACTTTGGGATCATTTGCCAAAAAGTACATCAAGCCTTTCTGGTAATCCTCATGTTCCTTGATGATTGCCCTACGTTCCTCATAGCTTGCCTCGGGATAGGCATAGTTCTTTCCAATGTAGTCTGTACTGAACGGACCATGGTTGTTGGTATCGGTCTTGAGGTTTGGAATCGGGTCATATTTGTCAAAGGTTTCTCCCCATCCTGCAGCATAAACCCGCGCCAATAGTTCGTAACGCGCTGGATCGTAGTTTTCTGGCTTTGGAAACGGTACCCTGTTATCTGGGTGCTTGCTGAGGCACATTCGAAAATTGTAGGCTTGGATTTTATCATCACCTGTACCGTTTTCCGGGATTTTTTCATCTGAAATCTCGGGAAGGAGTCCAGAACTCGGATCTCCGGGAATCACATAGGGCGAAATGCTATCCCTGAAATAATGGCCATGCTGAAAAACGCCAAACTGTACACCGTTCCACTTTTCCCCATAGGTGGCATTGGATTCCCTGCCGACATGATAGGGTACACCCGCGGCCGCCATCAAATCCCCTTCGTAGGTAGCGTCGATGAACATCTCTCCTTTGAATACTTTACCGGAAAGCGTTTTGAAGGAAACGATCCTTCCTTCCTGTTTTTCAACACCGGAAGCTCTTTCTAGCCATTCGTCTCTAAAAACCTGAATATCAAATTCTTTTACAAAATCCTCAAAAACCTGCTCGGCGGCATGGGGCTCAAAAATCCACATGGTCCGGGCATCGCCATCGATCGCCGGCGTACCCTGGCCGACGTTTCCATAGTCGGCCTTTGCTTGCCATTTCCAGGATTCTTCTTTTTGGTAGTGCAAATAGATCCGATGGTAAAATTCCCTCGCCAATCCTCCAATCACCGACTTGTCACCGGTATCCGTAAAGCCCAATCCACCCGCAGAAAGCCCTCCCAAATGCTTATCCGGTGATACCACCAAAACCGACTTTCCCATTTTCTTGGCCTGTAATGCAGCGATAATTCCTGCCGAGGTCCCACCATACACGATAATGTCAGCTTGATATTCGGATTCGTTGCTTGGTTTCTGACATGCATTGAAGATCATCGCTGAAATCAAGAAAAGACATAGCATCGTGAGTTTATTCATGGCTGAGGTTGGTCGGTTGCAGATGAAATTACGATTTGATACTTAAATGGGGAACAATTCTATGACCAAAGGCTTGTAGTTTTTTTGAATTACGGTCCCGCTGAATGTGATGGAAAACGAAAAATGAAAAAGCCGATCTGGCGTATCCAAATCGGCTTTTTCGATGGCTTGAACGAGAAAGCTATCAGACGATGTATTCGTTCAACAAATTCTCATAAAGCTCCTGCTTGCCGCTGGTTTGCTTAGGCTCGCCGACAGACAAGGCATGGGACCTAAGGTCTTCCAAAGTCAATTTGCCTTGCTCAAACTCTTTGCCCTTACCTGCGTCGAAGGAAGCATAACGCTTTTGACGGAGTTCGGAATACGCTGAGTTAGTGATGATTTCATTGGCAATCAACATGGCCCTTGCAAAAGCGTCCATGGAACCGATATGGGCCAGGAACAAATCTTCCAAATCCGTTGAGTTTCTGCGCACTTTGGCGTCGAAATTAACACCACCACCTTGGAGACCACCACTCTGCAGGATCACGAGCATTGCCTCGGTCAATTCCTGCAGGTTGAGCGCAAATTGGTCGGTGTCCCAGCCGTTTTGATAATCTCCCCTATTGGCATCGATTGAACCCAACATGCCGGCGTCAGCTGCGACTTGCAGTTCGTGTTGGAAAGTGTGTCCGGCCAATGTAGCATGGTTGACTTCTACGTTTATTTTGAAGTCTTTGTCCAATCCATGGTGACGTAGGAATCCGACTACAGTCGCGGAGTCATAGTCATACTGATGTTTGGTGGGCTCCATGGGCTTTGGCTCGATAAAGAACGTACCCTTAAAGCCTTGCTTGCGGGCATAATCCCTTGCCATGGTTAGAAACTTGGCAAGATGTTCTGTCTCACGTTTCATATCGGTATTCAGCAAAGACATATAGCCTTCGCGTCCACCCCAGAACACATAATTTTCTCCTCCGAGTTTGATGGTCGCATCAATGGCATTCTTCACCTGCGTCCCAGCCCAAGCCACCACGTCAAAGTCCGGATTGGTCGATGCACCGTTCATATAGCGCGGATTGCTGAAGACATTGGCCGTGCCCCAAAGCAATTTCACACCAGTTGCCTTCTGCTTTTCCAATGCATAATCTGTGATGATCTGCATGCGTTTTTCATACTCCGCAATGCTTCCACCTTCGTCGATCAAATCGATGTCATGAAAACAATAATAAGGAGCACCGATCTTGGTAATGAACTCAAAGGCTGCATCCATTTTGTCCTTCGCCCGCTGAATTGGGTCGGGGTTGGCATCCCAGGGACGAACCATGGTACCCGGACCAAAGGGATCTGCTCCTGTCGCGCAGAATGTATGCCAATAGGCAATGGCAAACTTGAAGTGTTCCTTCATGGTCTTGCCAGCCACGACTCTGTTTTCATCATAGTATTTGAAAGCGAAAGGGTTTTTAGATCCTTTTCCTTCAAACTTGATTTTTTCGATAGTTGGAAAATAGGTTTTTGACATGTTATAAATAGGTTATTGAGTTATTGTTTTTCAAGCTGACAGATTATAGACCAAAGACGATAGCCTGCATTTCGAAACCAAATTGATAATTTATAATTATGAATTCACGATTAGCCTTTTACTTTCTCCAAAGCCGCAACCCATTGTGCATATACCTCTTGGTACTGATTGGTCTTTTTGGCGTTTGGTTCAAGGGTGGAGATGCGCGAAAGACTTTGAAAGGCTTCTTCTTCATTCGCGTAAATCCCCGCACCAATCCCCGCACCTCGCGCTGCTCCTTGTGAACCATCGGTATCATACAATTCCAGCGTCACTTCATTCATATTGACAAAAGCCTCTCTGAATAAGGGACTTAAGAACATATTGGCATGTCCAGCTTTTACCGTATTGAGGTTCATCCCCATGTCTTTCATGATCTGAAAGCCATAAGTCAATGCGGCAACGATTCCCTCTTGACCTGCACGGAGCAAATGTCGCTTGTCATGCTTCAGCAGATTCAATCCTGAAAGATGTGCGCCCACGGGTTTGTTTTCCATAATCCGCTCTACGCCGTTACCAAAAGGAATGAATGACAGTCCGTCTGATCCGACCGGAACTTCCGCTGCCAGGGCATTCATATCTTCGTACCCTATGCTGTCGCCTCCGATCAGCCTCTTCAACCAAGAATTCAAAATCCCTGTGCCATTCACGCAAAGCAATACTCCATAGCTCGGGGCCTGCCTGCGATGATTGACGTGCACAAAAGTATTGACCCGAGACTTAGGGTCATATACCGCTCGTGTACTCACACCGTAAACCGTGCCTGAAGTGCCGGCGGTCGTTGCCAGTTCACCTTCCTTCAATACTTTAAGGGAAAATGCATTGTTGGGTTGATCTCCTGCCCTGTAGGTCACAGGCACGCCCACATCGATTCCCAAGAGCGATGCTGATGCCGCCGATACTTTCCCCTGTTGGGAAAATGAAGGTACGACATCCGGGATCAGTGAGCGCTCGAACTTGTAGTGATCCAAAAGATCCTTTGAAAGGCTGTTTTTTTGGAAATCCCAAAAAATCCCTTCGGACAGCCCGGTCTCAGAGGTCATGGTTACGCCGGTCAACTTTAGAGCGATATAGTCGCCTGGAAGCATGATCTTGTGTATCTTCTGATAGATTTCAGGTTCGTTTTCCTGCACCCACTTCAACTTGGAAGCAGTGAAGTTGCCAGGCGAGTTCAACAAATGGGGAAGGCAAAACTCAGCCCCCAGCGACCTGAATGCTTTGTTGCCGATACCTACTGCGCGACTGTCACACCAGATGATCGCGGGACGAAGCACCTTGTTGTATTTGTCGACACAGACCAAGCCATGCATTTGGTAGGAAATACCTATCGCTTTGAGCTCCCCTGGTTTGATGTCTCCCTCCTTTACGAGCGCCTGGGTGGCGTCTACTACATATTTCCACCACATTTCTGGATCCTGTTCCGCCCAGTCTTTCTTCGGCGCGTCGATGGGCATTTCTACTTTCGGCAATGCCTTTGAACCGACAACCCTTCCCGAATCGGCGTCAAGCAAAGTGGCTTTTACAGACGAACTACCGATATCGTACCCAATCAATAATCTTCTTATTGCCATGATCTTACCAGAAAATGATGTACAAAGCAGCGATGATACCGGCTATTAACATAGCGCCGATCTTGAAAGTGGTACTTGTCCTGAAAAGCTCCTTGTTGACTTCGATGCTCTTGGGATGGTCTTTACCTTTGCCCTCGTAAAGACTGATCGCGATGATCAATGCAGAAATGATCAAGAATACCACGCCCATCCTATCGATGAACGGCAGGTTTGGAAGCCCGAATTTCAACACGGTGGACAATGGAATTGTCAAGATCGCAGCGGTAAGCGCAGCATTGGATGTCGTTTTCTTCCAAAATACACCAAAGAAGAAAATCGCAAATACACCCGGAGAAACAAAGCCCGTGTATTCCTGGATAAACTGGAATGCCTGATCGAGATTGCCCAATGCAGGAGCAACAACGGCCGCAACTACAAAAGCAACCAGTGCGGTAATCCGACCTACTGCTACCTGTTTGGTTTCCGAAGCGTTCTTATTGATAAATTCCCTGTAAATGTCCATCGTGAAAATTGTGGAAGTACTGTTGGCCATCGACGCAAGGGAAGAAACAATCGCCGCAGTCAAAGCAGCAAAGGCAAGACCCTTAAGCCCTGTCGGTAAAATCTGCAGCAAAGTTGGATAGGCTCTATCGGACTTGATCAATCCCGTAACTGGATCGTTCATCGAAGCGATGAAATTGACATCAATACCGTTCTTCACGATCACCCAAGCCGCAATACCAGGAATCACGACGATCAAAGGCATCAAAAGCTTCAGGAATCCTGCAAAAATCACCCCGAGTTGCGCTTGGTTGAGGTCTTTGGCGGCCAAAGCCCTTTGGGTAATGTACTGATTGAAGCCCCAATAACTCAGATTGGTAATCCACATTCCACCAACCAATACACTGATGCCCGGAAGATCGAGGTAGGCGTCCCTTACCCCGCCTTTACCGTCGGAAATCATCATTTCTCCTTTGGAAAAAATCATTGAAAAATGTCCGGGTACTTCCTTTCTCAACATTCCCAATCCTTCCCAAGCATCCCCCCCTCCAACTATTTGTAGGGCAATATAAGTCGTAGCCAAGCCACCCGCTATGAGAAAAATGACCTGTACAACGTCAGTCCATGCAACTGCCTTGAGACCGCCGTAGATCGAATAAACCATAGCAAATAGCGCCAACCCGATTATCGCAGTCGTCATCGGAATGTCCAAAATGGTATTCAAGCTCAATGCGCCGAGATACAATACCGAAGTGAGGTTTACGAACACATACAGCAAAAGCCAAAAAATAGCCATCGTCGTCCGCACCCTCGAGTCATACCTATCGAGCAAAAAGCCCGGCATGGTGTAAATGCCTTTTTTGATGTAAACCGGGAGAAAAAAGATCGCCACAACCAAGAGTGTGGCAGCTGCCATCCATTCATATGTGGAAATCGCCAAACCCATCGCAAAGCCGGATCCCGACATCCCGATGAACTGCTCCGCCGAAATATTGGAGGCAATTAGGGATGCTCCGACTGCCCACCAGGGCAGCGCTTTGGAGGCGAGGAAATAGTCTTTGGAATCCTTGACGTGGCCCTTTTTTTCTCGCGAAACAAAGAGGCCCATCCCAATGATCAGGCAGCAATACCCGACAAAAACAATTAGGTCTAATGGTTCTAATAGCATGGGTTATGGTTTATTGTTTTGGTTTTTTGTTCGGAATCGATTGAAAAGAATATTTTTCATTTCTAAACCGTAATGTTTCCAAATATAATGTTTTCGGCAAATCCGCTAACTGTTTTTGTATATTTATCGGGAACCAAACCTGTTGAACGGCATGAAGCAATTTACCCTCAGCTTGGCCTTTTTCCTGTGCTTTTCGCTGACATTCGCAAACGACGGATATAAGCTTTGGCTGCAATATTATCCCTTCGAAAATGCAGAGCATGAGGCCTCTTGCTTGCCCTATTTTTTAAAGATTTCGGTCGTCGGGAATTCACAGACTATCTCCGTGATAAAGGAGGAAATAGAGATTGCTGCCGAAGGATTCTTTGCCAAAAAACATAAACCTGAATTCCAGCAAAACCCCGACGCACGCCTTTGGATCGGAACAATCGAATCAGTTCCCGCAAACCTTCAAGCAGCTTGGAAATCTGAATTGTCGCAAATCACGGAGGAAGGATATTGGATCAAGTCGCAAGCTGGTAGGCTGTATATTATTGGAAAAACAGATAAGGGCCTTCTCTACGGGACATTCGGCTTTTTGAAAGCTGTCCAGACCAGAACCCCGCTTGATGGATTTGAAATATTGGAAAACCCGAAAATCCAACTCCGCCTGCTCAACCATTGGGACAATCTAAACCGTACCGTCGAGCGCGGCTATGCTGGATTCAGCATTTGGAACTGGCACCGGTTGCCCAAGCACATCGACCAACAATACATCGATTACGCGCGGGCGAACGCGTCCATCGGCATCAATGGAGTTTCCGTGACCAACGTCAACGCCAACGCCTTGGTCCTGACGCCTGAATATTTGGAAAAAGCGAAAGCGCTTGCGGATGCGTTTCGACCCTATGGTATCAAGGTCTATCTGACTGCCAGATTCAACGCGCCCATGATTTTGGACAACCTACCGACAGCAGACCCACTACACCCTGCAGTGCAGCAATGGTGGAAAAACAAGGCGAAGGAGATTTACGGATACATCCCTGATTTTGGCGGCTTCCTCGTCAAAGCCGACTCCGAGGGCCAACCCGGACCACACAACTATGGCAGGACCCAAGCCGAAGGTGCCAATATGCTCGCAGAAGCCGTCAAACCTTTTGGAGGAATCGTCATGTGGCGTGCATTTGTCTACAATGAAAAAACCCCGACAGACCGTATCCGACAAGCCTATGACGAGTTCAAGCCCTTGGACGGAAAGTTTCGGGAAAATGTGATCGTTCAGGTAAAAAACGGCCCACTCGACTTCCAGCCCCGTGAGCCTTTCCATCCGCTATTCGGTGCCATGCCGAAGACCCCTTTGATGATGGAATTCCAAATCACCAAAGAATACCTGGGGCAGGACACCCATTGGGTAAATTTAGCAAGCATGTGGCGGGAAATACTTGACGCCGATACCTACGCCGAGGGAAAAGGCAGCACGGTCAGCAAGGTCCTGCAGGGCAAGGTCCACCCCTATTCCCTGACCGGCATCGCGGGAGTTGCCAATATCGGCACCGATCGCAATTGGACCGGGCATCCGACGGCCCAGGCCGATTGGTATGCCTTTGGCAAGCTCGCTTGGAATCCCGACGCTGATGTCGATCGAATTGCCACGGATTGGATAAAGATGACTTTTATGCAGGACCAAGATTTTATCAATACCACAAAGGGCATCATGATGAAATCCTACCCGATTCTCGTCGAGTACATGACGCCCTTGGGATTGCACCACATCATGGCGCGGAGTCACCACTGGGGTCCGGGACCTTGGGTAACGGGCGGAGGAAGGGAGGATTGGACAGCGACCTACTACCACAGGGCGACAAAGGATAGCATCGGTTTTGACCGTACTGCCGGCGGAAGCAACGCCCTTGCCCAGTATGCACCTGAATGGGAAAAAGCATGGGGGAATCCCAGCACAATCTCCTTGGATTACCTGTTGTGGTTCCATCGCGTACCCTGGGATTTCGAATTGTCCACAGGGAATACGCTTTGGAATGAAATGGCCTTGCGCTATCAGCGGGGCGTCGAGGGGGCCCGGTGGATGGAGGGGCAATGGATACAACTCGAGGGCAAAATTGATCCCGAACGATACCAACACATCGCATCATTTCTGCGGATACAGGTTGAGGAAGCGGTATGGTGGCGGGATTCATGCCTGCTGTATTTCCAGCAGTTTTCGGGAAAACCGCTGCCACAAAGCGTGGAAAAACCCCTGCATGACTTAAACTATTACCTCAACTTCAAAAGGAATTTTGTACCAGGAATTTAGATGGTCGAAAATGACAGGAAAAATTTTGTTTTACCCTTTTCTACCGTGATCGAGAATTGCTTTCCGATATCGTAGATCACCGAGTTTTTGCGAAGCTCAAGTTCCTTTGGGTCGAGCATTTGGAAGGCATGTAATATCGATGCCTCGTAGTTTTCTGGCCAGTATTCTTCCAATTCTTTGGTTTCCTCATTCATCTTGACCCAGCTCATTGCATAGTATACCACGTAACGTTCTCCATCCACCAATTGAAGAGTTACTTCATTCAATTTCTTGGGCTTGCGAATAAATTGTGCGTCATAGTAGGCGTGGGTTGACAGCTTTACTGAATATCTACGCCGTTTCAAAAAACCCCTTTCTTCGATGCCACGAACTTCAAAAAGCGCAAAATCGGATGGTTTGTGGCTATCAAGCGCATTCACCTCCTTTTTCTGTCCATCGATCTCCAACTCCAACCCCTTGGATTTCTTCCAATTTTCAAACACCTCGTTAGAAATGACCTGCTTTTCGGGCGGGGTTTGATACAAAAACCAAACATTTGATGCCCGATCAGATCCCTTTAATTCCAGTAATTTTTCATATGCCAATCCCTCAAGGAAGGGGAACTCGGTGATGTTCCCCCTTTGTTCGGGTGGAACTTGGTCGTACGCCCTTTTCAATGCGCCAATATCCAAACGAGCTAGGCTCAGAACATAAGGATTTTCAGGTTCCATTGCAGCGGTTAGGATTGCTTCATAGTCGCCTGTTTGTTCAGACAGAGCCGTAGCTTGCATATTCCAAGTACCATCGTATTTAGCCGGGCTGAGTCCAAGTAAAACCGTCAAAACTAATATCGCAGCAGCAAATTGAAGCCACTTTATCCGAGCCGGGTTCGCTTGTTTCCCGATCATGATTAGTCGCCTTTTGGTTTCGGAAAAATGGAAAGCACTACCAAACCCGGCGGAGTAAATATCATTCGCATTTACCTTGGAAAGCAAAAGCCTTTGGTAGTCTACCACCTTTCCGGATTGCCTGATAACTGCATCGTCCGCGAGGTATTCGTGATTAAGTTGGATATACCTTTTGTAGAGGAGAAAAACAGGGTTGAACCAAAAGACCACTTTCAAAAACTCTATCAAAATGATATCCAAAGTGTGCTTTTCCCGGATGTGGCAAAGTTCGTGACTGATAATGTCAGGCTCAAGCTGCCCGTGTTCATAGGCATCTTTGGAAAGAAACAAATACTTCCAAAAAGCAAATGGCTGGATCGGAACGCTCATCAACACAATCGTGTAGCCGGACTGTTTGAGTTTCTCGGCAGTCCTGATAGTCTTTGAAATCGTGAATAGCTGGTAAGCAAATCTTCCCAAAAAGAACCCCAGACCCAACAAATAAATCCCTATCAATACTTGCGTCCCGTTTACTCCAAGGTCAGGCTGGTTTACTATCCGATGCACCTGGTCTTCAGGAACCGAAATCACGGTGCTGTTTGCCCCCTCAAGCTCTGGTGTGGCAAAACCGTCGATACTTGCTTTGAGTATTTCAACAGGCCGCTGTGGGGCGAAAGGTTTTGATAACTCAACAAATGGAATCAAAAAACCCAATGCCAGGGTAAAGAGGAGAAAATACCGATTGAACACGAACATCTTTTCCCTTTCCAGAACCAACTGATAAAACAAAAGGAAAAGGACCAGGGCCAAAGTTGAAAGAAGAAGGAAGGAAATCATGGCTTTTTGGATTTTAGTTGTTCTTCGATAATGGCCTTTAGGGACTCCAACTGCTTGGTGTCCATGGCCGTCTCCCGTGTAAAGAAAGAGGCAAACTGACTAGGGGAACCATCAAAGAAGTTCTTTACGATCTCGTTGACCTTTTTGGAGAAATACCCGGATTTGTCCACAAGCGGGTAATATTCCCGCGAGTTACCAAAGGTGCGGTAAGAAATCGCCCCTTTTTCAATCAGCCGCTTAAGCAGCGTCGCTATTGTGGTGGGTGCAGGCTTTGGCTCAGGATAGTCATCCGAAATATCCTTCATAAATGCTGAACCCCTACTCCAGATAAAGTTCATCAATTGCTCCTCGGCGTTCGTTAAGTTCATATTCTACACGGATAGATGTTATTCTACAAATATAGAATAAATATTAAACTTATTGGTGTCAGGTTGAAAATTTCTTCAAAACTTTGAAAAATCAAATTAAATATGGATAATTATATACCTTTTGAAATATTCAATTAGATAGATGAATATTTTATAACAAATCATAATATTATTTTCTGATTTTTTACCCTCAATCAAATGGAAGAAGAGCAAAAAGAACACGTAGCAAAGGAATTGATCAATTCTACGAAGGAGTGGATCGTCGGAGATCCGCAAGCAGGTCCAGTCAAAGTGACTTTTCTCTCGGGATTTTCGGCAGTTTTCAATGGACTCGGCATCGGCCTGCTGCTTGGAATCTTGTTGGGTCTATCAGTTTCGCCAGTCGTCAGCGGCGTAATCGCGACGATTTCTTCACTTTTGGCTGTTTTGATCGGGTTGAATGAAAAGTTCCTCGACTCCCTCAAAAGCCTCCGAATCGGCTCATTTGGGCTTTTTTCAGTCGTTGGTATTTTGCTAGGTCTTTATCTGAGAGCCAACGACCCCTTTGCGCCAAGCCTTTTGGACAAAATGGAAGAATACCGATCCATCGGCTACAGCGACGAAGATGCGAGGGCGATGATCACGGGATTTATAAAGGCCGATTCGGGAAAAGTCGTAAGGCAAGCAAGTGTACTTTACTCAGGTACGATAGAAGCACAGGACTGCGATTACCTCAGTGGTGCTAATTCAGGCACGGAAACAAGTGAGATTATCGAAGCTTTTAAAGCACCAGGAGGATTCTGGGCTGATTTCGCTGAGGAAGTTGATAGAAGCATCCCTGAGGCAGATAAGGGCCAAGTGCTGCTCACGATCAGAGACATCCTTTGTGTGGCGCCTCCTGCGGATTTCACAAAATTCAAATCGTCTTTTGTTTCCCTCGTTGCTGGAAAGACCGAGGCTGGTGCGATCGAACAAGCCCTCTTGGGTGACCAATCAAATTTTGGAATCCTGGTAAATCAACTCCAACAGAAATTCAACGAACAGCAAAGATTCACCATTTATCAACTTTTAGCCAAACTCTTCAAATCATGAGAAATCTACTCTTTACGATTTTCGTTATTTCGGTTTTCCAAATGGAGGCCTCAGCACAGTCCTTTGATCCGGATAAAGCAATCAATTCTGTCGTTCACATTTGGGTAACGGATGTCAACGGTACAAAGCAAAAGAATGTGTTGACAGGGTTTGTTTGGAAACAACCAAATCAAATCGTCACCGCTTTGCATGGCATGAGACCAGGCTGGAAGATCGAGGTAAAATATGCGAAACAGGCGGCATTCAGGGAAGCAAGAATCAAGAAAGTCCTACCAATGGCTGACCTTGTACTTCTGGAATTAGTGAGAAATGATCAAAATTTCACCAACGTAGCCCCTATTTTGAATGCCAATACCGAAAAAATCACGGCAAGCAAGGAGGTACATTGTATTGGGTTGCTGGAGGGATCTTCTGGAATACCGACCCGTACCCTGATTACTGGGCGCATACATCCAAAAGAAACACTGAATAACCTCTTGCCGGATAAAATAAAAAGGGATTTGATGGCGTCTTCAAGCCTTAACCTAGATTTGGATATTCTGTTTTTCGGTACTGGAAACCTCCTTCCAAGCAATTCTGGTGCTCCAATATTCGATAATCAGGGCAGATTGGTTGGAATCGGTAGCGGTGGTTTGGAAAAAGGTACAGTCAATATAAGTTGGGCCATCCCTGCGAAGTATATAGCGGACTTGGAAAGTTCTAGTATTACTCAGTTGCCTTCGAATGTAGCGGGCAACCGAAGCCTATTTTCATCAACTGTATTTACTAGCGAAGATGGGGATTCGATAGAAGAAATCTATCAAAATTCCAACCAGCTTCGGCCAGTGCAGACCAAGGATTTTGAGTTCTATCTTACAAAAAACAGAAGTATTATCGAATTGACGGAAACTGCCGAAGACCCCGAAAACATCATGATGCTCAGCGATGAGATCACTCGGCAGTACAACATCAACATGAATCTCAGCAACATCCGCCTCGACATCTATGAGGATATCCAAAACGGAGTTGTGGTGGTTGTTCCCGAGGGTCTCAACTTGGAGGTAATCAGCCCCGGTACAGATGAAGAAGCATTGCAAGTCAACTTCAGGGACAACGACTTTACATATCTGGCCTTTGCAGTGGCTAAAAATGATGAGGTTGACGATATCAACTCCATGGATATCGACGAGGTCATGTCCTTTTTGGATGAATACTTCTACACCGAATTGGCGCAGGCGTTTGATATCTCGGGATTCGAGATCGTAGAGGAATATTCTTACGTCGATGACGGGTTTGACAGCGGTAGAAAAAAATTCAACATCATGGCCAATGGCGCAGAACTCCTTTCAAGTCCTGAAGATGGAAGGGAATATGGGATATTGACCTATGTGACCTTGCTTGCTGATGAATACAATGTCATCCTGACAGCAGCAGTGACGGCTCTCCCTGTGGACCTGATTTCGGGTGCACAGACCAATGGGCTGAACTGTACAGGCGCGCGAGGTAACAGCGAAGATTGTATCAGGATTCGGGATTTTTATACCGCATTCACAGCGGCGCACCTTAGCACTTTCGCTTATTGATAAGAGATCAAGTTAGAATAGGTTTGAGCCTATTCGCTCAATTTCCCTGTAAAAGCACTTCGTCAAAGCCCAAGCCTGCGGCATTGAGCATCTTGGCGTAGGCTGCTTTCCGTTTGGCTGCCAAGTCATTGAGCGTGGTTTGTGCGGCGATAAGGCTGACCTCACGCGCATTGACTAGAAAAAGCGAACTCTCCCCGATTTCAAACCTCGTCATTTCCCCAGCCAATAGTTTCCTGAGACCGACGACGTTTTGGTTGTATACTCCCAACTGTGATTGCACGGTCTCAAAGTTGTAAATCTCAGACTCCAGTTTGTTTTGGAGTTGGACCAGCTTGAGGTCTCGCTGGTACTGCTTGAAGTTGATTTTGGCTTTGGCCAATCCGAGGTCTCCCCTTTCCCTTCTCAGGAATAGGGGCATGGCAAAGGTGAAGCCCGCTTTATAGTTGTTTTCCAAAAACACCGCCTGATTGAAGTCACTCAGGGATTCGGAAAGAAAATTGTAATCAAACTTCATAACCGGCAACAACAGGTTAGCCTTATACCTGCGGTCCATTTGCAGGGACTCGATGTCGAAGTCGGTAAGCCTGAGTTGTGGATGATAAAAGATATAATCCCTGAGGGCACCCTTATCGTAGGCAAACTCAACTTCATCCAAAACATTCTCCGGAATGATTGTCTCCAACAAATCCAATGGACTGTCATTCTCATCCCACAGGAAAGTATTGAGCATTTGTGTGGAGCGGAAAAATTGGATTTGGGCAGATTGTAGCCTATAAATCCTGTCCATCACCTGTGTGTAGGCCTCAACGGTGTCGATTGCCGGAAAGTCGCCTTGAATATAGCTTTCCTTGACCATTTCAAAACGCTGCTTCGCCAAATCGACACCCTCCTCCAAAATCTTTACATTCTGGAAATCGGCTGACCAAACCCAATAGGACTCCGTCGCTTCCATATACAGGTCATTTAGGATCTGAAGCCGTTCTGCCTTGGTTGCTTCGGCATAGATTTGCGCCTGGCGCAGCGCCAATCGCCGCCGGTCCATGATCAGATTTTGGCCCAAATTGACCGATGCACCTACCGCCAACAAACCCTCCGGCGGAAGCGCCTGTTCAGGATTGAGGAAGTTGCCAGTGTTGTACTCATACAATCCCTTCAATTCGACACCAGCCCATGTCGGTACTCGGACTCCCGTTTGTCTTTTATCGTAATAATTTGAATCCTTAAACCTCTTGGCGTCATAGTCAAAGTACAGGACGGGGTCAAATCCGCCCCTTGATGCCCTCAAAGTTTGGGCACCAAAGTCCAACGTGATTTCCGCCTGCTTGGAGACCGGATGATAGGCCTTTACCCAGGAAATAAAGTCCTCATAGCCCAATACGGTTTGGGAGATCGCGGTGCCGAATGCTAAGAAAAAGAAACAAAAAAGAAGGTACCTCATGTTATTTCCCGGCTTTTAGTTCAGCTTTTTCTCTCTGTGTATAATAGTCCGGCGGGAATCCATTGAGCTGTCGCCATATCTCGTACCAAAGGGGCACATCATTCAACAAGGCGATGCCGTCGGCACCCGAACCTATCCGCAAAGCCGGCGGCCAGGGTTTTTCCTCAGGATCCTCGATCACCAAAATCCGATACCGTCCATCCGGTCCGGCAAAATTATCGATCGCTTGCACAATACCTCCAAAAGTACCATTGGTGATTTGCGGCCAACCTGAGAACACAATCGCCGGCCAGCCATCAAAAATGAACCTGACCTTGTTTCCGATGCGCATCAATGGGAAATCCACCGGCTCGACGAACATCTCCACAGCCAACTGGGCATTGCCTGGCAAGATCGAAATGATCTCCGCACCTTCCTTGATCGTCTCGCCAATACCAACTTGGATGGCACGAGTAATGTATCCCTCCTGCGGTGCAAGAACATGCCGGTAGCCGGTCCGCACCTCATAGTTCGAGTATTGGTTTTCGAGCTTGGTGACAGTTGCCTCTGTATCAAACTGCGCAGACATGGCCTCGTACATATCGGCCCTTGCCTTTGCCATTTTGTCCCGGAAGTCATTGTCGATTGCGTTGAGTTCGATCTGGGCTGCTATTCTTGAATTGATACTTTGCAAAAGCTTGTTTTCAGAAGCAATCAAACTTGCCTGTACTTCTTGAAACCGCAATTCCCTTTGTTCGAAATCCGTCAATGACCTCAAGCCATCTTTGTAAAGCTTATCTGCCCGCTTCAGCTGCTCTTCCCCGATCTTGAAGTTCACCTTCGCCTGTTCCAAACGAATACTATCTGAAGTCACCTGTAGGACGGCCATTTGGAGCCTATTTTCTGCCTGCTCCCTTCTGAGCACGTTGTTTTCCTTCAGGGCCTGTATCTGGATCTCGAGGGCTTTCACTTTCTCGGCATAGGATTTTGCCGAAAGGGTTTTTGCCGCTACCTGCTGCTCCGTCCGTTCCAGGAGCAATGGGTCAAAGTAGTCATCCTTGATTTCGGAAATCGCGAGTACCGTGTCACCTTTTTGTACGTAGTCGCCTTCTGCCACATACCATTTTTCGATCCGTCCCGCAATAATGGAATGAACCGTCTGCGGACGTTGGTCAGGCCTAAGAGCGGTCACGAATCCCTTCGAGCGCACATTCTGAGTCCAGGGCAAAAACAAAAACAGGAAGGTCCCCAATAGAAACCAAATGAGGATTTGGACCCTTTTTTTGCTCTCCTCCTTCGGGATTGTCATGTCGATGCTTTTGAATTCCTTAAAGGAGACGTTTGCACCGATCGTATTTTTCGATATACCTAGCATAGACTTGTCGTTTTAAGCTTTGTTCATGGAAACATAAACACCCGCATCCCCATCATAGATAACCTTGCCATGGTCGAGTTTGATGACCCTTGGAAACTTCGCAATCGTATCCAAATCCTGTGAAACAAGCATTACTGTCCAAGAACCATTTAGGATATATTCTATGATTTCCGCTTTCTCGTCCGGCTCAAGGAAGGCAATCATATCTTCCAGAAAAAGTGCCTTTGGCTGGGTCACGAGACACCTTGCCAAGATAATCCTGCTGCTGATGGATTTGCTCAATCCTGCGCCCTCGGGCATAAGCACTGTGTCCCAATCCTCGGTGAGCTGATAGATAAAGTCTTTCAATCCCACCAAGGCCAAAATCTCTCTCACTCTTTGGTCATCGACGTCCCTACTGAGGGTGACGTTGTCATAAATACTGCCATGGAAAATGGACTGATGGGAAAGGCTATCCCCAATGTAGCTGCGTAGTCTTTCCAGATTCATCGTGTCGATCGGAAGGCCATTCACAATGATCCTGCCTCGGTAGTCCGTGAAAAGTCCCGACATGAGATACAGCAGGGTACTCTTGCCGCTGCCACTTTTTCCAGTCAATACGGCTTTGTCTCCGGGCTTAAGTTCAAAGCTTACATCGTCCAAAATCTCCTGAGTGGTGTTTTTGGACCTAAAACTCAGGTTGCGAATCTGGAATTGGAGACTTTCATTGTTGGTTTGGAGGAATTTCTCTGTCCCCTCCTGTCGTTCCATCGGGATATCCATGATTTGGCCAATCTTTTCCGTCGCAGTCAAGGTATCGTAGACAGCGTCCAAGGAAAGAATAATCTTTTCCACCGAGCTCACAATCAAGATAATGATGACTTCAGCCGCTACGAACTGGCCAATGGATATTTGGTTATCGATCAAAAGCAAACTACCCACAACCAACAATGTCGTCACGATCAAGGCTTTGAACGCAATCATGACCTTGTACTGGAACACCAGCACGCCGAAGTGTTTGTTACGATAGTCCACATAGGATTGGAGCAACTTATCGATAGCCTTGAAAGGCAACTTGGAATTCCCTGCCAACTTGAAAGTCTCCATCGTGCGCGCGATCTCCTCGAGCCAAAAAGCCGTTTTGTACTTCATTGTGGACACTTTCAGGTTTGTTTCCATCCCCTTGGGGCTGGTGTAGTAGAAAATCAGGATGACCAATGCAATCAGCCCAAAACTAAAAATCACGAAGAAGATATTGTACAAGGCCAATAGGATCATCCCAAAAATGATCTGAACGGTCGAAAAGGAAAAGTCGATCAATATCTTGGAAATGCCTTTTTGGAGATTGACCGCATCAAAGAATCGGTTGGCCAATTCGGGAGTGTATTGCTTGCTCAGCTCATCCAACTTCAAGCGAGGAAGTCGATACGCAAATCCAAACCCCGTCTTGGTGAATATCCTCTGCTCCAATTTCTCAGTCAGGTAGAGCTGCGACACCTGCAAAAAGCCACCGAAGACAATTCCCAGGGCTACGACCATTACCATGATCAACCATGCGGTACTCACCCGGCCTCCAAGCACAAAGTTGACGATCGCCTGTATACCCAAAGGATAAATCAAGGAAACGGCACCATTGAGTATCGAATAGAAATAGATGGAATAAACCTCCTTCTTCTCTTCATTGAGAAGTTTGAAAAACCTTTTCAAGGGGGTTATTGCATAGTCAGCATTCATGGGATATAGATTTAAAAACGAGGTTGTGGAAAAAATCCATCCGAGCATCGCCGCCGGCTATACCGTCGGTCAGGCCAGGAAGATGCTTGGCATAATAGGATTGTGTAAGACTTGATTCCATCACCGTGGACACCAGGGTTTTGGGATACTGATAATCTGGATTGATTTCTTTGATAATCTCGGCAATACGCGCACCAAGCTTGTAATATTGATCGAAAAAACCCTTTTGGTCCTCCTCATCGACTTCCTTTGTCATCAATGCTTTTGCAGCCTCGTCGGTCAACAACTGCCTCAGCGCACGCGGATCAATGAAGTCATTTTTGGTAAATATGGGTCCATTTACCAAGACTTCGATTGCGATGGCCAACTTTTTCTTTGGATCATCCAAGTTGGCAGTTGCAAAGACCAGATTCTGTTCCAAAAAGCCCCAATACCAAGCATGGAGATACAGCAGCAGCTTGTGCTTGTTGTCGAAATACCTGTAGATCGCGGACTCGGTACAGCCCACAGCCTGAGCCAACTTTTTGAAAGTGAAACTCTCAAATCCCAATTCGATCAACAGCGCGACACTTTTTTGGATAATTTCCTTGCCCAAATCGGAGCTAAAAGGATCCTTCAAAAAGATATCCCCGTTGACTTCTACCCTGAGCTTCTGTAAAATTCTCTCCATAATCAGATCGAAAAACATGTACTCTAACTGATGTCTTCGAAAAAAGGTTTATTGAAATCACAAAAAGTTTGTAATACTCACAAACTATTTGTCGAACGGTAATTGAAAGCAGAAAACCCCTTCCAACTCTTCCATAAAAACAGTTATTCTTTCGCTGTCTGGAAAAAGGTTTCAGTTTGACATTATCAATTCTTACCTTCCAACTTCTATGGGAGTTTAAACCCAAGTAAATCACATCCACATCTACCCAATGAAAAAAAACCTAATTACAGCCTTGGCATTTTTGGCAGTAATTTCTGCCTATGCCCAAGGTACCATGCTCCTCAGGGAGCCGACAATCAGCCAGGAACACATTGTGTTTGTCCATGCCAATGACCTTTGGAGAGTGGCAAAAACCGGAGGTGAAGCAATCCGCTTGACAAGTAATGAAGGCAGTGAAAGCCTTCCAAAGTTTTCTCCCGATGGCAAATGGATTGCCTTCACAGGTCAGTACGATGGCAATACGGACGTTTATGCAATCCCTACCGAAGGTGGCGAACCGAAACGCTTGACTTGGCATCCGGGCGCCGATTTGGTCAGTGGTTGGACCCCTGACGGCAAAAACATCCTTTTCACTTCCAGTCGGGAGAATGTGCCAACCCGCGAATCAAAATTTTACCAGATTCCACTCGCGGGAGGCATGGAAGAGGCCTTGCCAATCCCTCGTGCCGTCAATGGCGAAATCTCTCCCGATGGTAAATCCATCGCCTACCAACAGATAGCATTTTGGGACCCTGAGTGGAGAAATTACCGGGGCGGCCAAGCCAAGCCGATTTGGATCGTGGACTTGAAGGACTTTTCCCTCAAAATGACTCCCCAGACAGACAATGAACGCCATACCCAGCCGATTTGGAATGGAAACCGGGTTTTCTTCCTGTCTGAAAGGGACTATGCCAACAATATTTGGTCCTTTGACCCGAAGTCAAATGACCTGAAGCAGGAGACTTTCCATGCCGATTTTGATGTCAAAAACCTCGATGGCAACGGCACCGAAATCGTCTACGAGCAAGGCGGCTTCCTTCACCTGCTCAATCCTGCTACCGGCAAATCCCAAAAGTTGGAGATCAATGTCCGCGGGGACTTCCATTGGGCAAGAGAGAGATGGCAACCAGTCAATGGCAGAAGCCTGACGAATGCAAGCCTTTCCCCGACTGGGCAACGTGCCGTATTTGAATTCAGGGGAGAAATCATTACAGTTCCCAAGGAAAAAGGCGACGCCCGCAACATCACCAACACTTCGGGCATTGCCGACAGGTCTCCTGTCTGGTCGCCCGACGGGCAACAAATCGCTTGGTTCTCAGACGAAAGTGGCGAATACCAACTGATGGTTGGCGATCAGGAGGGCCTCAGCAAGCCAAAAGCGATCAAGCTCCCGAACAATTCCTTTTACTTCAGACCCGAATGGGCACCCGACGGCAAGCACCTCGCTTTCACAGATACCGACTACAACCTATGGATTGTCAATGTCGCCACGGGTGCAGCCAAGATTGCCGATACGGACCGCTTCGCCCATCCCAACAGGAGCCTAAACCCCGTTTGGTCACCTGACTCAAAATGGGTAGCCTATGCCCGCCTTTTGGACAACCAATTCAAGGCAATTTTCACCTACCAGATCGAGACCGGTAAGAAAATCCAGATCACGGACAGCATGGCTGATGCGATTACGCCAATCTGGGATGCCAATGGCGAGTACCTGTACTTCCTTGCGAGTACAAATTTTGGCCTCAATACAGGCTGGCTGGACATGAGCTCGTATGACAGGCCCGTGACGCGAAACTTGTATTTGGCGGTCTTAAGTAAGGCAGGAAAATCACCGCTGCTTCCCGAAAGTGATGAGGAAAAACCAAAGGAAACAGAAAAGAAAGAGCCTGCGAAAAACGGTGAAACCAAACCGGTGGTGATCGATGAAGAGGGATTGGCCAACCGTATTTTGGCAGTTGATATTCCCGCGCGAAATTATATCGGATTGGTGGAAGGGCCTGAGAATGTGGTATTTTATCTGGAAAGCATCCCCAACGAAAATGGGCTCACCCTGCACCGCTATCAATTCAAGGATAAAAAAGCAGAGGCTTTCATGCCCAATGTCAGCTACGCCACCGTCTCCAAGGACCGGAAGTCGCTCCTGTACCAATCCAATGGCAACTGGGGTATTGTGGATACGGGAGGCGCACCCAAGAAACCTGGTGACGGCAGCCTCAAGGCCTTGGCCAGCTTCAAAGTCAAAGTCACACCCAAAGAAGAATGGGCACAGATCTACCGCGAAGGTTGGAGGTTCCAAAGGGACTTCTTGTATGTGGACAATGTACACGGCGCACCTTGGAACGAGATCTATAGCTGGTACAAGCCTTGGGTTGAGCATGTCAAGCACCGCACCGACCTCAACTACATCATCGACATCTTGGGCGGAGAAGTGGCCGTGGGGCATAGCTATACTTCTGGGGGCGATTTTCCGCAGATCGAATCGGTCAACATTGGCCTCTTGGGAGCGGACTATGAAATCAGCCAAGGAAAATACCGCTTCAAAAAGATCTACAACGGCGAATCTTGGAACCCAAACCTCCGCGCGCCGCTTTCAGTACCGGGTATCGATGTAAAAGTGGGTGATTACCTGCTCGAAGTCAACGGACAAGCTGTGAACGGAAACGAAAACCTGTACAAATACTTTGAAGGCACGGGGAGCAAGCAGACCAAAATTAAAGTCAGCTCCAAAGCAAACGGCGAGGATGCACGGGTATTGACCGTGGTCCCGGTTGAAAACGAGGGTCAGTTGCGGATGATGGATTGGGTAGAAGGTAACCGCAGAAAAGTGGATGAACTGTCAAAGGGCAAACTCGCTTACGTCTACGTCCCAAACACGGGAGGTCCTGGCTACACGTATTTCAACCGCTACTATTTTGCGCAGCAGGATAAAAAGGGAGCTGTCATCGACGAAAGGAATAATGGCGGAGGTTCGGCCGCAGACTACATGGTCGATATCATGGCCCGTGAGCTCCATGGCTATTTCAATAGCCGCGCCAACGACCGAAGGCCCTTCACCACCCCGATGGCGGGAATCTGGGGACCCAAAGTCATGTTGATCAACGAGCGCGCAGGATCCGGCGGCGACCTGCTCCCCTACCTTTTCAACAAAATGAAAATCGGTCCGCTGATCGGCACCAAAACTTGGGGTGGATTGGTCGGCACTTGGGATACGCCACCGTTTGTGGACGGAGGACGCATGGTTGCACCGCGTGGGGGATTCTATGACATCAATGGCGAATGGGCTGTGGAAGGCGTCGGCATATCGCCCGATATCCCAGTTGAACAGACGCCCAAGGACGTGATCGCTGGCAAAGATCCCCAATTGGAAAAAGCCGTACAGGAAGCACTCAAACTCCTCGAAACCCAAAGTGTCGAACTCAAACCAGAACCCAAAGCGCCAATCAGGTATGCGAGGCCGAAGGGGAAATAGGGAAGCACGAGGTTGGAAGGACGAAGTTGGAAGTACGAAGTACGATGTACTAAGTACGAAGTTAGAAGTTAGAAGTGCGAGGGCTTTTTTGAGGACTCGAAATTTTGTCAGGGGTCAGAATGAAATGACCTAAGAAACACAAACACGAAATACCCGGAGGATTGCTTCGGGTATTTTTATTGATGGAAAATAAATCAGAGCCACAAGCAAGGTCTAGCTATCCCCTAGTTTGGTACTACTTTGCTACTGCCTTGCACCTAGACTACTATTACTTTGCACCTAGACTAACTCAGGTTTGGGGGTAGGTGGTTGGTACTTTGCAAAAAGGTCGAAATCTCGCAGGCTGCGAAAATAGAATTATGTTTCTTGGTCTAGTCCAAAATATCTTATCCCGGAAAGTCAACGAGATCTTTCTTTTCTATTCTGCACAAAATCCAACAAAACATCGTTGGAAATCAATTTGACGGTGCCAAGAGAGCAATGTCTTCTTTGGAAAAATATTCGCAGTCGGCAGCGGTCATTTAGGCCAAAGATGTAACATTACATCTACTCATCGTATTCACCTTTTTGATCAACAACATTTCTCAAATCAATCAGGCATTTCGACCTTATTCCAAATCCCTTCGGGGTTGATCTCACAGCTGAATGCAATAAATCTATTTGAACCTGAACTTTTTATCCAAATCCCAAAGGGATTGAATACCAAAGATTATTTGCCCCGGATGCCAATCAGGAGAAAACGTGAAGCGGGAATCCCAGGATGGCCCGCAACTCCCTAATTGGTCAAAGTCCCCAAATCCCGAAGGGATTGAATACCCTTGGGTTATTGGCCCCGGATGCCAATCCGGTGGCAAGGAAATGGCAGATCCACAGGATATCCACCAACCACGAAAGTGTTTGAATTCAACCCTTCCAGGGTTGGAAGTACTTTGACGCTCATTTTCCCGAGTGCCTCCGGGTTGCACCCGGGGTAAATACCACTCCGTGGCTTTAATCCCGAAGGGATTGATCTCTCCGCTGAAATCCTAGAATAAACCCAAAAGCCACCCCTTTTGGAGGTGGCTTTGGATTTAAACTTACGCTACCCTAGTGTCTCTTAAAACCGTGATAGAAGATACCCGCGTAAAAAAGTACTTGAACCTAGCATCTTGTCATCGGCTTTGATAGCCTTAGACAGCAAATGGAGGGTTTGGCTTTGAATTCGGTCACAATGGGTAGAAAACGGCAGCAAACACCAATGCAATCGATCTGGTAACGAGGACTTTTTGGACCCCATTATAATAATGAAGACTATGATTTTATTATCTCCCTAATGGATATTATAAACGGAATTAATCGACCTTATCAAATCGCTTTCGACATTTTTTACCTATTTTAGGTTTTCCTTCATTTTCTTATGTGTCGAATGCATTTTCTGAGCTCAATTTTGGAAAAGGATTTCTTTTTTCCCCCTATGCTTTTGGTACAGTCTTCAGCCGGTTCCCAATCCGAATTCAAAACCTTGGTCATTTTCGCCCTTTTCCCGGTTTTGATTGCCTTTTCCTTCCTGATCTTTGTCTTTTACCGCTCGCGGCGGGAAGCGGTCTTTAGGGAAAAGGAAACTGAACTGCAACTCCAGAAAACAGAAGTGGCGCTCAAGGCCCTCAAAGCCCAAATCAATCCGCACTTCATCTTCAACTGCCTCAACAGCATCCACCACTACATGTACCACCATCCCGTGCAGGAAGCGGGAAATTACCTGCTGAAGTTTTCGCAACAAATCCGCTATGTGCTTGAAAGCAGCGAAGTCAAGATGGTACCCTTGGCAGATGAAATCGAAGCCAACAAGAACTACCTGGAATTGGAACAGTTGCGGGTCAACCAAGCCTTCCGCTTCAGCTTTGATGTCGACCCTACCCTAGACCCGGAATCCATCCATATTCCCCCGATGCTGATACAGCCATTTCTGGAAAATGCCGTGTGGCACGGTGTCGCGGGCGGGGGCGAGATCGAGATCAACATTTCCCAATGGGACGAATGGCACCTGCTCTGCCAAATACAGGATTCCGGTAATGGGGGCCATTTTGAAAATGATTTTGACTTGAAAACCAAAGTGAAAAAAACCTCCCTCGGCATGAGCTTGATGAAAGAGCGCTTTGCCATGCTGAACCAAGTGAACGGTAAAAATGCCGGATTCAGCCTCGAGGAAAGGACGGATGGAATACCGGGAAAAATCGTGAAACTTAGAATCCCTTTTGAAGATTGACCATGCAGACTTTTACGGCCATCATCGTTGAAGATGAACCACATGCACAGGCCCAACTCAAGCAGTTGCTGGAAAAACATACGGATATCCTGATTGCGGGACAAGCTTATAACTTGGCGGACGCCGGTAATTTGGTGGAGAAGGTAAAGCCCGACTTGGTTTTTTCCGATGTGGATCTTCCGCCGGGAAATGCTTTTGACTGGCTCGCCACCTATCCCAAGCTCCCATTCTCCGTCATTTTCACGACTTCCTATGATACTTATGCCATACAGGCCTTTCGCCTTGCGGCGGTGGATTACCTCTTGAAACCACTCATGCAAGGAGATTTGGACAAGGCACTTGACCGCTTCCGTTCCCAAGAACAAAGAGATGCCGGATTCTCCCAAGTCAGGCAAATGCTGGAAAACCTGAACCAATCCAACCAAAAGAAAAAGATTGCCCTCCCTACGCTTTCAGGCTTTTTATTCGTGCCCATTGATGAAATCATCCGATGCGAGTCGGACAATACCTACACGACTTTTTATACCCTTAGCCAAAAACCCATGGTCGTGTCCCGCACGCTCAAGGAATGCGAGCAGTTGCTGGCCAATCAGGGATTTTTTAGAATTCACAACAGCCATTTGATCAACTTGGCATACGTGCGTGAGTATATCAAGGGCGAAGGCGGACAAGTAAAAATGGAGGACGGAAGCTATGTGGATGTCTCGCGGCGGCGAAAGGATGAGTTCCTGAGTTTGATACGCTGACCACTCCGATTTCTAACCAAACCTAACCAAGTTCTAGGGGAAGCTTTACATCCGCTAATCGCCATTCCCAGGGGTGGAGACAGAGCGGTATATTAACCCGATGAAAAAATTGGTGGTGAGTGCTTTTATGGAAAAAGGCAAGGTCCATTTGGTTTTGGATGGGCAGGCTTTGGAAATGGGTTTCCCGAATGAGGTGGAACTCGACGACCGGGCGCATGTGCTGCAGTGGTATGTGGAGAGCCTCCAAGGCGGTCAATTCACCATCAGCATCTCCTCACCCAAATCCGCCGAAATGCAGCTGACCAAAAGGCTCGGAAAAGGCGAAAAGGATTGGGGGGGTGTGGAAGTGTGAGGGGTTGGGAAGTTGGGATGTTAAAAAGGCAGGATGATTTTCTAAAATAGAAAAAAACTAAGTCTCAGCGCTTCTTTAAATAAACCTAGAAATGCAAAAATCATAAATATGGAGAATATCACGAATGGTTCATCCGAACAGGAAACTATGAAATCTGGGCCTGAATTAATCCCATTAGTTCGGCTCGGGGCAGATATGGTCAGTAAATATTTGGCCATAAGTCAAGACAGAGTTCGCGGAATCAACATTGGGTCGTTTGCAGGGCTTTTTGATGCGGCACACTTTCGAAATGACATATCAGCAAATTATATAAGGCTTTGGTACTGTTTAAATTACGATGACAACAGGTATCCTGAGTTCTTTTTGGCCTTGGAGACCTTGCATTCGCTCGATCCCGACCTCCCTGAGGATGTTACCAACATGGCCAACGATCTGATATTGCCTGTAGTAGTACCTTATCTTGGCGAAAACGATCAGTATGATGCTATTGTTGAATATCTGAAAGGTGATTTGTTTTCAAAATACATCGATAAAAAAGAAGGGAGAATAGAACAAGGACTGGTTTTGAAATTTGCATCCAACTTTCGAAATCAAATCCGAAAACACGCTTCAAACGAATTGAATCCCAAAGATCCATATGCGAAGTTTGTCGTTTCGATTTTCGCCACTAATTATGAATTTCATGAATTCATGAATCAAATGCCTGAAAAAGTCGCCTACCTTTTAGGCTATAGTAGAGACTATGAACACTACCCAAATTTTTTGAGACCAATTCTCGCCGCCGTTGACAGATCGGGCAAAATTATACCCAGCACCATGAGTGAATCTGGGGGTGAAAGCTATTCACTGCTTCAAAAATCCACACCTCCACCACCGAATTCATAAAAAACGACTTCAAGGCCAATTTCTTAAAAGGAATTGGCCTCTTTGTTGTATTTTGGATTCAAGATCATGAATAACGAAGCAGTATATTTTATCAATGTTTTTTCGACCCTCTCCGCCGCGATACCGCTTGGCATCGGTTTGCTGATTGTTAAGAAAGGAGCGTCTTCCTTACGGTATTTTCTTGCATTCTTGGCTGTCGGATTTTTGGTGGATTTACTAGGTTGGTACAATGCCCATTATCCCAACAATGGTTTTTATTCGATTGTAAGAACGCTATATTGGCTCATTGACCTTACTTTTTATGCCTTTTTTTTGCGCTGGGTTGCCAATTCGAGGGTGGTGAGGGTCATCTGCCAATGGGTCTTCCTGGGTTTGGTATTGCTGTGGGTTGCGCAGCTTTTCGAATATTCCTTGTTAAATACATTTAAGCTAAGCCTCGGTGTTGCTTACTCCTTTATTGCGGGCTTTGTACTATTGGAGTTGATCGAAAACAAACGTGGCGATGGGTTGCCGCTGGTGTTTTGGTTGGTATTCGGTATCTTCTTCTATCATTTTTGCACGTTTTTCGTCATGGGGATGATCACCACTTCGACCGGAAACAAAATCTGGTGGCTGCATAATGCCGTCAACATCACCACCAATATCATCTATGCCCTTGGGTTCTGGGTATGTAGGGATGAATTTGCGGCTGCGAAAGTCGGGGGTCAAACTTTATCCAATACCTGATTGTGATGGCAATCGATGAATGGATTCGGATCGTTTCGATTTTTTCTATTCTTGTGCCTTTGTCCATCGGATTTTGGCGACGAAGGTATTTAGAAAAAGGGCTGCGGTATTTTTGGGTTTTCTTGCTCTTTGCCTTTGTCGTCGATGTAGGCATTTATACCTGGGTGAGAACAGGGAATAACAAGGTAGCTTCGCTAATCTACAGCCTTTACTCGCTTGCAGAAGCCTTGGTATTCCTCGCTTTTATTCGATACTCCAGTGGAAATTTGCTCCTGAAGCGGTTTGTTTCCCTGATGTGGGTACTTACCTTGCTCCATTGGCTTGGATTGACGATTTTCTCCCTTGTCAAACCTGCATCCAATTTCCTGATTAGCGCGGTATTCGATCCAGTTTACCAAGTCATCGCAGCATTTTTGGCTGGGTTCGTACTGTTGGAAATCGTGGAAAAAAATCCACAACCTTTAAAAAAAACTGCCTTTTGGATCTTGCTGGGGATCTTTTTCTATTGCTTCTGTACTTTCTTTATCCTCGGGCTGGTGAACACTATTCTTGGTCAAAAACTTTGGTGGCTGCACAATATCTTCAATATCACAGCCTATGGCTTGTATGCTGTGGGATTTTCGTTGGTGAAAAATCGGCAAAACGAACCGGGATAAGCGAACCGTAGAAATATTGGTGGTACCCAAATTGGCGCATTGGGAGCTTTGAGATCATCAAGCCACTCACCGAAGCTTTCTTCTCTTCCGAAAAGCCTTCCATCTCCACCCTCGAGGTTACCCATTTCCGTTATCTAACTCTTGTCTCATATCTCATTCTACTTTCGCTTTTCCCAAAAAAATCATGCATTTTGGCAATTGAAAGCAATTCCGAAAATTCATGCGCCAATTCCTTTTCCTGCTTTTTTTCCTTCCTTTCCTTGCTCCTGCACAAACCGTCTGCAGCCTAGAAAGCAAAGAGCGATTGGACGGATTTCTACAAAAACTCTCCGAAACCGACAATTCCAAACAGGATGTCAATGATCTCGTCGTCGAGGTCGGAACTTGGTTTTTGAAAACTCCCTACGTCGAGAAAACCCTCGAAATCCCCGGCGATGAGCAGTTGGTTATTGACTTGATGGGATTGGATTGCACCACTTACCTGGAGACAGTAGTGACTTTGGCAAGGTTGGGAAAATTGGGAACCTACACTTTTGAGGACTACAGCACACAGTTGGCCAATCTCCGCTATATCGAGGGTGTACAAGGCGATTATCCCACACGCCTGCATTACTTCTCGGATTGGATTGCGGATAATGCGAAAAAGGGAATACTCAAGGACATCACTGCTGATATCGGCGGTGTCGTTTACGCGAACCAACCTTCCTTTATGTCTTCCAACCCGAAGTTCTACGCCCAACTTTCCAATCCAGCCTATGTCAATGAATTGAAGGAGCGGGAAAAAATCATCGGCGCAAGGACTTACCATTACATTCCCAAAGAAAAGATCGCTTCCCTCGAGCAAGGCATCCAAGCCGGGGACTTGATTGCCATTACGGCTTCCATGGCCAATCTCGACATCGTGCACGTGGGATTTGCGGTGAAAAAGAATGGGCGAATCCACTTGATGCACGCAAGTTCTGTTTCCAAGATGGTCGAAGTATCGGAAAAACCGCTTGCCGAGTACCTAGCGCCCAATAAATCCCAATCCGGCATCATGGTCGCAAGGCTGACTGGTAAATGAAAAAGTGAGTTTGCTGCTCTCGGAAAAGCAGCAAAACCAAACCTAGGCTCTTGTGTCTTGCTTCTTGTGTCTTATGTCTCCAATCCCATACTGATAACATGAAACCCCTCTTCTTCCTATTCCTCATCTCTGTTCTCCTTCTTTCCTGCACCCAACAGCAGCAAAAAAACACCCCCGAAGCACCCATCAAGCTGACTTTGTCCGAAGCCAACCGACTTGCCGCTATGCCGATGCATTGCCTGCAGGTGGAATATCCCAACAAGCTCAACCAAACAATAGGAAATGAGTCCGAACTCAAAAGCCCCAAAGCGCTGCATCCCGCCTTTTATGGTTGTTTTGACTGGCATTCGAGCGTGCATGGGCATTGGATGCTGGTGAGTCTGCTGCGGCAGTTTCCCGATTTGGAAAACAAGGAGGCAATCAAGACCAAACTCCTTGAAAACCTCAGTGCGGAGAACATCACTGTGGAAGTGGCCTATTTCGAAGAACCTTTTGACAAGACTTTCGAAAGAACCTATGGCTGGGCTTGGGTGCTGAAACTCGCAGAGGAACTCCACCTTTGGGATGATCCATTAGCCCGGCAGATGGAAGCCAACCTGCAGCCATTGACTGAGCTCATGGTGGAGAAATACCTTGAATTTCTCCCCAAACTCATCTATCCTATCCGCGTCGGCGAGCATACCAATATCGCATTCGGGCTTTCCCTCGCCTACGATTATGCCAAAACCCTCGAGAACACACCCCTGAAATCCCTCATCGAGTCCCGTGCCAAGGATTGGTTTATGGGCGACAAGGACTGTCCGCTGACCTGGGAACCGAGTGGATTCGATTTCCTTTCGCCCTGCTTCCAGGAACTCGACATCATGCGCAAGGTCCTGCCGCAAGCGGAATTCCTCCCTTGGCTGAACAGCTTTTTGCCAGACCTCTCCAAGGCGGAATTTTCACTCGAACCAGGAAAGGTCAGCGACCGCACCGACGGCAAATTGGTACACCTCGACGGTCTGAACTTCAGTAGGGCTTGGGTACTTTATGGTTTGATCAAGGAATACCCCGAACAATACGGCCATCTCATGGCCATTGCCAATGCTCATATCAAATATTCCCTCCCGAGCATCGTCGATGACAACTATGAGGGCACCCATTGGCTGGGGAGTTTTGCCATTTACGCCCTGCAGCAAGCACCATGAGCTGGAGAAAATACATCGGCCCCGGTCCGGTTATCGCGGCCGCATTCATCGGGCCGGGGACAGTCACCGTATGCACCATGGCAGGCGTGGATTTCGGCTATGAGCTGCTTTGGGCCATGCTGCTTTCGATCTTGGTGACGATCGTCTTTCAGGAAATGTCCGCCCGCATCGGACTCTTTACACAAAAAGGCCTCGCCACTGTTCTTTCGGAAACGCTTCAAAAAGGCATTTTGCGCTACTTTTCCATCGCGCTGATCCTCGCGGCCATCGTCCTCGGCAATGCAGCCTACGAAGCCGGGAATATCAGCGGGGCCGCACTCGGCCTTGAGGCTGCGGTCGAAACCAAGATTGTACCACTCGGACAGCTCAAGGTTAACCTTATCAACCTGATGATCGGTGTGCTCGCCATGGTCCTGCTGCTCACAGGTAGTTTCAAAACCATCGGCAACGTCCTCACGGGACTTGTCATTGGGATGAGCCTTGCATTTATCGTTACCGCAGTGCTTTCCAAGCCTGACTGGATCGAACTTTTACAGGGTTTTATTCCGAAGGCCAATGGCGAAAAAATTTTCACTGTTGTCGCTCTGATAGGCACCACAGTCGTGCCGTACAACCTATTTCTCCATGCGGACCTGGTAGCCAAAAAATGGCACGAACCCAAGGATATCCGCTACATCCGGTTCGATACAGTCCTCGCCGTCACGCTCGGGGGCATCGTGTCCATGGCGATCATGGTTGTGGGGAAACAAGGTGGTGCCCTAGAAGTCAGCCAATTCTCTGACCTTGCCAAGGGAATCGAAGTACTCATGGGCACAGGCGCAAAATACCTGATGGCCTTTGGCCTCTTTGCTGCCGGATTGACATCTGCCATGACGGCACCCCTTGCCGCAGCGATCGTGATTGCCAACCTCTTCGGATGGACTTCGGACCTCAAGTCCAAAAATATGCGCATCAGCATGGCCGGCATTTTGCTGCTCGGCTTGGTGTTTTCCTCCTTCGGGATCAAGCCCCTGCTCCTCATTTCTGCAGCCCAAGTCGCCAACGGTGCCCTTCTTCCCCTCGTCTCTGCCTACATCCTCTGGCTTGTGAATCGCAAGAGCCTGATGGGAAATGCCACCAACTCCCCTTGGATGAATATCCTCGCAGTTGGCCTGTGGTTGGTTACACTGGGTTTGGGTGCAATGGGAGTTTGGAAGGTTTTGGGGTAGGCGTTTGGTTAAGGGTTATTGAGTTATTGGGTTATTGCTTCGCCAAGCACAGACGTAATTCTCTTGCTTCAGCTTCACTTGGTCATCCCGAGGCACGAGGGATCTAAAGAAGTTATTTGTTATTGAGTTATTGGTTCCTGAGCACAGTCGAAGGATGGTTCTTGAGCGAAGTCGAAGGATTGAGTTATTGCTACGCCATCCAGAAGCATTCGTATTAAGTGAGGGCTTTCGCTTCGTCATCCGGAGTTTTAAATATTTAGAGTTTACAGAAGGGTAATAACACGAAGGTTCACGCCTCGGATGCCGCGATTTCGAATCGGGCCCGGTGAGAAAATTATTTCTGTCAAGGGTAGGGACGAGGGATGTCATTCATCGAATTGAATCCCAATTCTGATTGTTATCTTACACCAATAAAATCAAACTCCTATGTGGACGACAACATCACTTTGGTTTGAAATCGCGGTAGTCAGCATCATCTATGCCTTGGGAAATATCCTGCTGGGACATTTTGAGGAGCGGACACCAAAAGTGCGCCGGGTCGGCAAATACCTCCTGACATTGGTCATCGTCTGCGGTATTTCCGTCATGTTTGGCAGATCCGGTGCGATGATTTTTCTCTCCGCCTTCATCCTGCCCCTGGTTTATATCCACGGCTATTACCTTCCCAAGAAAAAAGGCATTAACGGCTGGACTGGTGAACCCAAAGCCAAGTACTACGAATACCGAAAATGGGACAAGGATATTTTTTCCAAATAGTGCAAATTGCCAAACGGCACTCCCATGGTTAAAACCATGGGCTATGGGACCGGATCGCGCAGACACCAATCATTTGGACAATTTTTAATATTCGCGTTGCCCCCCCCTTTCGGCCTTTCCCACCTCGCATTTACCACGCAAATTATCCCCAAATATTATTCCGAAAAAACTGGAATTTCCATCTTTTCACCTCACTGTTTCTACTTATTTATGAAAAGTTTCGTGTTGAAATAGAAACCATGTTGTATTAGACCGAAATTTTGCGGCTTTTTTTTTGAAGTCCCTGGTTTGGATTAAAATTTGTCCCCTCTCCATGGTCTGGTTTTTTACAGGCAGTAAACATTTTCCGCGTAAACACGCCGGCAGGATTGCAATTGAAAACTTATTTACTGTACAAAAGAGTTGATAGTGACCAATCCAACCAGGTCCAAACGTTAACAAATTGCTAAATTTGATTAATGGGGTACATTCCCAGGCATTCCGTCTCCAATTTTCCTGAAAATTATTCCACATGAAGTCGATACGAATATTGTTGTTCTTATCCAATGTGCTTTTGATTGGTCTTTCAGCCAAAACGAGAGCGCAAAATTCAGATCAAAACCCGATCACAAAAATCGCTTTCGGCTCCTGCAACAAGCAAGATGTACCCCAACCCCTGTGGAATCCAATCATCAACGACCGTCCTGATTTGTGGATTTGGATGGGAGATAATATCTATGGGGACTCTCCTATCATGGACACGCTTCGTGCCAAATACGCGCGGCAGAATGCCCACCCCGATTATGCGCGCCTCCGGGCGGAGGTCCCGATTGTCGGTATTTGGGACGATCATGACTATGGTAGAAATGATGCGGGAAAGCATTACGCCCAAAAGAAAGAATCCCGGGACCTTATGTTTGATTTCCTCGGTGTCCCAGCCGAGGCCCCCGAGAGAAACCGTGAAGGTGGCTACTCGGCGCATATTTTTGGTGAGGAGGGAGAACAGGTAAAGGTGATTCTTTTGGACGCCCGCTATTTTCGGGATACGCTTGAACGTGTAAATCGCGTTTATCAGCCAAATCCCGAGGGTGGCATTTTGGGAGATGCGCAATGGAAATGGCTGGAAAAGGAGTTGCGTGAAAGTCCGGCAAGGATCAACCTGATCGTGTCGGGAATCCAGTTTTTACCAACAGAGCACGCCTATGAGAAATGGGCCAATTTCCCAAATGAGCGTGAGCGCCTGCTCGATGTAATCGCTTCCTCCAGCGTCCAAAACCCCATTTTACTCAGCGGTGACAGGCACATCGCCGAAATCATGCAACTGAGGGATGCGCGTTTTCCAAAAGGAATCTATGAAATCACATCCAGCGGGCTTACCCATACCTGGAGCGGCGCGGCAGAAGAAGCCAATCAGTTCAGGGTCGGCGAACTAATCGCCAAGCTCAATTATGGATTGGCCACGATCGACTGGAAGAATCAAGAAATAACTTTTGAAATCAAGGGAGAAGGCGGCGCAGTGTATGCCACGCAAAAGATCCCACTACAATAAAATTCCCAAAAAATACGGTGATAGAAAAATTTCGATAAATGTTGAGAACTTTTCAAACGAGCGCACCGGAATCACATTTTGAGAAGAAAATGCCCTTTCCATCAAATAATAAAAAAATAAAGTATTTGCTGTCGTCCCTCGTAATCTTTTTCACTGCGGCTGTTGTTCCAGGCTTTTCACAAGAAAAAATCCCCGTCATCATTTCCACGGATATTGGTGGCGACGACCCGGATGACCACCAGTCGCTGGTGCATTTTCTACTTTATGCTGATCGTTTTGAGACCCTAGGCATCATCTCCTCCCCTCCCGGCAAAGGCCGACTGGGCGATATCGAGGAAGTATTGGATGCCTATGAAGAGGATTTCCCAAAGCTGAAAGCCAGTGGATTGGACTATCCTTCGCCCGCTCAGCTTCGCAAAGTATCCAGACAAGGAGAAACGGAAATCCAAACCACTCCTTCACCCGAAAGGCTAAGCCCCGGCGCTGAGTTCATGGTCAAGCAAATCATCGATTTTGGCAAACCAGTCTATGTCTTGGTATGGGGATCGATGACGGATTTGGCCCAAGCCATCCATTTTCATCCCGAAATCAAACCGTTAATTCGTGTGTATTCGATCGGTTCTTGGAACACGCAACAGGACCAAAAATCGCGGGATTACCTCTGGAACAATCATCCGGACTTTTGGTGGATAGAAAACAATACCACCTTTCGAGGCATGTACATGGGAGGGGTTCAGGAGGAGCCTTGGGGCAATAGCTCCTTCGTGGAAAGCTTCGTGAAGGATTTCGGCCATCTCGGGAAACTGTTTTTTGAGAAAAAACCCGACATCAAAATGGGCGATACGCCGAGTGTGCTGTACCTGCTTCAGGGTAATCCGGAAAATCCTGAAGGGGAAAATTGGGGAGGATCATTTATGCGATCGAATGATAGACCAAATTATTGGACAGATAGAGCTGATCCCGAATTGATTGAAAACATGCGTCCGGGCGCAAAAACCGTCAATAAGCATCGACGAGAATTTTTGAAGGATTGGAAAGAGCGGATGGAAATGTTAAAATGATGCATTACCAAGGGGAAATTGTATCACGCAACATCCTTTGATTTCATCCTGAGGGTATTTTTTCTATTTTCCTTACATGAACCGAAGACCTTTTTTACAGAAACTCGCATTGGCGGGCACTTCATTAGTGACTATGCCCTTTGTGCTTTATGGGAAAATGAATTTCCCAAAGGCCACCCGTCTCAAATTCATTACTGCCTCAGATGGCCATTGGGGGCAACCGAATACAGACTTTGAAGGCTTTCACAAAAACCTTTTCGACGCCATACACCGGGAAAAGGACTTGGACTTTGTCGTTTTTAATGGAGACCTGATCCATGATAAGCCGGAGCTGTTGCCGGAAGTGAAGGATTTCTATCGGCAACTCCAGGTCCCCCACCACGTTTGCCGGGGCAATCACGACCGGGTAAGTGAACAGGACTTCCAAAAGGTCATGGGACAAACGACCAATTTCTCTTTTGAGGCAAAGGGATCGGGGATACTCCTACTCGATTGCTCCAACGAGAAAGGAGAATACCTCTGCGCAGATCTTGACTATGCGAAAAAGATTCTGGACGAGTATTCAGCCCTCGAACATGTCTTTGTATTTGTCCATATCTCCCAAAATGATTGGACTCGGCACGGCGTAGACTGCAAACCCTTTCTGGACCTGGTTACTTTCTATCCGAATGTGCGGGCGACATTCCACGGACATGACCACGACGTGGACGGGCAAATGATCTACCGCAAAAAACCCTTCCTATGGTCTGGGCATTTCGGGGGCAACTGGGGCAATCCCTTTCCCTCCTACCGCGTCTGTGAAGTGGGTGAAGACGGCAAAGTCATCAGCTATCTCAAAACGGTCAAGGATGGAACGATCCTCAATGGACATACGCTCAAGAACTGACTGTTCTTCACTAGTGAATTGATTCTGGCGATTGTCCATGGGGTAGAATTCGATTCTCTTACCTTTATGACACCATGAAACCAACCCTCACCACATTATTGCTTTTGCTGAGCCTTGCGCTCCATGCACAGGAAGACAGAAATAGCGCCCTTTTCCGCGCCATGCAGGTGCAGGACAGTACGTTTTTTGAGCGCAGCTTCAACCGCTGTGATATCGAATACTTGGAGGAACACATTACCGCGGACCTGAAGTTTTTCCACGACCAAGGTGGATTCCAGGACAGGGATACTTTCTTCCAAAACGTGAAAAACAACCTCTGCGCCGGCGGACCCCAAAAGCCCATAAGGAAAGTTGACACCAACAGCCTTGCCGTTTTTCCCCTGTACCAGAACGGCCAATTGTACGGGGCTATCCAGCACGGGAGCCATCATTTTTACCTGCGGGAAGCGGGCAAGGAAGACCTCTGGACCAGCACGGCGAAGTTTACCCACGTGTGGATCTTGGTCGGGGAAACATGGAAACTGAGCGAGGTCCTGAGTTACGACCATCTGGGTCCAAAGGATGGTGATTAGGTCGAAGGTTTGGGATTTAGTGCTGGTTGATCCGTTATACACTTTTCTCAGAACTCCTTCAAATTCAAATATCCAATTCATAGTAACCCCTAATCCCAAAAAAAAAATGGACAGACTCGATTACTTCCGGCTTTTCCATGATATTCCGACCCGGGATTATGAACTGCTGCGCGCCAGATTGGGAAGGAAATCCTTTGAAAAGGGGGAAAACATCATCGTCCCCGGACAGGTACAGCGGGAGCTTTATTTTGTCAATGAAGGTGTGCAGGTGTCCTACTTTGACCTGAAGGAAAAGCCCCAGGTCATCGCCTTCACCTATCCGCCAAACCTTTGCGCCATTCCTGAATCCTTTCAGTTTCAGGCTCCTTCGAAGTACTTCCTGAGTTGCCTGACCCGCAGCGAGATGGAATCCATCAGCTTTGATGCCCTGCAGGACCTTTTTGACAAATCCCAACACATCGAGCGGCTTTTTCGGAAGATGACCGAAGCGGTATTGGCAGGTGTACTGAACAGGCACGTCGAGCTGCATTCCCTAACCATAGAGGAGCGCTTCAGGGCATTTTGCCGACGCAGCCCGCAGCTTTTACAATTGGTGCCGCACAAGTTGATCGCATCCTATCTGGGTATCGATCCCACCAACTTCAGCAAGCTGTACAATCGCATCAAGATATGATCTTGGTCTAGACCAAGAATCGGGTCCCGGGAGAGCGCGAGATTTGTCTCACAAACAAATTCGAATGCGATGAAAACTCCTTGGTTGGACACCTCAGAATACCCCTTTTCCCCAAACTATTTCCAGATCGACGGGCACAGGCTGCACTACATCGACGAAGGAAAGGGACAAACTTTGCTCTTTGTCCATGGCACACCATCTTGGAGCTTTGATTTCAGAAACGTGATCAAGGACCTCCGCGGGAATTTCCGCTGCCTTGCGATTGACCATATGGGTTTTGGACTTTCGGACAAGCCGGAGCGGTACGATTATTCGACCCAAAACCACAGCAAGACCTTGGAGCGTTTTGTCAGCGGCCTACAGCTTGACAACATCACGGTGGTGCTGCATGACTTTGGAGGTCCGATCGGAATGGACTTTGCGATGCGCCATCCGGAAAAAGTCAAGCGCCTCGTCATTCTCAATTCTTGGCTTTGGAGCAGCGAACAGGATCCCGAATTCATCAAGCTAAACCGGATTTTGAAAAGCCCGCTTCTCCCCTTTCTATACCGGTACCTGAATTTTTCCCCGCGGTTTATCCTTCCGGGTTCATTTGGGGAAAAAAAGCTCCCCAAACACCTGCTGAAACAATACACAAAACCCTTCAGCAGTCCCGGCGAGCGCAATGGCGCCTTGGCATTTGCCAGGTCCTTGTTGCACGATCAAGGCTGGTTTGAAGGACTTTGGGAAAAGCGGCATTTGATCTCCGACAAACCCACGCTTTTCATTTGGGGGATGAAGGATCCTGCCGTCAAACCGCATAACCTGGAGAAGTTTGTTTCCGGATTTCCAAATTCCTCTGTCGTGAAACTTGCATCTTGTGGGCACTTTCCGCAGGAGGAAGAACCTGAGGCGGTAGCGCGGGCGATTAGGGGTTTTCATTAATTTTGACCGGCCTCCCTGCATGGTTTGTATTTGCAAAGACCATAATTCTCTACCCCTCACCGAGCCTTTCCTTAAAAAGACAAGATGGTTTCACCGTCAGGTATCGTCTACATATCTGGTAAAGCATAGCCAAATTGCCACGCCCCCTAAAAAATCTCTCCCCTTTTTTGTAAGTTGCCTTCTCATCATTATTTACTCCAATCAAATGAAAAAACTTTTAGTGGCCACTGGGGGCGGAGATTGTCCCGGCCTGAATGCCGTCATCAGAGGTATTGTCAAAAGAGCCAAAAAATCGAAAGAATGGGGAGTTTATGGTAGCATGGAAGCCTTCAACGGCATCTTTACGGATCCACTCAGGATCGTCAAATTGACCGGAAAAAAGACAGCCGGAATCCATATCAAAGGGGGAACCATCCTCAAGACCACCAACAAAGCCGACCCTTTGCACTATCCGGTCAAGGACGAGAACGGAAATATCCAACTGGTAGACAAGACCAAGATGTTTGTCGACCGCATCAAGGATTTGGGCTTCGATGCCGTGATCAACATCGGCGGAGACGGTTCCCAGAAGATCTCCAAGGCATTCTTCGACCATGGCTTGCCAGTCGTCGGCGTTCCCAAAACGATTGACAACGACCTCTCGGCGACGGATATGACATTTGGATTCCAAACGGCCGTGCAAATCGCGACCGATAGTTTTGACAAATTGGTCACGACTGCCGAAAGCCACCACCGTGTCATGATTATGGAGGTAATGGGCCGGGATGCTGGTTGGATCGCGATCCATACGGCCATAGCAGGAGGCGCGGAGATTTGTTTGATTCCTGAGATTCCCTACGATATCGAAAAGCTCGTGCAAAAGATCGAATCCCGCTACGAGAAAGGGCGTGGGTTTGTCTGTATTGTCATTGCAGAAGGCGCCAAGCCAAAGGCGGGCAGCATTGTGGCGCGTCAGGGTGAGGAAGGTTCGCGGCATGTGCGTCTCGGGGGTGTGGCATTCCAGCTTTCCCAGCAATTGAAAGATGCAGGCGTGCGGGCAGAGATTCGGGAAACAGTCCTCGGTCATACCCAGCGTGGTGGTACTCCGACGGCTTTTGATCGGGTGTTGGCATCCTTGTTTGGGGTCAAGGCATTTGAAATGGTTATGGAAGGAGATTTTGGCAAAATGGTGGCCTTTAAAAACAACAGCTTCATTTCCGTGCCCCTGGAAGAAGCTACCCGCAACTACAACCACGTCGGCGTCGACAGCTTCATTGTCCGAGGCGCCAAAGGATTGGGAATCACATTTGGAGACTAACGCCATGAAACAGACCTTGATCTTCATGTTTGAAAGGGACTTAAAAAAGCTCAAGACCGAACTGAATGCCTATTCGGATGAAGCCGTCATTTGGCAAGTAGCGGGAAATATTTCGAATTCGACGGGTACCTTGGTGCTGCATTTGGTCGGTAATCTGAACCATTTTATCGGCACGGTAATGGGGCATTCGGGATACGTGCGTGACCGGGATGCCGAATTTTCGACGAGGGGAGTTTCCAGAAAAGACATGCTCGAAAAGATCGACAGCACTATCCAGGTCATTACGGAAACGATACTGATGTTTCCGGAGGATAAGTTCAATGCAACCTATCCCCATGCCGTTTTTGGCGAGCCGATGACTTATGAGTTCTTTATGTTCCATTTGGTAAGCCACCTCAATTATCATTTGGGACAGGTAAATTATCACCGTAGGCTACTGGATGTGTAGATGATCAAAGTCAAAACATGGAATCCGCTCAAATGGGGAATGCTGATGCTCTGGATTTCCTTGGCAATTAGCTTCCCCACTTTGGCGCAAGACCGTCCCAACGTCATCCTGATATTCGTCGATGACATGGGTTATGGGGACTTGGGTGCTTATGGAGCAGAGGATATTGCTACCCCAAACCTTGACCAAATGGCCGAAAACGGCGTCAAATTCACCAATTTCTACGTTTCCCAAGCAGTTTGCTCCGCTTCCCGCGCGTCCTTATTGACGGGGACGTATGCCAATCGCCTGGGAATCCACGGGGCATTGGACCATACTGCCAAGCATGGATTGAATCCTGAGGAAATCACGATCGCAGAAATGTTGAAAGAGCAAGGATACCAGACCGCCATGTTTGGAAAATGGCATTTAGGACACCACCCTCCTTTCCTTCCGACAAAGCAGGGATTTGATGAATTCTATGGAATCCCCTACTCAAACGACATGTGGCCGCAGCACCCTCAGACAAAAAACTACTATCCCCCGCTTCCGCTTTTTTTCAATGATAATGTCGTGGACACGCTGCACAATGACCAAAGCAGATTGACAACCGAGTTGACAGAACGGGCCGTCAATTTTATCCAGCGGAAGAAAGACCAGCCATTTTTCCTGTATCTCGCCCATCCCATGCCGCACGTGCCGCTGTTTGTTTCGGAAAAATTCCGCGGAAAATCGAAACGCGGACTTTATGGAGATGTCCTGATGGAGATCGACTGGTCGGTGGGACAGATTCTGAAAACCCTTCGGGACAATGGCTTGGAAGAAAAAACACTCGTTATCTTCATCTCCGATAACGGGCCTTGGCTTTCCTTTTCGGGGCATGCGGGTTCCGCGTATCCGCTGCGTGAAGGAAAAGGCACTTCTTGGGATGGTGGCGTCAAAGTGCCGGCCTTGATGTATTGGAAAGGGAAAATCCCCGCAGGAACTGTTCAGACCAACCCGGCGATGACGATCGATATGCTACCGACGATTGCGAAGCTCACGAGAGCGGATTTGCCGAAGCTACCGATTGATGGAAAGGACATCAGCACGATGATCCTGGACGCCAAAGCAAAAAGCCCACAAGAGGCCTATTTCATCTATTACAACCGCAATGAACTGCAGGCAATGGTCATGGGTGATTGGAAGCTTTATTTTCCCCACTCCTACAGAAGTCTCGTACCGGGACAAACACCGAGAAGCGATGGCTTACCGATCGATTACTACATGATCAAGATGGAAGAAATGGAACTTTACCATGTGACTAGTGATCCTTCCGAAACAACAAACTTAATCGCTCAGCAATCGCAAATCCTCGAAAAGATGCTGCGCTTGGCCGAATCCGTACGTATCGATATGGGTGACGCATTGCAGAACCGGGATGGAAAGAACAACCGAAATCCAGGACGGGTTGACTGAAACCCGAAAAAACAAAGGCGCAAAACATCACATTCGACTTCTTGTTAAAACACTCCTCAGCATTTTGATTCCGCGCAAAAATCCATGCCGGCATCCAATAACCTTCGTTCAACAAAATAATCTTTGGCTGAACACTGGGGTTTTTCTACTTTTACTCTCAATATCAGAGAGTATCGGCATCTGTTAGGTTTCTATTTCGAACAACATCAAACCCAAATATATATGTACCAAGTGCCTAGAACGATTTTTTCGGATGAACATGAGCTTTTCCGTCAGAGTGTAAGGGATTTCATTGCCCGAGAAATCACCCCCAACAATGCTGCTTGGGAAAAAAACAAACAGGTCAGCAGGGAGTCATGGAGGAAGTTGGGCGAAAACGGCTTCCTCTGCATGCAGGCTCCCGAGGAATATGGCGGCATGGGAATCGATGATTTCCGCTATAATGCCATTTTTATAGAGGAGTTGGGGCTTTCCAGTTGCTCGGGACCGGCGATAGGTTATCCTCTGCACAGCGATATCGTATTTCCCTACCTACTGCATTACGGAACTGAAGCTGCCAAGGCAAAATACATTCCCGGGATGATTTCAGGGGAAATGATCGGTGCGATCGCCATGACCGAGCCGGGTGCAGGTTCAGACTTACAGGCAATTCGCGCGACTGCTGAGGACAAGGGTGACCATTACCTGATCAACGGCTCGAAAACTTTCATCACAAACGGCTACCTCTGCGATGTAGTCGTAGTAGCCGCCAAAACAGATCCGACACAAGGTGCCAAAGGGATCAGCTTGTTTTTGATAGACAATTCCATGGCTGGTTTTTCCAAAGGAGTTCCATTTGAAAAAGTTGGGTTGCATGCCCAAGATACTTGTGAACTGTTTTTTGAAGATGTGAAAGTCCCAAAGGAAAACCTCTTGGGAAATGTCGGAGAAGGCTTCAAATATTTGATGACAGAGTTGGCACAGGAAAGGCTGATCGTGGCCTTGGCAGCGGTTTCGCTCGCCGAATCAGCCTTTTTGTCCACCGTTGAATACGTAAAGAACCGCCCGGCTTTTGGCAAGATGGTTTCCGATTTCCAAAACACCCGGTTCAAACTGGCCGAGATGGGAGCCAAACTCGAACAGGGACGTATCTACGCCGATCAGCTTGTGATGCTGCACAATGCCAGAAAACTGGATGGAGCCATGGCTTCCTCGGCCAAGTATCTGATGACGGAACTCCAATGTTGGGTTTCCGACGAATGTGTGCAGTTGCACGGCGGCTATGGCTATATGTGGGAATACTCCGTGGCCCGGGCATTTGCAGATGCGCGGGTGCAGCGGATCTATGCGGGGACCAATGAAATTATGAAAGAATTGATCGCGAGGAAGATATTGCAATGAGGTAATAAATCGAGCCGAATTGCAAACAAAAAAGCCACCACTCAAACAGAGAGCAGGTGGTTTTTTTGTTTTTTTAAACACAACAATTATCGCCTATATTTAGTCATTCATCTACAAACCTGTATCAATCAAAACCCAAAATAAAATTCCTATATGCACAACTTCCCTTGGTTTAAATTTTATCCCACTGCCGTGGACCCTGAAGTCAATGTCGAAGCTTACGATTCGGTGGTCAACCTGTTTGAAGAGAGTGTCAAGAAATTTGGAGATGCCATTGCCTACGAGTGTATGGGCAAGACCTTGAGCTTCAATGATGTTGACAATTATTCCAAAAAGTTTGCCTCCTACCTTCAGAATGATCTGAACCTGAAGAAAGGTACAAGGGTCGCAATCCAAATGCCCAATTGCCTACAATATCCAGTGGCGCTTTTCGGGACGCTCCGTGCGGGGATGGTCGTGGTCAATGCCAACCCGCTTTATACACCACGGGAAATGAAGCATCAATTTGAGGACGCAGGCGCGGACGTGGTGGTGATTTTGGCGAATTTTGCGTCCAATCTTGAAAAGATTAGGAGCGAAATCAAGGCGAAACATATCATCATTACCGAATTGGGCGATATGTTGGGCGGTCTGAAAGGAGTCATCGTCAACCTCGTCGTGAAGTATGTCAAAAAGATGGTGCCACCGTACCAGATTGCCCGAGCAATTTCCTGGAAGGAAGTGATGTCCAAAGGCAGTGCATCCAAGTTTCGAAAGGAGGAAATGAAGCTGAATGACCTTGCCTTTTTGCAGTATACAGGCGGGACCACCGGGATATCCAAAGGCGCTGAATTGACACATGGCAATATCGTCGCCAACATGCAGCAGATCTCAGCTTGGATGAAGCCCAAGTTGAGGGAAAGAGAAGAAATCGTGATCACCGCCCTTCCGCTTTATCACATATTTGCCTTGACTGTCAACTGTCTGGCAATGATGAAAATCGGTGCACATAATGTCCTGATTACCAATCCAAGGGATATGGCCGGATTCATCAAGGAACTTGGGAAACATAAATTCACAGTCATCACTGGTGTAAATACATTGTTTAATGGTTTGCTGAACCAGGAAGCTTTCGGCAAGTTGGATTTCAGTTCCCTGAAAATCGCTGTGGGCGGCGGCATGGCCGTGCAACAAGCCACCGCAGAGCGTTGGCAGAAAGTGACGGGAGTACCCTTGGCGGAAGGTTATGGATTGACCGAAACATCGCCTGTCGCCACATGTAACCCGATAGATGGCACGGAACGGATCGGCACGATTGGGGTACCATTGCCGAATACCGACGTGAAAATCATTGACGACAATGGAAATGACCTGCCTATTGGAGAGCGTGGGGAATTGTGTATCAAGGGTCCTCAAGTAATGCGTGGATATTGGCAAAGACCGGACGAAACCGCCAAAGTGATGGACGGCGAATGGTTCAAAACCGGGGATGTCGCGGTCATGGATGGAGACGGATTTCTGAAGATCGTAGACAGGAAGAAAGAAATGATTCTTGTCTCAGGCTTCAATGTCTATCCCAACGAAGTTGAAAATGCCATTGCACTTCATCCAAAAGTATTAGAAACAGGTGTGATCGGTATGCCTGACGACAAGTCAACAGAAAAAGTAGTAGCCTATGTGGTCGCAAAAGATAAATCCTTGACGGCAGAGGAACTGATAGCACATTGCAAAACACAGCTGACCAATTACAAGGTACCGAGGGAGGTCTATTTCGCGGACGAGTTGCCAAAAACCAACGTGGGAAAGATCCTTCGTCGCAAGATCAAAGAGATGCACGAAAAGACCCTCGAGGGGTAATCATATAAAAGCAGGTAGAGATACCTGCTTTTTTTATTTCGGGAAGTTTCCTAAATTTTTGACTGGCATATAATAACCACCCAAAATGACCTTTGACTATATCATTATCGGCGCGGGCTCGGCCGGCTGCGTGCTTGCCAACAGACTTTCCGAAAATTCCAAAAACTCCGTGCTCCTTCTGGAGGCTGGAAATCCCGATACCAAAAAAGACATCCATATTCCCGGTGCTTATACCAACCTTCATCGATCAGATACAGATTGGGCGTTTTGGACAGAACCACAGGAACATGTTGACGGACGTAGGATATTTATTCCTAGGGGCAAAACCCTTGGCGGAAGCAGCAGCACCAATGCCATGGCCTATGTCAGGGGAAATCCGGCCGATTTTGACGAATGGGAAGCACTCGGGAACAAAGGTTGGTCATACAAGGATGTACTGCCATTTTTCCAAAAATCAGAACACAACGAAAATCTGGATGCCAAATATTGTGGCAAAAATGGACCCCTTCATGTGGGTTATTCCAAACAGCCCCACTTTTTAGGACAAAAATTCCTGGATGCCTGCTCAGCCTCGGGGATTCCACAAAACCCGGATTATAACGGTCCCGATCAAATCGGAGCCGCCATGCTCCAATTCACCATCAAAAACAATGTACGGCAAAGTACCGCGACAGCCTTTTTGAAGCCGATTCTCAATAGGCCTAATCTCACGGTCAAAACAGGCAGCAGGGTATCACGGATTGTGCTGGAAGGCAACAAGGCGGTTGCGGTAGAGGTATTGACCAAAGATGGCAAAAAAGTGACCTATACATGTGAAAAAGAAATCATCCTCTCGGCCGGAGCTATCCAATCTCCCCAAATCCTCCTACTCTCCGGCATCGGCGATAGGGATTATCTCGGACATTTTGGAATAGAGCCAAAAAACCACCTTCCGGGCGTAGGACAAAACCTACAGGACCACATCTGGTCTGGCGTGATCGCCCGTTCCAATGTCCCAACCAACAACCACACCCTGAAGCCATTGGAAATGGGGAAGGCTTTGTTCAGGTACCTGCTTTTCAAAAAAGGCCCACTTGGAGAGAGTCCCCTGACAGCCAATGCCTTTTTGTCGTCAGATGGCAGGTCCAGCCGTCAAGATATCCAATTCCACTTTGCGGTGACTGGAATCGCGGAAGACTATTCCACGGACATTTATGACTTATCGACATTTCCCAAAGAGTCGGGATTCAGCATCATGGTAATCTTGTTGCGACCAGAAAGCCGAGGCTTTATTGGCCTGAAATCAGCAGATCCCCTGGCCGAACCAATCATTCAGCCAAACTTACTTTCTCAGGAAGAGGATATCAAAAAACTGCTTTGGGGCCTTAAAAAGGCAAAGGAAGTCATGGACCAATCTCCGCTTAAGCAATATCATCAAGGAAATGTCTATCTGCCTTGGGATTTTCGGAAGGACGCGCTGGAATGGCATTTAAGAAAAAGCCTGGAAACACTGTATCACCCCGTCGGAACCTGCAAGATGGGACAGGATGACGCATCCGTGGTAGATGAAAAATTGCGCGTACACGGGATAAAGGGATTAAGAATCGCCGATGCTTCCATTATGCCTACGATCATCTCCGGGAATACCAACGCCGCCTGTATCATGATTGGCGAAAAAGCCGCCGACATGGTCCTGAATGCCTGATACTGCATATTCATTTAACCAATATTTCTGGCAGGAACAGTGAACAAGTATGAAACCCTGTCGGTTAATCCGGTAGACACAACGTGGACTCAACAATCCCGCAAATCCCATGGCAAAAAATCAGAAAATAGACTTCCCTATCCAAAAAGAGGAGACCGAATGGAAAAAGGAACTCGATCCAATGAGTTACCATATTCTCCGTGAAAAAGGCACCGAGCGGCCATTTACGGGACAATACTACCTCAATAAGGACACGGGAATTTATGAATGCAAAGCCTGCGGAAATGAAATTTTCCACTCTTCGGCAAAATATGACAGCGGCTGCGGTTGGCCATCCTTCACTGAACCCATCAAGCCAGAAGCCGTCGTGGTGCAGATGGACTATTCCCACTTTATGATCAGGGAGGAAATCCTTTGTGCGCAATGCGGCGGCCACTTGGGACATCGATTCCCAGACGGACCTAGGGACCGTGGCGGTATCCGCTACTGCATCAACTCTGCTTCGATGGATTTCAAAAAACCTGATCAATAAACAGCCGGTTGACGCGTTCGACTTTCTATTGTTTGTCGTCAGAACTTAAAGTGATACAGGGAATGCCTGTTTTCGAGTACTTCCCTAATGGAGGTTCAATCCTGTATTTCTCAATCTCAGACCTTACATCAACATCTTTCATTTGATAATCAGGCGTGTACCGCAAATCATCCCAATAGGTACTTTTAGGATCGGAAAACCTTCGATCTCCCGTTTCCCTCATCCAGTTAGTTAGTTTCTCGCGGAGTTCCTCCTTTACAGGGCTGTATTTTTTGCTGTATGCGAGGTTATTTAGCTGGTAGGGGTCTTTCACAACATCGTACAGTTCTTCTTCTGGTCTCAAGCCAAACGATAGTTCAAAGAAATCAAGTCCGTTGTTCTGTTTGCCCTGCATCTGCATGATGAGAAATTTTGTGATCGAATTGTCTACATCACCGTATTGGCCTACTGACTGGTGTACATGGGGATCTCCCGATGGCAAGCGATCTGGCATCATATTTCGGATGTAGAGATATCGATCGGTTCGAACAGCCCTAACTGGATAGCTGAGGTTTCCCTTTCTGACATTGGCATGCCGCTCTCTTTCCAAAAATACCTCAGCCTTGCCGGGTTGGGTCGCAGCGAACAAGGGCCAAAGACTGTCTCCACTCATATTTGGAATCGGAATCCCCATCGCTTCCAAAAATGATGGCGCCAAATCGATCAAGTTAACAAAACTCTCGATTTTGGTGCCTGCTCGAATCTTCGTAGGCCACCGAATAGCTAAAGGTACCTTTACGCCAAAATCATAAAGATTTGCCTTTGATCTTGGAAACGGCATCCCATTATCTGAGGTAATGACGACGACAGTATTATCCAATTCGCCGATTCGCTCCAAGGTCGCGATCAAATTCCCACACTCCCTGTCAAAACGCTCAACTTCAAAATAGTAATCCAAAATATCGTTCCTTACGCATGCAAGATCCGGTAGAAATCCAGGAACATCAACGTCCTCCAACCTCATCCCCGCCTTTATTCCGGTATTGGCCTCGTAATCCCGGTGCGGATCATGACTTCCAAACCAAAACACAAAGGGCTTGTCTTTAGGTCTTTCAGTAAGGAAAGCGTCAAAATCTTCAAAATTCTTTCCTGCTGGGTTATCCGAAAGACCGGATACCTGAAAATCTCCCGGACCCCATCCTTTTCGTGTGGAACCAACGAAATATCCGTTCTTCTCTGCCAAGTCGACATAGGTGGGAAACTCGGCAGGCCATTCGGACCACAGGTTGCCACCACTCTCCAATTGATGCGGATATTTGCCGGTCAAGACTGCTGCGCGTGCAGGAGAACAAGACGGAGCAGCTGTAAAGGCATTGAAAAAAACCGCCCCTTCGGTCCCAATCCTGTCAAAGGTTGGGGTCCGCGCAACCTTGTCTCCATAGATACCTGCATGCGGGAAAGACCAGTCATCCGCAATGATGAATAAAATATTAGGCCTTGAAGTCTGACTTGACTCGGCTTTTGGCACAAACCCGGACAAAAGTATAGATATCGCAAAGAGGATTTTCATATAAGCAAGAGGATTGGATCGAAATTAAACTTTTTCGGCGATTTAGGGCGATCTCATTACTCTCAATTAGCGATTGTCAACCTGAAGAGATGACCTTACAGCTAATGTCGACCACTCCTGTTTGAGTAAATGCCTTAGCGGAAAGTATTTAAAGTCTCGGTTTATTTTCACATGTAGAAATTTAATTTGTATTTAAAATACATTTTTTTATATATTTACAGAAAAATTAATCAGAGAATAAAATCTATCTCTCATCATTCACCCATAAACCAGTAAAATAATTGAACAATATTCAATTCAATTGACTGGTTTTCAATTTTTGGTAAAAATGAAGGCTTACATCGTTACACTGTTGCTGTCTTTGGCATTCATTGAGTGCTTTGCCAATACTGCCTTTTTCGTACATGGTACCAAGGGTATTTTGGCCAAAAATCATGACTCGAAAAGCGGACATGGCATTCTGATACAAAACCTGCCCGGGCAGAGAAAGATCGCTTACGGCTTTCATGCCGGAGAAAAGGCCTCTTGGACTTCCATTTACGGGTCGATTACGATAAATCAATTGGGAAAGGAGTTTCCCGTCGGTGGAATCAACGAAGCAGGATTGGTCGTGGAGCACCTCTTTCTGGGTACGAGTGAATATCCCGAAACAAATGCTCCAAGTATTTCAGAGCTTGAGTGGATCCAATATCAACTGGACAACTTTGGGTCGGTGAGTGAGGTAATTGCAAATATCCATCGGCTTCGCATACGCCCCTTGGAAACCGTACATTACCTGATTGCAGACCCATGCGGTTTTTCGGCGGTCATCGATTTTGTAGATGGTGAGGTTAGGTTTTCCGAAAAACAGGGTGAATTCCAAGTCATGACTCAGGTATCGAGCGAAGTTGCCCAGAAGTATTTTTCTCAAAGCGAAGACAAATCTGCCAAATCAGAAAATAGCTCTTTGAACAAATACATGCTTTTGATGGGGCACCTGGGTGCTATCCCTCAGATGAATGTAAACCTAAGCTTTGATCTATTGGATATTTCCGCAAACAAGGCTGGGCAACAGAAAACCCAATGGGGAGTCGTGTATGACCTCGAGGAAAGGTGCATTTATATCAAGACAAATTCATATCCCCAAACCCGGCAGGTTTGTTTGGCGGACTTTGATTTTGAATCTAATTCAACGAGTTTGGCGAGTCCAATTCAAACAAAATCCATCAATTGGAATCCTATGAACCAAGGTACACATGCAAACCTGCTCGCTTTGGGACTTAAATATGATCGATTGAGGCTGGACGAGGCTTCGCTAGTCCAACACATGATAGATCCCTCAATATCAATTTTAGATACCGTCTACACCCAAAACCAAGTGGACTTAGTGGTGAAGTTCGTGACAAACAAGCCTTCAGGAATCGTTAGTTATATATTCAAACCAGATCAGCAGCCAAATCAGGCCGGTTTGGGGGTGAAGTCCGGACAGTTTATTGTCGAAAAAAAAGAAACCATTCGCGTGATCTACAATATGCCGAAGGCGCAGTTAGCCATAGCCTGTTTTCAGGACACCGAATTCAAAGGTAACCTTGAGGCAAAAATTGACGCACATTCAAACGGCTTCTCTTTTCTCAGAACACAAAGTCTCCATTCCGGGAATATCCCAAGGTATGTAGATGCAAAAATTGATTTAAGAACGGCTGCTGATATCACCGTCAGAATTAAATAAGAGCCTGGTAAACGAAAATCCCACTCAAAAATACAATAGGCTGGCTTCCAAATTTATGCGGTCAATTTCCAAATTCAGCGAATTTTTGGGTTGGCAGGCAAACCGAGTTTAATTAAATTGCCATCCCAACAACATGCAAGGAATTGGACAAGCTAGTAATCGATATCGGAGGCACTAACGTAAAGGCTAAAATTGAGGGTCCTGAGGAACGCAGGAAACTTCCCTCCGGCCCTACCATGACACCACAGATGATGGTGGACGGGATCATTGAAATGACCAAAGACTGGCATTATGACGTCATTTCAATGGGCTTTCCAGGAGTCATCAAGCACGGACTTATCCAGACAGAACCTAAAAACCTTGGCGATGGCTGGGTTGGATTTGACTTTAGCAAAGCCTTTGGAAAACCGGTAAAAATCCTAAATGACGCTGCCATGCAGGCCCTGGGATCTTATGAGGGCTCAGGGGTTTTGCTTTTTTTGGGACTCGGAACCGGACTTGGCACCGCGATCATCGCAGAAGGTACAATCCTGCCCATGGAATTGGCCCACCTCAGTTACAAGAAAGGAACCTTCGAGGATTATCTCGGGCTTAGGGGACTGAACAAACTCGGGCCAGAAAAGTGGGAAAAGCACGTTCACTCAGTGGTGGAGCGGTTTGCTGATGCATTTTTACCCGACGATATTGTATTGGGCGGCGGTAACTCCAAATTGCTGACAACCATTCCTCAAGGCTGTCGTCTTGGAAACAACCATCTTGCGTTTGATGGAGGGTTTAAATTGTGGGAGTAAAGGCAGATTATCCAGACTAAATCTGTTCTTTCGGTAGTCCTTTGCTGAAAATCGGATGGCCTGTGTTTTTGACTTCAGCACTTTGTCTGGTTATGGTTGGGACTTTTTCTGCTCTTTTTCCAACTTTTTGAAATACCTTCTAAAAAGGAAATTGTGCCGCATTGCTTCCATGTTGATATTGAACTCCTCCACGCCTTTTTCGATCATCATGATACTCTGATGGATGGATTCACGGGTGGCAGAATCCTTCAGAATCAAGCCCGCAGTGCCCTGCCCTGCTTCCACTTCAGCGACCATCGCTTTGATTTCCAAAATGGTACGATTTGCTTCAGCAGTGGCCTTTTCGGCGTCTTGGATGGTTTTGAAAAAACTATTGCTCATGACTGAGTCCGTAAATAATCTGTTGACAAGTCCGCCTCCGTTTTCCCAGGTATGCAACATCTCGTTGGCGGTCTTCCCAAGAGTCGTTGCTTGACTTCCCGCAGCTCTGAATGCGCCCAAGGTTGACTTCAACTCCTCGCTAATGGTCGTATCCCCCAACAACTTCCAAACACCTTCGCTAAGCTTGATCCGCTCAGTGATTTCAAATAGGTTTTCAGATGTCTTGGCAATTTGACCGGAAGTCACATCCAAGGCCTTGAATATGCGATCGGGATCGACTCCAGGCTGGGCGTAGAGAATATCGCCCTCCTCGATTGGGGGTGCGTCTCCCGCCTGTGGTACGATTTGGATAATTTTGTTCCCCATCAAGCCATCGGTGTTGATGGTTGTCATGGCGTTCTTTCGGATGAAAGGCCGCATTTTATTGAGCACATAGATTGTCACGTGAATGGTAGAGTCGTTGACCATTTCTACCGACTTGACGGTGCCGACATTGATGCCTTGGAATCGGACGTCATTGCCAGGAACCAGGCCGCTGACGTGTTCGACGACAGCCACAACGGTGATGGATGAGCCAAATATGTTCTGATTCTTGCCAATGATGTAGAGCATCATTACCAGGAATATCAATCCGGCCAACACCATCGCGCCCAATTTTGCGGTATTCATCATTTTGCTTTCCATAGTCACTAGGTGAAAAACTCTTTTATCTTCGGATCATTTGATTTTTTCAGGTTTTCAAAGGTATCATCGGCATAATTTCGCCCTTCAATCAGCATGATAACCCGGTTGGATGTAATGCGGATGCAATTCATATCATGGGAGATAATCACAGAAGTCGCATTGTACTTCTTCTGCACGGAAACCATAAGTTCACTGATCTCTCGTCCCGTAACTGGATCGAGTCCGGTCGTGGGTTCATCGTAGAGAATTACTTTAGGCCTTAATATCAGGGCCCTCGCCAAGGCTATCCGTTTTCTCATACCACCCGACAGCTCGCTCGGCATCATATCGATGGTATGCGCAAGTCCCACATCCGTCAAGGCTTCCATCACGGCGCTATACCCATTTTTTAATCTTTCCTCTTTGGTCCAATGTATCCGTAGAGGAAACTCAAGGTTTTGTCGAACGGTCATGGAATCATACAATGCGTTGCTCTGAAACAGAAAACCGATTTTGGATCGGAGATCGTCCAAGGGTTCTTGATCCAAGCCATTTATTTCATTACCCAATACTTTGATCGAGCCAGAGTCTGCATCGATTAGCCTGATGATGCATTTGATCAAAACGGATTTCCCAGAGCCTGATTTTCCCAAGATTACAAGGTTTTCGCCTTGGTTGACATCCATGGAAAAATCCCGCAAAACGTGGTTTTTGCCAAATGACTTGTTGACTTGGCGGACTTCTATGATTGGTTCATTTTCCATCATCAGTCTAGGTAAGTCCAAGTAAATCTGTGATCTGTACTGCAATCAGGTCGATGATAAATACCAGCAACGAGGCGACGATTACCGCTGTAGTCGCGGACCGTCCCACACCCTCGGTGCCTTTTTGGGAATAATAGCCTTTGTAACATCCTATAATGCCGATCGCGAAACCGAAGAAGAAAGTCTTGATCAGGGAGGGTAGAACATCCCCGTAATTCAGGACATTGAAAACCTGAAACCAATATAAATTCCAACTCACATTTCCCCGAATGTTTGCACCAAGGTATCCACCATATAGTGAAATCGCGTTTGCAAGGCTACTCAACACGGGAAGCATCAACGTGGCAGCCATCACCCGCGTCACAACCAGGTATTTGAAAGGATTCGTTCCGGAGACTTCCATCGCGTCGATTTGCTCCGTGACACGCATGGACCCGAGTTCGGCCCCGATTCCAGAACCGATTTTCCCGGCACATATCAGAGCAGTGATCACAGGGGCAATTTCCCGGATAAGGGAAACTGACACCATGGAGGGCAGCATGGATTCGGCACCAAATTCGACAAGTGTCGGCCGCGATTGAATCGTGAGCACAAGTCCCATGATAAAACCAGTCACCCCAACAAGTATGAGCGACTTGTAGCCGATCCAAAAACATTGGTTGAGAAATTCGGCATATTCTTGTTTGGGTTTCGCTATTTCCTTGAAAAAACGCTTGGTAAATAGCGCGATCTCTCCTATTTCTTTAAGGAACGGACTCTCTTTGATATATGTACTAAGCGGGTTCATTTTTCTGCCTTTACCAAATTTGATTAATTGGTTAGCTTAAGTTACCAATGTTAATCAGCCAAAATCATGATTAAAGTCAGTTTCGGTAAATTAGTCGAGAAAAGCAAATGACCTTTGAAAATTGCCGAAAGGAGGTTCAAATGGGATTTCCAATTTTTTCAGGAAACCTATCGATGGTACTTCCGACGCCAACCATCAAGCCTGGAGAGGACATGCAATTTACCATGATTACAATTTCGCCCACGGCCGCTCTCCAACCGCAGTCTCTCCCAATCTACCTCGTAAGGTCATATGCTTAAAAGAATTCCATTTCTCCCAATTTTCAACTTAATTTGCGGCATGAATACGACGACCAAACCTTCTTTACTGGCAAAAGCCCAGGAGATTTTAAAGGAACAAATCAAAGACATCCAGCGCCAATTGGCGGAATTGCAGGAATCATCCGAAGTGGAGGAGAAAAGCTCTGCGGGCGACAAGTTTGAAACCCACCAAGAAATGCTCCACCAAACGAGGGATATTTTGGAAAAAAGACTGTCCTCCAGCAAGGCAATGTTGGCCCAATTAAATGCGGTTCCTATCAAGCAGCTAGACTCCATTCAGGAAGGAACACTTTTCGAAGTTCCGATGGGTAGAATTTGGGTTTCCATCCCCATGGGCAAAGTAGTCATGGACGGAGTGGATTATCAGCTCGTTTCCAAGGACTCTCCCTTGGTGGCTGCACTTTGGAACCTAAGGAAAGGCGAAAAGGCTGATTTCAGGGGAAAAGGAATCGAAATCAAGGAGCTCGTGTGAAACTTCACTCAAGTTCAAGAAGGGTTTTGATTTCCGTTTTTCCCTAACTTTTGAACCGAAAACAGCAGCGATATTTTTCCTCAATATTTTATCCCGACCTGTATCGACAAGTCGGGATTTTGTTTTGTCCAAAGTCAAACCGTTTATACAAATAACTTGTCCTTTAGCATTGTCCTGCGTATAATATCTAAGTCGCCTTTTTTTGAAATCCTGCCAAATCCGGAAAAAAACAAAGCATTGCGAGGCCAAACAAATGTTGTGAATGAGACTTTTAATTTTTTGCTTTGATTCTTTGAATTAAGAATATTATTCCATTTATTACTCTGAATCACCCAATTCAAAGTATTTCTTTTATCTATATATAAAATGCATAGAATTTTATATTAAAGAGCGAAATACCTTTTACAAGGAGTATTCTGCAAAATACCCGAAACAAAATAGCTGGATTAATCACCCAAATCGCCAGCTGTTGTTTAATCACCCTGCAGAATTTCCTTCCAATTGGGCTAAATGTTATGAACGGGTTCGTGGCATGACTTGACCTCATCCAAAGGGTCTTGTTAAAAATTGGATCATTATGAAAAAATTTTACGCTGTATCATTCGCTTGGGCTTTCCTCTTTCTTGGGATGCTTTCCCTTGTAAACGAAGCGGTAGCAGCCCCGATTATCCGAGATGTCTTTATTTTTTCCGAATGTGAAAAGAAAGCCTCAATTCGGGTGAGAAACGGTGTGGCCCCATACACCTATGTGTGGAGTTATGGTGGCAACGTGATCCAAACGGATGCAAATCTGAGCGAAAGTGAATTCAGTACCATCGAACAGGCCCAAGCAGGAGATTATACACTATTCGTCACCGATGCAGGTGGCAATACCTACACAGAGGTCATCAACTTCAAGGGCAGCACCAATTTTATCCTCAATATACTTTATGATGAAGCCCAACAATGTGCTGGAGAAACATTTGGGATAGTATACGGAACGATCGAAAATGGTATACCTCCATTTACGATCAATTTTTATGATGAATCAAACACACTTGTCCGCACCAATATCATCAGTGGACGCAATATAGACCTGAGTGGCGTTCCCGCGGGAAAATACCTCGTTGAAGTGATCGACGCGACAGGTTGTAAAGAGCTTACAGAGATCGAGATCGAAGAAGTCGAGCCTCTTGTCTTAAATCCAGCCTCCGGTGCAGGCACTTTTCCAGAAACCTGCGTAGCAAATGGAGGCGTGAGTTTTGACGCCAGTGATTTCGAAGGCGAGGTAAGGTTTAGAATCAGAAGGTCCAATGGAACCTATGTGACGGATTGGATCGTAGCTCCAGGGGGACAAATCAGGTATGACCAACTTGCCGCCGGTGATTATGTGTTGGAGATTTCGGATCGTTACAGACTACCCGATTGTCCTGAAGAGCTGGTTTTCAATATTGGAAACGAGCAATTGCTCAACATCGTCCCTTCTGCCACGGGGGTGGTTTGTTTTGGGGAAACCAACGGGACGATCAGGCTCCAGGTGAACCGCCTGTTTATGGCGTTCCCATTTCCGCCAAATGAAGTTCGTGTTGACATCATCCGACCCAATGGTACCACTGCTTATAGCAACCAAAGCATTTCGATCGGTGCTACCAATGGAGAGAGAACATTTACAGGATTTGGTGCTGGTACGCATACCATTGTAGTAAGGCATGGAGGTGGGGACTACCCTGAATGTACCTTGACTTATACAGTCAACGTGCCTGCACCACCCGCACCGCTCACCGCATCCGTCACCACGACCTCCGAAATATGCTTCGGCACCAATACCGGAACCGCCAGGGTAAACCGCTCGGGAGGATGGGGCGGATATAAGTTCAAATGGAGCGACGGTCAAACTACAAGGACTGCTTCCAACCTTGCCCCTGGAAATTACACCGTAGAAGTATCTGACGCTCAGGGCTGTAAAATTGTACTAAATGTAACCATCGATGGCCCTCCAGGGCCAATCACCGGCCAAACAGAAGTCCTTAAAGGCCTCACTTGCGCAGGTTCAAACGATGGATCCGCCCGGATCTTCAACGTAGCAGGAGGATGGGGAGGATTCACCTATCTATGGAGCAATGGAGAAACTACAGCGACGGCATTCAATCTTCCTTCAGGCACCAACACGGTTAGGGTAAGGGACTCTAGGGGTTGTGAAGTAAACTATACCGTCAATATCCCGGTACCTGATGCTCCTACGGTTGACTATACGATCACAGACCCAACCTGCTTTGGGGCGGCAGACGGTAGTGTCAGGGTGAGGATAAATGATCCGAGTACCGCATTCAACGTAACGGTAAATACAGTCACCCAAACTGGAAATGATGTCACCTTCAACAACCTTCCAGCCGGACAATATGAAGTGGTTATTTCCTACGGGACAAATTGCGCGATCACGGATTTTGTAGATGTAACCAATCCGCCACAATTGGTCATCAACGAGAATAACCTCCGGATTACTAACATCCTTTGTGCAGGAGACAACAACGGATCAATCACTGGGCTAACCGCAAGTGGTGGTACCGCTCCCCTCAGCTACCAATGGCAAAAGGAAATTTCTGGCGTTTTCACGGATTTGGCTGGAAAGACACAGTTGGATTTGACCAACCTGTCGGGAGGGGTTTACAGGCTAGTTGTAAGGGATGCCAATGGCTGTACCGTCTCAAAAGATTATCCCGTAACCGAGCCAGCCCCCTTGGCCGTAGGACCTCCAACAATCGTCAATGTGGTCTGTGCCGGGGAATTTTCAGGTTCGGTAAGTTTCACTATCTCAGGTGGAACTGCGCCTTATTCCTATGCACTTAACGGCGGAACCGTCACTACGACTTCAATTGGTGATGTAACGATTAGCGGTCTTGGCGCTTCCACCAACAACTTTATTGAGATCCGTGACGCAAATGGCTGCGTGGTTCCCAACATCAACTTTGACATCACCTCGCTCCCTGCGATTTCAATCAGCAACCCTGTCATCCAACAAGAGACCTGTTTTGGTCAAGGAAACGGTGGCATCAGCATCAGTATCGGTGGCGGTACCGGCAGTTTGGGTGTGGAATGGTTCGTCGCAGGCAATTTCTCTACGGTTATTTCAACCAATCAAAACCTTATCAACGTTGGGCCAGGACAATATACCGTGAAGGTTTATGATCTCGGCAACAACTCTTGTTTTGTCCAAGAAACATTCACGATCCCTCCAACCCCCGAATTGTTGCTTGGTTTGGATGGCCCGCCTGTAAATGTACTCTGCTTTGGCGAAAGCACAGGCGCCATCAATATCGCTGTATCTGGAGGTACCGGGACATACACCTATGCTTGGACGGGTCCTAGCGGATTCACTTCTACACAGAAAAACATCAATGGTCTGGCCGCAGGTCTTTACAACGTGACCGTGACCGACGCCAACGGATGTATCAAAGAGTTAAAGGACATCCTGGTTTCACAGCCACCAAGTGCGATTGCCATCAACCTCCTTACCAAAATTGAACCTAAGTGTTTTGATTCCACAGATGGAAGAATCGAGGTCCAAATCGGTGGCGGCGTGCCGACCTATTCGATCCAATGGCAAAAGGAGACAAGTCCCGGCGTTTTTGACCCGATCCCGGGCACGAGCCCTACCCTATCCAATATTGGGGCTGGAACCTACAAAATACTTGTAACAGACGCCAACGGCTGTACCAACGAACGGATCATAGACCTCGCCGCACCCGCACCTTTGGTAGTAACGCTTGTGTCAAAAGATGATGTCACTTGTCATGGCCGCAATGATGGTCGAATCACAATCAACGTGGCAGGCGGTACAGGCTTGTATTTCTTCAGTTGGGATCATGGATTTATCAACCAGAATCCTTCAAACCTCAGCGCAGGAATTTACAGCGTAACGGTCACAGACGCCAATGGATGTAGCACCAGATTGGAAAACATCGAGATCATCCAGCCGGATCCTCTTGATATCAACTTAGTGAATATATCTGGTCCAAGCTGTGCTTACACTGATGGCAGCATCGAAGTAGATTTTGTGGGATGGATCCCGGGCTTGAGTACGAGCAGGTGGATCAAATTGGCAGACAATTCGATTGTGGCAGAAAACACCAACACGATCACAAATCTGGCTCCGGGCTTCTACAGAGTAGAGTACAGCCTTTCTGGCGCATGTACCGTAACCAAAACCTACAGCGTTCCAGGACCAAGCCAGCCCTTGACTTTGTTTACCAATCCACAGGACGCAAGCTGTCCTGGTGAATCTGGTATACTCTTCATCAATGCAATTGGCGGCGTTCCTTCCTACACCTACTCGATATTTGTGGGTGGCGTTTGGCAAGTGATTACCAACTCAATCCTTTCCGGATTGACTGCGGGTACTTATGACGTCAAAGTAACGGATGCTGCAGGTTGCGAGGATTTCTCCACCATCACAATCGACGAACCAAATCCTCCTGTTTTCGATGCTGAAGTAGAAAAACATGTGACCTGCTTTGGCGGGTCTGACGGAGCGATCAGGTTTGCAGTATCTGGTAATACCACAGGAATCGTGGTTCAGTGGTATAGAAGGCCAATCGTAGGCGGGCTTATCCCAATAGCTGAGGCAGATCTGGATAACCTAATCGCCGGTACCTATTTCATGGAAATTACCTACGCGGGAGGTTGCAAAATCAATTCTCCAGACTATATCATCAACCAACCTGATGAAATTGTAATCAATACCTCCATTGTGCAGCCAGTCTGTGAGGGAGACTTGGGAAGATTTACCCTGAACCTCGCCGGAGGATCGCTCGGTAAGACCATTCGTGTCACTTCGATCAATGGCTATTCGAAGGAATTTGTCAATGAAGATGCCGGAAGCTTCCTATTCGAGAACCTCCCAGCAGGTGACTACGAATGGTTGGTCGACGATGCCGGCTGTCCAGACAGGATCGGCACGTTTACCATCATCAATCCAATCAAACCAACTTTCACGGTCACATCCCAAGATGTAAGCTGTTTCGGTGCAAATGACGGCCTATTCCAAGTTGTCAATCCAACGGTACAAGGCGGCAGAACATACACTGTATTTGTGAACGGGGTGTCCCAAGCCACGCAAACTTCGTTCATCAACATTGCTCCAGGAAATTACCTAATCAAATTGGTGGACAACCTTGGTTGCGAATCCGATCCGGTTTTGGTCGTTGTTTCCCAACCATCCAGACCTTTGGAGATTTCTGATTTGGTGGCTGAAAATGTGAACTGCTTCGGCGGAAATGTCGGTGCGATCAAGTTCAAAGTACTTGGTGGCCGACCAACCTACACTGCATTATTGACTCCGCTTTCAGGTCCAACACAGTCACTTTCCGCCATGGTGGAAGACACAGAATACTCTTTCTCCTCTTTGGTAGCGGGTTCTTACACACTTGAAGTTCGGGACAAAGACGGTGTCTGCTTGGCGACTGAAACAGTCACGATTTCAGAACCAGGAACATTGGCGGTTTCTGCCACAGCAGGTGTGATTGCCTGTGTGGGAGGTGCTACCTTTATCGATCTCACTATTTCAGGTGGAACAGAACCGTACACTATTCTTTGGGAAAAATTCAACACGGGTACAAGCACCTGGGAAACCCTTACCGAAACAAACAGACGCATCGAAGGGGCAACTGCTGGTCAATATCGATACACGGTAATTGAGGCAAATAATTGCTCCGTCGTCACAGACACCGTCACAATCGCTGATGGAATACCTGTAACGCTCACCTATGTAGCCAGTCCGATACTCTGCTTCGGCGAATCTGCCCAAGTGACCTTGACAGCATCTTCCGGAAGCTCTACCAACTTCACCTACTTCGTCAACGGCAGCCAGATTTTTGGCAATCAGTTCCCTGCCAGGGCAGGATCATACATCGTCTATGCGGTAGACAATGTCCGCGGCTGTAAATCAGACGACGTGATTATCAATGTGACCCAGCCAGCCTCTCCTTTGAGCCTGAAATCTATCGTGACAGAGGACCTGAGCTGCTTTGAGTCTGCCGATGGCAGCATAACGCTTACTCTTACTGGAGGCACAGCGCCTTACACCATCACCTTCCAAGGAAATACCTATAGTGCCCTAGATGATCAAGCCCTAGTGTTTGGTAACCTGCAGGCAAATGTAACTTATACATTCAGTGCTGTTGACGCCAATGGCTGCTCGGTGAATATTCCTCCGAGAACCCTTGGCCAACCACTGCCATTGCAGGCTACCGCAAGCCTCCAGTCCATCGTTTGCTTCGGTGGTACTGGAGGTATTTCACTCCAGATCACCGGCGGGACCAAACCCTATGCGATTGAGTGGGCCTATTCCCCAGATAACTCCACTTTCTCAGTGATTCCGGCCCATGCCGATAAGACCTCAATCAGCGGACTGGTCGCAGGATTCTACCGCTATAAGATATCCGACGGGGGTTGTGCGGATATTATTGAAACCGTTGAGTTGGCTCAACCGCCACAGGTAATCCTCGCAGCAGTACCTACAGATGTTTCTTGTTTCGGAGGAAACGATGGAACAATCGCTTTCTCTCCATCCGGTGGGGCATTTTCTACCTACAGAATTTTCTTCAATGGCCAGGAAATTGCCGGCAACACGGTCACTGGGCTCACAGCAGGTGTTTACAACGCCTTCGCTATGAACGGAACCTGCCGATCCGATGTCATTCAAATTGTCATAGCGCAGCCTGCAGCTCCTTTGTCAGCGACTGTGACCTATCTCGATGAGGTACCTTGTTTTGGGGACGTTTCAGATATCGGACTAAAAATCACTGGCGGTAACGGAGGATACAGGGCTTTCTTGAATGGAACTGAATTCCCTGTACCGGTAAGCGGTGATTTGACCTTCCCTGACGTGGCGCCTGGATCCTATACCATCAGGGTCGTGGATTCAAAAGGCTGTGAATGGACCACTGCTATCTCGATCGATAATCCTGATCCTGTCGAAATCCTTCTCGAAGATATCATCGATATCTCTTGTTTTGGCGGATCGGATGGACAAATCAAGGTGAATGTCCTTGGTGGATCCGGTGGATACAGATATGAGTGGCGAAACGCCACGGGTCAAGTTGTCGGGAATGCTGAAGACTTAACCGATGTACCCGCTGGATTCTACACGCTGACAGTAACGGACGAAAACAATTGTGTTGCCTCCGAAACCTATGAGGTCAAGGATACCACTCCTGTTGACTTTGTTCTAAGTAGCACGAATGTCAATTGTTTTGGCTCCCAAAACGGAACCATCAGTGTGGTGGCGTCCGGCGGAAAGCCAGGCTACACATTGGTTATTGATGGAATTCAATATGGTAGCTTGACAGCGACAGGCTTGAGACCAAAGAAATATTTTGTTTTTGTCATGGATGCGAATGGCTGCTCCTCTCCTATCCAGGAAGTGGAAATCACGCAGCCGCCTGCGCTGAATCTTTCTGTAAATTCTGCTGACATTACTTGCTACGCGGCAAACAACGGCGAGGCTTCCATTACAATCTCCGGCGGTACGGCCCCATACAGCGTAAGGTGGTCTGACGGAAATGTAAGTGAATCCAGAACCGGCTTAGCTCCTGGAAACTATGAGGTGGTCGTCACTGACGCCAATGGCTGTATCATCAGAAGCAATGTCGTCATCAGACAGCCTGATCCGATTTTTGTTACCGCTACTGCTATTCCGGTGAGTTGCTTTGGGGGAAGTGATGGTGCGATGAATCTGGAAATTACAGGAGGAAATGGAGGATTCTCATTTGTATGGACTGACAAAGCCACAGGCGCGGTCGTCAGTACTCAACAAAATCTTCAAAATGCTCCGGCTGGAACCTACCAGGTAGTTATCAAAGATTCAAAGGGTTGTGAATTGATTCGGGAATACATCGTCACGCAACCTGCAGAACCGCTCACTGTAACTGGAATTGTCAGTGACGTGAGATGTGCCGGAGAAGGAAATGGCGGCATCGAGTTGATCGTAACGGGCGGTACGGGTCCTTACACCTATAGCTGGTCATCCGGCGAAACCACGAGAGGAATTTCTGGTAAATCCGGCGGTTCATTCACCGTAACCGTTGTCGATGCCAAAGGATGTTCCGTAACCCAAACCTACGAGATCGCCGAACCTAAGCCCTTGATCGTCGACCTTGTGGACTTGGTGGATGTTTCCTGCAAGTTTGGATCTGATGGCCGAATTAAATTGAACATTACCGGAGGAACGGGCAAATACAATATCCAGTGGAGCAACGGCCGAAATACCCCAGAAATCACGGGATTGAGGGCTGGGCTTTACACGGTATTTGTCATCGATGAGAACTCTTGTTTTGTCAGCATCCAATACGAGGTAAAAGAACCTGCTGAAGAACTGTCTGTCAAGGGATTCACCTCAAGTGAGTTGTGTAAGTTTGACGGCGTGATGGAACTGGTACTTGAAGTAAAAGGCGGCACCGCTCCATATACTTATGCTTGGTCCAATGGCGCCACCACCAAAGACTTGTTTGGATTGCTACCAGGTGTTTACTCGGTCGTCGTAACAGACGCCAAGGGTTGCGTAGTCCAAGGCACCTACAATGTCCCTGTTCCTTCGCCTCCGATGAATCTGCAATTCAGCGGGAAAATGGCTGTTTGTACTGCAGGTGAGCGTGGACAAATCATCGCCGATGTCACAGGTGGCGTGGGGCCTTACAAATACCTTTGGTCGAATGGAGATACTACCTCCACGATCACTGACTTGCTACCTGGTACTTATGAGTTGGTAGTTACCGACGCAAATGGCTGTACCGTCATGGGTACTGCTGAAATCGCTCCGCCATTGAACTTGAGGGTTGGATTGGTTGCAATCAAGTCCGTCTCCTGCTTCGGCGGACAAGACGGCATGATCCAAGTAGAGATCACCGGCGGAAGGGCTCCTTACAAAGTCTCATGGAGTCATGGACTTAAGGACCAATTGACAGCGACAAACCTATCGGCTGGTATTTACACTGTGACGGTCGAAGATGAAGTAGGCTGTATCGTCACAGGTACTTACAACATCCGTGAGCCAGAATTACTCAACTTCCGCGAGACCGTGGTGGATGTAAGGTGCTTTGGTCAAAACAATGGATCAATCACACTTACAGTGACCGGTGGGGCTGCACCTTATTCCTACAAATGGTCAAATGGCGCCAACAGCCGTGTGGTTAGAAACTTGGCCCCAGGCACTTACAGCGTGATCATCACAGATAGGAACGGTTGTACCACTGGTGGTAGTTTTGCCATCAACGAACCTGAGCCCTTGCAGATCATAGATGACTACAGCGACATTTTGGATTGCCATGGTGATCAAAACGGCTACATCAATATCAACGTGGTGGGCGGTATCCAACCATATAAAATAACCTGGTCCGACGTTCCTGGCCTTGAAAGCTACAATAGGTCCAATCTTGCCGCAGGAACATATACAGTGAAAGTCGAAGATTTCAATGGGTGCGTAGTCACAAAAACTTTTGAAATCAAAGAACCACCTGTCTTGGAAGTGAGGCTGTTCACGCGTTGGGATGTGGATTGTGAGAACAAGTTGTTGACTGGCGTTGCTTGGCTCCAAATCAAAGGCGGAACCCCTGACTACAAAATCGAATGGAACACAGGATCTGCCAATGTGTTGGAAACCAACTTCTACGACGCTGGTGAAATACGCGCTGTGGTCACCGACAGAAATGGATGTCTAGTCGAAGTATCCAGAGTCGTGGATAAGCCGCTGGCATTTACCGAAGCTGAATTCACCTACACAATCATCTCCTTGGGCACATTCGGCGAAATTCTCGTCAACGATCCTGTACAGTTCGTGGACAAGACCCTTGGAAATGTCGTGTCGTGGGAATGGGATTTCGGTGACGGCAATACCAGCACCGATCAAAACCCTGTCCATACCTACAAGAAACCCGGGGTCTACATCATCACCCTCAAGACCTTCGACGCCTTAGGCTGCTCTTCCGAATCGAGTCTTGTGGTCGAGGTATTGGCCTCCTACAGAATCCTCGTTCCGGATGCCTTTACACCAAATGGCGACGGGCTAAACGACTACTTCATGCCGAAGATGAGAGGTATCGATGAATTTGAGATGTTGATCTTCAACAAGTGGGGCGAACTCATCTACACCACGACCAGCAAAGAAATAGGCTGGGATGGTACACTCAACGGCAAGTTGAGCCCTAACGGAAACTATGTATACAAGCTGGTCTTCAAAGCCATGGATGGCGAAAAAGGCAGTCAAACAGGAGTATTCACCTTGGTATTGTAGTCACCATGCAATGCCAAGGCTTTCTATATGATAAGTTCAAATGATTGGTTCTACCAAACAGTTTTTGGTTATGATGAAGCGAATTTTACTTACAATCCTCGGCATCTGGCTTGGCTTCTTAGCTAAGGCCCAAGATGTCCAATTTTCGCAGTTCTATGCTGCGCCCCTGTTTCTTAATCCCGCATTCACGGGCAATACCGAATTGACGCGTATTGGGGCGAATTACAGGAATCAGTGGCCGGGTTTGGACCATTCTTTCAATTCTTACTCCGCCTACATGGACCACTATATGTTTGACATCAATAGCGGCATAGGTTTGATTTTCAATGGAAACAGGGAAAGCAAAGCAAAGCTGAGTACCAATGAAGTCGGACTTACATATTCCTACAGACTACAGTTGGGATTTGAATCGTTTTTGAGGTTTGGCGGGCAGGCAAGTTTCATCACCCGTGACGCCTATTTTGGGGATCTGGTTTTTGGTTCGCAGCTTGACATCAATCGGGGCGTAATCAATCCAATCAGCGGCGAACTCTTGACGGATGATTACAGGCACTCCTTCATGGACTACAATTTCGGGATGCTTTTCCACAACGAAATCTTGTGGCTCGGCGTGGCCGGTCACCACCTTACCCAACCAAACACCTCCTTCATTGATGGGAACATCAGCAAGCTCCCGATGAAACTTTCCGGCCATGGCGGTATCAAGATTGATTTGGGCGAGGGATTTATTAACAACTATTTCAGCAACTCGCGGCAGGAACGTGCACTGTTTTTAGCGTTCAATTACAAACATCAAAATCCATTCAATCAGCTGGATATCGGGACGCAATTCTTTATTCAACCTTTGGTGGTCGGTGTATGGTACCGCGGATTTCCGGTGAAATACAACCTGCCCAACCAAGAGGCATTGATCGGGCTTTTGGGATTGACACTTGAGAGTGGACTGGATATTGGATACAGCTTCGACTTTACGACATCCAAGTTAGGCCTTTCCCAATCCGGTGGCGCACATGAGGTTTCTATTCGCTACTCCTTCCTTTTCGGTGATCCAAACCAGCGCAACAGAAGGAGTACGATTATTCCTTGTTTCAGATTCTAATTGTTTTGCTGTCGCAAGGGCCGAAATTTTATAAATTGGGGCAAAATGATTCCGAAGAATTTTCCAACAATGCAGAATTAGGCTAACAGGCTGGAAATTTCAATGCCGGCCTTTTATTTAAAGGTTTAAAGAATCAAAAATTCACAAAATTGCTGACGATTAGGCCCCTGTTATATTGGAAGTAATTTTTTCCCCCGACCAATCTTCCGAATTGGAGAATTTGGCTAAAATATCCTGCTTCCAGTCTGTATTTTCCTGAAAACCTGAATCCTGCGACTGCTGCAAACCGGTTTTGGTCAAATACGTTTTGGTTGACATTTTTCCCAAATCCGATTAATATCTCGTCATAAACTGCCAAATAGGGCTCCTTATCGTCCAACGTCGGGCCTTTGAGAGGTAGATCGGTGCGCAGCATGTAGCGCATTCTGTTGCTATATACCCATTCGTCAAATTCGGTGGCATTGGGATCCAAACTCCTACCTACCCATCTTTGCTCGAGCATCAGACGATGCGAAAGTGCGACCCTCCCGATTGGATTATTGATAAGAAGCATTTGATATGCCCGATGTTCTGGAAAGCGTATCCCGTTTGACTGGATAGGCTCGGAACCATAGTTATAAGTGTCGGCAAAGGCATAACCCGCTCTGAACGTCACCTGAGGATGGATTTTATAATTGATTCCTGTCCTGTAGAGATTTTGTTGCGGAGATGCAATCCATTCTGTGCGACGCAGTTGTACTTCGCCGTGGATACTCCATTTGTCATCGACTTTGTATGTCATAAAAAGGCCGTACCAACCGATTGCATTTGATTCGCTGGCGCGGTTGTTCTGTGCAAAGGATGAATGCGAGAACGCGAATAGGATGAGGGCAAAGAATACCCTGAAAGCGTGATTTTTCACTGGTGAATTTTTGTCACAAATGTAAGCCTACCCACCCTACCAATAGTAATCTAAATCACAAACGGCTCAGTATTTCTTCGGAAGTTGTAATTGTGGCCCCAGCGGCTTGCATTTGTTTGATCGCCTTCATTTCATCGGCAGGATCAAGATTTACCGCGCGGCAGGCGTCTTTCACCAAATGAGTGTCAAATTCCAGCGAAACTGCATCCAAAACGGTGTACTTGACACAATAATCCGTCGCGAGCCCACAGACAAAAACAGAATCCACGCCTGCCTTTTTCAAAAATTCCCCCATGCCGGTGTTACCTCTTCTTCCGTTGTCAAAAAAACCGGAATAGGAATCCACGTCCCTATCGGTTCCTTTCCTAAAGACACGTTTCCAAGTGTCCCTAACCAAACCAGGATGAAACTCGGCGCCATTCGAGCCTTGGACACAATGTACCGGCCAAAGCACCTGCTGCAGTCCATGCAAATCAATCAACTCTCCCGGCTGTTTTCCTGGGTGGTTGGCGGCAAAGCTACCATGGTCAGCGGGATGCCAATCCTGTGTAACGACGATGAAATCGAAATGTCGTTGAAGCCGATTGATAATCGGTACCACTTTGTCGCCATCCCTGACGGCAAGTGCTCCGCCTGGAACAAAATCATTCTGTACATCAACGATGATCAATGCTTTCATAGGCTTCAAATTAAAAATCAGGACATTCTCCCGGGTTTTCTCCCCTTGAAAAGTATCCTGATTCGTGTTTGGTTTATTTCGCCTTGCTCCTCTCGTAATACTCCAAAGCGATCGGCATTTGTTTGATCAATTCCTCTTTACGTTTGTTTGGACCTGGGTGTGTGGAGAGAAATTCCGGTGGAGCCTCCCCTTCCCTACCCTGGTTCATCCTATCCCAAAATCCAGGCGCTTCTCTTGGATCATATCCAGCCAACGCCATGAAATTTAGCCCGAGTTGGTCTGCCTCAAGTTCGTGTTTTCTACTAAACGACAACATTCCAAGTTCGCCACCGGCTCCGAAAGCCTGTAGGAAGATGCTCTGAGTCAGGGTTGGGTTTTGTCCCATCGCTGCTTGGGCAGTTCCCAAAAGTCCATTCATCACCATGGCATTGGACATTCTTTCCCTTCCATGGTGCGCTATCGCGTGCGCGACTTCGTGCCCCATCACCACCGCAATTCCGGTCTCGTCTTTGCAAATTGGGATAATCCCGGTATAGAATGCCACTTTCCCTCCTGGCATGCACCAGGCATTCACGATAGCATCTTGAATCAAGTTGAACTCCCAAGCAAAGCCCTGCATTTCCTTCTCATATCCGTTTTCCTTCATGTATTGGTCCACAGCCGCGGCAATTCTCTTACCAACGCGTACCACCATTTGACCATCGGGCGTATTGGTGATTACTTTGTTTTCCTTCAATACTTGATTGTATTGCTGATAGGCCATTGGCAACAGCTCCTCATTGCTTACCAAGGCCAATTGTGACCTTCCGCTCATGGGCACCTTTGCACAGGCATAGATGACCAATCCCAATAGCACGATTGCAAAAATTCTCCGAATCATATACGCTTATTTTTAGCCCGAAATTGTCCAAAAAAGATGCCATTTCAAAAATGAGTTTGGGTTTTTCTTTATCTTCAAGTTTCATAAATAGACAAAACGATGACCGAAGCTGCCAAAAAATACCGCTCACGTATGCTCAATCCCTTTATATTTTGGTGGGCCATGTTTATCAAATTGCCTTCGGCAGTTTTTTGGCGGCTTAAGGTCAAGGAGATCAGCGAGGAAAAGTGTGTGGTAACCATTCCCTATTTTTGGCGCAGTCAAAACCCCTTCAAATCCATCTATTTTGCGGCATTGGCCGGGGCAGCCGAATTAAGCACCGGCGCTCTTTGCCAATTTTCCATGGCTGGAAAAGGTCAGTACAGCATGCTTGTGGTCGACTTCAGGGCGGAGTACCACAAAAAGGCAAACCAAAAAATCAGCTTCACCTGCAACCAAGGCAAAGAACTATTCGCCCTGATCGATGGGTTGGCTGCGGGACAGACAGGAAGCCTGACTATGGTATCAGAAGGAAAGAATCCTCAAGGTGAAACAGTTGCAAAATTCTACGTCACCTGGTCATTCAAGCGGAAGTCCTGATATTTTGCAGTACAACTTGGAATATCCATGTGCATCGGGGGCTGATTTTCAAGCCCATGCTAATTTGAATTCCACTCGCTACTCCGATTATTTCCACAACAAAATTCAATCACAACCATAAAATCATTCAATATTGAAAAGCTGGCCTTTTGCGTAACTTAGGCATGAAGAAGACAGTTTGAGAAAGTATGAAACACGCTTACCCCCAAGTCCTGCTTTTCGTTTTCTGATAGGTGGCTTTTGAGCCTATTGAGGGGCAGGCACCAATTGTACCCCTTCATGTTGTGTTTTGTTTGGTCAAAAGGCTGTTCCGAAAGAACAGCTTTTTTATTTTCAACTATCGCAAAGGAATACACCTTTTTCCTTTAGCAAATCGCCAAATAAGCTCCTTACACATTCATCAGAGATACCCCCAAAGGTGCATGCCCTCACAGCAATCCTTGGGTGTATTTTGAAACAAAGTTGCATTTGCTCTTGGAATCCCGCGCTCCCCGATCTACTTTTGCAACATAGTTTCAAAAATGACCCTGCGACTCTTCCCAATACTACTGCTATTCCTACTTCCATTCCTGACAAATGGGCAAGTAGATTGCAAATATATACTTCGGGGAAAAGTCGTCCATTTGGAAAATAATGAGCCGATAGAAGGCGCATTGGTTTGGTTGTTTGAGCATGAAATCAGTGCTGTGACTGACGTGCAGGGCAATTTCCGAATCGGTGGCCTCTGTGCAAAAAAAGATCGGGTAAAAATACAATACATCGGCCATCAAGAGCATCTCGAGCAGATCGAAATCAATGGAAACCTGAGTCTCACTTTTCGATTACAGGCTGAGGATATCGATTTGGAAGGTGTGGATATCCATGGGCACCAAGAAGCTTTGATGACAGCCAATACACTAGGCATATTTAGGGGAGATGAGTTGAAAGCCTCTCGGGGGGAAAGCCTGGGCGAAACGCTTCGCCGAATACCAGGGGTGACTTCCTACAGCACCGGCTTTACCATCCAAAAACCGGTGATCCATGGCTTGCACAGCAACAGGATACTGATTCTCAACAATGGCGTACGGTTGGAAGGACAACAATGGGGTGCAGAACACGCACCTGAAATTGACCCTTTTCTCGCGAAAGAAATCACAGTGGTCAAAGGTGCTGAATCTGTACGTTTTGGACCGGATGCAATGGGAGGCGTAATTCTGGTAAATCCGGCACCTTTGCCTGTTTCCGCTGGACAAAAAGGAGAGGTCGATTTGGTTGGTTTTTCCAACGGTCGCGGTCTTGCAACAGCCGCATATATTTCCGGAGGTTCTGAAAAGATCAGAGGATTAGGCTACCGTGTACAAGGTTCCGGTAGGGTCGCAGGCAATTTGCATACGCCGGAATATATGCTGGACAACACAGGTATTCGGGAATTGAATTTTTCTGGAGCGGTCGGTTACAGCAATGACAGACTTGGCACTGAGGCTTATGTGAGCCATTTTCAAACAAACATAGGCATCTTGGCAGATGCACATACCGGCAACCTTTCTGATTTGGAAAGCATCATTGAAAATGGGAGACCGTTTAGGGAGGCTGATTTCACCTATTCGATCCGAAATCCCCAGCAAAACGTCAGCCATCAAATCCTGAAGTTGAAGGGCCACTTCCACCTCAGTCCTGCTGCCAAAATCAATGTCCAGTATGCTTTTCAAAGAAACAACCGGCAGGAATTTGATAGAAGAAGAGGTGAAAGAAACGAACGGCCATCGCTAGACTTGGAGCTCTTCACCAACACATTGGATGCTTTCATCAGCCATCAGACCAGGAAAAATTGGAGCGGTTCCGCTGGATTTCAAGTTATCCAACAGGCTAATTCAAATATTCCCGGCACTGGCGTAGTGCCTTTGATCCCCAATTATGACATGGTCAATCTGGGGGCCTTCGCAATCCAAAAATTTACCAAAGGGCCATTGGAAATCGAAGGAGGCCTACGGTACGATAGAAGGTGGCTGGAAACTGCCCGGATTGTCAGAGGTGAATTGCAGGAGAGTGACCTGCGATTCGAGAACTTCTCGGCATTTCTCGGCGGACTGTATGCCCTGTCCAGAAACATTACATTCAATTCCAACTTGGCCTCTGCTTGGCGCGCGCCCAACGTGAACGAACTCTTCAGCCAAGGTCTTCACCACGGGCTTGCAGCTGTAGAGATTGGGAATCCGGATTTGGTTTCCGAAAAATCATTGAAATGGATCAACACGCTTCAATACACTGATAAAAACCTTGTCGTCGAACTTACCGGATACGCGCAGCAAATTCGTGATTACATTTATCTCAGTCCAAAGGACGAGCAATTTGTTTCTCTTAGGGGGACCTTCAATGTCTTCGAATACCTACAGGCGGATGCCCGTTTTTTGGGAACCGATTTGAACCTGAATTGGACATTCATGCCAAAATGGGAGGTGTTTACCCGTGGCTCAATCGTCAGGGCAAAGAATCTTGAGTCAGATACTTACTTTCCCTTTATCCCTTCAGATCGAATCGAATCTGGTTTGGGTTTTCTCCTTCCCCAACATAAACGGAGAAAGGAAAGCCGCATCTCGATCAGTAATCTCCTGGTAGCGGAGCAAACCCGTGTGCCAGACTTTGACTTTGCCCCTGCCCCACCCGCCTATAGCCTTTGGAACATTGCCGCACAGACGGGATTTCAGGCCGGCAAAAACAACCTGACACTCGGACTACAGGTCAATAATCTCTTTGACGTTTCATATCGGGACTACATGAACCGTTTCCGATACTTCTCCCATGAAATCGGGAGGAATGTACTCCTGAAAATCAATTTTGAATTTTAAAACCAAATCAACTAATACAATGAAAAAAGCAAATCTAGCCTTTATCCTATTATTGTCATTCACCGCAATGATGGTCTTTTCCTCCTGCAAAAGCGAAGATCCAGAAGAAGAAAACGAAGGTGAAGTAATCACGGAGGTTACCCTGAGATTCACTGAAGTCGATCCAGTGGCAGGCCTTGGTACTCCGTTCGAAGTGAAGGCATCTGATCCGCAAGGCTTGGAAAGCGGTTCTGCACCTACGATCGGTACGATTAATTTGACAAAGGGCAAAACCTATCGTCTGGAAATCAGCCTATTCAACGGAATCGCCAATGAGGACATCACCGAGGAGATTGAAGAAGAAAAAGAAGAACACCAATTCTATTTCCTAGGTACAGCCTTTGTGGGATCACCTGTTGGTGCATACACTTACGGTGACGAGGATGCCAATGGTAATCCTGTCGGACTACTCGGAGCGGTTACGCTTATCCCCACGCCGGGATTCAACAACGCCACGTTCCGGTTGATCCTGAGACACGACTTGGACAAAAATTTCCCCGGCGCCAACAATCCGCACTGGCAGAATTTTACCCAGGCGGGAGGTGAAACAGATCTAGACATCTCATTTCCATTGGTGCTGAACTAACCTAATTCACAAGGGCTGTTTTTATAAAAGACAGCCTTTTTTTAACTTGACAAAAAAAAATAAAATGGAAAAGTTTAAAAAACCCTTTCTGCTGCTGCTTTCTGCGGGAATCATGGCGGCTTGTAGCCAAGAAAAAAAGATCGAAGGAAATCCTGAAATCTATGCCGAAGCCAATGATTACCACCAGAAATCACTAGACCTACGTGAAGAGATTCTTGAGCTCGAAAAGCAGGTAAAGGAAGCTGGCATCGACTATTCAGAGCTAAAGGACCAGCTCAAGACTTGGGATAAGGACATCATTGAGGTGCCGGGCTATGAGCATGCACATGATGACCATGAGTCGCATGACCACGAACATGGTGAGGCACACGAAGGGCACAAGGAGCGAAAATACCATGTCCATAATCCTAGCAAACCTTTCAGTGACGCGGAGCACTTGGACTACCAAAAGGTACTGTATGAAGAAATGGTCCTTATTCACGGGAAATTCAAAAGGCTTTTGACGCCTGAGGTGATGGAAAGCGATAGTGCAAGCACCTCCAAGCAATAAATGAAAAAGGCTGCCCAATCGTTTGGACAGCCTTTTTTATTTCTAGTTTGAAATCCCTTAATCTTCCATGAAACACAAAGCAGCTGCTCCGAGCGTACCGGCATTATTCTCCAACGTCGCTTTCATCAAGTTAAGATCTTCCACATAATAAGGCGTCAAATATTGCCTGACTGTCTTGTCCAAGGATGGCATCATGAATTCCAACCCCGCGGAGATCCCCCCTCCAAAATAGACGTTTGTCACATCTAAAACCCGGATTGTAGAGACGATGGCTTCACCCAAAATCCTGCCGACTTCCTCAAAAACCATCAGCGATACCTCATTGCCTGCCTTGGCGGTGTCCACCAAAAGGTGCGTTCCCAATTCTTTGTCCCGCAAGTCACCCGCGAGTCTAGGATAGCCTTGGATAAACCGCTCCATGATACGAAGGATTCCGTTTCTGCCGATCAGCTTTTCGAGGCCTTCGTTTCCCCGGGAAAGCATGTGGCCCATTTCCAGAGCATTTCCGCGCGCACCTTTGAATATCTCTCCATCCAACACCAAAGCCGAACCGATGCCTGTCCCCATAGTGATGAACAAAAAGTCGTCAGGCGGATTATTCTTCCCAAATCTGTATTCTCCTATTGCTGCTGCAGCGGCGTCATTTTCGAGGTAAAATGAGATATTTGGATACTTTTCTTTGAGCGCACCTTTGAGATTGAATCCATTCAAGTCGGGAATTGCGGGGATTTCAAGTGTAGTAGTCCTGTTTTTACTGATGAGGCCTGGGAGGCCGATTCCGACCTTTTTCACTTCTGGGTATTTGGCCAAAATACTGCCCATTCCCTCAGTAAAGCGGTTGCTGAAACCCGCCTTATCATCGCGATAGGGAGCGGTATCAATTTTCTCAAAGGAAATAATCTCTCCCTTTTTCGAAACCAAACCAATCTTTAGATGGGTCCCACCGACATCCACACCCAAAAAGTGCTGTTCTCCTTTATCCATGGTTATTATTTAATAGGTTTTGCGCCCTAAAATAAGAAAGAGATTGCATTTACTTTCCATATTGACTACCAAAGTCCTGAAATATTTCAAACACTGCTGGACAAACCAATGTATTCCTGAGCGTTAGATTCAGGATGCCGTGCATGTTTTTTCGATTGGTGTGAGGGTATTCCCTACAGGCTTTTGGTCTTTCAGCATACACCAAACAGGTATTGTCGGCATTCAAAAACGGACAAGGGGATGAATTCAACACATAGTCCCCCACCTCGTCCCGGTGCAGATAGGCATCAATGAACTCGGAAGGTTTCATTCCAAACACCCTGGCGAGGCGCTCGATGTCAGTCTGTAGAAAAATCGGACTGGTCGTTTTGCAGCAGTTCGCACAGGTGAGGCAATCGATCTTTTGAAACTTTTTCTCATGGGCTTCTGCAAATTTCCCATCCAGTTGTTTTCCCTTCAGTAGCTTGAGTTTCGCTACCAACTTCCTGTTTCCGGGATACTCACTGCTGCTTTTTTGCCTAAATAATTCCAAGTCAATCATGGATAAAATCTATTCAGTCTGATATTAAATGATGTTCAATCTCAAATATTCTTGGTATTTCTACCAAAATTTACTACCTTATCTATCCTAAAATCAGACAGTTATGAAATCACATCCCAACGAACTGTTTCTGTATTATAATCCGAGTCACTCGGTGGACAAACAGATGAGGGCTTACGCCAAGGCCGTTTCGAATCATGTCAATGAAATCAATGTCGAAAAGGAGCCGATCACAAGTACGGGTTGGAGAACTATCTTGGACAAACTGCAACTGAGACCAAAAGACCTTCTCAACCGTGCCCATCCGGATTATCAAAATCTGATCGCCGGAAGGACTTGGGATGACGAAGGATGGCTAAATATCCTGATCCGGAATCCGCACTTGCTCAAGGCACCGATAGCCATCAAGAGAGAACGCGCGGTGCTTTGTCTTACCCCCAACAACCTGTTGGAGTTGGATTAGACAAGCTCGATTCCGTCATCCTTGATAAGAATCATTTTTGCCTTGTACAACTGACCGATCGACTGTTTAAAGTGTTTTTTACTCATTCCCAGCAACTCTTTGATAGATTCAGGGGATGATTTATCGTGAAGGGGCAAAAATTTCCGGACTTTTAAGACTTCCAGGATTTTTTCAGCCCCTTCTTCATATTTCTCTCTTCCCATCGGTGTGAGCTGAAGATCCAACTTCCCGTCATCCCTCCTCTTTTTGACATAAGCCTTTACCACATCACCGATTCTTAAAGGCTTGAAAACCTCATTTGCATAAATCAATCCCTCGAAGCTTCCTTCTATCAGCACCTTGTATCCAAGATCAGTAAGTTCAAAAATCAGCACATCGACCTGGTCACCTGGCTCAAATCCCTGTGTATCCCTGTAAATAAAGTCCTCATACTTATTTGAGCCTATGAGGCGATTGGTACGAAAGTCCATGCAAACACGGACCAAATGCTTTTGTCCTTCTTCCATGCGGCGACCAATCTCGGCATTGGGAACAAAAAGATCCTTAGGCAATCCCCAATCGACAAAAACCCCAAACTTCGTCACCTGTTTCACTTCCATGACGGCAAATTCATCCAATAGCGCCTTGGGTATTTGGGTGACTGCGACGGGACGATCTTCGCTGTCGGTATACACAAAAACCTCGATTTCCTCTCCCTCCTTTTCATTTCCCTTCAAATATCCTTTGGGCAACAGTACTTCTCCCCCTTCTTCCAAAGCAAGGTAGGCTCCATTGGGAGAAAACCTCGTGATGACAAGCGAACTGATTTTTCCTAGTTCTTTCATGCGCCAAATGTAGCCAAATTAAGTGATTTGGAGGTTGGAATTGCTTTCAATTCGGTATAGATTTGGCCATCAGAAATCCAAAAAGAGGCAAACGTCGGGTCAATTTTCGCCTTTGCTATTGATCCTCAATCATATAAACCCAAATCTTTATGCAGTACATTTCGGTAATTGGTTCCGGGACAATGGGCAACGGAATCGCACATGTTTTTGCCCAATTTGGATATCAAGTTTCCGTGATTGACATCAATGCGGGGGCATTGGAAAAGGCGATCCAGACCATTTCCAAAAACATGGACCGCCAGGTTTCGAAGGGCCTCCTCAGCGAGCAGCAGAAGACAGATGCCCTTGGCCGGATCAAAACCTTCACGGTTTTGGCAGAAGGTGTTTCCAATGCGGATCTCGTCGTCGAAGCAGCGACAGAAAACATGGCCATCAAACTAGACCTCTTCAGACAGTTGGATGCAGCTAGTCCAGCGCATGCCATTCTCGCGAGCAATACTTCATCCATCTCCATCACCAAAATCGCGGCGGTAACCAAAAGGCCCGAAAAGGTCATCGGAATGCACTTCATGAACCCCGTACCCGTGATGCGACTTGTAGAAGTAATTCGAGGGTACGCGACAAGTGATGAGGTCACCAAAACTGTGATGGATCTTTCGCAAAAGCTCGAAAAGGTACCGGTAGAGGTTAATGACTATCCAGGATTCGTTGCCAATAGGATTCTGATGCCGATGATCAACGAGGCGATTTACACGCTTTTCGAAGGAGTAGCGGGTGTTTCGGAAATCGACACCGTGATGAAACTCGGCATGGCACATCCAATGGGTCCTTTACAACTAGCAGATTTTATAGGCTTGGATGTGTGCCTTTCCATCCTGAGGGTGCTGAATGAGGGGTTTGGCAATCCAAAATACGCCCCTTGCCCGCTGTTGGTGAATATGGTGGAAGCAGGCTTCAAAGGCGCCAAAACCGGAGAAGGGTTTTACCAATATACCGCGGGAAGCAAGGATTTGGTGGTGTCCCCGCGCTTTGTCAAAAGATAGTGTTATCAATTAAGCCCAAGTCAAGAAATTAGAGAATCATGCATATTGCGGTATCCGGAAACATCGGAAGTGGAAAAACAACCCTCGCCATCAAGCTTGCCAAGCACTACGGCTGGCAGGCGGAATTGGAAGCGGTGGAAAACAATCCCTACTTGGCGGACTTCTATGAAGACATGAAGCGCTGGTCTTTCCACCTGCAGGTCTTTTTCCTCAACAGCCGATTCAATCAGATCAAGCGCATCCGCGAAAGTGGACAATCAGTCATCCAAGATCGGACGATTTATGAAGATGCTTACATTTTCGCGGCAAATCTGTATAAATCAAAACTGATCTCCGATCGGGATTACCAAAACTACCTGGCGCTTTTTGATTCGATGATCCATTTTGTGAAAGCGCCGGATTTATTGATTTATCTTAAGGCCGATATCCCAAAACTGGTCGGACAGATCGAAAAGCGTGGAAGGCACTATGAAAATGCCATCCGGATTGATTACCTCAAGAACCTCAATGCCCACTATGAGGACTGGATCGGTGGATACGACAAGGGGAAGCTCCTCATCGTCGATGTCAATCAAATGGATTTTGTGGAATTCCCTGAGGACTTTTCCTCTATCGTACAGCGGGTCGATCGGGAGATTTTTGGGTTGTTTGCGTGAAAATACGAGCCAACAAAGGTCACTGCTGGACTTTCCTTATAAACCAATTTCTTATCCCTGTTCGATATTCCTCTTTGGGATGTAAAAGCAGGTCATCGATTTTTTTGAGCGAGCCGCCGATCATGATGTTTTCGTAAACAGGAATCCGCACCAATTTAAATCCGTGAAGGCGACTTACTAGATCATACTGCACATCATTGTAGGCGTTCAACTTCCAGCCCGCGGAACCATTGCCAGATAAATCACCTGGGTCCTCACTTTTACCAAAAACCTTAGCTGCAATCGGCGGGCCGTTCCATAAGCGCTCTTGCATGCCAGTTTTCAGACAATCCTTTTCATGATTACGGCAAAGGCGCTTGTAAGCCTCCACCCAAGGAAATGAGAAAATATTATAAATATCTGATTTAAAAGTATTTAACCGATATCGATTGAAGTGGGCTTCATCATCATACACGAATACTTGGCGGCCGATTTTGAAGTCAAATTTCAGTGTATCCAATGTTGGGACATCTCCCTTTCCTCCAAGCAAATCGAGGACATCTCGAAGTAGGTTTTGCTCTTTTTCACGAATGTATTGTGCATGAACTTCCACCCTGAATTGGTAGTCCAATTCTAAATTCGCCTCTTGGAGGACTTCAAGAAGATTGTCAACTTTCAGTTGATGCATCAGTAGGTCCTTTTCGGATAATATCCCAAGTATGGTCAGCCAGCAGCTTGACCTCTGCAATAAATTTCGCAAATCTTTTCTTTCTTCCCCACTCTTCCGGCGAAACCATGCTCATAAAGTCCGTTCCGTCCTCCTTTTCATACAGAAAATAATGGTGGTTGATCAGGGGCTCGAAAGAAATGGAGGTGCGGTAGATACGTTCGGAAATCTCCACCCGTTTTTGGATCATTTTTGCTTGCTCCGCCAACAGTTGCATTTGTTGGTAAATCTGACCCATCTGCATTTCGGTTTGGGAATGCATCGCCGCCACGGCCCGTCCGGTTATTTTCCCTTTATCTTCGGGTTTGATGACACCGCTTCCAGCATGGTGCGCATAGGGCAAAAGCCCGGGCTGATCGGTGGTTTTTTCCTTCATCCGATCCAAGTCAATGCTTTCAATGTCGATTTTTATTGGTTTCATTTGACTGGAATGGAATCAGAAGGTGCTATTCTTTCTTTCAAATTTCCTTTTGAACCAGGAAAGGTGGTCCTTCTGGATATATCCAGCCCGATGAGGACCATGCCCAAAAGGAATACGATCGCCAAAATCAAAAAGATGACTTTATTCTTTTTCATACAGCTATAACTGATCGATCAGCCAGTTGTTTGTGGGTGTAAAAATAGCGAATCCGTAACTTTCAGAAAGACATCTTGCGGCAAATCTGTCCACACTTCAAACAATGAAACTACCATGCAAAGAATGATTTCAAAAAAAACCCGTGAAACAAAAGATTATTCATTTGAAATACATAAATTTGAATGTTATATACATTATTCAGATATTTAACACTTTATGTATCAGCTAATTAGCCCACAAACTATTTTTCAGTATTTTGGAGACGATGACAAGGAGATGTTGGAGGAAATGATTCAGATTATCTTGGACACGAATCTTCAAGAGCTGAAGCACATGGAACCTCTCTATGACACGTCAGATTGGGCTACTATCAAGAAAAAGTGCCACAAGGCAAAACCAAGCCTCAGTTATATCGGTGCCATTCAGACCAGGAAATTGTTGGAAACCATTGAAGGAGACCTGGAAAATTCATTCGGTCACTACCAGGAATTGACCCGCGAGATCGGAATCATTGAAAACGAGCTCCGTTCGTTCCTTGCCTCCATCTGAACCTACATCATTTTTTAACCTCTCTACATTTTTATATTTTACTTCCGCAATCATCGGCCAAATTTGTTCCCAAGAATCAAGACAAACCTTATGAAGAGAATCTGGATACTTCACATCCTTTTGTTTGCAGTTTCTATTACGGCAAACTCCCAACAACTCAGTGTGGAGAAAATCATGCGGGACCCAAAATGGATGGGTACTTTTCCGACTGATATTCAGTGGGATGACAAGGGTCAGACGATTTACTTCAGATACAATCCCGATCAGAATCCAGCGGACTCACTTTATAAAATCTCGTTGCAAAATCCTAGCGATATCCAAAAAGTCAGCCTTACCGAACAGCGGTCGCTGACGCCTAGGAACGCACGTTATAATCATGCAAAAACGAAAAGGATCTATTCCCAAAATGGTGAGTTAATGATCCTGGACCTTGTTACGGGCAACAAGCAAAGTGTGCTGAAGTGGGGCGAGAGAATCGGAAACCCCAATTTTTTGGCCAATGAAAATCGAGTTTCCTTAGAGTCAGGCAACAATCTCTACGTCCTTGATATCCAATCCGGAAAGCTCCAACGTCTCACACGAATCCAATCTGGAAACAAACCCAGCGACAAAGAAGATAGGGCGGCTGACCGCGAAAAATGGTTGAAAGAAGACAACCTTGCCTTGCTTTCGGTAATTAACGAACGCGAGCAAAAAGAAGCTAAATCGAAGGCTTATCAAGAAGCAACACGGGAAAAAGAGCCGTATTCATTCTATATAGGATCCAAGGCTATTTCAAATCTACAGCTTTCACCGGATGAAAATTTCGCGACAATATTGTTATTCACCCGGGCGGAAAACAAATCCACAATCGTCCCTGACTACGTCGACGCCTCCGGGTACACTGTAAACCTGCCCACCCGAAGCAAAGTTGGAGACAACCCTCCCACGCTTGAATTGGCAATATATGACCTGAAGAAGGACACAGCCTATATGGTAGGAGTAGCGGACCTGCCGGGCATTACCGACCTACCAGATTATGTGAAAGACTATCCGGAAAAAACCTGGGAACCGAAGGAGCGAAAAGTGACTTTTGGCGCGCCTGTGTTTTCCAGAGATGGAAAATACGCCGTGGTCAACATCCGTGCGATTGACAATAAGGATCGTTGGATTGCACTGATAGACTTGGCTGAGGGCAGATTGAAATCCCTTGACAGGCAGCGGGACGAGGCTTGGGTAGCCGGACCTGGAATTGGTGGTTTTGGCGGAGGCACTTTGGGATGGCTTCCTGACAACAAGCATGTTTATTTCCAGTCTGAGCAATCCGGATACTCCCATTTGTACATTCTCAACGTCGAAACGGGTGAAAAGAAAGCCCTCACCGCAGGGAAATTTGAAGTCTTTGACCCGTTTATTTCGAAGAATGGGAAATACTGGTACCTGACGACTTCAGAGGTACATCCCGGTGAAAGGCATTTTTATATGATGCCATTGATGGGTGGGAAAATGGAAAAACTCACCACGATGACGGGCAACAATGAAGTAAGTCTTTCACCTGATGAGAAAAACCTGGCGATTCTATATTCCTACAGCAACAAGCCTTGGGAGCTTTTCATCCAAGCAAACACACCCAAATCCCAGCCAAAACAACTCACATTCGGGCAAAGCGAAGAATTCAAGACTTACGCATGGCGCGATCCGGCTTTGGTGACTTTCAAAGCCGCGGATGGCGCTGATGTCCCAGCCAGGCTCTACACCCCCGATCCTGCAAAGAAAAACGGCGCGGCAGTAATTTTTGTCCACGGTGCCGGGTACCTGCAAAACGTGCACAAATGGTGGTCAAGCTATTTCCGTGAATACATGTTCCACAACCTGTTGGCCGATATGGGCTACACCGTCCTCGATATCGACTACCGTGGCAGCGCAGGATACGGCAGGGATTGGAGAACGGGAATCTATAGGCATATGGGTGGAAAAGACCTTTCAGACCAGGTCGATGGAGCGAAGTTTCTTGTCCAAAACCACGGCGTCAATCCCGGCAAAGTCGGCATTTACGGGGGCAGTTACGGTGGATTTATTACCCTGATGGCATTATTTACCGCTTCGGATACCTTCAAGTCCGGTGCGGCATTGCGTTCCGTAACCGACTGGGCGCACTATAACCACGGCTACACTTCCAACATTCTGAACGAGCCATTCAATGACCCCATCGCCTATCGCAGGTCCTCGCCGATTTATTTTGCAGAAGGATTGAAGGGAAATCTTTTGATCGCACATGGAATGGTGGATGTCAATGTGCATTTTCAGGATGTTGTTCGGCTCGCGCAGCGACTTATCGAATTGGAAAAAGACAATTGGGAAATTGCAATTTATCCAGTTGAGGACCACGGATTTGTGGAACCCAGCAGCTGGACAGATGAGTACAAGAGAATACTGAAACTCTTCAACGACACCCTTTTGAAATAACATGAATAAAGGCCGATTCCATAAATTCCTAGCGCTATTCCTTCTTCTTTCGCTTTCCTATTGTACAGTAAAAAAGGACCAGCAAGAAGCAAATCGTGGCCTTGTGTCCGAAAAGGGCATGGTCGTTTCCGCCCGTGTTGAAGCTTCTCAAATCGGCATGGAAATCATGCAAAAAGGCGGAAATGCCTTTGATGCGATGGTTGCTACAGAATTGGCATTGGCCGTTGCGTTCCCCTTTGCGGGAAATATCGGAGGAGGCGGATTCATGGTTTACCGGCAAGCCGATGGCTCGATCGGATCATTGGATTACCGGGAAAAGGCGCCCATGGCCGCACACAGGGACATGTATTTGGATGAGGAAGGAAACGTGATTCCGGAATTAAGCACACTCGGAGCGCTTGCGGTGGGTGTGCCAGGAACTGTAGCTGGCATTTTTGCGGTTCATGAAAAATTTGGAAGTATTCCATTTGCCGATATCATCGATCCGGTGATCAAACTGGCAGAGAAAGGAGTCGTCGTCACGGAGAATCAGGCACGCAGTTTCGCCAACAGCCGTCCAGCGATCATCAAAGTCAACGGTCCGGAATCGACATTTGCAAGGGAATTTCAAGCCGGCGACACGATCAAATACCCTGCATTTGCAGAGACGCTGAGACGTATTGCCTCCAACGGAAAAGATGAGTTTTACAGAGGCCAAACCGCCCAAGCATTGGTTAGTTTCCTTGCTGAAAAAGGGGGGATTATTACCCTCGAAGATTTGGCGCAATACGAGGCCAAATGGCGGGAGCCCATCCTATTCGAATATAAAGGCCACAAGATCATATCCATGGCGCCCCCAAGCAGTGGCGGTGTCACCTTGGCCCAGATACTGGGTATGCTCGAGCGATTTGATCTGAGTTCGATGGGACACAATTCGCCAGAATATGTCCAGGTGCTGACAGAAGCCGAACGCCGGGCCTATGCCGACCGAAATTACTTTTTGGGCGATCCCGATTTTGTGGAAATCCCGGTTTCCGACTTGATCTCAAACGAATACCTCCAGGAAAGAATGTCTACTTTCAATCCAGATAAGGCTACTCTTTCCTCGGAAGTCTCCGCAGGCAATATCCAATTTGTCGAAAGCGACGAAACGACCCACTACTCCATCGTGGACCCATTTGGCAATGCCGTCTCTGTGACAACGACTCTCAACGGAGCCTTTGGATCCAAATTGTATAGCGAGGAATTGGGCTTTTTTCTGAACAATGAGATGGATGATTTCAGCGCAAAAGCAGGCGTACCCAACATGTTTGGATTGATCGGCGCCGAGGCAAACAGTATCGCACCAGGGAAACGCATGCTAAGCTCCATGACACCGACGATTGTGGAAAAAGACGAAAAACTATTTATGGTTGTTGGAACGCCCGGCGGGTCGACGATCATTACCTCGGTGCTGCAGACAATCCTGAACGTCATCGAATTTGATATGACCATGCAGGAAGCGGTCAACGCCCCTAGATTCCACCACCAATGGCTTCCCGACCTGATCAATTTTGAACCCGAGGGTTTTTCTGCCGAAACACTCGCGGCACTCAAATCCAAGGGCTATCTCATCAATGAAGGCAACAGCCCCATCATAGGAAAAGTCGACGCTATCCTGTTGCTTCCAAATGGCCGACTGGAAGGAGGCGCGGATCGTCGTGGGGACGACAAGGCGGCCGGGTTCTAGCTTCCCTTGTATTGCTCGAGGTACTTTCTAAAACTCTTCATTACCCATAGGTGGATTTTGGCCTGTGTGAGGATATATACGAACCAAGGTAGCCTGGGAACAAACTCGTGGATCGCCGAAATCACGTATTTTCCTCCCAATACTTCCCTGAACTCCAGCCATCCATAGTCGAAGCGCTTGACAAGCCAACCGCCTGAAATGTAAAAAAGCTGTCTCTTAATGTCGCTGCGGTCCGGAATCCAGGTGAGTTGGAGCATGGGCTTTTTCCCGTAGGCAAGAAAGAACCCCAAGTCTCCCCTACTGTTTTCCTCAGCCCTGATCAAAAACCGGAAAAAGGTCGGCAACCAAACTTTGTACCTATTGGCAATCCATAGTGCGCTTTGGTGGCGGGTATTGGGAAGTCTTTGGATGCTGCGGACTGTATTCAGAATACGCTCGTTCTTTTTGAATTTCGGAAGCCTTGGGATGGCGTTTTCGAATGCCAAGGCATGCCGCACGCTCTCAGAATAACTATCATAGGCGATTTCTTTCAAGTCAAACCGATACTTCGAGGCGACAAGCATGTCGTGTTTGAGGCTTTCGATCAGCGGTGCGACCAACTTTGCCGGACTTTCCCCAAAATATCCAACCCAAAGCTTCGAAAAACCGACACTCAGGAAGGGCACTGAAAATATAAATCGCTTTTTCCCCAACACATCCGCGGTTTGCTGTAACATGGATTTGTAGGTGAGCACCTCGGGGCTACCGATTTCATAGATTTTTCCAAATGCTTTTGGATTCCCAAGGCAAGATTGGAGTATGTCAAGGTTGTTTTGAAGGGAAATGGCTTGGGTCTTGGATCCTGTCCAACTTGGACAGACCATGATGGGCAACTTTTGGACAAGCTTTTGGATCATGCTGAACGAAGAGCCACCGGGACCAACGATTATTCCCGCACGTACTGCCGTCATTGGCACTGATCTGCTTCCCAGGGTTTTTTCGACCTCCAATCTTGAACGCAAGTGGGCCGAAAGATCCTCCTCTTTCTTGCCTTCAGGAATGATGCCTCCCAGATAAATGATTTGCTTCAGTTGGTTGATTTCGGCTGCCCGGACAAAATTGTCTGCGAGCAATAGGTCTGTATCCTCAAAACTTCCTTGGTTGAGACGGGTAGTGGCGCCCATCGAATGGATCAGGTACAGCGCATAATCCACCCCTTGCAGCGCCTCCGAGGTTGAGGTGATCGAAAACATCTCCACCTTTCTCCACTCTACCTCACTGTCAACCGGCACCGCCACATCCGAACGACTGAGCGCAACGATATGGTAACGGTCCTTGAACCGATCGATAAACCATCGGCCTACATATCCCCCGGCACCCGCTATGGCTACGGTTGGCTTCAAATCAAAAAGTAGATTGGAGTGCCAAAATCACCGCCTCGGCAGCCCTGCGTCCTGACAACATCGCGGCGTTGAGCGAACCATAGAGCAAATAGTCACCCGCCAAATAAACATGGTCATGTACCTTGGTTTGCGTTGGAAGTAGATTGTATTTCAGCTCATCTACCCGCGGAAGTGCCTCCTCGATTTCATAGGTTTTAACAGGAATAAAATACGCCGAGTTGATTCCCGTGAGTGCTTCCAATTCGATTTGAACGAGCTTGATGAGATGATCGTCCGCCGAGACATTTTTGGTGATGCTGACCGAAAGCAAAGCCTTTCCAGTTTGGCTGTATGCCTTGGAGACATCGGTAAGGAAAACAAAGTTGTTGATCAGAAAATCCTTGTCTGGAATCAATCCGATAATCGGTTTTCCGACAAATGACTTTTCCAAGCTGAAGTAAATATTGATGACACGATGGTATTCGCTGCCCTGACCACTCAATTGGGGCAGTACGCGATCTGGCTGACAGGCTACGATCACCTTGTCAGCGGGGAGTTTTTCTCCATTTGACAACAAAATGCCATCGGATTCGATACGCTTCACCGCAGCATTGAACCGCAGCCTCGTCTTCTTTAGCTTTCCCAGCAATTGGTTGGGAATCTGTTGCATCCCATTTTCAGGAACGGCCGCGTGGCCGATGGAAAACATCTTGAAGACAAATTTGAACATCCTGGAGGACGTCTGCAGCTCGTTTTCAAGAAAAATTCCTTTGAAAAACGGAGCGAAGAAATTCTCAATGATGCGGTCTGTGAATCCATACTTCTTCAAAAAATCCATCGTACTCATCGACGGTTCGGAGAAAATCTCCTCATCAGACATCTTCTTGAGCTTGTTGGTTAGGTTCCAAATCCGAATCTTATCCATCGCCGTACCTACTTTGGAGAATGCCATAGTCAGCGCCTGGAGCGGGTTCCTGATAGGGTCTTGAACGATGTAGATATCCCCAGGCTTGAAAATCATGGCGCCTGACTCAAAATTGCGCAGCTTGAGGGCATCATAGTCCAAATAGCGCTGAGCTTCCGGATAAGCAGTGAGCAAAACCTGAAAACCCCTATCCAGTAAAAAACCGGCCACTTTATCTGTCCTTACCCGTCCTCCAACACCGTCGGAGGCTTCCAAAATAGTGGGCGAATATCCAGCAAGTTCCAGCTCATATGCCGCAACCAATCCAGAAATCCCCGCACCAATGATTACAATGTTTGCTTCCTTCATCCTGATGAGTCCTGTTTGTAATATGACCAATTTCCATAAAAATTGTTTTCTAGGCCAATTATTTCACTGATTTCAAGCCAATCGCCATGGCAGGTTGCAAGTCCTGTAATATTCCGATCACCCTGAGTGATTTCCCCTTAATTTTCTCAAAAAATCACCATGAGACCGGTATTCAAAACCATCCTTTTTGTTTTATCCCTCCAAATCAGCCAGGAAGTCATCGGCCAATCCGCGTATTTCCCACCTTCGGGATCTTGGGGGGAAAAGAAACCCACAGAAATGGGCGTCGATGCAGCGAGACTACAGGCTGCAGTGGATTTCGCCGTTGCGCAGGAGAGTGAAGAAAGCAAAAATCTAAAACTGGCCCATTACCAGAGTGCCTTTGGCAGGGAGCCTTTTGGTTTTCCGGTCGGACCTATGAAAGACCGCGGTGCAGCAAATGGTCTCGTGATCTACAAAGGATACGTGATCGCAAAATGGGGCGATCCAAATCGGGTTGACCTGACTTTCAGTGTGGCGAAGAGTTTTCTCTCCACTACGGTGGGACTGGCCGTTGATAGAAAACTGATTGCAAGCGAAAAGGACCTTGTGCATCCTTATATGGGTCCAATCGTCCCTTATGATCCTAACAGAGCTTTTCAAAACAAAGCCGACCACCTGATGGAAGAAGATGTATTTGACCTATTTGCGGGTGAACACAACAGGAAAATTACCTGGGAGCATCTTCTGCGTCAGACTTCCGATTGGGAAGGAACGCTTTGGGGCAAACCCGACTGGGCAGACCGTCCGCAAGGCAGTAGCAAAGATTGGCTTACGCGACCTCGAAATGAACCCGGAACCGTGTACAAATACAACGACACCCGCGTCAATGTCTTGGCCTTGGCAGCTTTGCAGGTGTGGAGAAAGCCGCTTCCTGTGGTTTTGAAGGAAGAATTGATGGACAAAATCGGCGCTAGCCCGACCTGGAGGTGGACGGGTTATGAAAACTCATTCGTGATTTTGGATGGTCAAATCATGCAATCCGTGAGTGGAGGTTCACATTGGGGCGGAGGACTTTTCATTTCGGCCTATGACCAAGCCCGATTCGGATACTTGACCCTTAGAAAAGGGAAATGGAACGGCCAACAGGTGATTTCAGAGTCTTGGATCAGATTGTCCCGCACGCCGACGTCTGTACAGCCGAATTATGGATTCATGAATTATTTTCTAAATACGGACAAAAAAGAAATCCCTGCCGCACCGGAAACTGCTTTTTTCCATTTGGGGGCAGGGACAAATATGGTCTATGTGGATGAGGAAAACGACCTCGTGATTGTGAGCCGCTGGATCAAAAACGACCAAAAGGCCGAATTGGTCAGGATGGTTTTGGAAAGTCTACCCAAGAAATAATCTTCTCCGACTATTGGTTTTGATCAACCTTCCCCACCGAGCACATTCTTTCTTTTCGAGTATTTAGAATCACCCTGTGATGCTGGGGCGGGAGTTTGACTGGGCTTTGGTGCGGCAACGACACCCTCCTGAATAGGCCTGGGTTTGTTTCCAGGTTTTTTCTTTTTCCCGAAGGGCTTTTTCTTTCCCTCCTTAGGACCCCTATTAGATGGCTGGTGCGATTTGGCAGGTTGTGCACCTTTGTACGCAGGCGCATCACCAAATCCCTCCGGCAGCGGCAACTTCTCGATTTCCATGCCAATCAGTTTCTCGATCCTGACAAACTTGTACTGGTCCTTGTCACTGATGAATGTGATCGCCTCACCCTTGGCATCGGCCCTGGCTGTCCGCCCGACACGATGTACATAGTCCTCAGGATCGTTTGGTGTGTCAAAATTGACTACCAATTCGATGCCCGTGACATCTATCCCACGCGAGATAATATCCGTACCGATTAGGATTTTGAGCGATCTGTTTTTAAATCTGGACATGATCTTCTCCCGCTCAACTTGCTCAAGATCAGAATGAAATGCTTCCACCTCAAAGTCCTTTTTCAACAGCTTGAAAATCGACTTGACCTTTTCTTTGGTAGAGGCAAAAATGATCACTGCCTCGTAGTTTTTCCGGGTGAGAATATCACGGATCAAAGCTTCCTTCTGCGACTCAAAAACCATGTAAGCAGCTTGGGTCACCCCAGAGGCAGTCTTCCCAATTGCGATGCTAATCTCCTCCGGTTCGTTCAAAAGTTGCTTTGCAAACTGTCTGATTTTTGGTGGCATCGTCGCGGAAAACATGACTGTTTGGCGATTCTTGGGTAGATAGTTGACGATCTTCAAGATATCATCCGAAAAACCCATGTCCAACATTCTGTCCGCCTCGTCCAGCACCAAATGCTCCAGACTTTCGAAGTTGATCTTTCCTCCCGCCAGCAAGGCGATGAGTCGTCCCGGAGTAGCCACAATGATTTCAGCGCCAAACTCCAAGGCCTTCTTCTGCTGCTCCCAAGCGATGCCGTCACCACCACCATACACTGGAATGGAGGAAATCCCAAGAAAATATGCAAATCCTTGGATCTGTTGATCTATTTGGATTGCCAATTCGCGTGTAGGCGCCAAAATGAGCGTATTCAGACCGCTGTTTCCGCTGCGGGTGATCTTGTCAAGAATCGGCAAAATGAACGCGGCGGTCTTTCCCGTTCCGGTCTGGGCGCAAGCGATTACGTCTTTTCCTTGCTGTATCAATGGAATCGCGGACTCTTGGATGGGTGTAGGGCGATCAAAACCCATCGAATCCAAGCCTTCCTGTAGGCTGGATTCAAAACTAAAATCGGTAAATTTCAAAATCTATCATTATATTTCATTTTAAAAGTACTCGAAGGAATGCATATTCCAAAACTTTATCCCGAGAGCGGCGATTATATTATCACCAACCTAAAGCTTACCACCTTGAAGGCCAAATATTTGCATGCTTTTCCCCTCTTTTTGTTGATGCTTGTTGCTTTGACATTGCCTTTGGAATCCTTCGCACAAACATTCCATATAAAGGGTATTCTCCGTAATGGGGCCAACGACGAATACATCTCAGGCGCCACGATCATCCTCAAGGAAACGCCCTATTTTGCATTGTCAGATGATGCGGGCAACTTTACCATTCCCGGTGTCATTCCTGGGGATTATATCATGACGATCAACTTCGTCAATTTCCAGGGCTACCAATCCCGGATCGAAATCAAGGACAAAGACTTGAATTTGGGGATGATCACTTTGTTTCCATATGGATTTGAGGATCCCTCAGGTGCAGCGCTGCAAAAGACAATCCGTGCCACCAACGTCGCCGAACTGTTTTCAAAAAGGCCAAATTTTGTGGGAGGACAGCAGGTATTTGGGATTCCACCCGAACCAAAAAGACTATTCGGCAATTTCTACTTGGACCAAAAATGGAACAAGGCCTCGATACTGCTCTATAGGAACGATGAAATCATGGAAGGATACCTCGTTCGCTACAATATCAATTCCAACAATTTTGAAATCAGGGCCGAAAATTCCAACGAAGCGAGCTCCCTTCCAGGAATCCGGGTACGGAATATCGTGTTGATCGATGGTGAGCACAAAGTGCCCCGCTATTTTGTCAACGGTTTGGATTTCAGGGATGAAGGCGCACCGATCGCGGGTTTTTTTGAAGTACTGGTGGATGGAAAAATGCCCCTCGTACGCAGAACCGTTGCCTCAATTCGTGAATCCAACTATAATCAGGCGTTGATGGTCGGTGACCCCGATGACCGGATCGTAAAACGGAACGTCTACTACTATCTGGTAGGGAAAAACCTATTCGAAGTACCGAAAAAAAAGAAGAAATTCTTTGAGATTTTCGGGGAAAAGGCTGAGGAAATGATGGCTTTTGCAGAAGAAAACAGACTTGAGACCAAAAACGAAGCGAGCTGGTTCAGCCTTTTCACCCACTACAACAGCCAATTTGAGGGCTTTGCTCCCCTCGTTGATAGCATAATCGATAACTGACATGAAGAAAACAATTATTACTTGTCTCATTGTCGTCCTGATCATGGGAACGGTTTTTTCACAGTCGACACAAAAACCTCCCCTCCATGGAAAACATTGGATGGCGATCACTGGAAAGCCACTCGGAGCGACTGCAGGTGCTATGATTTTCAGCCAAGGAGGCAATGCGGTTGATGCCTCATGCGCGATGTTGGCGGCAGTATGTACCATGTGGGATGTACTGAGTTGGGGTGGAGAGACACAAGCCCTGATTTACAATCCGCATACCAAAAAAGTTATTGCCATCAACGCCATGGGTGTGGCTCCGACTGGCGCCACGGTGGAATTTTATAAGGAAAAAGGGATGGCCTACCCACCAGAATTTGGACCACTCGCTGCCACCACACCCGGTACTCCCGGTGGACTGATGACCATGCTGGCAGAATATGGCACGATGAGCCTCGAACAGGTACTTGCCCCCGCCATGCAAATGGCAAAAGGCTATCCGATCGAAGCCCAAACCGCCAACATGATCGAAAACAACAAGGATAAGATCAAAGAATGGCCCTATTCTAAAAAGGTATTCCTTCCGCATTTGGGTGAGGAAAGGGAAGCTCCACATGCCGGGGAAATATTCGTACAGGAGGATTTGTACAATACACTGGCCAAGTTGGTAGAGGCCGAAAAACAAGCATTGAAGAAAGGGAAATCGCGCAAAGAAGCCATTTACGCAGCCTATGAGCGTTTTTACAAAGGTGATATCGCACAGGAGATTGTGAGGGGTACCCGCGAGCAGGGCGGCTTGTTCACCATGGAAGATCTGGCCAAATGGAAGGTAAAAATTGAAGAACCATTGACGGTCAATTACAAAGGGATCGACGTTTACAAGCTTCAGGAGTGGACCCAAGGTCCAGCCCTCCTGCAAAGCCTGAATATCCTCGAGAACTTCGACCTGAAGGCAATGGGCTACAATTCGGCCAACTACATCAATACCCTGTACCAAGCAATGAGTTTGGCTTTTTCGGACAGGGACTTCTACTACGGGGACCCCGATTTTGGACCTAAGAGCCCAATGAAAGGTTTGTTGTCAAAGGAATACGCAAAGGAACGGGCAAAACTGATTCAGGAAAAGAATGACGAAACAATCGGCCCTGGGGACCCCTACCCTTTTCAGGGCGAAACAAATCCCTTCCTCGATCTACTTTCAAAACGAAAGGATGCCCTCGCCTATGACCGTCCCGAGCTGCCAATCCAAGGTCCCGAGGATCCGTTCCTAGCACATTTTCTCGCGGGCACGACGTCCATCCAAGCCACTGACAAGGAAGGCTGGGTAGTTTCAGTAACGCCCTCGGGAGGTTGGGTGCCAGCTACCATTGCAGGGAATACCGGTATCGGACTCAGCCAAAGGATGCAGAGCTTTGTCCTCGACGAGCGCCTCAATCCGTTCAACGTACTTGAGCCCGGTAAGCGCCCACGCGTGACGCTGACGCCATCCATGGCTTTGAAGGACGGGAAACCGTTTTTGTCATTTTCAATTCAGGGAGGCGATACCCAAGACCAGGACTTGCTGCAGCTTTTCCTCAACATTGTAGAGTTTGGGATGACCGTGCAGCAAGCCACGGAAGCCGCCAATATCCACAACTACCAAATCCAGTCTTCATTTGGTGCACATGAATCGAAACCCGGTTCGATAGAGCTCAATACCCAAATCCCTGCGTGGGTGCGCAATGACCTGCGCAATCGAGGCTACAAGATGAACTTCCTTGACCGCACTTCAGGTCCTTTGAACGCCATTTGGTTTGACTGGAAGCACGGGACCTTTTGGGGCGGTTCCAGCAACCATGGCGAGGATTATGGAATTGCGTGGTAGTGGGAAATTGGGAATTGAAGAATTTTAAAATTGGAAAATTGGGAGGTTGGAAACGGTAAAAAGTGTTGGCAAGCTGGAGGGTTTTCCTTCGTGATTGAGAGAAATTAGGAGTTTTTCGCCTCGCCAATTTTAAGAGTTCGTTCCTAGGAGCTTTTTTCCATACCAATAAATCGGTCATTTAGCAATGAATTAATGTAATTTTTATGATATTAATTCGGAATTTTTTCGAATTAATATCATATTTTTGACATATGAATGAATTGTTGGAATTGATGAACCTTGGAAAAATCCCTCTTGCGACCTCATCCATTTTGCCCATTCTAAATGGATATCGACGACCCTATGACAAGATTAACTATTGGGTGAAAAAAGGGGATTTGATTCAGGTGAAAAAGGGGCTATATGTGCTAGGGCAAAAGCTATCTAACAATATCCCCAATCCCTACCTCCTCGCCAATCAACTCCATGGGCCAAGTTATGTCTCATTGGATTCCGCCCTTTCTTTCCATGGAATGATCCCAGAACGGGTTTTTCAAACCAGTTCCGTCACAACCCGACCGAACAGAATTTTCGATACGCCCTTTGGCCGGTTTGACTACTCGCAAGTGAGGGCAAGCTATTTCTCACTTGGAATCATCAGTCAGGGGAATCCTGAGTCAGGTTTTTTCATGATAGCCAGCCGGGAAAAGGCACTTTGGGACAAGATTGTGCTGACTTCTGGGACGTTATTTCGTAGTAAGTTGGAAGTGAGGGAATATCTTGAGGAGGATTTGCGCATGGACATCGCTGAATTAAGGGACTTGGATTTGAGAACGATGGGTGAATGGGTTCCACTTTCTCCCAAAAAAACGAGTTTGAAGTTATTGGTAGACACCCTTGTTGAATCATGATCGTATCGTGGATTGACCAATATAAACCTAAAAGTGAAGAACAGTTTGTTTCCGCTTTGAGGGAAATCATGCAAGAAATCGCACTGGCTGGACTATATCGTGCCGGATTCTTCAAGGAAGCCGCATTCTATGGAGGCACTTGTCTACGGATATTTTATGGACTTCCAAGATTCTCGGAAGATTTGGATTTCACACTTTTAAAAAAGAGCCAAAGCTTCTCGCTTGTGGAATACCTACCTTTCCTGACGGCCGAATTTGAGGCATTAGGAATGAACGTCTCGGTAAAGGAAAAACCGAGAAACCCAAATTCTCAAATAGAATCTGCCTTTCTCAAGGCGGACACCGAGTGGAAAGAATTGGTCTTGGAAAGTGCCAGTTTCAAACTACCACTCACTAAACCTTCCCTAAAAATCAAAATTGAAGTAGATGTGTTTCCACCCTTGCAGTTTCAGACTGAAAACAAACTCTTGTTGAAGCCCTTTTCTTTCTATGTCAATTGCCTAAGAATTGAGGATTTGTTTGCAGGTAAAATGCATGCCTTGCTTTTCAGAAAATCGAAATCCAGGGTGAAAGGCAGAGATTGGTTTGATTTGGAGTGGTATATCAGAAAGGGAGTTCCTATCAACCTCGAACATTTCTCAGTTCGGGCCATTGAATCAGGTGACCTCACACGGCCGGTGGATGAATCAGGGATCAGAGCGCTTTTGAAGCAGAAAATAGAGAGTCTGGATTTCGATCGGGTAAAACAAGATGTGGTTCGGTTTATTCCTGACCCGGAGGGGTTGGATATATGGACAACAGCGTATTTTTTGGAATTGGTTGAAAAACTGAAGACGAAATAAATTAATTTTCTTGTCGTAGTCCTTTCAAGCCATAGTATTGGCTAAAATGAAAATCATTAGTTTTTGTTATTTCTTGTGGGTGGAAGTATCCAATTTATTTGCAAACATTGACTAAATTTCAAGTATGCGCACTCAGAATAAACTGATTATTGGAATTGGACTGGCCTTTTTCGTCGCAGTTAACACAATTGAGCTTTGGGGCGACAATCTTGGATTTTGGTCATTTTTGATTTCCATCCTACTATTTTTTGTTTTCTTAGGACTTTGCATAACTGCGTTTACACAGATATACTTTGGTTTTAGGGAAAATTTTAGAAATAGAGAAAGATTGAAAGTAATTTGCTTTACCGCCATTGTTTTGGTCTTGATTTTTCTGGCGCCATTAGGCCTTTTTAATCTTGAAAACCTTGAAGCAAATGACATTATCATTGCCCGACGAGAGGGTGTCGCAGGTTGTTCTATCATTTTAAAACTGAAAGAAGACAATACATTTGTTTTCAACAACATTTGTTTTGGAACTTCAAAAACAACCGGCAAATACCACTTCGTAGGTGATAGTTTGTTTTTTAAAGACATCAAGATTGGTAGAGACGACTCCAACTTCTATGAATTTGGATTAAAAGATACGCTTGACATTATATGGCTGTACTATGACAAACAAGACACTTCCGGGATTTGCCTTCACATAATTAACTCCAATCAAAAGAATCAAGAAAAGTGATTTCGCCATTTCCGTTAGATTGAATGGATTACCCCTAACTGCATTGCTTTATGGATTGATTCGCGCGATTCTGAATGATGTCCCATCAAATTAATTTGAAAGCCCAAATCTTCCCCTTTTTCATTTCTCCCCTGCCCAAAATCCCAAACCAAACCTATTCCTTCTATATTTGCAGCTCGAAAAAACACAGAGTCAATGAACAATTTTATAGAGGAACTGCGCTGGAGGGGTATGTTGCAGGATATGACCCCCGAGATCGAGGAACACCTGACCAAGGGCATGGCTGCGGCCTATCTTGGTTTTGACCCAACGGCAGATTCCCTTCATATCGGGCACTTGGTGGGCGTGATGACTTTGCTCCATTTCCAAAGAGCGGGACACAAACCCTTTGCACTTGTCGGTGGTGCGACGGGCATGATCGGTGATCCAAGCTTCAAGTCAGCTGAACGCAACCTGCTCGACAAAGCCACACTCGACCACAATGTCGCCTGTATCAAGGCCCAACTTTCGAAGTTCCTCAACTTCCAGGAGGGCAGCGCCAACAAAGCCGAACTGGTCAACAACTACGACTGGATGGCGGGTTTCAGCTTTCTGGAGTTTATCAGGGATGTCGGTAAGTACATCACTGTGAACTATATGATGGCCAAGGATTCGGTCAAGCGCCGGCTGGAAGAAGGCAGTGGGCTTTCCTTTACCGAGTTCAGCTACCAGCTAATCCAAGGCTACGACTTCTACTACTTGTGGAAAAACCGCAACGTCAGCATCCAATTGGGTGGTTCCGACCAATGGGGCAATATCGTCACCGGCACAGAACTCATCCGGAAGATGGAAGGAGGCAGTGCCTTTGCACTGACTGTACCCTTGATCACCAAAGCCGATGGCAGCAAATTTGGCAAGACCGAAAGCGGCTCCGTTTGGCTTGATCCTGAGAAAACGTCTCCTTATGCCTTTTACCAGTTTTGGCTCAATGTATCCGATGAAGATGCGGCGAAATACATTCGAATCTTCACCACTTTGGACCGCAATACGATCGAATCCTTGGAAGCGGAACATGCACAAGCGCCCCATCTGCGCCTGCTGCAAAAGGAAATCGCGAAGCAGGTGACCATCATGGTGCACAGCGAAGCCGAATATGAGATGGCCGTGAAAGCATCGGAAATCCTGTTCGGCAAATCCTCTACCGCCGATTTAGCGGCTTTGGATGAGCGGACATTCCTGCAAGTATTTGAGGGAGTTCCCCAGGCCCAGATCAGCAAGCACGATTTGGAAACCACCGCCAACGTCGTGGATCTTTTGTCGGAGAGAACCGGCAACGAGATTTTTCCCTCCAAAGGCGAAGCCAGAAAAATGATCCAAGGGGGCGGCGTTTCGATCAACAAGGAAAAAATCTCCGATCCGCAGCAAGTCCCCAATTTCCCTTTGCTGCAGGGAAAATATCTCTTGGTCCAAAAGGGGAAAAAGAACTACTTCATCATATCCATCAAATAGAAATCAAAAAAAGCCCCGGATTTGGGGCTTTTTTTGCTTGATCGGATACCTAAATTACTCTCAAGGATTTAGGAGGTTTATACTACCGAGTTGCCTTTGTTTGTTGACGATTGCCCAATATTTTACCTGATACGATTAGCATGGATTTTGCTACTTTTACGTTAGTACTTAATCAAACCCCCAATTCAAATGAAAAACAATCTAAAAACCCTGGTAATGATGGCGGCTGTAGCATTTTTAGCCTTTGCCTGCCAAAACAATGACGACTCAAATCCCGCGCAGTTGGATGCGGAACTGGATGAAGTAGTCAATTACATCGCTAATGAAATCCTTCCTATTGGCGTGCAAGGCGGAACGGAAAACACACCTTTTGGGCTCCGGACTACCGAAGGAGAAGATCTGAATGCGAGAATTGCAATGGGAAGACGACCATTCCCATTGATTAGGCTTGGTGCCTGCGCTGAGGAGTTGGAACTCACAGAAGAACAAATTGCCGAAGCCAGGGCATTGGCGGAAGGCCTGCTGGAGTGCCGCAGGGATGTGCATGAGACTTTCCTTGCAGAGCTAAAGGAAGTAATCGGAAGCATGGAAGCAGCTAGGAAAACAGCTGTCGAAAAGTTGAGAAAAGAGGAAATCACCCCGTCGCAGTTTAGGTCGGAAATGGAAAACATCCGAAAAACTTTCCTAGAGGCCATGAAAGAAATCCGTGAGAAGCACAAGGAAACTATCAAGCCTTGTGTAAGGGATTATGTAAAACAGCTAAAAGAACTTTTGGGTGAAGAAAATTGGGAAAGCCTTAAAGCGTGTTTGAAGGCTAAAAACCAAGAATCAGAAAGCGAAGACTGATTTTTTTTACCTGAAAATCATACTCCTTAACCCATTGATAAACGGCGGCAGATAGATATCTGACTGCTGTTTAATATATTTGACCCTTGTTCGAAAACAATGTCAAGCAATGGGTGTACAAGAAAGACAGCAGAAAGAAAAAATGATTTTGGATGCTGCGATCAGACTTTTTACAGAAAAGGGATTTGCGGCCACTACAATGGATGATGTGGCTAAGTCCGCTAAAATAAGCAAGGGCCTTACCTATTTTTACTTCAAAAACAAAGAGGACCTTTACCTGGCGATGACCAAAAAGGCTTTTGATGAATTGAAGGATGTTTTTCGGGAAGTCTACAAAAACAAAGCGAGGACGGGGTTGGATATGATTACCGAATTGGCAAACAACTATGTGAAGTTCGCCCGCGGCAGTCGGATTTATTATCAGGCTGTTTTGGATTTTTTGGGTACAGTCCAGCTTTATAATGATGAACATCTCCGCCAAAAAATCAATCCACTGATTCTGCAAAGCGAGCATTTCCAAAAGTTACTTGAAATGCACCATGATTGTGCCAAAATAGGCGCACAGATGGTGGCACTTGGTACGAAGGACGGTAGCATACGTGCCGAACTCAATCCTGAGGTTGCTTTCTACACCGTTTGGGCGATGCTGATTGGCTTTGAAAAGCTCATGGGACCAGTGAGTTATGAGCCCAAGGACACCAAAATCCAATTGGAGACTTGGAAGCCAGGATTCACAAAGCTGCTGCAGGATATGCTGAAGGGAACCTTCCAAGCCGTGAAAGTCCAGCCTGTACAAACGAGCCTATTCTGATGTGAGCGCCCGATTTGTTCGGAATGAATCTTGGCCCCCTTTTGGTACCTAGTGTTCAATTTTCCAACCAAAGATTGGCATAGATCAATTCACATTTATATGCATTACCCACCATTAGCTGTTGGTATCGTGATAGCTGGGGTCAGCAGAAAATGGACAACCTTTAAGAATGCCGAAGGGAACACGTTAAGTCAAAAAAGAAAGGACCTATTTTGCCCGGGTCACAAGAATCTTGTCAATGCGTTGACCGTCTTTGTCTATCACTTCCAATTGTAAATCCCGATGCCTCATTTTGAATCCAATCTCGGGTATTTCGTTGGTTTCATGCATGATCATGCCCGCGACGGTAGCAAACTTGCCAGAATAGTCGTAATCGAGGTAGGTTTTGAAATACCGCAAAAACTCCACTACGGGATATTGTCCATCCACAAACCAAGAATTTTCATCGCGTTGGGTGATCTTGTAATCATCCTGGTGTGATTCGCTAATATCCCCCACCAATGCATCCATCAAATCGTCCATGGTAACAATGCCTACAGTGACACCATATTCATCGACCACGATCCCGCAATGGAGCTTTTCTGCTCTAAATTTCTCCATCACGTGGTAAGCACTCGAATTCTCATTTAAAAAAATCGGCTTCGTCAGGTATTGCATTATGTCAAAGCCATCGCTCCCCGATACAAAAAAAAGATCCTTCAACTGTACGACTCCGACAACATCATCCAAATTGCTGGAGTCCGAAACAGGGTAAAATGAATGCTTTTCTTCCTTGATGGCCGCTCTGATCGCATCCCAAGTATCGGTGGTTTTGAAAAAGACAATGTCGCCACGATAAGTCATCAGCGAATTGATCTTCCGGTCACCCATTTCAAACACCCGCTCGACGATGTTATGCTCCACCTCTTGGATCTCTCCCACTTCGACACTTTGGCGAAGCAGGGACTTGATTTCTTCTTCGGACACCTTGTCACTGGATGCCCCTGCGATGCCGAGAACTTTCAGCATGAAGTTATTTGAAATAGACAAAAGCCATACAAATGGGGAGGTAAGTTTGGAAAGAATCTGCATCGGTTTGGCTACAAAACTGATGATCACCTCCGGGGAGGTCATGCCGATGCGTTTTGGAAGCAGCTCACCCAATACAATCGAAAGATAGGTCACGAAAACGACGATGATTACCGTGGCCAATCGCTTTGCATAGGGCTGAAGTGCTTCGATTTCAAGAAACAAGCGTTCAACGCTTCCAGTGAGATTCTCGCCACTGTACACACCAAGGAGAATCCCAATTAAGGTGATGCCGATTTGTACCGTGGACAAAAATCGCGTCGGATTTTCCATGAGCTCCAATGCAGCCCTAGCTCCTGAGCTTCCCTTTTTTCTGGAATTCTCCAATTTGAATTTCTTGGAGGCAACCAAAGATATCTCTGACATGGCGAAAACGCCATTCAACAATACCAACCCTACTAAGATCGCAAGCTCCATACAATTCTCAATTTAATCCGCACAAGGGAAGATTTCGATAACCCCGAATAACGGCAAAATTCAATTAACGAACTTAATTTCCCATAACAATTTGTTGCAAATATCCTGAGGCAAAAGCAGGGTCTTTTGGATCGTGATCAAGGGAAGGTGTATATCTATGGATGCCTTCAACTGTGTGGTTGTTCCATTGTACCCAACATTTTCAAAATCATCCAGAGCTTCCCTGAAAATCCACAAACAATTGTTGGCAGCTAAGGCCTACCTCACTTTTTGACCAAGCAGGAGAAAAGTGTCTTTTAAAAGATCATGCCCCTGCCGACAGATGGTCAATCAAAGGGTTCAGCCAAAAAATAAGAAATTGAATTTTTGCAAAAAAAAGGATTCGTTTAGATCGTGACCCGCGGAGGGATGACCGGCTGAGTCTCTTGCCTAAAGTAGCCTTAGAAAAATCAATTACTACAACCGAATTTGTCTTCCAATGCGACAGAGTAAGGCTTTTACCAAAGTGCTCCTCGAAAGGATCCCAGGAAAGGCCTATTGAAACGCAAAGCCCGCCGGAAGGTATGTCCTCGGCGGGCTTTGGGTTATGCAGCAGATTATATCCTCTATCAATAAAACCTCACTTCACAGTCAGGGTTGAGTTTCTTGTATGCGTCTACCGCCTTTTGTTTCAGTCCTGAATTAAAGCAAACCAGGCGCTTGATTTGAAGACCTTGCACCGGCTTCAGAGAGCTTACATTGGTGCCAGCGATATCCAAGTGCGCCAAGTTGAACATACCTTCCAATCCACGCAGTACCTTGATATTATTGCCCGTGAGTGTCAGGCTTTCCAAGGAACTCATCGTCGCCAACAACCTCAAATCGGATATGCCGGTGTAAGACAAATCCAAAACCTTGAGTTCCCGCAATGCAGGCAAGGCAGTAAAATCGACCACAGGTGCATGGCTTATTTTCAGACTTTCAAGAAGCTGCAGTTCCGAGACATGGGAAATATCCGACATGGATACATTATCGACAGAAAGCCTTCTGAGATTTACCATGATGGCCAGAGGCATTAGGTTATTTATAGACGCCCCGTTAATAGAAAGTTCCGGTTTTGCGGTCCAAATGTGAAGCGTTTCGGAATTAGGTTCAGCCTCACCTTTGCCAAATTGGCTTTTAAACACTCCTTTCCAAGCATCATCCAAGCTCGACCACCAAGCCACCAGGCTGTCTGAACGAAACACAATATTAACCTCAGGACTGGCAATAAGGAATTGTGGGATATCCGATTGCCGGATCTCTGATTTATCCATGTTGAGATAAGCCAAATTGGACAAAGACGTCAATGACAGGAAGGAATTGATTGGCGCGCCTTCAAAATTCAATCGTTTGATTCCCCCAAGGTTCGCAAGCGGCTCAAGGGTTTTTACCTTGGTTCCTTTTCCTGAAACTGTCACCAAGGTCTTCAATTCTGACAGTGGTGCGAGGTCAGCGACTTCCGTATTGTCAAAACGCAAGTCCTGCAACATCCTGAATTTCAGGATTGGATTCAATGAAATGATCTTGCTATCCGTAAGATCCAGAGAATCCCGGGTCACCATAGACGCCAATGTTTCCACCGTTGGATTTGGCACGTTCAGTCGCGAATCGATAGCAATCAGGGCATTTTTCCATTCTTGGGGAAGCGATTCCCACCATGAATGCAGGGATTCGGTATGATGTATCAACAATACAGAACGGTTTTTTCTGGAATATTCCTCAGCCTCTGCCTCCGACACGCCAGTACCATCGGCATATACATTCCGCAGGGCAGGCTTATTGTTCAGCGCTGAGAGGCTTGTAACGCCGGTTTGGTTGAAATTGATCCAAGCCAACTTCGGCAATGCGGCAACCGGGCTGAGATCCGTCACATTTGTGCTCTGCAAGTTCAGCTCGGTCAGGTTGGTCAAGGACGAAATCTGGTCAAAATTCGTCAAGTAGTTGCCGCTCAAGTCAAGCTTTTCCAGATTGGACAAAGCGTTGATGTTTTCCAAGTTGGTGAAGGTGCTGTTGGAAACATCCAACGCAGTAAGCGTGGAATAAGCATTCAACACCTCGTAGGACTCGACAGGTGTACCAACGATACGCAGTGATTTCAGACTTTTGAGGTTTTCAAGCTCGGCGATGTCCTTGATTTGCGTGCCGGAAATATCCAAATGCTCCAGCCTGTCGGAATACTTGATGAACTGTATATCCTCAGTAGGCGTGTTTGAAATGTTCAGGCGCGTCAAGAAAGTGACATTGCTAATAGGCTTTAGATCCAAAATCTTGGTATTGGAGATATCTATTTCCTTAAGATCCCTCAAGGCTTCGATCGCTGCCAAGTCTTGTATATATTCGTTGCCGCTGAAGTCGATTTTCTCTATCGCTGCGATTTTGTAGAGGTGATCCAATGTCACAGAGTCTTCTTCCATCAATCCGATTGATTCCTTCAAATACGAAGTCCAGGTGTAAGAAAGGCCCTTCCACCAATCCTGTAGCTCTTGGTCACGGCTGAGTTTGGTGGTATAGATACTAGCTATCTTGAGTTCGTTTGACTTTTTGTCCACGTTAATCTCCACAAACCGCGGCTTGGTGTTGGTGATCTTTTCCTTGTTGAGACCCGTAGCGGTCAAGGTCCTGTCCATCGAGACCAAAAAGGATAGCTCGCCATTGTCCCTCAGGAAAGGCTTCACCTCACGGATCTTGAATTTAAAGGACGCTTCTTTGAAGAAAAACTCAATATCCTTGAGATAAGCAGGCACGTCCTTATTGGTAATTACCTTTCTATCGAGCAGGAGATCATCCTCCACTTGGACTTTGCCATCCCGGAAAATCTTCTTGTAACTTTCCCTGATGATGACATCCTTGTCACGTGCTGGCGTCTCAGAACTGCCCAACGTGTTGAGGAAGTACTCTAAAAACGTAATTTGGTCTTGGGCCTTTTGGCTCAGGTCCTTGATTTCGTTCTTGTTGTACCCACCGATATCCTGTGCATTGGCGGAGTAGAGGACGAAAAACAAGCAGGAGAAAAATAGAACATGATGCCTATTTCTGATCATAGATGTAGCGTAGTAAGGTTTCTTTGTCGCCTGGCTTCAATTTAACCAAATTTCCGATCAACCAACCAGTATTGAATCCAGGCCTGTTGTATTGGTTGACTTCGAAATACCAATTTCGAATCTGGAAGAAGTGAAACTTGACGTCTTTGATCGTTTCAAACCTGATCGTACCTTTTTTCATTTCATACAAAAACAAAGTCAGGTAATCTGGTGTGTATTCCTTAGGCGTAAACGCTTCTGGAGTGTCAGTGTCTTGAAAGGCTTTCCGAAGATTCATGAAGCCCAATTCATGGCTCAAAGGATGCAAAAAGCCCTTGTCGGTACCGGTGGGCTTATTAAAGATGTTTTTGAAAGGTTGGAAAACTACCTTGTCGATGACCCATTCGTAGCCCAATCCCTCAGGTTGAATCTTCAGGAAGAGTGTGACGTCTTCCGGTCGCCCATTGTACATGAATACGGCCGTTACCTCGGCAAACCAATCCTCCCGATGGAAATTGAGGTATTGGGGATATGCCTCGGAGAGGACTTCCTTCATGAAATCAGTCTTAAGCTCTCTTGGAATTCCTGAGGTTTCGTTGTCAAACAGGATACTGATGAATTGGCCTCTCAGCTGTCGGTCGCGGTAGAGTGGGTTTCCCTCATAATACCGGATATTGCCGTCTTGGCTTTCCTCGGCATTGAATCTTCTGAAAAATTGGTTGAGTTGCTTGGTGGAGGCGGCGAACCTCCCATCATCCTTGGGGGAACCGGGACTGAAAAGTCCCTGTCCCGGTGCCAACCCAAATGATGAAATCAGTAATAAGATTAAGAAAAAGGTTTTTCTCATGCGGAAGTTTCAGTGACTCTGATATCACCCAACATCACGTCCCAAAACTCGATGGTCCTACCAGCGATTTGTGTTTGTTTTTTCTCGACGTAGATGGTGATATCTTTTTTGGTAGTATCCTTATAGTTCATGCCACTTTCGATGGATGTCCCTTCGAATCTTTGGTATACAGTGATTACCCCCACGTATCTTCCATCAGGCTGTCTTTCCAAATCGGAGATATAGTGGATGTCGTACCAAGTGATATTGACACGGTCATAGTTCAAAGCCATCAAACGCTCGAAGTATCTTCTTACTTTATAGTAAGCGATTTCTTTTCTGTTGATAGACGAAACACCCATTTCAGCATCAGGAGCAAAAAGCTCCTCGGCCCTGTCCATAACGCGGTTTGCCTCGGAGAATTGTGTCTCCTTGCTTCCAATAATGGAAATGTACTTACTCAAGTCCTTTACTTTCTCAAGCGCTAAAGAATCGATGGCTTGTTTTCTGGCTGGGCTGATATTGTCTGACTGGGCCAGGGATACTGATGCAAATGCCAAGAAAAGCACCAGAAAGAGGGAAATATGTTTTTTCATTTTTATAGTGTTTTTCGAGTGATTACTTTTTACGACGAAGCTCCAATTCAGATACCTTCCCGCTTCCGTCCAACTTAATGTCGGAGATGAAGTTCAGGTTCTTTTTGGTGTCTTTCAAATAGTTGAGGTATTTGTCGATCGTGGTAGGCTCGTCATAGTCCTTCACTCCTCCATCCTCATGGATTACAATCAACACAGGTGTATTTGGGTTTGAAAACATGCCCTTTGCCTCATTGATAGTCCTGTTGGCGGCATCAACGTTGGAAGAATTGGCAACGCTGTTAAAATAGTTCTCCAATTTACTTACAGCCACCTCTTCAGCAGAAGGTCCTGCTGGTGGTGCTGGTGGAGGTGTGGGCTTTACTTCTTCAACTGGAGCAGGCTCCGGTGCTGCAGCAACTTTCTTCTTGCTCTTACATGCACCCATTGCTAGAAGGCCCACCAAGGCGATCATAGCAAATTTGCCAAGGCTTGATTGGATGGTTCTTTTTTTCATAATTGATCGGTTGAGATATATAAATTGAGTTTATTTTTTTAGCCACAATATAGAATTTTGATCGAGATTTGCACACCTATTTTATGTATTTGGCAGCTCTAGTTTCGATGAAAACCCATCAAATGACCCTTTTTTTAAAGTTGCACAAATCTAATCGAAAATTTTATTCAAAGGTTTGCAAGACCAATTTGGCATACAAATTTTATGTAAAAAATACAAAAGGCCATACCAATGGATGGCAGGGCCTTTTTCGGGATAGATTATTCCCCAAACAGCTCCTTTAGCTTGTTTTCCAAGCTGGCGCCGCGCAGGTCTTTGGCAATTATCTTTCCCTCCGGATCGAGCATGTAGGTCGCCGGAATGGCATTTATCTGATAAAGGGCTGCAGCTTCGGAATTGAAGTACTTGAGGTCGGATACATGTGTCCAAGTCAGGTTGTCGTCTGCAATGGCTTTGACCCAAGCTTCTTTGGTCCTGTCCAAGGATACTCCAAACACCTCGAAGCCTTTGTCTTTGTATTGGTTGTAAAGCCTGACAACGTTAGGGTTCTCCTCCCGACATGGTTTGCACCAAGCTGCCCAAAAGTCAATCAGCACATATTTCCCCCTCAGGTCAGAAAGTTTGATCAACTCACCATTTGGGTTGGGAAGGGCGATCTCTGGTGCTACTTGCCCGATAGAAAGCGCCCGCATATCGTCCAACTGCGCCTTCATGGCATTGATCATCTTGTTGTTAGGGTACTGTTGGTCCAAACCCGCCACGAGCTCGTCTATAAATTGGAAATCAACTTTGGGATTGAGCATGGACACGCCTGCGAGTGCGGCGAAACTATCCTTCATTTCACTGAGGACAGTTTTTACTTTTTCCGACTGCTTGATCTCCAGGTCCTGCGCTTTGGTTTGAATACCCACAATGGCCTCTTGGTCCCTTTTGCTCATCGCCTCAAAATAGGCCGTATTGAGTTCGTTGATTTGGTTTTGGTACTCAGCAACGAGCGCCTCAATCTTCTGAAGATTCTGAGAATCTACCGAGCCTTCGACTTTGAGGCTGTTTTCATCGGTGAAATCGTAGCTCAAGTCTACATCCTCGGCATAGAGGGCAAGTTTTACGGTCTTTTTGCCACCCAAGTCCAAGTCAAAAAACCCGGCCTGGTCAAGTGTCACCTCAAGTTCAAAGTCACCGTTTGCTAGCGGTATCTCCTGTACCGTCTCGGTACTTTGATCGACATACTTCATCAGCACAAGCTTTCCGGAGGGGACATTGGACAAAGTGCCACGTACAGTCACATTTCCGTCAAAGGATTCTTTGGTTACCTGTTTGCAGGAAAACAAAGCTGCAAACGCGATGATAAGGGAGATTTGGTTCAAATATCTCATTGCTCAATTTTCAAGTAATTCTGTCAATAGTTTTGTTGCAACTTTGGGGTCAGCTTTACCCTCGGATTTTTTCATCACCTGGCCCATAAACATTCCGATGAGTCCTTTTTTGCCTGAGCGGTATTCGGCGACTTTGGCGGCATTCTCAGCGAGGACACTTTCCACGATGGGCAAAAGCGACCCTTCGTCACTTTCTTGGATCAAGTTCTGGGCTTGGGCGATTTGCAAAGGCGAGTGGGTGGTATCCTGCAGCATTTCGGGGTAGATCTTTTGAGAGGCCGCAGAAAAGCTGACTTTGCCCGCATCTATCATGTCGATCAATTCCGCGAGGCTTTTTGCCGGAATCGGGAAATCCGAAATATGTTCGTTATGCTCGTTGAGGTATGACTTCACAGGTCCCATCACCCAATTGGATGCGGCCTTGAAGCTGCTGGTATGGTGGCAAAGTTCCTCAAAGTACATGGCGATCTCTTTGGAATCCGTCAATACCCCGGCATCATACCCCGGAAGCCCGTATTTGTCTACAAATTTGTGGTACAATTCCCTTGGCAATGGGGGCATGGATGCCTTTACGCTTTCCAACCACTCTTCTGAAATCACCACCGGACTCAAATCAGGCTCTGGGAAATATCGATAATCGTTGAGGTCCTCCTTGGTACGCATACTGGCCGTAGTTCCGGTGTTGGCATCAAAGGTCCTCGTTTCGGAAACAATCTCCTTGCCCACTTCCACCAATTCGACCTGTCTTTCGAACTCATGTTCAATGGCTCTTGCGACGTTTCGAAAGGAATTCATGTTTTTAACCTCAACCTTTTTTCCGTATTCCTTTGCTCCCCGAAGCCTCACGGAGACGTTGGCGTCGCAGCGCATGGAACCCTCTTCCATGTTTCCATCACAAATCTCCAGGTAACGGACAAGCTTTTTGATCTCCACCAAATAGGCATAAGCCTCTTCAGAGGACCTGATGTCCGGTTCGGACACGATCTCGATCAAAGGCACTCCCGCCCTGTTGAAATCTACTAGGGTATCTGGTTCCTCCGCGAGATGGATTGACTTCCCAGCATCTTCCTCCATATGGATGCGCGTCAACGCGATGGATTTCTCGGTGCCATCAGGAAGGGTGATCGGAACGAAGCCTCCTACACAGATCGGATTTTTGTCTTGGGTGGTCTGAAAGCCTTTGGGAAGGTCGGGATAAAAATAATTTTTCCTAGCAAAAACATTGTGGCGGGTGATTTCGCAGCCGCAAGCCAATCCCATCTTCATCGCATACTCGACCACCCGAGAATTTACCTTTGGTAAAGTGCCGGGATGGCCCAAAGTGATGACGGAGATTTGGGTGTTGGGCATCTTTCCAAACTCAGTTGTATCTGTCGCGAAAATCTTGCTTTTGGTGAGCAGTTGGGCATGCACCTCTAATCCCACCACCAGTTCGTACTTACTTGTTATTTCCGCTGAAAGCATTTCTTTTTCCATCTTCGGGGCCAAAATGGCCCCATATTATTCCAAAACCAAATCGAAGGGTTGTTATTCCACTAACGACCGGCAAACATTTCGATTGCCTTTTGCACCACTTTGGGCAGGCCTGCAAGGTCTTTACCACCTGCAGTAGCGAAGAAAGGCTGTCCTCCTCCCCCACCTTGGATTTCCTTGGCCAAGTCGCGGACCATTTGGCCTGCATTGAGCCCTAGCGAATCGACAAGGCTTTCCTGAAGGATCACGGCAATTTGCGGCTTGCCCTCAATTTCTGCGGCAAGCACCACCACCACATCCGCCACCTCATTTTTCAGCTCATAGGCAAGCTTCTTGAGCGATTCCGCGGACGGTAATTTGACTTGGGAAATAATCAGGTTGAAACCATTCCTTTGCTCCTTCGCTGCTATCAATTGCTGCTTGATGGCAGCTGCCTGTTGGGCATGGAGGAATTCGATTTCTTTTTTGAGCTCGTTTCGTTCCTGTACCAATGTTTCCACGGACTTTTTCAAATCCCTTGGGCTTTTCAGCATTTCCCCGATTTCCTTGATCAACTCCAACTGTGAATTGACGAAATCCTCGGCAGTCTTGGCCGTAATGGCTTCGATTCTCCTCACGCCCGCGGCAATAGAGCTTTCGGAAACAATCTTGAATAAACCAATAACACCTGTGGCAGATACGTGCGTCCCACCACAAAGTTCTACTGAAAACTGTGGATCAAAGGTAATCAAACGGACAAAATCCCCATATTTTTCGCCAAACAAGGCCGTCGCACCTTGTTTCTTTGCCTCTGCGATTGGTACATTCCGCTGCTCGTAAAGCGCGATGTTTTCCCTGATTTTTGCATTGACTATGGACTCTACCTGGGCGATTTCCTCTTCCGTCATTTTGGAGAAATGGGAAAAGTCGAAGCGCAGCAGTTCCTCATTGACCAAGGAGCCTTTTTGTTGGACGTGGTCGCCCAAGACCTGCTTGAGTGCCGCGTGTAGAAGGTGCGTCGCCGAGTGGTTGTTCATGCTATCCTTTCTCTTGGCAGCATCTACTTTTGACTGGAATGTGGCATCGAATTGACTGGGCAACTTGTCCACAAAATGCACGATGAGGTCGTTTTCTTTCTTTGTGTCGAGTACCTTGACAGTCTCGGCACCATTTATCAACCAACCTTGGTCACCGACCTGTCCGCCGCTTTCGGCATAGAACGGCGTCCTGTCCAACACGATTTGGAAGCGGTCCCCTTTCTTGTCGGTGATCTGACGGTATTTGACGATGCGGGATTGGGATTCGAGGTAATCATACCCGATGAACTCGACACCTTCCTCAGCATTTACAATCACCCAATCGCCAGTCTCCTGTTCGGCTGCCGCACGGGATCGGTTCTTCTGGATATCCATTTCTGCGGCAAAGCCTTTCTCATCCACGGAGAACCCATTTTCCCTTGCAATCAAAGAAGTTAAATCCAAAGGAAAACCATAGGTGTCGTACAATTCAAACGCGATCTTACCATCCACCACGGACTTGCCTGACTGATGGAGTTCTTCCTTGATTTGGTCCAATTTGCGGAGCCCGTTGTCAAGCGTACGCAGGAAGGACTGCTCCTCCTCCATGATGACCTTGGCCACAAAATCCTGCTGGGCCGCCAATTCGGGAAATATCTCCCCAAAAGTCTCGGCAAGTAGCGGCAGCAACTCGTACAAAAACGGCTTGTGGAAACCCAAAAAAGTATACCCATAACGGACCGCTCTTCTCAAAATCCTGCGGATCACGTATCCAGCTTTGTTATTGGAAGGCAGCTGTCCGTCCGCGATGGAGAATGAGATCGCGCGGATATGGTCCACTATCACCCGCATCGCAATATCCACCTTCTCGTCCAAGCCGTACTGCTTGCCGGACTTTTTCTCGATAAACTGGATAAATGGGGTGAAAATATCTGAATCGTAGTTGGATGACTTGGCTTGGATGGCGCGCACCAGGCGCTCAAAGCCCATACCCGTATCGACGTGCTTCGCCGGCAGTTCCTTCAGGCTGCCATCAGCGAGACGGTTAAACTGCATAAAGACCAGGTTCCAGATTTCGATGACCTGGGGATGGTCATTGTTGACCAGCGTATAGCCTTCTACCTGCTGACGCTCGGCATCAGACCTGAGGTCGATATGGATTTCGGAACAGGGGCCGCAGGGACCTGTATCGCCCATTTCCCAAAAGTTGTCTTTCTTGTTGCCAAATAGAATGCGGCTTTCGGGCACGATTTGGCTCCAAAGCTGGAATGCCTCCATGTCCTTTCCGAGCTTGTCGCCGGCATCCCCGCCGAAGACTGACACGTAAAGCCTATCCTTGGGGAGCTTGTAGACTTCGGTCAGCAGTTCCCAAGCCCATTCGATGGCTTCCTTCTTGAAATAATCCCCAAAGGACCAGTTGCCAAGCATCTCAAACATCGTGTGGTGGTAGGTATCCACGCCCACTTCCTCCAAGTCATTGTGTTTGCCGGATACGCGAAGGCATTTTTGGCTATTGGCCACACGGGTGGCTTTTGGGGTTTCGTTGCCAAGGATATAATCCTTGAATTGGTTCATCCCTGCGTTGGTAAACATCAAAGTGGGGTCATTTTTGACCACTATCGGCGACGAGGGAATGTAGGTATGGCCTTTGGATTTGAAAAAATCAATGAACTGAGTTCTTATATCCTTTGCTTTCATTTAAGCTTTCTTCTAATGATTGGATTTTCAATTATTTATATAACTTTGCAAACACCCGGATTTGATCACCCACCCTTCAATCCATTTGGGGCACAAAATTAACAGTTTTAGCCTTGTTACCAGCATGAGTAGAATAAAATATTACTACGACCCAAAGTCCTGTAAGTACGAGCGGTATAAAAAATCCAAGTGGGATATCACGCTACAAGTATTGGGCTTTCTCTCCCTTTCGACCCTTTTGGCAACGGCTTTGATGGGTTCCTATTACTACTTTTTTGATAGTCCCAAAGAGCTGCTCCTCAAGCAGGAAAACCAGGAGTTGAAGCTGTACTACGATATCCTGGAGGATGAAGTCACCAAAATGAACCAAATGCTTGGCGACTTGCAGCAGCGGGATGATAACCTTTACAGGGTCATTTTTGAATCCGAACCGCTCTCCGACAATATCCGTCGTGCCGGTATCGGCGGCAGCGACCGCTACCGTGAAATCAAGGAAAAAGGACTCAAACAGGAGGAATTGGTACTCGAACTTTCGCAGAAAGTGGATGGCTTGAAGCGACAACTCTATGTGCAGTCTGTCAGCTACGACGAAGTCACCGAAATGGCGCTGCGCAAAGAGGAATATTGGGCGTCCATCCCTGCCATCCAACCAATCAAAAACGACAACCTGAACCTGTTGGCTTCAGGCTATGGCATGCGTGTCCACCCAATTTTCAAAGTGAAAAAAATGCATAACGGTGTGGACTTTGCAGCAGCCAAAGGAACGCCGATTTACTCTACCGGAGACGGCGTGGTGCTAAATGTGAAGACGGTTTTCGGAGGCTATGGCAAATATGTGGAGATCGACCATGGATTTGGTTTTGTCACGCGCTACGCCCACATGAATGAATTCAAAGTCAAAAAAGGCCAAAAAGTGAAGCGGGGCGATCTTATCGGAACTGTCGGCAATACCGGTTCGTCTACTGCGCCACACGTCCACTATGAAGTCATCAAGGACGGCAAGTTTATCAATCCCGTCAACTACTTCTTCAAAGGCATCAGTCCTGAGGACTTCCAGAAAATACTCGAATTGGCAGGAAGGGAAAATCAGTCTTTGAGTTAATGAGTCACTTGGGAACCTTGGGTCCGGATATTTGGACCCAAGGTTCTATTTTTTTCACCTCACACAGAAATAGACCCCTTCCTAAAATCCGCCTTACCGATAATCGCATTGATCAAAAAAGATTTTCCGGAGGCGTTTGAAGCTTTTGCTATTTCAATCGCATGATTGATTTCACCCTTGGCTTCTATCTTTATTCCATCTCCACCAAAAGCTTTGGGCACCAAATGGTAATCCGAAAATTCCAGATTCACGGCACAATCCGAACCTAAAAAATCGACCTGGTCCCGGGCTATCTGCGTCCAGCAGGCGTCATTGCCCACCAAGGCGGTGATGCGCAGACCATGCCGCTGAAAGGTATCAAACTCTGTCAAACTATACCCCGCGCTTCCGTCGCCAAACAGAACCCAAATCGGCCTATCGGGGTACACCAAGGCCGCGCCAATCGCAAATCCCGCCCCAACTCCCAGAGTCCCGAATGCCCCAGGATCAAGCCAAGACAAAGGCCCTCTGGGGCGCAAGGTATAAGAAGCGGTTGCTACAAAGTCCCCCCCGTCGGCGATAAGCACGGCGTTTTGATCCAGATTCTTCTTAAGGTTTAGCAGCAAATCCAGTGGATTCAACCCAGAAGTAGGTAACTCGCTTTGCGCCTGAATTTCCCCATCACGAGCCGCATCCCGCTGTTTCAATTGAGAAATCCACTGGTGTCCCTCAAAGGCAAAATGGCCCGACACCGCAATTAGAAAATCAATCGGATCGGCTTTGATGGGCAAGGTCGGCTTTTTGTTGAGCATCAATTCCTTGATATCCCGATGGATGGAAATGAAGGGCCGACTACCGATATGATTGCCGTAGTCCAGCCTGAAATCATTGGGCACTCCTGCCAAGATGATCAAATCTGACTCTTTGATGGCCTCTTTCCTTTTGTGCCGCACTTGGATATCGGAATCCGGTCCCAACAAACCTCTTCCCATACCGCTGAGATAAATGGGAATGCCCAACTTTCGTACCGCCGAGGCTAGATCCTCGACTTTCTTTGGTTGGGACATGGCTCCGCTTCCGAGGATCATCAGGGGCTTTTTGGCCTTTTTCACCATCCGAATGGCCTTTTCCAATTGGGCTTGGGAAAAATTGGGGACCTGGACCTGTTCAGGTTTCGTCTCAAAAGCCACCTTCTCCGAGTCTTTGAAAAGCTGGTTCGCATGCCGGCGGATATACCATTGCTTGAGCGAAGCAGAAATGCCCGCGGGACCTTTTTGGTTTTTGGCGCCGTACCATTCCAGCACCATCTCTTTTGGATAAAGTGTATCGATCGGACATTCGATAAATACAGGCCCGGGGGTCCCGGATTGTGCGATCCGAAAAGCCTTTTCCATAACAGTGGCAATATCCTTGACTTGGCCAATGCTAACCGCCCATTTGACAATCGGTTTCAGCAAACTGATCTGGTCAATATCCTGCAATGCTCCTCTTCCCTTAAGCAAAGTAGCTGCGGCACCTCCAAGCAAAATAAGCGGGGATTGGGCCATTTGGGCGTTTTTAACAGCCGTAATGGCATTGGTGATCCCGGGCCCTGCGGTCACCGCCGCCACGCCGGGCACTCCGGTCAGCCTCGCCACCGCATCAGCTGCAAATACCGCCGTTGCCTCATGACGGGTATCGATAACCCGAATTCCAAGTTGCTCCGCCCCAACAAAAATCGGCGAAATATGCCCTCCACAAAGCGTGAACAAAAATTTGACTCCATGATTCTGGAGCACTTTAGCGATGATTTGGCCTCCGTTCATGAAAGAAAATTACTGATTATTGTTGAAAAAATCTCCAAGAAGGATTTGTTCAGCCTAATGACGAAATGGCAAAAAGTTTTAAAAATCAAAAAACGACCTTCTCCTTGAGACCTTCAGGTCCTGAAGGATGGACGACTTGACCCGAATGTCAATGTTATAGGAAGTAAATCGGCCAAATGGCACCCAACTCACGTTCATTTGCCAGCAATGCAAATCCCTTGCAATACCCAACATGGTTTGTGTGAACTGGGCCGTACGGAAATCATAACCACCGCTGAAATTGATTTTCCACTTTTCGGAAATGCTCAAATCTCCATTGATGTTGACTGCTGAAGTGATGTTGGCATTGCCGCCAGGTTGCTTCGAATAGGCAATATTGTAGCCGAAACCCAAGTTCCATGGAATATTCCAGTCGATATATTGGGATGGGTCATTGACCATGCGGTTGATTTCCTGATCCACAAATTCATTGAGTTGACCTCCTTGCTGGAGAAAATTGCTGGTGATATCGTCGCGCACTTCTCCCGGAGTTTTTCCGGATTTGCTTGGATTGATGTTCCCGTTGAGGTTCATGGAGACGGTCCGAAAATGCCCCAAACCCTGGCCGTTGCGCCATGCAAAGGAATTGATCCTACGTGTTCGTTGTTGGCCTGTCTCTGGATTCGTTGTCGTCAATTCCGCATAAGGATCCAGGTTCGCTGCCATGGCAACCTGCAATTTGTCTTGAAAAAATGATGTCCGCGCGGACATGTTGATCGGCGCAAGCTGAAAAGAATCCGCCGCGAAATTGTAGTTGGTCGTCAGGTTGAGCGTCTGCAAAAGCGGTATCTTTTTTGTCGCTTTTTCATCATCTTCCTTGCTGGTGTCCCTGACCTTAGCTTCGACGACATTTCGGATATTGACCCCAAGAGACCTTGACTCTCCAGGAGGGGCTCCCTGAAAAATAAATCCTTGGTGCCTTGAAAAGAGCTCTTTTCTTCCGTCTTCGTCCACCTGCACCAACTGATAGTAACCCAAAGCAGGATTAGAAAAATCCGGTGTAAAATTCAAGCTGAAGGAGGGCTGCATATGATGTCGGATGGTCTGGAGTTTTCCCCCACCCTTTACATTATAGAAGCCATAGATGTTGGTATTCAGCGCAAAATTGGTGTTGTAAAAGCCAATCCGGTTGAATCCCGGTTCGATGATTCGGTCTACCCTTTCGGCCACGGGATTGTAAAAGAAATTGATCCTCTCCAAATACCAAATCTCTGTATAATTGGCACCCGCCGTCGCGGTAAAGTGCTTGAACAACCTGAAATTGGAAGTCAGGGGAATGGTACTCCTTGCGCCGTTGTTGGCATTCTGGAGCAGCAATGGAAGATTTTCCCGGTTGAAAGGGATGATGTTTTGATTGGCCGTTTCACCTTGTGTCACGGTTGCCGAGGTACTTGGCACTCCCAGCGGGGTCGCCACTTTGTTGGTGATGGAGTTTTGCAACTCAAAGTTGTAGGCGATATTGAGGGTTTTCAGTGGCTCAAAACGTGCATTCTGAAAGGGGTTTTGCCGGTTCATGTTGACTGCAATCTGCGGCAACATGAGATTGACTTCTCCGCTTTGGATATTTTGGCTATGGCGTAGGTTGGCCGACATCGAGAAAGGCGTACCCGCAAAAGTCTTGCTGTAGGAGACGTTCGAGGTAAAATCCGAGTTGATGTTCCGCATGAAGTTGTTTGGGTTTACCACAACGTTGTTGTAGTTGGATGTACCCGCATTGACAGAGGCAGAAAATCGGGAATTGCCTCGTGTCTCCGGCGTATGGTTCCAGTTGACCCAGAAGGTGTTGTAATCCTGGGGATTCAATTCCCAGGTCGGCGTCTTGAACCGCTGGTAATCCATGTTGAAGGCACCACTAAACTTGTACCTTTTTTTGTAGATCGTGGAAGCTTTTGCCCCGTATCCACCTTTGGAGAAAATATCACCGGTAATTCTGGTATGTACATAATCGTTGAAAGCGAAGTAATAGCCGAAGTTCCGAAGGAAAAATCCCCGTACTTTTTCTTGACCATAGGATGGGAAAATGATCCCCGAAGCTTTTTCCTCCGGCGTGTCAGGCACTACCCCAAAGGGTAAACCCACGGGCACCGGAATGTCATTGAAATACAGGTTAAAGGGCCCAGTCACTACCTGCTTCCCACGGATAGACTTTATTTTATTGGCATTGATATGCCAGTGCGGCTCGGCGAGATTACAGGTTGTATAAAAACCATGGTCCAGGTAGATACTTCCATCCGCATCCTTTTTGATCGTCTGTCCCCTCAGCAAACCATCCTGCTGCTCCGTCACGACATCCTTGATGATGGCCTTTTGGGTCTTGAAGTTGTAGCGCATCTCCTTCCGTATCTCATAGGAAGTAGCTCCCTCCTTAAACATCGGGTTGCCTTTGATATTGCCAACGCTGTCGGTCACCCCCGTGGCAAAGAGTTCGCTTTTTTCCCAATCAATCACAATCAGCTCCGCATCGAGGCGAATGGTTCCGTATTCAAACCAAGCGTCCTTGTGCAGGTAGATTTTATTCTGCCTAAAATCCGTGATGATGCTGTCTTCGGCAAAGTATTTGACGAGGGTCTTGATATCTCCGACGGGGATCGAGTCAGATTTGGGAATTGTATCTTGAGAAATCGGCGGAATTGTATCCAAAATATTCGGATTCGGCGTTATTGGATTGAGAACCGAATCAGGTGCCACCAATCTGCGCTCGACGTTTCGCTGGTTTCTTACCTGGGCCAAGGTGTAAGCCGGCATGACTCCAACAAGTAGCAAGACTATGAAATGGAACCACTTATTCCGCACTGAAATGATTTTATTTGAATTAAAAATTAATGATTTTTGCCCGGGCAAAGGTATAGTATTCACACGCATGAACCGCTTCAAAGTTAAGAATATTCTGATTATTTCGTTTCTGACCCTATCGTTCTTCCTTGCTGGATTTAGCCCCACGGGAAGCAAGGCACCTGAATATAAGCTCAAAAGAATTGTGATAGACGCTGGCCACGGCGGCAAAGATCCCGGTACTGTTGGATCGATTTCGAGGGAAAAAGATGTGGCTTTGAAAGTCGCCCTGCAAGTCGGGGAATATGTCAAGGAACTGCTTCCCGGAGTCGAGGTGATTTATACCCGCAAAACGGATGTTTTTCTCGAGCTAAAAGAACGGTCCAACATCGCCAACCGCAACAAGGCAGACCTGTTTATCTCCATTCACTGCAATGCAGCACCCAATCGCTCGGCTTACGGCACGGAGACCTTTGTGATGGGGACCAAAAACTTCGAAGCAAACTTCGATATCGTCAAGAGGGAAAACTCCGTAATCCTGTTGGAGGAAAACTATGAGGAGCAATACGAGGGATTTGACCCTTCCTCACCCGAGTCCTACATGATGTTCAATCTGATGCAAAAAGCCTTTTTGTCTTCAAGCATTTCGCTGGCGTCCAAGGTGGAGGATGACTTCAGTACCCGCGTCAATAGGTACAGCAGAGGTGTAAAGCAGGCGCCTTTGTACGTCTTGTGGACGACTTCAATGCCTAGCGTCTTGATTGAACTTGGTTTTTTGTCAAATGCTTCCGAGGAGAAATTCCTCAACAGTAAAGACGGTCAAACCTACCTTTCCTCAGCCATTTTCCGCTCGATCAAGGCTTACAAGGAGGAAATGGAGGCGATGTAGGGGACAGATGTGAGACTTGAGAAGTGAGATTTGAGACGCAAGATTCAAGACAAAAGATTCAAGAGGCTAAATGATCAACGCTTAGGTTCGATGGCATAGGGATTGAATGTTTCTCAGCTTCATCTTTTTCTAAAGAGAATTCCTTCGCGCCCTATGCACCTTTATTTTCTTTGCGAGATCCTTATTCCCTTTCTTGGCGCCCTCGCGTCTTTCCGTGAAATCCCATTTTAGGCCGCATTCCTTGCCGCATTGATAATCCCAAACATAGTCCTGAGGATCAATCTTTGCAAAACAGGATCATCCACTCCTTTTTCCAACATGGTCTGAATCGCGTACTGCTGAATCGTGATCACAGGCAAAACGATCTTCTCACGGATCGCAATCGACTCCTTGGAAGTCGGGTTGTCCTGCAAAAGGGTATCCATGCCTGACACTTCCAAAAGCAAATCAATCGTCCTGCGGTACTCCTCGTACATCAATTTCCACAAATCCCCATAGTTGGGGTGTTCCTTGAGATAGGCTGAGGATTTATAAAATGATTTTGCCAAAGACTGCATGGAATTGCCCAAAAGCGAGCGGAAAAACAGGGAATCGTTGTATAATTGCCTTGCTGCCTCAAATTTCCCCTCCTTTTTCAAAGTCGCCAAAGCGGCCCCAACGCCAAAAAATCCTGGAATATTCTGCTTCATCTGCGCCCAAGACCCCACGAAAGGAATCGCCCGCAAGTCCTCAAACTTCAGGCCGCTGTCCTTGTTGCCCCGCTTGACCGGCCGTGAACCGATGTTTACTTCTCCGAAATATTTCAAGGGCGTGACATGTTCCAAATAAGGGAGAAACTGCGGATGGTTTTTGAAGTCCTTGTAAAACTGATAGGAAACTTCTGCCATCTGGTCAATCAATGCCCTTTGATAGGCATTTAGGGTCTTCTCGGAGGATGGATAAAGTTCGTTCTCTATGCCCGCACATAGCAGCTGCTCCAGGTTGTAAGTACAGGAGATTGGTTTGCCGTAATTGGCGGAAATGGTCTGACCCTGAATGGTGACTTGGATCTCACTGTTTTCCACATTTTGACCCAATGAGGCATAAAAATTATGCATGTTGCCTCCGCCACGGGCAGGGGGTCCTCCTCTGCCGTCGAAGAAGACCACGCTTACTTCATATTTTCTGGATATTTTGGTCAGCTCTTCTTTGGCCCGCAGGATTGACCAATTGGCACGAATGTAGCCGCCGTCCTTGGTACCGTCGGAGAAGCCCAACATGATCGTCTGCTTGTTGTTGCGGGATTTGAGGTGCTGTTTGTAGGCTTGGTTTTGATAAAGTTTCTCCATAATGACCTGGGCATTGGCCAAATCATCGATTGTTTCAAAAAGGGGAACGATATCCAGGGGCAGCTTATCTGTATTTTTCCCCAAAGTCAATCGCGCCAACTGGTACACTTCCAAGACATGCTTGGCCGATTGGCAATTGGAGATGATATAGCGGTGCAGGCCGTCCTCGCCGTTGGTCGTCTGGACTTTGGCGATGGCATCAAAGCTCTTCATCATCTCTTGGTGAAACTCGTCCTTGAGCTCGCTGACCTCGGGTATCGAAGTTTCCTCCAATAAGAACCTGATTTGCTCTTCCTCACTAAGCTTGTGGTAAGCCTGAAGGGCCTCTTTTCCTATTTGGATTTCGATCAACTCATCCCACAAACCATCGTGCTTGCGGCTGTCCTGCCGCACGTCCATATTGGCAAAGTGGAACCCAAATATTTTCACCTTGAGGATAAACTCATCCAACTGCTCCAAAAACAAGCCATCGTGGAATTCCACCAAGCCTTTTCTCGCCTCAAAAAGGTCGGAAAGCAGTTCATCCTTGCTGTTGTAGAATGTCTTGTCTTCGAAAAGGGAGTTGAAAAGGCCATTTTCGACCTTCAGCATGATCGGTTCCACATGCCGAAATGTCAATCGCCTACGCAATTTTCGCACGTCCCGGTAATAGGCACGAAGAATCCACTTTTGCAGCTTCTCCGCAACCTTGATCGTCGTATCGTGGGTTACAAAAGGATTACCATCACGGTCACCTCCCGGCCAAAAGCCGACTTTCAGGAGCCCCGGATTGTCCCATTCATGCAGGGGAATTTCCAAAGAATTTAGCAATCTGGTCAAAATATCCGGCATGCTGACATAAAAAACATTCACCAAAAACCAAATCAAACTCTGCGCCTCGTCCAAAGGAGTCGGTTTCTCCCGATTGATAAAACCGGTCTTGCCGAGCTGTTGCAGGAGAAGGTTGATACTGGCTAGATCATTGTCGCGGATGGCTGTCTCCAAGTCTGTGATAATGCCGAGAACATTTCCTGGATAGAATTGCGTAGGGTGGGCAGTAAGCGTTAGCCTTACGGAGAAATTGCGCAGCTTTTCAACCAGGGCTTCCTTTTTACGGTCATTGTCGACTCGCGCAAGCAAGGCCTTGATGCTACCTTTGCCATTCACGTCGTGTATTTTTTCAAAAGCGGCATCCTCGATAGAGTCAAACAAGACTACCTGGCGCTCGACATATTGAACCATTTTAAATAACAAATCATGTCTTTCCTGCTCCGTATTATTGGACATCAGCTCATCAAAAAATCCCCTGATGATCTCCTTCGGGGTTTTGTTCTGCTCAAAACCGGCCTGGCACTCCCCCGCCAAGATAGGCAACAAGGTACCTGTGCGGTGGATATCGCTGAAAGGAAGGTCCAGAAAAAGGCTGTTGTAGATCGTAAATCTTTTGGCTACTTCGGTCTGGTATTGGTTTTTTGACATGACAGGTAAAATAGGTTTTGGGCCTTGAATTTAGTAAAAAATAACAAAAGGTGATGAATTTTATCAAAATGATCGATGATCGATCGAAAATTTGCAAAAACAAAAACAGGAAAGCATAATATTTTCCAAATCCCCAAAGAAAAAACCATTAGGATTTTAAAAAATCAATCTAAACGAGCGTCATGCTATCGTTTTTGGTTATTTTGATTTTTTGATCAATCAAAATAAGGAACTCAACTCGATTCACACTACCGCCTGCCCAAAAGTCAGCAAATTATAGTCGGGATCCAGCAGGGAAAATTCCCGTTGTCCCCAAGGTTTGGTTTGCAGCGGGGCGCTCGGATGGATAGCCACTCCGCTGGACAAGAAGGACTGATAAAGCCCGTCGATGTCATCTGTGCGCAGGTAGACCTGCCCGTAGTTTTCATGGGGATCAAGATCCTTGAATTCGAAAAAATGGATTTCCACTTCGTCCTTCCCAAAAATCAGGTATTTGCCATAATCGGACAAAAGGGAAAATCCCAATTGCTCAATATAATATCGTTTGGTAATGGCGGCTTTCCGCATGGGAAGCTTGGGGTTGACGGCAGTCAGCATGCTAGGCGGCGTCCTTGCAGCAATCACATCTCTGACAATCGCACTGAGTACAAGGGCAATCGTTCTCTTGACAGTTTTTACAGTTGCAGGCAGTACAGTCGCAATCCGTACAGGTACACTTTTCCATGGTCGTGGTGTTTTGGGGAGATACAATGTTTCTTCTAATTTAATGATTCTGCCGAATAAAACCCAAGCCAGAGTCAAAAACTTACCCTTGCAAAAAGCGTAGCGCTTACTCTAAACCGCACTTGGTCATCCCCAGGAAAGAAGGCTTTCTCACTGTCAAGTCTAAAAACATAGAACCCTCCTACCTCGGGGTGACAAAGAACAGCCTTCCCAAAAAAAGGAAACATCAATTGTCACCCCCCCCTCCTTGTGCATCCTGAGGCACGAGTGATCTCAACCATCCTCGCATTGCAGCTTCCCTGCTTTCCCTCCCTTTTCACCATTCCTCAAATTTCACAAAACCAACATTTGCCTTTTTATTATCTTCAAAGCCTAACCTAGATAACCTATACATGAAACTTTATCGCAGCGAAAAAGGAATCATCCTCGAACAGGACGGACGCTTTGTCCTTTCCAAACACTCCGATTGGGACGCCCTTGTCAATCAGCCAAACCTTCACACCGTACTCCAAAAGGAATTTGAAAGTGCCGATACATTGGTGGAAAAACCTGAAAAACTCTTGGCCCCACTAGGCACACAGGAGGTTTGGGCGGCGGGAGTGACCTACTTCCGCAGCAGGGAAGCCCGGATGGAAGAATCCAAGGAAAGCGGTGCCGCTGTTTTTTACTCCAAGGTCTATGAGGCCGAGCGTCCCGAATTGTTTTTTAAATCCACCCCAAGCCGCGTCGCCGAACCGGGCGGGAAGGTTTTGATCCGAAGGGATTCCAAATGGAATGTACCTGAACCTGAACTGACCTTGTTCATCAACAGCCAACACGAAATCGCGGGCTATACCATTGGCAATGATATGAGTAGCCGAGACATTGAGGGTGAAAATCCGCTCTATCTTCCACAAGCAAAATGCTACGACAGGTCAGCGGCGATCGGTCCTTGTCTTTGGGTACCAAAGTCTCCCATTGATCCCGATGCCAAAATCAATATGAGCATCGAGCGCAATTGGAAGACGGTATTTTCCGGGCAAATCTCCATCAACCAAATGAAGCGGAAACATGGTGAGCTCGTGGAGTTCCTGACCCGCGAAATGAGCTTTCCAAAAGGTGCCTATCTGATGACAGGGACTTGCCTTGTGCCGGACAACAACTTTACCCTTCAGGTCGGAGACATAATCCACATAGACATCGAGGGAATCGGCAGGTTAAGCAATATCGTAGACATGCGATCCTAATTCATCCACCCAAAACTGCAATCCTGTAGCTTCAGGGGGCGATTGGATGAATTTTTTGGTTTCTTTGAAGGAGAATTTTCCCTGAATCTGCACGATGAAAAAAATTGTCCTGAACAAAAACCAACGCTATTGGCTGTTCCAGGTCCTTGGTTGGGGCTCGATCATCCTTGTCGAGACCGTTAACTACACGTTTTTCATCGTAGGAGAATTCTCTTGGGATTATGTGGGTCAGTTTGCGATCCTGTCAGTGACGGGAATACTGACCTCACATATCTATAAGAAGCTCTTTATCCGGTCGGCTGTCTTCGAAAAAACCCTTTCGACGATTTGGGTGCGCGCCTTTGCGGACACTTTCTTCATGACGGCCATTATGGTCTCGGTGCTGTATGGGATCACATTGTATGCAAATCCAAATGCCAAGATCGACACGCAGTTTTTGATCTCATATTTCGGCCAAATCATGAACGTGGCCCGCTACGTGGTGGTATGGATCATTATTTACTACCTCTACCATGTTTTGAAAAAGCACCAAGAAATCGCGGAGCAAAAACTGCTTGTGGAGAACTTAGCGAAGACTTCGGAACTGGAACTGCTCAAATCCCAACTCAATCCGCACTTTCTCTTCAATGCGCTGAACAGCATAAAGGCACTTGTGCTGATCGATACGGAAAAATCCCGGGAGGCAATCATCAAGCTCAGCGAACTGTTGCGCTTCACGCTCAATTATGAGAAAACGCCGCTGATCAGTATTTCCGAAGAGATCAACGAAGTTGTGAAGTATCTGGAATTGGAAAAGATCAGGTTTGGCAACAGGCTGGACGTGAAGATCGACTTGCAAGCTGAGACCTTGGATGCGAAAATCCCACCAGCGATGATTTTGACTTTGGCTGAAAATGCCATCAAACACGGCATCACGCAGCTTCCCGACGGCGGATTGATCGAGATCACCGCCTCCGCCAATTCCCAAAACGTAAAGATCGAAGTATCCAACAGCGGTGTTTTGAAGGACAATCAAAACAAAGGCATTGGCCTTAAAAACACCACCAAACGCTTGCATAGCCTTTTTGGTGACAAATCCGATCTGGTACTCAAGCGAAAAAGCGATAACCAAGTCTCCGTAACCATAACCTATCCACTGAAATACAATGCCCATGGACATCAAATGCTATCTGGTAGATGACGAAATGTTGGCGCTGATGGAGTTAGAAACGCTCCTCGCGCCTTTCGGCCAAATCAAGATCATCGGCAAATCCGACCGTGCTTCACAGGCCATTGCGGAGATCAACGAACTCAAACCTGACCTCATTTTCCTTGACATCAACATGCCGGGCACCAATGGCTTTGAGCTGTTGGAAGCATTGGATGAAAGCCCCGAGGTAATCTTTGTGACTGCTTACGATGAGTTCGCCTTGAAAGCCTTTGAGGTGAACGCCTTAGATTACCTCCTCAAGCCCGTCAATCCGGACCGACTCAAGGATGCCGTGTCAAAAATCTTGAAACGCATTCCCGAAAACAGAAACAATGCACAGGAGAAACTTTCCCTCGACAAGAAGATATTTATAAAGGATGGGGAAAAGTGCTTTTTCGTACCTGTGAAGGATATTTCGCTCATAGAGAGCGACGGCAACTATGTGAAGGTTCACTTCGAAAACAAGAAACCCCTCCTCCACAAGTCTCTTACCTATATGGAAAACAGGCTGCCCGAGGATGTGTTTTTTCGCGCCAACCGACAATACATCATCAACCTGAACTATATCAAGAACATCGAACCCTACTTCAATTCCACCTTGTTGGTCGAAATGCAGGGCGGACTCAAAGTCGACCTGAGTCAAAGACAAAGCGTAAAGTTCCGAGAGATTACGGGGGTTTAACGATACCTCACCTTTCTTCTCCAAAAGCAAGAGGTCTAAAATGTACTGGTTTCGGAGAAGCCGCAGGCGGTACAGGAAAAGATAATGATGCATCCAAGGAGGCATATGCCTATATTGCAGTTCAGCGAAAAGTAGATTCGCCGACTTATTTCCATGAAAAACCTCAAGATTCTTCCTGTTTTCAATCCCTTTGACCGAAGCCTCATCCAAGAAATCCCCATGCAGGGAAAAGAGGAATTGGAAAAGGCATTGGAGACAGCATACCGGCTTTTTACCGATCGAAAATCATGGCTTCCCCCCCACGCGCGCATTGCTGTTCTAGGTAAATTGGAAACATTGATGCGGGAAAAAGCCGAGGAACTGACCATTTTGGCCAGCACGGAAGGTGGTAAACCCTATATGGATTCCAGAGTAGAAATCCATCGAGCCATCAACGGCGTCCGTATTGCAGCTGAGGAAATCGGACGCCTGAAAGGAACACAAATACCAATGGGATTGACTGCGGCTTCGACCGGGAGGCTGGCATTTACCATGCGTGAACCCATCGGTGTAGTCGCTGCCATCTCCGCTTTCAACCATCCTCTCAACTTGATCGTCCACCAAGTAGTGACAGCTTTTGCGGCGGGTTGCCCTGCAATCGTGAAGCCTGCAGGAACCACTCCGATGACCTGTCTTCGTTTTGTCGAATTGATGCAGGACGCAGGCGTACCTACAGGGTGGGTGCAGGCTTTGATCCTTGACAACGAAGACGCGGAGATCTTGGCGACTGATAAGCGCGTGAGTTATCTCTCATTTATCGGTTCGGCAAAAGTAGGCTGGTACCTGAAGTCCAAGCTTTCGCCCGGAACCCGCTGTGCACTCGAGCATGGCGGTGCGGCGCCTGTGATTGTGGACCACGATGTTGCATTGGAAAAAGTCGTTCCCGCTTTGGCCAAAGGCGGATTCTACCACGCCGGACAGGTTTGCGTTTCGGTTCAGCGGGTGTTTGTGCATCATGGTATTGCTCGTAAGCTAGCGATGCAATTATCAGAAGCGGCCCAAAAATTAAAAGTCGGAAATCCGCTCGATCCAACAACCGAAGTCGGGCCTTTGATCCTTCCAAAAGAGGCGGACAGAATCCATAATTGGACTCAAGACGCGATTGAAGAAGGCGCAGAACTGCTTTGTGGCGGCAACAAACTCGGAGAAACGTGTTATGCGCCGACAGTTTTATGGAACCCATCCGATAAGTCAAAAGTGTCACAAGAGGAAATCTTTGGGCCGGTGGTTTGTGTCTATTCTTACGAGGATTTGGATGTGGCCATAGCAGCGGCCAACGCGATTCCATACCATTTCCAAGCGGCAGTTTTCTCAAGAAACCTCGACACCGCGTTGTATTGCGTGCAAAACCTCCAAGCCAGTGCAGTAATGGTCAACGACCATACCGCGTTCCGTGTCGATTGGATGCCATTTGGGGGTTGGGATGCTTCGGGAGAGGGCGTGGGAGGAATAGGTTATACCATGCGGGAGATGACAAGAGAAAAACTAATGGTTATGAAGAGTGAGGTATTTTGAATTGTCAAATGCCAGACGAAAGATGACACACTTACGCCACCTTGTTAAGTGCTTCAAATAAAATCCTCACCCTTTAAACTCGAACCCAAAAAAATACACGAATAAACCACAACATATAAATATGGAAATCAAACACGAACACACTGAAACCAAGGGAGCATTTATCCTGATGGATGGCGACTCACAAGCAGGAAAGATGACCTATTCCATCGCAGGCCCGACAAAAATCATCATCGACCATACCGAAGTCGACCCTGCTTACAACGGACAGGGACTTGGAAAGAAACTTGTCCTCGCAGGTGTGGAACACGCGCGAACAAACAATATCAAGATACTTCCCCTTTGTCCGTTTGCCCGTGGGCTTTTTGGCAGGACCCCGGAATGGAGGGATGTGTTGGTGTAAGTCATCGCCCGATTTCCCTATTGGGATTAGGGGACTTATTCGAGCAATATCATCAATCCCACGCAGGCTCATTTTTCTTCCCAGCTTTGCGAAAAAAACGCAATGACCATACGCCGTGCCCACAATTTGCGAGTAAACAGAGGATCGTTTTTTGTTTAACAGAATCAAAAACTACGTTGGAATAGGAACAACGCCATTCCCAAGCAAGCCGATTATTGAATTTCCAGAAAATCATTTTCAACCTTAGTAAGAACTGCTTGAATCTCACCGTTGGTTTTTTCCCCTCGGAAAACACATCCCTTAAATTTGGTATAAATGAACATTACCATGGGAACCACTCGAACTTCCAAAAGACTCAAGGGAATCCTGATGAAGGCAGTATCCCACCTATTGATTTTTTCAATGCTATTCTCCTGTGTCAGCTACGCCCCCCTGAATTGGGCTCCCATCGAGGAAGATGGTTCTGATCAAAACAAAAAACTCAAGGAGAACTTTAGTGAGCTATACCGAAAAGAAATCTACCGAATCGTCGACAAAGAAGGAATTCACTATATGCTCTACCTGAAAGATTATGATGAGAAGAACCTATACGGATACGAGTATTTTGAAGATGACGGAAAACCAAAACCTGTCGGCGAGGACTTGATTGAGATTCCAATCCAGGCTATTCAAGAAATTGAGGTACGGCAGGACGGAGCAAAAAGTACACTTATTTCCATTGGAGTTGGGGCAGTATTGATAGTGCTCTCGGTTGTCCTTGGCGTGGATCTTTTGGGTACCGATACTGACGACTAAAAACAAATACAGCCATGAAAATTATTGGCAGATTACTCACGATACTATTCGCATTTGTATTGTTCAATCACTTCGTTTCCTATAAGGATTCTCCAGCCAATAGATCGATAGGCCAGTCTATCGACGACATTGACGCCAATTTGAAATTGAACCTTAACTGGACTAAGACCTACAGGATTTGTGTGGATGATGGAAAAATGTTTGAACTGGCGATGATCGACGAAAGCCCGGAAAAAATAATCGAGGCTTAAAGAAAAACGTAAAAAAGTCTTAGATCTCAGACATTGATAAACTAGAAATTCCGAGACACTGAATTAAAGAAACCAAACCCAGTTGGAACGGGGGTATTGATTGGTACTTCAGTCCTTTTTCTGCTCTCTGGAATAGCCGTGCATACAACAATTACCATGGCCAACTCCATCTTCAATTGAAATTAAAGCTACCTTGTTTTCATTAGCTAGATGCTTCCATCCCAAATAGATCCGCATTACAATTAGGTTCATATAGGGTTATTCATATTCCAAACACCCGGTTTTTTTTCGCAAATTGCATATATATAAAAGCAAAAGAAAATGAACCCAACCATCAAAATCCTAGTCGTAGGCTGCGGCAATATGGGTGCTTCGCATGCCACTGCCTATCACTACATGCCTGAATTCGAAATCGTCGGCCTCGTGGCAAGAGGAGACAGCAAAGTGAAGTTGAACAAGAAACTAGGCGCGAATTATCCGCTTTTTGATGATTTCGCATCCGCATTAAAACAGACCAAGCCCGATGCGGTTTGCATTTCCACTTATCCCGATACCCACGAAGAGATGGCCATAGCAGCATTGGAGGCGGGCGCACATGTATTTATCGAAAAACCGCTTGCCGACACCGTCGAGGGTTCGCAACGCATTATCGACGCCGCGGTCAAGGCCAACAAAAAAGTCGTCGTGGGCTATATCCTGCGTCACCATCCCTCCTGGGAGAGATTTATCCTTGAAGCCCAACAACTCGGCAAGCCGCTTGTGATGCGCATGAACCTCAACCAACAAAGCCACGGATTCATGTGGGACGTGCACAAAAACCTCATGGCAAGTCTCAGCCCTATCGTGGACTGCGGGGTACATTATATTGATGTGATGTGCCAAATGACACGATCCAAACCGATCTCCGTCGCAGCCATCGGGGCCAAGATGACCAATGAGATTCCCGACTGGAATTACAATTATGGCCAACTCCAAATCCGATTCGAAGACGGTTCCGTCGGGTGGTACGAAGCCGGCTGGGGTCCGATGATTTCGGATAACGCCTTCTTTATCAAGGATGTGTTTGGCCCGAAAGGAGCGGTATCGATCGTAGCAAAAAATGCCGGGGCAGCTGGAAAATCAGACGATGTCGATTCCCACACCAAAACAGAAAGTATCAAGGTCCACCATGCGGATTTGGATGAAAGGAATCACTTCACCAAAAAGGACTTTTGGATCGATATGACAGATGAGCCTGACCATCAGGGACTCTGCGACCGGGAACAGCAGTATTTCTTGAGGGCTATTCGGGAAAATATCGATTTGACCGACCATTTGCAGGATGCGCTCAATAGCTTGAAGATCGCTTTTGCCTGTGATGAATCTGTGAAAACCGGGAAAATGATCTACCTCGACTAAATATGGAAACAGGAGAAATGGGTTTGGCCGTACATGGAATCCTTTTCATCATCCTGTTTTTGATGCATGCTTGGGCTTTTCGTGAGAAAAGCCTTAAGTTTTTTAGCCCAGCTGGCTGGCCAAAAAACATCGGTATCCATTTTGGTTTGTTGTCCGCGGGAATTTTGCTTTGGGGAATTTACCCGGTTTGGTACCATGGTTTGAGCAAATCTTTCAACTTATTGTTTGGCGAGGAAGGAATATCTTGGACTTGGACGATCGTGATCATTGCACTTTCAGGTCTGGCATTCTTCATTGGAAAGCGCCAAGCGAAGCTCGTGGACTTTTCAGAGGCACATTTTCTCAGGAAACCAGCTACTTTAATACTTATAATTTACTTCCTCGCCCGAATCATCTTCCTCATTGCCTACGAAATGTGGTTCAGGGGATGGTTTCTCGGCGAACTCTTGGCCGACTTCGGGAAAATTTGGATTGCCATTGGTATCAATACAGCTTTGTATTCCTTTATACATTTCTTTGCCGGGAGAAAAGAAGCGATTTCGGCGATCCCTTTCGGGATTATCTTGTGCCTGCTGGCAATCGAGTTGCAAGTTGTTTGGCCGGCCGCAGTAATTCATTTGTTTTTGTCCCTTGGATTCGAGTTGAATTTCATTTTGAGATTGAACAACGACAACATAAGTCGGTGAAAATCATTCATAATAGTAAAAAACGCCAAAAATCATCAAATATTTAGCCCGCATTTTTTTGCATTTTGATGGCAGAAAAATTTTCTTCGTAAAATTTTATACTGTAAATTAATATTTTTTTCAAATAATATTTTTCTAATTTGGTTTTTTTGTCCAATTTTATTTCCGACTCTTCAAGTCTTAACACCCATCTTTCACCAATTTTATCACCTACCAATGAAAATTCCCTCCACAAAAGGTGTTTTCAGAATATGTTTCTGGATAGCTATTTACAGCTTCCTAACGATACAGGCTTCAGAAGCCTATATAAACGAAGCTAAACTTTCCGCCGATCGAAATACTGGTTTGCGTCGATTGACAGTGTCCGAAGGAAGAATCCAGCCATCATTTGATCCCTCCATCACAAGCTACAAAATCGAGGTGCCATTTTCGACCTTCTCGATCAGCATGATGCCGAGCGTGTCGGATGCGGCGAGCTCCCTGACAATCAAAGGAAAAAGGATACTCCCCGACCAAGATTCGCCTAGGATTCTTCTGATGCCGGGAAGAAACATTATCAGTTTGCGTGTCCTGGATAAAAATGGAGCTGAAGCAACCTATACTTTTGAAATCTGGAGAAATGCTCCTGTGCGCGGCGAGACATTCAACTTCAAAACACAATCAGATGATTGTGGACAATTTATAGACCAAGACGAATGTCAGGCAGCAAGAGCCGATGATGATGGCGACGGAATTCCAAACTTCCTTGACTTTTGTCCAAATACTCCTCCCGGTAGCTCTGTAGATGCGAGTGGTTGTGGAGAAGCGGAAAAAGATACTGATGGCGACGGGGTAACCGATGACTTAGACATTTGTCCGGACACTCCCGCAGGTGAATCAGTAAACGCCGAAGGATGTAGCGCATCTCAAATCGACACGGACAAAGATGGCGTGCCTGACATGCAGGACCAATGTCCAAATACTCCCGAAGGAGAAGCCGTCGACGCAAACGGATGTTCTGATTCTCAAAAAGACACGGATAATGACGGTGTGACCGACAACTTGGACCAGTGTCCAAATACACCTGCCGGTTCTACCGTAGATGCGAATGGCTGTAGCCCTGACCAAATCGATACGGATGGGGACGGCGTTCCAGATTATTTGGATCTGTGTCCAGATACGCCTATGGGTTCGACGGTCGACGCAACTGGCTGTGCGGACTCTCAAAAAGACACCGATGGGGACGGCGTAACGGATGACCGCGATCAATGTCCAAACACACCGGCGGGTTCTACCGTCGATGCGAATGGCTGTACGCCTGATCAAATCGATACGGACAGCGATGGCGTACCGGATTATCTGGATCTATGTCCAAATACCCCAATGGGCTCCACAGTTGATGCCAATGGCTGTGCCGATTCCCAGAAAGATACAGATGCGGATGGCGTGTCCGATGCCGCAGACCTTTGTCCCAATACACCTTCAGGGTCCACAGTAGATGCAACCGGATGTGCGGAATCCCAAAAAGACACAGACAATGACGGTGTGACGGATGACAGGGATCAATGTCCCAATACCCCATCCGGTTCGACCGTTGATGCAAATGGCTGTGCCGATACACAAAAGGACTCAGATGGTGACGGTGTTTCGGACGCCAATGACCTTTGCCCCAATACACCTTCCGGCTCCACAGTAGATGCAACCGGATGTGCGGAATCCCAAAAAGACACAGACAATGACGGTGTGACGGATGACAGGGATCAATGTCCCAATACGCCGGCCGGTTCAACAGTTGATGCGAACGGGTGTTCCGAAACCCAAAAAGACACGGATGGTGATGGTGTAAATGATGCAATTGACCAATGTCCCAATACTCCAGCGGGCTCAACGGTCGACGCCAATGGCTGCGCCGATTCACAAAAAGACTCCGATGGAGATGGTGTGAATGACGCGATCGACCAATGTCCCAATACACCTGTTGGTTCAGCAGTCGACGCGAATGGTTGCTCTGAAACGCAAAAAGACACGGACGGTGATGGCGTAAATGATGCTATTGACCAATGTCCCAATACTCCGGCGGGCTCAACGGTTGACGCCAATGGCTGCGCCGATTCACAAAAAGACTCCGATGGAGATGGTGTGAATGACGCGATCGACCAATGTCCAAACACGCCTACAGGATCTACTGTTGATGCCAACGGATGTGCGGAAACACAAAAAGACACGGATGGTGATGGCGTAAATGATGCTATTGACCAATGTCCCAATACTCCAGCGGGCTCAACGGTCGACGCCAATGGCTGTGCCGATTCACAAAAAGACACAGATGGTGACGGAGTCTCAGATGCCGTCGACCAATGTCCAAATACGCCTTCAGGCTCAACTGTCGATGCCAATGGCTGTGCGGAAATACAAAAAGACACGGATGGCGATGGTGTAAATGATGCCATAGACCAGTGTCCAAACACGCCCGCAGGCTCCACAGTAGATGCAAACGGATGTGCAGATAACCAAAAGGACACAGATAGTGACGGTATTTCTGATGCCAATGACCAATGTCCAAATACGCCTGCAGGTTCCACTGTGGATGCCAATGGCTGCTCCGATGCCCAAAAAGACACGGATGGCGATGGCGTAAATGACGCGCTCGACCAATGTCCCAATACTCCTGCAGGATCAACAGTGGATGCGAATGGTTGTGCTGCTACGCAAAAAGACACAGATGGTGACGGTATTTCTGATGCCAATGACCTTTGCCCCAATACCCCTCCAGGATCAACAGTCGATGCGACCGGTTGCGCAATTTCGCAAAAGGATACCGACGGTGACGGAGTAAATGATGCCATAGACCAATGTCCAAATACTCCTGCAGGTTCGACTGTAGATGCGAATGGCTGTGCTGAATCTGAAAAAGACACTGATGCGGATGGAGTGACCGATGACCTTGACCAGTGTCCAAATACTCCCGCGGGTTCGACCGTTGATTCAAATGGTTGCGCAGATGCACAAAAGGATTCCGATGGTGACGGAGTTTCTGATGCCATAGACCAATGTCCAAATACCCCAGCGGGCTCTACCGTAGATGCCAACGGCTGTGCGGAAGCGCAGAAAGACACCGACGGGGACGGTGTTACCGATGATCTTGACCAATGTCCAAATACGCCTGCAGGTTCCACAGTAGACGCTAACGGTTGTGCCGAAACGCAAAAAGACACCGACGGTGATGGCGTTTCGGATGCCGTTGACCAATGTCCGAATACACCTTCGGGATCGACTGTGGATGCCAACGGATGTGCGGAAGCACAGAAAGACACCGACGGCGACGGCGTAACCGATGACCTGGACCAATGTCCAAATACCCCGGCTGGCTCCACTGTAGATGCAAACGGTTGCGCCGAAACACAAAAAGATACCGATGGTGACGGAGTTTCTGATGCCGTTGACCAATGCCCAAATACACCTTCCGGATCGACTGTTGATGCCAACGGATGTGCAGAAGCGCAGAAAGACACCGACGGCGACGGCGTAACCGATGACCTGGACCAATGTCCAAATACCCCGGCTGGCTCAACGGTAGATACAAATGGCTGCGCAGAAACCCAAAAAGATACCGACGGTGACGGAGTTTCTGATGCCGTTGACCAATGTCCTAACACGCCTCCCGGTTCGACTGTCGATGCCAATGGGTGTGCAAATTCCCAAAAGGATACAGATGGCGATGGCGTAACAGATGACTTGGATCAATGTCCCGCAACACCTGCTGGATCAACCGTAGATGCCACTGGATGTGCGCCATTTGAAAAAGACACCGACGGTGACGGAATTCCCGACGACCAAGACCAATGTCCAAATACGCCAATCGGCTCAACTGTCAATGCCCAAGGATGTAGCATTGACCAAATTGATACCGACCAAGATGGTGTAGCTGATTACCTGGATCTCTGCCCCAATACACCTTCGGGTCTTGCTGTTGACGCTAATGGCTGCGCGGACAGCGAAAAAGACACGGACAACGATGGTGTTACCGATGACTTGGATCAATGTCCAGGTACCCCAGCCGGCCAACCTGTAGATGCAAACGGCTGCGCAGAAACCCAGAAAGACACTGATTCAGACGGAGTTTCTGACGCAAACGACCTTTGCCCCAATACTCCCGCCGGTACTACCGTGGATGTAAATGGATGCGCTGATTCCCAAAAAGACACGGACAATGACGGCGTATTTGATGATGTAGACCAATGTCCGAATACACCTACAGGTGAGCAGGTTGACGCCAATGGCTGTGCGGAATCCCAAAAAGATACCGATGGTGATGGGATCACTGACAATCTCGACTTGTGTCCAAACACACCTGCAGGCTCTATGGTCGACACCAATGGCTGCGCCGATTTTGAAAAAGACACCGACGGAGATGGCGTGACAGATGACATCGACCTCTGTCCGACAACTCCTACCGGCGAAACGGTGGACGAATTCGGATGCTCAGTCAACGAGCCTTTTATTACCCAAGTAGTCGGCACAGAGACATTAGACGCAACCGAGGTACCTTGGGCTACGCCTTTGGACCAGATTACCTTGCCAAGCCAGATTTTGGTATTGACCAATAATGGCGATTGGGTGTATCTGCCGATCACTTGGAACACGGCATCTTATGATTCATTGCAAAGCGGAACCTATGTGTTTGAAGGCGTGATCACGTTCCCCAACAGCTGGGAGGATCAACTATCTGGTCCGCCGACTATTACAGTCATTGTGCTTGCGAAGCCTGCACCGGAAGACCTGCTTTTGAGCAACGACCTTTTCGCCCAAAACAATGATCCTTCGATCTTCATCGGTGATTTCACAGTCATTGACCCTACGGATGATATCCATACGATCGCATTGGTGCCGGACGCTGCTGACAACAGCTTGTTTGAAATCGTTGGAAACCAATTGTTCTGGAACAACTCCGAACTGAGACCGGGCGAAACCGAATTCACCATTGTCGTCACCGTCACTGACCGCGCAGGCAATGTGTTCCAAAAAGAATTTGTAATCACCAGGGAAATCCTGCCACTCGAGTCGATCCAAATCCCCAACACCTTTACGCCTGATGGCGACGGTGTCAACGACGAATGGGGAGTCGGAGCGCTGAAAGTCTACAAATCGTACATGATCCACATATACGAACGGGGCGGTCTGCGGGTCTTCTTCACCGATGATGCGGACGAACTGTGGGATGGTACCTATCTGGGAACCGTCCTGCCGAGGGGAACCTACTACTTTGTGATTGAGGTGAAAGACACCCAAGAAACACGAAAAGGTATGCTCAATCTTCTTAGAAATTAACTCTTCTGATATCAAGCCCTCCCGAAGTGAAACCCGGGATGGTCAACACACCAATTATGAAATTCTTTAATCGTATGAAAAAACTGATCTTGTTCATTTGTCTCGGCGTCTTTTCTGCCAATTGGGCCTCAGCCCAATCCAGAAAATACGTCAGCCAATTCAACCAGTTCCAGAGTTATTTCAACCCGGGACTGACTGGATATGAAGGCTCGACCTTTAGGGGATTTGTCCGCAACCAATGGGCAGGCTTTGAAGGGGCACCAAAAACCTATTTCGTTTCTCTTGAAATAGATCCTTCGGAAATCAAGGGATCCGGCGAAGAAAATATTGTAGAAGGAAAAAACGCGATCGGCGTCAATTTGGTAAAGGATCAATACGGCCCATTCAAAGATACCGAAATGGTTATCAGCTATGCTTCTAGGATAAGGGTTGGAAAAAGCTCCAATCTAAGACTTGGTGCGGCGATGAACTATTCGATGGTAGGCCTCGACGGCAACAACCTGACAACCGAACAGGCCGATGACCCTACGGTAAACCAATTTCTCAACAGCTTTGCCAACATGACGATATTGGATTTCAACCTTGGCATGGCACTCACTTCGCAAAACTACTACTTCTCCTATGCCGCCCACAACCTAAACAGGGGAGGCATCAGTTCAGGAGACATTTTCCTGGAAAGCAAACCAATCGTAAGCATTTTCCAAACTGGTTTTCGTCATTCGGTTACGCCAAATGTGTCGATTTTTTCCCACGTGATGTATAGGATTCAGTCTGACTTGCCATCCACGATGGAGTTTAACATCAAGGCACTCCTGATGGAAAAAGTATGGGTTGGCGTGGGGCACCGTATCGACTACGCGTTCAACATGCAGCTGGGCTATGCCATGCCAAAGTTCAAGTTTGGCTATGCCTATGAGATGCCCGTTAGCGGTTCGTACCTCATTCCAAATCCAACCCATGAATTTATGCTATCCTATTACCTATTTAGAAAAAGTGATAGCATGAGAAAAGTCGGGGATTTGATCTGGTAATTGTAAACTGAACGATAAGCTGCTTGAACTTCAAGTGATAAACCTTGCAACTGAAGTGAATTGAGGCAAAAAAGCCAGGCCTCTTTGGAATTACCAATTCTCAAGCACATTATTCAGCAAAACTCTATCAACATTTCAAGAGTACATTTTTCAATATCTGGCTATACATTTTTTAGCAAAAGAAAAAGGGTGCCCGCAAGACACCCTTTTCTTTTTTCTACCTGATTTTCCGTGTTTTCAGTTTGCCACGGTAAACACCGGACTCACAACTGAGGTGGTTGGCACCACATCAAAAGGCTCTGACGATGATTGAGGTATGGGCACATTGGAAAATAGGGCCAATCCAAAATTACTCAATTCGGTTACACTAAGAATCTTGATACTGACAGCGGGCAAAGACCCGTCACTCCCATCTGTTCTTTCGCTTACACTTAGAATCTCAAATGCCACCATCCCCAAATTTGCACCTTGCATGTTGCCCTCCAAAGGCGAATAATTGATGGAGATGTCGCTGTCGTAGACCATAGCCAGAACTTTATATCCAACCAACATTTTGAGACCGGTGGCGCGCAGTGGCGTCACGTTTTGGATTTCGTCCAACAATACCTCCCTGTCATCATCAATATTCGGTGTACCCAATCCCGGTCCAGGAGTCAGGTAATTTCTCGCCCCATTATCTGTCGGTCCGGCATTGATCCATTTATTGGGTATGGTATTCAAGGCAAACCAACCTTCGTCGCCTACCTCGCCTGTATAAAGTGTGATCGTCTTTCCCTTGTTTTCCGCAAAAAATTTCAATTGCTGTCGAAGTCCTACCGCGGCAATCTGATCATTGACATCTGTCTCGCTAAAGTTGTTTGGCGCAGAACCATTATCGATGCTGTCTTCGTCGATCGCAAGAAGCACTACATAATCGCTTGGTCCGCCGGGGAGACCGTCATCGTTGGTCTCATTCATACACGATCCCAACAGCACGAAGACCAGCAGGATATATACTCCGATTCTTTTTTTCATAGCCTGTACTCAAATGGATTGAAGAGGAATTCTCCTTTATCAAATAAAATGCCAAAAACATTTAATTTATACTTTATTTTAAAATATATAAATATTTGATAATCAATAATATATATAATTTCAAATGAGAGTTTGTTTACCATTCACAAAAAACAGAGCGTAAATTGTCCTTCAATACGGCGATCGCTTATCAAAAAATAAGACTTCCCTTCGGATTCGACTTGGCAGGCTGGATGCCATTCCCTATCTTTCTATGAATGATCCCGGACCGCTTTTTCCTGCGAAAAACGTCCTTAGACCCAAAATATTGCGATGAAAAATGTTGTCATAACCGGAGGTGCAAGTGGAATTGGACTGGCTATCACCCGGCTGTTCGCCCGAAACGGGCACCACGTTTTTTTCCTTGATTACAATGTAACCACTGGGATCGAGGTGGAGCGCGAACTCATGGAATCTGGCCACAAGGTGAAGTTTTTGGAGGCAGACGTCTCCAGCATGGAATCCGTCGCGAAGGCATTCGCCTCCACCCCCCCTACCCTAGACGTATTGGTCAATAATGCCGGAATATCGCATATTGGCAATCTAGAGAATACGGCCGAATCGGATTTTGAGCGATTGTTCCAAGTGAATGTAAAAGGCGTATTCACCTGTTCCCAACTTGCTTTGCCAAAGTTGAAGGCCAACAAAGGTGGAGCTATCATCAATATGTGTTCGGTAGCCGCCACAATCGGACTTCCGGACAGATTTGCCTATTCTATGACCAAGGGCGCTGTGATGTCCATGACGCTCTCGATGGCAAGGGATTTAGTCGCAGATAATATCCGCTGCAACTGCATATCTCCGGGACGTGTACATACCCCATTTGTAGATGGTTTTCTGGCAAAAAACTACCCTGGCCAGGAGAAAGAGATGTTTGCGAAACTTGCGGCCACCCAACCTATCGGAAGAATGGGCACACCCGAAGAAATTGCCGGAATGGTGTATTATTTGGCTTCAGATCAGGCAAGCTTTATCACCGGAAGCAACTACAACATCGACGGAGGCTTTATGGGCCTAAAGATGTGAGCTCGTTGACCTGCGAAGAGATTCCAGATTAAGTTCACGATTGGATGGCCAAGGCAGCGTAACGAGTAAATACTAAATAGGAGTTCTCAAACCATTTTATACCTTAATCTTAAAATATTCACCTATGAAATTGATCAGATTTGGCGAAGCCGGAAAGGAAAAACCAGGCATAGAAACCCAACATGGAACACGACTTGATTGCAGCGGTTTTGGGGAAGATTGGTCGGAGGAGTTTTTTGACAATGACGGCCTATCGCGACTTTCCGCTTGGTTGGAAACCCATGAAGCCAAACTCTCCGAAATCCCAAAAAACGCCCGCCTTGGTTCGCCCATAAAAAGACCTTCAAAGATTATCTGCGTCGGATTGAATTATGCCAAACACGCGCAGGAAAGCGGCATGCCACTGCCTGAGGTACCGATACTGTTTATGAAAGCAACTTCCTCGCTTTGCGGACCATTTGACCCAATCATCATACCGAAGAATTCCGAAAAAACAGACTGGGAAGTCGAGCTAGCTGTAGTCATCGGAAAAAAGGCAAGTTATGTCGGTAAGGAAAATGCGATGGATTACGTGGCGGGATATGTGCTTCACAACGATGTTAGCGAGCGGGATTTTCAATTGCACCATGGGGGCCAATGGGTGAAAGGAAAAAGTGCCGATCACTTTGCTCCTTTGGGGCCCTTTTTGGCAACCAAGGACGAGATTAGGGATCCCCACAACCTCCGTCTATGGCTGAAAGTCAACGGACAAACCCTACAAGATAGCAACACCTCTGATTTGGTTTTCGATATTCCCACGCTGGTCTCGTACATCAGCCAGTACATGACCTTGCTTCCAGGTGATGTGATTTCGACGGGCACTCCGTCCGGAGTCGGATTGGGTCTCAAGCCACCAAGATACCTTGTGGAAGGTGATGTAGTCGAGCTTGGAATCGATGGGCTCGGTACGGCCAAGCAAGTGGCAGTGAATTGGAAAGCGAATTAGATTACAGTGGCAGTGTGCAGTAACAGTTGGCAGTGAGCATTGTTCAGGCGAATAGCCGCAATTGCGCTGAAAACGGTGAAAGATCGAAAAATCGCGCTCCTTCCAAATAACCGATAACTCAAAACCCATTCGAATAGCCCTTGAAAATCGACTCCCATCAGCATTTCTGGAAATACGATCCTGCGCGGCATGCTTGGATCGACGAATCGATGTACAAGATTCGCAGGGATTTCTTGCCGGAGGATTTGTGGCCCGAATTGCAGGCGCGGGGTATTTCAGCATGCTTAGCCGTTCAAGCCGATGAGACGGAAAATGAGACTAGATTTCTGCTCGATCTCGGCAACAGGTTTGACTGGATCAAGAAAGTCGTGGGATGGGTTGACCTGAAAGCGCCGGATATTGAACGACGATTAGAACAATATAAATGTGAGCCAAAACTTGCTGGTTTCCGAGCGATTCTCCAAAGTCAAGAACCCGAAGCCATGGAAGACGACGCCTTTCTCAAAGGCATCAGTCATTTGGAGCGGTTTGGGTTTACTTACGATGTGTTGATATTTCCGAGATATTTGGACAAAGCATACGAGCTGTGCCGAAAATTCCCGAATCAGCCGTTTGTGCTTGACCATTTGGCGAAGCCGGGTATCAAGGCAGGGGAATTCGCAAATTGGAGCAAGTGGATTGCGAAAATGGCGGAATTGCCAAACGTTTGTTGCAAGGTTTCAGGCATGGTCACCGAAGCGAATTGGAGCAATTGGAAATCTGAGGACTTCAAGCCTTATCTTGACTTTGTCACCGAACATTTCGGTACAGATCGCTTGCTTTATGGAAGCGATTGGCCGGTTTGCTTGGTCGCGGGCACATATTCGGAAGTTTTCGACTTGGCAGACAGCTATTTCCAAAACTTCAGCGAAAGTGAGAAACAAGCCATTTTCGGGAAGAATGCGATGCGCTTTTATGGGATTCAATTCTAAAACCTCGTGAAAAAAAAGGGAAAACGATTATTAACTTCATTCAATAAAAAGCAACACTGTAACCATGAACCTCCACCTTTCCGACAAAGTTTTCCTGATATCCGGCGGTGCCAAAGGCATAGGCGGAGCCATCAGCCGCCTGATTGCCGAGGAGGGTGGCATTCCTGTGATGATCGACCCATCCGAAAAAGAAGGTTACGCTTTGGTAAAGGAATTTGGGCAGATTGGCGCCAAGTCCCTGCATATCCAAAAACGACTCCAAAGTCCACAGGATGCTGATGAGGCGGTCAAGGTCGCATTGGCTGCTTTCGGCAGAATTGATGGCGTAGTCAACAATGCGGGTGCGAATGACAGTGTTGGCCTGGAAAACGGAAGCCCTGAAGCTTTTCGCAAATCGGTGGAAAGCAACTTGGGGCACTACTACGACTTGGTACATTATGCACTTCCCGCCTTAAAAGTATCAAAAGGGAGCATCGTCAACATCAGCAGTAAAACCGCCATAACCGGACAAGGCAACACAAGCGGATACACCGCTGCAAAAGGTGGCCAACTCTCACTGACCCGGGAATGGGCCGTCGAGCTGCTTCCTTACGGAATCCGCGTGAATGCAGTAATCCCGGCGGAAGTCATGACTCCCCTGTATCAAAAGTGGCTGAATACATTTCCCAACCCGGAAAACAAACTGGGCGAGATATCCAGACGGGTTCCACTGGAGCGAAGAATGACCAAACCGGAGGAAATTGCCAATATGGTCGTGTTCCTTCTCTCCGGCCGGTCCGCCCATACGACCGGACAGCACATCTTCGTGGACGGGGGATACACGCATTTGGATAGAGTTGTTTAGGGATTTGAGACATGAGATTTGAGGTATCAGTTTAGATGGAAATCTGGGTGTGTCCTAGGAATTGAAATGGCCGCAGACGAGGGCATACTGACGGATCCCATATGAAAATATCAAAAATCGTAACCATGGAATCCACTTTCGATAAATCAGAAAACAAACCCTTCAAGCCCCAATAACCTTTTAACCTAATAACTTTATAACGTTTCGACCTCAAACCCGCCCATGACCCAAAAGCCTGCCCTTGTCCCCAGCAATCTACTCCTGCCATTCATTCTAATTACATCCTTGTTTGCATTGTGGGGTTTTGCCAATGATATCACCAATCCGATGGTGGCAGCCTTTAAGCGAGTGCTGGAACTGAACAATGTCCAAGCTTCTTTGGTACAGATGGCCTTTTATGGAGGGTATTTTACGATGGCTCTGCCGGCAGCACTTTTTATCAAAAAATACAGCTACAAAACAGGTGTACTCATCGGCATGGGGCTTTATGCTTTTGGAGCAATCCTGTTTTTTCCTGCCGCAGCTTGGGAAAGCTATGCATTCTTTCTGTTGGCGCTGTACATCCTGACTTTTGGTTTGGCTTTTTTGGAGACAACAGCGAACCCCTACATACTTTCCATGGGGCCAGCGGAAACAGCAACCCAAAGGCTCAACCTCGCACAGGCATTCAACCCGATGGGTGCCTTGGCTGGACTATTTGTGGCCAAAGAATTCATCCTCAATGCACTGCAATCCAATGCAACAGATACTGCGGGAAATGTCATTTTCCCCTCGCTGGATGAATCTGCCAAAGCAATCATCCGAACCAATGACCTGATGGTCATTCGGGATCCTTATGTGATGTTGGGACTTGTAGTCATCGGGCTAGGAATTGTGATTGGGATCGCCAAGATGCCCGAGAATAAATCGAACAACGGTAGCCTTGATTTTTGGCCTTCGATGAAACGGCTGTTTCGAAAGCCGCAATTCGTAGAAGGCGCGGTTGCCCAGATGTTCTATGTTGGTGCCCAAATCATGGTATGGACCTATATCTACCAATATGCCGAAGTCTTGGGAATCGATAATGCATCCGCAGTCAATTATGCCTATACCGCACTGATACTTTTTCTCGTCGGTAGGTGGATTTGTACCTTTTTATTGCGTTATCTGAAGTCAGCCAAGCTCTTACTTTACTTTTCCATACTTGCGGGATTATTTACCCTTGGTGCAATTTTTCTACCAGGAATGCCCGGACTTTACAGTTTGGTTGGGATTTCTTTTGCGATGTCCCTTATGTTTCCGACCATTTATGGTATAGCCTTGGAGGACCTTGGGGAGGATGCCAAATATGCCGCGGCTTTTCTCGTTATGGCCATTGTCGGCGGGGCAATCATGCCCACCCTGCAAGGAATCATTCTGGACATCGGTGGAACAGGATATGCGGACACACTAATCCTAGGTGTACCCGAGGTCAACTTTTCCTTTATTCTTCCCTTCTTTTGCTTTGTAGTCGTGGGACTGTTTGCCTGGAGAAGGTAAAAGTGGTGCAAAATCCGTCTGTTTCGATCTTTTTGAGTCTCCGTCAATTTTCGAGTGAAAAAGTCTGAAAAGAATTTGGATTATTAAACACTGTTCAATTACATTTGCTTGTACAATCCGATATTATGGGAGTAGCAGAAAGAAAGCTTAGGGAAAAAGAAGAACTGAAGGACCTTATCTTGAAGGCTGCTAAAGAACTTTTTATCGAAAATGGAATCGAAAAGACTTCCATCCGAAACATTGCAGACAAGATCGAATATTCTCCCGGGATCATCTATCATTATTTCCAAGACAAGAACGAGATCTTCCATGCCTTGCATTCCTTGGGCTTCCAAGAAATGAGAAAAAGAATGCAAATCCTCTCAGCCATTGCGGACCCAATGAGCCGTTTACGGGCAATGGGCAAGATTTATATCCAATTTGCGATGGAAAACACGGATATGTATGACCTCATGTTCATCAAAGAAGCGCCAATCGAACACCTTGAAAACCGGAAAACCGAATGTTGGGATGAGGGAAACGGCACTTTCCAGCTTCTCAGGATGACCGTCAAGGAATGTATGGCAAAAGGGCATTTTGAGGGTCATTCGCTTGAACCACTTTCATTTATGATCTGGTCAACTGTACATGGGATGTGTTCCCTTTTTATTCGCGGAAGGGTGACCGTTTTGGAAATGTCAGAAGTGGATCAAATTGTCGAGAATGGTTACCAATCATTTTTGAGAATTATAGATAGGCTTTAAAAAATTTTACCCAATAATTAAACACTGTTCATTTTATTTACATCGTATTAATTATGAAAATAGACCACAAAAAACTTCTCCTTTCCTGGGCGCTTTTTTTTGGCTTCCTCAGCCAGGTCAGAGCCCAAAGCCAATTGGATTTATACATCCAAGAAGGGCTCCAAAACAATTTGGTCCTCAGGGACAAGACCATCTCGCTGGATCAGAGCTACTTGGCACTAAAGTATGCCAAGAGCTTCTTCTTGCCGCAGATCGACTTTGGCGCGAACTATACCCTTGCAGCCGGGGGAAGGGCCATCGTGATTCCTTTGGGTGATTTGCTGAACGGTGTTTATGCTTCGCTGAACACCTTGATGGATCAGCAGCTCTTCAGACCGCTCCAAAACGTCGAGGAACAGTTTATGCCCAACAACTTCTACGACGCCCGATTCCGGGTGAGCTATCCGATCATCAATCCAGACCTGCATTTCAACAAACAGATCAAAAGGGAATCTGTGAAGCTTCAGGAGTACGAGATAGATATCTACAGGGCCGAATTGACCAAAAACATCAAGCAAGCCTATTACAAGTATTGCTTGGCATCCACTGCTGTGGATATCCTGAAGGCCTCCAAAGTATTGGTAGAACAAAACCTCCGCGACAATAAGTCCTTATTAGCCAATGGAAAAGGCTTGCCAGCCCAGGTCCTGCGTGCGGAAAGTGAAGTCGAAAACATCAATGCACAGCTTATCGATGCCGAAAACAGGATGAAAAACGCCGCCTATTACGTGAATTTTCTCCTGAACAGAAACCTTGAATCCGAAGTCATTTTTGAAAAACAACTGATAGACACTACTTATCTGACTGCGCTTACTGAAACCACGGACTTCTCGAATCGATCAGAAATCCAGCAAATCAACACCGCAAAAGGCATTCAGGGAACCGTACTGAAGATGAACCAAATGTTTGCCGTGCCTAGGCTGAATACCTTCGCAGACTTCGGCATGCAGGGCTTCGAATTTGACTATTCTGAGAAAAGCAGGTACATACTCTTTGGAGTCAACATGACTGTACCGGTCTTTCAGGGTGGCAGAAACAGGAACAATATCCAACGTGCCCAAAATGAACTGGAGCGCTTGGACTACAAGTCCGATTTGCTTGATCAGTCCATCGAAATGGCCTTGCGAAGCTCCAAAAACAACATCCAAGCGGCACAGGCGGCAAAAAACTCAGCCGAAACCAACCTCCGGTCAGCTACCTCCTATCTGCGGTTGGTCGATCGGGGATACCGAGAAGGGACTTTCTCCCTGATCGAATTTCTGGACGCACGCAACCAATTTACCCAATCCGAACTCAAGCTGACCTTGGCGGACTATACGCTGTTGTCGGCAATCGCAGACCTTGAAAGAGAACTAGAAACCTTGAACAAATAATCATGAAAACGCTCCAATCAATCATTTTTGCCGGAATGGTCGCCGTCGGGACATTGGCCTGCGGCAGCAAGGGGGAAACGATGAAAACCGACATACCCCAGGGAAGAATCCCCGTGAAAGTCCTTTCAATCGAGCCGCAAGGATCCAATATCCAGCTACAGGCAAGTGGAAAATTCACAACTGACGACGAAACAATGCTTTCCTTCAAGACCGGGGGGATAATCAATCAAGTGCTGGTCGGCGAAGGCGACAAGATCAAGAAAGGCCAACTTTTGGCGACGCTCGACCTCACTGAGGTAAACGCAGGAGTCAACCAAGCACAATTGGGATACGAAAAAGCACTTCGGGATTACGAACGCGCACAGCGTCTTTTGGCGGATTCGGTCGCAACACTCGAGCAGGCACAAAACGCAAAGACTGCCTTGGACATTGCTTCCCAGGTACTCGATGCTGCCAAATTCAACCTCATCTATTCCCAAATCCGCGCCATAAAGGATGGGTTTGTACTCAAGAAATTTGCCAACGTAGGACAGCAAGTCTCCGCGGGCTCACCTGTCCTCCAAACCAATGGTATTGGAAAAAACGATTGGATCCTAAAGGCCACGCTAAGTGACAAGGATTGGGCACTCGTACAAGAAGGAAGTGCTGCGAAGATCTTCACCGGTGTGGAGACCGAAAAAAGTTATGCAGGAACGGTAACCAAAAAATCCCAAAGCGCTGACCCGATGACCGGGACTTACAGCGTTGAAATCGAGTTTTCAGGCGAAAAGCCCTCCTACCTCGCCTCGGGGATGTTTGGCTCAGTCAGTATCGATGCATCGGAACTAGGCAATTCATGGTATATCCCCTTCGATGCCTTGTTGGACGCCAACGGCGGTGAAGGGTTTGTGTTTGTGACGGCAGACGATACAACTGCCATCAAAATCCCCGTGAAGGTCGGAAAAGTACTTCCCGACCGGGTGCAAATCACCGGAGGTCTTGAAGGCTACACCAAGCTGGTCGTAACCGGTTCAGCTTACCTCTCTGATAAATCCGCCATCCAAATCAATCCTTGATATGAAAATCGCAAATTTCGCAGTGAAAAACTACCAGTTTACGCTGGTGATTTTTCTGATGACCATTGCCTTGGGCATGACAACCTTGCTGAATATGCCAAGAAGCGAGGATCCATCACTCGATTCTCCCCAGTTCCCAGTGATCATTATCTATCCCGGCACTAGCCCGGAGGATATGGAGGAGTTGGTCGTGGATCCGCTGGAGAAAAAAATCTACGCACTCGACGACATCAAACGCATCAAGACCAAAATCTCCGATGGCGTGGCGGTCCTCAATGTAGAGTACAAATACGAAAGCAACGTCAACGACAAGTACCAAGAACTCGTCCGGGAGGTCAATGCCATGCGTAGCGAACTTCCACAGGACATCTACAGCATCGAAATCAACAAAGTCGATCCTTCCGATGTGAGCATTTTGCAGATTGGGCTGATAAGCGAAAACAGTTCAAGGGAAAACCTCCAGAAATTCGCCGATCGCCTGCGGGATGAACTGGAAAAAATCAATGCATTGAAAAAAGTCGAAATCCACGGACTTCCCCAGGAAATCGTCCGAATCGATCTTCAGCTGGAGAAAATGGCCCAGATGAATATCCCTCTCAATGCAGTCATTGGAAATATCCAAAGCGAAACCGCAAACATTCCTGGTGGCACGATCGAAGCGGGGAACAAAGCATTCAACGTCAAAACCTCCGGAAACTATGCCGGAATCGAGGAAATCGCCAACACGATGGTGTACAATGCGGGCGGAAAAAACGTCGCGCTAAGGGACATTGCATTCGTACACAAGGACTATGAGGAAAACAAACACCTCACCCGGTTGAACGGCTACAGGACTGTTTTCGTCACAGCAGCACTAAAGAAAGGCAACAACATTTCACAGGTTCAGGCACAATACCTGCCCGTTTTGGAAGCCTTCAAATCAGAACTTCCCGCGAACATCGACATGGTCGTGGCGTTTGACCAAGCCGAGTTCGTCAACAAAAGACTGGGTGGCCTGGGCTTTGACTTCATGATTGCCATTTTGTTGGTTTCGCTGACTTTGCTACCTCTCGGTACCAGGGCAGCTGCCATCGTGATGATTTCGATTCCATTGTCGCTTGGCATTGGACTGGTCCTGATCAATCTTCTCGGCTTCGGTCTGAATCAGCTCAGTATCGTCGGTTTGGTGGTGGCCCTGGGCTTGCTGGTGGATGACAGTATAGTTGTCGTAGAAAACATCGAGCGCTGGATACGGGAGGGCCATTCCCGCATGGAAGCTACACTGAAAGGGACAAAACAGATCGGACTCTCCGTCGTGGGCTGTACCGTCACCTTGATAATCGCGTTCATGCCCCTGGTTTTTCTGCCCGAAGGATCAGGAGATTTCATCAGAAGCCTTCCGGTGGCAGTCATCATGACCGTATTGGCATCGATGTTGGTTTCACTGACAATCATTCCTTTCCTGTCGAGCAGGATCCTCAAGGAACATCAAGCAGGCAGCCAAGGAAATCTCTTTTTGAGAGCGCTCCAAAAAGGCATTTCCGTAAGCTACGCACCCTTGCTGGAAAGGTCGCTCAGGCGGCCCGTCAGAACCTTGGTAATTTCCATGGGTGTTTTCATCCTTTCCCTTGGCTTGTTTCCGGTCATTGGATTTAGCCTCTTTCCCGCATCAGAAAAGCCACAGTTCCTCGTCAACATCATCTCCCCTATCCAAACCAAGATCGGCGAAACAGACCGTGTCGCACAGGAAGTCGAAGCATTGCTCAGGGATGTGGAAGAAATCGAATATTTCTCGACCAACGTTGGTAAGGGTAACCCGCGCATTTACTACAATGTCATACCCGAAAACGAGCGGACTGATTTTGCGCAGATTTTCGTCCAACTCAAGCCCAGCACTTCTGTTTCGGATAAAATCAGAATCATAGAAGATCTTCGAAATTCCTTCGAGGGATTCACCGGAGCCAAAATCGAGGTGAAAAACTTTGAACAGGGACCGCCAATCACGGCACCACTGGAGGTCCGATTGAGTGGGACCAACCTTGACAGTCTCAGGAAAATCGCTGGAGAAGTTGAGCTGATGCTCAGGGAAACTCCCGGCACCATCTATATTGACAATCCCGTCAGTAACCTCAAAACGGACGTCCGCGTGGCAATCCAAAAGGAAAAAGCCAGGTCGCTTGGCGTCAACATCCTAGAAGTGGACAGAACGGTGCGTCTTGCGGTAGCGGGTTTGAATATTGGCAGATTCTCGGACGCGGATGGAGACGAAAGACAGATAATCATCACGACGCCAAAAATGGAAAGGGCTTCTTTGCTGAATTTCAACAACCTGTTTATCAACAACCAACAGGGTGCTGCAATCCCCGTGCAACAAATCGCCGACCTAAAGCTGGAAAGTTCACCCCTTTACATCGACCACTACAACAAAACGCGCACGGTTTCCGTCACGGCTTTTGTGCAGGAAGGGTATTTGGCAGACAGATTGATTTCTGAGGTAGAAGCTAAAGTCGCTGGACTCCAATTGCCGGAAGGCTACAGCTTCAAAATGGCTGGCGAGCAAGAAAGCAGGGAGGAGTCATTTGGGGGTTTTCAGACAGTCATCATCGTAACTGTGTTCCTATTTATCGCTGTACTGATATTGATGTTCAAGACTTTCAAGAGTACGATCATTGTATTGTCGGTGATACCGCTGGGCATGGTCGGGGCGCTTGCAGCACTCTGGCTTACAGGGAATTCGCTTTCTTTTGTAGCAATTATCGGTTTGATCGCTTTGGCAGGAATAGAGGTCAAGAATTCTATTCTGTTGGTGGATTTCACCAACCAGCTGAGGGCGGAAGGAAAACCCTTGGATACCGCCATCCGGGAAGCGGGTGAAATTCGATTCTTGCCGATCGTTTTGACCACCCTTACGGCAATTGGCGGATTGTTGCCGATTGCTTGGTCCACCAACCCGCTCATATCGCCGTTGGCCATCGTCTTGATCGGAGGTTTGATCAGCTCAACGATCCTTTCGAGGATCGTGACGCCCGTGGTATACAAGTTATTGCCGCCACGAATTGAGGCTGAGAATTTATAAGAAATTGGGCCCGAGGGATGTTGATCAGGAGTAACACAGAACCGATCAACGTGCCATCGGCCAACAAAAATTAACAGATAGTTGCAAACTAATTTCAGAGATATCACGTTGAACCCACAAATTTAACACACCCATGAAGACTATTACCAACATGAAAAAAGCCATCGGCGTATTCAGAACCTATGGCATACCCCTTACAGGGAAAAAGAAGCAAGCCCATTTCTATAGAGAGCTCCAGATGGACAAAATCTTTGTAGACGGCTTGGTTTATGAACTGGAAAATGAATTGGACAGGGTACTTACGGACGATACAGCTACCCGGGTCGAAACGCCTTCCGAACTTTTGGAAGAATTGTTGACCGCATAAACTTTTCGATCGGCTAAGGGGTTGACAGTGAAATGAATAAAAAGTCCATCTTCATTATCATTTTGCTGTCAACCCTTGCCTTTGGGTATTATTCCTCCACGGGCGCCAATGAGGTATCCATGCGCTACACGAGTAATCCACAGCTCCCCACTATCCTGCCGTCATCCGAATGGCTAGGTACTCCTTTGGACAGTAAAGGAAGATTTGTCAATCTCTATCATCCTTTCGAAAGCAGTTTTGGCGACCTGATCAAATGGCAAACGACTAAAAACCCGCAAAAAGAGGAGAAAAAATCAGAAAACCGGAGGCTTTTGGTTGAGCTTGACTCCATCATCTGGAAAGGAAGTGACGACTATTTGGTTTGGTTGGGACATGCCACATACCTATTCAGGATTGACGGGACGGTTTTTTTGACGGATCCACTGTTGCTGGACAATACTTTCCTGAAACGTGACTCCGATCTGCCGTTTCCGGTTCATCACATGCCCCGTGTGGATTTTCTTTTGCTGTCCCACAACCACCGCGACCATTGTGATGAAAAGACCTTGCGGTTTCTGGCGGAAAAAAATCCAAACATGAAAGTCCTGACGGGGCTTGGCCTACAAACAATAATCGAATCTTGGCTCAAGGGCCATACCGTACAGGAGGCTGGTTGGTACCAACAATATACATTACTTGATTCGGGCTTGAGCATCACTTATGTGCCAAGTCGTCATTGGTCACGGCGCTGGCTATGGGATGATAACCAGAGCCTTTGGGGAGGTTTTTTTATACAGAATGGAGAAAAGTCGATCTATTTCATGGGTGACTCTGGGGCAGGGGCTCATTTTGCAGATATCCAACGCCATTTGGGAAGCCCGGATTACTGCCTGATGGGCGTGGGCGCATTCAAGCCGGAGTGGTTTATGCATCAGGCACATATATCCCCAAGCGATGCGATTTCCGCATTCAATACACTCCAAGGCAAATTCTTTATCCCGATGCATTTTGGGACTTTTGACCTGTCTGACGAGCCAAGAATGGAACCATGGGATATTTTGGTTCAAAATCAATCCCGAATAGACGGCGCTTTGGTGGAGCCCATTATCGGACGGAACTTGATGGCTGACCGATAGCAGTAAAACCCTTGGATGCACAGGAAACTCAGGTTTCCCCATTTGGCAAAAAATCTTCTTGTTGGAATTATGGCGGAATTTGGCAATATCGCCAGAGACCGCTTATTTTTAGTTTCCCACTTTTGACAACAAATGGAAGAAAACACCGAACAAGCGCCAGTCACCCAATCCGAAGGGAAAAAATTTTGGAACACCGAGAAAATCGTCAGCCTTGCCGCAGTACTCATCAGTATCGGAACTTTGATCGTCCTCATCTACCAAACCAACCTGATGAGTAAACAGCAGCGCTTGTCGGTCCTACCTTATTTGACCATGGGAAATATGGGAACCTACACACCCAACTACAAGTACATGATTTTTAACAATGGAATCGGGCCGGCATTTATCGAAAAAATCGAAGTGAAATACAAAGGAAACACTTACCCATATGACCTGTATGTTTTCCTTGCTGAGCATGCTGAGGGCTTTTCACAAATCAATAACCTTTTTTATTCCAATCTGGCTGTAGGTACACTGATACCGGCACAGACCAAAGTCGAGCACATCATGATTGAGGATTCTACCGAGGATGGTGAGAAACTTCACGCCTTGCTGAGTAGGTACTTTGAAGAAGGCCTCAGCTTTGAAATCACCTACCGATCCATTTACGACGAAAAATGGCTGATCAAAAATGGCGAAGTTGCGCCTTTAGAGGTAGACTAATCGGAATAATCAGGCCGGAGAAACCACTTGAATCTTTGATCCGAAGAATTTTACCAAACAAGGGGAAATGAGGATTATTTATTTAGGTAAAAATAGAATCCCGACTCAAACGAAATCTTCTCCCTTTTTTCTTGCCTCTCCAACAAAGTCCCTGAATTTCCGCTCCCCGTCCAATTTGCATACGACGATCACGTTATCGCTTTCATGTACCAGGTAATTGTCCAAACCTTCAACGACGACTAGCTTTCCGGGGCTGACTTTGATATAGGAGTTGGTAGTCTCGTAGAGAATCGCATTCGCTTCAACTACGTTGTTGTCGGCGTCTTTTTCCTGGATCTCATGGAGGCTTTGCCAAGAACCCAAATCAGACCACCCAAATTCACCCAAGACAACAAAAACCTCGTCGGACTTCTCCATGATACCATAATCGATCGAGATGTTCTTTACCAAAGAATAGGCCTTTTTGATAAAATCCTCCTCAGTATGGGACGAATAGTGCTCAAAACCTTCCTCAAAAACCTCTGCCAGGTCCGGCATATATTTCTCAAAGGCAGCGACGATGCTCTTCACCTTCCAGACAAACATTCCCGAATTCCAAACAAAATCCCCGCTGTCCAAAAACGCCTTTGCGAGTTTTGCATTGGGCTTTTCCGTGAATGTCTTCACTTTCTTTACCGGATTGCCATGGTTGCTGATGTATTGGATATAACCGTATCCGGTCTCAGGCCGATTAGGGCGAATTCCAAGGGTAATAAGTCGATTGCCCTCTTCGGAAGCCTGCATTGCAATACCGATTGATTTGTAGAAATTTTCCTCCTGCAAAATCAAATGGTCAGCCGGGGTCACGATCACCTTGGCATCTGCGGATTTTTGGACTATGCTGTAGCTTGCGTAAGCTATACATGCAGCGGTATTTCGTCCCATCGGTTCGGTAAGGATTTGGGATTTTGGAACCTCGGGCAATTGCTCCTCGACTAAGTGCTCATACTTCTTGTTGGTCACCACATAGAACTTAGTAGGATCGGAAATTTTCACGAACCTATCATAGGTCATCTGCAAAAGCGTACGCCCCGTACCCAAAATATCCAAAAATTGTTTGGGCCTATTGTGCCTGCTGTAGGGCCAAAACCGGGAACCGATTCCGCCTGCCATAATGACGATATATGGGGTTTCATGCATGAGATGAAGATTGTGCGTTGTGGAAAAACAAAGTGGTGGTGGGAATAGATGCTAATTTAGAAACTGACGAGGAATTTCCCTATCATGCAAACTCACTGATATTATATGACTTGGGAAAACATTAACTTAAATATATAAATAACCAACCAAATATTATTTTCATTTCAAGGTGCTGTCGAGGATTCTATTTTGAGCAACGGATTGATTCGAGGCCGAACGGATAATATTGACTAAAAAGAATATCAATCAACGATCTTGGCACCTTTCTAAGATTTGGTTGTGATTTAAGGCAAATTATAGCCAAATTTCTCCAACCGCTAGTAAGATTGATATCAACGGTTTTAATATTTTTTGTTAACTTCAAGATCGCTTTTGTTAATCGCTAAATTTGCGACAAAGGTATAAAACAAATCCTTTTGAATAGCCTACACCCACAAACCTGGAAAAGTAGATATCAATTTAGCTGTGGATCAAAACATAAAAGAAAAACTAAAAAAGATATTTGGTTTCAATAACTTCAGGGGAAACCAAGAGCCCATCGTGGGCAATGTTTTGATTGGTAGAAATACCTTCGTCATCATGCCTACTGGTGCAGGCAAGTCGCTTTGTTACCAGTTTCCAGCCGTGGTAAGTGAAGGGACGGCGATCGTGATCTCGCCCCTGATTGCCTTGATGAAAAACCAAGTGGACCAGCTGAATGCATTCGGCGTTAATGCCTATTTTCTCAACTCTACGCTCAACAAATCCGAAATCACGAAGGTCAAAAAGGAGGTGCTCTCCGGCAAAACAAAGTTGCTCTACGTAGCACCCGAATCTTTGACCAAAGACGAAAATATCGCCTTCCTGAAAGAGGCTAAGCTGAGTTTTGTGGCAATAGACGAAGCGCACTGCATCTCGGAATGGGGCCATGACTTCAGGCCCGAGTACCGTAAAATCAAATCAATTATCGGCCAAATCGGTCCTGAACTTCCCATAGTCGCCTTGACTGCGACCGCCACGCCAAAAGTTCAGCAGGACATTCAGCGCAATCTTCAGATGGAGGAAGCAGACATCTTCAAATCTTCCTTCAACCGTCCCAACCTGTTTTACGAAGTCCGCCCAAAAGTCAAAAACGAGACGAAAAAGGCGATCATCAAGTACATCAAGTCGCAGAAAGGCAAATCGGGAATCATCTACTGCCTCAGCAGAAAGAAAGTGGAGGAAATTGCCGAACTACTCAAGGTCAACGGTATCAGCGCGGCACCCTACCACGCGGGACTTGACCAAGCGGTCCGGATCAAAAACCAAGATGATTTTCTCAACGAGGAAATCGACGTCATAGTCGCCACGATCGCCTTCGGGATGGGGATAGATAAACCTGACGTCCGGTATGTCATCCACTACGATGTGCCAAAATCTTTGGAAGGCTACTACCAAGAGACCGGAAGAGCTGGTAGAGATGGCTTGGAAGGACATTGCCTTATGTTTTACCGCTACGACGACATCATCAAGTTGGAGAAATTCAACAAAGACAAGCCAGTCACCGAGCGTGAAAATGCAAAAGTCCTGTTGGAGGAAATGGCCGCCTATGCGGAAAGCTCCATGTGCCGAAGACGCGTGCTTCTACACTATTTCGGTGAAATGCTCGAAGAGGATTGCGGCTACTGCGACAACTGCAAAAAGCCTATGGAAAAGTTTGAGGGACTGGACCACCTTATCACCGTCATTACCGCTGTCAAGGAGACCAACAACCGCTTCAATCTCAACCATATCGTCAATGTGATCCGGGGAGAAAGAAACGAATACATAGCGAGCTACGGACATGATCAATCTTCGGTATTTGGCAAGGGGATAGAGGACGATGAAAAATTCTGGAAAACCATCGTCCGACAAGCCTTGGTCATGGGTTATTTGGAAAAGGACATCGAAAACTATGGCGTGATCAAGGTTTCGGAAAAAGGAGAAAATTACCTAGAAAGTCCCTTTTCTGTATCATTCAGCAAAGACCATGATTATGAGCAGGAAGTGGGCGATTCGATCGCGGAAGAGGTCAGCAACAGCGGAAAGGCCTATGACGAAAAGCTGTTTGAGCTTCTCAAAGCAGAAAGGAAGCGCGTTGCCAAGGCAAAAAACCTTCCACCATATGTAATCTTCCAAGACCCTTCCTTGGAGGAAATGGCAACTGTCTATCCCACCACAAAAGAAGAGCTCGCCCAAATCAATGGTGTTGGAATGGGCAAAGTGGCTAAATTTGGAGCTTCCTTCTTGAAATTAATCGAAACATATGTCGAAGAAAACGACATCATCACAGCTTCTGACGTAGTCGTTAAGACTGCCGGGAACAGATCAAAAGTGAAAATATCCATCATTCAGCAGGTGGATAGGAAAATCGACTTGGACGAAATCGCCGACAATCTTAACATCTCTATGTCCGAACTCATACAGGAGATTGAGCAGATCATATACAGCGGTACCAAGTTAAATATCAATTACTACATAGAGCATATCCTCGATGAGGAACGTGAGGAAATCCTCCACGATTACTTTATGTCCGCTGAAACAGATAATATAAAAATTGCGATGAATGAACTATCCGATGAGGACTTTGCGGAAGAGGAAGTACGTGTGTACAGGATCAAGTTCATTTCAGAGCACGCCAATTAAACGACACTGATTGATGAATATATTGCTATTAGGCAGCGGGGGCCGCGAAAACGCCTTCGCTTGGAAGATTGTAAACAGCCACAAGTGTAACCGACTTTTTGTTGCTCCTGGCAATGCGGGCACAGCCGAGATCGCTACCAACGTCGCAATTTCCCCGACTGATTTTGAAGGATTGGCCGCATTTGTCCTCCAAAACCAAATCGACATGATTGTCGTCGGACCCGAGGAGCCATTAGTCAAGGGCGTTTCGGACTACTTCAAAAACCATCCCACACTTTCCAATTTGCCTGTCGTCGGCCCACCCAAACTTGGCGCACAGCTCGAAGGTTCGAAGGACTTCTCCAAGCGATTCATGCAGCGGCATGGGATTCCCACCGCAGGCTATGAAACGTTTACCAAGGAAACAATAGATGCCGGATTGGACTACCTCCATTCCCACTCCCTTCCAATCGTGCTCAAAGCCGACGGCCTCGCTGCAGGAAAAGGTGTCTTGATCTGCACTACCAGGGAAGAAGCCATCGAATCATTCAAAGAAATGCTGCTCCAAAGCAAATTCGGCGCAGCCTCCGACAAAGTCGTCGTAGAAGAATTCCTCGATGGCATAGAGCTATCTGTATTCGTGGCAACGGACGGTTTGAATTACAGGATTCTCCCGGAAGCAAAAGATTACAAAAGAATCGGGGAAGCAGATACCGGCCTTAACACTGGAGGCATGGGTGCAGTAAGTCCTGTTCCGTTTGCAGACGCCGCATTTCTACACAAAGTAGAGGAGAGAATCGTGAAGCCGACCGTTGCAGGTCTGAAAAAAGACAATATCCCCTTTGTCGGTTTTCTATTCATTGGTCTGATGAACATCAAAGGAAACCCCTATGTCATCGAATACAATGTCCGTATGGGAGATCCCGAAACAGAGGCTGTGCTGCCTAGAATCGGGAGCGATTTCGTCGATCTACTCCTCGCAATGGGCACACAAACCCTGGACAAATACACGCTCGAAATCCTTCCCCATACCTGCACCACGGTCGTCATGGTAGCGGGAGGTTACCCAGGCGATTACGAAAAAGGGCATTCCATTCACGGACTTTCCGAAGCATCAAAAAAAGAAAGTGCTAAGATATTCCATGCAGGGACCAAGCTGGGGGAAAACGGCGCAGTATTGACCAACGGGGGACGTGTACTCGCCGTCACAGGCATGGGCGGATCAATCCAGGAAGCCTTGGACAATGCCTATAAAACAGTATCCGAAATATCCTGGGAAGGCGCTTACTTCCGCCGGGATATCGGACAAGACATTTTAAAATACAAAAACTAAACCCAAAACTACGAGGGGTAATCCCCCATGGAAATAGATTATGGCAGGATGTGGAACATGCTCAACCACCACAGGAAAAACCTCCGGCTGCAGCAGCGGAGCGTGTGGGACGGGCGATTGCAATAAAATGAATTCATTCGACTGGCTGTCCCATATGGGCATCCCGACAGTCGACAAGTTTGATATAGTAGAGGTCAAATTCAAGGGCGGCAGAAAAGAATACTACCGCAATGTGGACAACCTTTCGCTCACTACAGGCGACCCTATCGTGGTAGATGTACCAAATGGACACCATATCGGCTGGGTATCGCTGCAGGGCGAGTTGGTACGTCTACAAATGCAGAAAAAGAAAATCCGCAACGACGACAATATCCTCAGGATATACCGCATCGCCACCCAAAAGGATCTGGACAAATGGGAGGAGGCCAAAAACCGAGAAATCCCTACCCTCTACCGCACCAAACAAATCGTGGACGAGCTCAAACTCGACATGAAGCTTTCGGATGTCGAATTCCAAGCGGACAACTCCAAAGCCACCTTTTACTATTCGGCCGAAGACCGAGTGGATTTCCGCGAATTGATCAAAATGCTGGCATCGGAATTCAAAATCAGGGTCGAAATGCGCCAAATCAGCCTCAGGCAAGAGGCAGGAAGACTCGGCGGCATCGGCGTTTGTGGACGGGAACTCTGCTGCTCGACATGGATTCATGATTTTAAAAGTGTCAATACCTCCGCGGCGCGGTACCAAAACCTTTCCCTCAACCCCACCAAACTCTCGGGGCAATGCGGCCGACTCAAGTGCTGCCTCAACTACGAGTTGGATACCTACATGGCGGCTTTGAGCGATATCCCTGAAGTCGACAAACCCCTGCAGACAGGCATCGGCCCCGCCAAACTTCAGAAAACAGACATCTTCAGGAAATTGATGTGGTTCAGCTACAACAATGAAAACAACTGGCATTCCATCACCTGCGAGCGCGTGGCCGAAATCCAGGAGTTGAACAAAAAAGGCATCATCCCAACAGACCTCAACCGCAACGAGACCACGGAAATGGATCTGCAGATTTCCAAATCCAACATGGAACTGGAAATGCTGGACAAGAAGTTTTCCAAAAACAAGAAAAACAAGAAAAAGAAACCCAAACCACAAGGTGGTACTCCAACCAATGCGAATGCCCCAAAACCGCCTCAAGAAATGAGGGGGCCGAAGAAGGAGGCCGAGCAGGGCAACAGAGGCCAACAGAAGCCTGCCCAAAGGCAGGGGCCTCCCCCACAGCGTCCGGAACAAAAAGATCCCAATGCGCCTTTGGTCGCCAAAAGGGAGAATGTACAGGACCCCAACCAGCCAAAGAAAAAGAAAAACAAAAAGCGCTTCAACCCCAACAATCGCGGAAACAACCAGAATCGGGGCGATCAAAACAAGGCTGACTGAAATGAAAAAAACTGGATTATTGCTGGCACTATGCGGGCTATTGGCAGCTTGTCAGAAAGACAGGATTTTTGAGGAATACAAAGGGATGAACTCCAGCGAATGGAAAATCCAAGATACGGTGAGATTTCAACCAGTCGTTGAAGGGGAAAAATTCGCAGTCGTATTGGGCGTCAAGTACAACAACGACTACGATTACCGAAACCTGTACGTGCGCTATACCATTCAAGACAGCCTTGGCCAAACCATCGACAGCAAGCTGATGGATGTGCCACTCTTTGAAAGTGCGTCGGGCAAACCCCTGGGAAAAGGCTTTGGCAGTACGTTTACCAAGTACGACACCCTTCCGATATCCCAGGCCTTCACCACCATCGAACTACTGCAGTACATGCGGGTAGATACGCTACAAGGCATCGAGGCAGTCGGCGTGAAAGTGGTGAAGAAATAGATATGAAATTGGGCTGCCCTGCTTCTCCAGAAGCAGGGCAACATAGATCAGAAATATCGAATGATGAATATACAATCACGAATATCGACCTGAAAAACAGAATGAAAACCCCTAATAACCTAATAACTTTTCAACCCTCCAACCTAAGACCCAATTTCCCAATCTTCCAATTTTTCAATCTTCCAATCCCCTACCTAAAATCCCTCGACCGAAACAACTCTCCCTGATAGCTTTTTTGCGTTCCTTGGCCCAGCGGAAGGTCCTTGTCCGAGGTTTTCTGATGGGGAGACTTTCTGGCGCGGACAGATCCGATATCCCGCCCTTCGGTAGCCAAGCGGACCAATCCCGTCAGGTTGTGGCAGGTATGCACGACGACGTGGATGACTTCACCCTCGACCTGCAGCTTGCCGCTCACCATCAGCAGTTTGGATTGGAGGAGTTCCTGTCGGTATTTTTCAAAAACATCATTCCAGACGACCAGATTGGCAAAACCCGTCTCATCCTCGATGGTGACAAACAACACCCCTTTCGCCGTCTCGGGCCGCTGACGCATCGTAATAAGGCCGCAAACTTTGACTGCCGCACCGTTTTTCAAACTACCCAATCCGGCCGTGGTCGTCACCCGCAATTGCTCCAAGCTATCCCTCACGAAGCTCACAGGATGTGCCTTGAGGGATAGTGAAACCGTGGCATAATCCTGCAAGACATGCTCCATGGGAGAAAGTCCGGGAAGAATGATCCCCTTTTCCCTTGAACTCTCCGATGGCTGTCCGGTAAACATCCCCACCGGGCGATCGTGCAGGGCCGATACTTCCCAAAGCGCCTGCCTGCGGTCCAAGCCCATCGATCGGAAGGCATCTGCCTCAGCGAGCCTTTCGAGCGTGCCCAAGGATACACCTGCATTTGCCAAGTCCAGGATATGGGTATAAGCTTTCCTCCGTGCGGCGATCAGCGCCTCTGCCTGCTCCTGCGGAAGCCCCTTTACCTGTCGGAAACCCAATCGGATCGCGCGGTAATTTTCGACCTGCTCTTCGAGTGTATTGTCCCAAAGGGAATGGTTGACATCCACGGACCGTACCTCTACCCCATGCCTCCGGGCATCGATCACAATCTGGGCAGGCTGGTAAAAGCCCATCGGCTGACTGTTGAGCAGGGCGGCTGCAAAGACATCGGGATAGTAGAACTTGAGCCAGCAGGACACATAGACCAGCAGCGCAAAACTGGCCGCATGGCTCTCCGGGAAGCCATAGCTCCCAAACCCCTCAAGCTGCTTGAAGACCCGCTTGGCAAACTCCTCCGTGTAGCCATTGGCGACCATACCCTGCACCAGCTTTTTCTCCCACTGGCTGACCAGGCCCTTGGCCTTGAAAGTGGCCATGCTGCGCCGCAAGCCATCCGCTTCCGAGGGCGAAAAACCCGCCGCGACGATCGCAATCTCCATGGCCTGCTCCTGAAAAAGTGGCACACCGAGTGTACGGCCCAGTATTTCCTCCAACTCCTTGGAGGGAAATTCCACGGGCTCCTTGCCGCTCCGCCTCCTCAGGTAGGGATGCACCATATCCCCTTGGATAGGCCCCGGCCTCACGATGGCCACTTCGATCACCAAGTCATAGAAGGTCTTGGGCTTCAGGCGCGGCAGCATGGACATCTGCGCCCGGCTTTCGATCTGGAATACCCCCAGCGTATCGGCATGGCTGATCATGTCATATACCTTGGGGTCGTCTTGGGGAATATTGGCAAGGGTCAGCTCAGGACCATAGTGCTGCCTGACCAGGTCAAATGCCTTGCGGATACAGGTAAGCATGCCCAAGGCCAACACATCCACCTTGAGAAAACCGAGGGCATCGACGTCGTTTTTGTCCCACTCGATACAGGTACGGTCCACCATCCGGGCATTGAGGATGGGGCAAAGTCCCGACAGCTTGTCGCGTGTGATCACAAATCCCCCCGTATGCTGTCCAAGCTGCCTGGGAAAACCAATGTATTGCTCCGTGATGTCGATGACCTTGCGGAGATGCGGGTCGCGGGGATCAAAGCCTTGGGACGAAAGGGTATTTCCGGCCAGCCATTCCTCCGTCAGCTCATAGCGGGATTTGGCGAGCTTATCGACCGCATCCAGCGAAAGCCCCATGGCCTTGCCCACATCCCGCACGGCACCTTTCCAGTGCACCTGCGTGACCGTGGCCACGATGCCGGCCCGGTCACGCCCGTATTTCCCATAGATGTACTGCATGACCTCCTCCCGCCGCTCATGCTCAAAATCCACATCGATATCCGGCGGCTCATTGCGCTCGTCGGACATAAAGCGGGCAAAGAGCAGCTTGAACTTGGAAGGATTCACCGAAGTAATCCCCAAACAAAAACAAACCACCGAATTGGCGGCTGAGCCCCTTCCCTGGCAAAGGATGCCCCTATTCCTGGCAAAATGCACAAAGTCATACACCGTGAGAAAGTAGGAAGCATATTCCTTTCGCTCGATAAAGGCCAACTCATAGTCGATATCCTTTTTGACTTTCGGGGGAATATTTTCCCCAAAATGCTCCCTAGCTCCCTTCCAAGTCAGATATCGCAGTTCCTCCTGCGGTGTACGTCCCCCACTCGTGATTTCCTCGGGATATACGTATTTCAATTGATCTAGGGAAAACTGGCAGGCCTCGGCAATTTCCTGGGTACGCAGGATCGCATCGGGATAGTCCCGAAACAGGCGGCACATCTCGTCGATCGGTTTCAGGTGCCTTTCCGCATTGGCATGCAGGCGAAACCCCGCAGACTGGATCGTGCACTTTTCCCGGATACAGGTCAGCACGTCCTGCAGTTCCCTGCGCTCAGGCGTATGGTAATGGACATCATTGGTGGCGACAAGCGGGATGTCCAGCCTATCGCCCAGCTGGGCAAGTCGGTACAGGCGCTTGTGGTCGTGGCTGTTGTAGGAAAAACTCGCAGCCAAGTAAAGTTCCCTGCCCAAAGCCTCCCGGTAGCTTTCCAATGCCTTGACAAATGCCGGATCAAGCTGAAAATCCCCGGTCAGGGAATCGGGCGGCACTACGACAAACTTCATCCCCTTGGCATGCGCATACACGTCCTCCCTGTACAAATCGCATTTGCCCTTCTCGGTACGCATATTCCCCAGCGTCAGCAAAGCCGTCAACAAGCTGTACGCATCCTTGTCCCTCGGATAAGCCAGCAGGCTCGGCCCATCCAAAAGGTCCAGCCGACAGGCAGGGATAAAGCGAATGTCCTTCCCCTTGGCAGCAGCATGTGCCCGGACAATGCCCGCCATGGTATTGCGGTCGGTGACGGCAATAGCCTTGTACCCCAAGTGCACAGCCCGATCAATAAGCTCTTCGGGATGTGAACCTCCGCGGAGAAAGGAGAAATTGCTCGTAACCTGTAGTTCGGCGTAGTTCATGGGATTGATTTTTAAGCAAAAAAACCATGCAAAAACCACTGTGGATTTCCCTGTCCATAGAGTCCTAGCCTGAACAGCCAATAGCGGGCGCCGCCTTCGTCCTCCACACAGTAATAGTCCCTTGGTGGGCCGGTCTGCAGCCACCACTCCTGCTCTATCCTTTCGGGCCCATCGGCCTTCACGATTCTGAAAATCGTCCCCCTGTGCCGAAAATGCAGCGGAGGATAGTCCGGCAAGGGTACCATCACCTCAATCGGCTCGGGAGGAGAAAGGAGTTGCACGGGCCTGGGGGCTTGGATCGGCCAAGACATATCACCCGCACCCTGCCCAGCCAAAAAGGGGACTTCCTTGATGGAGCGCTCCGGCCAATGATGCTCTTGGGGCAAGTAGCAGCGGATGGACTGCATGCCTATTTTCCCGGCTATCCTGTCGAGGAGTTCGCCCACGACCACATGGTCCCTGCCCGACACCTGCCAAAGCACCTCCTGTCCCTCAACGACTTTCTCGACCAGTGGCGCTTCGATCTCAAACAGCTCGATCCCCAAATCCGGCTCGATGGAGGGTATTTTCAATTCAAACAAGCGGAAAAGATGCCCCGGATTGTGCGAAGCCCTGCTCGTACCGATGGCCACCTGCTGGACTTTGCCATCCAGTCGATAGCCCCTGAAGATGCCCGTACGCAGGCCTTTCCCCTCTTTGGAGAGTCGGGCGCAGATTTTGTCCAAAAGGTGCTTCAAGGCAATCGCGATCCCCGTGGCGGTAGAAATGGGCTCCATGCAGGGCAAGCGCTCCAAATAGGGCTCCAAAGGCTGCACAGGATGCAAAGCCTCCGGCTCGGTACCCAAGGCCTGCCCTATCCTCAGGAGCAGCTTGTCCCCAAAGCGCCTGCGCAAAGCCCCGGCAGGCATATCCAAAAACTGCCCGATCTGACGGAAGCCAAGCTTGGTCAAACGCTGCAGGACATCGGCATCCAGGCGCAATGCCTCCGGAGGAAGCGGCAGCAGGGCTTCCCGCTGCGAGCCCGGGCCGATGATGGGCGACACTTCCCCATAGCGCGCCACCGCCCAAGCCGCGCCGACGGTATCAGCAATCGCCCCCCGGACACGGTAGCCCTTGGCCCGCAGGGTGCCTACAATATCCTTGAGGTAAGGCCGCTCCCCTCCCCAGAGATGCGGACAGCCCGAAATATCCAACACCAGCCCATCGGGAGGATCGATGCAAGCCACAGGCGTATAGCGCAGGGACCACTCGGCAAGCCCCCTCAAGAGCTTTTGATGCCAATCAGGCCTGTCGGAAAAGACCTGCAAGGACGGAAACACCGCCCGGGCATCGGCCAAGGCCATCCCCGGAAACAGCCCCAGGGGAGCCGCCGCCGCGCTGACTGCCTTGACCACCATCCTCCCCCGCTCGGGTGCAGCAGTCACAAATGCCCTGTCCCGAAGTTCGGGCCTTCTGATAGCCAGCCTGTCCGTCGTCAAATGACGAAACCACAGGGATAAATACCGTCTATGCATAGCGTTGGCTTCCTGTGGATATACCCGGACGGATAGGAATTTGGTAGGAAGGCAGGTGCCTGAACCGCCCATTTTCCCAAGCAAATAGCCAGTTGCCGGGCCTGCCGTTGCGGACTTTCAAGAGCTCCACCCGCCAACTCGGATGTCCCAATCCGGGCATTCCCTCCTCCAGTTCACTCTGCCGGGGGGTAATCTTCCAGCGTGTGGCACAGGCAAGCGCATGCTGTTGGCGGGGCTGGCAGCGGTGGAGAAAACCCGTCACCTTGCTCCGCTCCACGGCGAGCTGCAGGCGCTGGGATTCGGTAAAGCTGAGCTCTTGCAGCTCCCCCACCACAGCGGTCAGCGCAGGGCACTTCAGGCCTTGCTCCAGTACCCAGAGGATGTCCTTTTTTCTCGGCACATCGACGAAGATGAGCCTGTCTGGTGCCAGGCCAAAGTACTTCAGCCCATGGGGAAAAAGACTGCGTCGGTGGCTGACCCAGAGGCAATAGCCACCCCGCTGCGTCAGCAGTCCCAAGAGGCCGGCGATAAAGCCATTGGTCGAGGCCGCGGAGCTCGACTCCTGGCTGATAAACTCGTGGATGGTCCCCGTGGGGAAGACATTTCCCGGAAAAGCCGCTTCCAGGGGCCCCAAACCAAAGGAAACAAAAGGATGGGGCGATGACTTGCTGAATCCCTCCAATCCCATGATCTTTTCCCTCAGTTGCCGGATTATTTCGCTTTTTTCCAAAATTGTTTCCATGGTATTCGTTGAAATCGTATATTTGACACTAATCATGTCAAACGTTAGACTCTAATAATATCAATTCGGAATGGAAAAGGCAAGGAATTTTTTCGCTTCCAACCTGAAGCTGCTGCGCGAACGACGCAGGTTGACGCAGCAGGATATCGCGGACAAACTGGGGCTCACCCGGTCCAAATGGAACGCCCTGGAATCGGGTCAGACCAAGGCCCCCTCGCCGGAGGATTTTGTGGGGATTTCGGGATTTTTTGGGATCAGCATCGACAGCCTGATCAAAGTGGACCTGTCTAAGCTGGGGGAAATGAAGCTGCGCGAACTCGAGGCGGGCAACGATGTCTATATCAAGGGCGGCAACCTCCGCGTGCTGGCCATCAGCGTGGACCGGGACAACAAGGAGCACGTGGAGTATGTGCCCATCAAGGCCAAGGCCGGCTATATGGCCGGGTACAATGACCCCGAGTTTATCGCCTCCCTGCCCAAGTATTCCCTGCCCAACCTTCCCCGTCAGGGCACTTACCGCATATTCCCCTCCGAAGGGGACTCGATGCTGCCCGTACCGGAGGGTGCGGACATCACGGCCCAATATGTGGAGGACTGGACGGGCATCGCCCCGGGGACTCCCTGCGTGGTGATCCTGAAAGGACAGCAGGACTTTGTCTTCAAGCTCGTGACCGTCCGCCCTGATGCCAGCCTGCTGCTGCAGTCCCTCAATCCCCTCTTTGAACCTTATACCGTGCCGGCGGAGGAAGTGCTGGAAATCTGGAGGTTCCATGCCTATACCAGCCGGGAAATCCCCGAACCCGAGACCGATATCCGCCAACTGACCCGCATGGTCCGCGACATGCAGACAGAGATCAAGGAGTGGAGAAGGGGATAACAGATCGATATTGGAAATTCGACATTCGATATTCTTGATTCAATGAATTCACAATGATGAATGAGCGGCTCTTCTAGGGGGAATGGGAACAGGGATTGGCGATAAGCGATTGGATAAGGGAAATGCCCAAAACATCAAATGGAAAACAGGGATCTCGACCCTAATAGGAACGAGGGAGGTGGTCCGAAAAAAAGCCTTTAGGCGAATTGCTCGTTTAACTAAAAGCACTTACTTTTAAGCTAATTGAAAAATACAACATACTACTGACATCACTACCATCGGGGCGGCAGGGGGCATTAAAGCCCTCCGATGGGACATATCTAATCGTGCCTTGCATGCCTATAAATGGAACACTACCCAACTAAGTTTAAACATATAGCGCCAACCTTTATCATTGTGGCATTTGGAACTACAATAGTCACTTTACTTTTCAGATGGGTATTCACGATAAATTCAGAGATTTTACCAATTAAGGAAGAAGTATTTCATATATGGCTCCCTCTAATTCTTCCATTGATTCCGATAACCATTTGGTTAAGACCGAAGCTTCGAATATTGAAATTTAAAAACGATAATGGATCGTTCCTATTTCAGATGATTGCCTGGGGAACAATGATAGGAATGATGATCACTTCGAACGGGTATTTAAAATCAGCAACTGGGAAACTATCTGAAGTTCGAACCATCGACTTGTTGGAGGAAAAATCGAGATATGTATCACTTGAAGAAGTTAAACTGAACCGAGATTTAGGAAGTGCCCACACCGAATTTCGTACAAGTGGGAGATACAATCAGAATTTGAATTTCGACTCTTATTTTGTTTATCCTTTCGAAACTTCAAACCAAAAGTTTAAATACTGGTATGGCGTTAAGTTCCATAAACAAATAGGAAATAGGTTACCTCTAGAAAAGAAGGAGAGTCTTTTTCAGCAATTCTTCGAACAATCAATTAAAGATTTTGAATCATTTAAATTTTCCGAACCAACATATTTTGAGGTACTTCCTCATTCCGAAGATCGTGAAGGCTTCATTAAAGCAATTGAAAAGTTGCAGATTAATAAACCTAATAAACTCATTGTAATTGAACCTAGAGAAGGAAATTATGCCGATAGAAACGGAAAAAAATTTGAGTGGATTTTTGGTTGGTTTGGAATTGGTGTTTGTGTGTTCCTGTTTGCATTGATATTCCCAAAATATAATCAAGCCGAGCACAAGCGACAGTTAAGGGGCGTAAAACCGAAATCTGATGAACTGATTGACATGTTAAAATTCTTGATCCCAAGAGATGATCATTACGTAACCTCTATCTTGCTTGATTTTAACATTTTGATTTTCCTTTTGATGACATTTTCAGGTGTCCATATTATTTCTCCAAACGGGATTGAACTTCTGGAGTGGGGTGCAAACCGAAGATCGGAAACAACCGGTGGTGATTGGTGGAGACTAGTTTCGAGCATGTTTTTGCATGGAGGTATTATGCATTTATTTCTTAATATCTACGGCCTGGTGATAGCTGCGCTTTTTGTTGAACCCGTCTTCGGTCGAATTAAGTATTTCATACTCTATTTTGCATCGGGAATATGCGGAAGTCTGGCAAGTATTTATTGGTATGAGAACACAATCAGCGTTGGTGCTTCTGGGGCAATATTTGGCTTGTATGGCGCAGTTTTAGGATTATTGTTGACCAACGCTTTCCCAAAGGATGGTAAAATTGGAATCCTAATGTTTATTGGCCCTTATGTCGGTGTAAACCTACTGGTTGGACTTACTGGTGGAATAGATAATGCAGCTCACATCGGAGGCTTGGTCTCTGGAGCTGTCTTTGGAATAATTTTATACCTAACGGTTAAAAATAGTGAAGGTAAATCGAGTAGACGGCCTCGCAAACGGTTAGCTTAGATAGGGAGTACTGAGAATGCCTGGGCTTTTTCCAGGGGCTGCGTTGGCGACCTTTCTACCACCAAGGACGGAAAACTGAATTCAGTGAACAGACAAAAGGCATATAACTTAATCGCCATTGTTTCGACTATGGGAATAATGGCATGGATGGTGACCGACTATTTCGGAGGAATGATTATTTTCCTTCTTTCTAATGCGCTTTTTATTGTTCCCATTTTCATCCTTTACATCGTTTCACTTGGCGACACTCTTGTATCAATTGGAAGAAGAGGCTTTAAGCAAAACAAGATCAAATTCATTTTTCATGGACTTGTCATTCTAGCAATTATTATGACCAATGTTTTCCAATCTGACCTTCTCAAATCGAAGAGAATATTAACTGCGACGTTAAATGACGACCTCTTCCATTATACCTTAGTGTTGAGAGAAAATGGGACTTGTGAAAATGAAGTTTCCGGTACATTCGGTTTTCAAAAGGTCTTTCATGGACGATTTAAATTTCAAGGTGATACAATTGTTTTTACCGAAAAGCCTTATGACAATGATTTCATTCCATACACATTGCTTTTGGACAGAAATGAAAACGTAATCTTTATCAATAGAGACAGGGATGGGAAATTTAACACCACGAAAGAATGGTTAAACCATTTCGAAATTCAATAAAAACAACCATTTCCCCCTGGGAATAATAAAGGTAAAACAGGAATAAGCCCAGTCCCGACAACTGTACGGGAGTAACTCAGCTTTTCTACTTTCATAAATTTGTAATTCCTCTCCATCCCACCCTTCTACAGGAATCATCAATCAAGAAACCACCACCCGAACCACCGAAAGCAGCAATAAGGCAGTCCACAGGAAGGCTCGCCAGCGGTTGACCCGGAGGAGTTTCAGGATATTTTTCTCCAGGCTTTCCCCACGATCGATGGCATTGTGAATGGGAATGGCGATGAAAAAGGTATTGATCCAGATACCGGCCAATAGCAATCCGTCCACCATATAAACGAGCAGGTCAAAAAGGACCTGCAAAGCGATCACACCGGTCTGGACAAACAACAAAGGCCCCACGAAGTAGAGAATCTTCCGGGTGTACAGCTGGTGCCAGTGATTCAGTCTTGCGCGGTCGATATACCTAAAGGACGGATAGATGATGACCTGCACCAACCAAATCAACACAAAAAGCCCCGAGTCAACCGACAGACGAATCCACTCCATATGATTTGATTATTTCTTACGGCAAAATGTATCCATAAAACCTGAACCTCCATCCGAACAAAAACCTTCTAAAACCGCCAGGCAAACCCTACTTTTCCGGTTCATCTGAGTTGCCATTGGGTTTCGGTATGGACTCTTTGCAGGATCAGAAAGAAAGGAACCCACCAAATCAGGTCGTTGGTATACAAGGTATAGCTGAACTCAAAGGGGATTTCTCGTAGTACAAGGTAATTGAAAAGGAATCCCAGGGGTCCGAATATCTTTCCCAGAAACCCGACTGCCACGATAGGCCAGTGTTTGAGGGGGTTGTAACTGGCCCACCAATAGCCCAAGCCGTATACGCCTACAATCATACCGGTCCCTTGCCAAATAGTAGGATGCTGCAGGGGAGCCATTCCAGTCCACTCGAAAAAGGTATGCGGCCAAATCACCACCCAGGCTCCCCAAAGAATATTATAAATGGCTGCCAATCTGAGGCAGGTAGACATCCAATCGGGATAATTTTTTTCCATGCCAATAAGGACAATCCGTCCGTCAAAAAGTTTGAAAATAGCCTGGATTTTTTCATCCGGTGAATCGGATGAGCGGATGACCTTCCCGCGCTCCGTTAAGTTGGATTGAAGCTGAGAGTGTAGATTAGCGCTGGCGCTAGGCTTATCGCCCAGCCGACCCGGAAATTTACACTTTTCCGACAGCGGTATCCGCCATTGGCCTATTTCTCATAAAATCGTTGATCTCTTTCTGATTTTTAGCTTACAAATAAGCCCCTTTTGCTTGATCGAGATGGCGTCTACACCATGATTTGACTTTGGGTATTGATGGTCTTTTCCTAAATTCGAAGGTAATAATCGATTACTGCCATGAGAACTTCTTCTATCATTCCGTTCTTCCTGTTGTTGTTGCTGTTGTTTGCTGGATGCGAGACCTCCGACTATTTGGAAGATGCGGAAGCTTTTCAGATCACTCGTAATGGTGAGCTTGTGCTGGACCTCTCAGATATCGAGCTGTACGATTTTTCTACCCATATCCTTTACCTGAACGAAAACAATCGGCTGAATGGGGATTTTGATCAGCTCAATGGTGCCACTGTGATAGTTGATGGACAGGAACTGTATACATTGAGGATTCAAGAACCGCACAGCTCGGCTATACATCCGGGGCCGCAGATTTTCAGGATGACGGATACGTTTGGTGATTTTGCATTTCGTATCCGATTTGTTTCCCTGACGGATGGCACTTCTCCTGCCCCTGTTGATCCAAGAGAAAATCCGAAAATCAGGAATGCCCTGAAAAGACATGGAAAATTGAGGGAAGGTCTTGCGCTGGAAATTCTTTCCGTCGAAAGCCAAGGTTCTCTGGTCAAAACCAAGGTTAGACTAAGGAATATCGATTCGTTTTCTTACTACCATTTGGATCCTGTAAAGATGGGAAACGGCCTGTTCCATTTCTATACCAATGGTTTAAGCTTCTTCAATCCCGCAATCAAGTCCTATATATATGACCAATCTGTAGCTCAATCGCCCGAACCATGGAATTATTGGACAAAGGAATGGCTGTCGGAAATCCAGCCAAATGAATCCAAGGACTTGGTGTTCACCTACAATCTTGGAACAGTGCCGGCAGGACAGGAACTGAGGTTTTCCTTTGATTTTCCATCTCCTGAACTGTCCATCAAAAACAGAAATGACTTGTACTTCAAATCAAGCCGTATTTGGCTTGGCAGTGTGGGTGATACCAAAGTGGTGAGGTTCTAGACCTGTTTTTTTGTAGTCAGAACCTTACTAGGTCCAAGTGGTTGATTTTCCCTTATTCGACGTTGCTGGATTAAACCCTTTTACAGCTCCCAACCCCGAGAGGGTTGAATTAAACCCCTCTCGGGATTTAAATGACTATTTTTCCAAATCATTCGAAACCTCCGGATTGGCATCCGGGGCCAATAACCGTCGGTATTCAAGCCCTGCGGGATATGGAATGAAGTCGAAATCCCAAAAAATCCGAGATCAATTGACGATCAAGAAAGTGAATATTTTGTGAATCTGTAATGTTGTAAGATTGGCATAATGAGCCGATGTCGACTGCGGATATTTGTCCAGAGAAGACATTGCTCTCTTTTTGAAACCACTAAATCGTTATCCATCCATTTTTGGTTAGGTCAATTAGAGTAACGCTGCTATACATTTCCTCCAATCTTTTAGGTTGAAATCAACCTTCCTCAATCCATATTTTTCTTTTCAACCACCCATCCCGGGGATTTTGACAGGCCGGGGGTTTTGCCGGTAAAGAGCTTTCCTGCTTCCTTGTCGCCTTTCAGTTGCCACTTGTACCAATGCGTAGCGACTCGGGCAAATTCGCCTCCATGGGCTTGGCCATAGGTGCCGCCGTGGCCCACGTCGAGATTGCCGACGAAAATCGGCACATGGTTGATCCTTGCAAAATCGTCCATTCCGTTGCCATAGGCGATGTCAGACTTCCCGCCCAAGAGGTAGAGCGTCGGCACTTTGATATTGTTCAGTTGGGCTTTAGTCACTTGGGGCATACCGGGCATCCCGCCACCGGGATTGGGCAATACACCGCTGTTGAATACGCCAACCGTGGTAATCCTTGGATCGCCCGCGACTTCGAGGGTTTGCAGCCCACCGCAAGACATCCCGCTCACGGCGATCTTTTTGGTGTCCAGCTTTTGGTAGTAGGGACTCTTGGGATCGGCGTTTTGTGCAATGGCCCAGTCGATGGCGTCGAGTAGCTTTTGGGACTTCGAGCGGACTTCCGTTTGCTTGGGCATGGTGCCGATGGCGATGACCAAGAATCCATGGGAAGCCACTTCATTCAGGAAATTGACGTGCTCCCAAGGCGAATCGAAGCAAGCGCCATTGCCCCAAGCGATAATGGGAAGCTTGTTTTTGTCGCCAAACTTTGAAAGATCCTGTGGCTTGAATACCGTGTGCGTGGGAAGCGAGGCTTCGGAAACCATGACGGCGGGATAGCTTCCGGTACCTCCGTTTTCAAGGACTTCAGAAAAGGGTTCGGGCTGGAAGAGCAGGTTCTTGGAGAAAAAAGGAAGTGCCTTTGTCCGAATCCTTTCCGCAATCCGGTTGAGATGGTCGCCCTCATAGCTTTCGTAGAAATGCGGGATTTGATAGGATTCCAGCACTTCGTGAAGTTTTTTGGTCGCCTCGCTGATGCCTCGGTCCTGCAGCCCGGCATCGAGTGCGATGGCTTTCAGTTTTTTGAGATTGGGTATGTATTGATCCACAAAATTCAGCGTGCGGTTGGCAATGATCTTGTTGATTACATCTTGACGCGGTTCGCCGTTTTTGGCTGGAAGGTCCAAGTAAAAAGGTGGATTCTGTGGATTGGGGGCAAATGCGGCCGAAGTGGCAAGTGTGGCGATTTCAAAAAACGTGGCAGTCTGCAATTGGTCAAGCGTGAAACCCTCCAATTTGGTCATCAACTCGGCATTGGTGTTCGCCGCGCCATCCATGCAGCAGGGGCTGAGGGCATAGATCGCCGCATAGACATCCGGATATTTCATTCCCAAGCGTAGGGTGCCATAGCCTCCCATGGAGTGTCCCGCCAAGCCACGGCTGCTTCTGTCGGCAAGCGTGCGGTAGTTGGCGTCGATATGCCGAACCAATTCCTTGGTGACGAAGGTTTCCCAGTCACCAATCGTCGCCGAACTCGCGTACATACTGCCCTTGAAGCGGTTGTAGGCATTGGGCATCGCCACGATCATTTCCTTGGAAAGGCCCTCGGCGATGGATTGCTCGATGACAGTTTGGAGGTTGATCCAGTGGTTTTCCCAGCCAAACCATTGGGAATCGTTGTCTGTAAAGCCATGCAGCATGTACAGCACCGGAAAGCGCCTGTTGGGATTCGCCTGGTATGAGGGCGGAAGGTAAACGGTCACGTCCCGGTCAGCCGGATCCCCGATGAGGTTGCCAGCGAGGGCGGCGCTACGGACTTTGATGCGTTCTTTGGTGCCAGTTTGGGCAAATGCGGCATAAACGCCCAGGCAGATCAAGATGCTGAACAGAAAAAACTTTTTCATAGGCTAATGGGTAGGAGACCAGTTGGAATTTTATTGTCTCACTTTGTGAAAATAGGAAAGAGAAAAATAAAATCCTACCCCTGGCTAGCTGTACGGACAAGGTTTGGTTTGAAAAACCCCAAAGCTTACGCCAAATTCTCCTGCAGGGAACTGATGGTTTCTACCAAGCTCTCCCAAGTGGCGTTGAGGCTTTTTTCCTCGGCCACTACCTTCGCATAGGCATCATTTACTTTGGCGAGTTTTTGGGAATCGGCATAGACCGATTCATCTGCCATTTCTGCCTCAAGGGCTTTTTTGCGGCTCTCGATCGTACTGATTTTCTCCTCCAACAGCTCCAGTTCCTGCTCTTTTTTCTTGAGCTCTTTCTTGGTCAGGTTGATTTCCTGTTGGGAGATTTCCCTCTTTTTGACGTTGGGTTTTTCCTTGGGCGGTTCTTTGACGGTCACTTGGTTGGCTTCCTGCTGGGATTTCCAATAGGTATATTCCTCATAGGTGCCCGGGTATTCCTTGATTTGGTTGTTTTCGATGTACCAAATCTTGTTGGCGACGCCACGGATGAAGTGTCTATCGTGGCTGACCGTGATAAAAGTGCCCTCGTATTGCTGCAATGCCTGTATCAGGATATTGACCGACTGCATGTCGAGGTGGTTGGTCGGTTCATCAAGGAGGAGAAAATTGGCTTCGGAAATCAAGGCTTTGGCCAAAGCAACCCGCGATTTTTCCCCACCTGAAAGGACTTTGATTTTCTTGAAGACATCGTCATTGGTAAACAAAAAGCAGCCGAGGACATTGCGCAGCTCGATTTCGGTCTTGCCACTTCCCTCCTGCTTCAATTCGTCGAGGATCTCGTTGTCGACATTGAGCGCCTCCAGTTGGTGCTGGGCGTAGAAGGATTTGATCACATTGTAGCCGTGTTCGCGCTTGCCTTGTATCGGTTCGGTACCGTCGATGATGCGCAGCAAAGTTGATTTACCCTTGCCATTGGCACCGATGAGGGCGATTTTATCACCCCTTTCGATGCGGGCAGAGGTATTTTTCAAAATCACCAAGTCCCCATAAGACTTGGAGACATGGTCCAAGACCACGATATCGCGGCCCGACTTTTGGCTGAATTTGAACTTGAAATTGACAGCAATATTGTCATCCACGACTTCGGCTACCCTTTCGAGTCGGTCAAGGGCCTTGATACGCGACTGGACTTGGTTGGATTTGGTCGCTTTGGCACGGAAACGCTCGATAAAGCGCTCCGTTTGTTTGATCATTTGTTGCTGGTTTTCGTAGGCGTTTTGCTGGATTTCCATGCGTTCCTTTTTCTCTTCTTGGTAGAAGGAATAATTGCCGGCGTAGACCGTCAAGTTGCCGTTGGACACTTCCACGGTCGTCGACACGCAGTTGTCCAAAAACTCCTGGTCGTGGGAAACCACGATGACTGCGCCCTCATAGTTGCGCAGGTAGTTTTCCACCCATTGGATGGAAGGGAGGTCAAGGTGGTTAGTAGGTTCGTCGAGCATCAGCAGGGCGGGCTTCTCAAGCAGCAGCTTGGCGAGCATCACCCGCATCCGCCAACCGCCGGAGAAGGTCCTTAGTGGGCGTTTGAGGTCCGCGGTGCTGAAGCCGATTCCTTCCAGGACTTCCTCGGCTTTGGCTTTGATCGTGTAGCCTTCGTTGGCTTCGAATTGGTCCTGCAAGCGGGCGAGCTTGTTGATGATGGCCTCCGAATGGTCAGTTTCCATCTGGTGGAGCACTTCGTCGATCTCATCCTGAAGTCTCAAGGTATCCTTGAATGCCGCCAGCGCGACATCCAGAATGCTTTCGTCCGATTGGTAAGAAAGCAAATCCTGGTTGAGGAATCCGATGGTACAATCTTTGGCCTTTTGGATATCTCCGGCGCTGGGTTGGTAGTCGCCATTGATGATTTTGAGCAAAGTCGACTTGCCAGTACCGTTGAGGCCAACGAGGCCGATTTTGTCCTTGGGCTTGATATGCAGGGAGGCATTCTCATACAAAGCCCTGCCACCGATAAAGTACGAAAGATTGTTGATGGATAACATGCTGCAAAAATAACCATTCTCCCCATTCATCTAGGTTTGGGGCCGATTATTAGATTGAAGGGGGTTGGTTGGTTTGGGGTGGGGAAAATTGAAGCAGGGTGAAGCCACGAATGCGCGAATGAAAAAAAGAAAAAGCAAAACCAAACTATTCGTGTATTCGTGGCCAAATAAATTATTGGCCACCATTACACTTAATTGTGAGAGAATGATGATCTATTTGCTAATTTGAGGACTTATGAGACCTTTTTGAATCCCAAATTTAAACCCATGAATAAATACCTCTTCCTCGTCCTCCTCAGCCTTTTGACCATTGCCTGCCATGGACAGCGCAACGCCAAAAGCGACATCAAGCTAGAAACGATCAAGTTGCCGGCGGGCTTCTCTATCTCCGTTTGGGCGGAAAATGTACCGGATGCACGCTCGCTTGCCATGAACGCCGACGGCTCGGTGATTTTTGTGGGCAACCGTCAAGGAAAAAACGTCTATGCGCTCAAGGACACCAACGGCGACGGAAAAGCCGACCAGAAGTTTACCCTTGCCGAGGGCCTGAGAATGCCCAATGGCGTTGCGTTCAAAGATGGCGACCTGTACGTAGCCGAAGTCAGCAGGATCCTTCGATTCAGGAACATCGAGAAAAATCTCGAAAAACCGACTTACGAAGTCGTCTACGACAAATACCCTGACAAAGCGCACCATGGCTGGAAGTTTATCGCCTTTGGACCTGATGGCTTGCTCTATGTGCCGGTTGGCGCTCCCTGCAATATCTGCGAATCGGAGGAAATCTTCGCCTCCATCACCCGCATCGACGTCAAGAGCGCGACGCCCAAACCGGAAGTTTTTGCCCATGGCGTACGCAATACGGTTGGCTTTGCCTGGCATCCAAGCTCCAAGGAAATGTGGTTTACGGACAATGGCCGCGACATGATGGGCGACGATATTCCTGATTGCGAACTCAACCATGCCCCAAAAAAAGGAATGCATTTCGGCTACCCCTATTGGCATGCCGGGGATGTCAAGGATCCTGAATTTGGCGGCAAGGGAAAAGATCAATCCGCCTATACTGCTCCCGCTGCCAAGATGGGCGCCCATACTGCACCCTTGGGCATGCGTTTTTACACTGGCAAACAGTTCCCGTCGTCCTACCAAAACAACATTATCCTTGCCAAACATGGGTCTTGGAACCGCAGCAAAAAAAGCGGCTACAACCTGACGCGGGTAGTTTTGGACGGCAACCAAAAAGTTGTGAAGCAGGAGGTTTTTGCCGAAGGCTGGCTCAACAATGAGACCCAAGACGTCTGGGGCAGACCGGTGGACGTCCTGCAAATGCCCGACGGCAGCCTTTTGGTCTCCGACGATATGGCCAATTGCATTTACAAAATCACCTATTCCGGCAAGTAGTCATGGATCGACGCAAAACACTGAAAAAAATTGGCATCGGAGCAGCCGTCAGTTTGGCTGCCCCCTCGCTTTGGTCCTGTAACCGCCCTACTCAAACCGCCACCAGCACCATGGAATCCGCAAAACCACTCCGATTGTCTTTGGCCCAATGGTCCCTGCACCGTACTTTCCAAAGCGGGGAATTGAATGCGGCTGATTTTGCAAGAATTGCCAAATCCGAATTTGGCTTGGATGCCGTGGAGTATGTGAATGGATTCTATCGGGAAAAGGGCACCGACCAGGGCTTTTGGAAGGAAATGTTGCAAAAATCCCAAGATCATGGCGTCAAAAACCTGCTGATCATGGTCGATGAAGAGGGGGACTTGGGCAACCTCAATGATACCGAAAGCCAAAAAGCTGTCGAAAACCACTTCAAATGGGTGGATGCCGCAAAAATCCTCGGCTGCCATTCCATCCGTGTCAACGCCTTTGGGGAAGGCGCAAAGGATGAGGTCCGAAAAGCCATGGTCCAAAGCCTCGGAAAGCTCTGCTCCTACGCTGCCGAGTCGGATATCCATGTATTGATCGAAAACCACGGGCTGTACAGCTCGGATCCATTTTGGATCAAAAGCATCATCGAAGAACTTAATGCCCCCAATCTCGGCACATTGCCTGACTTCGGAAATTGGTGCCTCTCAGCCAAATGGGGCAGCACACAGGCGGACGATTGTGCGGAGGTTTTTGACAGATATGAGGGAGTAAGGACGCTTTTGCCTTTTGCCAAAGGTGTCAGTGCCAAGTCCTACAGCTTCGACGAAAAGGGTGAACAAACCAAGATCGATTATGGGAAAATGCTTGGAATCGTGAAGGAATCAGGTTTTGAGGGCTATATCGACATCGAGTACGAAGGCATGCAACAAACCGAGCCGGAAGGAATCAGGCTCACCAAGCAATTGATCGAGCGGATTTGGGAAACGCTTTAGCAAGTTGGAACCAAACCTCTCTTCGTCATCCCGAGGAACGAGGGGTCTGAGACGCAACCAGAACATCTAGGACTTCCGAAAGATTTCTCCTTCGTCGAAATGACAAAGAGAAGTTTTCCCAACAATGAACCCTAGACGATGGCGAAAACCTCTCTTCGTCATCCCGAGGAATGAGGGATCTAATCAACCCTAAGCGAAACAATACTCCCCATGGATTTCTCCTTCGTCGAAATGACAAAGAGAGTCTTTCTCAACAATAAACCCTGGACGATGGCGAAACCTTCAATTGGTCATCCCGAGGACCGAGGGATCTAATCAACCCTTATCCAATCAATACTCCCGATGGATTTCTCCTTCGTCGAAATGACAAACAGAAGCCGATCCAAAAATGAACCCTGGACGATGGCGAAAACCTCACTTGGTCATCCCGAGGAACGAGGGATCTAATCAACACTTATCATAACAACAACCCCCATAGATTTCTCCTTCGTCGAAATGACAAAGAGAAGTCTATCCAAAAAAACAACAAGAATCAAAAAGAAAAGGCCCTTGGAATGTCCAAAGGCCTTTTTCTATTTCAACCACTCCGGCTTCGTCGTATCGACGTTGGCCTGTAGCTGATTGAGCAAATTGTAAAGACCAAAGTAAGTCCTGTTGATGTACAAGCCATGGCGGGAACCACGTGCCTGTCTTGATTTGCGGAACATTTTGTCATTGGAAATCCTATCTCCCAACCGGAAAATCTGCTCAAAGTAGCTGTCGTCCGCAAAGTCAAACCGCTCGACATGGAAGGGTTTGCCCAATAAGGAAATCATTTCCTTGAACACACCCTTGAAATAGGCCTTTTCCTCTTCGGAATCCTTGTCACTGATAAATTCAAGGCCGTAAAATATCGCATTGAGCTCCTCTTCATTGATAAGGAGATCCCTTTTGATCAATGAAAAATACCCACTGTAGAAGTCTTCCGGAATCACCTTTACACAACCAAAGTCGATGATTCCCAACTTTCCGTCCGTTTGGATAATGAAGTTACCGGGATGTGGATCCGCGTGTACCTGCTTGAGGTTGTGGACTTGGTGGTGGTAAAAGTCCCAAAGCGCCTGCCCTACCCTGTTTTTTGCCTCTTGGCTTGGACTGGTATCGAGCCATTCCTTGATATGCAGTCCATCAATCCAGTCCATGGTGATAATCCTGTCCGAACTCATATCGTCGTAATACTTCGGAAAAGCCAAATCCGTCAGGTGCGCGCAAGCTTGGGATATTTCCCTTGAACGCTTCACCTCCAACAAATAATCCGTCTCCTCCAGCAGCTTTTCTTCCACCTCCGCCATATAGTGGTCAAGTTCGCGTTCGTTCATATTGAGCAGGCGCAAGGCAAAAGGCCGCACCAACTTCAAATCCGAACTTACAGCGTCCGCTACGCCCGGATATTGGATCTTGACGGCTAGCTTTTTGCCACTTTTCGATGCCTGATGGACTTGTCCAATCGAGGCAGCGTTGACCGCAGAGCGGGTAAAGGACTCAAAAAGCTGCTCGGGCGTCTTGCCGAAATACTTCTGAAACGTCTTCACCACCAAGGGATAGGAAAGCGGTGGCGCGGAATACTGCGCCATCGTAAACTTATCCTGATAGGCCCTTGGCAATAGATTTTTGTCCATGGACATCATCTGCGCCACCTTCAGCGCCGACCCTTTCAACTCGCTGAGACTGTTGTAGATATCTTCCGCGTTGTTTTGGTGCAGTTCCTCCTTGGTCAGGGAGGGATTCACGACCTTTTTGGCATAATGCCGCACATAATTCCCCCCTACTTTGGCTCCGGTCGTGATAAACTTCGCGGCGCGTTGTACTTTCGATACTGGAATTTGCTGTTGTTCTTTCACTCCTGCTTTCACGTTCCTCCTTATTTATTCTGGTATAAAAACTTCGCAAAGTCCAAAAAGGTATCCAAGGCACTTTTTCCCATCAGGTCAAAGGCCAAGTTCACCGATTTTTCTATGGCAGCGTCCGTCTTTTCAAAATTGACCGAGCTGTCCTTTAGCCAAAACTGGAATACAAACCATACCTGAAGCCACAATGCCTCATCATAGCGCTCGGTGATGACCGGGCGGTTGGCAATCTCCTCGGTTTCTTTTCCTTCCAAAATCAGCTCATTGGCGAAGTCTTTGAACTTACTGCGGAACGTCTTGACTTCGGCGGGAAGCAAGTTTTTAAGGTCCCGCTTGCCCCCATATTGGGAAAGCAGGTAGGACCGGTTTTTCTTCATTTCCTCGACGAGGGTAAAGAGGAACCCGAGTAGCTTTTCCCGTGCACTGTATTCCTTGTAGACTTCCTGGGACTCGAGATTATTGATCGTGGTGTCAAACAAATGGCCCCAGACGGCGGATTTGACCGCTTCAAAAGAGGTGAAATAGCCGTAAAACTCCTCCTCTTTCATTTTGAGTTCCTTGGCAAATTTGTAGACGGAGGCAGGTTCCTTGCCGTGCTCCAATACATAATCGATATAGCCTGCGATGATTTTGGACTTAGGTTCCGATTTGGCAGTTTTCTTTGCTGCGGTCTTTTCCATGTTGGTTTTGTTAACTGCAGACATAACCTAGAAAGGTTGTATGAAGTTTAGAAAAGCAGGAAAAATTGGGTGGGATTTTGGGGAAATAGGTAAACTACAGAAAAAACCCTCCAATATACCTAGACTCGGCTCGGTTACCGGTTTACCTCGGCCTGAAACGGAGGTGAAAAAGGGCGGCTGCGCCACCTTTTTCCCCTCTCCATTTCTAAAAACCGAACCCAATGCACAAACTAAGCCGAGACCCTTTCAAAAAAAGCCAAGACTTATTATTTTTAGATCAAATAAGGTTTCTGCTATTAAAAAAAATAACCCATGCCCCAACGCCCACTCTCAGAACTCACAGACTCTGAATTATTGAAGGAATCAAAAAAGCTCAAGTCAATCCAGATTACCAATGCCTTTTTGGTTGGATTCCTGATTGGCATCATCGTTTTCAGCGTTATGAACAATAGCCTGGGATTTTTATCCTTGATACCGCTTTATCTGATCTACAAGATAGTGAATGGGGCAAAGTATGAAAAGGAAGAGCTAAAAAGGCTCCTAAAGGAACGGAATCTGAAGTAAAACCGAAGGATACCCAGTGATACTTTGATGTGATTTTCTGACAGGGCACATAACTATCTCTCAGATCTGGGAGTGGAGAGTATTTATCAGAAATCAATACCCTACCCGTTGATCACTTTAATAACCAAAGATCATGTCAACTGTCCTTCACTATCTGATCTCTGTCGACATAATCCGAAGTCCCTACTTCACCACTTTTTCTACAACCAGATTATGGTTGGTATAGATGCAGACGTCGGCGGCGATGCCGAGGCTTTCACGGACCATCTGCTCAGCCGTGAGTTGCGGAGCAAACTTTTTCAGCGCCCGGGCAGCGGATTGGGCATACATGCTTCCTGAACCAATGGTGGCGATCTCCATGTCGGGCTCAATGACATCACCCGTACCAGAAATAATCAAAATATCCTGACTGTCCGCGACGATCATCATGGCCTCCAAGCGGCTAAGCATCCTGTCCATTCGCCATTCCTTGGCGAGCTCGACGGCTGCACGCTTCATGTTGTTGCCATAGGCGCCTAGCTTTTCTTCGAATTTGTCCAACAAGGTAAATGCATCTGCCGTCGATCCCGCAAAACCCGTGACAATCCTGCCACCCTGTAGTTTACGGATCTTGTTGACTGTGCTCTTGGCAACGGTGTTGCCCAAGGTAGCTTGGCCATCAGCGCCGATGACCACTTCTCCGTTGTGTTTGATGGCGACGACGGTGGTTGATTTTATTTTTTCCATATTTTCTAGATGTGAGATATGAGACTCCAGACGTGAGACCATCCGTAGTAACATTCAACTTCGTAACGTTTTAACATTCTAACCTTTCAACTTTTCCCAACGTCAACAACCATACTAAACCAAAAAGTCCTGCGAAAACAGGACTTTTTGGCATATATGAAGGTTTTTTTTAAACCAGCATTCTAACAGGATCTTCCAAGAGACCTTTGAGGGTTTTGAGGAAAGCGGAACCAACCGCTCCATCCACTACCCTGTGGTCACAGGAAAGCGTCACTTTCATGACATTCCCAACCTGCATTTGGCCGTTTTTCACGATCACAGTCTCTTTGATTCCGCCGACTGCCAAGATGCAGGCATCAGGCGGATTGATGATGGCCGTGAACTCTTCGATGCCAAACATCCCCAAATTTGAGATCGTGAAGGTATTTCCTTCCCAATCCTTGGGTTGGAGTTCCTTGTTTTTGGCTTTTGCGCCCAATGTCTTGGCCTCATTGGAGATTTGGGAAAGTGACTTGTTGTCAGCAAAACGGATGACCGGCACCAACAAACCTTCCTCGACAGCTACCGCCATTCCGATATGGATGTGGTCGTTGTAGCGGATTTTGTCGCCGAGCCAAGATGAATTGACTTTGGGATGCTGGCGCAAAGCTGCTGCAGCCGCCTTGATGACCATATCGTTGAAAGAGATTTTCACTGGGGAAACCTCGTTCATGCTGTTTCTTGCCTCTATGGCCTTGTCCATGATGATTTCCATGGTCAGGTAGAAATGCGGCGCTGTGAACTTGCTTTCCGCCAAGCGCTTGGCAATTACTTTGCGCATTTGAGAAACCTTTTCCTCACGGAAGGATTCCTGGCCTATGGAAGGTGCAGCAGCAACAGCTGGCGCAGCGGCGACTTGCGGTGCGGCGACCTTCACAGACGCCGGATCGAAGGTTTCCACATCTTTTTTGATAATTCGACCGCCTTCACCGGAACCCTTCACCAAGGCAATGTCAATCCCCTTGTCCGCAGCCATCTTTTTGGCGAGCGGAGAAGCTTTCAATCTGCCATTATCACTGCTTGAGGAACTTGCATGAACTTCTTGAACGACCGGAGCGGCTGCCTTGGATACTTCCGCCACTGGGGCCACCGGTTCGGCTGCCACGGGCGCTGCCGCCTCAGGCGCTGGGGAAGCACCTGCGCCGCCTGCGTGGGCTTTTAATAGCGTCTGATAATCTGCCCCTTTTTCACCAATGATGGCGATGACGCCGTCTACGGCGACAGAATCTCCGGCTTCCACGCCAATATAAAGCAAGGTACCATCTTCATAAGACTCGAGTTCCATGGTGGCCTTGTCTGTTTCGACCTCAGCCAAAATATCTCCCGACTTTACTGAATCGCCTACCTTCTTCAACCAAGCCGCGATGGTACCCTCTGTCATGGTGTCACTCATTTTAGGCATAGTAATGACCGTGGCATTGATACCAGAGGTATCGATAGTCTCGGTTGCTTTGGCGGCTGGCACAGCTTCCGCTTTAGCCGGCTCTGGTTTGGATTCAGGCTGGGCTTCTATTTTTGGCGCAGGAGCACCGCCGGCAATTTCCTTTAGGATTGCGTCTATATTTTCGCCTTTGTTGCCAATGATCGCAATTACGCCATTGACAGCTACGGCATCTTTTTCTTGTACTCCAATGTACAGCAACACCCCCTCTTCATAAGACTCCAATTCCATGGTCGCCTTGTCGGTCTCCACCTCGGCCAATATATCTCCGGGCTTCAAGGTATCTCCAACTTTTTTCAACCACGCTGCAATCACCCCTTCTTCCATGGTGTCGCTCATTTTGGGCATTCGTATGATCTCGGCCATATTTTTTAGTATATCCTGGTCAAATTTTAGGAGTCCAAAAATAGTTCTTAAAATGACTTATTTCAAATTTAAACCTAGTATTTTCAGGTTTTGAAAACACGGGAAACCAGATTTTGTTCGGGAATGCCAATCATCAAATCTACAGAATACGAGTACCCAAAATGGCTTTTCAATGGCCATTTGCAGACGATTGTGCCAGGCTTATTTCGGGACAGCCATCCCTTACCCTTTGAGAGAGAACGTGTTGACACCCCTGATGGGGACTTTCTTGATTTGGACTGGCTACGCAAAAAATCTCAGGACCTCGTGATCATCAGCCACGGCTTGGAAGGAAACAGCAGGAGACCTTATATGTCGGGGATGGCGCGCCATTTTTATACAAACGGCTTCGATGTGCTCACCTGGAACTTTCGGGGCTGCAGTGGAGAATTGAACCGAAAGCCGATTTTCTACCATTCTGGTGCGACTTACGATCTGGATTTTGTAATCCAACATGCGGGAAAAGAATACACAAATATCTTTCTTGTCGGTTTTAGTCTTGGGGGAAACCTCACGCTGAAGTACCTGGGAGAAAAACGGGACCGCGGCCCGAAAATCAAAAAAGCCGTAGCGATATCGGTCCCGCTGCATCTCGAAAGCAGCTGCGTGAAGATTTCGACCGGAGAAAACATCGTATACGCGAACCGCTTTCTAAAAACCCTGAAGGAAAAGGTAGTCCAAAAAGCCAAGGTTTTCCCAAACGAGATTCCTACGGGGATCCTTCGAAAAATCAAAACCTTGCAGGATTTCGACGATCATTACACCGGTCCCTTGCATGGCTTTAGGGATGCACACGACTATTATGAGCAGAATTCCTCGCTGTATTTTCTTGAAAACATCGAAATCCCCGTGCTGATCCTCAACGCCCAAAACGATCCTTTCCTAAGCGAACGCTGTTTCCCCGTTTCGCTCGGAAGGCAACTGGACCAAGTTTGGATGGATTTCCCGAGGTACGGGGGGCATGTTGGGTTTTCGCCGAGAAAAAAGGAAGACATCTATTGGTCTGAAAAGCGGGCGTTTGAATTTATCACGGGAGAACAGTAATTTTCAAGAAAAATAGGAAACCATGTGCGGCAGATATTCCTTGGGAAAACAAAAATTTGAATTGGAAGACAGGTTCCAGGCGGAAATGTTGGTGGACTTCAAGCCCCGGTACAACATCGCCCCTTCCCAACTGGTACCTGTGATCACATCCGAGAGCCCCAAGGGTTTTTCATTTTTCTACTGGGGAATTACCCCGGATTTTGCCAAAAACAAGCCCGTAAGCCAGCAATTCATCAACGCGAAAGCTGAAACGGTGCACGAAAAGGTTTCCTTCAAATCCTCTTTCCAGCGCAGGCGTTGCCTGATTCCAGCAGATGGATTTTATGAATGGAAAAAACTTGGCAAGAAAACCAAAATCCCCTATCGCTTTGCCAGGCCAGATGAAGGCTTGTTTGCCTTTGCTGGTATTTGGGAGGAATACGAAAACGACAAGGGTGAGACAAACCATACTTTTTTGATTTTGACAACGGCCCCCAGCCCATTGGTCTCTGAGATCCACGACCGCATGCCGCTGATCCTAAATCGGGAAGATGAAAAGAAATGGCTGGACAAATACACCTCTGAACAAAGCCTTAAAAGTATCCTTGCAGGTCATAGCGGGGACGAACTGGTGAGCTACACTGTTTCACCCTTGGTCAATTCAGTCCAAAACGACAGTCCGTCGATCATCCGCAAGAGCTCTCCCGCAGATCAATTTGGTAATTACACCCTATTCGGCTGATGGCAGACATCAGAATTTTGGACCTTCGATTCCAAGGCGCTTCAGAGGCAATAGCATCCTTTCTTGTTGAAACAGACGCCGGGCCCGTGCTTATAGAGACAGGGCCGGATAGCACGTTTGCCAATCTTGAAAAGGAACTTGCAAAGTTTGGATACCTGCCAGAAGATATCAAGCACGTGCTTTTGACCCACATCCACTTTGACCATGCAGGGGCCGCTTGGAGGCTGGCCAAAGGCGGGGCGAAGATCTTTGTGCATCCTGCCGGTGCGGTTCACCTTGTCAATCCGGAGCGACTTTGGAATTCCGCTTCACAAAATTATGGGGACGATATGGAAAAGCTTTGGGGGCAAAGCGGATCCATTCCAAGCGATCAGGTGATCGAAGTGGAAGATGAAGCAGTTTTGGACATCGGGAATTGCCGGTTCAAGGCCATTCATACGCCCGGCCATGCGGTTCACCACATCGCTTGGAAACTTGGCGAGTCGATATTCACAGGAGACATTGCTGGTGTGAAAATTGAAAATGGTCCGGTAGTACCCCCCTGCCCGCCTCCGGACATTCATATCGAAGCATGGAAATCATCTCTTGGGAAAATCAAGGCTGAAAAGCCCTCTTTCCTATTCCTGACTCATTTTGGAATTATCGAAAACGTGGATTGGCATTTGGATTCGCTTTCATACATATTGGATGATTGGTCAGAATGGATGAAATCACGTTTTGACCAAGGTGTACCCCAAGCAGATGCTGTGACTGATTTCATTTCCTATACCCGACATTTTTTGGCAGCACAGGGATGCTCAGAAGCTTTGATCGAGGTTTATGAAAAGGCAAATCCAAGCTTCATGTCCGTCGCAGGCCTTTACCGATACTGGAAGCTCAAGCAAGAGGGTAGGCTTAGGTAGAGGCATTTTTTGTTGATCATTCTTTTTCATCACATAAGGTTCCCAAGTTTTGCGAATGCCGAAAGAAGGCAGATATTTGTATGCATAGCATACCAATTTGGACTCAGTTTTTCCCAAAATAACTTTCTGACATGTACAAATCGCGCATCAAAGGCATTGGCCACTACGTACCGGAACGCGTCATCACCAACGAATATCTTTCAACGATCATGGATACCAATAACGACTGGATCGTTGAGAGGACGGGTATCCATGAGAGGAGGTGGTTTGTACCTGGAAAAGACACCGTCACCAGCATGTCCAAAGCGGCCGCCGAAATGGCAATCCAACGATCGGGGCTTGACACCAAGGAAATCGACTTTATCGTGTTCGCGACCATTACCGCGGATTATTTTTTGCCAGGAAATGGGGTTCTCCTTCAAAGGGAATTGGGTCTGAACGGCATCGGCGCACTCGATATCAGGAATGCGTGCTCGGGATTTATCTATGCACTCTCCATCGCAGACCAATATATCAAGACGGGGATGTACAAGAATATCCTTGTGGTTGGTGCAGAGATTCAATCTTCAGCCTTGGACAAAAGTGATGAGGGCAGATCGAGTGCGGTGATTTTTGCGGATGGTGCCGGCGCAGCCGTCCTAAGTAGAGCGGAAGAAGGCCATCAGGGGATCCTTTCAACACACCTTCATGCAGATGGCGCCCATGCCGAAGAGCTCTATTGCATCGGACCAAGTTCCAGCAAAGAAGTCCGGATTTCCCCAGAATTGATCGAAAGTGGGGAGTTTTTCCTTAAAATGAACGGAAATGCTGTCTTCAAGCATGCGGTCGTGCGCTTCGCAGAAGTGATCCAAGAAGCTTTGGATGCCAACGGCAAATCAAAGGAAGAAATTGACCTCCTTGTGCCCCACCAAGCGAACCTCCGCATCAGCAATTATATCCAACAGAAATTGGGCCTTCCGGATGAAAAGGTCTATAACAACATTCAGCGCTTAGGAAATACCACAGCTGCGACGATTCCGATTGCACTGAGCGAGGCTTTTGAAAAAGGATTGCTGAAAGAAGGGGATTTAGTCTGCCTAGCAGCATTCGGAAGTGGATTTACCTGGGCCTCCGCCTTGCTGCACTGGTAGGCGATGGAAGGAAGGATTGACCTTGACCTCTGCGGCAACAGTCACCTGTTCCAACTAATCAAAACCCAATCGGACCTTTTTGTCGAGATATTCCATCGGCTTGCCGAAGAGTTCCCACATAGTCGTTTGATCGAATTCCATCATCAAGCGAAAGGAAGCAAAGTTTCAAAAGGCTATCGCCTCGAAAACTGTCCATACGAAGTTTTGGACCTGATAAGGGACTTTGATCCGAAAACAGGCTTCAATATCAGGATACTTCAGTGGTGGGGCCACGGCTTATATTTTTTTGTCCAGGTCGGATCAGCGAATCCCCGAAGATCGAAAGTGTTTTCCCAAAAACAGGTCGATTTTTTCATTTCGGATCACCCTGACCCATGGGAATATGCCAAAGTACTGTCTACAAAGAAAAAATTGGAAAATCAGGTTTTGCTTGATAAGGGCCCCGCAATGCGACTTTTTCAAATTTTCAAAGAAATCCCGTTGCAGGAAGACCCCGATAAACTACTGGAAGACTTAAAACGTGAAATTTTGTTAATCATGGATAATCATAATTAAACCTTTCCTAATTTCACATTTTAAGCTAATTTAGAACCGCAATCCCAACCATTCGTTATTTATCCAAAATAGCACTCCTTCATCCTATGAAATATATTTTTGGGGTTTTATGCCTCTTCTTTTTATCTCAGCAAGCATTCTCCCAAGATACTCCTAACCTTGTTTCTATCTATAATTCAGATTCAACCTTGGTGGGTACTGGAGTACTTAGAAACGGCGCAATGCAAGGCCTTTGGAGATTCCAAAACCCAAAGACAAACGCGCTGATACAAACAATCAACTTTGACAATGGGGTCAGGTCGGGATTAGCCACCTCTTTTTACCCAAACAACAACAAACACATCGAAGCGGAATACCAGATGAATAGGCTCAATGGTATCTACCGACAGTACGACAGAACGGGTGCCCTGAAAATCGAAATGGTTTACAAAGACAGTCTGGCTGTGGGGCCTTATAGGGAATTTTTTGGACGTGAGGGTCAGGATGATTTTACCAACCCCCGCCAAGTCAAAACAGAAGGCCAGTATTCGAATGGAAGGAAAAGCGGAAAATGGGTCACTTTCTATCCTACCGGTGATTTGGCATTGGTGGAGAATTATGAAAATGGAAATCTATCAGGACCTTATTTGGAATATGCAATCACGGGCGAGCTGATGGTACAGACTTCATTTAAAGATAACCATCCGCATGGCCCTTTTACAAGGTATTCGTTCCAGTCGATCGTAGAGGAAAAGGGCGAGTTTAGCAACGGAGACAGAATTGGACAATGGCTGACCTATTTCCCGGGGACCAGTATTGTTGAATCCGAAAAGTACTACGATAATGACGGCAACAGGACTGGCGAGTGGAAATTCTACTATGAAAACAAGCGAATCGCTAGGATCGAACGCTACGAAAATGATATCCCGGTTGGAGTTTGGGAGGAATTTTTCCCCAACCGCTCGATTGCCAAAAGGAAAACCTATGAATTGGGCCTGCCTATCGGCCAATACATAGAAAACCACTCCAACGGAAAGATTTCGGTAGAGGGACAGTATACCAATGGCATGAAGGACGGTTTATGGAAAAGCTATTTTCCGGAGGGCAATCTCTATTCTATCGGAGAATACAAAAACGATCTCAAAACCGGGCTTTGGAAGTACTTCAACAAAATTGGAATCCTGATTGCTGAAGGTGAATACAGCCTTGGGCTGGAAAACGGCCAATGGTTTTACTACTATGATGGAGGACAATTGAAATCCGTCGGAAGCTATTTCCTGGGATTTGAGGATGGACTTTGGGGATTGTTTTACGACAATAAGCAACTTACCCAAGAGGAATCCTGGTCGAATGGAAGACTTTTGAATGTGGGCGACTATTTTTCCTATGATGGAAGCAGGACTTTGGATAAAGGAACCTTAAAGGACGGAAACGGCACCAGAAATACCTACTATGTTACTGGAACCATAGAATCCCAGGGCAATTATGTCGACGGAAAGGCAAATGGGATCTGGACGTATTTCCACGATACGGGTAAAAAAGCTTCAGAAGGCCAAATGAAAGAAGGCAAGAAAGAGGGGCCTTGGAAATATTACAATGTCAGCGGTCGTCTCGAACAAATTATCAATTACCGCGAGGATGAGATCGTAGAGGAGAATACTCCTGTTAATCCAATGGGATTCAGGTTTGAATAAAACAATTTCTTGAAAGAACGGTTCGGATAATTGGGCAAACAGCACCGCAAGCATTGTCCAAAAATTATTACAAAATCTGAAAATATGTTCGGTCTATTCAAGAAAAAAAGTGAGTTGGAGGTGCTTCAGGATAAGCACAGAGAATTGCTCAAAAAGGCGTTTGAAATGTCCAAAGTCAACAGGCAGGAATCTGACCGGCTGATGGCCCAAGCAGAGGAGATCGCCAAAAAAATCGAAATTGCGAGAAAGGGACAGGGAATCTAGTCCCTTTTTTTTTTCCCGTTGGCCAATATCACTTTCGGGATATTTTGGCAAAGGAAACAAAGTCATGATTCAAACGATTAGGCACATATTTTGATTTGAATGAAAGGGAGGTGGCTATGAATGGTCTATCAGGCCAAAAATCAAGCAATTCCGTCCATTTTTTGAAGCCCATTCCCCAAAAATAAAATTCTGAAATTCCAGAGTTGAAAATCTATTTTTAGAATATTATTTTGCTAAAACGTTTTTATAAGATTTTATATTCTTTATTTTTAATATTTCATAAAACATTATTCTATTTTTTACCGTAGAACTACCCAAGAACTAAACCTCAGAACCATGAAAACTTCATCTATGATTCGCAGCCTCGCTATCTTGGTCGCAATGATCGGGATGCGCATTTCGGAAGCTTCGGCAGCTTCTCCCCCACCCATGTACGGAGTTTCATTTCAGGTTTTCTACAACGAACTAAGTCCATACGGAGATTGGGTGATGGATCCCCAGTTTGGATATGTCTGGGTTCCCTTTGTAGAAGCAGGCTTTCAACCTTACTTGACCAATGGGTATTGGGCGATGACCGAATTCGGCAACACATGGGTTTCAAACTATGCTTGGGGATGGGCACCATTCCATTATGGGAGATGGTTTTGGAACAACTTCTATGGCTGGGCTTGGGTGCCTGACTACGAATGGGGTCCGGCTTGGGTAAGTTGGAGAACCGGTGGGGGATACTATGGCTGGGCTCCCTTGGCTCCTGGATTCAATTTCAGTGTCGGATTCTACGCTCCTGCTGCGCATTGGGTGTTTATACCGCAAAAAAGATTCAGACACCCACATTTCCACCGTTACTGTGTTCCCAATTACCACGCGAGAAGGATTTACAACAGAACTACGGTCATCAACAATACCTACGTCTACAATAACCAAACCTTCTATACTGGTCCCTCCAGGCGTGAAGTGGAACGCGTAACCAACTCAAGAGTGCCGGTCTATCAGGTCCGGGAATCGGCTAGACCTGGAAGAACTGTCGTGCAACAAAATAGCATCAATGTATACCGTCCTGAAGTACGAAGCGCGAGAAATTCAAATGAGGAAGCAAGACCTTCCAGGTCATTTACGCCTGAGGAATACCAAGAAAGAAGGCAATCAGGAAGGTCAGTGTCGGAAAGCCGTGGTGCATCCCAGCCTAAACAATATGAAAATCAACGGAACGCAGGTATTCGGGACGGTAACGGACAACGTGGCGCCAACGACTACGAACGAAAGGAAAACCCACGTCAGGAAGTCAGCGTCCCCAGATACGGTAGCCGTGAGGCCAGTATGCCAAGGACAAGTCAAGGCAGGGAAAACACGCCGACCTATGAAGCTCCACAAAGAAGACAAGAAAGTGCACCTAGCTACAGTAAGCCTGCCCACAGCAGAGAAACACAAGCAAGACCTGAATCTAGGACTCAAAATGCGCAACCGAGGCAACAACCCAATCCGCCACGGCAACAGCCTCAGGTAGAGCAAAAGCGAAATTCAGCGCAGAACCCGAGGGTTTACTCCGGGAATCAAAATGGCAGACAAACGCAACAAAATCCGCCATCCCAAAGAGGGAACTCAGGGTCAGAACGCTCAGCCTCAGAATCGCGAGGTTCGAAACGAGGAGTAAACTAAAGGAAAAGCCCGCCTATGAAAGCGGGCTTTTCTACATTTTTCTTGCTTCACTATCAATAGATAAAGATTGCCAAATTCAACATTCGAATTTACCTTTTCGAATCCACCCGGAAATCCTAGGCTAAACTCTCGAAAAATCATCCTCCAACCTGACTATGTCATCTTCGTCGGAAGGCCGTTCCGGGTCGGTATGTATCCATATCTCAGCCACGATTCCCCATTCGCCTTTCCCTACGAGCCTGTGGCGTTCGCCTTTTCCAATTTGGACATATTGCTCGACAGTCAATTTCTCTTCCCCACCTTGAATGTCAGTTTTGCTTTTGATGACACTCGCCTTTCCGAATACCAACTTCCAAATTTCTGCCCTTCGGCGGTGGAATTGCCAAGAAAGACGCTGGTGTGGGGCGACAATCAACAGCTTAGGACTTAGTTTGAGATTTTTTTGCTCCTCAGAAAGTTCCAATCCTGGGAAAAAAATCCCGATGAATCTTTCTACATGTTTTTCAGATAAAGAAAAATAACCACCCCAAGGCTTTTCATTGTCTACCACGACGATTTCAAATCCCAGTGCGCGAAGTATTTGATGTATTTTTCCAAAAACCTCTGTTTTACTTTTTTCTTCTTCCAATATTCTCCAATCTGATTGCATGGCGGGATTTTGAAACCGGCCCGAAAGTTAAAGTTTTCTGAATGGAATCTAAAACACATTTCGAAAAGCATTCAGTTTTTCAAAATCTTTTCGATTGGATCGCTTCAATGGCTAACCTCACTCTTTTATTTCACTAATCATCCGCCCAATAATTGATTTTTTTCATGAAGCACTTTTGATATTCTTTAAAAAATAATTTAATTGCCTTAATCAAACAGCGCGCATGAATCTTATTGACCCCAAAAAAAACCTTGAAAAAATCAGCGGCGTCGTAGAGACCAAGAGCTATATCAACAAACTGAAGCTGATCAAAAACCTCTTTACCAAGGGAAGCAACACGGCAGGGGAAATATGCAATGAAGTGGGAATTTCCCTTCCTACTGTCAATTCGCTCCTGAGCGATCTGATGGCTTCCGGCGAAGTGATCAAAAATGGACGCGCAGAATCCCAAGGCGGTAGAAAACCCGATCTGTACCAACTTGCCACAGATGCGTTTTATATTTTGTCGGTAGATATCAACAAATTCCGCGTAAGAGTGGCGATCTACGACAGCGCAAATACAGCGGTGACGGAGCCTGCCATATTGAAAATTACACTTAACAACGAAAAGGAAACCTTCGATCGGATTTGCGATTTTGTGCTCGAGCACAAGGAAAAATCAGGATTGGACAATGAAAAAGTCATTGCAGTAGGGATTTCAATGCCTGGTCTGATTGATTCGATCAACGGAGTGAACCATACCTATTTGAAATTCGGAAAGAAAAGCTTGGTGGAAAACTTCGAGTCAAGGCTGGGCAGGAAAGTCTTTCTCGAAAATGACGCACGCGCCATGACCTTGGCGGAGTTTAAGTTTGGACACAATGACAACTACAAAAACGTATTGGGCATATTCATCGGCTGGGGGATTGGTTTGGGTATCTTGATCGATGGAAAGATTTATCAGGGAGCTTCCGGGTTCGCGGGAGAGTTCAGCCACTCCCCGATTTTTGACTCGAGCGACATTACCTGTTCCTGTGGAAAAAAAGGCTGCCTGGAATCTGTAGCATCCGGTACGGCAATTGTGCGCATGGCGAGACAGGCGATAGCGACAGACAGTGATTCTATTTTGGCACGCATGACCCGTGACAACAACGATGAAATCGAGCCTTATTTGGTTGTCGACGCGGCCTTGGCAGGAGACCAGAGAGCGATCACTATCCTTTCGGAGGTAGGACTGGACTTGGGTAGAGGGATTTCGATTTTGATTCAATTACTCAATCCAGAGCTAATAATCATTGGTGGTTCGGTGGCGGAAGCGAAGCAGTATCTGATTACGCCCATCCAACAGGCCCTAAACATCTACAGTATGGCCAAGGCAAGGGAGAATACCCAACTTACCCTTTACAAATTGGGAAAGGAAGTCGGTCTTCTAGGCGGAGTTGCAGTCGTCAATGAGAAAATCTTCGAAGATGTATTACTCTGATCACTTCGATCTTAAATTGTTGAAAAAGTAAAATCCAAACTGGCATGGAGTGTTTGAAGAAAATGGAAGTTTGGGCACTTTGCCTCTTGGCTTTTATTGGGTTTTCTTCCCAAAAACAAAAATCCGCAGCGTTTGAACTTTTGCCCGCCAAATCCACCGGAATATCATTTAACAACCGTCTTAAGGAAGACCAAGCAAATAATATCCTTCGCTACGAATACTTCTACAATGGTGGCGGTGTAGCTGTTGGCGATATCAACAATGATGGCTTGGATGACATATTTTTCACAGGAAATATGTCGGACAACAAGCTTTACCTCAATCAAGGAGACTTTAAGTTTAAGGATATCACGGGCTCGGCCGGGGTGAAGGGAAAAAACTCTTGGACCACAGGCGTCTCGATGGCCGACGTAAACGGTGACGGGCTGTTGGATATCTATGTCTGCTACTCCGGAAAGGGAAATCTGGAAAGTCGAAAAAATGAATTGTATATCAATCAGGGTGATTTGACCTTTAAAGAAGACGCAAAAACCTTCGGCCTCGATGACGCTTCCAATAGTACCCAAGCCATGTTTTTTGATTTTGATAAGGACGGTGACTTGGACATGTTTTTGCTCAACCACAATATCACGGTCATCAATGAAATCGAATTTGACCATGCGCGCAGTATGCGCCATCCAACTGCTGGGGACAAACTCTACAGAAACGAAGGTGGAAAATTCACGGATATCAGCGAAAAAGCAGGCATAAAGGGAAACGCGATGGGCTTTGGTCTCGGCATCACGGCCTCAGACCTCAATGGCGACGGATGGATCGATATTTACGTCAGCAATGACTATATCGAAAACGACTATATCTACATCAACAACGGTGACGGGACGTTTTCCGAAAAGATGACAGAAATGCTGCAGCATCTCTCCCATTTCTCTATGGGTTTGGATATCGCGGACATGAACAACGACGGCCTTGTGGATATTTTCACTTTGGACATGCTTCCCGAGGACAACAAACGCCAAAAACTCCTCTACGGCCCAGAAAATTATGAGCAATACGCCTTAATGGTGAATCGCGGTTTTTATCACCAAAACATGCGCAACATGCTCCAACTCAACCAAGGCAAGGGCATGTTCAGCGAGGTCGGGCAATTGGCGGGAATATCCAATACCGACTGGAGCTGGTCGGCGCTTTTTTTTGACGCGGACAATTCTGGACACAAAGACCTTTTCGTCAGCAATGGATATTACCGTGACTATACCAACCGGGATTTTTTGAAATACAAGGGCGATTACTATTTCAAAGCAGCAGTCGCCCGCGAACCTGCCGACACGCTTCACCTGGTCACAAGCATGAGTTCCACACCCGTGTCCAATTACATATTCCAGAATGGGGGAAACTTGGTTTTCGTAGATCAGACCAAAAACTGGGGCCTGTATTTGCCCAATTTCTCGGCCGGCGCTGCCTATGCTGATTTGGACAACGACGGGCAATTGGACCTAATCGTAAACAATATCAATCATCCCGCTTTCATCTACCGCAACAGACTCCGGGAAACCACTGGCAAGCAAACCAATTGGATTCAAGTCAAACTGAAGGGTGAAGAGGCCAACACAAGTGCCATCGGCGCGAAGATTTTTTCATACAATGAGGGTAAAGGTCGACTTGTCGAACAAATGCCGACGCGGGGATTCCAATCTACCGTCAGCCACCGACTGCATTTGGGACTGGGTGAAAACGGCAAGCTCGACTCACTCGTTGTCGTCTGGCCAAATGGCAAATCGACTACCCTCCGAAACCCAGGCATCAACCAAATTCTTGAAATCGAAGAAATAGCGAATGGGAGTCTATTTGCCAAAAATGAGCCAAAGACTCATTTTGAAGCCCTCGAAAACTCCATTCCATTCAAACACCAAGAGTATGGATTCAATGATTTCAAAAGGCAGCCCTTGCTGCTTGAGATGCCATCCTATGTCGGACCTGTCATGGCAGCATCAGCTGTGTTGGAAGATGGCAGTCAACTCGTTTTTGTAGGCGGGACAAAAGGTTCACCAGGCAAAATGTTTGAAGTCAAAAATGGAATTTGGAGCGAAAAAAAGGGATTCAGGTCCGAACCTGAGTTTACGGATTCAGATGCTGTTTTCTTTGATGCCAATGGTGATGGACATTTCGACTTGTACGTCTGCAGCGGCGGCTATCACGATTATCTATCGACCGATGAATCTTTACAAGATCGTATCTACATAAATGATGGGAGCGGGAATTTCAAATATTCCGCAAATTCCCTGCCTTCCATGTTGACAAGCTCCGCTACGGTTGTTGCAGCTGATTTCAACGGGGATGGACTGCAGGACCTTTTTGTGGGCGGTAGGATAGTCCCAGGGAAATATCCGCTCACGCCGAGCAGCTACCTTTTGATCAATCTCGGAAACGGGAAATTTGAAGACAAATCAGTTTCTTTCCTTCCAAAATCCGGTAAACTGGGAATGGTAACGGATGCAGCAGCCATCGATATCAATGGCGATGGTACTACCGATTTGGTTTTAGTCGGAGAATATATGCCAATCACTGTTTTGATAAATCAAGCAGGTAAACAATTCACAGACCAATCGGCACAATGGATAGAAAAAGGTGACGCAGGCTGGTGGCGGTCTCTGGCAGTTGCTGATTTTGATAGTGATGGGGATTTGGACTTTGTAGCCGGGAACTTCGGGCTTAATTCGCAATTCAAGCCATCGGCGGAAGAACCATTGACATTGTATTTCGCCGATTTTGATGAAAATGGCTCTATCGACCCCATCTTGGTTTCTTATATCCAAGGCCAACCTTTCCCCTTTCCAACCCGCGATGAACTACTGGATCAAATGTATAGCATGAGGCCAAAATTCACGGATTATGCGAGTTATGCAGAAGCAAATTTGGAAAAAGTCCTTGGGAAAGAACAGCTTGAAAAGGCGCAGATGTTGACTGCAACCGAACTTCGTACTTCTTATTTTGAAAATACCGGATCAAAACTTGCGGGAAGACCAATGCCAATTGAAGCCCAAATGGCACCTGTTCAGGCCATCCTTCCTTTGGATTACAACAATGACGGAAACCTGGATTTGGTTCTGGCAGGCAATCAAACTTACATCAGAATTCGGCTTGGTATCATTGACGCGAATATGGGACAGTTATTTGAGGGGGATGGAAAGGGAAATTTCAAACTTGTACCACAAACTATATCAGGGTTCTCGATTTTGGGGGATGTGAAATCAATCTTACAGCTTCCCTCCGATCAAGATCGCATCCACTTCGGGATCAATAACATGGGCATCAAAACCTACCAATTGAAAAAAATGCCATGAAATACCTAACAGCTTCATATCTCTGGATTTTCGTGGTTTTGGCTCCATCCGTGGCGTACGGTCAGAAGGCCAAAGAAATCCCAACGGATTTTTATATCGACAATCTTTTTCATATTACCGAGGTGATGGTGACGGATGTCGCTTCACCTCCTGCGGCCGCCAGGTTCTATGCCTACACCACGCTAGCGGCACATTTGGCTTGGGAAGCGGCTAATAATCCAACAGATGCGGAAACTTTGTTGGCAAAATCGAATATAGAATTCAGTGATTTCCCGAAAGCCGAACCCGAAATTGTACCTGAATTTGCCGCCATTTACACCATGCTCGAGGTCGGAAAGAAAATCATGCCCTCCGGTAAACTGCTAGAATTGAAACAGGAGGAATTGCTCAGGGAATTTTCAAAAAATAAACTGGTTTCTAAAAAGGCATTTGCAAAAAACATTGCATTTGCAGAGGCTTTCGCTTTATCGATGGTGGCAATGGCAAAGGCCGATGGCTACAACAAACTAAGTACTTTCACCCGCTACAGCCCAAAGGCAAAAGATGGGCATTGGTACCCAACTCCGCCCGCATACATGGCACCTGTCGAGCCGGAATGGCGCACGATACGCACTTTTTTCCTAGAAAAAATTGAAGAATACAAGCCCGAACCGCCCGCAGCGTTTGACCTCGGCGACGGGTCCCCATTCAAGCTGCAATTAGATGAGGTGTGGAAAACAAGCAAAAATCTTACGGAAGAACAGGAGTTAATCGCGAATTTCTGGGATTGCAATCCTTTCAAGGTCGACTTTTCCGGCCATATGGCGATTGGAATCAAGAAAATTTCCCCTGGAGGACATTGGATCGGCATCACAGGTATTGCCAGCAAAAAAGCAAAACTTGACTGGAAAAATACCCTATACGTCCACGCATTGGTTGGCATGGGACTGCATGATGCATTTGTGAGTTGTTGGGAGGAGAAATATGACTCCGACCGCATTCGGCCCGAATCCGCCATCAATAAATACTTAGATCCTGCTTGGAGACCTATTCTCCAAACCCCGCCTTTTCCCGAATACACCAGCGGACACAGCGTCATTTCGAGGACAAGTGCCGAAATTCTGACCGCTTTTTTTGGAAATGATTTTGACTTTGTGGATAGCTCGGAAGTCTATTTCGGCTTGCCGGAAAGGCCTTTCAACTCCTTTTTCGAAGCTTCAGAAGAAGCGGCAATATCACGCCTGTATGGAGGAATCCATTTCCGGGATGCAATCGAGCAAGGCTCAAAGCAGGGCGAGAAAATTGGCAAATACATTGTCGAGCGCGTCCGCTAATCCACATTGACCAAATTACCATCCAAGCCAACCGGAATTGCAAAGGGATTCAGTAATCTATCCACTAGCACCGCGACTTGGGCCCTGTTGAGAGAATTTTTAGGGTTAAAACCTGAACCAAATTTTGCGGCATCCCAAGCGTATTCTACCTTATTCAGCGTATTTTTTTTATCGATTACCAAAAGGATTTCCAAAAGTCCCTCGCCTGTCAATGGCTCGCCCGAAGCCGACCAGTATTGTGCCAATTGGGGATACATCGGCCGTAGTCCCTCCACCAACTCAAACTGGGATATCTCCCTCTCAGGATAAAACCACGTTTGGTTGGCCCATTTGTAAGGGACACCATGGCCTTTCAGGATGCCCGTTGCGCCAATCCTCTGAATCGACTGAAAATGGGGATCAGTGGCCTTCACGTCAATATAAGGCATGATGTAGGCGTTTTTGTCCAATAATGCCTGCTGAACCTCCCTAACCCCAATCTCTTGCAGCGACTTGTTTTTCAACAAGGCAGTTCCAGCCAATGCTCCAGCAGCTTGGCCAATACCCAATACAACAGGCTGCAGTCTCGAAGCGCCATTCACGATGTTGGAAACACCTATGCTCTTCTCCGCCACGATGAGATGCGTCGAGTTTTTCGGAATCAGACTTCCCAAGGGAACATTGTAAGACGGTACACGGATCTTGATAAAATCAATCGCTGGTGCCTTAGGATTCATCTTGTGATGATGGTCAATGGTGTAATCACCCACAGCAACCCCAGTACGGTAAAGTGGATTGTTCTGTGAAAAAGGATCCAAAACATGCGGCAACGTAAACATTGCCTCCGAGACCATTCTCCGCGACTCGCGGTGGTAAGGAATCATGGGCAATTGATCCCTGGTTGGAAACTCATCATCCGCAAGACCCAAATGCTTAAATCCCAACTCGGTCTGGATATAGTAAATGAACCGCAGTGAATGGAGTTTTGCTTCTTCCAAAGCCTTGCTGCGATCTTCCTTTGAAAGTTCCACGATATTCAAGTATATATCATTCCCACAATTTGGCCAATTTATCATGTACTTGTCGTTGGGCAGGCGGCCATAATTCAGCATCTTTTGACAATCGCTTTGGGGGTTATCAAAAGAAATCGGATCAGCATGATCACAAGCGCATCTGAACATATCAGGATCGTAGCCCTTTGGCTTGGGAATAGTCTTGTCCTTACCCTCTCCATAATCCTTCAATATCACCACATAGGTCAAGTCCTGAACGATGTCGTTTGCAGATTCCGGCGCGAAAATTTCCCCAAACCGATCCCGACTATCCATCCCGACATAGTAATCAAGTCCCAAGGAAGCTGCCACGTCCCCCAATTCTGTGGCGTCAATGAGCATTTTTGCATTGATTGTTTTTTGCTTGCCTTTTTCCAAATAAGAAACCGTCCACCGGCCGTTTTCAAAGGCAGCTTTTGTCCATGTGGTTTGAAACAAAACCGTGATATTGGGTTCATTCTTTACCCATTCCTGAAAAATCCTGTTACCGACCGAAGGTTCAAAAAGCGTATGGCTAACCCAACCTGTCCCGACCGCCTGGGGACCTCCATAATGCGCATATAGTTTCTCGCGAAATTCTCCCCAAATGCCTGAAGGCAACTCGTGGTTTCCGTCAATTGCAGATACGCCGGCAGAAGTCAGCATTCCACCGAGCCATGTTGTCTCCTCCAAAATCGTGACTTTGACTCCCATCCTTGCAGCTTGAATTGCCGCCGAGGTTCCGCTTGCACCGCCACCAATGACTAACAAATCGGTAGACTGTTGACAAAAAGTTGGATTACAGAAGATCAGCGAGCAGAAAATGATCGATAGGTAAGGTAAAAATCTCATGAGTCTCAAGGATAATTTTTCTGAAGTTTGTGTAACCGCAAGATAGGCCTGCAAACCTTACGGGGAAAGGCTTTTATGAAAGTATTCACCGTAGATTCGGGAAAAATGTTGCGTTAAGCCGTATTGAAGAAGTTTGGATTTACTTTGAAAAGTATGAATTTAAACAGAGTGCATTCCCGCGTTTACCCATTCAAACGAAACCCTAAGCTTACTTGTCACCTTTCTTGACAGAAGAGCCGCGCGGATGTAGTACCGTGGGAAGCACTTCCCGGATGACCGCTTTCTGGTTTCCATTTTCTTTAAGAAGCTCCAGCATGCCCTCCATCAGCCGATCGGCAATTTGGTGCAGGGGCTGCTCGATCCCGGTGATATTGGGTTGAAAAAGGCTGAAAAAATAGTGATCATCAAAAGAAACGACAGCCAAATCATCCGGTATTCTTTTCCCCAATTGCTGGATGGCTCTCAACCCTTCAAATGCCAGGTAATTGGTCGAGAAAAATACAGCATCCAACTCAGGATTGGCCTTTAGAAATCCAGTTATTTTCTCAAGCTCCTCATTTTCAGAATAGTTGTGAAATGGCACATGTAGCACATGCTCGGCTAAACCATATTTCATGACTGCTCTTCGATAACCGGCGAGTCTGAGCTTCATCTGCATTTGATCTGACTCAACATGTATCAATCCAATATGCTTGCATCCCTGCATGACTAAGTGCTCGGTTGCTTCAAACGCACTCTGTTCATTTTCGACGATCACATAACTGCAATCAACCTCCGGCATCCACCTGTCAAACAAAAGCACCGCGAAATCTTCCTCCAAAAGTTCCGAAATGGTGGATTCCAAGTCGGGAGTCGGCGTAATCACAAACCCATCCACATTCCTGACTTTGAATGTCCCTATCAGTTCCTTTGCCTTTTTGGGGTCATTTTCGGTGCTGCAATAGATTATTTTGTAGCCATTTTCGAATGCCTTTTCTTCAATAAGCCTGGCAATGGACGCAAAAAAATGATTGGATATATCCTCCACCATGAATACGATTACCTTGGATTTGCCCAATCTCAAGCTCTGTGCAAGATGGCTGGGCCTGTACCCAGTTTCCTGGATATAACTCTCCACCCGGGCTATCAACTCGCTAGAAATCCGCTTCTCCTTTGCCTTTCCGTTGAGGATAAAGGACACAGTGGTAATTGAAATATCCAATGCCTTCGCAATGTCTTTGATGGATATTTTCTTTTTCGCCATTTGCAGATTGGGGGTATTTTGAACCCGCAATATGGCTAAAAATGGGAATTAATCCATCAAGCTGCTTTCTATTGGGATTGAAATGCCTTGTACAGCGCCGTGAGTAAGGTGCGGTCTTTTGAATCTTCATGATACTCCCAGAACATACCGCCCGCCAAGCCTTTCTCTTTGATAAACTTTACCTTGGCTTCGAGAGATTGGGGATCTTCAAAGGTCACGAAAATGGAATCTTTGGCGTTCCAGAGATAGGGTGCTTGTGCCTCTTCATCCCAATGTCTCGAAAAATCAGGGTTCTTCATAAGTTCTGAAATCTCCAAAAATGGGTATCCCTTTGCCCCTTTACCTGTCTGACCGAGCCCATTATTTTCAGGGTTTACGGATTCCCATGATCTTCCATAAAAAGCCATACCCATGACAAGCTTGCTCGCGGGCACGCCTGCTTGGATATGCTCATCCACTGCTTTTGAGGCCGACCGATTTGAATATTTACTTGCAAACAAGTTGGTATGATGCCCCGTGGTATCCCTTACTGATTGGACGATGAAATCGTAGGTCATGATATTGATGAAATCCAAGTATTTCTGGGCTTCGCCAAGATTATTGACCTCCACAAACTCTGTGAATCCTCCCGTTGCAATGGTCTGAAGGTACGGTTTCCCAGTCACTCTCGTGAGACTGTCCAATGCATGTCTGACCGATTGTAGCATTGATACGAAATTCTCCCGATCCTCGGGTCTGTAGGGATTGTTGTCGCCGGGAAGCGCCGGATACTCCCAATCGAAATCAAGCCCATCTAGGTCATGCCGTATGAGGTATTCTATAGCGGATGCCGTATACGCCTTCCGTCCTTCGGGGGTCAGCACCGCGTCCGAGAACCCTTTAGACCACGTCCACCCACCGACGGAAATGAGAATCTTCAAATCAGGATTTTTGCCTTTTAGGCTCCTCAAAAGTGCGAGATTCGCTTTATCCTGCTCTTCCCTCCCCTCGCCTTCTCTCACCTTACCATCGATGACGTTTGCAAAAGCGTAATTGATGTGTGTGAGCTTGTCGGCATGGATGAGGCTGGTATCCACTCCTTTCCAGCCGGCGATATAGCCGATGATTTTGTATTTCTCGGGTGCAACGTTTTCTACATTTTCAGCACTTGGGCGGCAGGACATCGCAGCACACATACCCGCCAAAAGGATCAGTCGATAAGCAAGTTTCTTCATTTCAAAGCAAAATTTTCAAAAGAAAAAGGTGCCAAGAGGCACCCTTTTCAAAACAACAATTAACCAAAATCTATTAATTTCCTCCATCCCACCAAACCTTGGTCATGAGATTGTCACCGCCCATTCTGGACCTTGCAGCCTCATAGTTTTGTGGATTGGCACCGATCTCAGATTCCCAGTAACGAAGGCGTCTTGGGATCTCATTGGCTTCAAACCTGTTTGGATCTTGGGTCGGAGTCAAAGCTGGGTAGCCAGTTCTTCTCCAATTGGACCAAGATTCGATATCATTGAGCCATGTCGCAGCCCAATACTCTTCACCGATCAAACGCAATTTGTCTGCATTAGATGCTGCCGCAAAGCCCCTTCCGGCAATGTATGTGTTTACCTGATCCGCAGTCCTTGCAAATGAAGCATCAAACGCAGTCCAGGAATTGATCGCGGCGGCGACACCGTTTGAAAAATGTGTATTTGCATCGGTAGAAATCCAACCTTTCACGGCAGCCTCTGCTTTCATCAACTCCGTCTCTGCATATGTGATCAAGATATAAGGATCTTCCCAATCCAAATATTTGAGATTCAACATGGAAAACATCCTGTTTCCTCTTGCATTGAAATCGTCCAAATCAGCTCCTGTGAGGATAGTCCGGATGGTAGTTGAGTTGTAGCCGTTTGGCATACCTCTCTGCGCAGCTGGATCAGTTACCCAAGTTGAAGGATCTGCCGGTGTGCCGATTCCGCCTGAGATGATCATCAAACGAGGATCGTTGTTGGCTTTCATCCAATCGATGAAGGTCTTGCTAATTTTACAGTCATTGGAATACTTATATGTGTTCCAATAGCCATCATTCAAACCGTTACGGTTCACGCCGATAGGACCGACGGTGAATTTGATGTATCCGTTATCGGCATTGGAAGCAAATGTACCGCTAGTGTTTGCCTCAATGAAAGTCTCTCTGGCTTTTGCAGCATCGACATTGCTCATCCTCAAAGCAATTCTCATCAAAAGTGCATTGGTGAATTTTTTCCACTGATCGATGTTGCCACCATACATGAAATCTTGGGCACCTAAAGAGCGGGCGGAAGGAGAAAATTTATCCCTCGCAGCTTTTAATTGCACAATCATGTCGTTGTAGATTTCCCTTTGATTGTCATATACTGGAAACCAGTTGTTTGGTCCTTCCAAGCCTCTTCCTGCTTGAAAATAAGGTATATCACCATACAAATCGGTCATCCTGTGAAGGTCAAAAATCCTCAACACTGTCGCTGCAGCGTTGACGTTTGCTTCTGCAGGATTGTCTTTGGTTTTTTCTATCACATGGGAGAACGCTCTGATCACATCGGTGTAGTGACGTTCCATATAAGCCCCGCTATATTGGGCATTATAGAAATACTTATCTCCGCTGAAATACCCAGCCAACGAGGAGGTATGCTGAATCATCGTTGCAGAATACAACATGTTTGCACGGGTATTTTCGTATTCACCTGCAATCCTCAACATGGAAAGTGAAAATAGGTACTGCATGTCCATGTCGGTGACCGCATTGGGGTCGACGTTGAGATCGAACAAATCCTGCTCATTACACGAGGTAAAACTCAATGTAAGTGCTAGCAGAAGTCCGGTTATTTTATGAATTTTTTTCATGTTCGTTTCAGTTTAAATCAGGAAACAGGATTAGAAGTTAAGGTTAAGATTGAAACCGAAATTTCTGGTTGTCGGAGAAGCGAAAAACTCCAAGCCTTGCGCATTACCGCTAGTGGTATAAGCGGACTCAGGGTCGATGTTAGGCACATTGGACCACAAAAGGAACAAGTCCCTGCCGACAAATGAAAGCGAAGCCGAAGTAAACGGAGTCTTATTCAAAATTGTGCTTGGGAAAGTGTAGCCAAAGGAGAACTCCCTCAACTTACCGAACGACGCATCATAGACAATATTCTCGGTGATGAGTGCGTAGTTATTGTAGTAGTTGTCGATCAAATATTCGGCAGGATTCGCTGGGTTGGCAGGAATGTTCCAAGTCCTTGCTTCACCGTTTCTCGTCACACCGGAAACTGTCAAACCATTGTCACGTCCATTGAGCGTTTCGCCGTGCATCCCATATACATAAGCAAAGTAGTTGGTACCTGATACCAAGTGACCGCCACTTCTGAAGTCTATCAGGAAGCTCATTCTCCAATTTTTGTAGGAGAGGTTGTTCAAGATACCGCCTGAAATAGGATGCCTTCCTTCTGCGATTGTTTCCAAACCATTGGTTGCAACAGGTAGGCCTTGATCGTCATATACTTTTTGGCCGTCGATTGTCAAATGCTTGAAGCCTGCAATCATGCCCAAAGGCTGGCCTACAATGTGGCGAATTCTTTCTCTCCTCAGCCTGGATTCTTCCAAGTTGATAAACTCGACAGGCTCTCCTTTTGCGTTGGTACCCAAATCAAGAACCTTTGCCCTGTTGTTGGCATAGTTGAAAGAGATATCCCATTTGAAATCCCTTTTTTGCAAGGCCACCACATTCAACAAGAGCTCGATACCCTTATTCTCCATTTTACCGATGTTGACGATCGTAGATCCAAAACCTGAAGTCGCCGAGATACCCAAAGGCAAGATGTCGTTTTCTGTTCTTCTATTGTAGTAGGCTACATCCAATCCGATTTTGTTTTCGAAGAATCTCAAATCAAAACCAATCTCGTACTCTTTTGAGCGATATGGCTGCAGCGCATCGTTAGGAATTGATCCATTGTTGATCTGACCAAGGCTACCGCCCAAGTGTCCTGAACCGACAAGGCCATAGGTAAGGTTCAAAAGGTAAGGGCTTGGAGCACCTCCGCCAGTCTCACCATACGATGCTCTTAACTTACCGAATGTGAAGAATTCAGGCAGTGTGAAAGCGTCGGTAAAGACGAAACTCGTACCGACAGAAGGATAGAACAACTTGGTGTTGCCCGCATTGAAGTTGGGACTTCCTGCCGCATAAAGTGTCGAGAACTGGTCCTGACGGGCTGTAAGGTTCAAGAACAACATGTTCTTGTAACCAAGGTTGGCATATCCAAAAACGGAATTGATTCCCCACTCATTGAAATCATAGCCAACCTGAGGTGCTGCCACATTTCTTAAACTATGGAAATACGGTACAACCAAATTATCTCCCCCACCTCTCAGTGATTCAAATCCTCTTCTCATCCTATTTCCACCGATCAAAGCGTCCACGGAGAATTCACCGAATTGCTTTTGAGCACCAATAAACAGGTCGATGTTATCTTCCCTAATGTTTCTCTTGTCTACGTTATAGTCGCCCAAAGGCTTAAACGCTGTCCCATACGGGGTGTAGCTGTGGTCTGTTCGAGCTTGGAAGTCAGTACCTACACGGCCCATAACATACAACCAATCGGTAAAATCGTAGCGAAGGGATATCTTACCCAAAACCCTGTTTGTCAAATCCTCTCTGAAGAACTGGTAAGCCGCCCAATAGGGGTTGGTTTGGAAGACGTTCTGTTGAAATCTCAATTCGTTTCCAGCATCTGTTGCGCCGTACTTGTCCGTCGTGCCGCGCATCACATCCAGAGGCAGGGTGCCTGGCTTGGTCATGATGGCGAAATTGGCATTACCCGGAGAGTCGGAAAGTCTTGGCCTGTTTTTGGCGAGCTGCTTGGTATACTGCGCGCTGAAATCCAGCGTCAATCTTTTCAGCTTGCTGTTGATATTGAGGTTCAATACGTCACGGTTGAAACCAGCATTCGGCATGATATCCTTGTTATCTAGCCTTGAATAAGCCAAGCGGTAAGTGCCGGTCTCATTTCCACCACTCAATGCGACTGAGTTATTGAGGGTAGTTCCCGTTCTGTAGAAATCATTCAAACCTTCGCCTGTATGCTGGTAAGGTCTCGAAACGCCATCAAATTGAACCACGTTTTGGTTGCCATACCGCGCACCCCAGTGGCTTTGTCCAATTTCAAGCGCCTCTCCGCCGTTTGAAGCTACAACGCCGTCTCTTCCCGGACCATATGACCTTTGATAGTCGGTGAAATCCCACACATTATCAAATGTCACGTTTGAATTGAGCGCAACACCGATGCCTTTTCTGGCCTTTCCTGACTTGGTGGTGATCAAAATAACACCGTTTGCCGCACGTGCACCATACAATGCCGCGGCTGCGTTACCCTTCAATACAGAAATGCTTTCGATATCATCCGGGTTGATAGAAGCTAGTCCATCGCCACCGTCATTTCCACCCCACATACCTGCACTACCTAGATTACCTGACTCTATCGGCATACCGTTGACCACATAGAGTGGCTGGTCATTGCCAGTCAAGGACGAACCACCACGAATGACAACCCTCGTAGAACCGGCTGCACCAGTAGCTGGAGGAGTCACGTTTACACCCGCGATCTTTCCGGATAGTGCGTTTCCGACGTTGATTGCCCTAGATTCTGTAAATCGGTCTCCACCAACTTGGGTTACGGAGAAACCCAAAGCCTTCTTGTCCTTTTCCATACCAAAGGAAGTCACGACCACCTCAGACAAGTCTGAAACGTCTTCCGCCAACGTCACATTGATACTGCTTTGGTTACCTACCAGAAATTCCTGGTCCTTAAACCCGATGAAAGAAAACACCAACACAGAATTGTTGGTAACAGAAATCGAATAATTACCATCCAGGTCAGTGGTGGTACCGGTATTCGCGATCCTATCCAGGACGTTTACCCCTGGAATAGGTTCACCGGCACTGTCGACGACCTTACCGGTTAGCACTCTCGTTTGGCCATACACCTCAAATCCCGAGGCGAAGAGTATAACCAAAGCCAACATCAATTGTACAACTTTGTTCATAGGAGTTAATTTAGGGTTACTTCATTTTTCTTGTCGTTAAAATCAATTGGTTTTGAAACAATAAATCCTATGGCTTTTGATATGTGCACGGTTTTAAAATATGATGGCTTAAAATGATCAATAAACAGAATTTTATACCGCACTTTCTGGCCAGCCTAGTATTTGCTATGTGTAAATATATTTATAAAAAATTATTCTGGAAAGCATTTATTAATTTTTTTTAAAAAGTATCGGTATCTTTCAATATTTATTAGAATTAGTAAATCGGTTTAGCAAATAAAATGTACGATTATTTACACCGGATATAAGTTTTTAAAATATTTTCATCAAGTTCTGCCTCTATTTCAAGTAAATTATACCTACTATATGAAAATAATATCCATGATTTCACCAAGAGAAACGATTTCATAGACATGCATTTATAATTTTTTGAAGAAAAAACAACATCATTCCAAAACTGAAAAACGGGTACCAATCAAACCAAACAGCAAAAAAAAACCGCCCGAGGGCGGTTTTTGACTTTCATAAAAGGACTGTTATCATTTGATAAACAGCATCTCGCGGTATTTCACAAGAGGCCAGAATTCGTCATCCACGAGCAACTCCAGCTTGTCAACTGCATATCTGATCTTCTCGAAGAATGCGTCCTTCACAGCTGAACTGTAGCCTTTTGCCCTTTCCGCTACATCCTCCACTTTGTTGAGCCGCTTGCGCTCCTCTATCATAGCGTGAACGTTAAGCTTGAGCGATTCCAGGTGCTTACTGATTTCCTTGATCGTTTCGATGGCTGCCTTGTTGTCCAAGCCAAGACCTTTCAATCCGTTGGCATTCTCGATCAGCTTATTTTGATACTGAATAGCAGTAGGAATGATATGATTCAGCGCCAGATCCCCCATCACGCGGGACTCAATCTGAACTTTCTTGATGTAGTTCTCCAACATGATCTCATGCCTTGCGTGCAGTTCCTTTGGATTGAGGACTGCATGCCTGTTGAACAGGTCGGCGGTCTTCTTGTCATGGTAGATGTCCAAAGCTTCAGGAGTGCTCTTTTTGTTGGATAGACCTCTTTTTGCAGCTTCCTTCTCCCACTCCTCTGAATATCCATCACCCTCAAATCTGATCTTCTTGCTGTCCTTGATGTATTTTCTCAATACGTTGACGATGGCAATCTTTTTCTCCTTGCCTGCGCTAATCTCCTTTTCGATGTCTTTGGCAAGCGTGCGAAGTGTTTCAGCCACGATAACGTTCAAAACGGTCATTGGACCAGCCACGTTTGCACTTGAACCAACCGCACGGAATTCAAACTTATTCCCTGTGAAAGCAAAAGGAGATGTACGGTTTCTGTCGGTGTTGTCCAATATGATTTCTGGTATCTTGCTGATGCCCAGTTTCATGTACATATTGTCACCTTTTTCGATCTTGATGTTTCCGTTTTTCTCCAACTCATCCAAGACGTTGGAAAGCGTAGATCCAAGGAACACAGACATAATCGCAGGTGGCGCTTCATTGGCACCCAAGCGGAAATCGTTGTTTGCTGACGCGATACTTGCCCTCAACAGGTCCGCATAGTCGTACACCGCTTTGGTGGTTGCCACTACAAATGTCAAGAATTGAAGGTTTTCCCTTGCTGAATTGCTAGGCTGGAACAAATTCACACCTGTGTCGGTGATCAGAGACCAGTTGTTGTGCTTACCACTACCGTTGACTCCAGCAAAAGGCTTTTCGTGGAAAAGAACCTTTAGGTTGTGTTTCTCGGCCACTTTGTCCATGATATCCATGAGCAATTGGTTGTGATCCGTAGCCTTATTGATTTCTTCAAAAACAGGGGCCACCTCGAACTGTCCTGGGGCAACCTCATTGTGTCGTGTAGACACCGGAATGCCCAATTTGTGGGCCTCGATTTCGAAATCCATCATGAAATCTTTTACCCTTGTGGGAATTGTACCGAAATAGTGGTCTTCCAACTGTTGACCTCTTGCAGGGCTATGTCCAAAAACGGTTCTTCCGGACATCACCAAGTCAGGCCTTGTTGCGTAAAGCGCCTTGTCAATCACAAAATACTCCTGCTCCACACCCAAGGAAGGGGTTACTTTTCTTACGTTTCTGTCAAACAACTGGCAAATCTCAACGGCCGCACTGTTGACAGCCTCCATGGACTTCAACAATGGTGTTTTGTAATCCAAGGCCTCACCTGTGTAGGACACGAAAATGGTCGGGATACAAAGTGTCTTCTCGAAAATGAATATCGGAGAAGAAGGATCCCAAGCAGTATACCCCCTCGCCTCGAAAGTCGACCTGATACCACCATGTGGGAAGGAAGATGCGTCAGGCTCCTGCTGTACCAACGCCGATCCTTTGAATTTCTCAATCCCTGCGTGGGCATCAAAAAACGAATCATGCTTTTCCGCAGTAGAGCCCGTCAAAGGTTGGAACCAGTGGGTATAATGCGTGACACCTTTCGAAAGCGCCCATACTTTCACAGCAGATGCAATCTCCTCTGCAGTCGCCGGATCGATCTTGGTACCTTTATCGATGGCTTCCATTACTTTTTTGAAAATGGAAGGGGCGAGTGATTCTTTCATTTGTTTTGTCCCAAAAATCTGGCTACCAAAGTAGTCCGAAATCTTAGGGGCTGGGGCTGTGACGGCAATTCGCGGGCGCGCTGTAGCCATCAATAGAGCTTTTTGTCTTAAAGTTGCCATTTTTCTACAATAAGTGGTTTGATTTAACACCCACAAAAATATGAAATAATATGAATTTGAAAGCGAATGGGTATCAATTGAGCCAATAATTAGAAAAATTTACATTCTTTTTAAAAAAACTGATCCTATTTGACATACTTTGATTGAAAAAATATGGTTTTCTATCCGAAAAATAGAAAATTGAAAACCAAGCCATAATTTTTAACTTTGCAGCCTAAATAAAGAGATATCGGTGAAAAAAGTAGCGTTTTATACGTTGGGTTGCAAATTGAACTACTCAGAAACCTCAACCATCAGCAGGATGTTTGAGGCAAAGGGCTATCAAAAAGTCGAGTTTGAACAGAACCCGGACATTTTTATCATCAACACCTGCTCCGTCACCGATAACGCCGACAAAAAGTGTAAAAAAATCGTCAAAGAGGCCAAAAAAATCTCCCCCAACTCCTATGTCACAATTATTGGGTGCTATGCGCAACTGAAGCCCCAAGAGATTTCAGAAATTGAAGGTGTCGACGCGGTATTGGGTGCAGCAGAGAAATTCCGACTCTTGGAACTGTTGGATGGTTTTGCGAAAACCCAGGAAACAAAAGTCCTCGCATCCGAGATTCAGGAAGCCAACATATTCAACAACGCTTTTTCCATCCATGACCGTACCCGTACCTTTCTAAAAGTACAGGATGGTTGTAACTATGGCTGCGCTTTTTGTACGATACCGCTTGCCCGTGGCAAAAGCAGAAGCGACAGCATAGAAAACATCCTAAAATCAGCCCGGGAAATTGCCCAAACAGAAGTAAAGGAAGTCGTTTTGACCGGTGTCAATATTGGCGATTTCGGAATCCGGGAAGGAAAAAGGCAAGAAAGGTTTTCTGATTTGGTCTTTGCCTTGGATGAAGTGGAAGGTATTGAGAGATTTAGAATATCTTCCATCGAACCTAACCTGCTGACCAACGAGGTAATTGAGTTTGTATCAAGGTCTAGACGATTTGTGCCTCATTTTCATATCCCGCTACAATCAGGCTCAAATACCATTCTGAGGGCCATGGGTAGAAGATACCTACGGGAACTGTACGAAGATAGGGTTGATAAAATCAAAACGCTGATGCCGCATTGCTGTATCGGTGTGGACGTCATTGTCGGTTTCCCCGGCGAGACAGATGAACTTTTCCTCGAAACTTACAACTTCCTAAACGAGCTTGACATTTCTTACCTTCACGTATTCACTTACTCCGAGCGTGCAAATACCCGCGCTGTGGAGATGGATGGTATCGTACCGATCAAAAAACGAAACGAACGGTCCAAAATGCTGCGGATACTTTCAGAGAAAAAACGAAGGAAGTTTTACGAGGAAAACCTCGGCAAAACCTTTACCGTGCTTTTTGAAGAAGATGTCGAGGATGGGAAAATGCATGGATTTACGGAAAACTACATCCGCGTCGCCGCCAAGTATGATCCTCTCTTGGTCAATGAACTCAAGACCGTGACCCTTACATCAATCAATGAAAAGGGAAATGTGGAAGTCGTGGAGCCTGAATTGGTCTACGAAAGCCACACCTAAGCGCTATTGGGACTTTTTGAGTACGACCTTTGTCTTGTCTGAACGCTCCACTTTGGATAGGAAATCCCGGTAAGGCTGGTATTGAGAAGCTTCATAGACTCCATCGCGCAATTCAAAATTCCGCTTGTAGGTCAGCTGATTTCCTTCGACCAAAAACTCAGCCCGGTATACGCCAAACTCGGAATCGATCGAAATTTCCTTCGGTAGATTTTCCACCTCAAAGCCCTCAGGCCAAGCATACACAATCTCATCAACGTCCACAAACCCCATCTTTCTCTCAAATCTGCCTTTGCGTCCATCCTTGGCCGCAGGTAGATTTGTAGAATATACATTCAACTGATTGGGTTGAAGAAAAAACCGATTTCCCGATTTACCCGCCATGTTTTTGACAATCAGGTCAGACTTCACGATCACGACCGGAATGGGCGCATCTTCCAATCCAAATTCATAGGAAACCACTTCAAGGCTTGGCAGACCGAAATACTGTTGAATCCATTTCTTTTTCGTATCCGAGGATGAACGGACCACATCAATCACACCCCCATTTTCTGCTTGGGTCGCCCTGACTTCCAATTCCAAGGATCCCTGTGCATTACCTGATTCCTCGATTTTGAAGATGGCTTTCTGGGTCATTGCGTTTTGGCTGTGGCTGTATTTGGGCGTGCGTACCAACTTGCCGCCTGCTTCGGTCACCAACAGTGCCTGTCGATCGGAGGTGAAATTCCCCAAATATCCGAATGGATTGGATTGGGAAGTACATTCCAGCCATATGGTATCCTTTTCCATTGGTACTGCCAAAATTGCGTGGTTGAAGTAACTTTTTGGAAAATCTTCCACCAGGATTCTTCTCCCCTCACCTCCGTAAATCAATGCATAGTGGCTTTTGATGCCTGCCTCTTTTAGCAGCGCACCCATATAGTTTGACAAGGCTTTGCAATCCCCATAGCCATATTTGTCTACAGTCAAGGCATCGAAGGGCATCAGTCCTCCCAAACCCAATTGAATACTCACGTACCGCGTCTTTCCTTGAAGGTAATGGTACAATGCCCGCACCTTCTCCTGATCGGTGCCTAATCCGGAGATTGCTTTCGCGACATCCTGTTTGGTAGCATCCGTTAGGACATCTTTGCCTTTGTTTAATTGATAAATCCAGGAACCCATGTTTTCCCAGCTTTTGAGGTCTCCTTTGAAGCCATCAAAATCAAAATAGGTGGGCGCTGCAAAAAGCACCTTGAGTTCTGATTCGGCAACTGGAACCAGAGGCTCCGGATCGTAGGCAGGAAGGTTTGCCAATTCCCAAACCACCTTGGTCATCCCATCTGCCGTGGTAGAGCTCGTTCCCTCGCCTTCAATGTTCTTGGCAAAAAACCGAATGGGATTGTCAGGAAAAAAGGTGTAACTACCTCGTGTAGACATTACGGGATATTTGGGCGTGGCCTGGGGTACCCAATTGGGAATATAAAACAGCGTTCCGATTTCCAATTCATACTCCAATTCCACGGTGTAAGGGAATTCCGTACGAGTGGCATCGATGAGCTTCACCCTGGTATCTTCATACACGGAAAAGGAACTGAAATTGCTGTAGTCCTTAATGTCCGAGGCCTTTGATTTGAATATCTGCTTGCCGACAATGTCGTAAGCGTTTGCCGAAATGCTTTTTACCTTGATCAGACTATTGTAATCCACCGCCAACACCGCCAAATCCTCAGCATCCTTCTTGAAGATCGTAGCCACGGTCCGGTTTTTCTGGAAAAACTTTCCCGTCTTGTCCACCCTGACCTCCTGGGCACTTTCACGGATGACGGCCGAAGCACCAAGGTATTCCTGGGGAATGCCCGAAATTGAGAAATTTTGGCAGTTTCCCACAGACACCAAGCCAATGGCCAACCAAATGGTAAATACACTACATAACCTGAACATCACCATAAGGTCAGACTTTTTTCAACACAATATTTTCCTTTTGTTTCTGGGCAATGGCATCAAAAAACTCCTTGATCTGTGCGTATTGCGATGCTTCAAACAAAGTCTGGTTCACCTGATAGCTGATCATGATTTGGATTTTGTCTGGTGACGGGGAAGATATCCTGTATGAATAAACAAGGCCTTTTTCATTGAATTGATTGATCAAACCTTTCGGCATTTCCTCGACCACGTATCCTGCGGGCACTTCGATGTTGACCACCATTTGCCGTTTTTGGTTGTACATGAAATCTATCGGAAAAATCCGCCCATCCAGCTTGAATGGATTTTCGGATAGGTAAACGTCCTCAAAGGGGTTGAAATAGATCCTGTCGCCGGAAACTTCAAAGCCTGAGGTGCCGACCAACTCATACTTCTCGACAACCGCCTTGTCCTTGGTATCCAAGTTTTCCCAATCGATCGATTTCAGATCCCAATCCTTTAGCTCATTGGAAAAGCTCTCTGTATACTTCTCTTTTCCGTCAACCGCAATCTTGCCTTTGATCCTCGCAGCACCATAGCCCTGGAAATTCCGTTGGACACTGGCGAGTAACTCTTCATCCAGAATTTTCATATTGACCATCATGACTTCCGAGTTGACCGCCGAGTTGCCAATGTTGATCCATTGGGATTGCCCGGGAATCATTGCAAATCCCCTGAAATTGATGGCATGGAGAGGCAGGTAACCGAACTGTAGCGAAGGGTTTGTAGCATCCAGCAGAATTTGTTTTTCTCCGACTACGAGCAGTGTGAGCACATAATTGATCCGATAGCGTACCGGATTGGCTGGGTTGAGAAACCCGGAACCGCGCGTGGAAGTCATCACAGGAAATGCAGAAAGTCCGGCTTGATTGAGAAAAAGCGTCAAAAGCATATTGATGTCCGCTGCCGAACCTTTGCCTTCTTTGTAGGATTTGTCCAATGCCTTCGTAGGATATAAGCCCACCCGGTCATCCCAGGTCATTTTCTTGGTGATGTGGTTGTAAATACGGACGGCTTTTTCCTCGTCCGAAGCTGCGTCAGCGATCAATGACTCTACTGTTGTCTTGGCAAAAGCGCCTTTTTGCAGCATTTTCCCAAAATCTTCATCCTGCAGAAGTTCTTCCGCAAGCTTCTCCCAAGAGCCAGTCAATATCTGCCTTGCAGAATTGGGAAACTGGACCGACTGCAGCTGAAACTCTACCTTGGTACTATAACTCCAGGGATTGTCAATATAGGGCTCGGCCTCCAAGGCAGGGGCATGCTTGACGGCGTAGTGGTACTTGGTCGTATTGTAGGTGACAGAATTGGATGAAACCTGTGAAGAAACGGTATAGCCGTTGGTCACGCGCTCTTGGTTTGTCCAAGCTGCATTTCCGGTTCCACCTTTTTCCTCGTAAATCTCAAACTTCTGGTATCCTTGAGTCGCCTGTGTAAAGGAATAGTATTCGGGATATTCGAAGGTAAGCTCTGACCATTGTGTAGGAATGTCAGCTTGGAATTCCCATTCTCTGATGTAGCTGAATAGATCAGAGGTGATTTCATAGGAAATCTCAATCACGGATCCTTCCTTTACATTGGGCGGGGAAATTTTCTTGATGCGGTAATTCTTGTTTACTTCCTCATCGAAAATGTGCTCTTTTTCGATTTTTTCTTTGACAATCTTACCATTGACCTCGTTGTAGACAAAGCCCTTGATACCAAACACATCGTCCTTCCTGCCAGCAAAGACATAGTAAGGTATCTCCAGGTCACCATGGGAAAGACCATCCTTGTTGAGGATTTTGGTCACTTTGTGTACCGAATAATTGACCAAAAATCCGTCCGATACATGGTAGTCGATCTTGACATTACCTACATGGGAAAGTACCGCAGCATCCGCTTCAGGATCTGGCGCATAGGTTTTGGTGGTTACTACATCGTCGGGAATCTTACCGAATTTGAAGGCTTCGTTGGCGGCAAAGGAATGCCAGGATGCCAGCAGGAGGAGGGCTGAAAAGAAGGTCAGCCTTGAAAGGAAGATATTCATAGGTTGGGGCGTTAATTCTGAAAAATAAATCATTAAGTAACAAAAGTCAATACTTTGTGAAAAAAAATAGTCATCTGCCGAGCGCAGTAACCTTCGTGCCTAATCGAACGACAGACACAAATACCTAAACATCAGATGTTTTCTTATTCCCACCTACAAAAATTGCACAAAAAAAGATTCAATAGGTCCGCCGTCATTCATTCAGATACAATTTGCATCGAGGCATCTAAACCAATATTCACCATTTATTGCCCTTTTTTCAACACTATGTTTTCTTTTTGTTTTTGGGAAATAGCGTCGAAAAACTCTTTAATGTCTGGATATTGCCCGGATTCAAACAGCGTTTGGTTAACCTGAAAGTTCACGACGATTGCAATCTTGTCCGGTGCAGGTGTCGAGATTCGATATGAGTACAATAGGCCTTTATCATTAAGGTGATGAATCATTCCTTTGGGTATTTCATCGATTACATAGCCTTCCGGTACATCTATGTTGATTACTGTCTGCCGCTTTTGAGGATAAATGAAGTCAATGGGGTATATCCGTTGTTCTTGTTTAAAGGGATTGTCCGAAAACACAAGATTTTCGCCAGGATTTAGGTAAATAAACTCTCCAGAAACAACGAGCCCCGAGTTTCCGGTTAAATCATACTTCTGAACAAGTGGTTTTTCCCTTGCGTCAAGGTTTTCCCAAATGATTTCACCTAACTCCCAATCTTGTAATTCCTCTCGGAATCGCTCCTCAAGTTTTTCTTTTCCTTCCGATCTTATTGCGGATTTAACGATTGCTGCGCCGTATCCATAGAAATTTTGTTGAATATTGGCCACAAGTTGTTCTTCCGATATTCCCATGTTGATCATAGTCACTTCAGAATTCGGAATCGAATTCCCAATTTCCAACCATTGAAATTGCCCGGGAATCAGTGCATAACCATGAAAGTTTAGTGCTTTGACGGGTAAAAATCCGAAAGGCAAATCAGGATTAGTTGCATCCAAGATGATCGTTTTTTCCTGAAGCAGCAGAGCCACTAGCACGTAGTTTATCTTATACATAACGGGGGTCGCTGGATTCAATATTCCAGACGCCCTTGTTGAAGTAAGTACTGGGAATGCCGAGAGGCCGGCCTTGTCGAGAAACTGGACCAACAAGAGATTTAAGTCTGCCGCGTTGCCGGATTTGGATTTAAAAACTTTTTCCAGTTCCTGTGATGGATAAATCCCAACCCCTCCGTTCCAGGAGATATTGTCGGTGATATAATAGTAAATTTTTTTCGCGATTTCTTCGCCGCTTTTCGCGTCTCCAACTATTGTCGGGACAATAGAGGCGGCATAACCACCTCTGTTAAGAATTTCACCAAAATCATCACCCTTTAAGAACTTCTCGCCTACCTGATTCCAGGTGGAAGAATACTCCCAAAGCACGCTGTTAGGGTATTGGATTGACTGCAACTGGTACTCAACTCTACTTCCATAACTTTGAGGATTGTCAATGTATGGTTCGGGATCAAGACCAGGTGCACCCCTGACTTCAAAGGTATGGATCACGGTATTGTATTTTCCTAAGTTTCTAAAAGCCGTTTTCCCACTACCAATGTGCTTTTCCGCTTTCTCCAGTTCAAGGAAACCTTGTGCACTATGCCTAAAAGCGAAGTATTCTGGATATTCAAATGTATAAGAGGAAAACAGGGTCGGAATTTCTTCTTGAAATCGCCAATCACGAATATTTCCCAATAAAGGGGAAGTCATTTCATATGAAATTTCAACTACTGAACCTTCTCGCAGGTTAGGTGGAGAAATCTTTTTGATGTGAATACTTCCTGTCACTTCTTCATCATAAATGTGGTCGGAGGAAATATCCTGCTTTGTAACAGTTTCTCCTTCCACGTTATACACATAACCCCTGATGTTGAAAATTTCCTCACTATTTCCTTCAAACACAAAATAAGGTAATTCCAAATCAGCATCCTGGAGGCCATCTTTCTTAAGAATTTTGATGATCCGCTGAACTGAATAATTCGCAGTAAAGGGATCCTTTCCGTTGGAAGCAATTATGACTTTTCCAATGTTGGAAAGAATAATGGCATCTGATTCTGGAAATTGGTCGAATCGGGTTTTGTGAACCAAAGAGTCCGCAACTTGTCCAAAAGACCTTTCTTGGCTTTGTCCAAACAAATCCGAGGAAGCGAATAGCATGAAAGCAAATGCTACACAGTTGACAAAAAATCCCTTCATATGAATAGGCTATACCGAATTGAAAAATATCTATTTGACAAAAACAATCCAAATATTTTCTAAAAAAATAGTGGACCATCGAGCGCAGTATCCTTCGTACCTAATCGAAGGACAAACAAAATCGCCTAAAGATCAGATGTTTCCAGCTTTCAGCTGCTTCACGGCATAATCCGCCGCCCTCGCGGTCAAGGCCATATAGGTAATCGAGGGATTCTGGGTACCGGTAGAAGTCATGCAGGCCCCATCTGTGACAAACACATTATTGCATGCGTGCATTTGGTTCCATCCGTTCAAAAGGGATGTTTCAGGATCCCTGCCCATACGGACACCGCCCATTTCATGGATATCCAAGCCGGGAGCCTGTTTGGAATCCGAAGTACGGATATCCTTGCAGCCAGCCTTGGAAAGCATTTCACTGCCCTGTTCCAAAAAGTCTTTCAATATCTTTTCGTCGTTGTCGTCATAGTCAACATTCACCTTGAGCAAAGGAATACCCCAAGCGTCTTTTTCGGTAGGACTCAGGCTGACTAAGTTGGATTCCTTGGGGATGGTTTCGCCTTGCATCATCATAAACACATGCCAAGGACCAGGAACGGAGTTCTGTTCCTTGAAATCTGCTCCGAATGGCAGGTCCCGCCTTCCGCCCCAGCCACCTCGGCCTGCCGTGTAAAAAGTCATATAACCTCGGAGAAAGTCCATTTCCTGTTTCTTGACGTTGCGGAAATTGGGCATCATCACCGCGGTCGGTCTCCTTCCGAAGTAATATTTGTCCTCCCAGCCTTCAAACGATGCGGAAATATTCCCCCGGTAACTATGGAAGGCGACATATTTTCCCAATATCCCGGAATCATTGCCCAAGCCATTGGGGAATCTATTGGAAGTACTGTTGAGTAGGATCAGATTCGAATTGAGTGCCGAGGCATTGAGAAAAATCACTTTGGCGAAGTATTCTGAGACCGATTTGGTTTCTCGGTCCACCACACGGACTCCTGTCACTTTTTCCTTTTGGTCATCGTAGATAATGGAATGGACCACGGAATCCGGGCGGATAGTCAGGTTACCGGTGGCCGCAGCCGCTGGCAATGTGGCAGCATTTGAACTGAAATAGGCACCAAAGGGGCAGCCGCGATAGCATTGATTCCGCGCCATACATTGGCCACGACCCATTTTCAGGTGATGTTCTTGGGGTTGGGTCAGGTGCGCACACCTGCCAATCATGACATGGCGATCTTGATAGGAGGCAAGAATACGGTCCCTTATTTCCTTTTCCACGCAATTCATCTCCCATGCCGGCAAAAACTCCCCATCAGGCAAAGTCTCCACACCATCGTAATTCCCACTCACGCCGACAAAGCGCTCCACGTAACTGTACCAAGGCGCAATGTCATCATACCTGATTGGCCAATCCACCGCAAACCCATCCCTGCCCGGACCCTCAAAATCATATTTGCTCCAGCGCTGCGTCTGCCGTGCCCAAATGAGCGACTTACCCCCTACTTGGTAGCCTCTCACCCAATCAAAAGGCTTTTCTTGGAGATATGGATGCTCCGAATCTTTTACAAAAAAATGTTCCGTGTCTTCCTTGTAGGCATAGCAACGGTTGACTACTGGATTCTCGAGACGATCGGCAAGGGGAATCTGGTTGCGGTGGGGCATGTCCCAAGGATTGGAAACCATCGTAGGATAATCCTTTTTGTGCTCCACATTCCTCCCACGCTCCAACACCAAGGTTTTGAGACCTTTTTCACAAAGCTCTTTGGCGGCCCATCCACCACTGATGCCTGAGCCGATTACGATCGCGTCGAAGGTATTTGCTTGGCTCATTTTACTCGTATCTCAAAGACTCAATCGGATCAAGACGGCTTGCTTTGCGGGCTGGAAAATATCCCGAAGCCAAACCAACCACAATACAAACAATGAAGGCCACGAAAATCCAAAGCCAAGGAACAAGGAATCCACCTGGGCCAATCGCGTTTGCCACAATATTGCCGATCCCAATCCCAAACAAAACGCCCACAATTCCGCCGAGAATACAAATGACTATCGCCTCGATCAAAAACTGCTGCCGTATCCGCATCGGTGTGGCTCCGAGGGCTTTTCTGATGCCGATCTCACGGGTCCGCTCCGTCACGGACACCAGCATGATGTTCATCAATCCAATCGAGGCACCCAACAAGGTAATGAAACCAATCCCGAATCCTCCAATCCTCAAATAACCGGCTACCTCCTCCAAACTCTCACCTACAGATTGGCTTTTGGTCAATTCAAATGAATCCTCCTGCCCAACTTTGTCCTGCCTGATCTTGCGCATCAAGCCTGTGGCTTGCCCCATTTCATAGTCCAATTTCAGAGGATCAGAGCCGCTTGCCGTGATGGAATAGCGGAAGGTCCCATTCAAATCCAAGCGGCTTGCATTTTCCACCGGGATAAATATCGCTCGGTCCGCACCCGGTCCGCCACCCACCGAGCCCTGCTTTTCAAGGACTCCAACAATCGTATACCTGTTTCCATACACGGTAAGATAATCGTTCAATGGCTCCTCGGAATCCCCGAAAAGTGACTTCACGATGTCCACGCCCACGATGCAGACATAATTTCCGTATTGCACCTCCGTGCGGCTAAAGTTCCTGCCCTTTTCGATCTTCAGCCCTTTTAGACCAAAATACAGGTCATCAGCACCTGTGAGCCTCACGTTCGGGTTCGTTTTCTTCGAGCCCCGTTTTACTTCGGCTGTCCCAGAAACGGTGGTGAAAACGGTCGCAGGTCCTGTATTACCAAAAGCCTCCTTGAATGCCAATGCTTCGCGGTACTTCACGACTGGATAGGACTTCTCGGTTTTGCCATCCTGCACGGCCCTTCCGCCGGAAAATCCCCTCGACCGGATGTCGAAATTGCTGGCGCCTAGGCCTGAAAAACTTTCCTCAATTTGTGCTTTGATGCCATCTATGGCAGTCAGCATGCCTACGAGGGACATGATCCCGATGGCGACAATGGTGCCCGTGAGCACAGTCCTCAACAAGTGGGATTTGATGGACTGAAGGGCTTCCTTGATGTTTTCAAGTAAATTCATAGTGGTTGGTTGTTAGTTTTCAAAAAAACTGCTGCAAAATAGTCGCTAATAATACGAAAAATGCCCGAATGGTTGAGGCTCTGCGATCAAATATTGACCAAATACACAATTCAGATCAATGCATACGGTCTCCGCGAATCTCCAGATTTTTGATCACTTCGGCTTCATAGGCCAGCCATTCCTGCCATCGCGCATTTACTTTTTCCTTGTCATGGTACTTTCGAGCCAGTTCGATAAAGTTGACATAGTGTCCTGCCTCCGACACCATCAGCTCGTAATAGAACTTTTGAAGCTCTTCATCCTGTATATGCTTGGAGAGAAGCTTGAAGCGTTCGCAACTTCTCGCCTCAATCAAAGCATTCATCAATAAGTACTCCACCAATTGCTGGCTCCGGCTTCCACCCTTCTTGACAAACTCGGAAAGCTTCACCACATATTCATCCTTCCTTGGCTTGTCAAATTCCAATCCACGCTTTCTGATTTGCTCCATCACACGCTCAAAATGGTTCCATTCCTCTGCGACTACAGGCGTGAGTGTGTCGACAAGCTCCTGCAGATCGTGGAATTTGACGATCAAGGAAATACAGGAGGATGCCGCTTTTTGTTCACAATAGGCATGGTCAACAAGGATATCGCCGATGTTCATCTCGGCAATGTTTACCCACCTCGGGTCTGTGGGTAGCTGCAGGTGCAGCATTTTCTTTTTGGTACTTTCCTCCCAACTCATGGTCTCTAGTCAAATAATGGCCAACTGATTCCGACATCGAGTGTTCTTCGCAGTCCCGTGAAATAAGGCGTCACAAAGTATCCCGGCTCGCTCATCATGTTGATGTTGATATGGTTCATGCGCAGCAATATCCGTGTCCGGTTGATCCGGGCGTTGAGGAAGAAGTCGATCACAGGATAGGCGTAGACATCGAAGAAGTTTTGGATGTGAAACTGCTGGATTGCCGGATTGTAGAAATCGGCGTAGTTATCGCTGCGGTACCTGCCCTCCAAACCGATCTGGACATACAAATTGCCCTTGAACATCTCGGACTGGTAAAACAACCGCGAATTGACGACCCAACTCGGTATCCGGAAATTGTCCGCCCCGTCGCCGGAACGTTGGGTGTAGTATCCTTCGCCCTCAAAGAACAATTTCTGCCTCAAATTGGCGGAAAATTTCAGCCCGGGAATCACCAAAAACGCCTCCCCGGATGCCTGTACCGCCTGCTGCAAAGTATCGAAGAAGACGTAATTATTGACCCGGTTGAGGGTCAGGCTGGGACGTATCCGCAAAAACGGCAGATCCACTTTCAGGATACCTTTGATTTGATCGACGCCGATATTTTCAAAGTCATTTGCCCACCGGTGGTGGTTTCCGGCATAGAGCAGTTGCATCGCAGTAGGACGGTACAGGGCCTTCGTGTAAGATGCCTCCAAAAACGGCGAGACGAACAGTCCACGGAGCCTGAAAGCTTCCGGCAGCAGGTACTCCGCCTCGGCATCAAATCTCCAATTCTCCCCAATCTTGCCGCTCAACATACCGCCTACGTACACCTCGTCGATCTGCTGTGCATTTCCGACGTTTGCGGATTCCACCTCCGCACGGCGGTATTTCAAAAAGGCATTGTAATACAGTGGACCCAAATCCCCCTTGAACCCGACTTCGTTTCTGAGTTCGCGGAACAGGTTTTGGTTTTTGGTACTGTCGGAGGCAATCAGCCGGGGCGGGTTGAAAATGTTGAAAAAGCTCGAGTCAGAGGAATTCAGGTTGGCTGTAAAAAGCACATTCTGGTGTCGCCTGTCAAATACATGGTAGACCTGCCAGCCTTTGACGATTTCGTATTGGTGGTAAAGATGGTAATCGATCCTGAAATCCTGGGCCACCGAATTTTTCAACCAAACCTTGGCATCTTGGTAGGCAAACAGCTCAGATGTCTCATCAAAATCCGGAGACACGATTCCGCCTTGCTCTTCCACCACATGTTTCATCCTGGAAAAATTGGCCAAAAGCAGATACTTGCCATTTTCGCTTTTGTAGCTCGTGTGCATGGAATAGGCATTTTGGACGGCAAGGTGATCGTCACGGCCAGATGGATTGAGCAATTTGGTCGCTCGAATCGTGCTGAGGTTGAAGCCGATGTTCCACCTAGGATTGATATTCCTGGCAAAAACCAAGTCCAGCAGGTTCCGATTTCCCCCTCCAAAGAATGCGTTCATCTGCGTGTAAGGCGATTTGGTGTCGTAGTACCGCATGCTGTCGGGAGACAGGTAGTACAAGTCATATGCATGGAAGCCCGAACTGACCCCAATCGTTCTGGGCACATCATAGAAAATCGGCTTCGCGGCGCTACCGACGTTGCCAAGGTCCTGGTACATCCATCCTGACTTGGCGACGGGCTCGTAGTAGTGGAAATTGTCCAAAAGGGTATCTACCTCGACTTTTCTTTCGATATTTCTCTTGATATCCTTTTCCAAAAAATAAAGCGAAGTCTTGGGCCCAAACACCATCTTGGTGCTGTCGTCGATCAATTTTTTCCTACCACCGGCTTCCTCCTTGATCTCCTTACGCTGCGGCAATTGCTGTCCTTCCTGCGGAAAACCGCTCGGCATCCCGGTTTGGGGATTGATGGGACGTGTCTGACCGTAGAGGTCAAACCCCAGCAAAACGCCGAACAGGAAGATGAAAAGGAAATGCTTAAACCTCACGTATTTTGAGTTTTTCCCCGATACTTTGCTTGACCCTGGATCGCAAGACTTGGGCATCCGCATCGGAAAGTTTGATATTGACAGGCAGCGCAAAAATCGGAATTTCCGCCAAACATTCACGAAATGCAGGGCTTTTAAGTTTTACCGCATCTTTCTCCGTGGTCAAGACCGCAGCACCCCCATGCTTCTCGGACAATTGCTTGAGTGCTGACATATCACTCTCCCTGTAGGTATAGTGGTCGGGAAAATCCAATACTTCCAGCACCTCAAACCTCCTCCTGGCTTCCGCAAGGAATAGGCTGTTGTCTGCAATGCCAGACAATGCGATCACTTTTTTTGTTTGGATTCCTTGTTCCTGGCCGGAAACAACTTTGGGCGACCCATACCCCAAACCCGCAAACAGGACCCTTGCCTTGCTGTAGCGGGAAATTTTCTTGAGGAACCTCTCTTTTTCAGAAGCAAGGAGCTCATTTGGGCACTTTGTCACCACGATGATATCCGCCCTTTCCGCCCCAGTCCGCGACTCTCTCAAGGTCCCCGCGGGTAATAGATGATCCTCAAAAAACGGCCGGTGGAATGTAGTCAGCAGAATCTTCACATCTCCTAGGATATAGCGGTGTTGGAACGCGTCATCCAATAGCAAAAGCTGCGTTTCAGGCAATTGGGAGAGGATTTCCTGTGCGGCATCTACCCGCTTCTCTCCGACGGCGACGTGGATTCTCTCTTTGTATTTGGAGAAAATCTGGAAAGGTTCGTCTCCGATTTGCTCAGGACTTGTGTCCTGGGAAGCAAGAACAAATCCCTTGGTTTTTCGACCATAGCCGCGGCTGAGGGTCACCGTGCGGTATTGGTCCGCAAAGGATTCAATCAAGAATTCCACCATCGGCGTTTTGCCCGAACCTCCGACATTCAGGTTTCCGACCACGACTGTGGGGATGCTGGGATTGAAGGATGGGAGTGTTCCCCGATCAAACAATTTGTTGCGTACCTTGGTGACACCATTATATAGGAGTGCAAATGGATATAACCAAGGGGCGTACCAGCGCATGGGGCTTTTTGCTTATTTTTGAACAAAATAACTGAAAAAAGATGGCATATACCGTCCGTGACTTGGTGAATTATCTCGAAACTGTCGCCCCTCCCTCCTATCAGGAATCCTATGACAATGCCCAATTGATTACCGGGAATCCCAATACCGCTGTCTCCGGCATCCTGTGCACGCTGGATGCGACGGAGGAAGTAGTGGCCGAAGCGGTCCGCCTAGGCTGCAACGTGATTGTCGCCCACCATCCGATTGTGTTCAAAGGACTCAAAAGCCTGACCGGCAAAAACTACGTGGAGCGCACGGTCATCGCCGCCATCAAAAACGATATTGCGATCTATGCCATCCATACCAACCTCGACCACGTCCGCCACGGGGTAAACAAAAAGATCGCCGACAAAATCGGACTCAGCCATACCCGCATCCTGCAACCCAAAAAGCAAATCCTGTCCAAACTGACCACCTTTGTCCCCCACGAACAGGCAGATGCAGTGCTTGCAGCGCTGTTTGAGGCGGGGGCGGGAAAGATTGGGGAATATGCAGGATGCAGCTTCCTGACCACGGGCACGGGAACTTACACCCCCTCCGCGGCGGCGAATCCGCATTTGGGGGAAAGGGAAAAACCCCACCGTGAACCTGAGACGAGGATCGAAGTTTTGCTTCCCTCTTATCTCGAAAGAAAGGTTTTGGCGGCCCTGAGGAAGGCACATCCCTATGAGGAAGTGGCCTATTTTCTCCACCAACTGGAAAACGAAAACCAGGAAGTTGGTGCGGGGATGCTGGGTGAGTTGCGGGAACCGATGGATGAAAAGGAGTTTCTACTCCATTTGAAACAGGCGATGGAACTGGATGTAATCAAGCATACGGCCTTGACCGGAAAGCCGATAAAAAAAGTGGCCCTCTGTGGGGGCGCGGGGATTTTCCTGCTTTCCACGGCGAAGAGTGCCGGCGCAGACATATTCATCACGGCCGACATCAAATACCACGAATTCTTTGATGCTGAGAATCAACTGATTGTTTGTGACATCGGGCATTACGAGAGTGAAATTTTCACAAAAGAATTACTCAAGGAATTATTGTCCCAAAATTTTCCTAATATTGCACTCTATTTGTCAAAAGTAGTCACAAATCCCATAACATATCTGTAGTACATGGAAAGTACAGTTACTCAGAAGCTTGAAGCCTTATTAAACCTTCAAAAAATAGATTCCAGACTTGACGCGATTTTTAAAGTAAGGGGAGCCCTCCCCGAAGAGGTCCAAGACCTAGAGGATGAGTTAGCCGGATACGAAACAAGACTTCAGAAATTCCAGGTTGATATTGCTGCCTTGGAAGACGACATCAAGCGATTCAAGGAAAATATCAAAGAGTCCGAAAAGCTGATCAAAAAATACCAAGACCAGCAGATGAACGTCAGAAACAACCGGGAGTACGACGCCATCACCAAGGAACTCGAACTGCAGGATTTGGAAATCCAGGTTTCCAAAAAGAAGATCGGGGAATCGCAGATCAAGATTGAAAACAAAAACGTCGAGGTTGCGGCACTTCAGGAGATCGTAAAAGAGCGCCAAAAGGACCTTACCACCAAAAAAGACGAGCTGAAAAACATCGTCAGCGAAAGTGAAAACGACGAAAACAAGCTGAATACCGAAAGGGAAAAGGCTGTAAAGAAAATCGAAGACAGGCTGTACAAATCCTACACCAAGATCCGCGGCAATGCCAAGAATGGCCTCGCTGTCGTGATGGTCAAGCGTGGTGCTTGCGGAGGTTGCTTCAATGTCGTGCCGCCACAGCGTCAGGCTGATATCCGTGAAAAGAAGAAGCTGATTGTCTGCGAACACTGCGGCAGGATTTTCGCCGGTGTCGAGGACGAGATCGAAGAGGATATTACAAAAAAGAAGAGAACCAGAGCCTAACAATACCAAGAAGCCCGAGCAATCGGGCTTTTTTTTTTTGAGTTTAACGGCGGCAAATCTGAGTAGGATTTTTTGTAATCCGGGGGAAAACCCAAAACCGGCAAGATGACAAGGCACAAGCACCATATTTGTTGCCCTAGTCCTATCGAAGCTTTATCAAGCCCCAGGTATGCCCCTGCCAAAAATAGTAGATCGGGTCATACACGGAATATCATCGGGTAATGGTCGGGCGGCGATCGGGACACGGTAGGAACGCGGTGGGGACGCGGTAGGAAGGCGGTAGGAAGGCGGTCGGGACGAGGACAGGAGATGAACCAAGTACGAAGTACGATGTACCAAGTGTGCATGCCTGATATAGGTTGACAA
>NZ_AMZY02000019.1 GCF_000330725.2 Mariniradius saccharolyticus AK6 | reverse complement strand
TTGTGTCAACTTATTTCAGGACTTGACCGTACAAAACGTCCGATAATTCACACGTGGTTTTAACACATTTGCCAAAACCGATTTTTATTCAAATGAGTATCGCTTACTCAAACTATATACTAACGACCCATGATTTTGAAGCAAAAATTCTAAGAATTCTTGAAACCTTATTGTTTGAATACCTGAAACAAAACAGGCTTTGGGAGTTCTACCGCTACCATAATTATTATCAAAAAGTTAAATTCTCTAAGTTGAAGCTTTACCTGAATGAGCTGAAAACTTCATATTCAATTCTTACAAGTAAACCGCTGGAAAAACAAAGAAAACTTAGAAGAGCATACGATGAGTGGAAAAGAGACTTAAAAAACGAAGTTAAAAGCAACATAATTTCCGAGAGAAAATTTATACATGAATTCATGAAAATTTATCCTAATAGCCCAGCCGTCACCAAATTTGTAGTAAAGTACATACTCAAATTAAGCTCTCGGAAATTCAGACGAAGATTGGAAATGGAAATCAGGAAATTGAATTCAATTTGAATTCTGTCAGTCCGAAATGACCCGGATCGACAAAGAACTCGAATCCCTGGTGGATGAATTATGTTGCGTGAAGGAAAAGGAGAGTAGGATAGTGGTACTGGACGAGGGGTGAGTTTCTCTATACTTAGATAATCAATACTCATTTAAATGAAAAAAGTGAAAGCTATAAATTCCTTGGAAGATCAAAAGAAAAAGATCCTTGGGGAAATAGACCCAAAAATATGGGTAAACACCACTTGTGAGTTATTAAAAAGAATCTTTCCAAAATCTGCTGACTCAAAATCAGAACAATTAAAAAAAATTCAATTTATTCCATGGATGGAAAGAAATGAAATTCTAATTGAACAAGGAATAAGGAAAGGTCGTCTGGAAGCAGCTGGGTATATTGACGCTTTCATTTCAGAAATAAATATAGCAGGTCCTGAGAAAATAGCCGATGACAATCAAATAATGCAGCTAATCAAAAACGTTTATTTCTGGTCCGTTCTTGTTGCGTCTGTTCCTCTATTTTACTGGTTGGGAAATCGTGATGCATCTTTAAGGTTTGATAATGAGAAAATTACACTTTCAAAGGAGTTACGGATTTTAGAAAAGGAAATTGAGAAAAGAGATTCTACGATTTCGCTTTTAAATGAAACAATAATGAGAAATAAAATCACTTCTGATAGTTCAAAAGGAGGTAAGGAAAATAAAGCGATGGAATGAAAATCACCTGCTGGTTGGAATTTGCAATTCCACCCATTTGTCTTTTGGGATTTGAAATCCCACCACCCTAAAGTCGAACCCTCGATCGACACCTGGGCAACCGAACATCAATCCACCACAGGAACTTCCTCTCTGATGATCGTTTTCTTTTTCCGGAAATCCAAAGATTGAAAAAGTGTGATCCTGATGGAATTGATCGCTCGGGTTTCCCTCAGGTACGGTTGCTGCTGGAGAATAAGCTGGTAGAGTACCGCCAAACTGGTGGTCTTTGTCGGCGAAATCATTACCCCCGCCAAAGTCCGGTTCTGGTCAAAAAGCATATAGCCAATGTCCTCTTGGTTGTGGATGAAAAACTCATTGGCAACCTGCCAACGCAGCGAAGTCTTCCTTTCCGGATTTCGCGGAATAGGCCCATCCAATTGAATCAGGTAGCGGTATCTATTTGTCAAGAAAACATCGGTTTCGCCCAAGCTCGCATCGGTAAACAGTTGCCGCCAACGGTGTTCGATCCGGATGCGGTGGGTAAAATTAACTTTCCCGGATCCGTGGTTGAATTGAACCTGTTCATACAGTCGGTTCTCGTGTAGCCAAATCCGGTCTTGCTGGGATGCAAATGTGCCAAACCAAGCATATCCCGCAGTAATCCGAAACCCCGTATTGGTGTGGTAATTGATCCCCATACGGGCAGCGGTAAGGCTCGAATTGAGCGGCACGAGACCATTTGTCCGGTAATTCAGATCAAAGCCATAGCTCCATCTGTCGGCAAATCTCCCGGTATGGTTGTAGGTAAACCACCACTGTGGCTTGTTGGACTGGGAAAAGGCTTGGGTAAAAAATACGAGACTGAACAACAGGAAAAAAAAGAGGATTCTGGCTTTCGACAATTTCGCTACAAACATAAGGTTGAATTTAAAGCAAACTTTCCTTATCGCGAACTATTCAGAAAACAGCACCGCAAATCTTGGAGCAATCTTAGCCAGAATCCCTTTTTCACTTATTAACCCAAAACAAAAACGCGTCAAACTCATTTTCACCCTGCATATGTCTGCAGCGTGATGATATCTGATGTCTAGAAATATTCATTCAAGTTAAGGAACAATCCCTGCGCCCCATTGGCGCCAAAGCCATAGTCAAGACCGAGGTTCACCCTTTTCTTTTCGTTGATCATAAACCTGAGTCCGCCGCCGTAACCGAATACGAAGTTGCTGAACAGGTTGATGTTCTCGGTTCTGCTACTGGCTGTGGAAGTGTTGATGAACAGCACCCCACCCCATTTGTTCTTTTCTCTTTGCAAAGGAAAACGCCATTCTGTCTCGGCATAGACCAAGTCCTCCCCTCTTATCCTTCCTTGCGTATATGGCCTTCCCGATCTTGCAAACATGTCCCATCCGATCGCAGGCAATGCCAAGTACGGCGATGTTCCGCTCGTCACAAACCAACCGTAGCCCCAGAAGGCCAATACATTTCGCGGGCGGGACTTGACCAGGTTCACATAGGTGCGGTACTCCATCCACAATTGGGAAGCACTGGTAGTACTGCCCAGAAACTTCGGAAATGCCCGCAACGAAATCGCCGCCAACTGTCCCTCATAAGGATTTACGACATTGTCACGGCTATCAAAAGTTGCATTTGCCGAGAGACCGGATTGAGAATACTTATCCGTAGGAAGTCCCTTCATGCTTTGGTAGCGATAGTGATGGGTAATACGCTGAGGCTCGGCATCGAGGTCAAGCTGTCTGTCATCGATGCTCCAAAAAACATCCAAATGATAGCCAACTCCATAAAACAGGTTGGTCTTTTTGTGACGCATTTGGACGGTTTGGTAAAGCCGGAAATTGTTGAAGTACATCATCTCCTGCTCTTGGAAGGGAGGATAGGGATTGTCTGAGGGGCCCTCGCCCCCTCCTACCAAGGTACTCTTGTCGAGCACTGAACCTAGTCCGTAAGTTGGCTGCGCGTTGAGATTGAAGCGGATATCTGTCAGCAGGTTGAACTTGTCCTCCTTCGTAAAGGCGTTGGCACGGACGGAGGTAAAGAGTTGATTCAAGGTGGTGTAATAAATCCCGATCAATGCGGTGGAATTCCGGGTAGTTTCTTCCTCCCCCATATTCCAGTTGACACCGGGCAAAACCCCAAACAACACCCCGACGGTCGGATTGGTAGCGACTACCGGTAAAATATTGATGTCAACTTTCTTTTCTTTTTTTTCAGACGGCTCATTGGATTTCACTTCTTCTTGGGCTACTGAAACCAAAGAGCTGAAAAACAAAGAAGCAAGTACCAAAATGAAAGTGTGAGGTATTCTTTTTTGATTCATATAGCGAGTAATATTTAACTAAGCGAATGTAGCTGAATCGACTGTTTCCATGCTTTGATTCTTGCCCACATTCAGTCAATAAATGCAAAGCTATCCGGAACTCGATCTACCACCTGTATAAATTGTTGGCTAGGCAACTATCTAATGCATTACCCTAATCGCTTTCAGGTGTTTTTGCCCTAAAATGATAAATACAGATCTGGTGTAATGAAGACAGCTCAATGGCAATTTGTTAATGCCATTGGGCTGCCTTAATCCTCAATCAATCTTCAACAAAAGCAGGCTCGTCAAAACCACCATCGGCTTTTACTGCTTGAAACTTATCTCTCTTTGTCCCCGGAAGGATTTCGAACCTTGGATCAAACTCATCCAAAAGACCTACCAACTGTCCAAGAATCTGCACGTTACCCTCCACTTTTGCCTTGCCTTCTTTGAGCAAATCCTCAAAAGTCTTAACACCCATCATGGTAAGGTTCAAATCTGCCCGATTCAAGGTCAGCGTCAAATCCGCATTTTTCGATGTGAAACCCTTGAGATTTGAAAGAGTAGAATTGCTAAGCTCAACAATGAATTTTTCGTTGTTATCCGGCGTGATGATGTTCATCTTGAAGGAAATTCCTTCAGCTTTTTTGCTGTTGAGTTTTACTCCCAGGAAGTCCAACCATGTTTCAGTACTCATCGCCCTGATAATGTCAGGAGTGACTGACTTAGGCATTTCACCACCTGGTATTCCATTGCGAAGCTCATAGGCCCCAGCTAGGAAGGTATTTCGGAGGCTCGTACTTTCTTGCTGGTAGCCAATTTGTTCATAACAATCTGCCAAAAGATCCTTTGCTTCCTGGTTGTCAGGCTCTGCAAAAACGAGTTTGTTGAGGATCTCGGCCGCCATCAGATATTTTCCTTCTTTGTAAAGCGCATTCCCTTTCTTAATGATAGGGGCGGATCCACCCATCATTTCAACAAACAATGGTGCTGATTCCCTTTCCGGAATAGGGATAAGAGTTAGCGGGTTTGCATCCCAATAGCCCAAATACCTGTTGATGATGGCGCGGCTATTGTGCTCTACAGAGCCATGGTAAGACCTTGCCGCCCATTGCTGTTGAAGACTTTTCGGAACTTCATACACGTTGTGTACTTCATTTACCGTCACTCCCTGGTTGGCAAGGTTGAGGACGGTATTGTGGATATGGCCGTAGGTGTCACGCTGGGCACGAAGGACTTCCTGTACGCGCTCATTTCCAAATCTCGGCCAATGGTGTGAGGCAAACATCACTTCCGCTTCTTCGCCAAACATGTAGAGTGCCTCTGAAATCTTCTTGGACCAAGTCAATGCATCCCTTACCAATGCACCTCTCAACGTATAGATGTTGTGTATCGTAGCCGTGACGTTCTCTGCCATCCAAAGCGCTTTCTTTTCCGGGATGTAAGTATTCATCTCAACCGGAGCCTCGGTGTTGGGTGTATTTTGGAAGATCATCTTCACACCGTCCACGACAAGTTCCTCGATGGGCTTGCTGATCGAAATCGTAGGTGCAATCAATCCAAGCGCACCTGAAGAGACGTTCTTTGAAAGCGCTTGATCGACGTGTCCATATGGACTCACGGGCAGCAGCACACCATATTGGTAGAAAAGCCTCCTGTTCATCGCATTGCCTGCGATCACGTTCTCAGATACAGCAAAATTCATAAATCCTGCAGGCGCAATTACCTTTACCTTTCCCGCTATCACATCTTCTTCATTGATCACACCCCGTACTCCCCCGAAATGATCGGCGTGGGAGTGCGAATAGATCACAGCGGTCACGGGCCTTTCTCCAAGTTGCTCGTTGGCAAATTTCAGTGCGGCTGCCGCTGTTTCCTTGGTAGTAAGGACGTCGTACAAAATCCATCCTGTTTTTCCTTCGATAAGGGTCATATTGGACAAGTCAAAGCCACGCACTTGGTAGATGCCGTCGGTAACTTTGAACAATCCATAACCCATATTCAGCGTTGCAATCCGCTGGAGCGATGGGTGAATCGTCTTGTAATCCTGATTATTTAAAAGGAAGTCATACCGACCAATATCCCAAATTACACGGCCCTCGGCGTTTTTGATCTGCCTGAAATCCGGAGCAGCGATAAAGCCTTTTTGCGCTTCTTCGTAGTCGCGCTTGTCGTCGAAAGGCAATGTTTTTTTCCAGTTTTCCCAAACCGCGAGCGTGTGGTCTGATGGTGCTTTACCTTTGGGGTCAAAGTGGTCACTTGCAAGTCCAGCAACTTCACTTGGGGAAGCACTTTCTTCTTTTCCTTGACACATGAAAAACGTCAGTGCAAGGACTGCAATGGAGATTTTGGAATAAATACGCATAGAAAGGATTTGTTAGTAATTAAATGTTCGCAGTTTTAAAAATCATCTGATCAAAGTTACGCTTTAAAAATCCGCCAGTCGGTGCCATCGCCTATCGGCTGGACAATTTTTGATAAATATGCGCGAGTTACAAACGCTGTTGTGGATTTTTCTGGGATCTGATATACTCAGAGGGTGTCATCCCCTTGTGCTTCCTAAATGCCAAGGAAAACGAGTTTCTATTGTTGAATCCACTAACCTCAGCCAAGCCTTCCACCGAAAGATGTGCATGTCTACCAGACTTGATGATCTCACTACATTCTTCTATACGTTTTTGGTTGATAAGGTCCGGGAAAGTAGTCCCAAGGACTTTGTTGATGTAGATCGTGAGGATATACACTGGGAAACCCGTATCCTCGGAAAGGTCATGGATTGAATAACCATGCTTCAAAAAATGCTTTTTTTGGCCCAAGACAAGTTCAAACTTTAGTCTGATCTCATCGATTTTCGCTGAAGAGAGATTCTCCTGATGATCGCCTTTTGAAGGGACCATATTCTTCTTTTGCTGAATGGAATAGGAGTTCAGATCCAAGCCATAGAGTATCTTGGGGAAAAATAACAATGAAATGGCGGTCCCGAAGGTGAGTATGACAACGGTGAAAAAAACCAAATAAAAGCCGGTAAGGGAATCCACAAACCAAAAAACCAAAAAGAAGGGAAAGAACACCATCAATTCCAAAAGCAGAAAAACCACGATCCAGATATTCCATTCTCGCGAAAAGTCATTCACAGGTTGTTTTTTCCAATTGCCCCACAATAAATAAACCGAGGCCAGCCAATAGCCGCAGAGAATGACTGACCTCATGGGGGTATAGAAATTATCTGGGAAGAAGCGGGATTGGGTAAACGTGGTAAACAGATACGGGTCCTCGATCTCTGACTTGATCAAAGCAACTTTCTCCGCAGTGCTGAGCAGATAGATCGGCAAATAATCCAAAAAAAATACCAATGCTGGAATCAAGTGCAGGATGTCCCATTTGTGCAGCCCTGTCCCTGAGACCGTATTGCGTATATATAGATATACCAGCGGAATAAACAAAAGCCCCATGAAATTCCCCGTGCGGTACAAATGCGGAAAGTGCACAAAGTTCCCGGAAACGACGAGCCAAATAATGAACGAAACATAAGTCAAAAGTAGAAATCCAATCCCCAGAAGTACATTCTGCCTGTTTTTTCTAACTCCATAAAAAATGAGCACCAAGCCAACCAATAGGCCTATAAACATTGGGAAAAAGTAAAAAAGATGCTTCCAATCCAAGGATATTTCCATATTATTCCGTCGCGGCTCGAAATATGAATTCGGAAGCTAAGGTACCCATTTTTCGATATTTGAGATATCCATGCCAATATTCCTAAAATATTCTCAAAAAAATATAAGGAAACCATGCCGCACTGAAAATTCAAGGAAAGTATTCCTACATTTGGTGTGTTTTAAACATCAAACATCAGTTTTCCCAGCATGAAATTACAATTACAGCGGTTCTTTTTGGGGATTGGCATGACGGCGCTGCTCGCCTGTGCGCCTGAATTACCACAAGATTCCACCTCGCTTGACGTGGTCTATACCAATTACAATCCGGATTACAGTTTTGGGCAAGGTAGGACCTTTGCACTACCCGACAATGTGGTCATTCTCTCTGATGTGCCACCTGTCCAAGGCCAGCGTCCGCCTTTTTTAGAATTTGCCACGGGCCGTTCGATCATCAATGCCATCAGGTCAAACATGATAGCTAGAGGCTTTACGCCCGTCACACAATTCGATAATCCAGATTATGTGATACTTCCTTCCATGACGGACCAAAACGAACTCTTGTTCAGTTACAACTGGTGGTTTTGGGATTGGTGGATACCAAATTTAGGGACTGGCCTTCGTTGGCAGTATCCGGGATTCCAACCTGCGGTAGTGACATCCGTGAGCACAGGATCGATTTTACTGCAATTTGTAGATATGAAAACGGCAGGTACCGGCGGTCAAGTCGAAGTCAACTGGGTTTCCGTAATAAACGGTGCGATCACCGGGTCGTCTTCCAGCAACACTGACCGTGCCGTCATCGGTGTCAACCAGGCATTTATCCAATCTCCCTACATCAAAAGATAGTTTTCATGATCCGTAAAATAATATTTGCAATTGCTTTTTATCTGTTTTCTGTCGGATCCTTTGCACAGGGAACGGTTATCAAGATCAACTACGCACCCAGCATGCCTTTGGGCAATACGGCTGACTTCACCGGGAATTTTAGCGGACGAGGAGCCAATTTTGAATTTCTCAAAATGTCCAATAATCGATTCGGTTTTGGGGTCGAGGCAGGTACCGTGAATTTCTATGAGGAAGTCCCGGACCAGTTATTGGAATCGGGCACGGTAACCGTACACGGCAACCAGTTCCGTTATATGAAAATGACTCCTTTGATGGCTTCGGCGATCTTCTTCTTCACAGAATCAGGCCCCATCCGTCCCTTTGCATCTCTAGCTGCGGGCCTTTCGATCAATAGCAGAACAAGAAATATGGGGATTTTTGTGGAAAAAATTGCTAACAACCAAATAGCCTTCAGGCCGGAATTGGGCGCTGTGGTTGAACTGAGCGATTATGTGGGAATCAAGATTTCGGGCAAATACTACCAAACTTTCGAGAATTCGGCCATGTCAAGCCAATCATGGTTGGGCTTCAATGTCGGTTTTGTTATGCTCAACTTCAACAATTGATTTTTAACCAAACATCAATACCTATCATGAAAGCAAAGCTTACACTGATTGCGGCATTAATCTTAGTTCCCCTTCTAGGAATGTCGCAAACTATCGACGATGAAATCACGCTGATCCAGTCTGAATTTGGAATGGAAAAAAGAGCTCTTGTCGAACAATACATGGAGCTTTCGGACACCGATGCACAGGCTTTCTGGCCGGTTTTCCAGAAGTACGAGGATGAAAGGCGCGCCATCACGCGGGAACGCCTCAAGCTCATCAATGATTACTTGGAGAAATTCGAATCCATCAGTGAAACTGAACTGGATGCGATGGTCAAAAGACGCCTCAAAGTAGATGCTTCGATGACTAAACTACACAGCAAATACTATTCTCAGTTCAAAAAGGCAACCAGTACTACGATCGCGGCCAAGTTTCTACAGCTGGATGATTATATCCAGACCACACTTTTCCTGGCACTATTGGACGGCTTACCATTTTTGGGTGAGAAATAAGGCTGAAAGTCCTTTAAAAACGGCCTGCATTTCCCCTAGATGTGCAGGCTTTTTTATGGTTTTAGCCTAAATTCGGAGAAATTCCAAGAAATACATTCCATTCGCAATTTTACCAGATGAAAAATAATCCATTCAAGTTTGCCACCGTTCTCATAGCCTCCGTAGGGTTATTCGGCTGCGATTCAAACAAGACCTCAGATACAGCACAAACTTCCGCAACCGCCAAAGCAGTGGATGGAATGGTCTGGATAGAAGGGGGCTCATTTTGGATGGGCACGGACGAACTGGAAGCATATGCTGTCGAGCGCCCAGCGGTGCAACGCGAGGTGAAGGGATTTTGGATGGATGAGACGGAGGTGACCAATGCCCAATTCTCGAAGTTTGTGGAGGAAACTGGCTATGTGACCGTAGCCGAAAGAAAAATCGATTGGGAAGAATTGAAAAAACAGTTGCCTCCAGACACACCCAAGCTTCCAGACGATCAATTGCAGCCGGGGTCCTTGGTCTTCTCGCCACCCAATCACCCAGTTTCAACCCAATCAAATGACATCAGCCAGTGGTGGAAATGGGTTAACGGAGCGAGTTGGAAGCACCCTGAGGGACCTAACAGCTCAATCGCGGGTAGAGAAAACCATCCGGTAGTCCACATCGCGTTCGAAGATGCGGAAGCCTATGCCAAATGGGCTGGCAAAAGACTTCCCACCGAAGCCGAGTGGGAATATGCCGCCAAAGCGGGAAAGGAAAAGGTTCGCTATGCTTGGGGGACTGAATTCAGACCCAATGGACAGTTCATGGCCAATACCTTTCAGGGCGATTTCCCACACCAAAACCTTGTCGAGGACAATTTTGCTGGTACTGCGCCCGTCAAAAGCTTTCAGGCAAATGGCTTCGGCCTTTATGACATGATCGGCAATGTATGGGAATTGACAGCGGATTGGTATGATGCGATCCAGTTCAGCCGGGTTGCTGGCATTGCCCCTCCCCTCGACAGCGCGATGAACAAATGCTATAATCCTACCAATCCCTATGCGCAGGAAAAAGTCATCAAGGGAGGCTCATTTCTCTGTGCGGATGATTATTGTATCAATTACAGGCCGTCAGCCAGACAGGGACATGCCTACGACAGCGGCACATCCAATGTTGGATTCAGGTGCGTAAAGGATGCAGAATAGAGATCAGTGTTCCATAGTCGGCACCCTCCCGTCTATGGCAACAAGGATAGTCGCTTTTCCGATTGGCCTTCACACCAAAATAATTTTGACCATTTGGACTGGTGAACCAAAGATTGCTTTAAATTAAAGGATCCAAATTGCTAGGAATCAAATAAACCCAAGGCCAAAGGCGCCCGTCTACTATGAAAGCTGTACTGTTGTTCCTCCTCCCCGCGATGATTTTTTGTTCGGTTTCATTGGCTTCGCAGGACACATTGCCACCCCAAGAAAAAAGGATCAGGGACCTCAGGATCGTGCCGCTTCCCGCGGTGGCTTCCAATCCTGCCAACGGATGGATGTTTGGATTTGCGCCCTCTGCTACTTGGTATATGGGCGATCCCGAAGACACCAGAATTTCCAATTTTGTTGGTAATTTCCTCTACACGACCAAAAAGCAGTGGATTTTCAGCTTCAGGAGCAATATTTTCCTCAATCAAAACAAATGGATTCTCGTGGGTGATTGGCGATATTTCATCACCTCCCAGCCGACTTTTGGGTTGGGTAGTACAGCGCCGAATATTCCAGCAGAAAACCCCAATCAGGCGGGAGTCTGGTGGGGGGAGCAGCAAATGGATTTCAGCCTTTTTCGCTTTTATGAAACGGTTTTGAAACGAATCGGCGACTCAAAATTCTATACGGGAGTTGGGTACCATTTCGATAAACATTCAAAAATCAACAACTACACCAACGAGGCCGGAGGAACAAACCTTGCATTTTCGCATGATGCCTATAACCTGGCCAAAGGTTTCTCGACCGACAGCTATGTGCTTTCTGGGTTTACGATGAACCTAATAATGGAAAACCGCGACAATCCTACATCACCCTATGAGCGAAACTTCGCCCTGCTTTCCTACAAAGTAAATCCCACATGGCTGGGTTCGGATCAAAACTCAAGTACGCTGCTATTTGATTACAGGCACTACATCAATCTCAGTGAGCGGCGAAAGAGGCACCTGATCGCTTTTTGGGGTTATGGAAACTTCCTGGTCTCAGGCAATCTCCCCTACATGAATCTTCCATCTTTGGGTTGGGATATGTTTGGAAGGACAGGCAGAGCTTATGCACAGGGTCGATTTAGGGGCGAGAGCATGGTCTATACTGAAGCAGAATATCGATTTCCCTTGCAGCAAAACAAGGAGACTTTCGGTGGGACTGTTTTCGTAAATGCGGCCAGTTTCGGCAGCCGAACCACAAACGAGCAACTGTTTACCCAAATCAACCCGGGCTATGGTGTGGGACTTCGGGTGATGATCAACAAGCGGAACAGAACGACGATTTCCGCCGACTATGGAATCGGTCAAAAAGGGAATTCAGGATTTTACCTCAATGTGAACGAAAGCTTCTGATAAACTCATAAAAAAAAGCGGGTGTTTGGCCCGCTTTTCTCTGGTTATTGAGATACCGATTAATTGGACGAGGGTCCGTCCTCTTCTGCCTGTTCTTCAAGATAGACAACCTCGTACATGTTTCTTCCATTGACCTGTACAGGCATGTAGTAAGTTTCACCATAGGCCAAAAGGATCACATCGCCCATCTTGACTTCTTCTCCGCCGTCAGGCAGGTTTTCGACGAGCGCTCCCGCAGTCGGTGGCACGACTGTATATCCTTTGGCAGATTTTTCGTAGAAAGTTCCGCCCCAGAAATAATTCATAGTGCCATCGTCTAGTTTCACTTTTTCAGCATTGTCTGGGATCGATGATACTTCCACTCCTACCGGACCTGGGACTACTACATAGCCTTCGTCGTCTTTTTGGTAGAATACCCCGTTATCGTAGTGGAATTCATTGACCACATTGGTCACGTTGGTGATGTTGGTGACGTTGGTTTCATTGGTGACGTTGGTCACGTTGACGACTTGTGCAGTTGGAGGTAAAGTCGCTACCGGAAAACCCCATGGATGCCACCATGGACCCCAGAAGAATGGTCGAAACGCAAACCAGAAGAATGGGTTGGCAGACCACATCATCCATGGGCCAAACATCATCGGTGGCCTCATCATCATAGGTGACATCACGTTGACACGGACCACGGTATTTCTACTTGCATTGATATTGATGTTATTATTATTTCCGATGTTGATGTTGTTTCCTCCTGGACGATTACCCGAACCAGGCCTGTTGCCAGAACCTGGGCGATTTCCGTCACCCACACCCGGATTTCGTCCATCAGAGGGTCGGTTCGATGGCCTTGCATTGGATGCACTTCCAGTGTTGCCGTCTCCCCTTCTATTGGAATTGGATCTATCAGAGACATTGTTTCCAGACTGGTTACGTCCGCCCCCACTTCCTACCGCTCTATCTGATGCGGAAGGGGTACCTTCCCGACTTTGTCTCGCCGCACTGGTAGACCGGTCGGATGTAGCTGGGGCTGTGTTTACCCTCCTATTTGCATCTCGTTGGGCACCTCCATTGATCGAATTTCTCTGCGATGGCTGCGCAGCAGTTCCCTGACGGTTTCCACCGCTTCCTGAAGGAGAGGACATCCCTCCGCGATTTGAAGGTTGCGACATACCTCCACCCCTATTTGACGGTTGGGACATCGACCCGCCAGATCTGGACGGTTGGGACATTGAACTTCCCGATCTTGAAGGCTGGGACATTGAACCTCCGGATCTAGACGGTGAGGACATGCTGCCTCCTCTAGATGCGGCCCCGCCACCCCCACCTCTCGCACCGTGACTCATTCTTTGGGAGAAAGCCATTTCTGGTTGCAAAGCCAACATCGCTAGCAACATTCCCGTGACCGTGTTTTTGACTAATATTTTCAAAGTCTTCATATTCAACATGTATTACTTTTTTGGAACCAAACTAATTCTTCTTGCGCTTTGCGGCGCGGTAAAATCGAAAATCGCGTTGGGCAAATCAGGGTTGACTTTCCAATCATTGAAGACCCCCTCAAAATGAATGGAATGATCGCCTGATTTGTGGATGATCACATATCTCACTGGAAGCATAAACGTATCGTTGCTAAGCCAAAGTTGTACAGATTGCTCCGGACCTTTGGCGGCAATATGGTGACATTCAACACCATCAATATTCACAAGACCCAAATACTTCACATAGTCGCTGTGTTCCAACAAATCATCGGTAAATGTCGGGTAAAAGAAATCAGCAGCTGGAAATTCAAGGCCAAATCCATCATTGACAAATTCTATTGTTTCGTTGATGTTTTCAGGTGTTTCAATAAAACCATAGTGGTTGTAAGTGAGTGAATAGTACATCAGAATGTCTCCATTGTACCAATATGCGTAGCTGTTACTTGGGCTCTTGGTTTGGACATGCAACTTATCGGGGCCGACCGCATGCACCTGATGGGTGGAATACTCCTTGACGAGCCCCAAAGTTGGATGCACTTTGTCGACAGAAGTCTGGAGCCCGAAGCTACACGAAGCCATCTCGCCGATGATATCACTCATCCGGTCCAATAGAACGACGGCTTGCACGTCCACGGAGTCGGTTTGGGCAATTGCCGGTGTGGTCGCAGCAATTACTCCAAGGAAAAAGAGCAGTTTCTTCATAGAATAGATTTAATTTTTCAAAGGTTAGGACGTGACAATGTAAATGGCAAAATATTCTGAAAATTTACGACCAAAATCGCCCAAAAAGAAATGGGGTACCCATGAGTCTGCTTGTGAGTTGAATGTTTTTAGGGAATATTGGCGGATAAGGAATAAACTTACAGTCCAAACCTATACTGAAGCCCAGTCATAAACTGAGTCCTTGAGGAAAGGTATCCGGCCTCCACTCTGACCATCCATTTTTTATTGACCTGAAATTGCGCACCTGTCAGGAAGTTCCAAGGGTCAGCTACCCTTCGGTTCATAGTGTATTGTACGGTCGAGTTTTCGGCATTGCTGAGTGCATTTTCTGCTGCTACCAGTACATCCCCAGCAAGGCCGAGAGCCCTGTTTGCAGCCGTGCGCTTGGCGATATTTGTAGGATTTAGCCGCTCTATCGGAGATAGACTAGCCCACCAATCGTCTACTCTCATTTGGGCAGTTTCGACTCGATCAAAGCCCTGATCTATCCGATTGGAAAAATCCTCGAAATCGACTGCTTCATCAAGTGGAAGTGAACCATCTGTTTCAGCATTGAGGCTAACCCTGAATCCTCCAATCCAGACGGCTATCGCACGCTCTGGCTTTTTCAATTGGAAGTTTCTACCCAACCTCGGGCCAAATACAAAAGTGCGAATTGGCTGCTTCAGCTGGGGAATATCTACCCATGCTATGTTCATATCCAATGCCAAGAAGTTACCACCAATTCCAATTGTAGGCATCACGCCAAATCCAAAGGTTGTTGTCTGGAATTCGATCAAGGATCCTCCCGAGAAGATTGGAGTAAAACCATTGATGGGATCGGGAACATTGACGGTGTACTTTACTTCAGTGGATGACTGAGCCCTTCCAAGTATTCCATAAACGTTCAAAAATGGGAGCAGCCATACATCCGGTCGAAAAGTCAAAGCAGATGCCCGTGATTTTGCCATATCAAATTTCACGATACTCGAAATGTCATACATTTCACCATCATTGAAGCCGACACGGAGGTCTTTCAAAATGATATCGGAGGCTTGGGCGAAATAATTCACACTGATACCTGCAGAATATGGCAAATCATACCCTGCAGCAACCGCTTTTTTTCCTAACAGAGGTAATACGTAGGGATAATCTTCCCTGGACACGCTATCCCGTTGGGCTTCATCTGTTGGATTTATTCCTCTATTGGTAAATACTTGGCCAAGGCTGGCACCGGTCCCAAGCACCAAACCCAGCATTAGTAATAACAACCGCTTCATGCACGAAAATTACATCAAAATGCACCTGGCAAAATTCCATCGAGAATCTGGTCTGCATGGTTTAAATGAATATGGGCAAAATTGAAACTTTGGTTGAATGCAATCCAAAAGTGGAACGGATGAATTTTATCTTCAGGGGAACTGCTACGAAAACCCCATTTGCCCAACGAAAAGACTTCGGACTTCGAGCTAATCTAATCTTCTGGCAGCATCAAATTTGAAATCAAAAAAACGAGTCATCGGGAAGATCGAAAAAAATCGGTCTGGAATAATTCGGCAACCCAACCTAATTTACCAAGCCAATGTAGCCCCTTAAAAAGGATGATTACTCACATTCTTGAATAAATGGAAGGCCCATTTCCCGCGTTTTTGAACAGTGGGAAATGAGCCCTGTATCTGATTAATCAATAATTCAATACTCAAGCACAAGGCTCGAATAGGCTGGAAGTGTCACATTCCCTCCCTCCCACTTTGCATTTCCATAGCTGTAAAGCAAACTGCCAGCTTCCTCAGGCGCATCCAATACGATGGTTTGATCGCTCAAATTGTGAAATACAACCACTTCCTGATCTGCATGCCGCCTGAAAAATGCCATCACAGGGCTTGGCAAATCACCCTCATACAAATCCAAATCACCCAAAGCCAAGGCACGATTGGTGTTTCTAAGTTTGATAATTTCCTTGTAGTGATTGAAATAGCTCGTACTCATCGACTTCTGGATCGCCAATGGCGTCACTGTTTCGTCAATTGAATACTTGGGTTCTATCCAAGTCGCCCGTCCCTTGTCGTTGGCTTTCATATCCCAAAGGAAAGGTTCGCGAATGTTCTCATCAGGTTTTTTGCCAAGCATCCCAATTTCCTCACCGTAATACAGGTAGGGAGCGCCAGGCATTGTCATCAGGATGTTGGTGGCCAGCTTCATTTTCTTTGGATTTTCATCCAAGGAATTAAGCAATCTCGGTTGATCATGATTAGAGGAGATAGTCGCATCAATGAAATCAGGGGTGATCTCTTTGTAGAAATCCAACACTTCCTTTTGCTTCCTTGCCAAGAGCATTCCCTCTTCTTTTTTGAATGACTCGATCAGTGTATAGTGAAAATCAAAATTGAACAAGGCCGGAAGTCCAGGAAGATAGGGGGCTACGATTTCTTTCTTGTCATAAACCTCGCCTACCAAATAGATATCAGGCTTGATCGCGGTCATTTTGTCCCTGAATTCCTTCCAGAACGCATGGTTGTCCAAAGGCCGGTCATCAGGAAAAATATGCTTGGCTGCATCCAGCCTGAATCCGTCCACTCCTACTTCTTCAAGCCAAAATCTTCCTATCTCGTAGATTTCATCCCTCACTTTGGGATTGTCAAAGTTCAAGTCAGGCATGCCACCATAGAAAAAACCATAATAATAGTCTTCCCCGAAGCCTGGGTCATGCCATTGGCGGATGTTGTCACTGTCTAGGGTTATCGTCTTTTTGTTGATAAAATCAGCGATGGTGTCCTTTTGTGCCCATACATAATAATCCCGATAGGGGTTGTCACGGCTCTTCTGGGACTCCAAAAACCAAGGATGCAGGTTGCTGGTATGGTTGATAATCAGGTCGATGACAATCTTGATGTCGTTTTTGTGGGCTTCTGCAATCAGTGATTTGAAATCATCCATTGTGCCATAATCAGGATGGACGCTTTTGTAATTGGTGACATCGTATTTATGGTAGCTAGGGGATTCCATGACCGGCATAAACCAAATGGCATTTGCACCCAATTCCTTGACATGGTCCAATTTCTTGGTAACGCCATTGAAATCTCCAATTCCATCGCCGTTGGAGTCATAAAAAGACTGCACAAAAATTTCATAGGTAATACCTGCGTGAGGCCAGTGATTTTCAACCTTTTTTTCTTTTGAACCACCACAGGAAATCAAAGAGATTAGCAATATTGAGAGAATTAATTGTATTGAACGATTAACCATACTGAATGTCTTTAAAAGGAAAAAGTCACTCTCCGTGACTTTTTCCATTGAATTGATAAAGTTGAATTAGTTTCTGTTGATGGCATTGAGCATGTCAAAAGCCAACTCAAGCCTCTTGATGAAGGTTTCTTCACCCTTTCGCAGCCATACCCGAGGGTCATAGTATTTCTTGTTGGGGCTATCTGGGCCCTCTGGATTGCCCAATTGACCTTGAAGATAAGCCTCATTCGCTTTGTAGTAATTCTTCACACCTTCCCAGAATGCCCACTGCTGGTCAGTATCAATGTTCATTTTGATGGAACCATAACTGTTAGCCTCTCTGATTTCCTCCCTAGTTGATCCAGAACCACCGTGGAATACAAAAAACAAAGGCTTACCGGAGGTTCCGTACTTCTGATTGATATAATCTTGGGAGTTCTTCAAAATGATAGGCTTAAGCGATACGTTACCCGGTTTGTAGACACCGTGCACGTTACCAAATGATGCTGCCACGGTAAACAATTCACCAACCTGCTTGAGGTGTTCATAGGCGTAGGCAACTTCAGATGGTTGGGTGTAAAGCTTTGCGCTATCCACATCTGAATTGTCAACGCCATCCTCTTCACCGCCGGTGATACCAAGTTCAATCTCAATACCCATCTCCAGTTTCTTGAATTCCTGGAAGTATTTCACGGAAATCTCGATGTTTTCTGCTAGAGGCTCTTCAGAAAGATCCAACATGTGAGAACTATACAAAGGCTTCTTAAATGCCTGATAGTAAGCTTTACCTTCCTCCAAAAGTCCGTCGATCCAAGGAAGCAATTTCTTGGCACAGTGGTCAGTATGAAGGATTACAGGAACGCCATAGGCTTCGGCCATTCTGTGAACATGCAAAGCGCCTGATATTGAACCTTGAATTGCGCCAATTTGATTCGCATTACCAAGGCCCTTTCCTGCAAAAAACTGGGCCCCGCCATTTGAAAATTGAACTATAACTGGAGAGTTTACTTTCTTGGCAGTTTCCAAAACTGCATTGACGGTGCTTGTGTTGATCACGTTGACCGCGGGCATCGCAAACTCGCTTTCTTTTGCATAATGCAAAAGATCCTTCAACTCCTCTCCGTACTTGACTCCTGGCTTAAATTTCATCTTGATTGTTTAACAGGTTGATTATTTCTTTAAAAACCGCCTTCTGATGACGTGGCGACTGTCGCTGATTTCAAAGATATAAAGACCCTTGGTATAATTGGCAATGTCCAAGGTCAAAATATTGTCTGTATTGCTCTGCAGGCCTTCTTGTAACAATGCTCCGGAAACATCCACTATCCGATACCTAAAGTTAGTAAACGCCTCTGGTACTACGATTCGGATATGATCTTCCGCTGGGACAGGGTAGATATTGAAATCCGACAAGTCCACTGATTCGGGACCTAGGGAAAGTATCGGATCTTCCAATATGGGCCCCTCTGGTGTCGGAAACTTTTTGTTTGTCATGATCAAAAACTGGTTGGGCCGGAAACGTTGCAGTTGGAGAGAACTGCCAGTCAGGCTAACCGTTTCGCCTGTGATATAGTTATACCAAGTTCCAGGAGCTGGAAAAGTCAGGTTGACGTTGACCAAATCAGTCAATCCGAAATTTCCATACACCACGTAGTAGGTATCCCCGTCAGTAATCTTGATACTTTTGAGTTGCTGGGCAAGATCCAATGTGGCATTTTGCGGCTTATTCAGGAAGTTGTAATCGTTTTTCAATGTGGTCATTGCCTTGTACAACCTCAATAAGCGTTGCCTTTCTGGATTGTTGAGGTATTCCCATTTGGTCGGTTTGATGCCCAGCCTATCGTTGTTCAACTCCACATCGTAGCCAAACTCCTCAAACTGCCACATCATCTTCGGTCCAGGAATTGAAAATGCAAATGCGGCAAGCAACTGGTTACGATTAACGCCATTGTTCAACTGTCTTAAATTGACAGGCGAAGTTTGACCATGGGTGAGTGTTTCCCACATGGTCCGCTCTTCATCATGGCTTTCCATATAGCTGACGAGTGTGTTGTTGGCCCAACCTCTAGTCTGGTAGTAACCCCAATCAAAATTCCGCGAATTACCTTTTGCCATGTCGCGGAAATCAAAATTCATGTTGCCCCAAAACATCATGCCATGGTTAGAAAGCTCCCTTTCCTCGGAGTTTTCAGCAAAATGCTCCAAAATCACATAGGCTCCAGGATGATTTTTCTGGATGTTGTCATATATCCTTTTCCAAATTGTTATGCGGGATGCGTCACGCTGCCCCCATAGCCCGACATTATCACCGGAATTTACTTGGGTAAAGCCTTTGCTCAAATCAAATCTAAAGCCATCCACTTTGTATTCGGTCAACCAATAATTATTGACGGAATCGACAAATGCTTGGGTAAATTCACTCTCGTGGTTAAAATCATAACCGACGTTGAAAGGGTGCTTTGCGGTGCGGTTGAGCCAAGGATTGTCCAAGGTGGGAGCACCATAGTCGCCGTCATTGTACAAACGTACAAACGGGCTTTGTCCAAAGGCATGGTTGAGGACCATATCCAAGATAATCACGATTCCGCGCTTGTGAGCTTCGTCAATCAGTTCCTTGAGGTCATTCTTGGTGCCATAGAATTTGTCGACCGCAAAAAAGAAGGACGGATTGTATCCCCAAGAGAGATTACCTTCAAATTCCTTTATCGGCATCAATTCGATGGCGTTGATTCCAACACTCTTCAAATAATCGAGACGTTCTGTGACCGCTTTGAATGTCCGGCGATCATCAAAATCCCTTACCAAAAGCTCATATACGACCAACTCCTCAATCTCAGGCCTTTCATAATCAAGGTATTTCCATTGGTAAGGCTGCTGGGCTGTTTGCAAGAAAGTAGCCTGGAAATCAGTTTTCCCTTTTGGATAAGGCTTCAATCCAGGATATCGCCCTTGGGCAATGATCTCATCGTCATGGAAAGGATCAGAAACCTTGTCCGCATATGGGTCCCCTATCCTGATATCTCCATCTACCAAATATTGGAAAATGTATTCCTGTCCAGGGGTGAGCCCGGTTAGCCGGTACCAAAACATATTCTTATCCGGCGTGTGGAACATTTGGTAATCCTTGTTGATCTCCCAATTGTTGAAATCGCCTATCACAAATGCATTTTTCTTGCCAGGGGCTTCAAGTACAAGAATTGCCTCCGTATCGGAAATGTAATTAATACCCTTCTTCGCTCCGGCAGGAATCGGTGCTTGTGGGCTAGGACCAACGACAGTGATCGTTACTTTCGATGACGAAGATTCTGCCCCCTTTTTGGCAGTAGCTTCCATTTCGTAAACTCCCTCCACCCCTGCTAGGAAAAAGTACTCAAAAGAGGTTGCACCGAGGGAAGACAAAACCTCGGTCCCATTGGCAGTGAGTGTGATGTCCGAAGGTTCAGAAACTACACCCCTGATCGGTACATTTTCTCCGACTTCAAGCAAAGTGGGGCCAGTTGGATTGGTGATAATGATTTGAAAACCTTGGCTCAAGTCAACAAAAAAATCACCGTTTGTGTCGGTCTTGCCCTCCAGGGAACCTGTAGCATTCCGAAAAACCATCCCGAGTCGGTAGATTGTAGTACCTGTAGGAGGGTTAAAAAGTGTATTTGGCGTAAGTTCAAACTCCCATAAATTGGGAGCTACCTTTGTCATCCTGGCATCAGGATTGGCGGTGCCCCATGCGAAAGGCACTATTGACCAAGTCGTGGATGTAGGTCCGGCTGTTACCGCACCAATATGTATGTAAACTGGATCGACATCTCTCAGACCCGTGGTTCCTTTGGTGGCGTCATAAATGATCTTGACTTTTTGGTCTGCTCGGGGAAATGCAGGTTCTGTAGTGACTTGCGAAAAAGAAAATTGAGCGACAAAAAGAAATAGCGTTGAAAAAATCAGGCGTTTGAATAGGATTCGCATAACTATAATTTTTACTTGAATGAACAAAACCGGTGGCGTCAGGAATTCTTGGCACCACCGGTTTTTATTGAGAATCGTTTGATAGGAAATCTAACTTACTTCTTTGTAATCGAATAAAGTACCTTTCCCGGAGTCTTGAAATCCAATGTGATCGTGTAATTTCCAGCCTCTGCGATCGGAATATCTGGACCACCTGCACTAGCTTCGCCAGGAGCTGAACCTAGCCCATAATTATGGTCCCAAGTATTTGTTCTGAATTTCATTTTACCGACTTTGAGGGCATAGTCGATCGTCAGGATATTCTGATCCCTGTTGAAATTCATTGGGACTTCAGTATCCCATCCATTTACGGCATCACCGATGATTCCCCATACCCCGATTCTAACCAGTTCATAGGTCAAAGCAGACAAGTTCGCCTTCACCCTGTGTGTCCCAAAATCACCAGGAATCTTGATGTTGCCGCCCTTTTGGATCAATTTTCCGGGAGCGGCGTCTGTGCCATAATCTGGATATTTATCCCATTCAGGACCGGTGATAAATTTGAATTCACCGGAGCCGGAAAGAATGTGTACGAAGCCTTCATAAATGTTATCTGAGTTCGCAGAATAGATGATGGTGCTGTTGTTTCCAGGATTCCAACCTTGATAATCTCCAGGCACCCTCAGCGAAGGCAACACGACTGTGGCGAGGTAAGGGGTGACATTCAGGTTTGAAGCCGCACCTACCAAGTCACTCAATGACCTGTTGATGGAGGTAGTGACGCGAAATTCAACTGCTGCGGATTTTCCAGCTTCCAAACCTTCGGCCAACAACTTGCCATTTAAATCTTCGGTTTTAACTTTGATGATCGGGCTTTTTGAAGTGCCAAGTGCAACGACTTTGGCGAAATTCGTTCCGGCTTTCGCCATCTCCAGTTTGTAGGTAATCTCAACAGCACCTGGTACACCAAAATCAGGTGGCGTAACTTGAAAGCTGATTGAGTCTCCTTTTGACGCCTCCAACAATACTAGGCTGGAACCAGCTGCAGGTGACACCAAAGTTGATCCGGTCTGCGGGATAATCGTCGGCTGGTCCATTGGAGCACACGACCAGATCAGTAGCGGGAGCATAAATGCTACCCAGGAAATTTTAGATAAAACTCTCATAGGTAATTGTGTTTGGTATTTATTGTTTCAATTGTTATTGGATTAATGCAATTAATGAACCTGAGTTTGTATTGGATTCATTCTCCAAAATAATCGACAGAAAGGTTCTCCAACTTTTACAACCAAATATTAAGCAATCTAAAACCTTAATGCAAACCTAAATCATCTTAAAAATTTGTTTTTTTTTGTGCAAACGGTACCGCAATCGTTTGCACATTTTACTAAATTTCACAATTCTTCAATAAAAACTGCATGAATAATACAGGCCATCAAATTATCTGAAAAAACATCTGTTTATTTGACTGGTTAATTTAAGTGCGTAGCAAAATCTTCGAAAAATATAATTTTTATGAAACTTGGCCAGGCGACCATCAAAGACATTGCTAAAGAACTGAATGTTTCGACTTCGACCGTTTCGCGGGCGTTGAAGGACTACCCCGGTATCAGCGATGAAACGAAAAGAAAGGTGAAAGAACTGGCCGACAGGCTCAACTATCGCCCAAATGCGGTTGCGCTCAGTTTGCGAAAAAGCAAGTCCTTTACGATAGGCGTGATTATTCCGGAGGTTGTTCATTTTTTCTTTTCGACTGTGATCAGCGGCGTGGAAGAGGTCGCCCATGCCAATGGCTATAACGTGATCCTCGTCCAAACAAATGAGAAATTGAGCAGGGAAAAGAGCTCCATCGAAACCATGCTTTCAAATCAGATTGACGGAGTTCTTGTGAGTTATTCACGAGAAACGACGGATTTCTCTCATTTCAAGAAATTGATGGACCTAGATTTTCCAATCGTTTTCTTTGACAGGAAGCCAGATTTGGAAAACACCGTCAATGTAACTGTCAACGACTACCAGGGCGCCTACGACGCCACGAGGCATCTGGTCAGCCAGGGTTATGTGAAAATTGCACATTTGGCGGGTCCGAGCAACCTCGCGATCAGCAAAAGAAGAAAGGAAGGCTATCTGAAAGCTTTGGAAGACGCAGGGCTCAGCGGCCGTCCCGATTGGATAGTGGAATGTCCAAGTGGATCAGAGTCAGAAAGCTATCAAATCGCCATGGAACTGTTTAAAGATAAAACCGACAGGCCCGACGCTATTTTTGCCCATCATGATATCGTCGCAGCGGGCGCAATGATTGCCATCAAAAAACTGGGATTGAAAATCCCGGAAGATGTGGGGGTAGTCGGCTATTCCAATTGGCAATTTTCCTCGATGATTGACCCTCCCCTTTCCACAGTATCCCAACCGGGATTCAGCATCGGTGAAAATGCAACGCATTTGCTATTGGATATGATTGCAGGCAAGGAGCCGGGATACCAAAGACCGCAAGATGTCATGCTGGACACTGAATTGGTCATCAGGAAATCATCACTGAGAGTGCCTTGACTGAGGCCGACCCAAAGAGAATACGGCGGTGTTTATCAATATTTTGGGTTTATGCCGTCAATTCTTCGAATCAGCGTTGATTTTTTCATTTTTTTTCAATTTTCTGTGCAAACGATTGAATATTGATTTTTTGGAAATAAATGGCCTTGACACCCATACGGAAGGCATTTCTCCGAACTAAAGAGGTCACAGCGCACATTTTATCCTTTCGTGATAGTTCCTAAATTAGCCCAAACAAGCATTCAAAAAGGGTTAAAAAAATTATTGCGGCACCAGCATGGCAACAACAGAAATCCAGAAGTCAAACAAGCGAAACCTTCCCATTGGGAATGTCATTTTTTGGGAAGAAAAAGCAAACGGAATCTTAGGCAGGACATCCTCAGCCAATTTTGAAATCACGGTCTACGACGAACATACAATCAGGGTACAGATCGGTCGGGATGAGACCTTCTTGCCCAACCCCTATTCTGTGGTGAAAAACCCGAAGGACGTTGCCGTGGAAATCTTGAAGATTGACGGGAACATTTGGATCAAAACCTCCAAAATTCACTTAAACGTCAATCTTGACCCTTTTCATCTTTCTTTCCAAACTCCGCTTGGCCAAATCATTAATGAGGATGATCCAGCTTTTGCGGTCTCATGGCTTGGCACCGAGGTGAGTAACTATAAGAAGGTTCAAAAAGATGAAAAATTCATCGGTCTTGGTGAAAAAACCGGCAACCTCAACCGATTTGGAAAAGCCTATACAAACTGGAACACCGACTATTTTGCCTACGGGGTCGGTGACGATCCACTTTATATGAGTATTCCTTTCTATTTGGGTATCCACAACAAACTGGCCTACGGAATATTTCTGGACAACACCCACAAGACCATCTTCAATTTTGGGGCTTCTACCAACCGCTTTGTCTACTATTCGGCGGATGACGGCGATCTGGACTATTATTTCTTCCATGATGACCATGTGGGGAAAATCATCAGCGCCTACACAGAGTTAACGGGAAAAATGGAAATGCCACCATTGTGGTCACTCGGCTACCAACAGTGCAGGTATTCTTATTATCCCGATTCTGAGGTACTTACATTAGCAAACACCTTCCGGGACAAAAAAATGCCAGCTGATGTGATCTACCTTGACATCCACCACATGGAAAAATACAAGGTATTCACATTTGACGGAGAGAAGTTTCCGGATCCAAAATCCATGATCAAAGCCTTGAAGCAAAAAGGATTCAGGGTGGTCGTCATCATGGACCCGGGAATCAAGACCCAAAAAGGCTATGCTCCATACGATGAAGGCTTAGAGCAGGATTTATTCGTGAAATACCCCGACGGAGAGGTGTATGAAGCCCAAGTCTGGCCCGGTTGGTGTGCATTTCCGGACTTCACCAAATCCGAAACAAGGCAATGGTGGGCAGACAAGATGGAGTTTTATGAAGAGGCCGGTGTCGACGGCTATTGGACAGATATGAATGAACCTGCTTCTTGGGGCCAATTCACGCCAAACCTGATCGAATTCGACTACGAAGGCGAACACGTTTCACATCGAAAAGCGAGAAATATATATGGTTTCCAAATGGCAAAAAGTGCGCAATTGGGAAGCATCCAACAAAGGCCCGAAGAACGTCCTTTCATCCTTACCCGCTCCGGATTCTCAGGTATCCAAAGGTATGCAGCCGCTTGGACCGGTGACAATGTCGCAAGTGAAGAGCACATGATGGCAGGTATCAGATTGGTCAATAGCTTAGGTTTGAGCGGTGTTTCATTTTCGGGATATGATGTGGGAGGTTTTGCAGGCGAGGCAAGTAAATCATTGTTTGCAAGGTGGATGAGCATTGCCGCGTTTGCACCTTTGTTTAGGGCGCACTCCATGATCAACAGCAATGATGCCGAACCTTGGGCATTCGGAGAAGAGGTAGAGGAGATATCCAGAAATTATATGAATCTGAGATACAAACTTTTACCCACTATTTATTCAAACTTCTATCAAAGTACCCAAACTGGATTGCCACTGGCAAAAAGCCTTGCAATCGATCATCCCCATGATTCTTTGGTGTATGATTCAGCCTTTCAAAACCAATATTTGTTTTGCGAAAACCTGCTGGTCGCGCCGGTAGAAAGTACCAAGGAAATCACCAAGGTGTTTCTTCCTGATGGAGATTGGTATTACCTGTTTGACGGTAGGTTACACGAGGGAAATCAGGTCGTCTATCAGGATTGTCCAATTAGTTACCTGCCGGTGTATGTCCGTGCTGGTTCAATCCTGGCCATGCAATCAATGATCCCCCATACTTCTGTGCGCCATGATGGAGTGCTTCGTCTTCATCTTTTCATGGGCGAAAGGGCATTCTCTTACCAGCATTACGAAGATGACGGTATTGGATTCGGCTACAAAAACGGCGAATACCTTCGCCGCAGTATTGGCGTGGATCCTACCCACAAAACAATCCGCTTTTCAGCATCTGAAGGAAAATTCAAAAGCACATTTTCAAAGATCAAACTTTACTTCCACGGCGCGAGCGTCGAGGAAATCCATTGGAAAGGACACATGCTTCCCATTCAACTGGAGTCTTTTGCTTTCTTGGAAAAACTGACAGAGTTTGATCCACTTCCTGATCACAGTCACCCCTATTTCGAAATGAAGGATGTTCCGACGGTAATCATTGACCATTCAGCGGACGAGTTTACGGTCAGATTCAACTGACAAAGACAATTTAAGCTTATTTCCCCGACCCAAAATAATGCACGCAAAAGAAAGTAAAAAACCCACGCTCAGCTTCTGGCAAATCTGGAACATGAGCTTTGGATTTCTGGGCATCCAGTTCGGATTTGCCCTGCAGGGAGGATTCATGTCCCGGATTTTTCAAACCCTCGGAGCAGATAAAGATGCTATTCCGCTATTGTGGATCGCTGCACCCCTGACAGGATTGTTGGTACAGCCAATTGTCGGCTACCTCAGCGACCGTACTTGGCATTCCAGATTTGGCCGAAGAAGGCCATTCTTCTTGATTGGCGCGGTGATGAGTACAATTGCGCTGTTTTTTGCCCCATATTCCTCCGCGCTGTGGATGGCGGCCGGGGCCTTATGGATTTTGGATGCGTCGATCAATATTTCGATGGAACCTTTCAGGGCACTCGTTGCCGATAAGCTTCCCGATAGCCAGCGGTCCTATGGATTTGTTGTACAAACCTTGATCATTGGCATTGGAACTTGGGTTGCAAGCAACCTCCCTTGGTTCATGACCCAAATAGGCATCCCCAATACAGCAGAGGCCGGCGTGGTTCCAGATTCAGTCAAATTTGCATTTGCCGTAGGCGCAGTGGTGCTTTTCGGCTCGATCCTTTACACCATCTTGACTACAGACGAATATCCTCCCGAGGATTTGGACGCTTTTAAGCGGGAAAATGAGGAAAGTAAAGGCTTCATCAATGGGCTTCAAGAGATCTTCAAAAATATCGCCGGCATGCCCCCGGTCATGAAACAGCTGGGCATTGTCCAGTTTTTTTCTTGGTTTGCTTTCTTCACAATGTGGAGTTTTGCCACGCCTGCCATTACCGAACACGTATTCAAAGCCACCGATACTACTTCCCAAGTGTACAATGATGCTGCCGATAGCGTTGGTAATTATCTCGGCACCTACGGATTGGTATCCATGTTTTTTGCCCTCATTTTGGCCTTTGTCACCAGCAAGGTAAAAATCAACAGAAAAATGGTCCATATGCTGAGTCTGATCGCAGGTGGGGTTGGGTTTATTTCCATCTACTTCGTGCAGACACCCTGGATGTTGCATTTGTGTTTCGCATTGGTCGGTGTCGCTTGGGCGAGCATTTTGTCAATGCCTTATGCCATGCTTTCGAGTGCTGTAAATCCCAAGCAGATGGGCGTTTACATGGGGATTTTCAATATGTTTATCGTCATCCCGCAGATCGTGGCAGCATTGGGGGGAATTAACTTTAGCTACAAACTGCTGTTTGGAGAGGAAGTCATTTACACAATGGTCCTGGCTGGCACCTCACTGATTATTGCGGGTTTGGCAAACTTGCTGATCACCGACCGGTCAGCTACACATGATGGCTGATCGTAAAATGGTTCCTGTCACAAATACCGCTATCGATAAAATAGCGGTATTTTTGTTTGAATTAAATCGAATATGGAAAAATTGATTATCACTGGCGTCCCTGAGCATTTCAATTTTCCTTGGGTGAATGTAGTAGCGACTCAGCCTTTTTTGAACCGCGGAATCGAACTTGTCTGGCAAAACGAGCCGAAGGGCTCCGGAGCCATGAACAAGGCTCTCAGGGAAGAGAAAACCGATATCGCAATCGTGCTCACCGAGAGCTATATCAAGGATAAAATCGAAGGCAACCCAGGGCTGATGGTCGGTATGCATGTCCGTTCGCCGCTGATTTGGGGTATTCATGCTCCAGGCAGCTCAGAAAGGTCTGAGATCGCCGCATTTGCTGAAGCCCCATTTCTGGTTTCGCGAATGGGCTCCGGTTCCCATTTGATGGCGTTTATTTTGGCAAAAAGAGAAGGTTGGGATATCGATAGGCTGAAATTTGAAATTATCGGTGACCTGAATGGAGCCATAGAAAGTATGAAAGATGGCAAGGCTAAACTGTTCCTTTGGGAAAAATTCACGACCAAACCCCTTGTTGACCGTGGGTTGTTCAAAAGAATCGGGGAAATCCCGACACCCTGGCCTTGTTTTGCGATAGTAGCGCACGAAAACTCCATCAAGAAATTCGGAAAAGTCATAGGCGAACTTCGGGATTTGGTTTACCAAAAGTCCATCGATTTAAGAAGGGAGAAAACCTTGGCACAGCAAATTTCGGCAGTCTACGGCATTCAAATGGACGATATTAAAACATGGCTACAGCATACGGAGTGGGCCAAAGACAACCATATCCGGAAACCCGACATCGAAATCACCCAAAAGATTTTGCTGGAACTCGGGCTGATCGATCAAAAAATAAATGCTGAAAAGTTTATTGCGCCTTCACTGGCAGCACTGGTTGATTCGTAAGCCTTGGCAATACGACGGTTACCTTTGTTCCCTCTCCCTTTTTACTTTCGATCTCAAGGGATCCCTGCATCTTCGATAAAAACTCCTTACAAAGGCTCAGACCTAGCCCGGTACCTTTTTCCTTTTCAGTGCCGGCACTTGATTCCAAAAGTAAAACTTGTTGGTTGAGAATCGTATCGAGTTTGACTTCGCTCATTCCCGTCCCAAAATCCTGGACAATCAGCTTGAGGATATCGCCTTCGACTTTGGTCATCACGTCGATTCGGGAACCCTTATTGGAAAATTTGATCGCATTGCTGATGAGGTTTCTGATGATGATCTGCAATAAGTCCGGATCTGCGAAAACTTCCTCATCCGGATCGACATATAGATATACGATGATGTCCTTTGAACTAGCCTGATACTGCAATAATTCCAAACAAGGCCGGACGACACGAATCATCTTCACCCTCGAGGGCTGCACACGAAATCCCTCCATTTGGGACCTTGACCAGATAAGGATGTTGTCAATCGTTTCAAAAAGCCCATCAACATTTCTTTTTAGGATATGGGAGATACCCTCAAACTCCTCCTTAGACAATTCTTGGTTGTGAAGAAGCTCCAATACACCTTTCAATTGGGCCACAGGCATTTTGAGGTCGTGACCCAAGATAGAGAAAATCCTGTTTTTCATGCGGTTGGACTCCGCAAGCTCCATGGATTTCTCCTCCAATTCTTTCCGCTGAATTTCAGATACGTCCTTCTTTCTCTCCAAATCCCGGTGCGCTTGCTTCAGCCGCTTATTGAGTACCAATAGCCGGATCAATAGAAACAAGGCCATAACGACTGAAATGGCGATAATGGCAACCAATCGTTTGAAGTTTCGGATTTCAAGCTCTTTAAGGTTATTCTCCATCTTGAGGTAATTGATCTCCGCGTCCGATTTCTCAACCTCAAACATGGCCTGAAGCACCGCAATTCTTTCCTTGTCATTTGCTTCATCCTGAATCCTATTCAACTCAATGAAATCCCGGTGGTATTCGTAGGCCTTTTCCACATTGCCAAGTGCGTGGTACAAATTCGCGAGCTCCTGGTATGTATGTAACAATTCATCTTTGAAACCACCCTCTTGCGAAACTTTCAAGCCTTTCTCCAGATACTCCTTAGCTTTTGTCTTATCACCCGAAAGAATATAGGCTTTGCCCAAACGGTGAAAAATCGAAGCTTCAAACGAGGCGAGTTTGTGATTAGACGACACTTCCAAAGCTCTTTCAAAAGTCCTTATGGCTTGAAGCAATTCGCCTTTTGAAAGCAGGATATCCCCGATAACGCGATGGGTAAAGCTGTTGAAATAAACGGCACCGACTGCCTCATTTCGCTTGAGGGCTTGTTTAGCATACCAATAGGCCGAGTCCAATTCACCCACCTTGGAAAGATTGAGCGCTATGTTGTTCATACTCCTGATGATCAAGTAATCATCTTTGACCTCATACCCTACCTTCAATGCTTCCTTGAATTTTTGGATGGCTTCGGAATAGTTTCTCCTTTGGTAATAAAGGGATCCAAGGTTGTTGAGCGCCATACCCACCTCCTTCCGATCTCCGATCTTGGTACCGATAAGGTAGGCATCTTTTGAGTACCTAAATGATTTGTCCCAAATACCCAATCTGTAATAAACCCATCCTAAGTTGCCTTTTGATGCGACCAATTGTACACTATCCTCCAAATGAACGGCCAACTGCTCAGCTTGAAGTGACCACTCCAAGGATTGCTTAGGATTTTTTTCCCGGAGATTGAATGCTGCTTGATTTAAAAATTCCAACCTTTTCTGCTCAGATGGCAGGCCTTGGAAAACCTTTTTGAGGCTATCCAATTCTGAAGCCTTTGTGTGCAGCATAGCGGTAATGCCAAATACCGCCAACATCAAAAAAAGCCTGAGCATATTTGCGAGATGATTATAGGGATGATTTAAGCCCTACAAGGTGTTGAAAAAAAATAAGTTATACAAGAGATCAAGAATTTAATTTGCAGTTTTCCGCACCGCGATTGGGTCCGCGGGGGATACGGGGTAATTGACGACATTTCCATCTGTCCCAATTTCGCCCAAGACTCGCAATCCAGCGACGTGTGGAGCAGCCATCGATGTTCCAGTTTGGTTACTGTAGGCTCCATTTATCCAGGTTGAAACCACATTGACACCTGGTGCGGCGTATTTGACCGGCGATCCATAGTGTGAGAACCAAGCGTATCTGTTGAATGCATCGATCGCGGATACAGTAATGGTGTATTTTCCATTGACTCGGGCTGGACTGAAGGAATTGGCGGGAAGGCTGGAATTTCCTGCCGCGATCACCATCCAGATTTTTCTGCTCTCTGAAATATTTACCACCGCTTCATCCATCGCAGCGCTGTTGTCAAAACCACCAAAACTCAGGTTAGCGACATCGCCAGGTCCTGCGCATTTGCACAGATGGTCCACACCGGCGAGCATTCCAGAATAGGTAAAGGCAGCCCTTCGTCCAAAAAAGATTTTGATCGGCACCACGGGTACGCCGGCGGCTACACCTACCACACCAAAGTTGTTGTCGAGTGCACCGATTGTGCCCGCCACATGCGTACCATGACCATGCTCGTCATCCAGATTCACCTTGTCATTGAACTGATAAGCATCAAAGCCCCTTTCCATATCTACATTCAAATCTGGGTGGTCAACATCTATCCCGGTATCGATCACAAATACACGATTTGGTCCGCTGTATTGAAATGGACCTCCCACCCTTTTGACCCCCCAAGGGATGACTTGGCCTGTCTGAAAGCTGCCTGAGTTGGCCCAAGGCAAATTATTGACCCCGAAACCCAGTTCCCCCTGCCTATCTTGCTCTACGTATTTCACGGAGGGATCCGCTTTCAATTTCTCGACTTCGTCTGGCGTCAGCTTTGCGCAAAAACCATTCAAAGCTGAACTGTATGTGCGGACCACATTATCTTCACTGATCCGATGGCTTGCCAACAGTTTCCCAATAGAAATACGAAATCCCGCTTCATCCACCCGACCGTCACAGAACTTCCGGCTCGAAGCATCGGTAGCGTTCAATACCACAATATACTGATCCGCGATGGCTTGTGTCTTTATCGAACCGATCGATAGCGGAGCCTCCAATTCATTGGAAGGGGCTGTCTCTTCGGGAACGCAGGAAATGCCCAGTAGAGCAAAAAATAACAATAACAGGGGAGAAATGCTAGTTTTCATGGATTTGGAGCGCGTCAACCGCCGAAAATATACGAAAGAATTTTTGACATATCCTTTGGGTCCTCGGGCTTTAATTTTTCATTTTTAATGTAATCCCTAACATCCTCGTACTTGCTTCCCGCCAACTCCTTCAAACCCGCTGTATTTACCTTGATTTCAACAGTTTGCATACCCTTGATTCTGAAATACTTGATTTCATGTCGAAAAGTATCATACTGCGGACCAGTATAGCCATCCCGCTGCTGGGTTGGGCGAATCAGTGTTTTTGCATGTTGGGCCACAAATTTTTCCCCGTCCTTTTCAAACAAGATTTCCAAAACCTGCGGTTTCCCATTGAGGTACTCCGTGCGAAATAGCCTATTGCCATCTTCAGGAATCACAATTGTTTCCCAGTTCCTGACCGGAAGCGGGTCAGAATCGACCCCATCAGTCTGAATGTATACTTCGTTTTTCTCTAGGAGGATATTGAAAGGAATGCTTTCGTATTCTTTGCCGCCAGACAACTTGATTTTTCCGTTTGGAGGATTGTCAAACAAAAATGGAGTGCCCTTGACGCCGTCGCTTTTGGCGTTGATTCTAAAAGTCCCCAAGTACTTGCTCTCGGCAGGTTGGACATTGGCGTTGCTTTGTGCCCACAGGTAAGCCAAGGGACCAAGCATGCAACACAGAAGGAATGCGGCTCTTAGGATCATTTTTTTTGGATTTACCTATCGAAGTTACCGAAAAGTAATCGCATTTATTTAATCCAACCGCATTTCGATTATCTGCTTACTTTTGTGGCATGAAAGAAACGATTTTGTCCCTTTCCCCCCAGCATTGGGAAGACTACGAGTTGATCGATACCGGAGGTTTTGAAAAACTGGAACGTTTTGGAAAGTATGTCCTCAGCCGGCCAGAACCACAGGCGATTTGGGACAAGTCGCTTCCCGAAACCGAATGGCGGAAAATGGCTGACGCGCATTTTGCCAAGGAAAAAAACAATCCCGAAAAGGGCCAATGGGAAGAGTACACAAAGATTCCCCAACAATGGCAAGTCACCTACAAAAACCCTGACGGCCTATCGATGCGGCTCAACCTCGCCATGACGGCTTTCAAGCATATCGGATTGTTTCCTGAACAAGCGGTGAATTGGGACTATATCTCGGATACACTCCGGAAATTCCCAGTCAAAAATCCCAAGATCCTGAATCTCTTCGCCTATACGGGTGCTTCATCTGTTGCAGCCAGGGCTTTTGGCGCAGATGTCACACATTTGGATTCCGTGAAGCAAGTAGTCACTTGGTCCAAATTCAATATGGAAGCTTCGGGCTTGGACGGTATCCGCTGGATTGTCGATGACGCGATGAAGTTTATCAAACGGGAAGTCCGACGCGGCAACAAGTACCACGGGATTATCCTTGACCCGCCCGCTTACGGCCGCGGGCCGGACGGGGAAAAATGGATCTTGGAAGAACAGATCAATGAAATGCTCAAAAGTTGCGCGGAGCTGTTACACCCTGATCATCACTTTCTGATCCTCAACATGTACTCCTTGAGCTTCAGTTCGATGATTGCCGCCAACCTGATCGAAGGCAATTTTGAAAAAGTAGAAAATGCCGAACACGGAGAGCTTTACCTCATCGATCGGTTCAAGAAAAAATTGCCACTCGGCATATTCTATCGATTCAGGAACGTCTAGGGATTATTTCGCAATCCACAGGTCCTTCATGGATTTGCCGTTGATCCGAAGGACAAAGCGGGTGGGATTTGGAACCAAGACAAGCCGAACATCCATCTTGTCAAACTGTTCGGATTCCAAGGGAACGCCTTCATTTCCCTTTACCTCGTAGTTGATAAAACCTTGAGCATCAGGCTTCATGGCGACATAGGAATTGGCAAGATAAGCGGAAGGCAAGAGGACATCATTGTCTGATTTCAGCTGGTCATAGATTTTTTCCAGCGCCGACTCCAATTCGTCGCCATAGGCCTCGTTGAAATCGTCCTCCAAGTCGTGCAATTCCTCCTCAATCGTATCGTATGCCTCGTCGGCATAGGAAATCTTACTAAGGGCGATTCGCTTTTCCACGATATTGGCCAATTCGGCATTGAGTTTTTTGAAGTCCATGTCCACCTAATGAATTTGGCACGAAGGTAAAAAGAAGGCCCTTGCTTTCCAAAACCAGCGCAGTGGCAATATTCGCATGTGGAATTTTGCTACTTTTAACGAAAAAGAAAATCAAACCCATGCAGAACTACAAAAACCACAGGAGGTTGTATCCTTTTCATCATTTTGTTCTCGTGCCAATCACCTTGCTCTATTTCTTTTGGAGCCTGGCAAACCTCATCCACGGAATTATGGGAGGAGAAGAATTGGCACCTACGATCCAGCAGCTAATGGGAGCACTTTTGTTCGCCTCTTTTCCTTTCCTGGCTCGTATCTATGCGCTCAAAAACCAAAACCGGATCATTCGCCTGGAAATGCGTCAGCGCTACTTTGAGTTGACGGGAAAGTCTTTCAAAGAAAAGGAAAGCCAACTGCGCCTGTCGCAGATCATCGCCTTGCGGTTTGCCGGGGATGCGGAATTGCTGCCGTTGATGGATCGGGCAATCAAGGAAAAAATGAAAGCAGACGACATCAAAAAAGCCGTCACTGACTGGCAGGAGGACAGACACCGTGTTTAAATGGATTCTCAGTTTCTTTTTTCTTAGCCTAATCGGCACTGCGATGGCCCAATCAGATCTTGAAAAACAAGCCGAAATGCTCGCCCAACAGCAATTGGATGCCTACAACAACCGCGATATCGACGCATTTCTCCTCCCCTATGCGGACGACGTCAAAGTGTACGACTTTCCCGACCAACTGCAGTTCCAAGGCCTCACCGAAATGAAGGACCTCTACGGGAGGATGTTTGTGCGGACTCCTGACCTCCATTGCCGCCTCGTCAACAGGATCGTGATGGGCAATACCGTCATCGACCAGGAGGAAGTCACGATTTCGCCGAAGGACCCGCCATTCCGTGCCATCGCCATTTACAAAATCAAGGACGGGAAGATCGCGGAGGTGTATTTTATCAGGGAATAGCGCTTCAAGTTCCAAGTAGGGCAAGCTTTCGGTCGTCGTTACCCCTTTTCCCCAATTTCCTTATCTTTGCAGCTTCTTATCAAATAGCCAAAAATGATTTCAGTAGATAATCTTTCCCTGAAGTTTGGGAAAAGGACCTTGTTTGAGGACGTCAGCCTCAAATTTATCCCCGGCAACTGCTATGGCGTCATCGGTGCCAACGGTGCGGGAAAATCCACTTTTTTGAAAATCCTCTCCGGCGAGGTGGACAGCACTTCGGGTTCGGTGAATTTCACCCCAGGCCAAAGGATGGCCGTTTTGAAACAAAACCACTTTGAATTTGACGAGGTGGAGGTGCTGAAGACGGTCATCATGGGGCATAAAAAACTCTACTCCATCATGGCGGAAAAGGACGCGATCTACATGAAAGCCGACTTTACGGAGGCCGACGGTCTCCGCGCTTCTGAATTGGAGGCGGAATTTGCCGAAATGGACGGATGGAATGCGGAATCAGACGCCGCTGCCTTGCTTTCGGGCTTGGGTATTTCGGAAAACCTCCATTATCTGCAGATGAAGGAACTTGCTGGAAACCAAAAAGTACGGGTATTGTTGGCCCAGGCGCTTTTTGGAAATCCTGATATCCTCATCCTTGACGAACCTACCAACGACCTCGATGCCGAAACCATCGTGTGGTTGGAGGACTTTTTGGTCAATTTCAAAAACCTTGTCATCGTCGTTTCCCACGACCGACACTTCCTCGATTCGGTTTCGACACATATCGTGGATATCGATTTTGGGAAAATCAGGATCTACTCCGGTAACTACACTTTCTGGTACGAATCCTCCCAATTGGCCGCCAAGCAGAAGTCCGATCAGAACAAAAAGATCGAAGATAAGCGGAAGGAATTGCAGGAATTTATCCAACGCTTCTCGGCCAACGTGGCGAAGTCACGACAAGCCACAGCCAGAAAAAAGATGTTGGAAAAACTCAATATCGATGACATCCAGCCATCCACGAGAAAATACCCGGGCATCATCTTCAAGCCTGAGCGTGAGGCCGGTGACCAGATATTCCTTACCGAGGGATTGGAACTCAAGGATGAAAATGCCATCTACTTCACCGACGTCAACCTGATGGTGGACAAAGGCGACAAAATCGCCTTCATCTCCAAGACCAAGCAAGCCGTCACCAAGTTTTTCCAGACCATCATGGACGAAATTCCCGTCCAAAAAGGCCATTACAAATGGGGCGTCACGATCAATAAGGCCTATTTGCCGAATGATAACTCCAAATATTTCCAAACCGAACTGAACCTCATCGATTGGCTGCGCCAGTATTCCTCCAATCAGGAGGAGGCCTATGTCAGGACGTTTTTGGGAAGGATGCTTTTCACAGGGGAAGAAACATTGAAAAAATGTTCAGTCCTATCGGGTGGCGAGAAAGTCCGCTGCATGGTATCCCGGATGATGCTCCAAAACCCCAACCTCCTGGTCATGGATGAACCGACCAACCACTTGGACCTTGAATCGATCACAGCCTTCAACAATGCGATCATCGATTACAACGGGACTGTGCTGATGACATCCTACGACCATGCCTTTGTACAGTCTTCCGCCAATAGGATCATTGAATTTACCCCCAAAGGAACCATCGACCGCAGGATGCCTTACGACGACTACCTCGAATCCGCCGAAATCAAAGCTTTGAGGGAGAAGATGTATGGTTGAAACTGGAGATTTGAGATTTGAGACTCAAGACACAAGATTTGAACATCAACTCTGCGAATCGGCGAGTCTTCTCCGTGTGGGTAGAGTGAATAAAAACTAAACTCATTCATTATTTCCTTGAATTTCGAATTTAGAATGTCCAATATCGAATATCGAACGGGATCCACTTCATGATTCGGTATTCGGAGTTCATCAATCTTCATTTAATTAAAGATGGAATCTAGGTTTTAATCCAAACAGCAGGTGGAACCCGAATCTCATATCTCACTTCTAACATCTCAATTCTCTTCAGACTTTGCTCCTCACAGCCATCATCATTTACCTTTTGATTACCGTGGCGATCGGTGCCTGGTCCTCCAAACTGGTCAAAAACTCGAATGACTTTGTGTTGGCAGGCCGGCAGTTGCCCTTGTTTCTCTCGGCATCGGCGCTCTTTGCGACATGGTTTGGATCGGAGACGATTTTCGGGGCGTCATCGGAATATTTGGAAAACGGGCTGCTGGGCGTGATCGAAGATCCTTTTGGAGGGGCATTGTGTCTGATTTTGTTCGGCAGGTTTTTCCTTCGCCCAATGTACCGGATGAATGTCCTGACCATCGGGGACGTTTACAGGCGTATTTTCGGTAAAAAAGTGGAGTTTTTTGCTTCCATCTTCATGGTGCCGGTTTACTTCGGATACGTAGCGGCACAGTTGGTCGCATTGGCTTTGATTTTCACCACTGTCGCCGATATCAGCATTACCCAAGGAATCATACTCTCGGCTGCGATTGTGGTGTTTTACACTTTCCTAGGAGGCATGTGGGCAATCTCGATCACTGATTTTATCCAAACGACTTTCATTGTGGTTGGCTTGGTATGGGTAGCTGTTTTGGTGGCCCAAAAAGCTGGCGGTGTTTCCCCGATTTTGGATTCAGCGCCCGAGGGAAGCTTCCAGTTTATCCCAGACGCGAAGGTGTTGGATTGGACCAATTACATCGGTGCTTGGATAATTTTGGGCTTGGGCAGCATTCCAAGCCAGGACATCTACCAGCGCGTGATGTCTTCCAAATCCGAGAAAGTTGCCGTGCAATCTACTTATTTGGCTGGGACTTTTTATGTAACCATTGGTTTGCTACCTCTATTTATCGCATTGGGTGCCAAACATTTATATCCCGAAATCTACTTGGAAAACAAGCAGCTCTTGCTTCCGGATATGGTACTGCGGCACAGTGGTCTCCATGTTCAGATTTTGTTTTTTGGAGCCCTGATCTCGGCGATTATGAGTACGACTAGTTCGGGGCTCTTGGCACCATCAGCGATTGTATCGGAGAACCTCATTCGCCCGTATTTCGGCGGAAAGCTCAAAGACAAGCATTTCCTTTGGATCCTCCGCTTCAATATCGTCAGCATCGCGATCATCTCCACGATCATGGCCCAATGGAAGTCCAACATCTATGAGTTGGTTGCAGGGGCTTCGATTCTGATGCTTGTTTCGCTATTCGTTCCTTTGGTGGCTGGTTTGTATTGGAAAAAGGCTTCAGAAATGGGAGCCTTGATGTCGATTGTTTTCGGCATGATTGCCTACATGGGCCTTTCCTCATTCGAACTTCCATTCTATCCCCATCTACCTGCATTGATCGTGAGCGCAGTGATGATGGTGGTTGGTTCTGTCATTTTCCCCAAAAACAAAGAAATCCATGCTTCCCTATCCCAAAATTAAATTACTGCCCGGAAAAGAAATTTCCATCCAAAGACGGCACCATTGGATATTCTCGGGTGCCATAGGAAGCAAAGACGATAGCCTCCAAAATGGTGAATTGGTGCAAGTCTGCAGTCATCGGGACGTGTTTCTGGGCGTCGGCCATTTCCAATATGGCAGCATCATGGTGCGCTTGGTCACCTTTGAGGAAACTGAGATTGACGCGAGTTTTTGGAAAACAAAAATTCAAGCAGCCTATCAATTGAGAAATGCTATTGGATTGGTTGACAATGAATTAACGAATGTGTACAGACTGATCCATGGTGAAGGGGACGGCCTACCCGGATTGATTGTGGACTTTTACAATGGAACAGCTGTGATCCAAACGCATCACATGGGGATGTTCAAGCATGTCAAACAAATTGCCGTAGCATTGCAGGAAGTTTACGGAGAAAAACTTCAGGCAGTCTATGACAAAAGCGCTGAGACTTTGCCAAAAAACAGTGGTGTCGAAAATCGTTTGCTGTGGGGAGAACCCATCTCCAACCAGGTGTTGGAGTATGGCAACCGTTTCGAGATTGACTGGGAAAAAGGCCAAAAGACAGGCTTTTTTGTGGACCAGCGTGAGAACCGCCACCTCCTTGCACGATACAGTGCCGGGAAAAAAGTGCTGAACACCTTTTGCTATTCGGGAGGCTTTTCAGTAGCTGCCCTCAATGCGGGTGCTGCGGAGGTACATTCAGTGGACATTTCGGCCAAAGCCATCGAGCTGACGGAACGGAATGTCGGGCTGAATCCAGGTTTTCAAGGCTCCCACCATTCGAAAGTGGCCGATGTCGTCAAATACATCCGGGAGATCGAGCCGGATTTTGATATCATTGTATTGGACCCGCCTGCATTTGCCAAAAACCTGAAAGCCAAACACAACGCTGTGCAAGCCTACAAGCGACTCAATGCCGAGGCTTTGAAAAAAATCAAATCAGGTGGATTGATCTTTACTTTTTCCTGCTCACAGGTCGTGGACAAACAGCTCTTTGCCCATACGGTGACGGCAGCGGCATTGGAAGTGGGGCGGGGCGTCAGGATTTTGCACTATTTATCCCAGCCTGCCGACCATCCGGTCAATATCTTCCATCCCGAGACGGAGTACTTGAAGGGTTTGGTGCTTTATGTGGAGTGATTTGCGGTTCTCGCAAAAAGCGTGGGGGAGCAAAGAATCAGTAGCAGTTGGCAGTTCCAGTTAGCAGTTCCAAAATCACGTTCGGGCATTCGTGGCTATCTGTTCTCGCAAAGAGCACAGAGGAGCAAAAAATGCAGTAAAGTTCTCACCAAGACGCTAAGGATAGTCCCAGTTGGCAGTGGCAGTTTGCAGAAATGAATTCCTATTTGTGCATTCGTGGCTATCTGTTCTCGCAACGAGCGCGGAAGAGCAAAGAACGCCAAGCATCTGTTGCAGTTGGCGGCAGCAGTTGGCAAAACCTCTGCCAACTGCTACTGAACACTGAACTCTAATTCACATCTTTCAACAGTTCCTCCACGGCTTTTTCAAGCTGTTGGTCGGTACCTTTGTCGATTTTTCCAGGCATGTTTTTGACTTGGAATTGGGGTTTGGTCTCGTTGTTTTCCATCCAGTTGCCTTGCTTGTCTTTAGCCGAAATCGGAACAATACCCCATCTGCCTCCGTCAGGAAGCATTTCCCAACCTGCAAAGGAACAGGTTCCTGGAGTCGGCATACCGACCGTTTTGCCGATTTTCAAATCCGTATAACCACAGGCGAAACAATGTCCATCTGAATAATTGGCTTCATTGAACATCGCCAAAGTAGGTTTTGTCCAGCGGAATGTTGGCTCATAACCCACTACCCTGTCTTCGGTGGCATAGGTGATGAATTTTTCCCCAGTGAAGAACATCGCCAAATCTGCCACCAAATCACCCCCACCATTGAAGCGCGTATCGACGATGACGGCTTTTTTGTCATGGAATTTACCCATCATTTCCTCATAAGTAGTCCGATAGGGACCGTCTGCCATGCCCGGAATATGCACATAGCCCAGTGCGCCATTTGACAGGCGTTCAACCTCCTCTTGGTTTTTGCGCACCCATCGCTTGTAAAGCAATTGGCTTTCCTCGCCAAGGGAAATTGGCTTGACGGTGATTTGTTGCCGTGCATTTGTCTTCGGATCAAATACTTCTAAAAGCGTGAATTTGTCCGCTTTTCTATTGAGGTACTGTGCGATGTCCTTTTCCAAGGAAATCATCTCTCCGTCGATTTTCTCTATCACCATGCCCGGCTGCACATTCATGCCGGCTTTGTCCAAAGGTCCGCCCTTGAGCACTTCAACAATCTTGATACCCTGGTTTTTGAAAGCGTAATCCATAAAAATTCCCAATGAAGCAGTCGCATCTGCCTGCGGAATGCTTCTGCTAAACCTCGCCCCTGCATGGGACACGTTCAATTCCCCTATCATCTCCGAAACCATTTCGGCAAATTCGTAGCTGTTGCCAATGGAGGGAAGGTACTTTTGGTAATGGGCAGTAAGCGCATCCCAGTCCACACCATGAAAATCCGGGGTGTAAAATGCCCCCTTGGTACGGATTCGGATATGCTCAAACATCTGGGCACGCTCTGCTTCCGTGTCCAATGTCATCTCACCCGCGATTTTGACCTGCTCACGCTTGGACCCTTTGTCCGTGATCTTGGAAATATTTCCATCGGCCAAGAGATAGAGGTTTTTCATCTCCTTGTCCCATTCCAAGCGGCCGAATCCAGCATCCAACTTCAATTCGAGCTTGGTTTCTTTGGTCCTCAGGTCAGTACTCCAAAGGTTCATGCCCTTTTCGAAGCGAGCCAGATACAATAGCTTTTCTCCATCCTTGTCAAGTACAGCGTCGCCCAAGGAAGAAGAATGGATAGTCAATTTGGCTTTTCTATCCCTCAATTCATCCCAGTCAATCTTTATGTCCTCCACTTTGGCAGGCTCTTTCTTTTCGTCTTTTTTCTCCTCTCCGTTTTTCGCGGCTTTCTCTACGTCCTTCAGAAGTTCAAACTCATCTTTGCTGAGCTTGAAGCGCTCAAACGCGGCCTTGGTAAAAAACAGCGCATATACATCATTTTGTGAACCACCGCTTGTCGCAAAACCCTTCAAGCCATCCCTGTTGGAAAACCAGATCATTTGTTTTCCACCATTGACCCACTTCGGCCTGCCATCACCGTAGCCGCTGCGCGTCAGGTTTTCCATGGCTGTTTTGCCTGTGACATCCAGAAGCACGACCTCACCGTTTGCCATTGTCGGATTGTACTCGGCAAGCAACCACTTGCTGTCGGGGCTCCATGAAAAGTATTGGTCGCCATCCTGCATGTGAAAGAGCTGCTCTGGAGTCATCAAGTTCGTTTTGGCTTTGGTTGCCAAATCCATCACCACCAGCGATCTTCTTCCCTCGATATAGGCCAATTTTTTACCATCCGGTGAAAGTTGTGGCTGGTAGCAGTCCTTTTCCGAATCCACCAGCACTTCCTCTTTGAGCAAGGTACTGGCATAGAAGAATGGTTCTTCCTTTTCCCTCACTCTCTTGGTTTGGAAAATGGACCATTTCCCGTTTCGTTCGGAAGCATAAATGACCGATTTTCCATCCGGTGCAAATTGCACAAAGCGCTCCTGTTGAGCAGTATTGGTGATTCTTTTGGTCAGGGAACCATCCACGGCGGTCACAAATACTTCACCGCGCGCGATGAAAGCGATTTCTTTTCCGTCAGGGGATATGGACATCTCGCGAACACCTCCATTGATGCTGATGTAGGAATCGGGATTGCTAGCCTTTTGGGTGGTAATGCTTACTTCAAGCTTCTGCGGTTGGGTGCCTTCCTTCAAGGTGTACAACTCACCGTCGTAGGAAAATGCCATGGTGCCTGTATTGGAAATACTCAGGAAGCGAACCGGAAAATCCTTGAGGCTTGTCAGCGGCATACTTGCGTTAGGATTAGAGAGTGAGGTTTTGAAAACATTGAAACTCCCCTTTTCCTCACTGAGGTAATAGATCGACTTTTCATCTGGAGAAAAAACAGGATTCCTGTCCTCTCCGGCAAAGGATGTGATTTGGGTATGGGAATTTGTGGTGGCATCATACATCCAGATATCTCGCGTAATCGCGGATTGGTGGCGTTTTCTCCACTCATTTTCGCCACCTTTCTTGTCATGATAAATCATCTTCTTGCCGTCGGCGCTGACCTTGACATATTCGGCAGGAATTGTCCACACCTGATCTACCCGTCCTCCCTTGGCTGGAACTTGGTAAAGTTCAGGTTGCGAACCTGTGGGATACTGCCTGTGCTCTGCCAAATCCTGCCTTACGCCTCCAAATATCACGGCCTGGTCGTCGGCAGAAAAACTGTAGGGCATTTCATCTGTCGAGTGGTAAGTCAGCCGCGTCGCATTTCCGCCCTGTGCGGACATGATATACACGTCAAAGTTGCCATAGCGATCAGATGCAAATGCGATCTTGCTGCCATCCTTGCTCCAAACAGGCATAAAATCATGCGCTTCGTGGAACGTCAACTGGGTTGCCTTTCCTCCGGCAGTTGGCACGGTATAGAGGTCACCTTTGAATGTAAATACAATTGTATTTCCGTCTGGCGAAATCGCCGGATAGCGAAGCCATTTGGGAGTTTCTTGGGCGATGGTATGTTGGAAAGTAAAAAGAAGGGCAAAAAGCGATAACAAGCGGGCAATTCTCATGGGTTTGATTTTTTCAGGCGGCTAATATTGAAAAAAGAAAGGAAACGCCAAGCACCACGATAGACACTTGGCGTAAATTCTATTTCCAGATGACTTTTTTGGATGTGAGGTCTCGGGAATTTCCGCCTACCATGATTTCGAATTCACCAGGCTCAAAAATAAAATTGAGGTCATTGTTGTAAAACTTCAATTGTTCTTGGCCCAATTCGAAGCGGACCGTCTTGGATTCGCCTGCCTTTAGGAATACTTTCTCAAAACCCTTGAGTTCCTTCACCGGTCTGGTCATGCTCGCGACGATATCCCTCACATACAACTGAACTACTTCCGCCCCGTCGACACCTCCTGCATTTTTCACATCAATCGAAACCCTTATACGCTCATCACCGACAAGCTCCGATTTGCTAAGTTTGATTTCCCCATATTCAAAATCGGTGTAACTCAAGCCAAAACCAAAAGGATACAGTGGATCGTTGGACACGTCGAGGTAGTTGGTGCGGAACTTTTGGAACCATTGTCCAGCAGCAAGCGGTCTGCCAGTGCTTTTGTGGTTATAGTAGATCGGTACTTGACCTACATTTTGGGGGAAGGTCGCACTGAGTTTGCCGGACGGATTGACATCGCCGAACAATACGTCAGCGATCGCATGGCCAGCCTCAGACCCTGCAAACCACACATTGAGGATTGCATGGAGATTTTCCTGTTCCCATTTGATGGCCAAAGGTCTTCCCGTGAAAAGCACGAGCACCACAGGCTTTCCAGTTTTCAGCAACGCTTCCAGGAGGGCTCGCTGGTTTTCGGGGATTTCTATATCGGTACGGCTGGAAGATTCTCCGCTCATTTCGGCAGACTCGCCCATCGCGGCGACGATCACATTGGCATTTCTTGCCGCTTGGAGCGCTTCCTGGATTAAAACCTGCGCAGGTCGGTTGTCCCGATAGGTTGGCTTGCCGAAAATACTCACGCGGGATTCCAAAAGGCTATCGGGATAAATATTGGAACCTTTGGCATAGACGATCTTCGCACGGTCTCCCAAGGCGTTTTCCAAGCCTTTTCTCAGCGAAATCGAGTTTTCAAATCTTGCCGCAACCGACCAAGTTCCGGTCATATTTTCGGTATTGTCAGCCATTGGGCCAACCAAAGCAATCGTTCCTTCCTTTTTAAGCGGCAAAGTCTGGTTTTCATTTTTGAGCAAAACGAATGTCTGTGTGGCGATTTCCCGCGCAACTTTCCTGTGCGCGTCGCTGAATATTTCCCTTTTTGCACGCTCCACATCGCAATACCTGTAGGGATCGTCAAATAGCCCCAATTTAAACTTCGCAGTCAAGATCCTTCTACAGGCTGCATCAATCTCTGCCTCGGAGACTTTCCCTTCCTCAACTGATTTCTTCAAAGTAGTCAAAAACCCCTCGCCGACCATATCCATGTCTACGCCGGCATTCATCGCCAAAGCCGAAACTTGCTGCAAATCCCCCAATCCATGGTCAGTCATTTCGTTGATGGCCGTGTAATCAGTGACGACGAAACCCTCAAAACCCCAGCGCTCACGCAGTACCTCCGTCATCAGCCACTTATTGGCGCTCGCCGGAATCCCGTCCACGTCGTTGAAAGATGTCATCACGGATCCTACTCCTGCTTCTATGGCTGCCTGATACGGCAGGAAATACTCGTTGAACATCCGCTGACGGCTCATGTCCACGGTATTGTAGTCGCGCCCAGCTTCGGGAGCGCCATAGAGAGCGAAATGCTTCACGCAGGCCAGAATCGTATTGTTCAGGCTTAGGTCATCACCTTGATAGCCTTTGATCATCGCCTTCGCAATCTGGGCTCCGAGGTAGGGATCTTCCCCGCTACCCTCGGACATTCTCCCCCAACGTGGATCGCGGGAAATATCGGTCATCGGGGAAAATGTCCAATTGATGCCATCCGCACTCGCTTCCTGGGCAGCAATACGTGCTGATTTCTCCATCAATGCCATATCCCAACTACAAGACATCCCTATAGGGATTGGGAAAACGGTTTCGTATCCATGAATCACATCCATGGCAAAAATCAAGGGTATTCCCAGCCTGCTCTCCTCTACCGCCACACGCTGTACATCCCTGATTTTTGCGACGGACTTGATGTTGAAAAGTCCACCAACCAATCCGGCTTTGATTTTCTCCGCAATATTGGAACTGCTGGCTTGTCCAGTCGTGAAATCCCCTGCAGCCGGGAGGTTCAATTGACCAATCTTTTCCTCCAAGGTCATCAAAGCCATCACGGAATCCACTCGGTCACGGAATGGATCTTGGTCAGAAATTTGACCTTGGGGAGCGGTACAGGCTGTCATCAGCCCAAATCCAATGGTAAGATAAGCGAGGATGTTTTTCATAAAGAATGTCTTTTTTGGTTGCAGTTTGAAAGGAATTTTGATGCAGAATCGAGCGATTTCCTACCTTCACTTATGCCTAATTTTTCCTTAGATCAAATCAACGGCCTGGTAGATCCGATACACAGGTAAATCAACAATTTGACATATTGCCAAATCTATTTTGAATCAGCCAAACAGCGTCAGGTGAAATACCCTATTTCAAATGGGGACTCTCCAAACCCAATTTCCTCAAGCCATCCTGTATCTCTGGGCTACTCATGAACAGATCCCAAAGCAACCCGGTACGGTGGTTCTCAATCATCACGACAATAGGCCCTTGGTCAATGGCAAGGTAACGTTGCGGAAACCAGTTATCCGTTTCGCTGAAAGCATCATAAAATCCATACTTTCCAAACACTTTATCGCCGAGATTCTCATACCAATGCCGCATTGCCTGCATCGAATACTCCGGTGTATAGGGAAATGAAGATAATGCTGCCGTGGGAGAAATAACGCCCAAATCCGAGTTTTCGCCGGGGGCGTGGCCTGCGTAGAACTTGACAGAATAACTGGCCGTCAATCCCCAACTCTCCGGCCCATATCCCTTATAACCGATCGGATTCTCCACGCACCAAGCGCGGTTGATCAAAGTATGGTTGGTGTTGTGCTGCCAATAGTCGGCGTATTTGTCCTTCAGTCCCCTCGGATCCAATGCCAAATAGGAGTAATGCGCCCAAAAAAGTGGGCCGCCGTATTGCTCGGCACCGTTGTGGCGAAGTGCCAAATGATGGCCAAAAGCCTGGTGACTGGAATCGTTTTTGATAGCTCCACCCCGGTTCCATCCTTTGTGATAGGCATCGGGAGATACGCCATGGGTGGGACTTGCAGCCGCGAGTACATACATAATCATGCACTCGTTGTAGCCCGTGACGGGGAAATTCATAGCCCAGCCAAAATTCGGGCTCCAATGCCAGTAAAGGACATCTTCCCCGCCTTTGGTATGCCAATCAAATTCCACCGCTCTCCAGAGTTTGTCGATTCTTTCGGCCAGGGCCTTTTCTCGTTCGCTCCCTTCCCTGAAGTATTGGCGCACGGTGAGCAATCCCTGCAACATAAAGGAAGTCTCCACCAAGTCCGCGCCGTCGTCCTTGTCGCTGAATGGCTTCACCTTTCCCGTTTCTCCATCCCACCAATGCGGCCAAACGCCGTGAAAAGTCTCAGCATTCTCAAGAAAGGTTACGATTTTCTCCAAGCGCTCCAATCCTTGTTCCCTTGTGATAAAGCCCCTTTCGATTCCAACTAGGATCGCCATGACACCAAAACCAGCGCCTCCGGAAGTGACCACATTTTGATCATTTTCAGGATAGTTCCCATCTACATGGTATCGCTCCCGCGCAAGGCCAGAATTTGGTTCCGCCCCTTCCCAGAAATACTGAAAGGTGCGGTACTGCACCAGGGTCATCAGCGAATCGTCGGAAATGCGATCCAAGACCCCGGTATTATCTTCTTGTTGTTTGTTTTGGGTGCATGAGAAAGCGAACAAAATCGCGATAACCGCCACCCAGCTCAAATACTTCATTGGTTTGGGTTTTTTAATAGTTAAAATTCAGTTTATCCAATCCAGCCCGCACTTCAGCATCCTGCATGAAGTACTTCCACAAAAGGCCGGATCTGTAGTTTTCAATCATCAAAATGATTGGGCCTTGGTCTATCGCCAAGTACGAATCTGCATACCATTCCTCGGTCACATTGAAGGCGTCGTAAAATCCAAACTCACCCCACAACCTGTCGCCCATCAAATAGTAAAAATGGTGGAGCGCTTCCAAAGACTCTGTTGGCGTGAAAGGCATGGAGGAAAGCGCAGCCGTCGGCGAAATTACCCCCAAATCATTGGTTGGTGAATGTGCGTTGTAGCCTTGGTGGTTGTCACTTGCCGTCAAGCCCCAAGACTGCGGGCCGTATCCGACGAATCCCAGAGGATTTTGTATACAGTGCTCCCGATTGATGCGGGTATGATTGGCGGTTTGGGTCCAATAGTTGGCGTATTGATCAGTAAGATTTCGTGGATCGAGTCCCAAGAATGAGTAGTGGGCAAAGAACAATGGTCCACCAAAGTCATAACCAAGGGGAAGCGTAAAATTGAAGAATATCTTTCCATTCTTCATCGCGCCATTTCTGGCCCACCCCACATCGTATACCGCTTTGGAAATAGGGTGTGTGGGCGATGCCGCCGCCAATACATACACGATCAAAGATTCATTCCAGCCTTGTATCGGAAGGTTCATTTGCCATTGGTGCTGTGGCGACCAATGCCAGAAAAGTACATTCTGTCCGCCACGCGTGTACCAATCCCATTCAACTTCCTCCCACAGCCGGGTGATTTTCTCCTTGATCGCCTTTTCCTGAGGATTCGCATCTTGTAGGTAAGCGCGTACGGTCAACAGCCCCTGCACCATCAGAGCGGTTTCCACAAGGTCACCGCCGTTGTCAAACTGGCTAAAGGGAATCACATCCCCCGTATTGCCGTCAAGCCAATGCGGCCACGCACCGTGGAATCGGTCAGCACGCTCGAGGAAATCGACTATTTTAGAAAGTCGATCCACGCCCTGCTGCCGCGTAATGAAACTACGCTCAATCCCAACCAAAATCGCCATGACGCCAAATCCCGATCCGCCCATCGTCACCAAATTGCCGGAAGAATTTCTTTCCCTTGCCATCCCAGACACAGGATGGGCAAAATCCCAGAAATATTTGAAAGTCTGCTCCTGCACCTTGGTCATCAGTTCCTCATCGGAAATCTGCGGGAATTTGAACGTAGGATCGACTTTGGTAAAGAAACTCTGGTTCCAGCCCGAAAAACTTTGCCCATCTTTTCCTTTGAGTTGGTTGCTAAGGCTGACTTGGTATTTGGATAGGTACTGGAGTTTGTTTTGGGATTTGATCCGCAGCTTTTTTCCTTCATTTTCCAAAACATACTGAACTGGAACATTGCCGTTGCGCGTCAATCTTAGGGCTTGTGGAATACTACTTGCGTCTAAGGGATCTGAAAATTCCATGACCAAATCCATTTCCAGGGAAACATCCACCACCCTTCCAGTCCGGGTTTTTTGTGACTGCTCAAATTCAGCGTTTACTACGGTCAAACCACCGACTAATGTCTCAAACTGAACCTCAGTCCCCGCAAATGGATTTCCGTTGACACCTTTGAGATTTTCGGAGATTACGATTCGATAGGTCGTTTGATTGGCCAATAGACCCACCGGAAACAGCGTCACTGTGGTACCTGAGCCGTTGAATGTCATCGAAAGGTTTACGACCTGATTACCGGTCATCAGACTGATGTACTGCTTGGCTGAGTTTTCATCCAAGGCATGGGAGAACAAAAGCGAGATGTGTCGATCGATTGGTTGATTGGTGCTGAAGGGAGCCGTGCGCGAAATCACCTGCCCCCCCAGAGTCACCATTTCCAGTGTCATTGGTGTCACATCTTGCTCGGTCTTTTCACAGGAAGCCAGGGAAATGATGCAACAAAAAAGGAAAGCTAATCTCTTCATGGTGTTCAAATGAAAAAGGGACTTCGGGAGGTTCCGAAATCCCTTCTTGACGGTGTTTGGTTTCAATTATGGTTTTTCAGCATCGATGATGGCCTGGATTTCAGCTTGGCTGAGGGCTTTGTTGAAAAGCCTCAGCTCGTCCATCAGACTTTGGGTAGACAGATGTCCCCATTCGGTAAATCTCGGCGCGCCGGAAGCAATGGTGATAATGTCGCAGCCGTTCCAGCTAATGCCTGGGAAATTGCCTTGGCTGACGACCTGCCCGTTGATGTAGACAGTGACTTGGGAATTGGAAATGGTAAACGCAATATGCGCCCAAGTGCCACTTGCCGGATCGATATCTGCAGCCGCCCCGCCGTCAAACCAGTTGTCGGCAGAACCGTTGCCCACGTTGAGCTTGAATCGTTGCTTTCCGCCTGCATTTTCCCTAAATAGCCTAAATCCAGCCGTCCTGTTGTTCATTGCATTTGGCCTCGCTGGATCAGGTGGTCCAATCGTCAGGATTCCTGCCCGATCCGGGGAAGCATTGACTTTGTACCAAAACACGGCGGAAAACTGGCTTCCCAACAATCCCGCAGATGGAAATGTGAGGAAAGCGTTTGCTGCACCAGCGTAGGCCTTGCCAGAAACCCCATCCACAAAACCGGGGGCACCGCTGACTGCAGCCGCGCGGATACTTACCAATTCGGTGTAGTCTCCGTCAAAAGGCAAATAGAAAATTTCCCCATCGTAAACGGGCCTGTAAGGTTCCACTTTCTCAAAAACCACGGATTTGGTAGTGGATTTACCAGACAAATCAGTCGCCGTCACTTGTAATGTATGGGAGCCGTTGGTGAGGTTTTCATACGTGTAGGTTTTCAAAAACCGCCTGAAATCCCTGAATTCGTTGAATCTGGCTATTTCGTTGCCATCTAGTCTCAATACCGTTTCCTTTAACTCGATATCATCCGTAGCTTCAAAATTAATGTCAATTGACGTCACGTCTTCCACCACACGGATCAGCGTGCCTTGTAGGGGGAAGTTCACATTCACTACGGGTGCCGAAGTATCTGGACCCGGATCTACGCTTTGGATTTCATCGATGTAGGTTTGGTCACAACCAAAGGACACCGAAAGCAACAATCCGATATACAATAACTTTTTCATTTTTTGGTCATTTAGAATTTACAATCAATTAGTTGGATCGCTCTCTCAATTGGGGCAAGATATCCTGCTGCTCCAATGGATAAGGCAAAAACCGGTGCTGATCGATGTTGAAGGTTCTGCCCTCATAGTTCAATTCCGAACCTCTGTTATAACGCATCAAATCAAAGAACCTGATGCCCCATTCAGTTCCGAATTCCGCATACTTCTCATCCAAGACATCGTCCAGAGCGACCGATCCCAATGGTGCCAAACCGACCCTTGCACGTACTTCGTTGACAGCATCGGCTGCTGATTTTACTGAGCTGCTTGCTCCGTTGACCAAGGCCTCCGCATGCATTAGAAGAATCTCGGAATACCGGATGCAATGGAAGTTGTTGTTTTCCCCATAGGTAAACCTACCTGGGGTCAACTGTGTCGACGGCAGGTAAAACTTGCCACTCAGGTACCTGTAGCGTGGATGGTTATTGAACACGTCACCATCCGGCGTCACGTTGGAAACCCAAGCTGGTAGAGTTGCATAGTTTGGATCAGCCTGAATGGCCTGGATACCCGCTGGCGTGAACAATACAGTCGTTTGCAAGCGCTCCTGTTCTCCCCTATCCAGCATGAATTTGATGTAGGTTTGGCTTGGTTCCCAAAAACCCCAACCGCCTCCTGCGCCCGCTACGGCAGGCGTCCAACTTGCAGGACCAAAGAAATCCCATAGGTACCTTGATACCGTTCCAGAAGCCTGTCCAAAATCAGAGTACTGAAGTTCGAGCAAGTTCTCTTTGTTGAGTTTACCTGGGATTTTGAACAATTGGTAGTAGTCTGGTTCCAAAGCAAACAGGTTGCTGCTGATGATCTGTCCTGTGGCTTCCGCGACGGCAGTGTAGTTTTTCAGTTCGAGGTTGGCCATTGCCTTTACAGCCAAAGCCGTAAATCTTGTAACTCCACCCCTGATGTCAGACCGTTGGTTTGGATGTAGATTTGGAAGATTTGGAATTGCCTCGTCCATTTGGTCGGAAATATGCTGTAGGACCTCTTCATATGTTGAAACTTCTACATTGTATAGGTCACTCGGCTGGGAATTCCTTGGAATCAGAATTTCGCCCCAAAGTCTCGCCAGCTGCAACAACTCAAAAGCACGCATGACCTTAATCTCTGCGATGTATTGCTGTGCGGTCGCTGCGTTGGCACCTGCGTCCTGGTATTTCTGGATTTCCTCCATGGCCCCATGCCAGTACAACAGGTCCGTGTAAAGGTTGAGCCAAGTCGAATTGTACATCCAAAAATTCCTGTCGTACCTGAACTGGTCTGTCTCGGTCAAAGGAAACTGGTCACCTGCGGCATTGACATCATCCCCACGCACTGCAATGATCGGGAAGGTTTCCCATTGGAGATCGTTTAGCTCCGCATAGGCGCCGTAAACCAACAGGATCATATCCTCGGAACGCGTATAGTCCGTATCCTCGACCAATTGTTGGTTTTGCAATGGCTCGTCCAACAGCCCCATACAGGACACAGTCATGGACAAGGCCAATACCATCACAAGTTTATTTTTGATATTTTTTAAAGCTTTCATGATAGATCGTCGGTTTAGAGGTTGATATTCAGACCGAAGGTGTAAATGGCAGGAATCGGATAGACCTGACGGTCAATGCCGTTTGCCACCTCAGGATTGAAGCCATTGTAGCTGAACACCGTCAATGGTCGCTCTGCCGTGAAGGTGAAACGCGTCCTTGGCATCGCCACGCCAAACAGCTCTTTGTCTACCAATGAATAAGACAGCCTGACGTTTTGGATCCTGAAATAGGATCCGTCTTCCACAAAGTAGCTGCTCATCCGCTGGTTCCAGCCTTTTCTCAGGCCCGCTGCAGATGGATAGCGGTTTGAAGTACCTTCACCTCTCCAAAGATTGTTGACCAATTCTGCATCGAGGTTGGTGTCATTGGTAAAGATGATTTCCCCTCTTTTCCTGTTCAGGATACTGAAACCTGACTGGCCTTGGAGCAACAATGCAAACTCAAAATTCTTATAGTTGAAGCCCATGTTGGCGCCGTAGGTCAGTTTTGGCAGGAAAGAGCCCAAAACAACCCGGTCAAGGTCATTGATGACGCCGTCACCATTTTGGTCTCGGTATTTGAAATCACCCGGAGCCAGATTGCTTGCCGTGATAAATTCGTTGGTATAGCCGCTGTTGGTGATATCCGCTTGATTTTGGAAAACTCCCACAACCTCATATCCAAAAAATGCATTGTATGGCTGTCCGACGATCGACCTTTGTCTAAACTCAGCAGAACCTGCATCCAGCGATGTCGGCCCCCCCAAGCTTCTCACGGTATTTTTCAATGTAGCAAAATTACCCCCAATGAAATAACTGAAATCGTTGCTGATTTGGTCTTGCCAATTGAGCGTCATTTCCAAGCCTTGGTTGCGGATTTCGCCGACACTCCTGCGCTCGGTGGCCCGGAATACGGGAGGGATAATACTCACGGCGAGGTTTCTGGTGTCACGGATAAAATAATCTGCTTCCACGGAGAGCCTTTCTTTGAACAGACGTGCCGTGAAGCCGAGGTTTGTTTCTACCGTGGTTTCCCAACTATCGATCAAATCATACACCGGTCTCAATCTCCTGCCGATGATGCGGACGTCATTGATAGCGGTGCTGTTTTCCTCGATGGTCGGAGCGCCTACAGATGGACGGATGCCGTCATTCCCCAATTGGCCCCAAGAACCGCGGAGCTTCAGGAAGTCAATCCCACTGACGTTGAAGAAGTTTTCCGAAGAAATTACCCAACCGGCTCCTATGGTGGCAAAGTTCCCCCATTTCTGCTGGAATTTATTGTTTCCGTCCCTTCTGATGGTACCATAAACAAGGTATCGGTCATCATAATTGTAGGCGACACGCCCAAAGAATGATTGGAAAAACAGCCTTGAGTTGAGCACATTGCCTCCCGCATCGCCGATATCGTTGAGGTCAAAGTTGGTCGCATTGGACAAATACCAAAACTCTTCCCGCAACCTATCTGGGCTTGGCGTAATGCCCTCTCCCCTTGCAAAAAGCAATTCGTTCATTTCGCTTCGGAAAGACTGCCCGACCACAACAGTCAGGTTGTGTTTGTCAAAGCTGTTGTTGTAGGTAAAGAAGTTGTCCCAAACCTGGTCAAAGGACTGGAAAGTCTGTCGCCTGATCGATGAAGGAAACTCGGTCACACCATCGTTAAATTCAAATCCAACTCCTCTAGAATTGCTTGATTGTAGAGCATAGTGGTAAGCAGTCCGGAAGGAAAGTTTGTTTGGCAAGATTTCCATGTTGGCGTAAAAATTACCCAAGACTTTGCCGTTGTTGATTCGATTGTCCCTGTACAGCAAGCTGTAAAATGGATTTTGGTTGCCACGATATCCTATCTGCTGTGCATTGGACAGTTGAAATGGACTTGCATTGACATTGAGTTCGTCGTAGACCGGCACGATCGGAACCGCAAAATAGGCCCTGAACCAAGCCGCGTCATCGCCAACATACTGGCGGGAAATCCCGGTATTGAAATTGGCACCTACGGTCAACCAATCCCTGACGTCCGTATCGACCCTAGCCCTGAAGTTCACCCTTTGAAATTCATTCCTGGTTTCATTCAATAGTCCCTTTTGGTCAAAATAGCTACCACCTATCGAATACCGCGTGGTCTCGTTGCCACCGTTGAAGGATAGGTTGTGGTTCTGGATGGCCGCTGGGCTCATGATTTCGCTGTACCAATCGGTATTTGGCGCGGGAATGTTTGGATCCACACGGCTTCTTCCGTAGCGCTGCATGGCGTTGTTTACAAAGGCAATATCCGCAACAGACCCGGTCTCATTCACATACTGTACAAATTGCTGCGAATTGGCCATCTGAAGGACATTTTGGGGAATTTGAGTTCCATAATAGCCATCATAAACCATTTCGCCCTTTTTGCCATAGGCTCCTGATTTTGTCTCAATCAATACGACACCGTTGGATGCGCGCACACCATAAATTGCCGAAGCGGAAGCGTCTTTTAGTACGGTTATGGATTCGATGTCATTTGGGTTTAGAAAATCAATATTGTCAAGAAACATACCGTCTACGACATACAATGGCGCGGCATTTCCTTCAAAAGAACCAACACCCCTCACCCTAACGGTTGGCGACGCACCTGGCGCACCATTACTGACTATCTGAACACCTGCTACCCTTCCCTGCAAGGACTGCATGGCATTGGCGGTTGGTGTTTTCACAATCATGTCCGACTTCAGCGTGGTAATGGCAGAAGTAAGATCGCGTTCCCTTTGGGTACCATATCCTACAATGACTACTTCTTCCAAGGACTCGGCGTCCTCCACCATCGTAACATTGATAATCGTCGTGTTTGCGACCACAAATCTTTGGGTCTGAAATCCTACGAAAGAAAAAAGCAAAGCTCCACCATCGGGAACTTCGATGGTATATTGTCCATCAATGTTGGTGACTGTGCCTTTGGTCGTGCCTTCGACAAGCACGGTTACTCCGGGAAGCGGCTGTCCTTGCGGATCTACGACCTTTCCCGAGACAGTTTGATCTACCCTTGCTTGGGGACTCACTTCAACCGAAGCGGTAGAAGACTTCTTTACGTGGATCGACTCGTCGATCTGTTTGAATTGAAGCTTGTTTTCGAGTGACATTTCGGCGAGTATATCGTAGAGCGTACGATTCTCTGCGTCGATGTTCACCATGCCAGCGTCCTTGATTTCCTTGTTGGTATACACAAAGGTATATCCGGTGGCAGACTCGATGATTCCAAAAGCCCTTTCCACTGAAACGTCTTTGATGGAAATGGTCAGAAATATCTCATCTATACCTTTGACTTGGGCATTTCCATTGCCTGCAAAAAGCAGACTCATCCCAAGTACCTGAATCACGAACGCGAACGCAAAAATTTTTGTCATGTACCACACATGATTAAGTAGTGATTTTTTCATATGTTTAATTGGTTTATTTTGGTAATTGTCACAATTCCCAATGAACCTTCTACCCGGAATCAGATGGCAGTCTGGTCCGGGTTCTTCTCAAAAAGTCCATTGCCGCTTATCAATCTTGATGTTTCATAGGCAATTTTTAAGGATTAAACTTTAGGCTTACATTATCTTCTTTCATTTCATATTCGAAATTGGCGGCATAACTCAATCCCTCAAGCACATTTCTAAGTGTCTGGTCATAGTATTTTCCAGTGATTTTCAGATTTGTAGGCGGATTGTTGGCCAAAACAATATCTACCCCATACCAATTCTCCAATTCCTCGACGACGTCCGGTACGGGAGTGTTTTTAAAGTAGAGTGTCTTGTTGGTCCAAGCCATCACCTCCTCAGTCTCGAACTTGCCTTTTCTCAACCCGATTTGTCCTGGCCGATTTCTTACGGCTTCACCAGGATGCAAAACGATGGAATCGGTACCTGCTTCTCCAGTGACTTCGACGCTTCCCTCGAGCAGTGACACCTGTGCAGTCCTGCCCTCAAATGCCTTCACGTTGAATATCGTCCCCAACGCCTTGGTTTCCATACCGGCGGCATTGACCACAAATGGTTTGCTAGCGTCCGGCGCAACCTCGAAAAGTGCTTCCCCTACCAAAAACACCTCTCTCCGTTGTCCATCAAAATTCTTGAGGTATCGGATATTGCTGCCAGAGTTGAGTGTCACTTTGGATCCGTCATGAAGACTGACGACCGTCTTTTTTCCCTTTGTTGCTTCAAATTCGGTCCACTCGATCACAGTCTCAGTCAGTTGAGGCGGCTCGGGGTATTGCGCCCACCACAACACCGCAAATCCAACAGAAAGAAGCAATGTAGAAATGGCAAATATTTTCAAGAGACGCTTTCTACGTTTTTCTGGGGGATGGTAGCCTCGAGGTTCCGTGGAGTGGTTTAACCCGGTCCTAGTGCGTAGGACGACAGATTTTGCGGCCCGGTCTTCAGGTGTAATCTTTGAAGCCCTCTCCTTTATCTTCTCCCACTTCACCACCAACTCAGCTGTACCTACTTCATGCTTCATCTTGGCCATATGTAAGAGCACCTGTCTTGCCTTAGACATGTCATCGATTTTGGCAGGGTTGGCTTCCATGAAGGATTCCCAATAATCCATCGTCTCCAAGTCGGGATCAAACACCCACTTTCTGAACTGTTGATCCAAGACGAAATCCTCTATTGCGTATTTATTTTTCTCCATGGAAAATGAATTCACAGGGAAATTGCCCCTCGGCATTTTTACCCTACTTGAGTAAGGCAACAATTGAAAAAAGTTATCCTCTGATAAGCGACTTTTTTTAAAAGAATTTTAACATTGGATTGATTCGGTGGTCAATGATCTGACAACCAGTATTTTTATTTCAAATTGAATAGAAAAAATCAGAAAAGAAATATCCTTTTGAACCTCTAGATTCAGGACAGCAAGGGATAAAACGCCAAAAAACCCATAACCGAAGCATACTTCCTAAGCGAACGCAGCGCTTTCCAAGCCAATGTGTAAACCGACCTGAGGTTGATATCAAGCAGTTTCGAGCATTCCTCGTAACTGAAATTATCGAAAAATAAGTAATGTATGACTTCCCGCTGCCGAAGCGGAAGCTTCTCCAAAGCTAAAGCAACTTTGTTTTTTCGGCTCTTATCCTGTTCATCTCGGATCCAAGCTTGTTCATGGGACTCAAATGCAGAAACCGAATCAATTTCCCTTGGCTCTACCGACCTTTCTTCTTTCCGGTGTTTTTTGATTTCCTTCTTGATTTTGTTACTCAGCGATTTGTAGAGGTAGAGTCTAACCTGATCGGTTGAGGCGAGATTCTGGTGGTATTTCCAAAGGTCGACAAAGACATCCTGCACACAATCCCAAACGAAATCCCGATCAGAAACCAAAGCCATACCAACCTTGAACATTTCCTCCGCATGGTTCATGTAAAGCCATTCCAAACCCTCCATATTACCGGTTCGCAGCATTGACCATGCCCGACTGACATCGATATCCGGATCGGCCTCAGATGAATAAAAAGTGGATTCCATATTTGGGTTTATTGGAAAGAGCGTTTAAAAATAATGATTTTTTGACCGCATCCGAAGATAAGTCTGATGGAAAAAAGCATCTTCTCAAAAAAAGAATGTATTGCATTTGTCACGCAAGCTCTCAAACGCTTACATTCAATTTAAAATCCGATCCGACTCCAGGCATTACGCTCAGAGTATTATTACAACCAAAAAATTAGCAACCAATGATCGCAAAAACGCCACCCCCACCCTATTACGCAGTCATTTTCTCCAACATCCGCACCCATGTGGGCGAAGGCTATGGGATCATGGCCGAAGAAATGGTCGAACTAGCCGAAAAGCAACCGGGCTACCTCGGGCATGAATCTGTCAGGGACGGATTGGGAATCACGGTGAGTTATTGGGAATCGCTCGAATCCATCCGCAACTGGAAAATGGTCGGAGAACACCTTGTGGCCCAAAGACTAGGACGTGAAAAATGGTATCAGGCTTACAAAACAAGAGTCTGTTTGGTCGAAAAGGACTATGCCTTTGGTGAATGGTAGCGACAGGGGTAATTAACTCAGTCAGCGCCCCTTTTTCAATAAAAACAAACGAATTTAATCATCCCAGGGCAGAATACTCGATCCAAACCCCAAGTGCCACATGCCAAACCAAATAAAGACCTAGACGAGCAAAAAACGAATAAATCCAGCCGAATCGGTGATAGAAATAGAGCTGCATGAAATTGAACAAAAATCCGCTACCCAAACTATATGCCACAAACCAAGCTGGGCTTGACGGCATTTGCTCCAGTGGCTCCCAACACGCCAATAGTAACATCAAGCCATAAACCCACATTTTCTTCCTTAGTCCCATTAATCCCAAAAGCATCAAGCCAAGCGTAAATGGAATTAGTTTGTACACCAACTCCATGTAAACCGTCGCCGAACTGTAGAGAAAAATCGAATAGGGAAATGGTTGTGTATAAGGCGGCAGGCTTGTATGGGCTTCATTCCTGAGGATACCTTCAATCACCAGCACATCCAACGCGGCAAAAAACATCCCTGCCAAAAAGGGCTTCAACCAATTTTTCCCAAGTAGTTCTTTACCCAAAATCGGCGGCAATTCCGCCTTTTGCTGGTAATTTGAAAGAATCCATCCCAAAGCGAGAAATCCAAAGTCCCACCAACCGATTACTCTAATGAAACGGATACCATCCTCCATCCACAGTCCATAAATTCTGGTTGCCAAAAGGAGAATGGCGAAAAAAAGAAAGAGTTTATGCCGACTTGCCATATTCAATGACTGATTACAGGTATTTGTCTGATGTATTTTCCACTTTCCAAAGAATCCAACATAAAACCAGCGGCATTGCGTCTCGAAATGGTAAGCGCCGGTTTAGCTTTATTTTCCAAAAAAACCCGCGTAGGTCTTGTGCAGCTTGAATTAATGAGACCAACCGGGCGAACGATCGTCCAATCCATATCAGATGCTTTGACCAAAGCTTCCTGCCGCTCATGTTCCAAATAGGCTGCAGAAATATTGCTGTTGTCGATGAGCCAAGCGAACCAAGAAGGAATAAATGGCCTACTTTCAGCAACACCCCAAGCAGATGTGAAAATCAGTCTTTTGATGCCTTGGGCCTTGGCAACTTGTAGGATATTTTTCATCGTTTCAGATAGAAAATCAGGCGGCGTACGTAGCGGGGACCATGGATAGTCACTTTTTCGGGATATGTTCAGGCAACTTACGATGTATCCGACGCCGGTCATGGCAGCCGAGACATCCTTTGGATCCCGTGTATCACCCTGAAAAACTTTTAAATTCTGGCTATTGTATCTCAGTTTATCGGGATTCCTGACCAAGACGTGGACGTTAAATCCCCTCGTGAGTGCCATACCCAAAACCTCTTGCCCCGTTCTTCCCGTGGCGCCTAAAAGTAAAATCGTCTTTGCTGGATACATGCGGATCTTTTGCTGCTCATCACAAACAATAGATGCAAAATCCCTTCAGTTGGTTGCATGGCTTTCAGTAAGAAAAATCTTTGAATTAGCCTGAAACAAGCCACGTCCAAAATTCGGGAAAAATCAAAATCACACTTTTCAAATGAAGAGGGTGGCGACCATTCTCTCGGCGGGAATTTCTGGTCGATAAAAAATCGGGTTTTGAAAAAGCTATTACCTAAACCCTGAACCTATCCACAAAGCCTTTGAGCCATTGCTTTGGTTTGGCTTTTTCCTCGTCCATTTCGTAATAGTTTCCTGTGTACTTGTTTTTGCGCATGTAAGAGTAATTGTAACCGTAACCATAATTGTATCCTCCGAAATCATAGACATCGCCGCCTGCGCGAATCCCGTTGAACACGGCATAAAAATCCCTAACCTGGTCATTGGCATAGAGATCGTTGATCATTAGCAAGTACTTTTTGTGGGTATAATCCTGCCGAACGATATACAGGTTCACGTCTGAAAATCTTAACAAATCCATTGTCTCAGATACCAAACCTATTGGCGGGGTATCCATGATGACCACTTCAAACTCCTGCTCGAGGTAATCGAGGAATTCCTTCATCTTATCCTTTAGCAACAATTCCGCAGGGTTTGGCGGAATCGGTCCGGACGGTACCAAGTACAGATTATCGTATTTGGTTTTCAATACGATTTCCTCCTTGGAAGCCCTATCGACCAAGTAGGATGATAAACCCTTGTTATTTCCAAGCCCCACATAATCCGCAATCTTCGGCTTTCGCAAATCCAATCCAATGAGGCAAGTCTTCTTACCGCTCAGCGCCATGGCCGCAGACAGGTTGAGGCTGACGAAGGTTTTTCCTTCCCCGGAAACAGAGGATGTCACCAAGATTTTCTTGCATTTCTTTTCGCTTGCAATATAGAACAAGGCCGATCTCAAAGATCTAAAGGACTCCGAAACCATCGATTTTGGATGTTCCGCAACCAGCATGTTGGTCTCTTTGGTGCTATGGCCAATCGTACCCAACAGCGGAATCCGGATCGAATTCCTCAGCTGGATCTGATCCATGATCCGGTTGTTGAAATAATGGTAAGCCAACAAAAACGCCAATGGAATAAAGAATCCCAAACCGACCGCCAAACCATAGTTTTGGGTTTTCTTGGGGAAAATCAAGGCGCCGCGACGGGCATAGTCCAAGACCGAATTGTCGGGCACATTGGAAGCCTTTGCAATGCCGGCCTCTGCCCTTTTTTCCAACAAATAGTTGTATAAATTATCCCTGAGGCGGTATTGTCTGAAAATATTGGTGTAGTCGGATTCAGTCTTGGGAAGTCGCGCAAAATCCTGGTTCAACTCCTTCATCTTCTTCTGCGCCTCGGCCTTTCTTCTTTCCGTATTCGCGACGAGATTATCAATGTTCTCAAAAATATTCTCCCTCAATTTGGAAATCTGTTCATCGAGTTCCGCGACGTTCGGATGGTTTTCATTGACGACCGCAAGTAGTTTCCGCCTTTCTAGGGAGGCTTCCACGAGGTTTCCGATCATGTTATTCAAAAACCCATCCTCAATACCCACGATCGAAGGCGCGATGATATCGGAGTAATCCTTGGACTTTTTCTCCAAATAGGTTTGGAGGGATTTGTAATAACTCAACTGAAACTCAATTTGCTGGATTAAGTCCTCCATGCTCTGGATATTGCCCAATACGCCCCCAAATTCAGAATTGACGTCAAGGAGTTTGTTTTCAACCTTGAAATTCAGCATCTGCTGCTCGACAACCTTGAGCGAATCCGAAAGGATAAACATCTGCTCGTCGATAAACCGCAGGGTGTTTTCCGACATCCGGTTTTTCTCCTTCAAATCGTACTCAATAAAGGAATCCATCAATGCATTGACGTAGTCGCGACCCTTTTCCACAACGGGAGAAACCATCGAAATCTGAAGCACTGTACCGAGGTTGTTCACCGGACGAACGACGACGGATTTCGAATATTTATCCAGGATATCGGCTGGATTGTGGATGATGAAATAGAGCTTGTCCCCAGATTGGATATTCTTGACTTTGTTGATTTTGAATCTAGATCTGCTTGACTCTATCCATTCACCGAAGTGATAGGTTTTGTTAAGAATCTCTTCATCAAAAGGTCCGTTTGCTTTTGCATTCATAAAATCAAAAATCCCCTTGTCCTCTCGTGTCAGGGTAAATTCACCATCCGAAACCATCGTGAAGTGTATGGTACCGGATTCCAGATAAGGGAAATTCCTATCGACTTCGACCCGAATCGGCGACTTATCGTAAAGTTCTACCTCCTTGATATTCGTGGAAGCATAATAGCTTACCTCAAAATGGAGCTTTTTCAGTGTTTCTTCGGCCAAGTTCTTTGAGGTAAACAATAAAATGTCATTCTCAAGATTGCTAGTTCCGCTGAAGATATTGGAACGGTCCAAAATTCGGGTCTCGGGAGAATTTTTCTGCTTGATCAATACACTTCCCCGCACCTCATATTCCTCAACGGCATATCTGTGAAACAGAAAAACAATCACCAATGCGATAAAAATAAAAGTTGCGTAAAGTGGCCAATACCTTGAATACTTGATCAGGTAGTACTTGATATCGATGGGTTTGGCTTCCTGCTCAAACTTGGACAAATCTATTTTCCCGTCTATCATAAATTCCCAGTGGCCAATGCAACAATTAACAGGATGGAAGTGGTGATCGAAACTATCAAACCCAATGACGCCGAAAAATTGTCAGCGTTCCCAATTTGACGGATTTTCATAGGCTCTAGATAGAGAATATCATTCGGTTGAATGAAGAAATAGGGAGAGGCCAACAGCTGCCGGTCGTTGAGGTTGATTTGGTGGATCTTCGTGCCTCCGTCGTATTGACGGATGATGAAGAGCTTATTTTTCCTCGCCAAAATATTGGATTCACCTGCAAGTGCCAAGGCGTCGAAGATTGTTGCACGGTTTTTCATGATCACCTTCGTTCCACTACTGTTGAACTCGCCCAAAGCCGTGAATCGGATTCCCCCTGTGCGCAATTTCACAAAAACATCTTCTTTAAAATAAGCGTTGATGGCTTCCTGCACTCTTAATCTTGCTTCCTCCTCCGTCAAACCTGCAATATGGATCCTTCCCAATTTTGGAAGAAGTACGTATCCCTCTTGGTCGATCGAATATCCGGTAAAATAGAAAATATCTCCACCGCCTCCCATCATTCCACCTCCACGCATCGCCCGCGAACCTTGAAATTCAAATGCCTTGGTCAATTCCTCGTTTGAAGAAGCAAAATCGATATCAACAATGTCGAATGGCTGAAGGATGTATTTGTACTCCACTTGTGCATAGGGGATAAATTCATCCAAATCGATGTATTGGTTTTCGGGAAGGTTTTGGAGGTAAGTGAGTCGCTTATTGCTAATGCACGAAACCGAAAAAAACACCACTACCATCCAAATCAAAGCGTGCTTCATAAAGGTAACTCGGGTGAATCGTTTGGTCAAATATAGATATTTTAGGCCTTAAAGGTAGTCAATATACAATTTTCACAAAAAACAGTATCATTTCTTGATTTTTAAAACCTCGATCTCCCGCAATCTTTCATAACGCAAAATCACAGTTTACGAGGTACCCACGTTTACCGAGTGGACATATTGTGAAAACACCTTTAAAACGAATTGTCACATTTCACTGGAGGAATTCAATTTAAGGCAACCGGATCCCAGGACTCGTCCAGAAATGGGAATAAAAAAAGTAGGGCTAAAAAATTTAAGTTTTAGAATCCCTACCTACTTAATGATCTGCTCGATAAAAAGTAAATGCGAAAAGTCGCTTAATCACCCATGTCAAAAATAGAGGAAGCACAAATAAAAAAAAATACCCTGTTTGGGGTATTTTTTCATTTATTTCAATAAAAATCTGATGATTAATTTACCTTTTTCTGTTAAAATATAATTATTTCAATATGCCTTGAAATAATTTCATGATAGCCTCTGTCTAACAGTTGTTATGTACCGACTTTGGCCAATACTTCCGATGCCGTATCCTCCATGTGCATCGACCGCATGCCATACTGCATTTCAAGCACTTTCTGCCAAGTCAAAATCTGCCTCAAGCCTTCCATATTTTCTTCGGCAAAAAAACCGAAGTTGTGGGGATGCCACCACAAGTGATAAATCTGCCCGGATTTTGCCGCCGCTTCCATCTCGTCTTTGATGCGCGCGATTCTCCGCCGATGCAAAATGGAATCCCCCTTGTATGGCCTCAACAATCGTGACGCAGGTAGCCGCACGGGTCGGGATGGGCTTAACGAGCTTTTTGGATAAAAACTCTGTTTTCCAAGCGAAATCAAAGTGTCACCTGTGCGAAATATCCGCTTGACCAAGGTTTCCTCCTCGGTATGCTGCCAAAACCAATCAGAAGGATTGGACCGGACAAACTCAAAACCTTCCTCCCCGGCGATTTGAACCGATTGCTCGTCATATTGATTTCGCGGGAATACCAGGCTTTTCAGTGATTTACCAAACTTCTCCTGCGAAATCCTGACCGCAGCCTTCAGGTCCATTCGGAATTGCTCATGGTTTTGGCCTTTCTCACAAGTATAATAATGGGAAAAGGTATGGCTTCCCAATTCCTGACCGGGACAGTCCAGTATTTGTCTCACCAAGTTGGGGGCAAAGAGGGCCTCACTCGGAAGGTTTCTTTGGCTTTTCACCCAAGAATAGGCCGAAAACTTATCAAGTTGGTAGCTTGGAAAAACGGCCGGACTGAAGTGGTTCCATTCTTCGAGGCTTTCTGCCATCAGACTGCCCACGGTCGCCCAGGTCACACGAATTTTGTTTTCCTCAAACAAGTCCAAAAGCCTCGGGATAACTTCTCGGGTTTGGGCATAGTATGCTTCATAGCCACTCAGGGGATATTTGTCAAAACGTCCCCAATGCAGCTCAAAATCCAAAGAAATGGTCAAAATCCCGGTATTCAATCGATTATCATTATTTGGCGAAAAAAGTCAATCCTTATCCTTTCCTGCAATTATACTTTTTATTCGCAATACGACTAACATCCAAAATGAAAAATACCAAAATATCATGTAGGTGCTTTTCATACGCATGATGATGCCGAGGTTGTTGAGGGTCAGTCCATATACCACGCACATACCCAGGCAAACGAAAAGGGCAAGAATCAGAAATTTGGGTAAAGAAGCAAACAGCTTGGATTTTGGAATAGAAAAAACTGCGAAAAGACCTGAAATCGTCAATGCCAGTCCAACCATATTCTCTAGCGCCGCAGCAAAACTCCAAAAATCCGATGCCTCCCAGATATTTGGCCTAAATAACAGCGCCCAAAACCGCTGCAACCAATTGTATTCCGCCATAGGAATCTCGGAACTGGCTCGGAATCCTGCCAAAAAATCAAGCTGCGATGCGCTAAACTGCTGAATAGACGCCAGAGATATGTCCTCCAAATGCATCATGACTGAGAGTTTCCGAATACCCAGACTTCCAGCCAATAATCCAATGAGCCCAACCAAGGCTTTTGTTTTTAGTCCCAAATTCCGATCCGCCAAGACAAATACGAACGATACCGAGCCCAAAACGATCCCGAACGCCGGTCTCACCCAAAATGCCAACAGCAAACCAAAAACGGCAATGAACCAGTTTACCCGCAAAGAGGAAAACCCTTTCAAAACCAAAGCCAGACCAAGCAGCAACCATGCCTCCTTGCCGACTCCGGAAGACCAGAAGTGAGCATTAGGCAAAAAGAGAATCAACCATCCAGATGCTACCAGGACGCGATTGCCCGAATTCGCTATGAAGGGCCGCATTAGGGAAAAAATCTCCCGAAATCCAAGCCATGAAATCCCGGCATACAGTACATTCCCAAACCAAAATTCAAGCCCAAGAACCTTGGAAGGCCAATAATGGAGCCATTGGAGAAAAAATGTCCCGTGTCCCCAATAATCCGTCCAATTCACTGGGTTTTGGGAAACATCTGCCTCCAAGGACCAGTACCGAACAGCATCGCCACCATGTTCCAGCAAATACCATGTGAAAACTCCAGCAAACAGCATGTGATAGCCATATAAGACCTGCAGTAAGGTCTTTTCCCAAGGCAGGAATCCACGGCTGTTGCCGAACTTCCTGTTCCAGAAGTACAGCCCCGTCAAAATCATGAATGTGAGAAAAACCTCAAGCATGGTCGGGAAATTGAAAATCGAAAGGTTGGCAGTCAAAGAAATCTATGTGCTCATCATCCCCAAGAAAAGGATTCCAAATCCAAACATCGGGATTTTGAAAGTATTTCCAATCTGTACCCAATGGATGCGGTTGACTGACAAAAATAATCCCAGCATTGACGCAAAAAGGTTCTCAACAAAAAGAAACTATTTTGCTTTTCACTATACATTTCTTATTTTGCTTTCATGGCAGGAGGAACATCGGCTTTCAACATGATTCAATCCATTCGGAACAACCTTTCCTTGAAAAGCCCCCGAAGGAAGATGAAGCAGAATCCTTATTTGGGTCCAAAAAGGAATAAAGACGCCCAGAAAATCCAACTGAACGAGGGAATCCTGCATCGTATTGCCCAAAAGGATCGAACAAAAATCTTCCGACTTTTTGTCTTTCTTGGTCTCGGATTGTTTCTTTTTGTCTGTTTGCTGGCTTTATCGGTACTGCTATGATCGGATTCGGAGCGATGTCGGCCATGAACCAGATGATCAAAAACAACCTTGATCTTCTGAAAAAAAGAAATCGGCTTAAGGATAATCCCTTTCTCCCTGCGGGACCGGAAGCCGAACTGCGCAACTCCACAAACTACGATGAGTTGATGGCGCACAGGTTTGCGCGCAAGGAATATATCCAGCGGCTCAGTTTTTGGACAAGGGTTTTCATTGCAGCAGTGATTGTTTTGGCGATCGTCTTCTACTATTTCTAAGTGCCAAACCGACGTTCTTCTTGAATTAGGACCCTTGTTTTGAGTTTTTCGACATTTCGGGCATACTTTTGCGCAAAGATCTTTGTTGTCCATGTTTTTCTACCTTTCGCAGTTCCTCAGTTTCCTCGCGATGCCATTGACTTTGGTTTTGTTGTTCTTGGCCTTCGGCTATTGGAAGCGAAAAAAACCACTTGGGCGGAAAAGCATCCTCCTCGGTATCCTGTTGCTGTATCTTTTTTCCAATCAATTTTTGGCAAATTCCGTGATGCGCTGGTGGGAACCTGAAGTGGTGGATTTCAATGATCTTGAACATCACGAAGTCGGCATCATCCTGACTGGCGTTACCAATATCAACAAGTCTTCCGGTAAACGCACTTTCTTCGCAAGGGGTGCAGACCGCGTCACGCATACACTCCAACTCTATCGCTTGGGGAAAATCGACAAAATCCTCATCACAGGCGGTCTGGGACTCGACCCAAGCCAAGATACCCCCGAAGCCCAACTGCTCAAGAATGTCCTGCTTCTGGCGGAAGTCCCTGAAGATTCAATCCTGCTTGAGCCTTTGGCAAAAAATACCCGTGAAAATGCGCTTTTCAGCAAGCAATTGCTCGATTCCTCGGGATATCCAAGTCAACAAAAACATCTTTTGATTACTTCAGCTTCGCATATGCCACGGGCGAAAGCCTGCTTCGACAAGGTGGGCCTTCAGACCAGTATTTTCCCCGTGGACTACTATGCAGAAGACCTGCGCTTCAATATCCCCGTGCTTTTATTTCCTGATCCCCAAGCGATGCTGATGTGGCACAAGCTTTTCAAGGAATGGATTGGCATTGCGATGTATAAGGTGGCGGGGTATATTTAGGAATTTAAAAATTGGAAAATTGAAAGGTTGGGAGTTAGGAACCCATATTCAGTTTCTTCGCAATCGCGTTTCTGTAATTACCTAGAGCATTGGGATTTGTAAACAAAAACAGGTACGGCTCGATCAGTTCAAGTTCCATAATCCAAAACGTATCCCCAACCCACGCTCCGTCAATCCGTGCATAGAGTTTGTCCGCAGCAAATTCATCCGCGATCTTTTGGATATAGGAAAGTTCAGAACCGACCGGCAGCCAAGGGTGGATTTCCCCGCCGAAGAAATGCTGCACCCGGAATTCGCCTTTCTGGGGGCTTTTGAGTACGGCGTGGGAAAATTTGCCATTGAAAAAAATATAGGAATACTCCCCCACTTCGGCAATCTGCGGCACGAAGGGCTGCAACATCATCGCTTCCTCCCAAACAAGTCGCTTTATCTCTTCCGATTCCTGTCCCCACGTTGCCTTGCCCAATTTCAAAGTATTTTTCGCGCCCCCGCTGACTCTGGGTTTTAGGACCAACGTATCGGTTTGGAAACGATCAAAGACAGGTTCCAAATCAACTTCTTCACCTATTGCAAGAAAATGGGTGGGCACAATGGGAAAACCCTTTGCCTCAACATCAGCCAGATACCTTTTGTCCGAGTTCCAGATTACCGTCTCTATATCGTTCAAAACCGGTATCCTAAGACTTTGAATTCTCTTGCACCAAGACAAAAACTCCGGATATCGATCGAAATAATCCCAGGGAGACTTCATCAAAAGGTGGCTGTATTGGCTCCAATCGACGTTTTGGTCGGACCAAACTTCGAAGTTGAATTCTACGCCCAACTCGCGCAGGACGCTTTCGACGAGTTTGTCTTCGTCCACAACATTTTCGCCATGATTGGCCTCAGGAGCATGGTAGGTAATGACAGCAACTTTCAACATTGACAGGGGCTTTTCGGCCGCAATGTTAGCATTTTATTTTGCAGGTTCGGAAAATACGGGCGATTAATCCTATTTTTGGGCTCCCATAGCCATGAAGAAAGAGAAATTAGTCATTATTCCAACCTACAATGAGATCGAAAACATCCGGGATATTTCCCAGGCGGTGATGGCATTGGCAGGGGATTTTGAACTTTTGGTCATCGATGACAACTCTCCCGACGGTACCGCAGCCGAAGTCAAAAAGCTCATGGCAGAGTTTCCAGAGCGGATTCATTTGATCCAGCGAACAGGAAAATTGGGTTTGGGAACTGCCTATATCACAGGCTTCCATTATGCCCTTCAAAACGGTTACCAATACGTTTTTGAAATGGATGCGGATTTTTCCCACAATCCAAATGACCTGATCCGCTTGCATGAAGCGTGCGCCAAAGAGGGCTTTGACCTTGCGATCGGTTCACGCTATATCACCGGCGTAAATGTGGTCAACTGGCCGATGGGTAGGGTCTTGATGTCCTTTTTCGCCAGCAAATACGTCCAGTTTATCACGGGAATGCCTATCAAGGACGCGACTGCGGGTTTCAAATGCTACCGGGCACATGTATTGTCCACGATGGAATTGGATAAAATCCGCTTCATCGGCTATGCGTTCCAGATCGAGATGAAATTCACGACTTGGAAGCTTGGATTCAAAATCAAGGAGGTTCCGATCATTTTTACAGACCGTACCAAAGGAACATCCAAAATGAATACGCGGATTTTTCGGGAGGCAGTTTTTGGTGTGATTTACATGAAAATCAGGAGTTGGTTTCGCAAATACCCCCTCAGTCAAACCGAATCGATTTGATCGGCTGGATATTGGAAATCAACATGGCAGGAATGAATAGCACCAGCGAAGTCACGAGCAGCACCGCCAGATTCAACAGCAAAAACACCGGCCAATTCCAATCAATCGGCACAAAGGCCATGTAATAACTCATCGGATCCAACTGAATCACCTTCCATCGATCCTGAATAAATCCGAAAGCAATTCCAATCGCATTTCCGATTAGCAATCCTTTGGCGATGATACGAACGCCGTTCCAAACAAAGATTTGCCTAATCTGCTTGTTTCTCGATCCAAGGGCCTTCAAAATCCCAATCATCTGCGTACGCTCCATGATCAGGATAAACAAGATCGACACCATGTTGAAGGCCGCCACGAAGAGAATCAAGCCCAGAAAAATATAAACGTTATTGTTCAGCAACTTGAGCCAGTCAAATATCTCGAGGTACTTATCCGTCACCTTGATCAGCTTGAGGTCATAATCCAAAGCGTCATACAATTCCTCTTCCATCGCGTCCAATCTGCCAGGTTCATGGACAAAAATCTCGAAACCACCCACCTGATCTTCCTTCCAGCCATTGAGATTTCGGATCATTTGAATATCGCCGAGGATGATCTTGTCGTCAAAGTTTTCGAGGAAAGTCTCATAAATGCCCACAATCTCCAACCTCCGATAGCGGGGCGGCTCCTGCACAAAATACATCGTGATACGGTCCCCTACCGAAAGGATCAACTTGTCAGCAATCTTTCGGCTGATGATCACCTCATTGCTTGCGGCGGTGTCCGAAAACTGTGGGAAGCGGCCCTCAACAATCGAATTTTTGAATCCCAGCGTGTCAAAATCCCTTCCCACACCTTTCATCAGTACCCCCTCGACCTCCTCGTCGCCTTTGAGCAAACCGGGTTTGTGGGCATAGACCTGTACATGTTTGACCAAAGGATTGTTGGGGAAGTTCTTGAAAAAGTCACCGTTCACAGAGATTGGACTTTCCTCAAAGGCGTTGCCAGCGACAAACTTTTGTGCCTGAAAATGCCCGGTAAATGAAAAAACCTTCTTCGATATCTCTTGCTGGAATCCACCCAAAATCATGAAGGAAATCAGCGAAACGATGATCCCAATCGCCACCGAAGCAACCGCAATCCGATGGATGGTGCCGGTAAAGCCACCTGTCCCCTTAAAGCTGATTCTCTTGGCAATGAAATAGGAAAGATTCAACGAATTCTTTTATTTAGGTCAATCGATCTGCAAAGTAATCATGAACACCTTGAAAATACTCATCCTAGCGGCAATTTTGTGGCAGGCTTCTACATCATTTCAATCCAACACTATCGGCATTCCTGAGTCTGGAGAACCGGCAGCTCCCATCCTTACCGCCGCCGACCAACCCGAGCTTTACCTGCCCTTGTTGAAAGGAAAACGCGTAGGCCTTATCGTGAACCAAACCGCCGTGTTGACCAGTCGGGACAATATGCATTTGGTCGATTTCCTAATGAAAGAAGGCGTCACGATCGCCAAGGTTTTTGTTCCTGAGCATGGATTTCGTGGGCAAGCAGATGCGGGCGAAGTCGTAAATTCCGAGATTGACAAGCAAACTGGTTTGCCGATCGTTTCCCTCTATGGCAATAACAAAAAGCCCTCGGCGGAAACCCTGAAGGATGTCGATATCCTTATCTACGATCTTCAGGATGTGGGCATCAGGTTTTATACCTATATCAGCACCATGCACTACGTGATGGAAAGCTGTGCTGACAACAAAAAACCACTGCTGATCTTTGATCGACCTAATCCGAACGGAGATTATGTGGACGGACCTGTTTTGAAACCTGGATACGAAAGCTTCGTGGGCATGCACCCGATTCCGGTAGTCCACGGTCTGACCGTCGGTGAATTGGCCAAAATGATCAATGGTGAAGGTTGGCTCAAGGGAAAAGCCAAAGCGGACATCCAAGTGATTCCCGTCAAAAACTGGAACCATTCCATGCATTACAGCCTCCCCATCAAACCTTCGCCAAATCTACCCAATGACGTCGCAATCAGATTGTATCCTTCCCTTTGCTATTTTGAGGGGACGGACGTTTCCTCGGGAAGAGGCACCTACTATCCATTCCAAGTATATGGCTACCCTGATCCGAAGTTTGGTGAATTCACCTTCACCCCGGTAAGCATTCCTGGCATGTCCAAAACCCCACCCCAACAGGACAAAAAATGTTACGGCAGGGACCTGCGCAATACTTCCCTTGACCATCGTTTTACTCTAGAATACCTGCTGGAAGCATACAGGATTTCTGGAAAAAAAGAGAAGTTCTTCAACACCTTCTTTGACAAACTGGCCGGTTCCGACCAACTCCGCAAAGATATCCTAGCAGGGAAGTCCGAATCAGAAATCAGGGAAAGCTGGAAAAAAGAATTGGAATTGTATAACATTTTGAGATCGAAATACCTCCTTTATCCGTAAAAGGAGTCAGGGCTTTGTTTTGCCCTTGTTCAAATTTTTCCACTTTAAACCTTTTCTCTTATGTTACTCAAAAGACACCTTTGGCTGGCAACGCTACTCTTGGGATTATTGCTGACCACCGCCTGCAACGATGATGAAGAACCTGGAATTCCGGAGATCGTTGCTACTTGGAATTTCAACAGTTTGGATTTTGACATCAAAATAAACGACAAGCCGCTCCTGGATTTTCTGATCGACGATTTGGATTATACGCCGAGTGAAGCAGCAGTACTCGAGGCATTCTTGAAAGGAAGCATTGAAAGCGAGCTTCCGCTCAATAACTCAACAATCACTTTTACAAACGACGGCAAATACGAAGTAAAGGAAAACGGGACCGTACAGGACTCCGGCACTTATGAGCTGAATGCTGCGAAGACCATTTTGAAATTGACTTCGGGAGGCATCACAGATGAAGTGGAAGTCTTGGAACTGAACCAAACCCGCTTGGTAATCAAGTTCTCCGAAGTTGATAACGATGACATCACAGAGGATGGGATTCCCGAAAAGGTCCAGGTCGATGTGACCGTCCGGTTCACAAAGTAACAATGGTTACAGATTTGAAGCCTCTGAGAAACGGATATTCAGCGAAAAAACAGCTAAACCATGGCATTTGTAATCAACAAAACGCTCAGAGGAATACCTTTCGAAAAGGCCAAGGAGAAAACCGTCGAAAACCTGAAATCCGAAGGATTTGGAGTCCTAACGGAGATTGATATCCAAGCTACAATGAAAAACAAATTGGGCAAAGAATACCGTCCCTTTGTGATTCTCGGAGCATGCAATCCAAACTATGCCGACAAAGTGCTCGGTATCGATCCACACATCAGCGCCTTTCTACCTTGCAATGTCACGGTGCGTACCCTGGAAGATGGAAACGTCGAAGTCGCGGCAGTTGATCCGATTGCGGCCATGGGCGGGATTGGAATTCCCGAAGTGGAACCCTTCGCGCGGGATATCTATGAAAAACTGAAACGAGTGATAGGTAGTCTTTAAAAATTGAAGCCGGGAGATTTTCCCGGCTTTTTTGGTTAGAAGTTGAATCCAATACCTAGATTGACCGAGTTGAGTAGTCCATCGCGGTAGAATCCGTTCATTACGTACATCAATTCGTAATCCAGGTTGAGAAACAGGTTGCCACTGGTGTTGTACTGCAGGCCCGCGCCGGCACCAAAGTTCAACCCTGAGTCCTTTCCGGTAAACGTGGCCAAGGTACCTTCCCTTTTGATATCGGAAAACTGGAATCCAAGTACGCCTTTCAGATAGGGTTTGAAGTTTCCCTCTCCAAAGAAAAATCTCGGCGTAAAGTAAATCGGAACCGTATTCACCGTGTACTCATTGCCGTTGTTATTGGCCACGATACTGACGTAGCTCGCGGTTACGCCATACGCCACCCAGCCGCCAGCTGGCTGATACTCATAATTACCATTGATTCTCCAGCCAGAACCGTTGCTGTTGGCGTCCTCGATGTTTGCAAATACGTACCCACCACCAAATTGAACCCGGCTTTGTTGGGCAAAAAGGAAGGAGACAGGCACTAGTAAAACAAGTAGAAGAATGAGCTTTTTCATAGATAGTTTTCGTTTTTTTTGACAGAGAAAAGGTAAACAATTCACAGCCAGAAAAGCATGATAAAAGTCAGTAATCCAAGTATTTTCACTTAGTCCCACAGAGTTAATTCGACAGCCCTTTCCAGTTCCTCTTCGGCCATTTCGACCAGATTTCCAGCTTTCATATCCAAGTCAGGAAGGCGAATCCATTTGTCAAACCCCGAACCGGGAATTTCCGACCCGGAGGTGATCAGGGCGATTTTCTTTTGGTGTTTTTTGGCCAGTTGAAGCAACTCGTAGCAGCCCTTCCCGCCTTCCGACTGGCCGTCATATTTGCCTTCTCCAGTGATTACCCAATCGGCATCTACCAACTTTTCTTCCAAATTCGTTTTCTCAAAAAACCACTTGGCTCCCATTTGCATTTCAACCGGAAAGAACAAAGACAAGCCAAGCGCAATTCCTCCCGCAGCGCCGAAACCCGCTTGGTCGGTAAAAGCCTTTCCTGATTTCCTGATCAGCATTTCCACGATCCTCGCCAACTCCGACTCAAAAGCAGGAATATCGGCAATGGAAAGGCCTTTCTGAGGCCCAAATACGGGTACAGCACCTAGCGGGCCAAAAAAGGTATTCTGCACATCACAAAGACAGGTAAACCGAATTGGATTTTTTTGGATCGGTGCTTGCACATGTTTGATTTTCGAGAAAAAGCCATCCGAGAATACCGGGATTTCCCTGCCTTTTTGATCCAGAAAAAGAAATCCCAAAGCCCTCAGTATCCCCGTTCCCAAATCTACCGAGGCCGAACCACCCAAGCCCAGGACAATATGGACTGCGCCGTTTTTTATGGCATCCACGATAAGTTCCCCTGTTCCAAAAGTACTCGCCACCCGCGGATTGCGTTCTTCAGGCTTGAGGTGCCTGATACCTGAGACTGTCGAAACGTCCAAGTAGGTTGTTAGATTTTTCGGGTCCAAAAAATAGTATCCATGGACAGGCCTTCCCAAAGCATCCAAAGCCATACAATCCACTTGCTGCAATCCCAGCGCTTTTCCCAGCAGAAAACAAGTGCCATCTCCCCCATCGGCAATCGGCAGTTTGTCGATGATCGCATTGGGTGTTTTCCCCAAAATTGCATCCGCGATCAAATCCGCCGCACGGTCCGCTGCGATCGTACCTTTGAAGGCATTGGGGGCAATCAGAAACTTTTGGCGGCTAGCCATTGCCAAAGCGCTTGAAGTAATCCTTCGTAGCAGCCTTCACCCTAGGAGCGAGGTAAAGCGTCGAAATCATCGTCGGAATCGCCATGATGGCATACATCGCATCAATGAAACTTACCACGACGTTCAATGATACCACCGCACCAAACACAATCGTGACCAAGTAGAAGTAATTGTAATAGTTGGCCTTGTCGGCGCCGAAAAGATAGTTGAAGCATTTGTGCCCGTAGTACGAATAGGTGAACATGGTGGACAACGCAAATGTCAGTACCGAAAGCATCAACAGATATTTGCCAATTCCTGGTAAGCCCATTTCAAACGCAGCCAAAGTCAATGTCACCCCGTCGTTTTCCGTGGACTCCCAAACGCCCGTAATCAGTATCACAAATGCAGTCAAGGAACAAACGACGACCGTGTCGATAAAGGGACCCAACATCGCGATCATTCCTTCCCGGACGGGCTCATTGTTTTTGGACGCGCCATGCACCATGGGTGCGGTACCGATTCCCGCTTCATTGGAAAAGGCCGCACGCCTCGCCCCGATCACCATCACAGCACCAACAGCGCCTCCCATGACAGCATTTCCTGTAAATGCATCTTCCAAAATCTGCCAAAAAACCGCTGGAATCTTGTCATAAAACTTCAACATGATGATCAAGACGGTAGCAAAATACACCACCACCATGAATGGAACCAACTTGGAGGCAACCACAGCAATCCTTTGAATACCACCCAAAATCACGACTGCCACTGCCAGCATCATACCGATACCGAGGATCCACTTGGTGGTATCCCCTGCATCCAATCCATACGGTTTGAGCAATACGGTCCGCGTCACCTCCGTCAACTGATTTGCCTGGAAAATCGCCAACAAACCAAGGACTCCTGCGACGCAGAATAGTATAGCCAAAGGCTTCCACTTCTTGCCCATTCCGTGCTCTATCACATACATCGGGCCGCCTTGGACTACGCCCGCGCTGTCTTTGCCCCGGTACATGATCGCGAGGCTACAGGTAAAATACTTGGTGGCCATCCCGACGAATGCGGATATCCACATCCAAAACACTGCCCCCGGCCCGCCCATGTTGATGGCAATAGCAACACCGGAGATGTTTCCGAGACCCACCGTCGCCGCAATGGCTGCAGACAAGGCCTGTCGGGAAGAAATCTGCCCGGGGAGGTTTTGGTCGTCGTACTTACCACTGACGACCTTGAGTGCATGCCCAAAATACCTAAACGGCACAAAACCGGAATACACAAACAGTATAAACCCTCCGCCCATCAGCAGGACAAGCATCGGCGTATCCCATATCCAATTGCTGAATTGAATGATAAAATCTCCCATTTTCTTCTTTAAAATGAATAGGCATATTAAGGGCATTTTTTGGAAAAGGCAAATGGCACCCTTTGCACCGGCACCTAGAAAGAAAGTAAAGACACTTTCTAAGACTCAATAAACCTCACCATTCAAATTGAAAAATCTTACAATTTTCCAATCCTCAAATCCAATTCAAAATCCTTCGAACCTAGCAACCTTTAAACCTCCAATCCCCTACTCCTCCACGCCTTTCCCAACCCAAAATTGCCTGCTGAAATAGAACTGATAAGGCCAGCCTTTTTCCCGCAGCTGCAGCGGTTGGTAGACAAAGGCCTCCTTGGGGCCATAAGAATCGTGGAGTCTGCGATCGTCGGTAAGTAGGGCCTTTTCCCATTGGCCGTCGATCCGCACGGCAAGGTCCATCCACTTCGAAGCGGGAAACTTGGCCAAATCGAATCCTTCGTAACTGCCCAACAAGTCCTCCGCCAAGGACCAAGTGGATTTAAACCGGTAAGAAGCATCTTCTTGGATCACGATTTCGGCCCCATCATGGACACTGCGGACGTATTGGAGGTAATTTTTCAGCAAGGCAATTGCCGGATTTTTGATTTGATCGGTCGAAAAGTCCGTTGGCAGCAGACTCGTCACCACGCTTATTTTTTTCCTTGCCCTCGTGATCGCCACATTGAGGCGGTTGAGGCCACCCTTTTTGGATAGCGTCCCAAAATTGGCAATCAACTTACCTTTCTTGTTTTTGGCGTAGCCGATGCAGAAAATCACCCGATCAAACTCATCCCCTTGTACATTCTCGATGTTTTTCACGGCGATCCTATCGATATCCACAGTGCCGTCTTGAAGCAGGAGTTCGTGGATAAATTCCATCTGGAAATAATTGAAGGTGATCACGCCAATCGTATCGTCCGGGTGCTGCTTTTGACTTGTCTTCACCCGATGCAAAACCTCATGCGCTTCGACCTTATTGGTTTGCTTTTCCCAAATCCCATCGACCTTGATCCATTCGAAAGGGATTTCCTTGGCATTGACAGACTCCCGTGTTGGCAGCATTTGGAGTTTGTTTTCATAAAAGTGCTCATTGGAAAAATGAATCAATCCCAAGTGCCGACTGCGGTAGTGTCCTTGCAGCCAATATTTCTGAAAATAGGCCGAACAGAGTTCCAAGAGCGATTCCGTTTCGGATTCGATGCCCTCATCTTCCGTCTCCAACCGCACTTGGTAAAGGTCATAGGGTCGTAATTGATGCGTATCGCCCGCCACCACGACCTGCTTTCCACGCAGCATGGCAGGTAGGCCCCGCTCGACATAGCATTGGGATGATTCGTCAAAAATCACCAAATCAAAAGATTGATTTAGTGGAAAAAGTGCTGAAACGGTCTCGGGGGAAGCCAACCAACAGGGAATCAACCTGAAAATCTCCTTCTCAAAATGCTCCACCAGATGCCGAATGCTCCAAATGCGCTTCTGCTTGCTGACCTGATGGGCCAAATCACGGTACGTGACCCGATTGCCGAGGCGGTTGTACTCCAAGTTTTTGTAGGTATTTTCCCGCAACCTAATCTCGGCGATGTAGCGCGAAAGCTGCCATTTGGATTCGACCGACTCCATAAATTCCTCTTGGAACTGCAAGGGCTTGGGACCACTCGTTTCCTGCAGTACGGGGTATTTTGCCTCGATGTGGCCAATCCAAGCCAGTTTGAGACCTGCCATAAACTTGCCCCGAATCGCTTCAAAGTCCTGCCCGGGATACGTTTTCAGCAATCGGTCCATCAACTCGATCTCGGTCTCGCTCAAAGTCGCCCTGAGGCGATCAAAGGCAACCAAGTCATCGAAACTCTGCCCGATATCCTCCAAGACAAACTCGAAAAAGGCATTGTCGGAATGTGAAACCAAATGCTGGATCTGCACCTTGCTGAGGTACAATGACCAATAGGGGATCTTTTGCTCAAATTCCTCAATATGCCGCAAGAGCATCCCAATCCGCTCAAGAAGTTGGGTGGAAGAATTCGTTTTTTCGTACAAGAACTTAGCCAGAGTACCAAAACTCCATATCAGTTCCTTTCCCCCGATAGCCCGGCGGTAGAGGTGGGAAAAATGCTGGAACTGATCGGCGCTGAATGGTTTTGCTGGCAAGTCCAACCAAGGCTTCTCAGCCAAAATCGTGTAGTAGTGGTTGAGGTTCAGCCTGTTTTCCAGCCTTTTGATCAGCAGATCGATGCCTGAGCGGTTGCTGTCGAGGTCATTTTCCATTAGCAGGCGGTACACCTCGTGGAAGCGCTTTCGCCCAAACAAATCCGGCAAAAGCTTTCGCCAGCCTCTTTTCTTTTCCCTGAAAAGCAAGGTCTGCTGCAAGAGCTCGTCAGCTTCATTGTCCTTGCTGTACCATTCGATCCCGTTTTCGTCAAACAACAGGAAGATTTTCTCAAGATGCTCTTCCAACCATGCCCGATCCACCTGGTCCTTTACAAGTTCCCGCAGGTTCCAAAACACCTCCCAGATTTCCTTGTCTTTAGCGAGTTTGGTGAGCTTGACTAACGTTTCCTTTTGCTCGAAAAATGAAAACAAAAACGACAAGTCAAAGGACTCCAAATGGGCAAAGTCGGCCTCAAAAGCAGATTTCAAAGCCGCTATCTCCCGGATTACTTCTTTGATGCGATTGGAAACCGAGGGAGAAAAAGCCCCGAAATCTACCCTGTGCAGCCAAAAAGAATCGGTGGATTGGAATTTTCTGAAATAGTATTGGTATTGGCTGAGGTTGCGGACAAATTCACCGGCCTTCTCGGCCGGAAACTTCCGGTAGTGGTGCGTCATGTCGAAGAACTCCTCATCCCGCTTGGAACCCAAATAGAGTTCCTTGATCGGTACGCCGCATTCCTCGGTATTGAAGAGTGCTTTTTTGAGTGAGGCGAAGTATTCCGAATGCCCCTCCACCAAACGGGAAAGCCGCGAAAACTCCCGCTCCAGTTGGATGGCGTCAATACCGATATTCATTTCCTTGTAGGTATCGACGGCTAGGATTTGGTTGTGGATCTTTTTGTACAAATCCTTCCGATCGGCACGAAAATCATGCACCAAGGCCAAAAAAGGCCCAAATCCGATTTCATCCAGGCGTTTGTAAACCACATCCAAAGCGGCCCGCTTCTGGGAAACGATCAAAACTTTTTTCCCTCTCGATATATAATCGACCGCGAGGTTGCTGATCAATTGCGACTTGCCGGTACCCGGCGGCCCCTCCACGACACAGGACCTGCCTTCCCGAACTGCGCGCACCACTTCCTCCTGACTGGCATCCAAAGGGAACACGGTGTAAAGTTGGTCTTCGCGGACGGGGGTGTTTTTTTCCTCCTCCGCAGAAAAATACCTGTGGAACAACTCCTCCAAATCGGCACCCTCCTCTCCTGCAAGCAATTCCCGATAATCATCGATCAAAAAGCTAGTTTTCTGGGAAAACTGGCCGAGAACCGCATAAGGCTTCAATTGGAGCTTGCCTATTTGGAGCCTGTCTTCGTCCAGTGATTTGGCACTGTCGGGGAAAGGCAAAACCTTCTCCTCATACAGGTCCGTACCGAATTGTAGGCTGAAATGCTCCTTGACCAATTCGTAGAGCTCATTTTTGAAAAGCAGGGGATCATTTGAAAAACCCTCCAGGGGATTGTCCTCCCCGATGAAACCCATCTCCTTTCCATAAGCCTGTGCATAGACCAAGAGGAATGCAGGATTCAAAAAGGGCGCATCGCCAAGGTCTTTTTTCAGAATCCAATGATTCCCCTCCAATGCCAAGCTTACCGGAAAGAACATCAGTGGGCAGCGGATTACTTGGCCCTCCAACGTTTTGCCCTCGATAAATGGCCATGCTATGTAAAGGCTTCTCTCGCCCGTTTCGGCCTCTGCCATTTGGGCCAAGTGCGACAAACGTTTGAGTCGTTGGGAAAGGGTATTGACATTTTTGTCCCTCGGGTCGGAAAAAGGCAAGAGCTGGATTTCCTTTTTGCGCCCGATCAAGGATTCGATGTATTGATAGGCGGGATGCTGGTTGAGAAAATCAAAATCCTTCAGGTCGATCATTTGACTGGGAACCAATCGCGGCAGGTAAAGGGACCTGTTGCGGCTGGAAAGATCCACCAAACGATTGAGGTAAAGCTGAAGGGTATCTTTGAGCATTGTTGCAGGTTACTTGAAAGGCGAATCCTTTTCCTTGGCCATGTGGTTGTACGCGATGCCATCCATGATTCCTGGCATCCATTTGTTGAGGAAAACGGCGAGTTTGCCTTGTCGGGTAAGAACCAGGTCACGTTTGCGCTTGAGGGTTGCCGTGACTATCGCGTCGGCCACTTCCTCGGAAGTCATCATTTTCTGCTCATCGCGCGGGGATTCTCCCTGGACCGACCCGTCGGCGGTGAGGGCGCTGTTGCGGATATTCGAAGCTGTAAATCCCGGTGCGACCACCAAGAGGTGCACCCCACGCTTCATCACCTCGGTGCGGAGGGATTCGAAGAAACCGTTCATGGCGTATTTGCTTGCTGTGTAAGCTGTTCGGGCGGGCGTACCGCGATAGCCATTAATGGAGGAAATGCCGATAATGGAGCCCTTGTTTTTGATGATCTCGGGAAGGCAGAATTTGGTTGCATAAACCGTTCCCCAGAAGTTGGTGTCCATGACCTTGCGAAACACATCCAAATCCAGGTCCTCAAAGAGGGCCCGCATGGAAATACCCGCATTGTTGATCAGGATATCGATTTTTCCAAAATGCTTGATTGCCGCTTCGGCCATTCTCTTGTTGTCTTCCTCCGAACCTGCGTCCGCCAAAATGCCGACCGCGTCGATCCCTGCTTGTTGGAGTTTGAGGAGCGAATCATCCAATTTGGCTTGGTTACGGCCGGTAATGAGGATCTTCGCACCCTCTTTGCCAAAGGCAAAAGCGCAGGCTTCCCCGATGCCCGAAGTGGCGCCGGTGATAAGGACGACTTTATTTTTGAATTTCATGAAATGCAAGTTTGCAGGTAAAGATAGAAGTTGAGGGGGAAAGAAAGGGTGAAAATTTGAGGATTTACGCCTCATAATGGTAAAAGCCAAATGATCGTCGATTTGATTGTGGGAGTCAGACATCTTCATTTTTAGGTGGGAAAAATATTCACGACCATCTGCATCATTCAAAACCTACACCTTACCTCCCAAATAGGCATCCCCATTCCCCCTTTTTACCTATTTTTGCGGCCATGTCGAGAAAGATGAAAAACAAGGTGATCCACAACCTGAGGATCGAGCGGATAGCGGCGGAAGGAAAATGCGTGGCCCATCACGAAGGCAAGGTGGTCTTTGTACAAAACGCGGCTCCTGGCGACCTCGTGGATGTGCGCATCAACCGTGGCAAAAGCTCCTTTATGGAAGGCGAGGCGATTCATTTCCATGAATATTCCAAAGACCGTGTAGAGCCATTTTGCGGTCACTTCGGCATCTGTGGCGGCTGCAAATGGCAGCACATCCACTACGATCTCCAAATGGACTACAAGCGCCAGCAGGTCGTGGACCAGTTTACTAGGATCGGAAAAGTGCCCATACCCGAAGTAAATCCCATCATCGGCTCGGCACAAACCCAATACTACCGCAACAAGCTCGACTTCACTTTCTCCAATAGCCGATGGCTTACGCGAGAGGAAATCAACTCGGGAAAGGAGTTTGAAAGGAATGCCCTTGGCTTTCACATCCCCAAGATGTTTGACAAAATCATCGACATCGAGCACTGCTATCTGCAAAGCGAACCGTCAAATGAAGTAAGAAACAGCCTCAAGGAGTTTGCCCTAAATGAAGGCTTGAGCTTTTATGACTTGCGAAACCAAGTCGGCCTTTTGCGCAACCTGATTATCCGCACGACCAGCACGGGGGAAAGCATGGTGATTGTGCAGTTTGGGGAGGATGATCCGGAGGGCATCGAGAAGGTGATGGCATTTCTGCATGAAAAATTCCCAAGCCTCACCTCACTCCTTTATATCATCAATCTCAAAAAAAACGAGACGTTCCACGACCAAGAGATCGTCACCTATGCCGGGAAGGATTACATCGAAGAAGAAATGGAAGGACTGAAATTCAGGATCGGGCCTAAGTCTTTTTACCAGACCAACTCGCTGCAAGCTTATGAACTGTACAAAGTGGCAAGGGAATATGCGGGCCTGACAGGCGAGGAAGTTGTGTACGACCTTTACACAGGAACGGGCACGATTGCAAACTTCGTCGCCAAGCAAGCGAAAGAGGTCATCGGCATCGAATACGTCGAAGCGGCCATCGAAGACGCCAAGCTCAATTCCAACATCAACAATATTTATAATACACGCTTCTATGCGGGCGATATGAAGGATATCCTGACACCCGCATTCGCTTCCAAGCACCCCAAACCCCATGTGGTCATTACCGATCCGCCAAGGGCCGGCATGCACGAAGACGTCGTCAAGATGCTACTCCAACTTGCTGCCCCGGTCATCGTGTACGTAAGCTGCAACCCGGCGACCCAGGCCCGGGATATTGCCTTGCTCGCAGAAAAATACCAAGTGGAAAAAATACAGCCCGTGGACATGTTTCCACAGACCTATCATGTCGAAAACGTTGTACGCCTAAGACTCAAACCATGATTTCAGATTTCAACGATCCCGAACTGAGCGGGAAGTACCTCGGTACCATTACCAAGGATTTTGTGAAGATTTCCGATATACTGAAGGAAGCTTCCTACCAAGTACGCAGCAGGAAATTTTCCGATTTCCCAATCTTCCCGATTTCAAAAGAAATCCAGCCCATAGGGCAATTGCTTTTGGGAAAAGAGGACAAAAACCTCGATTGGAACTATTACATCACCTACGTGGATGAGTTTGTACAGCGGAAGCTCATCGCGGATGAGCTTTTAGAGGATTTCCAAAAGGCCTACAAAAACCCAGATGAGTTTTGTTGCCTATTTGTAATGGATGGGGTTTTTACCAGTTTCGTGTACATTCCCTATCCTGAGGATTAAAAATTTAAACTTCATCAATACCAAGGTGGATCAGGAGTCCACCTTTTTTCTTTTCCGCTGGTAAGCCATATTGATTCACTTACAAAAAGAGAAAAATATAATCGATTGCAAACGATTGCAATCTGAATAAAAGATGCATATATTAAGGTTTGCTTTTGCGGCCAAAGAAAATTTCAATGTATCGGCTCTTTGCCAACATTGGTTTTGGTTCACGAAATCACAAAATCAAACCTATACAATGAATCCAATCAAGCCATCAGACATCTCTACTCTCGTGCTGCAACTCAGCGAAGGATGCGAAAGGTCATTCAGCTTGTTATTTGATTTTTTTGCCCCTAAAATCCTCAATACAGCAAAGAAAATGGGCCTTGCCCAAGAGGATGCCGAGGAATTGCAGCAAGAGGTTTTTTTGGTGATTTGGAAAAACCGCGCCCAACTCAAAGCTGATTTGTCTTTCAATGCCTACCTGCTTACGATCCTCAAATCTATGATGATCAAAAAAGCACAGGCAAAAGCGCGGAAAGTAGCCTACGAAAAATATTCGCTCAAAATGTTCCAGGAGGAGACGCGCGAAACGGAGAATGAACTGGAATTTTCCGAAATGGAGCAGTTCTCGTTTTCCTTAATCCAAAAACTTCCCAAAGCCCAGAAAGAGGTTTTTATGATGAAAACCGCAGAGGATATGCGTGCAGTTGACATCGCCAGCCGGTTGGGGATTTCGAAACGAACGGTGGAAAGCCATATTTATGCCGCAACCAAACGGTTAAAGGAAAAGCTCCTCAGCGAACATATCCTCACAATCAAGTCTATTGTAATAGTGACCTTCTTCCAAATTTTCTAATGCATTAAGCAATAAATACCCCTTGAAACGCCATCATTAGAAAAAAAATCGATTTTTTTTTGATCCTGATCTAAGTAATTCAAACCACCTGTGGCTATATAATAGAAACAGGAATCCATGAAATACAGCCAAAGGGATATAAGAAAGTTTTTTGAAAGGAAACTTTCCAGAGAAGATGCCAAATTCATGATGGATTGGATCAACTCTGCCGAGGGTGAGGCTCAAATGGGTTCCATGATCGAAGAAGTTTGGAAGGAAGAAAATCAAGTAGTCGACATACAAACTCCAAAAAGAAAGAACCTAAACAAAACCCGTGGTTTTGTTGATCCAGATACGATCAATCCAACTCTTCATCCCCAAAAGCAAAAACTATTCATAGTGTGGTTTGGAGTAGCGGCATCTCTTGTCCTGCTTACTGCCTTTGGATTTGCATTTTTCTCGTTAAACCCGACTCCATCAGAACCCCCGATTGCTCATGTCGAACCAATTGCCCCTTCCATAAAGGAGACAGCGCCCGGACAAAGGAAACTCGTCGTGTTACCTGATGGCTCGCGGGTAACCTTGAACGCCGACAGCAGGATCAAATACGGACAGGATTTCAGCACCAACAGGGTGATTGAATTGGAAGGCGAAGCATTCTTTGAAGTGGTGAAAGATGCTGCACATCCTTTTTCAGTGGTCAGCCACGACCTGACTACGACCGCGCTAGGCACAAGCTTCAACATCAAAGCCTATGGTGCCGAAGCACCGGTACAGGTGACCCTAGCTACAGGAAAAGTAAAAGTCGAGGACAATCTGCCATTGACACCCGCAATCGTAATGGACCCAGGGGAGGGCGTTCGATTCGATCCAAAAACCTCCGAAATCTTGAAATCAAAAGTTGATTTGAAAGGAGCCCTTAGCTGGCAGGACGGCATTCTGCACTTCGAAAAAGTCCCTTTCAACGAAGTCTTGACAGAACTTGAGCGATGGTACGGAATCCAGTTTGATGTACCTACAAGGACAAATCTGCCCACTTATCGGTGTTCGGGGACATTTGGCCCCAACGAGTACCTGAGCAACGTCCTCGAGGCATTGAGCTATTCCGTTGACTTTACTTATGAAATAAATGCGAAAAATGTAATGCTGGACTTTAATCCAAACAAGCCTATGAAACATCAAGAGAAACCTTCCTAACGGAACAAACCACAACAAAGCGACCTACCAGCCCACGGTCAGGCCGGCTTCGAACACTAATAGTTTGACAATAACCCAATCTGAACATGTTACAAACATTACCAAAAAAAATGAAAATGGTCCTGCGAGGCTCCTTACTAGGAACCCTGCTGATGACGATTGTATGCGGTGCAACCTTTGCACACGGCGATTTGGTCCAGATAAAGAGCATTGATGAAGTCTACATCGAACTCAACATCAAAGAAGGAAAACTGGAGACGATCCTTAATGCCATCGAGGAAAAGACAGATTACAGCTTTTTTTACACCGAAAAATCCATCAGGGACAATGCAAACCTCGCACTTTCCACTACAAGTGGATCGGTAGCGGATGTCCTTTTGGACATTGCAAGCAAAAAAAGCCTGCATTTCAAACAAGTAAACAACGTAATTAGCGTCAAGGCGCTTTCGCCTGATATGGGTGAAAAGAAGATCGATATCAGTGTCGATCGCGCGGATGTTGAAGTCAGCGGAACTGTGAAAAACGCGGCAGGTGAGACTTTGCCTGGTGTAGCGATTTCCGTCCTTGGCACCACGCTTGGGACCGTGACCGACATCGATGGTAAGTACAAAATCAAAGTTCCTGAGGGCTCGACCTTGGTGTTTTCCTACATAGGTTTCGCATCCCAAAATGTGGCGATCGGAAACAGAACGGTGGTTGACGTCGTGATGCAGGAAGAAACCAGAGCGCTTGAGGAAGTGGTTATCGCCGCTTTGGGTATCCAAAAGTCTTCTAGAAGCATCGGTTACTCAGCTACCAATGTGGGCTCTGATGATGTCACCATCAACCGGACTCCAAACTTCATCAATGCCTTGCAAGGTAAAGTAGCCGGGGTAAATATCACTTCACTCGGAACAGGTCCTGCGGGAACTTCCAAAGTACGTATTAGGGGGCAGTCTTCTATAGGAGGCCAGAATAACCCACTGATCGTTGTCAACGGTATTCCGATCGACAATACCAACTTTGGTTCTAGACCAGGCAACCTCGGAGCTGATAATTCATTTGGCCAAAGAGGCGGCGGTGGTGTCACGTCCGACGGTGGCGATGGTCTCAGCAGTATCAACCCAGATGACATTGAAAGCATGACCGTGCTGAAAGGTGCCGCAGCATCTGCCCTCTATGGCTCGAGGGCAAAAGACGGTGTCATCATGATCAACACCAAAAACAAAGGAACTGCAAAGGGAATCGGAGTCACCTATAATATCAACCACACAATCGAGCAGCCGCTGGACTTTACCGATTACCAATACGAATACGGACAAGGTGAAAATGGCGTGAGACCTACCACGCCCAACCCTACATCTGGACAGTGGTCTTTTGGAGAAAAGTTCCAACCTGGAATGACACAGGTGTTGTTTGACGGAGTAACAGTACCTTATGTTCCGGTTAGAGACAGAATCAGTACTTTTTTCAGAAATGGTCAAAACACGACCAACACAATCATGCTCCAAACCAGCAACGATAAGGGCGGCATGAGTTTTTCTTTCGCCGACCTTAACAGCAAGGGTATCGTACCAAACAATACCTACAATAGAAAGACCTTTAACTTCGGGTTCACTCATGACTTCCATAAAAAATTAACATTTAGTGGAAATATTAACTATTCAATCGAGAGAAACAACAATCCGCCAAACGTAGCGGATCAGGACAACTCTATTCCCACCGCGATCTACAACATGGCCAATTCCATGCCGTTTGACGTGTTGCGGGACAATGCTTTTGACGCAAACGGCAACGAAGCAGTCTACTCAAGGTTCCGGAACCGAACCAACCCCTATTTTACCTTAGCCCGTCAGTTCAACGAGATCAAGCGTGACAGGGTATTTGGAAACCTAACCGCAATCTACCGCTTCACAGATTGGCTTTCCATTCAGGGACGCGTCGGCCAAGACTACTGGTCAAGGACACAAAAGGTGAACAACTTCCCAACAGGTCAGGCTTCCCGTGCTCCAGCCCCCGCCGGATTTGTCAACGGTCTTATGACCCAAGAAGCAAGAACGTTCAGGGAAGTGAATGCTGACGTCATTTTGTCTGCCAACAAAGAATTTGGAGACTGGGCGGTAGATGCAAACGTTGGTGGCAACTACATGAAAAGGACGTCCGAACTTCAAAGCACACAGGTGACCGATTTCGTGATTAGAGACCTCTACACCGTACAAAACGGACGCGCCAAAGACCCGATTTATGACTTCGTCGAACGGGGCGTAAATTCTCTTTTCGCTTTTGCTGAAGTATCCTACAAAAAATACCTGTTTGTCAACGGTACTGTTAGAAATGACTGGTTCTCCACTCTTTCTCCTGAAAACAGAAGTATCCTTTACCCATCCGTGTCAGCGAGCTGGGTGTTCACAGAAAATACCGGAACCAACTCTTGGTTCAATTTCGGAAAGCTTAGGTTGGCATATGCAGAAGTAGGTAGCGATTCAGATGTCGCTCCATATTCCAACGTGCTCTTCTATGGTATCAATGCCAACCTTTTCAACGGCCAGCCAGTGGGACAACCAATCGGAAGTACCCTTCCTAACCCGAACCTCAGACCAATGAGGGTGGCAGAATCGGAAATAGGTATTGACGCGAAGCTCTTTCAAGGCCGATTGGCGGTAGACTTGGCAGCCTACAATAAGATCACCAACGACCAAATTGTAAGTGCGCAAATCTCCGATGCATCAGGCTTTATCAATACCTCTATCAACAGCGGAAGTAGCCGCAACAGAGGTGTGGAAGCATTGATCACCGGTGTGCCGATCGAGAAAGGTGATTTCACATGGGAATCCTCCTTCAACGTCGCATATAATAAAACCCTGGTACTTAGCCTGCTGACAGACACTCCGGGTGAAAGAATCACCGTAGGTAACCACGTCTTCAACGGCGAACTCAGACAGGTCGTAGGTAAAGAAATGGGCCAGGTGACTGGATTTGGTTACAGAAGAGACGACCAAGGTCGCGTGATTTTTGGGGCCAATGGACTTCCTTTGAGAACGCTTGACATGGTTGAATTTGGAAGCGCCCTACCAAGATGGATCGGTGGTTTCACAAACTCGTTCAACTACAAGCAATTCAGCTTTTCATTCCTCATTGATTTCAGACTTGGAGGTGTAATGATTTCCGGCACCAACTTCAATGCCGTGAGACATGGATTGCACAAAATGACCTTGGAAGGCCGTGAAGGTGGCGTCGTTGGCGAAGGTGTCAATCAAGCGGGTGAACCCAATACAGTCGTTGCGCCTGTTCAGCCCTATTGGGAAATCGTAAGGTCACAGGGCCTTGTCGAGCCGATAGTTTATGATGCAGGATTCTGGAAATTGAGACAGGTGACTGCGGGATATGACTTCACAAAGTTCATTCCTGAAAATTGGCCAATTTCTGCCGTCAGGTTGAACCTAGTGGCCAACAATGTCTTGATGTTGAAAAAATGGGTGGACAACATTGATCCTGAGTCTTTTGGATTTACCTCAGACAACCTTGTCGGTATGGAAGCAACAGGCTTGCCAACCACAAGAGGGATAGGTTTCAACCTCAATGTTAAATTCTAAATAGGAAAATCATGAAATCGATATTCAAATATTTGTTGATAGTGCTGGTTCTAGGATTTAGCACCTCATGCGATCAAAATTTCGATGACCTCAATACCAACAAGGTAAACGCAACGGCGATTGATCCGATGTTCCAGGTCAATCAGGCAATAATTTCTGCTGCGCCTTCCTCCTTCGGTATTCTTGTATATGAAGTCGGGGCGGTACAACACGTCATTTCCCCCAACTCCGGTGTACTCACCGGTGCAAACTTCAATCAGGACAATAGGGCATCCACCCAGTCCAACTGGCAGCAGTACTACCGGAACGTCATCAAAAACACCAAAGATGCTTTGGTGAGGCTCAAAGCTGACCCCACCAGGAATAACCTGGTTCAGATGACCAGGATCATTCAGGCGTATGCATTTATGGTATTGACTGACACATACGGCTCCATCCCCTATTCAGAAGCAGGTGTAGGCTTTAGCCAACAGATATTCTTTCCAAAATATGATGCGCAGGACCTCATTTATGCTGATATTATCAAGGAACTGGATGAAGCATCTGCCGCTTTGAATGCCTCTGGACGAAGAGAAACTGCCGACGTATTGTATGGTGGTGACGTAGAAAAATGGAGAAAACTTGGTTACTCCCTTTTACTCAGGGCTGGAATGAGAATAAGCAAAGCCAATCCGACCCTAGCCCAACAAGCAGTCACGAAGGCATTTGCCGGCGGTGTCATCACTTTAAACATCGACAATGCCACCATCAGGCATGATGCCAACTACACCAACCCAATCGGAAACACGCTCAACGCAACAGAAGCTGCCAACTTTTATTTGACTGAGCCTTTTGTCAATTTCCTCAAGAATACCAACGATCCGAGGCTAAGTGCCATTGCAGTGAGATACGTGGGCGCTACTTCTGGACCTACCCAAACTGTAGACAGGCAAACCTACGATCCGGCACTCCAAATCGGCATGCCTATGGGTAACGATAACACCGGTGCTGTACAGGCTGCTGCGGACCTAGGCTTGGCTAGTTTTTATGACTTCAGCCAAGTGGATAGGAGAAGAATGGTGAAATTAACCTCTCCAAACTTCATCGTGACTGCATCACAGACGCTATTGTTGCTTGCTGAAGCACGACAACTGGGTTGGATCACCACGGGAACTGTTGAGGAATATTTCAATCAAGGCGTACGGGCGCACATGCTTCAAATGGCATCTTATGATCCCGCCATGTCCATTCCGGTATCTAGCATTGACGCCTATCTTGCCGCAAATCCGTTCAACGCCGCGACCGCTATCCGTCAGATTCACGAGCAATACTGGATTTCCTCATTCATGAATGGCCCGGAAGCATTTGCCAACTTCAGAAGGACTGGATTCCCAACTCTTGATCCCAATCCGTTCCCGGGACGTGAAGTGCTCTTTATCAACCGTCTTACTTATCCAAATTCCGAGATTTCGGTGAACTCGGAAAATGTACAGGCAGCAATTTCAACGCAAGGTCCAGATGACCTCGGGACCAAAGTCTGGTGGAACAAATAAGCCTCTCCAAAAAGCGGGTTCAGGACATGACCTGAGCCCGCTTTTTACCAAATCAAAAAATTCACTTACATCCCTTTTGCATCTATGAAAACAATGAAAAATTTCATAGTGGTGGTAGTTATTTCCCTTTTGGTACCATCTTTTGTCAGCGCCCAGCAAATCTCCAAGGAAGAAATGCTCTTTCTTACGCCACTTTGGAAAGGCGAAAGATTTGACGATGGCCGTCCAAAAGTCCCGGACGATATCCTCAAAAGGATGCGTTTGGTGACGCACGACGAAGCCTGGGCAGTGATGAAAAACGCAGGTTACAAATATCAATATGCCGACGGGTGGCAGACCATCAATCCGGATAGTATCCTCATCGGACGGGCCGTGACGGCCACATTCATGCCAGGAAGACCTGATATCCATGACGCCATCGATGCTCGAGGCAAAGCGGAAGGCAAAAAAGGCCAAAACTCCTGGCCAGTTGACCTCCTCGTCAAAGGTGACGTCTATGTCGTGGATCAATTTGGTATCCATAATGGCGGTCCCACCATCGGCGACAATGTCGGAAATGCCATTTATGCCAAGTCCGGCAATGGCATCGTCTACGACGGCGCGATTCGTGACATCGCCGGATTGAGAGAAATAGGTGGCTTCACTTCCTATTTCAACTCCTACCACCCCTCCCACCACAACCAGCCCGGCGATCTGAACACAATGCTCATCGGCATCAACAAGCCTACGAGAATTCGACAGGTAACCGTAATGGCAGGTGACGTGGTTTTGGGTCGAGATGGAGCTGTGACATTCATTCCTGCCCATTTGGCCGAACAGGTCGTGATCACTTCCGAAATCGTTCGACTGAGGGACATGTTTGGTCACGAACGGCTTCGTGCCGGTGTCTACACGGCAGGACAGATCGACACACGGTGGTCCGAAGAAATCGAGCGGGATTTTTCCAAATGGCTGAATGACCATATCGACGAGCTTCCGGTCCCAAGAGAACAAATCCAAGAAATCCTGAAAAAAAGGACCTGGTAAAAAAGCCTGGACGATAAACCTACCTCATCATGAAAACCGACAAAAACAGACGTTCCTTTTTTCAGAAAAGCCTCTTGGCTGGCATTGCGACCGCGGGTTTGGTTCCTGGTTTCGGAAATGAATTGATCGCTGCGGTAGATCGTGGGCCGAAATATTCAAACCCGTCGGATCTAAAGATAACGGGTGTCAAGACTGCGTTTATGAAAGGTCACGGCACCCATATGTTTGTCAAACTGACGACCAACCAAGGAATAACCGGCTACGGTGAGGCAATGGATGCCGTTAGGGGTACTTGGGGCGTGGCTACGGGTACAGAAGGATGGGACAACATGACCCAATTCCTCATCGGACAAAACCCCTTGGAAATCAACAAGATTGTAGAACAAATCCTGAGACGGGGGCACTTCAGCGGTGCCCAAGGCGGCATGTACGTCGCTGTTCTCACAGGAATCGAAATCGCACTTTGGGACTTGGCAGGGAAAGCCATGAACCTGCCTGTTTACCGCCTTATGGGCGGAAAGTTCCGGGACAAAATCAGGCTGTATTGCGATGGCGCAAGTGCATCGGAAAGTCCAGAAGATATGGCAGCAGGTGCTTTGGAAGTAAAGAAAGCTGGATTTTCAGCAGTGAAATTTGACATCGATTGGGCGGAAGATCCTGCAAAACAGGACGAATTCAATCGCACAGCTTCCAATGGAGAGATCGACAGGATGGTCAAGCAGATCACTGCCGTCAGGGAAGCGATCGGTATGAATATGGATTTGTGCCTTGACGCACACGGCAGGTATGACTTGCCCTCTGGAATCCAGATTGCCAAAGAGATGGAACAGTTCAAACTGATGTTTCTCGAAGAACCAGTGCCGGCGGAGAATCTCGATAGTCTGAGGGAAATCACAAGCCAGACGACTACTCCGATTTGCACGGGCGAGAACCAATATTTGGCACATGACTTCAGGAAAATCCTGGAGAAAAAGGCGGCGGATATCGTCATGCCAGACCTTCACAAATGTGGCGGCATCGGCGAAGGTCAGCGGATTGCAAACCTTGCAAATCTCTACTATGTCCCCGTGGCTCCCCATATGGTCGCTTCGCCATTTGGGGCGATGGCGGCTTGCCATTGCTGCGCTGCAATCTCCAACTTCCTTTGCTTGGAATGGCACTGGTTCAGCAAATGGAAGCAGTGGGACGAACTCATTTTGGAAGCACCGTTGATCAAAGACGGCTACATCCATCTCACGGACCGGCCGGGCGTCGGCGTGACTCCAAATGAAGAAGCGATCAAAAAATACGCCGTAGCGAACGTTCCATTCTTTTGATGAAATGGATCGAGTTAAAGATTTGATTAAGTAAAAATTCTAAACATGGAAAAAAGCAAAAACAGCAGAAGGTCCTTCTTCCAAAAAGGATTGGCCGCCGGTCTCGCAGGCACCGCACTCTTCAGCAATTTGGGGCAGGGCCTACAAGCCGCGGTAGACAGGCAAAACCCCTACTCCAACCCATCGGACCTGAAAATCACGGATGTCAAATGCGGATATGTGCGTGGCGCGCTATATGTCAAAATATATACCAACCAAGACGTTTGGGGTTGTGGGGAAGCAGTGGATGCGATCCACGGCACATACTTTCTGGTCCAGAGGCTCGGTAATTTTATCAAAGGCCAAAGCCCACTCAATCCCAATCGCCTTGCCGAACAGCTTCGGAAAGGTGCTTTCTTCGGCGGGGCACAGTCCGGTGTTTTTGTCGCTGTTTTGACGGCTATTGAGACCGCTCTTTGGGACATTACTGGAAAGGTTTTTGGCGTTCCGGTTTATCAGCTTTTAGGGGGGAAATTCCGCGACAAAATCCGCGTTTACTGCGATACTGCCTTGTACACTTCCACAAATCCAACCCCAGCAGATTATGCCGCAGCAGCGAAGAATGCGGTTTCCAAAGGCTATAATGCTGTCAAGTTTGACGTGGACGATGGACGCGACCCCAATAAGTACGACCGCTTCAACTGGACGGCAAACCCCATGGAGATTGATCGGATGTACAACGCGATTGCGGCAGTCCGCGAAGCTGTAGGTCCAAATATTGACATCTGCGTAGACATGCACGGCCGATACGATGCGGTTACAGGCCTGAAGATGGCAAAAATGTACGAGGACCTGAATCTAATGTGGCTGGAGGAACCCATTCCGGCAGACAATCCAGAAGTGTACAAATCCATCACCTCCCAAACCAGCACGCCTATCTGCACCGGAGAAAATATCTATCTGGCTTACGGATTTACCCGGCTGCTGTCAGAATCGGCTGTGGACATCATCATGCCTGATATCCAAAAGGCCGGTGGTCTTGGCGAAGCCCAGAGAATCGCCAACCTCGCGAATCTATACTACGTCCCATTCTCGCCACACATGGTCGCCTCCTTTCTCGGTGCGATGGCCGCATGCCATGTATGCGCCTCCGTTCCAAACTTCCAGATTATGGAATGGCAGATCTACATGGACACGGACCCACTTTGGCAGGACATTGTCACGTACGATGGCCCAAGGACCGAAAAGAGCTTCATTACGCTTTCGGAAAAACCTGGAATTGGCGTCGAAATCAATGAAGAGGGCATGAGAAAATGGGCGGTAAAGGATATTCCTTTTTTCGAATAAACTCCGAATTGATCAATCATCTATTCGATGTACGTACCAAACTCAATTTAAACTAACCTAAAATAACCGATATGAAAAAACACACCTACATGTTGGCAGCGGCGCTATTCCTTTGGATGTTTTCCACAGGACATGCCCAACAAATAAGCCCAACTCCTGACCAAGTCAAAATGCTGACTTCCCAATGGACCGGGGAGCGATTTCCCGACGGCCGGCCAAAAGTCCCAGACAACTTGCTCAAACGCCTTGAAAAAGTCTCTATGGAGGAAGCTTGGGGCTTTTTGCGGGGAAAAGGATACCACAACCAATTTGAAAACGATTGGATTATCATCCACGACGACCGGGTCATGACTGGCCGTGCGTTGACCGCGCAGTATATGCCTCTACGGGATGATCTCAATACGCTGGTCAAGGAAATCGGCAAAAACGAAGGACGCGTACAGGCTGGCGGCACCAACTCCTGGCCTATTGACAAACTTGTCGAAGGTGATATCTATGTCGCCGATGGCTATGGCAAAATCGTCGATGGCACCTTGATTGGAGACAACTTGGGCAATGCCATTTATGCCAAATCCAAGCGTGGCGTCATATTCTACGGTTCGGTCCGGGATATGCAAGGCCTCAGCGCCATCGATGGTTTCAATGGCTGGATCAAGGGGCACGATCCATCTTTCATCCAGCAAATGATGCTCACGACGATCAATTATCCCATCCGGGTTGGGCGGGCGACGGTTCTTCCCGGTGATGCTGTGTTGGCAAACAGGTTTGGTGTGATCTTCATCCCCGCCCATTTGCTGGCTGACTGTGTAATCAACGCTGAGTTTATCATGCTACGCGACCAATTTGGAATCCAAAGGCTCAAGGAAGGCAAATACAGCGCGGGACAGATCGACAGCAAATGGAGCGAGGATATTGTGAAGGATTTCCTCGACTGGGTAAATAAAAAACAGGATCTGCCAATGAGTCGGGAAGAACTCGATAAATTCCTCAAGGAGAGGACGTGGTAGCCCCATTCCGAGCGGAAATAAATTCAATTCAATAAACTCAACTTAACGATAACAACTATGAAAAGTGTTCTTCAAAACATCATTGCAGAAACCAAGGAAACTGAAAAGAACTATGCACTCCAAAGAAAACAGGAGACAGAGAGTCCAAGTACACGGTCGGATAGAAGGGATTTCCTCAAAAAGACTGCCCTGGGCGGGCTGAGCATTTCTGCGCTGATGGGGCTTGGCATGGAAGATACCATGGCCGAAACCACCTCAAAGGTGAATAAATTCTCGGCACCCAGCGACCTGAAAATCACAGATTTAAGATACTGTGTCACAACCGTTTTGGGAAGGACCGCTATCATCCGAATCGACACAAACCAAGGCATTTATGGACTTGGGGAGGTTCGCGATGGTGCAGATCCTAGGTATGCCCTGATGCTGAAAAGCAGAATTCTGGGAGAAAACCCATGCAACGTGGAGAGAATCTTCAAGATCATCAAGCAGTTTGGAGGACAAGGAAGACAGGCAGGTGGCGTGTGCGGCGTGGAAATGGCGCTTTGGGACCTCTGCGGAAAGGCCTACAACGTACCAGCTTGGCAACTACTGGGAGGTAGATATCGCGACAAGGTGAGGCTATACGCCGACACCCCCGAAGGCAAAAATCCGGAAGAACAAAAAGAACGTATCCTCTACCGAACTAAAACACAAGGCTATACTTGGTTGAAAATGGATGTCTCCATCCGCGATATCATCGACATTCCTGGCTGCATCGTGAACCCTGAAATTATGAAACAAGGGTCGAATGCCTATCAGGGAGGCTACATGTCCTACTCCAACACCAAGCACCCCTTTACTGGCGTTCAGATTACAGAAAAAGGCATCGAGGAAATGGCAAAAAGAGTGGATGCCATTAGAAATATGGTGGGCTATGATATTCCGATTTCCACAGATCATTATGGTCACATCGACATGAATAACTGTATCCGCCTAGGAAAAGCACTGGACAAGTACAGATTGGCATGGCTGGAGGATATGGTGCCATGGCAATATTGGCAACAACACAAGACGATTACCGAAGCACTAGAGACACCGACAACGACCGGAGAGGATATCTATCTTTTAGAAAACTTCAAAGATATCATCCACAACCATGCAGTGGATATCATCCATCCGGACTTGGCAAGCTCCGGTGGTCTTCTGGAAACAAAGCGGATCGGAGATTACGCGGAAGAATTTGGAATAGCCATGGCCATGCACCAGGCAGGTACGCCTGTATCCTTCATGGCCAACGTGCACTGCGCAGCGGCAACACAAAATTTCCTTTCCCTGGAACACCATTCCGTGGACCTCACCTGGTGGGAAGACCTCGTCAAGACCACTTGGGGAGGCAAAATGATCGAACAAGGGTATGCGAATGTACCCCTAACGGCCCCTGGACTTGGAATTGAATTGAATGATGAAGTCGTGAAGCAGCACCTTCACAAATCAGACTCTACCTACTTTGCTCCAACGACAGAGTGGGATGAGAGACGTTCCTGGGACAGGACTTGGAGTTAAGCAGATTGATTGGGTTATAGTGGGTTCCGAAAGCCGGGAGCAATCCCGGTTTTCGGATATTTTTGTTAGAATTGTTTACCAAATAAAACTGTGCATCCTTGAAAAATTCAGTAATCAAAAGTGCCACTATTCTTGCGGCCATTTTCCTATTGATTTCCCTTGGCGTGAGCCTGTTTCAGAGTGTGAGTGATTCGGGTCCATTTTGGATCCTTTTTTTGATAGCAATTGGCATTATGTTCCGTGGTCACGAAAAGTTGAAAGGCTTTACCTACACCGTAATGATCTTTGCCTGCGTGACTGCCGCCATGTTTTATCCCGATGTTTTCGTACAAGTGGGAGACTACAAACTCAGCGGTCTCATTGTGCCGCTCCTCCAGATCATCATGTTTGGAATGGGGACGTCCATGAGTCTAGGTGATTTTGCCGGCGTGGTCAAAATGCCAAAAGGAGTCATCATCGGGATCATGCTCCAGTTTACCATTATGCCTTTTATCGGATACACTTTGGCCAAACTCAGTGGCTTTCCACCCGAAATCGCCGCGGGCATCATCCTCATCGGATGTTCTCCGAGCGGGATGGCATCCAACGTAATGAGCTACTTGGCAAAAGCCAACCTGGCGCTTTCGATCACCATCACGGCATTCACTACGATCCTGGCGCCCTTTTTCACACCTGCGCTGATGGGCTTTTTGGCTGGGGAATTTGTGGAAGTGGATGTCATGAAAATGGTTTGGGATATCATCAAAATCGTGATCATCCCAATTGGCGGAGGTCTTTTATTCAATAAGTTTCTCAGTGGAAAAGTCAAATGGCTCGATGCAGCCATGCCATTACTGTCCATGATCGGGATCGCATTGATCATTACCATTATCACGGCAGCTGGAAGGGAAAGCCTGTTGAATATCGGACCGATCCTGATTTTGCTGGTGGTTTTCCATAACCTCGCAGGCTATACCTTGGGCTACTGGGCTGCCAAACTGCTCCGGATGGACGAGCGTGACTGTAGAACAATCGCTTTGGAAGTCGGTATGCAAAACGCCGGATTGGCATCAGGAATCGCCAAGGAAATGGGCAAGATCGCAACCGTGGGTTTGGCTTCAGCGGTTTTTGGGCCGTTTATGAATATCACTGGATCCATCTTGGCATCCTACTGGCACCGCAAGCCGCCGAAGGATTAGCATTGCTTGACGATTGCTTACTCCATCTCTAAAAATGCTTCCAACCCTGTGCTTTGAGATTGACCACTGTGCCGCTTTTGGTAACCATTACTTTCCCCTCCTCGGGTTTTGAGATATAGCCGATGAAGTGGATATCGGGATGCTTTTCGAGTTTTGCGAAGTCCTTTTGGTCGATAGTGAACAACAACTCGTAATCCTCGCCCCCGTTGAGCGCGCAGGTAATGGGGTCCAGGCCCAATTCTACCGCCGTCTCATAGGTTTGCTTATCGATGGGAAGCTTGTCCTCGTAGATGGTGATGCCCGCTGAGGATGCCTTCGCGATGTGGAAAAGCTCCGAAGCCAAGCCATCTGAAACATCAATCATACTTGTGGGCACAACACCCAAATCCCTGAATTCGTGGATGATATCCATCCGCGCATCGGGTTTGAGTTGGCGGGCGGTCACGTAGTTGTACTTCTCGAGTTCGGGTTTCATATCCGGATTGGCCAGATAAACCTGCTTCTCCCTTTCGAGGATTTGAAGACCCACGAGCGCACCTCCCAAATCTCCCGTGACACAGATGATATCGTTGAGTTTTGCACCCGAGCGATAAGCAATATCTTCCTTTTTGGCTTCCCCGATGGCCGTGATCGAAATCAATAATCCCGACCTGGACGCGGTGGTATCCCCCCCTACCACGTCGATGCCATAGTGTGTGGCGGCGGCGTTGATACCGCTGTACAAAGCCTCGACAGCCTCTACCGAAAACCGATTGGACAAAGCGATGCTGACCGTGATTTGCTTTGGGATCGCATTCATCGCGGCGATATCCGATACGTTTACAGCGACGGCCTTGAATCCAACATGCTGCAGTGGCGCATAGGACAGGTCGAAATGCACCCCTTCCAAGAGCAAGTCTGTCGTCAGGACCTTCACATGCTCGCCCGCATCGATGACAGCGGCGTCGTCTCCGATACCTTTGAGAGTGGACGGATTCTTAATGGAAATCTTTTGGTTCAACAAATCAATCAGGCCAAACTCGCCGATATCGCTTATTTCAGTTCTGTCCTTTGACATTGGGTTTTCGATTTCAAGTAAATTGAACCGCAAAGATACGCCTAATTCCCAAACGAGGCACTGGATCTGAATGGGTGGAAATCAAAAGGGCTTGTCGTCAAAGTTGACTCCATCTTGGGCAATTATCTTTCCCGAGAAAGCATTGCAAAACCCAGCAACTAGAAAATAAATAGCGATAGACAATCTTCGAGAAATGCTTCGATTTCCAGGTTTTTGTCGAAAAGTGAACGAAACGTCTACCAGGCATCTACTTGGGTAGCTGAATTCTGAGTTGGTTGCCTGAGTTTCCATTTGTTTATACGAACACCGAAAGCATCTAATTACACATTGATTGTAGATTTGCAATGTTCGGATTTCTCTGTGGCTTGAACAATTTGCATACTCAGATCCCAAGTTTTCTTTTCACCAAGGCAGAAATATCCAATGCTGGGTCGCTATATAAAAGTGCTCCCATTTCGAAAACCATTGACAGATTCTGTTCCTTTGCGACGTTGGCCACCGCCTCATTGACCCGCTTGAATATAGGCTCATACAATTTATTGCGGGCATCCTGTAGTTGATTTGTCATTTGCTGCTCAAAACTTATGATTTCCGATTGTTTTGCATCCAACCGAGCAGATTCCTCCTCCTGTTTGGCGGGACTCAACTCGCCCCGTTCTACCTTCTGCATGACGGCGCGGTAATCCTGTTGAAACTGGTCCACCATGTCTTGCCCCCGTTTTTGTAACTCCTTAACCAATACATTAATTTGGAAATCGGCCTGCTCCACATCGGGCATACTGGCCAAAATCGCTGTTGGATTGACAGCGCCATAAGCGCTTGCACCTCCGCGAAAAGTGCCCACACGGGAGGCGGGTAAACCAAGCTGCTCGCCGACCAAATCAGACAAATCCACACTTTCGTCAAAATAAAGCAATATCGATCTTTCAAAAACCATCTGGATGTTTGTCTTTTTTGCTGCGGCAGCTATCGCTGCATTGACCTGGTTATATATGGGCTGCAGCAATTCCGTGCGCTTGTCCGCAATTTGCTTAACCCTGTCCTGCTCAAACTCCCCTAGTCTGGATTGCTTTGCCTCGATTTTTGCTTTTTCCAAATACTGTTGTTCGGAGCTCAACTCTCCCCGTTCGACCCTTTGAAGAAAACTCAAGTATTCCTGTTCCAACTCTGCCGCCATACTTTCCCCTTTTTGTTGAAGCTGTGTCTGGAACGTTTGCAATTGACTATCAGCTTGCTTTATTAGAGGCAGCCTGGACAATATTTCTGTTGAATTGACAAAAACGATTGAAGCAGTACCGTCAATCAGAGAATTGCCCCCAGAACCAGGCAATCCCAAACGGGCACGTACCAATGGCTCCATATCAAAAGATTTATCTGCATACAATACTGCGTTAAACACCGAAGTGTCAAAAACGCACGCGACACGTTTTTCCCTCGCAACGTCACGAACTGCATTTTCAATCCTTTCTTGAATAGGTTTCAACAATTCCTCCCGCTTAAGCTCAACCTTTTGACTTATTTCCTTTTCATAATTGGATATTTGCTGCTGTTGTTGTTGTTGCAGTTCTTCCTGTCTTTGCTGTTGTTGATTCGGAGGTATTATCCCAGCTTGAACATCATTCAACAATGTGTGGTAGGCTTCATTAATCTCTACCATCATTTTTTCCCCCGTTGCCACCAATTGTTTTCGGTAGGCTTCCAGCTCTGCATCGGCCATTTTGGTCTCTGGCATGGCTGCAATTAAATTTCCAAAATTCAAAAAAGCTGATCGCTGTGCCATCGCGGGCTGGTAGCAGCAAAGCAAAATGAAACTGAGGATTCCTAAGGAATTAAATTTTCGCATAGCTATATATTTGTGTTCAACATAGGGAGGAAAACGCTACCAAAGGCTAAGAAAGACCGGGGGTGGCGCCTGGAAAGAACCGAAAACCATTGGTAATTGATGCTTACCATTTGCGCTTTCGATCAATTAAAACTGCCGGCGTCCAATCAGCGAATCCCTAATTGAAAGATAATTTCCTGCAAAATGAATTACAAATTCATTGTGATAGAAATGCGTATTCACGAACAAAGCGTAACGCCTACGCCATTCCACGCTAAGGTGACGAATCTGATTCAAACCTCCTCTTGCTTCCATTTCTCCCAAAACCATAAGGCTAGTACGACAGCGACCAAATTGATAGATATGGAAAAAAAATCGGGGTCTGCCCCTGTTGAAATTGCAAACTTAGAGAGTCCAGCACCAAACTTCAACTCAACTCCTTCCGATGATTCCAAACTACAATATACAGGTAGCCCGAAAAAAAACATAAAATGGAATCCTCCTACGGAAAATGAAACGATTTGGATTGCCTGACTCAAAAAGTTTAATTTAAAAATTTGACTTGATTGAAATAAGAACAATCTCAGGCCGCAATAAACCAAAAAAATCGAAATTGATAGCATCACAGCTAGAAAAGAAAAAGCCTTTAGGTTAAAACCTTGAAAGAGATCAATGATTGATCCAACAGCCATCAACGCCCCCACCACGCCGGAAAAAATCTGATAAATCGCTATAACTTTTCTCATGCCGTTTCAAACCGGATAAATCCGCTGCTAGGTTTTGAATAAACCTGCCGTGTTTGCTGGTTGGATCAGGATATTCGCGGATGTAATCCCACCCTGATATCCTTTCTTATTTGCAATTGGCAATGATTTCCAAATACCACAACGGAGTATAGTTGAAGGGCAGGTGAATTACAAATTCATAGAAATAGAAAGGCGAAATTGCATCGTCGACTGGCATCGGGATACGCCCAGCCGCCACACCAATCTAATCACAGGTGGAGAAGATTTTAGTATAGATATCGAACGGAATACGCCTAGCGCATTCGTCAGTTTTCACTCAGACTGGGCCAAATTACGGCAATTCTAAAGACTTCCTAAATGAAGCCGCTTCATCCCAAACAACATAAAGTTGATAAACGAAAACCATTGCAAAAATCAATTTGAAGAACATAAATTCCATTGCAGGTTTTACTTTGGAATAACCTGGTTTAAAGGATTCATCAATTTTCTTCCCAAAAATGAGTAATTGGACTTTTGAAAGTGCCCGGAAAATTGGCAACGCAAGTGAGAAAAACAACAATCCGTTGAAAGTGCTTATCGGCATGGTTTGAAAAACTACAACATCAGTCTGGATCAGAATTAAAAAAAAGGCAATCATTACAGATCCTAGAAACAACAATCTGTATGAGTTTTTGGCTCTGACTTGCATTAAGGAATACACGGTAAAATTGGTCACCAAAAACAAAAAGGAGATGAGTACTTTTTCAATCATCATATTGTTTTCCTTCTAGATAGAATTTTCAACAAGATTTTACAACCGCCACTTTTCATCATGATTTCATTCCGAATGCGTGTTACGGCTGCCGTAAGTTAATCCCAACTACCCCTACCCTCCAATCTCCTGGCAAAGTTCCACCAAGACGCCGTTGGTGCTGCGGGGATGGAGAAATACGATCAGTTTGTTGTCGGCGCCCTTTTTGGGGGTCTCATGCAGGATTTCGAAGCCCTCGCCTTTCAGCCGCTCCATCTCCGCATAGATATCGGCGACGTCAAAGGCGATGTGGTGGATGCCCTCGCCCCGCTTGTCGAGAAACTTCGCGATCGGGCTGTCCGGCCGCGTCGCTTCCAACAATTCGACCTTGGTCTCCCCGACTTGGAAAAAACTGGTCCTCACGCCCTCTCTTTCCACGCCTTCCTCCTTGTAATGTGCCTTTCCGAGCAGTTTTGCAAACAACTCGTTGGCTGCTTTGAGGTCACGGACGGCGATACCCAAATGCTCGATTTTTCTCATCCTGATAATTTTTTACCTTTGTATTGAATCATTTCAAAAACAAGCATGTTCACTCATTGCTTGCCAAATTAAGCATAAAACTCACTTCCATATGATCACAGTTTCAGAAAAAGCCAAAGACCAGATTTTGACGCTCAGGCAGGAGGAAGGACGCAGCTCGGACGAAAACATCCGGGTTTCTGTCAAAGGTGGCGGCTGTTCGGGCCTGATGTATGACCTTGGATTCGATGCGAAAGTAGTGGAGACGGACCACGTGTTTGAGGACAAGGGCATCAAAATCATCGTCGACAGAAAAAGCCTGCTGTACCTGGCGGGGACTGTTTTGGAGTTTTCCGATGGCCTCAACGGCAAGGGCTTCCAATTCATCAACCCCAACGCCTCGCGCACTTGCGGATGCGGGGAAAGTTTCTCGGTCTAAAAAAATCCATCTAATCGCCGGCCCAACAGCCGGCTTTTTTGTTAGTACCTTGGCGGCCTTTTGTTACCTTTGCCGCCAGAAAATAAACCCTCGTCATGACAGAAAACATCAAAAACATCCCCCTCAACGACCTCCATGTCAGTTTGGGAGCCAAAATGGTTCCATTTGCCGGATTCAATATGCCCGTCAGGTACAGTTCTGACATCGAAGAGCACCAAACCGTGCGCGAAGGGGTTGGGGTTTTTGACGTATCCCATATGGGGGAATTTATCATCAGCGGCCCAAAAGCCTTGGACCTGATCCAAAAGGTCACTTCCAACGACGCGTCCAAGTTGGTCATCGGACAGGCGCAGTACTCCTGCTTTCCCAACGACCGAGGCGGTATCGTCGATGACCTGATTGTTTACAAATTGGAAGATGAAAAATACATGCTTGTGGTCAATGCTTCCAATATCGAAAAGGACTGGAACTGGGTGAAGCAACACAACACCATGGGTGCCGACATGAAAAACATCTCCGATGAAATCTCGCTTTTTGCGATACAAGGGCCCAAAGCCGCCGAGGCGGTGCAATCCCTGACCGCGGTGGATCTGTCGGCAATCAAGTTTTACCACTTCACCGTGGGCGACTTTGCCGGGGCCAAAAATGTGATCATCTCTGGCACGGGCTACACCGGCGCGGGAGGTTTTGAAATCTATGTCAGAAACGAGGATGCGGAAAGCGTATGGAAAGCCATTTTTGAAGCAGGAAAGTCCCATGGCATCAAGCCAATCGGCCTCGGTGCAAGAGATACCCTGCGCTTGGAGATGGGCTATTGCCTTTACGGCAACGATATCAACGACGAAACGTCGCCCTTGGAAGCCGGATTGGGTTGGATCACCAAGTTTACCAAGGATTTTATCAACTCGGAAAACCTGAAAAAACAAAAAGAAGCGGGTGTTTCCAAAAAGCTGGTGGGCTTTATCCTTCAGGAAAAAGGGATTCCACGTGCCCACTACCCTATCGTCAATGCGGCGGGTGAAGCCATCGGTGAGGTGACTTCCGGCACCATTTCCCCAACCATGGGAGTCGGCGTAGGCCTTGGCTACGTCCGGTCAGAATATGCCCAACCAGGAACCGAAATCGCGATTACCGTCCGGAACAAAAACCTGGTCGCGAAGGTCGAAAAACTTCCACTTTACAAGAAGTGAGCATCCGAAGCCAAGACCATTTCCATTCTCCTATGAAAAAAGTAGAAATCTGCGTCAGTCCTGAACTGCTGCATTTGTATGAAGTATCAGGCAAAAACGTGGTGATCGTGGATATTTTCCGGGCCACTTCGACCATGATGGCCGCCTTGGCCAATGGCGTGGCCTCGATCACCCCCTTTATGGATTTGGAAAGCTGCCGTGCCAAAGCCGCCGAGGGCTACGTGATCGCCGGCGAACGCAACGGGCTGACCGCGGATGGTTTTGAATTGGGGAATTCCCCGATTGCCTATTTGGATGGTGCCTATGCGGGCAAGAAAATCGCTATGACCACCACCAATGGCACCCTTGCCATTGAGAAAACGAAGGCCGAAGCAGCTAGGGTGATTATCGGCGCATTCGTCAACCTGAGGGCGACTGCTGATTTTTTGATCGGGCTTCCGGAGGATGTCTTGATCCTCTGCGCAGGATGGAAGGGAAAGTTCAACTTGGAGGATTCCCTGTATGCAGGTGCTTTGGCGGCCTTGCTTTTCCCGCAGTTTGACACCGATTGTGACACGGTTTTCGCGATGAAAAACCTTTATCAAGACAATGCGCATCGCCTCAACCTATTCTTGGGTCAGGCGTCGCACGCAAAAAGACTTCAGAATCATAATATTGAAGCGGATATAGATTTTTGTTTGCAGCTGAATCAGTACGATCTGATCGGTATCCTAAAGGGTGATGAACTGATTGCCGAAAAAACCAAATAAAATTCCTTAATCGATTTGGCCGAATACTGAAACCAATCAATTTTATCTACCTTTGCTGCAAGCGCAAAACAAATACTTCGCAACCGAAAACCAGCCATCAAAATATGTCAGAGGTCAAACTCTTTTCCGGTACCAATAGCCTTCAGCTTGCTGAGAAAATCGCCAAATATTATGGAAAAAGACTTGGAGACCTGACGATGTCCAAGTTCAGCGACGGCGAACTTTCCCCAAGCTTCAATGAATCTGTCAGGGGATGTACGGTCTTTTTGATCCAATCCACCAACCCGACCGCGGACAATCTCCTCGAACTTTGCCTGATGATCGATGCGGCCAAAAGGGCCAGTGCCTATAAGGTATGTGCCGTAATCCCGTATTATGGATATGCGCGGCAAGACAGAAAGGACAGACCGCGGGTATCCATTGCGGCCAAGTTGATTGCCAATATGCTTACTTCGGCAGGGGCTGACAGGATCATGACCTGTGACCTCCATGCGGGACAAATCCAGGGATTTTTCGACATACCTTTGGATCATTTGAACGGATCAGCTATTTTTGTGCCCTATTTGGAAAGGCTCAACCTTGACAACATGATTTTCGCTGCACCGGATGTGGGCGGAGTCGCGCGGGCAAGGGCCTACGCCAAGCATTTCGAAGTAGAAATGGTCGTCTGTGACAAGCACAGAAAAAGGGCCAACGAGGTAGCGTCAATGCAGGTAATCGGGGACGTGGAAGGCAAAGATGTCATCTTGATCGATGACTTGGTCGACACGGCGGGGACACTTTGCAAAGCAGCCCAAATCCTGATGGAAAAAGGCGCAATCTCTGTTAGAGCGATTGCCACTCATGGTGTACTCTCCGGAAAAGCCTACGAGAATATAGAGAATTCAGTCTTAAAGGAGCTTGTCGTCACAGACACAATCCCAATGAGACAGACTTCCTCCAAAATCAGGGTACTTTCAGTAGCGGACCTTTTCGCAAAAGCAATCCACGCAGTGACAGGAAATACTTCCATCAGTGCCTTGTTCATTTAGAATTTCAATCAATTATATACACTTAAATCAAATTTTATGAAATCAGTAGAGATTATAGGGTTTAAAAGAGCAAATCTCGAAAAAGGGGACTTGAACCAAATCCGTGAAGAAGGAAACGTGCCTTGCGTAGTCTATGGCCCGGCCATCAAAGAGCAAATCCACTTCTACACTCCAGCAATTTTGTTCAAAGACCTCGTTTACACACCGGATGTACACATCGTAGACCTCAATATCGAGGGTGAAAAGATGAAGGCAGTGTTGAAAGACACCCAATTCCATCCAGTAAGCGAAATGATGCTTCATGCGGATTTCCTTGCTTTCAGCCCCGATAAACCAATCAAATTTGAAATCCCCGTCGAAATCGTAGGTACCGCACCAGGTGTCCAGAAAGGTGGAAAGCTGGAGTTTAAAACTAGAAGACTGGCTGTGAAAGGTTTGGCAGCAAACCTTCCCGATAAGATCCAAGCTGATATTTCAAATTTGGACTTGGGCAAATCAGTGAGAGTAAGTGATGTAAAGGCTGAGGGCTTTGAAATCCTTACAAGTCCAAACGTGACCATCGCGACTATCGGTATTCCAAGAGCATTGAGAGGCAAGAAAGAATAGTAACTTCTTCCAATCCAAAATTAGATTCCTGCCCCAAAAAGGCAGGAATCTTTATTTTTGCACACCTTACCAGAAACTTACACCATGAAATACCTCATCGTCGGTCTTGGCAATATTGGCCCCGAATACGAACTGACGCGGCACAATATCGGCTTCCTCACCCTGGACCGCTTGGCAGACCGGGAAGGCGCCGCGTGGAAAAGCAACCGCCTTGCCTTTACCGCCGAATTCAAACACAAGGGCCGGCAGATTCACTTGATCAAACCCACTACGTACATGAACCTCAGCGGGAAGGCGGTTAATTATTGGATGAAGGAATTGGGAATTCCCAAGGAAAACATCATGGTGATTGTGGACGATGTCGCACTGCCTTTTGGAAAGCTGCGCATGCGTGCCAAAGGTTCACCCGCCGGGCACAATGGCCTGAAGAATATTGAAGAACTGCTCGGTGGCCAGGATTATCCACGCTTGCGGTTTGGGATTGGGGATGATTTCCCTAAAGGACGGCAGGTTGAGTATGTTCTGGGACGATTTACCGCGAAGGAATTTGAAGAACTCCCGATTTTCATGGACAAAGCCATCGATATGTGCCTGAGCTTTTGCACCATCGGCATCCATATGACCATGACGCAGTTCAATGAGTGAGGGGACTTGGTAGTTGACAGTTATTGGTTATTGGTTATTGGGGTAAATAGTCCATAGACCATGGTTTTGGGTTGGTGTGTGGATAGACAATATTCCAGGGAAGGGATTGGGGTCAAGGGTCCGTATCCAAAAAATTCACCCAAGATTTCCCAAATCAAACTCCAGGGATTGAACTCTCGATACCCGACCTTAAATCCGAATTACGTTTCTTTCTCTTGCTTCTTGGTTCTTGCCTCTTGCTTCTTGCTTCTCGTCTCTCGCATCTCGTTTCTCCCATCAAAAATCAATTCCCCACATCCTTGCAATTCCAAGCCCTGATGCATTACTTTGCAGCACTTCAGGAAACTGATTTATAAAGAAGAGGCGAGAGAACAGGCTCGATGACCCTCTGGCAACCATTCAAAAACTATGAAAAGGTGCCAAAACCTGCCCATTTGGGAACTATAAATTGGAGATTATGACAAAGCTTTCTGTTCTTAGCCGACTTCGATCACTAGATTTTTTTAGGCTTGAGGCCTTTTTCCTGAGGATTACCCAAAGACTTTCCAATCCAAAACCCACCAAACATGGACTATCGTCTATGGACTATTGTCTATTTACCCCCAACCAATAATTACTCCCCACTCCAAACCTATGTCCCATTTCGAAACTGACGCCATACGGCTTTCCACTTCCAAATCCAACCAAAGGGAACATTCCGCCCCGATTTACCTTACCTCAAGCTTCACTTTCGAGTCAGCTGAGGAAGCCCGGCAAATGTTTTCGGAGGAGATCGAGGGAAATATCTATTCCCGCTACGCCAATCCCAACACTTCCGACTTGATCCAAAAAGTCTGTGCCGCAGAAGGGACCGAAGCCGGAATTGCTACAGCATCAGGGATGGCCGCGATGTTTGGAAGCATTGCCGCGCTCCTGCAGCAAGGCGACCATGTCTTGGCATCCAGATCGCTATTTGGATCTACCCACCAGCTATTGACGCGCGTGTTTCCAAAATGGGGCATTACCTCCACTTATGGGGACATTTCGGATATCCAAAACTGGGAAAGCCTCCTGAAGCCCAACACCAAGATGCTCTTTATCGAAACCCCTTCCAATCCCGGTTTGGAGATTATCGACCTTGAATGGGCAGGAAAATTCGCCGACACACATGGCTTGATCTTGGTGGTCGACAATTGCTTCGCCACGCCTTATCTGCAGCAACCCGCCAGCTGGGGCGCACATATCGTGACACATTCAGCTACCAAGTACATCGATGGACAGGGACGTGTCTTGGGCGGATTGATTTTGGGGAAAAAAGAACTGATCAAGGAAGTGGAGTTCTTTGCCAGACATACCGGCCCGGCCCTCTCCCCTTTCAATGCCTGGATGCTCGCCAAAAGCATGGAAACCCTGGCTGTCCGCATGGATCGGCATTGCAGCAATGCACTCCGGGTTGCCGAATACTTCGGGGGAAACAAACATTTGGATTTTGTGAAATACCCTTTCCTGCCTTCGCATCCACAGTTTAACCTGGCCAAAAAACAAATGAAGCAAGGAGGAGGCATCATTACGCTTTCCCTAAAAGGAGGTATCCAACGTGCCCAAAGGTTTATCGATTCCCTTCAGATGATTTCCATTACGCCCAATCTTGGCGACAGCCGCAGCATTGTGACGCATCCGGCTTCCACCACACACAGCAAACTTACCGTGGATGAGCGGCAACAGGTCGGGATTTCGGACGGCTTGGTGCGCCTCTCGGTAGGCCTTGAGCATGTGGACGACATTATCCAAGATCTGGAAAGGGCATTGGATTTATCGAAATAATGATCACTACTTTCAGTGCATGGTGTAGCGTTTCCAACGAGTAAGCCGTCATAAGAATGTAAATACAATACCTATGAAAACCTACCAAATTCTGATTGCGGCTTTGTTTGTCATCTTGGCGGCTTGCCAGCCTTCCGAGGACCTGAAGCCCATTGAACCAAATCTCCGTACCCTCTCGGCTGCAGAAGTCGAAATGTCCGATGCAAGCGGCAAGTTTGCCTTGGATCTTTTCCAGCAGCTTTACGACCCGGCGAAAACCAACCAATTCTTCAGCCCCTATAGCATCCATCAGGCACTTTCCATGACCATGAACGGCAATGAGGGCGATGTGCTGGAGGAATTTGTCGATGTACTGCGCTATGGAAACATCAGCCTCGATCAAGCAAACGCTGGCAGCAGAGATCTTCGCAAATTTTTACTGCAAGTAGATCCGAAAGTCAAATTGGCTATTGCCAATGCCATTTGGTACAAAAAAGAATACCAAGTGCAGGTTCCCTTCAAACAGACAGCACAGGATTATTATGATGCAGAGATCGCGGGATTGGACATGCTGGATCCACAGTCTGTCAACATCATCAACGATTGGATCGAAAAGCAAACCAACAACCTAATTCAGGATATGTTGGACAGAATTCCTGAAAATGCGGTCATGTACCTGGTGAACGCCATCTATTTCAAGGCAGACTGGAAATACCAATTTGAAGCAAAAAACACCAAGAATGAGCCATTTTTCCCTGCCCCCGGCCAAAGCATCCAAGTAGACATGATGGATCTTGGAAAAGCTTCCACGTTTAAGGTGGCTTTTGCCAATGGCTTCCAATACATAGAAATCCCCTACAGCACCGGCCAATACAGCATGGGAGTCCTCTACCATCCTCAAGGCAATATCAATGAGATCGCCCAGCTCGTAAACTGGGAAAACATCCAATCATGGCGCAGAAACAGCACCGAGACGAATCTGATCCTGAAAATGCCAAAATTCAAGCTTAGGCAGAAGATGGACAACATGAAGGACGATCTCATAGAAATGGGTTTGGTAAAGCCTTTCTCCTTTAGCAGGGAAAACTTCACCAAGCTGTTTTCCAATCCCACGGATGAACTGAAGATCAGCCGGGTCATCCATGATGCAATGATCGAAGTCGATGAAAAAGGCAGCGAAGCCGCTGCGGCCACCGTCGTGGAGGTTGTCGAGAAAACGTCCGCGGGACCACCGGTACCCCAGGTGCTGGTATTGGACAAGCCCTTCATCTTCTTTATCCAAGAAAAACACAGCGGTGCTATTCTTTTTATGGGCAAATTGGGGAATCCTTCGATAAATTAGTTTCGCCGGAAGTATGATCAGAATCCTGTTTCTTTTGCCATTCTTGATCCTAGCTTCTTGTTCCAATGAAAGAGAACTACCTGAGCCAACCTGTGAGGTTAGCTATTTGTATGCGATATCTGGGGAACCGACGTCACTGACACCTGTCACAGGTGTGTTATGGGTGGAGTTTTTGGATTCGGAGAATTTGGAAACCCAAATCCGATCTCTTTTTGATCGGTATGAGTTCTTAGACGAAAAATTGTTCCCTGTTGGAAATTTCTCAAATAGCGTTCCTTTTTGGCTAACGTCCAAAGAATGTGATGTTCTATATCAGTCATTGGAAATCCTGAATCAGGATGAATCCATTAACGCGGCTACTCCGAGTTTTAAGGCTGATAGAAATGGAATAAGTGGCCAATTCCCATGGACATTGGTCAACGGAATTTCGATCCATCCTAACAACGAAGGAGATATACCTGCAATCTTGGAATGGGCATCCGACAACGGATTGGATTGGGAGGCATCAACTTATTCGACTCAAAGATTTGTGGTCAAAGAGGTGAAAACCGGCTTTGAGCCTCTGGAAATAGCCATAAAGGCACAAAAAGACCTGAATGTCCGTTGGGCTGAGGCTGACTTTATTGTGCCAATCACGAGGTGGCGTTAGAGTTTTTTTCTTATTGATAATATTCATGATTTTTCCTTAAATCAGCCGGGTAATCTATGAGACCCTGATCGAGGCTGATGAAAAAGAAAGCGAAGCGGCTTCCGACAAGATCGTAAAAGTCATAAAAAGATCCCTGCAGGACCTACTACGCCAATGGTTTTGGTGTTGGACAATTTTGTAAATAAAAAACACAGCCGTGAAATCCTATTTTTGGGTAAATTGGGGAATCCAAACCAAGGACCACCTATGATAAAGGAAGACAATTGGAAGGAAGAACTTGAACTGTTGAGATCCATTTTGGCCCAAACCGAATTGGAAAAGACCATCAAGTGGGGCATTGAAGTCTACACCTACAAAGGGACCAATCTTGTAGGAATAGCACCCTTCAAATCCTATGTCGGACTGTGGTTTTACCAAGGCGTATTTTTGTCAGATCCCTTGGGAGTGCTCAACAATGCCCAAGAAGAAAAGACCAAAGCCATGCGGCAGTGGCGCTTTGCATCCAAGGAAGATATCAATCGAGATCGAGTCCTATCCTATCTACGTGAGACAATCGAAAATGAAAAGGCTGGCAAGAGGTGGGTGACGGAAAAGACCACCGAACTCGATCTACCAGAAATCCTCGACAAAGCCTTAGCGGAAAATCAAGATTTGCAGGAGGCCTTCGTAAATCTAAGCCTTTCCAAAAGAAAAGAATATGCAGTCTATATTGCTGAAGCCAAAAGGAGGGAAACCCAAATGAGTAGATTGGAGAAAATCACCCCAATGATCACGGCAGGAATCGGACTCAATGACAAATACAAACCTAAATAATCATGGCTGAAAACAAGACAAAAGAAACCTCCGCATCCGTGGAAGAGTTTATCGCTGCTTTGCCTTCCGCACAGCAGCAAGCCGACAGCAGGGAACTGTTGAAAATCTTCGAGAAAGCCAGCGGCTTCCCCCCAAAAATGTGGGGACCATCCATCATTGGATTCGGAAGCTATCATTACAAATATGCCTCAGGGCATGCAGGTGATGCACCTTTGGCGGGATTTTCTCCAAGAAAAGGGTCCATCAGCCTTTATATGTCCTGTGATGTCCATGGCCAACATGCGGACCTGCTCTCCAAACTTGGGAAACACAAAGCGGCAAAATCCTGCGTATACATCAATAAACTGGCCGATGCCGATCCTGAAATTATCGGACAGATGGTCAAAGCAAGTATCAAAGAAACCCTCGCCCTTTACCCCCAACCTTAATTTTCCTGACCGACCTTTAACAAGACCTTTTTTAAATTAGATATCAATATTTTGATGCGCTTGGATTTTGAGTAAATTTCTTTTCCAAAAATGAAACGACGCATCTCCCTGTTCTTCTTGACCATATCCGTGGCGCTCATGATGGGGCACAACCTCATCCCACATTGCCACCATGGACATATTGGGGAGGATTCCGGCACGACAGTCAAACATACCCGTGACCACCTTCATGCCCATGAAGGTCTTTTGGGTAGCATTTTCTCGACCGTCGCACACAACCACGCCGGAATGGTCTATTTCGACCATTTGGAAGTAGATGTAATGGTGGAGAAGAAGTCAGAAAAAAAAGCTTCTGTGGCTTTTTTCCACCAAACCTTGTTTTACGATTTTGTGGCCATACAAAGCCAAGATTGGGCACTTCCACCACCCGATATTCATTTTTCAATCAAACCCGATATTCGGGGCCTCCGTGCGCCTCCTGCGATGGGTTAAAAATTCCACACTCAGGACAGTGTTGCTATGCCTTCCAGTGTAGGCGGGATTTAATTACACACCGACATTTGATTTCAGATCAAGTTCCAAAAGCTGCATCGCGGTTTTCGATTTAAAAATTCCCTTATGGGCCGATTGTGGAAATGAACCACTCCGAAGGCCCCGGGGGGGGGGAATCGAAGGCACTTGTGGAACCAAAAAAAACATACAAAAATGAAAAATCCACTCTTTTATTTGATCGGCATTTTGTGTGGCCTGGCCTCCTGCCAATCCCCCAATGAGCATAGCCACGATGACGGGCATGATCATTCACACGAAGTCGCCTTGGATACAGAATCGATATCGCTCACAGCCTATTCCACCAACGCGGAGTTATTCGTCGACTTTCAACCCCTGATACAAAATCAAGAAAACACCCTTCACATCCACGTCTCCCTAATAGGAACCCGGTTCCTACCAGCCGAATCCGGCAGCGTTCGAGCAATTCTTTCAATCGATGGAAAAAAAATTGAGGGAAAAGCAGACAAGCCCTCCGAACCGGGAATATTTCATGTAGATATCCAACCTCAAGTTGCTGGAAATGGTATGTTGGAAATTCATTTTGAAGGAGAGATGGGAAAAGAAACTTTTGAACTTGGACAGGTCGAAGTCTTTTCCAGCAGGGCAACTGCCGAGCTGCGCAAAAAGGAATCGGCTTCAGGAACTGAAATCACCTACCTGAAGGACCAATCATGGGGGACGGAGTTCCTGTCCGTCCCAGCGGCTGAAGTCCCATTTCAGGAAATCATCAAAACCACGGGAACAATCCTCTCTGCGCCTGGCGACGAAACAGTGCTCACTGCCAAGTCGAGTGGAACGGTCTTATTTTCAGGAAACAAAACCATCATCGGATCGGCAATCTCCGCCGGGGACAAGCTGTTTACCATCGCTGCCTCCGACCTTACCCAATCCAATCCGGAAGTGATGTACTTGGAGGCTAAAGCTACCTATGAGGAAGCCAAGGCGGAGTTTGATCGGGCTCAAGCATTACTTCCCGACAAGATTATTTCGGAAAAGGACTATATGAGCGCAAAAACTGCTTTTGAGCATGCGCAAAACAACTTCAGAGTCATGGCGAAAAATTATTCTGAAGCGGGTCAAAGCATCGTGTCGCCAAGTACCGGATTTCTGAAAAACATCCTCGTATCCGAGGGACAATTTGTCCAGGCAGGTACGCCATTGGCACATATTTCAAAAAATAAAAAGCTGCTGCTTCAGGCACAGGTTTCCCAAAAATACTTCCAGAAACTCCCGGAAATCTCTGGCGCCAATTTCAAAATGGCCGGGCATCCTGAGGTGTTTAGTACAAAAAGCATGAACGGAAGGGTCGTTTCCTTTGGAAAAACCACTTCGGCTGCTTCCCCATTTGTACCGATCACCTTCGAAATCGACAACGTCGGCCAAATCATACCCGGCATTGTGGTGGAAGTTTTTCTCAAAACCGAGGCCAAAGAGAAATCCTTGGTGATTCCGCTTGAAGCATTGATGGAAGAGCAGGGTTTGTTTTTTGTGTTTGTCCAAACGGGCGGCGAAACCTTCGAAAAGCGCGAAGTTATCCTAGGCGGAACAGATGGACAAATGGTCGCGATTCGGAGAGGATTGAAGGCCGGAGAGCGTGTCGTAAGCAAGGGTGCCTACGCCATCAAATTGGCCAGTGCCTCGGGCGAACTTCCCGAACATGGCCATTCGCATTGATTTCATAAGGTTTTTTCACTCCAAACAGAAATCACATGCTGAACAATATCTTAAAATTTTCCCTAAATAACCGCCTCATCGTCTTGGTGGGTTTTGCGCTGTTGTCGCTATTCGGCACCTATGTCGCTTTCAATATGGATGTAGACGTACTTCCGGACTTGACTGCGCCGACAGTTGTCATTTTAACCGAAGCGCATGGGATGGCGCCCGAGGAAGTCGAGCGTCTTGTTTCTTTTCCGCTTGAAACGGCCGTCAACGGTGCAGCCAATGTGCGTCGGGTCAGAAGTGCTTCCACGACTGGATTCTCTGTGGTTTGGGTCGAGTTTGAATGGGATACGGATCCATTCCGTGCCCGACAGACAGTGAATGAAAAAATGGCAACGGTAGTTGACAGGCTTCCTTTGGGCGTGGGCACCCCCGTCATGGCTCCCCAATCATCCATCATGGGAGAAATCATGTTTGTCAGCATGACTGCAGACAGTACCTCCAACATGGACTTGCGGACAATCGCCGATTGGGTCATTCGTCCAAGACTGCTGTCGACTGGAGGCGTGGCCCAAGTAATCGTCTACGGAGGCGAATACAAGCAATACCAAATCCTTGCTGACCCACAAAAGATGCTGTACTACAAGGTCAGCTTGGATGAACTCGTCAAAGCGGGCACCGAAGCAAACGGCAATTCGGCCGGTGGATTTCTGTACAACTATGGCAACGAATACACGATCAAAGGGATCGGAAGAACCAATAGCGTCGAAGAAATCGGCCGCGCCATTATCAAAAAAACGGACGGACATGTGATCCGCATAGAAGACGTAGCCACGGTCCAGATAGGTGCGGCCCCCAAAATCGGTGACGCCTCCAACAATGGCCAATCCGCCGTGGTCCTTTCGATCTCCAAGCAGCCTGAAGTCAATACCCTGCAATTGACCCAGAAAATAGACCTTGCTTTGGAGGATGTGAAGAAAACCCTACCGCCAGATATACACATCAACACGAGGGTATTCAGGCAGGCTGACTTCATCAACAATTCCATCAGCAATATCCAAAAAGTGCTTTGGGAAGGAAGCGCATTCGTGGTCATTGTTTTGTTTCTATTTCTGATGAACTGGCGGGCGACCGCCATTTCGCTTCTTGCGATTCCTATTTCCCTGTTGGTGGCGATACTCACACTGAAGTGGCTTGGCTTCACCATCAATACCATGAGTCTTGGAGGGATGGCCATCGCCATAGGAGACTTGGTGGACGATGCTATTATTGACGTCGAAAACGTCTTTAAGAGGCTCAAGGAAAACGCCCAAAAGCCACTCTTGGAACAACGGGACAAACTGTCTGTCATTTTGGATGCTTCATTTGAAATCAGGCATTCCATCATCAATGCGACTTTCATCATCATTGTGGCGTTTATGCCCTTGTTTTTCCTTTCGGGCATGGAAGGAAGGCTGCTGATGCCCTTGGGAATCGCTTTTGTTGTTTCGCTTTTTGCTTCCTTGGTGATAGCGATCACGCTTACCCCCGTGCTCTGTTCCTACATGCTTTCGGGTGAAAAAAGGCTCCAAAACCAAGAAAAAGAGAGTTGGCTGGTCCGACACCTCCAAGACTTTTATGGACGGTTTCTGGAATGGTCACTTGGTTACAAGCAATATTTTATCGGAGCTGCCTTGATTGCCTTTTTCTTGGCCCTTGCGGCCTTTTCCCAATTGGGAAGAAGTTTCTTACCTGAATTCAACGAGGGATCCTTGACAATCACGGTAATTGCAAAACCTGGTCTTTCCCTCGAAGAAAGCAATCGTATCGGTACACGTGTGGAAAATGCTTTGCTGAGTATTCCCGAAATCTTTTCCACAACCCGGCGAACAGGCCGTGCCGAGTTGGACGAACATGCCCAAGGTGTAAATTCCTCAGAAATCGAAGTGCCCTATCACCTAGAGGAAAGGGAAAGGGATGAATTTATGGCGGAAGTCCGTGAAAAACTCGGTAAAATCAGCGAAGCCAATGTCATCATTGGGCAGCCAATTTCGCACCGGATCGACCACATGCTTTCGGGTACACGCGCCAATATCGCCATCAAGATATTTGGCTCAGACCTCAATCGCCTCTATACCATTTCCAACCAAATCAAAGCAGAAATCCAGCAGGTCCCGGGCTTGGTGGATTTGCATGTAGAGCCGCAGATCGAAATACCCCAAATCCAAATCAAAGCCAACCGTGAACTCCTCAGCCAACATGGCATCAGCATAGGCCAGTTCAACCGTGTCGTTGATGTCGGGATCGCTGGAGAAAAAGTCTCTGAAATCTACGAAGGAGCTCGGTCTTTTGACCTTGTCGTACGTTTTGATCCAGCTTATAGAAATTCCTTGGAGAACATTTCTGAGTCATTAATCGATACCGGTGACGGGGAAAAAATCCCGCTCTACTACGTATCCGATGTAGTCAGCCGCAGCGGCCCAAATACAATCAACCGAGAAAATGTCCAAAGGAAAACGGTCGTATCCGCAAACGTCACCGGTCGGGATCAAAAATCAGCAGTGGACGACATCCGCGATACGATCGAGGAAAAAATCAAACTTCCCGAGGGCTACCATATCGAATTGGGTGGACAGTTTGAAGCAGAGGAGGCAGCGAGTACGACCCTATTAGTCACGTCGATATTCGCCGTTTTGGTGATTTTCTTGATTCTATTTCAGGAATTCAAAAGACTCAACATCGCCGTCATCATTCTACTCAATTTGCCTTTGGCGCTGATTGGCGGGATTCTTTCGATTTATTTCACAAATGGAATCTTGAGTATCCCGGCCATTATTGGATTCATCACTTTGTTTGGCATTGCCACCAGAAATGGGATTTTACAGGTTTCGCGGTATGAGACCTTGCGTGAAGAAGGACTCGGATTGTATCAAACAGTAGTTACCGGTTCCAAAGACCGACTCAGTCCGATCCTGATGACGGCGATAACCACGGCTTTGGCATTGATTCCCCTGGCATTGGCGAGCGACCTACCTGGCAACGAAATCCAAAGCCCGATGGCAAAAGTCATCCTAGGAGGTCTTACCACTTCTACCCTACTCAATATCATCATCGTGCCGATGGTGTATTTGATCGCACACTCAGACAAGAAATCATCATGAAAAAGATATGCTTCCTTTTGACCGCTTTAGCCATTTGTTCTAGCGCACACGCTCAAGACATTGAATCTGTGTTGGCGTCAGTGGACGAGAACAATAAGACCCTTATCGCCGCGCAACAAAACCTGGAGGCCAAAAAAATGGCCTTCCGATCCTCGCAGCCCCTTTACAACCCCAATGTGGAATATGACTACATGAAGGGTTTTCCGGAGACAGCCGGTAACCAACAGGATTTGCTGGTGAATCAGGCATTTGACTTTCCAACATCCTACGGCATCCGAAGGAAATTGGCGGGCCAATTGGATGCCCAATATGAATTTGAGTACCTATCCACCCGACAGTCTGTCCTGCTGGAAGCCAAAACCACCTGCCTTGGGTTGATTTTTGCAAAAAAACTCGACCCCCGAATCCAGGAACGGAAAGCAATGACCGAACGCTTATTGGCGGATTTTGAGAAGAAACTACAAACTGGTGATGGCAATATCCTCGATGTGAACAAAGCCCGACTCCAATTGATCGAGATCAACAAGGAATACCAGATGAACCAGGCGCTAATCCGTCAGCTTGAGGAAAAACTTGAGGGATTAAACGGAGGAATCCCAATGCCTTTCATCCAAAAAGAATATGCAACCGCGGAAGTTTTGGGTAGCCTGGAGGATCTATTTGCTGAGATCCAAGCCATGGATCCGATGATGCAATTTTACATTCTCGGAAATAGCTCCGCAGAAAAACAGGTAGAGTTGACCAAATCCCTTGCATTGCCCAAATTGGAGGCCGGTTATCGGCAGCAGGCGATTTTGGGGCAGAGCTTTCAAGGCTTCCACATCGGTACCACGATCCCCCTGTGGGAAAATAAATACCAAGTGAGGCAAAGCCAACAGGAAAAGACCTTTTCGAGTCTCTTGCTACAGGATTACAAGAATGAGCGCTACTTCACGCTTCGTCAGCAATACGAAAAATTAGAGAAGCTAGGAATGACACTGGAAGAATACCAGTCCGTCCTCTCGGCCCTCAATGACATTGAGTACCTCAACAAGGCGCTTTCTGTGGGCCATATTTCCACGATCGAGTACTTCTTGGAAAGCAATTATTTCTATTCGGCCTTTACCAATTACCTAAAGACGGAGCACGAATACCACATTCTATTGGCTGAGATACTACGGCACCGACTTTAGAAGTAAGCTCCCAAAAGGAATGGCATTTAAACGGGCCAAACAGATATTGATAAATAGGAATGGACTGGCTGGAATATCCACCTACACCAAGAAAAGACGGTCATTAAGCTGAAACTTGCTGGTTCAATTTGCATCAGCCTCCCAAACTAATCTCCCTGCCTTCTTTTGCAAACTCAAAGGGTAATGAATGATGAAATTTTTTGGCCAGAACGGTGTGCAGTTCGTCCAACCGATCATCTGTGCGCCCAGGGTCGTGATGGGTGAGTATCAGCCGCTTCACATTTGCCAATTTGGAAAATTCCAGCGCATCTTCCATGCTGGAGTGGCCCCAACCTTTCTTTTTTGGGTATTCCTCGGCAGTATAATTTCCATCGTGCAGCAGAAGATCGACCTGATCAGCCAATTCAAAACCCGATATCCATTTAGGGTCATGTATTATTCCACTCTGGCCTAATGCGGGCTCGTGGTCGGGTATATAGGCCACGGACGCATTTTTTCCTGTTACCTTATACCCGACTGTAGGCCCTGTGTGGATCACATATCTTGAATCGATCAGAAATGGGCCGATCGAAAACTGGCTGTTGGAAATCTCATGTAGCGTCAACTCACATGGCAGATCACGTAGTAACACCGGGAATAGCGGCGGCGAAAGATACCTACTTAGACGCGCATGCAAGGTATCAGTCGAGGTAAATGGTGCCCAGAGATGCACCTCGATATCGGGTTCAAACAAAGGCTTGAAAAAACCCAGACCCTGGATATGGTCAAGATGAAGGTGCGTCAGTAAAATATCAATCCGACCAGAAATACCCAACGGCGGATGCACTTTTTGGATTCCCGTGCCGCCGTCAAGAATCAACATATGTCCATCTTCTTCTACTGTGACGCAGGAAGTATTACCACCATAGCGACTTGATTTTGGGTCGGTGGTGGGAATAGATCCGCGCGTTCCGTTGATACTGACTTTCATGAGTCTTTGTTTTCCCAAAAAATGGCTACCGCACCCAAGAATGCTCCTGTCCTTCCAATCACTGGGTATGAAGTCACAGAAATCTTCTCAGCCTCACCTTGAAGGCTCTCTATCCAAAACACTTTATGATGAGGAAGTTGATCATGGATTGTCTTCACCAAGGGAAGGTGTTCAGGTGGCAAAGGTCGCCCTTTTTCATCCAAGGGCTTGAATATCGTACCCCATTCGGACACTGGCATTTCCCCCGTGCTTTCGAATGAGGTTCCGAGAATTTTTTCTGCAGGCTCATTGTAAAAAATCAAATTGCCAACCGTGTCTGTAATAAAAACTGGAATCGACAAACAATCAGCTAACTGCCGATTGAGGATGATCTCGATGTCGTAGGAGGCCATGTTGGGTTGTGGTTGACTTACATAAATTTAGAGAAACATTTTTGAATAATCTTCTTTTGGAAAAGGATTGATTCCAGACTAACTCTATAAAGAGTTCTTGAGCAAGGCATATGACGTTAGCATAATAAAATCCGGGATAACCTGCCCGACTTCGTATCTGTCTCGTCACCAAAAAATCAGCTCTATTTTCCCGACAAGTAGCAAATCAAAAAAAGCAGCTATGTCTAGCTGCTTTCAAAAGTCGGGGTGACAGGATTTGAACCTGCGACCACACGCCCCCCAGACGTGTACGCTAACCGGACTGCGCCACACCCCGAAATTTATGTTAATATTTTACTCTTTGACCCGACGTTTACGCTAACCGTCCCGATAGCCATCGCGGATGCGCCACACCCCTAATTCGGGTTCGAAATTAGTATTTTCCGAAGGAAATGAAAATCCCAAAACCAAAAAATTGGCAATTGAATCAAGACAAAAACAGGATTGGGGCCTTGAAATTCCGAGCTCCCTACCAAAAATCAACCCACTGAATGATTTTGGTCAGGAAATATTGCTGGCTTTGCACGTAGCTTCGACATATGAATCCAAAAGAACCGATGCCATGAAAAAACGAGAACCTGTCAAGGAAATCATGACCAAGGAGGTCTTTTCCGTACAGGAAAACCAAAAACTATCCACAGTTTTAGAACTGTTTAGAAAACATAAAATCAGGCATTTGCCCGTACTCAACGGTAAAAAAATCAGTGGAATTATTAGCAGGACGGATATCAATCGGCTTACGTTTGGTGCCTTGTTTGAAAATCAGGAAGGTGCTGATGAGGCTGTGTTGGAAATTCTGAGCATACCGCAGGTCATGACTTCGAAACCGCGCGTCGTTCAACAGGATGATACCATCAAATCAGTCGCGGAGATTTTTGCCTCGGAGGAATTTCACGCCTTACCGGTTGTGGAGAATGAGGAGTTGAGGGGAATTGTGACTACTACGGATGTTATCCGCTACATGCTGGACCAATATTAGGAATTGTTATCCTCTACGTTGGTGGCTTCAATAGGTGCAATATGAATCAGCTCATGGCAATGTGAACAGAGTACAGCTTTTGGCTTGAATCTCCTTGCCTGTTTCAAAGCTTCCGCTGAGGTCACAAACGGCCCAAGATAACTTCTCTCCGCAAGTGAGGGTATTTTTGGGCAATTTCTCTCATGAATCTCAAACTCTCCGGTGGCCGTACTCTCTGACGAAAGGTAAAAGAACTTCATGTAATTAGATTTTTAAGCGATTCAAAACTAATTAATCCCAACATCATAAAAAATACCCTGATCAAGGTATTTTTAAAAGTTTGCCTACTTTTTTTTAAACGAAATCTAATTTTTAGACAAAAAGGTCATTTAATCACTAAAAATATATTTCTCGTTTTGTCTCGGCACGCCTCATCGGCATAGAATTGATCGTTGAAAAAATAAGCTTCCAGTCAGGATCACCCCTGCCCGATAGTTTGATTCCGCCGTCAAGACCTAACAATACCCAACTCCCGGGAGAAACATCGTCAAATTTACCCTTTAGGCTGTGGACAAAGTCTGGATGAATGGGTTTAGGGTAATTGGTTTTGAGATCATTGTCCAAGTTGAACCAAACTAGTTTCAGTTCTGCCATTTCCTCTTCCAAACCTTTGGCTTCAAGCGATTTCCCCTTTTCAGGAAAATATACCACCACCCGGTTCTTCCATTGCAAATTCTGAATTGATTTCAATTCCGTCGTTTGAACCACAAATAAATAAATCGTGCAGAGGAGTAGCAATTTCATAGAATCAATACCCCAAACCCGGATAATTGTTTTTCAATTGCAAGGATTCTTTTCAAATCCCTTTTACAAAATAACCACTAAATCGATGGAGATACTCAATCTCGATTCAAGGCATAATTCACCTTTGGCTCCTTGCCTTTTCTGAGCTCAATTACCGTGATTTCGGGCCAAATTCCCACACGGCCTGCAAAGGCGTGAAATCCAAATCCTCGATTGACATACAGGTATTTACCGGCTTCCTCCGCCAATCCTGCCCAATTGGGATAGCGGTATTGAACCGGACTCCAGCGTACCAGCGAAGTTTCGATTCCAAACTGCATCCCGTGGGTATGTCCCGAAAGCGTCAGATGGATAGGATTCGAATTGTTTTTGACCTGCGCATCCCAATGCGAGGGGTCATGGGAAAGCAGAATCTTGAAGTCATTTGGATTTGTTCCGGAAATTGCTTTTTGAAGATCACCTTTTTCCTTGAATCCTACGCCCCAATTCTCTACGCCTGCCAAAACCAGCTTTTGACCTTCCTTCTCTATGATGACATTTTCGTCCAAAAGTAGTCTAAAACCGAGCTCAGCATGTTTCTCCTTTATTTTCTGGAAGTTTTCCACCTTGGCTTCCTTAGAAGGCCAAGAGACATAATCCCCATAATCATGGTTGCCCAAAATGGAAAACTGCCCATAGGGAGCCTTGATTTGGGAGAAAATCGGCTTTAAGGGATCGATCTCATCTGCTCGGTGATTGACCAAATCACCCGTAAAAACAAACAGGTCTGATCCTTGTTCAAGCACTTTTTCAACCCCTTTGGCCACGGCATTCTTGTCCTTCAGACTGCCCGAATGGATATCGGAAATCTGCGTGATCGTAAATCCATCAAAGGCGTCAGGCAAATCTTCAAAATACAGTACTTCCCGATGGACCTGGAAATTGTACTTGCCATATTTGATTCCATACACGAAGCTGAACAAAGGCAATGCAGCCGCAACCAAGGCAACTCCACTCACCCATGTTGTCCGGGAGGGAAATGAGAAATCTCGAAAACCATTGAATACGAAAGTCCCAAAAGCCTGAAAATTTCTAAAAATATCCTCGCCAAGCAGAAAAACCACACAGACCAATTGTGTCACAATAAGCGTCAGCATCACGTTGGAAACCGATTGGGCGGACGATGCAAACTCGCCTTTCCCCATCAATTGGTAAGTCTTGATCACCAAATATGCCGAAATACCCAAAGCAATGATCCAATACGCCCACTGGAGGACATTTCTCCACCAATCTGATTGAAAAGTGTAGGTGATTGTCTTGACCGCTTGGAACACATACCAGTGCAAGATGGTAGTGAGGGTGATGATCACGAGGAGAAAAAACATAGGGCCCGAAATATTCATGTGGTTTAGCTTTCCTCCCTTATACACCTTTTGGCAAAAAATTGTTCAACTCCGAAAAGGTTATCAGGCTAAGCAAAACTCAGAACACTTTTATATCAACCTCAGCGTGCAGGTGGGACTTGGAGTTACCACCATAAGTGCCGATGATCGGTGATGCGTATTTTGGGTTATAACTTGCTGCAAGGGGGATGTATTGATTGTCGGTGAAAAGCCCCAAACTGGGATCCAATCCAATCCAAGATGCTCCGGGTAAAAAAACCTCCACCCAAGCATGCAGCTCATGTCCATCCACCAATTCAGGATTGAAGGCATATCCACTGACGAACCTGCAAGCCAAGCCCAACTCACGAAGCATGGACATTAGCATGAATGAAAGGTCCCTGCATGAGCCTTCCCTGCGGTCAAATGTCATCATGACCGGCAAAATACCCGGATCCTTGCGGTGTACGTGGTTCCAATTGGCATGGACCGATGCGACCAAATTCACCAAAAATTCCACCATTGAACCCGAGTTCTCCATCACCGAGAGCGCATATTGCTCCAATTGGGAAAAACCATGGGGAATCTTGTAAATCGAAATAGCCTGCTCGAGGTGCTGTGGATAGGAATATTTGGAAAAAGGGTATTCCGCGTCGGGATGAATGATAAATCCAAAGGGATTGAAATCCAAAAGTTGGATTTCAAATGACGCGCGAATCTCCAATTCGTTGGTCTCGTCTACAAACCAGGTTTGATAGTAGGGGTTATTCTCAAAATTGACCCGCTCGTACCATCCCGATGGAGTGGGACTTACTTCTATTTCTGACTGCAATACCTTGAAATAAAACCGCTGCAGGGGAATCATGTACACTTCGTGCAGGTTGAGCTTTACTTTCTGCTCATACTTATACTGGGTCAGGTGCTCAATCCGCAGCTTCATGACTTGGTGAGGAATGGCAAATCATGAAACGCTTCCTCCAAAATCTCCGTCGGAAGTTCCCTGATAGCTTCTTTAAGCCTATTGTTCCAAAAAGCTGAGATATGTTCAAGCTGCTTTTGTTCAAATCGCTTCTCGACAATGTGGTAGTTGTCATTTTCCAAAACGACCGTGTCTATCGGATAATCTACGTCATTAGCTGAAATCCGCGTCGCGTCAAAAGCCAAAAAAGCACATTTCAAGGCATAATCCAGAGAGTCTTCAAAACTCATGGATCTGCGCATCACGGGGTTACCCGCACCGGAATTGCCGATAATGACAAAAGGTGTTCCTTTTCTGATTTCAATCCAATTGCCTTGGGGATAAAGCAGATAGAGTTTTGTTTCCTTATCGTCCTCCAGTTGACCACCGATGATGGAAAACAGATTAAATGAAAAACCTGCCTCTTCCAAATACTCCTTGTCTTCCTTGGCGACTCTCTTGACCTGGTTTCCGAATTCATTGACGGCCTTGTACAGTTTGTTGAAATTGTGGTCCTGTTCTTCGATTACCTCGGTGAAGTAAGTGATCGCTTTGTCCCTTACAGATCTCAGACCAGAAGTCATGATGAAAAAGGAGTGTTTTTCCCGATTTACGGTAAAGACTTTCTTGGACGTGGTGGTTTCAGTACCCGAAGTAATCCGGGTATCTGAAAGTCCAACAAGACCAGCATTGGTTTTTATTCCTATACAAAACGTCATTCTTGAAGTGAATTTTGGGTGATAAAGTTATCCTTAATTTGGAAGAAGTTGGTGTTGACCTTGTCTGATATCTGATTTATTTTGACCTGTAGCTTGTCAATGTACTCATGCAGGCCTACTTGGATGATTTCTTCCACATCAGTAAACTCAAGTCTCGAACGCAATTCCCCAACAGCTTTCTCCGCTGTATTCTGGTAGCCACTGTCTGAGGATCCGGATATCTTGTGAAGGCAAGATTCCGCTTCACGGATGCAATAGAAGGCGGACCTCGGAAAGTATTTGTTCAACAGAAGAAACTCCACGACCTTGGCCGGTTCGATGTTTCCATACAGTCTCCGGTACGTGTTGAAGGCCGTGACAGACTTCAGCAGGGCCGTCCAATGCAAAAAATCCAAAGGCGTCCCCACCAAAGTAGGCGCCGGAAGTAAGATATGGTATTTGACGTCCACGATCCGGCTGGTCTTGTCGGCACGCTCCAAGTTCATCCCAAGCTGCCTGAAGTACCAACCTTCCGTTCTCGCGACGGTACTTTCCGCCAGTCCATAGAGCAAAAGGACTTGGTTTTTCACACTTTCGAAAAACGCCCTAGGGTCATCCTTGATCCAATCCTTCTTTTCGGACCTTCTCTGCACAAAATGATATAGCTCGTTCAGGTTTTCCCAGGTTTCCTTGGTGAGATTTTCGCGTATCACTCTGGCATTTTCCCTTGCAAAGGAGATCGAGGAAAGAATAGAATTGGGATTGTCCTTGTCAAATGCCAAAAAGTGCACCACATCCTTACGATCAAATCCGGTGTACTTCTGCTTGTACAAATGCTCGTCGCCGGTGATATAGATCAAAGGTTCCCATTGGGCTTTCAAATCAGGCGGGAGGTCCAACATCAAATTGAAATTGACATCAATAAATCGAGCGTAATTCTCCGCCCGCTCCAGGTATCGGCCCAGCCAATACATCGAATTCGCTACCCTACTCAGCATATGTGTTGATTAAAGTGGTCATTAGTCAATAGTCCATAGTCGATAGACCATGGTAGTTGGAGTTGATTTATGGGTTATTGGTTATTGAGTTATTCGTAAAATGGTAAAATCTTAAAACTTAAATTGGATCATTTTGGGTCGAAAAGCTTGGTACATCGTACTTGGTACTTGGTACCACCTTTTTATCCATAAAGTACCCAAGTATCTTTGCTGCCTCCACCCTGTGAGCTATTCACGACGAGGGAGCCTTTTTTTAAAGCCACTCTCGTCAGTGCGCCCGGAATTACCTCAATATCTTCTCCATACAGAATATAAGGTCTAAGGTCCACGTGTCTCCCTTGTAACCCTTCATTTTCGGTCAAAGTGGGCACGGTCGAAAGCGAAAGCGTCGGCTGGGCAATGTAATTCGTAGGATTGGATTTGATCAGGTTGCGGAATTTGGCATGTTCCTCTTTGGTGGATTTCGGACCGATCAACATTCCGTAACCACCTGCGGCATTGGTTTCCTTTACCACCAAATCTTCAATGTGATCCAGTACATATTGCCGGTCCTTTTCTTCCCGACAGAGGTAAGTGGGTACATTTTCCAGAATCGGGTCCTCTCCCAAATAGTATTTGATAAGCCTGGGCACGTAGGCATATACGGCCTTGTCATCCGCCACGCCAGTCCCCGGCGCATTGGCGATCGCGATGTTTCCAGCTTTGTAGGCTTGAAAAATCCCAGGTACACCCAGCATCGAAATAGGGTTAAAGGTCAAAGGATCCAGGAATGTATCGTCGATCCTACGGTACAACACATCGATTTGCTCGAGACCTTTGGTGGTCTGCATATAGACTTTCTTGTCCTTCACCAACAGGTCCACGCCCGAAACCAACTCTACGCCCATTTGCAAGGCCAAATAAGAATGCTCAAAATAGGCCGAATTGTAGATTCCCGGAGTCAATACGCCAACTACGGGCTTCTCCTTATTGGAAATGTACTGAAGCATCTTGAGCAGCTTGACCGGATAATCGGAGACCGGCATTACACCAAGCTGGTTGAACAGGTCGGGATAGGCACGTTTGATGATCTCGCGGCTTTCAAGCATGTAGGACACGCCCGAGGGACAGCGGAGGTTATCCTCCAGGATATAATAGTTCCCATCATTGTTCCTGACCAAATCGGTGCCTGTGATATGGCACCAAATGCCCTTTGGGGGCGTCATGCCAATACAGGGCTTCAGAAAATCCTTGGATCCCAAGACCAAGTCTACCGGGACAATCTTATCCTTCAGTGCTTTCTGATCATTGTAGATATCCTGGATAAACAGGTTCAAGGCATAGATGCGTTGTTTGAGACCGGCCTCCAGCTTCTTCCATTCGGCATTGGGAATTATCCTAGGGACGATATCCAAATGCAGGATTTTCTCGATCCCTTGGTTGTCATGGTAGACATTGAAAGTCATCCCCATGGCCACTTGGGTCTTGTTGGCGGAGTGCTGTAGGTGTGACATCCGTTTTGCACTTGTTTTCCCCAAAAGTTTGAGAAAATCCGCATAATGGGGTCTCACCTGACCTTCTTTTGTAAACATCTCATCGAAATTATCTCCGACGTGGTAATTTTTGGTATCCATCTACGATCCGAAAATGATTTTGAAAAGGAACGATTTGAATATAGCTGTTTTTGAAAAGCAAACAAAAATCAATTCCATATTTTGCCTATTCCTCAATAAGAAATTTATTATTCTAAATTATTGGCAAAATAAATCGATATTCATTGACAGGTTGATAAAGAAGTGAATTCGAATTTAGGTTGTTACAGCCAGAAAGAAACCACACGAAGCGACTGGCTATCGCACACATACACACAGTCCTAAACATTTAAACAAATTTAGATCTAAAGGCAACCTTCTCATTTTTTCAAATTCGAATCAAACAACTAACTTTAATCAAATTCCATTAAAGGTCAACAGCCTCTATGCCAAGCAAAACCGTTATTTTTTTACTATTCCTGACTGTGCTGATCTGTCACGCATCTTACTCCCAAATCAGGGTCAAGGGGCGGGTGTTTGTAAAAGAAGACAATGAGTTCCTGCCGGGGGTAATCATTCAGGAATGGAACGTGGGGAACCGGGATACAACCGACATAGAAGGATACTTTGATTTTTTGCTCAAGAAGGATTCCGCGGTTGTTTTATTTCATGCTCTGGGACTAAAATCCGAGCATGTTATTGTTACCAAAGACACAACTTTGAACGTGTACCTTGGATGGTATGACTGGTATTCAAAAAGACTCAGCGTTGGAACTTCCTATGATCTTGCCAACAATGTCTTTGGGTTTTCACTTGGTAATGGATTTGATGAATTCCCGCTTTATCATTTTGAAGACTTCGATGATCGATTGCTAATAAAATTAACAGGGAATACCGACTTCAATCAAGATTATGGATATGGGGTAAAACTAGGCTGGACTTACCTGTTTCGTTTTTTCCAAGTTGCATCAATTGAGACGAGAAAATTTCATTACGTCGAGAATGATTTTGAGTTTACAGAGGCTAACCTGAATTTGACCTTTGATCCTTCAAAGAATGGTTTTCCAGGCCTTTTGGTAGTGATGACTGGCTTTCAACGACTTGCAGGTGAATCCAATTACGGACTAGGCCTTGGATGGCAGGACGCAAATTACCGACATGGATTCCATTACGGATTAATGATCGGCTATTGGGGGGATTATTTCACGTACAATGTCTTTTTGCAGGGTTTTCTGGTGAGGGACCATCTGGCTTTTAAGATAGACTATGAAAGAATAGATACTTACAACATGGCTTCAATTGGTCTAAGTTACCTTTTCCTCAGAAATGCATTCAAAAAGAAACCCATGGAGTTTCCTTATATGCGCTGAAAGTCCTGGCGTTCAAATGAAATCAATCTCAAACAAAAAAACCACCCGCTCGGGTGGTTTTGGTCTTTTTAGGATATCGTCGATCCGTTGGCTGTCTCGCTACCCGGTAGCAGTAGCCTGAGGCTTCCGTCTTTGTCCTCCGCCATCAGGATCATGCCCTCCGAATCAATTCCCATGATCTTCCGCGGAGCGAGGTTGATCAGCATCACAACCTGCTTCCCGATAAGGTCCTCGGGCTTGAAATGCTCCGCGACGCCGCTTAGCACGGTGCGTGTTCCCAGGCCCGTGTCGACGCTGAGTTTGAGGAGTTTCTTGGACTTGGGCATTGGTTCGGCCGCAAGTACCTTGACCACGCGCATATCGAGTTTGGCAAAATCATCGTAAGTGATGATGTCCTTCATCGGCGTCACCGGGGCGACAGCCATTTCGTTTTGTTTCTTGGTTTCCATCAATTTGTTGACTTGGGCGGCAACGGTTTCATCTTCGACTTTGTCAAAAAGCAACTCCGCCGGCTGTATTGTTTTCCCTGTTTTCAAAAGACCATGCTTGCCTGCATCTCCCCAGTTCAAGCCGCTCAGTCCAAACATCTTGTACATTTTCGCAGCCGTATGTGGCAGAAAAGGTTCCGCAACGATCGCGAGGTTTGCAGCAATATTCAAAGCAATATTCAAAACCGTGGCGGTTCTTTCAGGATTGTCCTTGATGCTTTTCCAGGGCTCCGTATCTGCCAGGTATTTGTTGCCTGTACGGGCAAAATCCATCACATACGACAATGCCTCACGGAAGCGGTACCGCTCGATAGAAGCAGCGATTTTTTCGGGAAACTCCAGCAAAGCTGCCAATGCATCCCGATCGATATCGCTCAAATCACCCAAAGCGGGAACCAATCCATTGTAAAACTTATGGGTAAGTACCACCGCACGATTGACAAAATTGCCGAAGATGGCGACCAGTTCGGAGTTGTTGCGCAATTGGTAGTCCTTCCATGTGAAATCATTGTCCTTGGTCTCGGGCGCATTTGCAGTCAACACATACCGGAGGACATCTTGTTTTCCTGGAAATGCCTCCAAATATTCATGCAGCCACACGGCCCAGCTTCTGGAGGTTGAAATCTTGTCCCCTTCCAGGTTCAGAAATTCATTTGCAGGTACGTTGTCAGGTAGAACATAGCCGCCGTGGGTCTTGAGGATCGCCGGGAAAATGATGCAATGGAACACGATATTGTCCTTGCCGATGAAATGCACCAGCTTGGTACCCTCATCTTTCCAATACGGTTCCCAATCGATCCCCTTTTCGGCTGCCCATTCCTTGGTGGACGAAATGTAGCCTATCGGCGCATCGAACCACACGTATAGAACTTTGCCTTCGGCTCCTTCAACCGGCACGGGGATTCCCCAATCCATATCACGGGTCATCGACCTGGCCTGCAAGCCTTCGCCCGCCTCAAGCCAGGAGCGGCATTGGCCGAGGACGTTGGTTTTCCAATCTTTTTCGTGGTCCACCAAAATCCAGTTCTTGAGAAAATCGGTATACCGCGCCAGATCCAAAAACCAATGCTTGGTATCCTTCAAGACGGGGGTACTTCCCGAAAGCTTTGATTTGGGATTGATCAAATCGGTCGGGCTGAGGGAAGACCCGCATTTTTCACATTGATCACCATAGGCGTGTTCATGCCCACATTTCGGACAGGTGCCTTCGATATAGCGGTCGGCTAGAAACTGTCCCGCCTCTTCGTCATAGTACTGCTGGGTGGTCTGCTCGAGAAACTCACCTTTTTGGTACAAGTCTTCGAAAAAACCGGACGCAGTCTCATGATGGATTTTGGCGGATGTTCTTGAATAATGGTCAAAGCTGATACCGAATTCGGCAAAGCTCCTTTTCATCATTTCATGGTACCTATCGACCACTTCCTGAGGGCTGATTCCCTCCTTTCTGGCTTTGATGGTAATGGCAACACCATGTTCGTCCGACCCACACACGTAGGCCACATCCCGTTCGCGGGATCTCAGGTAGCGGACATAGATATCGGAAGGAATATAGCATCCCGCCAAATGGCCAATGTGAAGCGGCCCATTAGCATAAGGCAAGGCAGCAGTAACAGTATATCTCTTAAAATTCTTGGGATTCATGGGGGCAAAGATAGGGAATAGATTGGCTATGACTCAAAGCAGACACTCACATCGTAAGGAGCTCTTTTCTCGCATCATCGGTAAGAATTCCGGTGTAGATGACTTGGATCGCTTGGTCGTAGATTTCGGCCGGGCTGAGGTTGAAGCCGACCCGCATTTCTTCTGGGAATTGACTCAAAAACTTGTGGTCGATGAGGTTTTGGATGGCAGAGGTATAGATAAATACCACGAAAGAAACATTGATGTTGGGTTTGACAAAGCCTTTGGCAATACCTTCCTGAATGAGCTTCTGAAAACGCAGATAGCCGGACTCACGAATGTAAGTCAGCAGTTCTGTCCAGATTTCCGGGGCATGATCACGCAATTCGTCCAGGATTTTAGGATTGATACTGGAGATATCCGCGGCTACGGTGGTGAGAAGGGATTTGAACTTGGCAGTATAGGGTATGTGGGGATTCTCCAACAAGGCACTTACTTTGATGGCAAGCTTGGTTCTGAGCATATCGAATGCTGCTCCCAAAAGCTCCAGTTTGCCTGGGAAGTATTTGTAAAGCGTCTTTTTGCTCATCGCCAACTCCGTGGCAATGTCATCCATGGTGGTGTTTTTATAGCCATGCTGGATGAAAAACCGGTAGGCAACTTCCAGGATTCGTTGTTCGATATTGTTTTTTTTGCTCATCTTCTACTGCAGTCGCGCAAATATAGCCAATCTGTGAGAATTCAGTTCCCCGGCCTTTCCAAGAGGTCCCACAGAATAATATTCCTTTGTGTTTGCCTGGACAAATTCTAATTTTGAAAGATAAGCGACGAAATAGACGATAGCCAATTCCATGTCCATGAACCCTGCCGAAGCCAAGGCCCGCATAGAGGCCCTGAGCAAAGAAATCAACCACCACAACCACCTTTACTACCAGGAAGATAGGATAGAGATATCGGATTTTGAATTCGATAGGCTACTTGAGGAACTCATACGCTTGGAAAAGGAATTCCCACAATTCCTGTATCCAGACAGCCCAAGCCAAAGGGTCGGAGGCACGATCACCAAGGAATTCGAAACAGCCGAGCACGAATACAAGATGCTATCCTTGGGCAATACATATTCCCCGGAGGAATTGGTCGCGTTTGACGAAAGGGTAGCCAAAGGTCTCGGTCACCGGGATTATGCGTATTTCTGCGAGTTGAAATTCGATGGCGTCGCGATCAGTTTGGTTTACGAAAACGGGCGTTTGGTGCGTGCTGTGACACGTGGGGATGGAACCCGCGGCGACGTGGTGACGGAAAACGTAAAGACGATCCGCAATATTCCTTTGGTGGTGCAGGGAAAAAATGTCCCAGATAAATTTGAAGTGCGTGGCGAGGTTTTTCTTCCACTCAAGGAGTTTGAAAAAATCAACAATGAACGTGAAATCCTCGGCGAACCGCCACTCGCCAATCCGCGCAACGCAGCTTCCGGCACGCTAAAAATGCAGGACAGCGGCGTGGTTGCCAAGCGCCGGTTGAACTGCTATTTCTACCAATTGCTAGGTGAGGACATTGGGGTCAGCAAGCACGATGAAGCCATCGCGCTGATCGAATCCTGGGGATTCAACGTCTCCCCTACCCATTTCAAAGCCAACAACATTCAGGAAGCACTGGGATTTATCGACTCTTGGCGGGAAAAAAGGTTCACTTTACCCCTCGATACGGATGGTGTCGTCCTCAAAATCAACGACTACGACCAAAGGGAAGAATTGGGATTCACCGCCAAAATCCCCCGTTGGGCCATTGCCTATAAATATCAAGCCGAAAGTGCGCAGACCCGCCTTTTGTCAATTTCCTACCAAGTCGGGCGAACAGGGGCAATCACACCTGTCGCAAACTTGGCACCCGTCCATCTCGCCGGAACGACGGTGAAGCGGGCTTCCCTTCACAATGCCAACGAAATCATCCGCCTCGACCTCCACGAGGGTGACCTTGTCCACGTCGAAAAAGGCGGCGAGATCATCCCAAAAATCACGGGCGTGGTTTTGGAGAAACGTCAACCTGGAGCCAAGTCAATCACCTACATCGACCATTGTCCCGAATGCGGGACCCATTTGGTGCGGAAGGAAGGCGAGGCCAAGCACTTTTGCCCCAATACAAAAGCCTGTCCGCCACAGCTGCTTGGCAGGATGGAGCACTTTGTCCACCAGCGGGCCATGGACATCGATTCGCTCGGGACGGAACGTTTACGGACTTTGATCGACGAGGGATTCGTCAAAAGCCCAGCGGATTTTTACGGCTTGAAAGAAAAGCAACATCAATTGCTGGGGCTCGAAATGGGTCAGGACCAGTACCAAAAAACCGATGACGGCATTCTGTACATTGGACTTCCCAAGGCGCTTTTTGCGCTGACAGAGTTGATTTCACTTTCGGCGATCGAAAAATTCTGCGCCGAACAGATCGAAAAACCCATGATGCAGGTCCTGCAACTTTTCCAGGGATATATCCGCAACAGCAAGAAAAAAGTAGCCCAAAATGTGGGCATGGTCCAACTGTTGGAGAATGCGCTGCTGGTTTCTTCACTGCCCCCGATGGAAGATTATGTCCCGGTGGCGGTGGTTTTGGGTCTTTTGGTCGGAAATAAGGCATCAACCGGTCAGCTCATAGAGGCAGCTTACCACCAAAACACAGTACACGGTACCCTACTCAAACTGGACGTAAAGCTCGGAGATGGACAGGAGGAAAGGATCAAAAAACTGAAAGGCAACAGTTTCCAGGAAGGCGTCATCGGCAATATGTTGGAAGGGATCGAAGCCTCCAAAAACCAACCTTTTGAGAAAGTCCTTTTTGCCCTAGGCATCAGAAATATTGGCGAAAACACAGCCCAACTCTTGGCCAGGCATTTCAAAAATATCGACGCACTTCGGGAAGCTTCTACGGAGCAACTGCTGGAAATCAACGGTGTCGGCGAAACGCTCGTCCATAGCCTGCACGAGTATTTCAAGGATAAGGAGAACCTCCAACTGATCGAAAAGCTCAAGGATGCGGGCCTCAATTTCTCGGTTTCCGAACAATCCGTTTCGCTTGCAAGCAACAAACTGGCAGGATTGAAGATATTGGCCTCGGGAAGATTCACCCATTTCAAGCGGGACGAAATCATCGACTTTGTGGAGTCACATGGCGGAACCTACGTGGGTTCGGTTTCCAAATCCCTGGATTTCATCATCGAGGGCGAGGAGATGGGACCGAGCAAAAAAGAAAAAGCTGAAAAACTGGGGATCAAAATGATCTCCGAAGCCGAGTTTCTCAAAATCGTCAACGGATAAGCATGAATTGGATCAAGGACAAGCTGATCGCTTACCAGCTCACAAAGGCACTCCGAAAACCACGCTTACGGGATATCGGCATGCCCCAAAAGCCTAAAACCGCAGGGATTTTTGCAGCCACCCAGGAGGAGTTCGAAGAAGCCAAGAAGCTCATCCGGGACAAGTGGGGATTTCAGATTCGGATCGAAGGGGGATATTATGCCGATACACACGATGCTGTGGAGTCCATCTCGCCCCAGAAATTCTCAATTTGGGGTTTGCCGTCTGACTATTTCAATTCGCTGTTGGAAGAAAAATTGGATTTTATTTTGGTTCCGTCTTTAAACCTGAATCCCTATTTACGTTATTTGCTGCTCCTTAACCCAAGCGGCTTCAAAATGGGTTTCCTTTCGGAGGAAAACGGCCCTTACCTCGATTTGATGATCAAGAAAGAAGGGGAAGACCTGCGGGCCAACTTGGAAAAATTGTTGAAGTACTTCGGAAAAATAAAAACCACATGCTGAAATTACACGGAACAGGCGTCGCACTGATTACACCTTTTGACCAAAATGGACAGATCGATTTCCCTGCTTTCAAAAGGCTTATCGACCACGTGACGGAGGGAGCAGTTGATTATTTGGTCGTAGCAGGTACGACTGGCGAGAGCGCCACACTGACCAAAGAAGAGAAAAAACAGGTTCTCAAGGCAGCATTGGAATACAATCATGGCAGGCTTCCCATCGTCTACGGTATCGGCGGCAACAATACCCAAGGCATCCTGGACGAGATTGCGGCGACAGACCTTTCAAAGGTGACCGCAATCCTATCGGTCAGCCCTTATTATAACAAACCATCCCAAGCAGGCATCATTGCACACTACCAAAAGATTGCAGACCATAGTCCAGTCCCGGTAATTCTCTACAATGTGCCGGGGCGAACCATGAGCAATATGACTTGGCAGACGACGATAGCGCTTTCCGAACACCCCAATATCATCGGGATGAAGGAAGCCAGTAGTGACATGTCACAGTGCATGCGCATCGCATCCAAGATGCCCGAGGGGTTTCTGTTGATTTCAGGAGATGATATCCTCACGCCGGCGATGCGGGTGATGGGCGGTGCGGGCGTGATTTCCGTCTTGGCCAATGCCTACCCCACGCTATTCAAGACTATCAGCCATGGTCCTTTGGACGAAGCTGAAGCCGCAGCCTCCAAGATATTGGACATCAATCCGCTCATGTACGAAGAGGCCAATCCTGTAGGCGTAAAGGCGCTGCTGAATCTGATGGGTCTATGCGGCGATATGGTCAGACTTCCGTTGTTGCCCGCGTCAGAAGACCTCAAAAAAAGAATCCAGAAAAAGATGTTATAAAAAAATCCCCAGCTTCTAACCAGCTGGGGATTTTTGTTTCAATGTTTTGGGAACTGCTCAATTCGAGCCAAAGACGTAACGGACGTTAAAGCCAAATCCGCCTGCGTTGAAGTCAGTCACTTCGACGATATCGACCCTAGGCCTCCAGTCCAAGCCCAACACGATCGGCACGGAATTAAACTTGTATTCCAATCCGATCTCGCCGCTTACCCCTAATATAAATGGATCGCCAAGCAATAGGGATGGACCTACACCTACATACCAATGCAAAGCTTCGTCACCGAGTGGTCGATACAAAGGGTTCCAAAGCGCTTCGATACCTACGCCACGGTCTCCAAAAGACAAGTCAGCGTGGATCCTGCTGAATTGACCGAGACCAAAAACCCCGTCAATCGCAACGTTATTGCCTAATACGTCCCCAAACCTCAAACCAACTTCTTGCGCACTAACAGTATTCCAAAACAACATTGCCGCAAAAACAAACGGCACCAATAAGAATTTTTTCATTTCTACTAAGGTTTTGTTTAAATAATTTCGGGTCAAAGATAAAATATAAAGCCAAAATCCAAACGGATTAGATTTTACCCTCTTTAACAAACACCAGGCCAGTTTTAGCTTATGATTCCCTTTGTAGCTGCAAGGGTTATTAAGAATCAAACCTTCCTACATGCCCAGTTTGTATGTGTGTTTACAATCCAAATACACTGATACTTCCTTGTTAGCTTGCCGCTTGAATACTGCGGCCGTCATTCCTTTTCAAAAGACAAACGGACAAAATCCGCTTTCAAACTCGAAATTCTTTATTTGACCAAACAAGCCAACAATTTTTAAATACCTTTAGGGATATTTAAAAAAAACTTATCAGCTATGAAAAAGACATTGTTTATTCTTGGATTCGTAATGTTTGTCTTTGGAGCAAATGCCCAGACGGTAGATGAAATCATCAACAATTACTTGGAAAACACTGGTGGCGCCGCCAATTGGGCGAAACTCAGCGGCGTCAAGATGGAAGGTAAAGTGGCCGTACAGGGTATGGACCTCCCCATCGAAATGGTGCAAACCAAAGAAGGTAAGATGTACATGAAATTCTCCCTCCAGGGACAGGAGATTACGCAGCAGGCTTTCGACGGTAACGAAGCTTGGGGCATGAACTTCATGACGATGAAGCCCGAGAAGAGTGACAGCGAGACCACCGAAAACATGAAGCGAAACCTCGGTGATTTTCCAGACCCATTTCTGAACTATAAAGAGAAAGGCTTCAAGGCCGAGCTTATAGGAAAAGAAACCGTAGACGGCACCGAGACCTTTAAGGTAAAACTGACCAAAAAACCACTTATGGTAGATGGCAAGGAAGTGGAAAACCTGGTGTTTTATTTTTTTGATACCGAAAACTTCGTGCCCATCATGGTTGAACAAGAAGTGAAGTATGGCCCTGCTAAGGGTGTTACCAGCCAAACGATGTTCAGCGACTACCAGGAAGTCGATGGCTTGTATTTCGCATTTTCCATTACAGAGAAGGCGAAAGGAACTCCCCAAAGCCAAGCAATCAATATCACAAAAGTGATCTTGAATCCTAGCGTTGACGACGCTGCTTTCAAATTCAAGGACTAAATAAAACCTAACATATGAAGCGAACATCGAGAATCGCAGGCCTGTTGCTGGGCCTGTTGCAGATCAGCTTTTTCTCTACGGGACAGGATATTGTCACGCTGAAAGGCGACGAACTCTTCGGTTCCCTTTCCGCCAGACAAATCGGTCCAGCCGTAATGAGCGGCCGCATCACTGACTTGACAGGACACCCAAGCGACGGGAAAGTCATCTATGCCGGAACTGCAGGCGGAGGCCTTTGGAAATCAGTAAACGGGGGTGCATCCTTCAAACCCATTTTTGACAAATACAATCAGTCAATCGGCGCGGTTGAACTCGACCCCAACGATCCCGACAATACCATCTGGGTCGGAACGGGAGAAACCTGGGTTCGCAACTCCGTTTCCGCAGGTGATGGTTTGTACAAATCAGTCGATGGCGGGTCTTCATGGAACAAAGTGGGCTTTGAAAACTCAGACCGGATCAGCGGCATCGTAATCAATCCCAAAAATTCCAAAGAAATGTATGTGGGAGTATTGGGTGCATTGTGGGCCGACAGCGACGAGCGGGGGGTTTACAAAACGACCGACGGCGGCGCGACTTGGACCAAAGTCCTGGCAGGAATGCCAAACGTGGGCTGTTCTGACATTATCATGGACCCAAGTAACCCGGATGTGCTTTATGCGGCATTTTGGGAATTTCGAAGGACTGCTTGGTCGTTTAGCTCAGGCGGTCTCAATTCCGCACTTTATAAGACGACTGATGGTGGGAAAACCTGGAATAAAATCCACAATGGCTTCCCAAGCGGTGAATTGGGACGTATCGCCGTCGCGGTTGCACCCTCAAAAACCAATATTGTCTATGCTGTAGTGGAATCCAAGGAAAACAAAGGACTCTACAAATCCGAGGACGGCGGCGCGACTTGGGTATTTTCCAACGGTGATTTTGAACTCACCGTGAGGCCATTCTATTTCTCGAGGATTGTCGTGGATCCGAAAAACCCAGATGTAGTTGTGAAAGCAGGTCTTTCGGGCTCTATATCGCGGGATGGCGGAAAAACCTTCCGAAATCTTGGTTTCATGCACTCCGACATCCACGACATTTGGTTCGATATCAACGATCCCAACCGCTTCTTTGCGGCTACCGACGGTGGTGTGTATAGAACCTGGGACGGTGGCACTACCATGGAAATCGTGGAAAGTATTCCCGTTTCACAATTCTACCATGTCAGCGTCGACAACGACGAACCTTACAATGTCTATGGTGGACTTCAGGACAACGGATCATGGTTTGGACCATCAGCTAGCCCCGGAGGAGTCGAAGCGCGCGATTGGACTCCAGTCGGTATGGGTGACGGGTTCAGGGTGTACAGGCATCCTACCAAAAAGATCACCTACTCCGAAATGCAGGGTGCTGAAGGCGTATGGAGGTTTGACGTGGTCAACAACCAAATCAGGAATATCAAACCGACACCTGCCAAAGGAGAACCTAAATACCGCTTCAATTGGAATACCCCAATTCAGATTTCGACACACAATCCGGATCGTATCTTCATTGGAAGCCAGTTTTTGCTGGTTTCAAATGACATGGGTGCAAACTGGCAAAAGATCTCTCCCGACCTGACTACCAACGATCCCGCCAAACAAAACCAATCTGAATCCGGCGGCATCTCCACAGATAATTCAGGTGCTGAAAACCACACAACCATTTTCTCGATTTCCGAGTCTCCCATTGACGAGAAAATCATCTGGGTAGGCACTGACGACGGAAACGTACAAGTAACCCAAGACGGTGGAAAAACCTGGACCAACGTAGTCGGCAATATTCCCGGCCTACCAAAAAACACCTGGGCCTACCACGTCCAAGCCAGCAACTTCTCGAAAGGAACTGCCTATGCGGTCTTTGATGGGCACACAAGCGGTGATTACAAGCCATACGCTTACAAAACGACGGATTTTGGGAAGACATGGAAGTCTGTCGTGACACCGGATATCGTCGGGTTTGCAAGGCATATCCTCGAGGACCTGAAAAATGAAAACATCCTCTACCTCGGAACGGAAGCGGGCCTCTTCATCAGTATCGATGGCGGCGCTAACTGGTCCAAATTTACCAACAATATGCCTTCGGTACCGGTGCATTACATTGCCATGCATCCGAAGACAAACGACCTTGTCCTGGCGACCCATGGCCGCGGCATCATCATCATCGATGACATCAGCCCGCTGCGTCAGATCAACCAAGAAATGCTCGCAAAAGAAGTCCATTTCCTCAAATCCGAACCCATGCCTATGTGGGAGGAAAGCAACTTTGGCGGATCAAGCGGAGAGACGGCATTTGTCGGTCCAAATCCCGATAGGTCCGGCAGGATCATCTATTACCTGAAAAAACGTCACACCTTCGGCGCGATGACCTTGGAGGTTCAAGACTTGCAGGGAAACAAAATCTCCAGCTTGGATCCTGGAAAACAAAAGGGCATCAATGTGGTCAACTGGAACTTCCGATCCAAAGCACCCAAAATCGCCAAAGGCAAGACCTTCTCCTTTGATGGATTCAGTGCGCCGAGGGTGCCAGCCGGGGCTTATCAGGTGGTGATGAAAAAAGGCAAGGAAGAATTCAGCCACAAGATCGAGGTGATCTATGACCCAAGATCTGAAATCAGCCTTTCCGACCGCAAAGCGCAGGAGGAACTGACAAAGCAACTGTTTGATCTCTCGCAGGACTTGGCTTATCTCGTGTACAAGTTGGACCTTCAACTTGAACAAGCCGAGAAAGCCAAAGCAGCTGACCCTAAATCGGCCAAGTCCATGAACGCGCTGATCGGCGAGCTCAACAAGCTGAAGGAAACCTTGGTCATCACGACCGGAGACAACTATGTCGGCACGGCCGAACCGCAGTTGCGCGAGAAAATCTCCAAGCTCTATGGCATCGTGGTTTCCAACTACGAGGCACCATCCCCGGCACAGGTCGAAAGCAAAACGGACTTGGCGGCAGACCTTGGCAAAGCCAAAACGACCTTTGATGGCATCGGTTCCAAGTACGCAAAAACCATCGACAACCTGGTGAAAAAGGGCGTAATCGAGGCGATCCAAATCGATGATTTCAAGACGTTTATCGAAAAATAAACCAACTATTCGTCTACCAAAAAAGCTTGGGCAATGTCTGTCCAAGCTTTTTTTGTTTTTAACCGTAGAGGAAAAATTGCGGAATCATAAAGGTGGATTTTTTGATAGCTGAAATTATTGTAATATTTATTACAGTATTTTTTGTTATGATAATTGGATTCACCTGAAACAGGTGTTGAAATGACTCTCTGTGACAGTTTGGTGGCACCAATAGCTACCGATATGGTAATCCCCTCAAATAGTCCCAACTACCACCACCCGAATCAATATCCCGACTGACTTTTGTCATGAATAATTGTCCCTGAATTGCCGTCTTTTGGGCTAGAAAAAACCGGATTTCAGCCATCAAACCCAAATACACCATGAACCTTTCAGATCTGGAAATCGCCAAAGCCTCCAAAATGAGGCCCATTCAGGAAATCGCCGCAAAACTTGGCATCTCCGAGGAGGACATCAGGCCTTACGGAAAGTATGTCGCCAAGCTGCCGCTCAAGTTGATCGATGAATCCAAGATGAAAGGGAAGAAACTGATCCTGGTGACCGCCATCACGCCGACCACGGCGGGAGAAGGCAAGACCACAGCGAGCATCGGCCTCACGGAGGGCCTGAATAAAATCGGGATCAATGCCGCCGTTGTGATCCGTGAACCATCCTTGGGACCGGTTTTTGGGATGAAAGGCGGTGCCGCCGGTGGTGGCTATGCGCAGGTGCTTCCCATGGAATACATCAACCTGCACTTTACGGGGGATTTTGCCGCCATCGAAAAGGCCCACAACCTGCTCGCGGCGCTACTAGACAACCATATTCACAGCCAAAAAAACACCCTAAATATCGATCCGAGGAAAATCACTTGGAAGCGGGTAATGGACATGAACGAGCGGGCACTCCGGGACATAGTGATTGGCCTTGGCGGACCGGCACAGGGCGTGGTAAGGGAATCTGGATTCGACATCACGGCAGCTTCAGAGGTGATGGCCGCGCTCTGTCTTTCCAAAGACTTGATGGATCTGAAAGAAAAACTCGGGAATATCATTGTCGGATACACCTTTCAGGATGAACCCGTAAGGGCGCACCAACTCAAAGCAAACGGTGCCATGACCGCCTTGATGAAGCATGCCATTATGCCTAATCTCGTCCAAACGATCGAGGGAAATCCGGCCATCATCCATGGTGGCCCCTTTGCCAATATCGCCCAAGGATCCAATTCCATCATTGCGACCAAAATGGGTCTATCATTGGCGGATTATGTGGTGACGGAGGCTGGTTTTGCTTCGGATTTGGGTGGGGAAAAGTTTCTCGACCTCAAGTGCCAATACGGCGGACTGAAACCTGATGCCGTCGTGCTTGTCGCAACGATCAGGGCGCTAAAAAGCCATGCGGGTATCGCTTCAGCGAATCTGAAGGAGCCGAATCCCAAAGCAGTCGCCGACGGATTGCCCAATTTGGAGAAACACATCGAAAACATTCGACATTTTATGCTTGTGCCGATCGTGGCGATAAATAAGTTTTCGACCGACAGTGAAGATGAAATCACAGTTGTCACGGATTGCTGCAAAAAGCTCGGTGTTGAGGTAGCTGTTTGCGAAGCATGGGAAAAGGGCGGCGAAGGAGCCATTGAACTGGCAAAAGCCGTCAAGCAGGCAGTGAATACGGGGAAAAGCCACTTTACGCCGCTCTACGATTTTAACTGGCCGATCGAGCAGAAAATTGAAACTATTGCCAGAAAAATCTATGGTGCGGCCGAGGTGGAGTACTCGGTCAAAGCCAAGCAGCAGATAAAATTGTTCAACAAAATCGGACTGGACAAGCTTCCGGTTTGCATCGCAAAAACACAGTATTCGCTTTCTGATGACCCATTGCTGATCAATCGTCCCTCCGGCTTTACGGTCAAGATCAGGGAGTTTGACATTGCTGCCGGCGCAGGATTTATCATTCCCATTGCGGGTACCATCATGAGGATGCCCGGACTTCCTTCCAAGCCCGCGGCAGAAAACATCGACATCGATGCCGATGGAAATATTTCAGGATTGTTTTAGACATTTTCAACCGTTGTCCGTTAATTTATAGTTTCAAAGCCATCCACTATAAATTGTATGAAAATCAAAATGCATTTCTTCATGGCATCGTTGGTTTGCATGACGCTATTGGCCTGCAGGTCCGAAAAATCAGCAGAGGAAGCCAATTCTGAGAAAGTCATGGCAACTGCTTATCCCGACACCCACAACAGTCAAAATAGCCTTGACTGGAATGGTGTATACCAGGGCGTGGTTCCCTGTGCCGATTGTGAAGGCATTGAAACCCGAATCACATTAAAGTCTGACGGGACGTTCCTGCGCAGTCTCAAGTATCTCGGAAAAGATCCAAATGCATTCTTTGACCAAGGAAATTTCACTTGGGACACCAGTGGTTCCAAAATCAGGCTTACTGGAGAAAACGGCGAAACCCAAATGTATCAGGTTGGAGAAAATATATTGTTTCACTTGGACAAAGAGGGAAACCGCATCACGGGAGATCTGGCTGACAACTACAAATTGATTAAGAATCCTACCGACCCTAGACTTGAAGGAAAAAAATGGGTTTTGGTCGAATTGCGCGGCAAGCCCGTGGTCCAGAAAGAAGGCAGCAGGGAAGGCTTTATCCAATTCGACATGGAGACTTCAACCGCCTCGGGCAACTCAACCTGTAATGGATTTTCAGGCGGATATGAGCTAAAGGGACAAAACCAAATCACCTTTGGGAATATCGCGGGCACCATGATGGCTTGCCCGGATATGGCGACTGAGCAGGCATTTTATGGGGTGTTGAAACAAGCGGACAACTACAGCATAGCGGATACAATCATGACGCTCAACAAGGCGAAGATGGCTCCATTGGCTAAATTTGTTGTGGGAAATCAATAATACCGATGGCAATCGACCAAGGAAATCAAACAACCTGATTTTTTTTGGTTGCAGGAAAAAACGCTTTTGATGACTATTTAAAGGTTGGCGGAAAACAAAAAAGGTACGTTTTTTACCACTGATAAGCCATTGAGGACAATTCCATAAAAATCAATCACTTGGATAATACTTTACAAAACATGTATATTCGTCCCGATATTAAATGGTTAAGTATGCCAAAGTCAACAATCACCCTGCTTGCAGCATTACTTTTATCATTTTCCAGCTTAGCCCAATCTAGAGACAATATATCCGTCGGATATGGCTGGGGGATGATTTACGGCGACAATGCCGGTTTATATAAATTCTTGAAATTCAAGATGAAACCAGCTTTTTCTGCTGCCTACACCAAACAACTTTCAGACCGATTTGACCTGCGGGCCTCAATTGGCGGACAGGTTATAGAAAGTGGCGAGTTCCGTCCCCTAAATTCCCCAATCCTCATCGAATGGGGCGACAACGGACAGGCCTACTACTTCAGGGGAATGAGCTACCAAGTGGACGCAATACCACTATTTATCATTAATCCCAACCAATCCGGCAGGGCTGGAGAAGCCGTTAACCTATATGTGGGACTTGGTCTCGGCTACCTATTTTCGGAACGCGCACAGCGGGTGCTACGGGATGGACAAATCCAGGACGGCGTGTTCGTCAGCGGAAGGGTCGAACGTTCCAACCAGACTAGCTCAATGCCATACATTCCTTTTCGATTTGGTATTTCCTCCAATTTGGAATACGAATGGGATTTTGCCCTTGAGTTTCAGGCAAACATGCTAACAAACTCCACCATCGACGGGAACGAAATGCAGAACAAACTTTTTAAGCCCGATCTGCTTGCAAATTTCCAGTTTATGGTAAAGCGTTATATTGGTAGATAATTCTAAAAAAAGAAAAACAAAGAAGCCCGGGTGAATCTGGGCTTCTTTGTTTATCGATCTGAAAGTTCATATTTCAATGTCCTTCCTTTTTCCACCGCTGGCAACCCCTCTGTCATCCAAAGCGGCGCAGGAGCACCTTTCAGGTAGTGGTCAAAAAATTGTGCAAGCCGGATAGACAAATCCTTGCGGTTTTTTCTCTGGACCAAATTGTGATCTTCTCCATTGTATTGGAGTAGCCAAGCTGGCTTATTGAGACGCTTGAGTGCCATAAACATCTCGATTCCTTGATACCATGGCACTGCCCCATCTTCGTCGTTGTGCATGATGAGAACAGGGGTGTTTACACGATCCATAAAGAACAAAGGCGAGTTTTCGAGGTAGTAGAGCGGTTTTTCCCATAGGGTGCCTCCTATTCTCGACTGAGTTTGTTCGTATTGGAACATGCGGCTCATCCCAGTACCCCAACGGATACCTCCGTAAGCAGAAGTCATGTTGACCACCGGCGCGCCCGCACCCGCTGCCTTGAACATGTTCGTTTGGGTGATGAGGTAGGCGACTTGGTAGCCTCCCCAACTTTGGCCCTGGATCGCCATATTGGAAGCATCTACAAAGCCCCTAGCCACCAAAGACTGTACTCCAGGAATGATGCAATTGTAGGCAGAAGGTCCTGGAAGCCCGAGATCGTATTTGATATCTGGAACAAACACCAAATACCCGTTGCTGACAAAATAAGGGATATTGATCGTGGACGCGCTGGGCGCAGGCGCACGGTAGGAATGGAGTCCGTCAGAGTTCCGCTCATAGAAATAAACCAACATCGGGTACTTTTTGGCGGCGTCGAAATTCTCGGGCTTGAAAAGTAACCCTTGGAGTGGTGTGCCGTCGTTGGCCAGGTACTCGACCAATTCTACCGAACCCCATTTCACTTGTGCCTGTTGTGGATTGGCAGATGAAATTTTCGTGAAATTTTTCATGAAAATGTCCGTGACATACACGTCAGGAAACTCCAAGTAGGTAGAGCGACGGACCGATAAAACATCTGCATTTTCAGCCTTTTGCAGTCCTAGGTAACGGTGGTCTGTGAAGATTACCTCCTGTGGTGCGGTCTTTCCTTCGAAATCACCAATAAAAAACCCGCTCTTCTTCGTCTTTTCGTCGAAGGCCTCCAATATCAAAGGCTTGGCTGGGTCGATCCCTTCTTCCAACAAATCCAATCTTTCCCTTCTGAAGATCACGCCCGTTCCTTTTCCTTGGGATTGGGTGATATTGACAGGCTGCTTTTTCCCGGTCGGGTCAATTTTCCAAATATCAAATCGGTCGTAAACCAGAAATCCAGCATCGTCCTTCAACCATCCTGCGGCCCCATAAGAGGATGGCAATGAGGGCGAATCATGTAACTCGTCATAAAATGCGCTTGGAATTGATTTGGTCAGATTGGCAAAAGCTCCTTTTTTGATTTCATAGGACACCCAAGCGGAATCTCGGCTATCGTACCAATAGATATATTTCCCAGCCGGGGAAAGTTGCGGCGACCCTGGAACATCTTTCTTCACCAATGTTTTGGCTCCCGTCGCCAAATCGATGAGATATAGGTCGCGGCCAACTTGGATATCCCAACTGTAATTTCTTCTGTATGGCCTACTGTCAAATCCCAATGCGTAGTCAAACTTTGATTTTCGGTCCAGTGAGACATCGGCAACCGACTCATCGGCCAAGGGTACCACTTTTTTGCTTTTTATCTGATAGGCTGCCAAATACGACTTGTTTTGCGTCCGGCTACGGTTTTTGAGTTGCATGGGTTGGATTTCGTCATCCTGCCAGCCCCAAATGTCCAGTTTTACCCTTTCTTCTTCCAAAATAGTCGTGTCGTCTTCGTAGGCAAAGCTTACATAATCCGGTGCAGTGCCGAAGAAAAGCTTTGTCTCATCCTCGGAAAACGAAAGATTTCCATTTTTACTCACCATGCCATTTACCCCGGGGGTCGATTTCCCGGCGATTTTTTGATTGTTTTCCTTGGCGATTTCATACAAGTAGAGGTCATAATAGGGCTTTTTGGCCTTAGCAGAATCTTCTGTAGTCAGGAAGGAAACGTATTTGTCTTTAGGAGAAAAAGCAACTCCGAGGTACTCCGTTTTCCGCTCATCAATTGGCTTGGAGATTCCCGTACTGAGATCCAAAATAAACAATCCCGTGTTTTTCAAGGTGTCTTCTTCAGCCAAAGTATAATACAGAAAAGTGCCCGTTTCATTGAATCCAAAGGACTTAACCCTTGCAAACTCATAGCTTGTCGCCTGACCCAAGCTTTTGACCAAAAGCTTTGTTCCGTCCGTTTTTTTCGGCTTCTCCTTCACGTTATTGATTTGCGTGGTATCGGCTGGATCTTTCTTTTTGGGTTTTTCAGGCAATTCTTTTTCAAACTGGATCGCTAGCCAATTGCCTTCCTTTACCGGCATCGAAAAGGATTTTACACGGCCAAATTTTTCCATTGCCCCACTCGCCAAATCAAGGACAAATAGGCTGTCCTTGGGCATATCATCTGGCTTTGTTTTTTTCAATTTGAGGTATCTGACGGAATCTTTTTGGGCAACAATCCTTCCGACGGCATACTGTCCGTTGTGGGAAAACCCAAATCTGTTGGCCCTGGGAATCACAATCCTGTTTTGGGAGTTGGCAGTCGCCACGATTTCCAATCTTCCATCACCATCCTGCGGGTTGACTTCATAGCCAATCCATTTGCCATCTTTGGTCATTCGGTCAGAGGATATGGTCTCCCATCGGTCATAATCAGCGTGTGTCAACGATCTTTTCTCCTGTGCCAAAGCTGGCAGAAGCGAAATCATCCAAAGAGCAAGCACACATTGGAAGCGAATATTTTTCATCATCTTAAAAGGATTTTCAAGCTTTGAAAATAGAAAAGGTCAGGAAGGCCCTGACCAAATATTATTTCAATGGAAGGAACATTATCTAAAAAAATCACCGGAGCCTTTTGCGCGTCAAATGACAAGACGTAAAAGACTCCGGTGAATTGTAATGATATTTTGGAATTTAATTCCCCAAAGTAATCTCCCTTTCTACGTAGCCACCTCTTGTGGACATCAATCTCACTTTAGCCTTGACAGGTTCTGATTGATTGATCTTCACGACAAACTTCGCCGACTTGGTTTCTCCCGCTTCGGTATACCCTGCGTAAATGGTTTTGTCATACAATTCTGGGGTAACTATTTGGACTTTTGCGTCCTCGTACCCCTTTGTCAACTCCTTGTCAAATTCCAAGGTCAAGCGGTCTTCTTGAATAATCTTGACCCTTTTTGCCTGATCCAATGCGACTGGAAGCTTTCCTGAATTTGTCCAAGAGACTGTAACTTCATAGTTTCCTTTTACCTTATCCACTTTTACGTCCTTGATTTCGATCTGAGGCAGGTCCATTGCCATCGCGAGGTTGAACAGCGATTGCTTGCTGATCCAAGTTTCCAAGTTCCAAGGCGGCCCATTTTGACCAAAAAACTTGGGGTGAAATCCACCGATCTCCACTTCGCCCAACTGTGGATGGTTGAACTTTGTCCATTTCTTGAATCCTTTTGACCCGTTTTCTTCGTCATCCCAACGGAGTGCATCATAGTCATCCCTTTCACCGTCACCGTCGTAATCCTTCATAGCGCCGTTGTTCCAAAGCTCATCGCCATACCAAACCGCGCCATAGTAGAAGTATCCAAAATCAGGTCCATGGCCGAACAGCGGATTTGGCTTCAATGGATCACCGGTTAGTCGGTTTATCTTGCCACGGGTGCTATAAGTCTCATAAACATCTCCTGCCCAAGGATAGCCCGTGATGCTCATGCCCAATTTGTCATAATATTCATAGATAGAACGGTCCTTTGGAAACATGGACTCAGCACTCGAAGAAGTCGAAGGCGGCCTAAGGTGCATGGGAACCCTGGTATCCAAAGAATTGACAACAGAAATATTCGGATGGGAAATCAGCCAAAGGAAAGTGGATCGCGTTTCAATCTCGCTGAGTGGATATTCACCAGCACCGAATTGGGTATAACCGCGACCCGTGGCGTCTCCGCCTGTGTCCGGACGCCAGTTTTCTGGGTAGTTTCTATGCAAATCCAAGCCTCCAATCCCGTCTTCATTGAATTTTCCATCGCCATCGTTGTCGATTCCCTCGGTATGTAGGATGTAATCGCCCTTTCCGTTAAAAACCCGCTTCATCAGGCGTCCTTGTGGATCTTTTGGATCAATAATATAGTTGGCCTTTTCTTTGTCTTCCGCCGTAACTGCCAATTGGCGGATTTGGTATATCACGCCATCTCCATCCAAATCCTCCTCGGGGTCTTCGTCCAATAAACCGTCCCGGTCCGTATCATGCGGTCGGACAGTACTTCTGTTTCTCTGTTCTGAGAATAGGTACATATTCGTGCCGTCCGGATTGTTTTGCGGACGGACATAGATCGTCTTTGTATCAATCAGTTGGGTAATTTTTGGATCCTTGCCATAATTTTCCAAAAGATGTTTTGTCAGCCACAACACGGATTCACTACTCGTAACCTCCCCACCGTGGCGCCCTCCTTCAAAATATGCTGCCGGCTTATCGGTATGCTTCCCGGTTTTCTTGTTGGTGATCGTCATCTGCAGAATCGGCCTGCCCTCGTACGATTTGGCAACCTCATAGAGCTCGGTGATTTCCGGATATTTCTCCGCCCACACCTTGTACCAATGGTACATGACATCCGGCGTATGGTAGATATCAAAAGTCAATGTCTCAGCTGGCTCATACTGTACCTCCGGAAAGGTTTGCTTTTTGTAGAAGGATTGACCGTGGCGCTCACCGGATATCGTGTAATGTTTGGATTTCTTATCGTGTTCTGGCCATACCTTTTCAGGAACTAGGCTTTGCATTTGGGCAAAGGCCGCCATATCGATCAAACAGAAAATCGATAAAGCAAAGAGGCATATTTTTCTCATGATGTTGATTTTTTTGGTCGGAATAAAAATATGCTCCCTTATCCAAACCTTCCTAACCGATCAAAAAAAATCCCTCTTGCGAGAGCAAAAGGGATTAAAACAACACAAAATCTAAACCTTAATATGCCATTACCAATTGAAACTCCATCGGCTCGTATGTCTGAAAACCGGGAACAGGAACTGCGGCAGGTAGCTTTCTCAAAACATGGCCCATTCTCTCCTTGAGACCTTTGTCTGCACCTTCGTTCAAAATCCTGAATCCTGTCAATTTACCAAATTCGTTGATACTCAAGACTACCTTCAACTCCTCTATTGAAGCACTTTTCTTCGTCCTGAAAATAAAAGGAACATAATGATCGAGAATCTCAACCGCTTCCTCAGTAAATGCCCAAGGAGCGAATGTCGTATCGTGCGCTTGTGCGTAATCAGAAAAATAGGCAGAACTTTCCGTAGAAGCCGTTTCTTCAGCAACAAAGGGCTTCAATGTGATCATAGCTGGATTCTCACTTACCGTTGCTGTTTTTGAACCTTTCTCAGATATTATTTCCTTTTCTGCTGAATTTGCAAAAGCAGTGTGAAATGCGAGGTTTGAGCCGAAGACCAAGATGAGGATGAAAGAGTAGCTTTTCATAGGGTGATTTGTTTTGATGCTCAAATATACATATAAAATATTTTTACATGCAAATTTTTGCATTTGAAATTTTAAAAAAGGCAATAAAAAAGTCTTGCCATTAGCAAGACCCTTTTCAGAATATAAACCCAAATATAACTTTAGAGATTAAAAGTTTCATTCGAAAGCACCTTCGAAATCAGGTATTTACCCCTTTTTCAAATGTATATTTGATCAATCTACCTATTTGCCAAATAAAATATCTTAACAATTGACCAACGCCAAAGTAACTTCATTTTGGTCAATTTTACAAATTGAAAAATTTATTTTGCTATTTTTTGACTATTTCATAATTTGACCGCAAGATGATTAACATAGATTCAATTTAACCCAAAAAAAATGGACAAAATTTTAGATATTGACAATGTAGATTTGAAGATTATCTCTTTGCTCAATGACGATGCGAAAACACCCTACACCGAAATAGCCAAAAAAGTATATGTATCCTCCGGTACTGTCCACGTCAGGATGCGTAAACTGGAGGACATGGGCATCGTAAAGAGTGCGACACTCAATATAGACTTCTCAAAACTCGGTTATGACATTTCGGCGTTTCTGGGGATATACCTTGAAAAAAGCTCGCTGTACGACGCGGTAATCGACCGGCTGAAACAAATTCCTGAAGTCATCAACGCCTATTATACGACTGGAAATTACAGCATTTTTGCGAAGATAATTTGCAAAGACACCAACCACCTCCGTACAGTACTCGACAACATTCAAAAAGTCGATGGTATCGATCGAACAGAAACTTTGATTGTCTTGGAGGAAAGCATCAACCGCCCCATCCAGTTTTTTGACAAATAGATGATGTCCGTCACCCAAAATTACGAACAAAGCAAGTAAATTCAATTATTTAGATTAAATCTAAATATATAATTATTTGGATTTTACCCATATGATTTTTACACTAATTTAAGAAAACCAAGGAATACAACCTTGGTTTTATTTTTTTTTAATTACCTGTATTACAGTATTTTACGATCTATCCAATCGATTTTTAATGGAATTTTGGAAGGGTCTCGAACAATATTTTAAGCTTAAATGTTTTATCTTCGCCTCACAAAATGTAATTAGTCTAAATAACTCTCTTCATGAGCAAAGACAATCAGATTTTAGAAGAATTGACCTCTAAGGAGTATGAGCATGGCTGGTCGGTAAACCTGGAGACAGACGAAGCGCCCGTTGGCCTAAACGAAGATATCATTCGCTGGATTTCCGCCAAGAAGGAAGAACCAGAATGGCTTTTAGAATGGAGGTTGAAAGCATTTAGAACCTGGTTGACCATGACCGAGCCAGAGTGGGCCAATGTGCATTATCCCAAAGTGGATTTCCAGGCATTGAAATATTATTCAGCGCCAAAACAGACCAAAAAACCCAAGAGCTTGGATGAAGTTGACCCGGAACTGCTTCAAATTTACGAAAGGCTCGGCATCAACCTGAATGAACAAAAACGTTTGCAGGGAATTGCCGTTGATGCGGTTCTTGACTCTGTGTCTGTTGGTACTACATTTAAAGAAACACTTTCCAAACTCGGAATCATTTTCTGTTCATTCAGTGAGGCTGTGCATGAGCATCCTGATTTGATCAAAAAATACTTGGGCTCTGTCGTTCCGATGACTGATAATTATTATGCAGCCCTGAATTCAGCAGTATTTTCTGACGGTTCATTCTGCTATATTCCAAAGGGAGTAAGATGCCCCATGGAGCTCTCTACCTATTTCAGAATCAACGCGGCAAATACAGGGCAGTTCGAAAGGACGCTGATCATTGCCGACGAAAGTTCATATGTATCCTACCTTGAAGGGTGTACTGCTCCGCAAAGGGATGAAAACCAGCTGCATGCAGCGGTTGTCGAAATCTATGCGGCCAGCCACGCCGAAGTGAAGTACTCTACGGTCCAAAACTGGTACCCTGGAGACAAAGAAGGAAAAGGCGGTATCTACAACTTTGTGACAAAGAGAGGCATCTGCGCAGGAGATCATTCCAAGATATCATGGACCCAAGTTGAAACGGGTTCTGCGGTAACATGGAAATATCCTTCCTGTATATTAAAAGGTGATTACTCGGTTGGCGAATTCTACTCCGTGGCTGTCACAAACAACTATCAGCAGGCGGATACCGGCACCAAAATGATCCATATCGGAAAAAACACCCGCAGCCGTATTGTTTCAAAAGGGATTTCTGCAGGTAAATCGCAAAACTCATATCGAGGTCAAGTGCAAGTAATGAAGCGTGCTGCAAACGCCCGCAACTTCTCCCAATGTGATTCACTCCTCATGGGTGACCGCTGCGGTGCACATACCTTCCCGTACATCGATATCCAGAATCCAACCGCCAAGGTGGAACACGAAGCAACCACCTCCAAAATCGGTGAGGATCAAATCTTTTACTGTAACCAAAGGGGTATCAGCACAGAAGATGCTGTGGCCTTGATCGTAAATGGATATGCGAAAGAAGTGCTCAATCAGCTTCCAATGGAATTTGCTGTGGAAGCACAAAAGCTGCTGGCGTTGACTTTGGAAGGATCAGTTGGGTAATAAACGTGCAATCGAAAAACCGAAAAATTAATTGAAATGCTAAGCATACATAATCTCCATGCCTCGATCGACGGGGCTCCTATATTAAGAGGTATCAACCTGGAAGTAAAAGCTGGCGAGGTACATGCCATCATGGGCCCAAACGGCTCAGGTAAATCTACGCTCGCGTCAGTTCTTGCCGGCAGGGAGGAATATGAGGTTACCGAGGGAGAGGTGACTTTCAAGGGAAAAGATTTATTGGAAATGGCACCGGAGGACCGTGCTAGAGAAGGGGTTTTCTTGGCTTTTCAATACCCTGTTGAAATCCCAGGGGTTAGCACAACCAACTTCCTGAGGACCGCGGTAAACCAAGTCCGTGAATACAGAGGATTGGAACCACTCGATGCGGTGAAATTCCTATCCGTCATGAAGGAAAAAATGAAATTGGTCGAAATTGATCAGAAGTTACTCAGCAGGTCCCTAAACGAAGGCTTTTCAGGCGGGGAGAAAAAGAGAAACGAAATCTTCCAAATGGCCATGCTGGAACCAACATTGGCGATATTGGACGAGACGGACTCAGGATTGGATATCGATGCTTTGAGGATCGTGTCCAACGGTGTCAACAAACTGAAATCCCCAAATAATGCCACCATCGTGGTAACACACTATCAGCGGTTGCTCGATTACATCGTGCCTGACTTTGTGCATGTTTTGTACAAAGGTCGCATCGTGAAGTCAGGAACCAAAGAATTGGCTCTTGAATTGGAGGAAAAGGGCTACGATTGGATCAAGGAAGAAGCAGATGCCGCTTCCGTTTAATCAACCCATTGATTCAAGTCCATTCAATATTATTGTATGACAACTGTTACCAAAAATAAAGTCACCGATTTATTCCTGGAAAACGCGCCTTCTTTTGGTTCTTTCCCCTCGCTGAGGGAAGAATCCAAGCAGATCGTCAACGGAAAAGGCCTTCCGGCAGCGAAAGACGAAGAATATAAATTCACCTCCGTCAGCAAAAAACTTGAACAGGTCATCACAGACTTTTCTCCAGCCAAACCAATTGCTGTCAGCAAGGACACAATCAAAGACCACCTTTGGGCTGGATTTGAAGGATCCTATTTGGTGTTTAATAATGGCATTTTCTCGGAGGAACTTTCTGCATTCGAGAATTCCGGTTTTGAGGTCCAAATGCTGTCCGAATCAAATGCAATAGCATTGGGAAGCATTGCCAAAGCGGAGAAAGATCCGTTCATTGCCTTAAACACGATCTATTTTGAGGATGGAATCCAAATTTCGATTCCAAGAGGAAAGAAGGTCGATTCGCCTATTCTATTTCTGTTCTTCAACCAGGCCAACGAAGGACAAATCATAAGCCCTAGAATATTGATCGAAGTAGCCGAAAATGCGGAGGCTACATTTCTTGAGCATTCAATCTCATTGGATGAAGCGGTTTATTTCAGCAACTCGGTCACTGAGATCAAAGTTGGGCAAAACTCACACGTCCATTACAGCCGGCTACAAAATGACGGTTCAAAAGCTATCGTAGTGAGCAATTTTGAAACCGACATTCATAGAGATGCCACGTTTACGTCCACGGTCGTATCACTTTCGGGTGACTTGGTGAGAAACAATCTGAGCCTTCGTTTGCAGGATTCCGGATGCGTTGGAAACATGTATGGACTCTATTTGCTCAACGGCAAGACCCACGTCGACAACCATACCAATGTGGACCATACAAAACCCCATGCCGAATCCAACGAATTGTACAAGGGAATATTGACGGACCAATCCAGGGGCGTATTCAACGGAAAGATATTTGTACGTCAAGATGCCCAAAAAACGAATGCATTCCAGCAAAACAACAACATTTTGCTGTCAGAGGATGCCATCGTGAATACAAAGCCTCAATTGGAGATATGGGCCGATGACGTGAAGTGTTCGCATGGCTGTACAACAGGACAACTGGACGAAGAGGCACTTTTCTACCTCCAAGCGAGGGGGATTGACAAGATGCAGGCAAAGGGACTTTTGCTTTATGCCTTCGCCGGCGAAGTGCTTGAACATATCAACGATGAGTCATTCAGAAACTATATAGACAGGCTAGTGCAAGAAAGATTAGGAAGCAACTTTTAAAAACCAATGCCATTTACCATCGAATCGATCAGGGAGCATTTTCCTGTGCTTCACCAAGAAGTGCATGGAAAACCCTTGATTTACCTCGATAATGCGGCCACGACCCAAAAACCGAAACAGGTTTTGGAAGCTCTGAATTCTTACTACGCGAATGACAATGCCAACATTCACAGAGGCGCACATGCCTTGGCAGACCGAGCGACTAGAAAGTATGAAAATACCCGAACTATGGTCGGGGATTTCATCAATGCCAAAGAAGAGGCAGAGATCATTTTCACAAAAGGAACTACAGAGAGCATCAACCTTGTAGCGAGTACATTTGGACGGAAGTTTATCCAAAAAGGTGACGAGGTCATCATCTCGACCATGGAACACCACTCCAATATTGTTCCCTGGCAGATGCTTTGCGAAGCAAATGGAGCAGTGTTGAGGGTAATTCCAATTTCGGAAAGTGGCGAGATAATCTTCGATGAGTTTGAGAAATTACTGAGCCCGAGGACGAAGCTCGTGAGCATTGTACACGCCTCGAATTCTCTCGGCACAATTAACCCGGTCAAAGCGATAATCAATCGGGCGCATGCCGTTGGTGCCAAAGTGCTATTGGACGGTGCCCAATCGACGAGCCATCTGGAAATCGACGTGCAGGACTTGGATTGTGATTTCCTAGCGTTTTCTGCCCATAAGCTTTATGGGCCGACTGGTTTGGGTGTTTTGTATGGAAAAAGAGAAATCCTGGAGCAGATGCCTCCGTACCAAGGTGGCGGAGAAATGATCAAAGAGGTAACCTTTGCCAAAACCACGTACAATGAAATCCCCTTCAAATTTGAGGCAGGCACTCCAAATATTGCGGATGTAATAGCATTTGGAGAAGCACTCAATTTCATCTCAGGGCTCACCAAACCGCTCATCAAGGCACATGAGGATAGCCTTTTGGCATATGCTGTGGAGTTGACTTCCAAAATCAAAGGGTTTATTCCCATCGGTACCGCCAAAGAAAAGGTAAGCGTGCTTTCCTTCAACATCAACGGAATGCATCCATTCGATGTTGGCGTAATGCTGGATGCCAAAGGAATTGCGGTACGTACGGGACATCACTGCACCCAACCTTTGATGCAAAGATTTGGCATCGAAGGAACCGTGCGGGCTTCATTTGCTGTTTACAATACCAAATCAGAAGTTGAAAAATTTGCCGAATCGGTAGAAAGGATTGCCAAAATCAAAAACAAATGAGTACCATTCAGGAAGTCCAGGACGAAATCATATCGGAGTTTGAAATCTTGGGGGACGATAAGGAATCCACTATTTACTATATTATGGAACTCGGTGACGGGCTACCCGAATTTCCCGAAGCGGAAAGAGTCGATGAAAACATCATCAAGGGTTGCCAATCGAAGGTTTGGCTAACAGCACACGAAGTCGACGGTAGGGTCATCTTTGAAGCAGATTCGAATACGGATATTACAAAGGGGCTAATCAGTCTTTTGGTACGGGTGCTGTCGGGAAGAAAACCCATGGAAATCTCCAACGCCGACTTATATTTCATTGACAAAATCGGCATGGGAAACATCATCGGTTCCCAGCGTTCAAACGGATTGGCTTCGATGATCAAACAAATGAAGTTTTACGCTTTGGCCTTTCAGGCCAAACAAAATGCATAAACCATGGCTGAAACACAGGAAATTTCGACCCAGGAGCTCAAGGAGAAGGTCATCAATGCCATCAAACAGGTCTATGATCCTGAGATTCCCGTGGACGTTTATGAATTGGGTTTGATTTACGAAATCAGCGTTTATCCTGTAAATAATGTCTATATATTAATGACCCTGACTTCGCCCAATTGCCCGTCGGCGGAATTCATACCATCTGAGATCAAAAACAAAATCCAGCAGATACAAGGGATAAACCACGTAGAATTGGAATTGACCTTTGATCCTCCCTACTCGCAGGACATGATGTCCGAAGCCGCAAAACTTGAATTAGGATTTCTATAAACTTAAAAAGCAATAAAATTATGTACCCAGAGGAATTAATCGCTCCGATGCGCTCTGAATTGACCAACGTTGGCTTTCAAGAATTCAGAACCGCCGAACAGGTAGAGAACCACCTGAAAGACCATAAAGGCACGACCTTCATCGTCATCAACTCCGTTTGCGGATGTGCAGCAGGAGCGGCAAGGCCTGGCGTGAGGTATGCGCTTGACCAAAGTGACGCGAAGCCGGATGTTTTGGCAACAGTATTTGCTGGCAACGACAGAGACGCTGTAGCCAAGGTAAGAGAGCTTCACCTGCCCTATCCTCCTTCTTCCCCTTCCATGGCGCTGTTTAAAGATGGTGAGTTGGTGCACTTCATCGAGAGACACCATATCGAAGGCAGAAACGCCAAAATGATCGGTGACCATCTGGTGGAAGTGTTCGAACATTTCTGCAAATAAAAAATTGCCCTTCGGGGCTTTTTTTATATACAGGCATTGAATATTGTCCAACGTAACAGTCAATGGCTTTTTATATAGAAACAGGACCAAACGATTACGAGTCCCAGCATTCATATCTAGCGGTCATGAAAATAGCCCACCACCCACTAATTGTGAAACTTTATTCATTAAAAAGCACGGCTAATATAATAGAACATGTAAAAAATACTCGTTTTTGCTAACTTAAGCCCGCTATTAAGAGTTTACCATTTTAATTCAAAAATCTGCTCAAACAAAAAAACAGATATATGTCCGAAACAGTGAAAATTTCCTATGGGGGAAAAGATTTTGAACTCCCAGTGATCGAAGGAACCGAGAATGAGAAGGCGATCGACATTGCCAAACTGAGGGGGCTCTCAGGTCTAATCACCATAGATCCAGGCTTCAAAAATACCGGTTCGACCACCAGTTCAATCACCTTTTTGGATGGAGAAGAAGGAATACTTCGTTATCGTGGCTATGGTATCGAAGAACTAGCTGAAAAATCCACATTTTTGGAAGTAGCCTACCTGCTGATTTATGGCGAGCTTCCTACCCAACAACAATACGAAAAGTTCACCAGGGAAATAACATACCATACCCTGGTGCATGAGGATATCAAAAAGATCCTTGATGGATTCCCGTCCAACTCCCACCCTATGGGCGTTCTTTCTTCTCTGATCTGTTCCTTGACGGCATTTTACCCCGGTTCGTTGGATCCGACTAGAAATGAAGATGCCGTAAACCTGAGTATCGTGAGGCTCTTGGCCAAAATGCCAACCTTCGCCGCGTGGGCTTACAAAAACGAAGTCGGACACCCAGTTAATTATCCAGACAATAGCCTAGACTATTGTTCCAACTTCCTCAAGATGATGTTTGCACTTCCTGCCGAAAAATACGAAGTCAATCCTGTCGTATCCAAAGCCTTGGACAAGCTCCTCATCCTTCATGCGGATCATGAGCAGAACTGCTCTACATCGACTGTCCGGATGGTTGGTTCATCCCAAGCGAGCATTTACGCGGCGATTTCAGCAGGTATCAATGCGCTTTGGGGACCACTTCACGGCGGTGCCAATCAAGCTGTAATCGAGATGCTCGAAGCAATCAAAGCAGATGGTGGCGATACCAAAAAATTCCTCAACAAAGCAAAAGACAAAGACGACCCCTTTAGACTGATGGGATTCGGTCACAGGGTTTATAAAAACTTCGACCCGAGGGCCAAAATCATCAAAAAAGCCGCGGACGACGTATTGGAAGCGATGGGTGTCCATGATCCAGTCTTGGAAATCGCCAAGGAACTAGAGTACGCAGCGCTCAATGACCAATACTTTGTCGACAGAAAACTCTATCCAAACGTTGATTTTTATTCCGGCATCATTTACAGGGCATTGGGAATACCCACCGACATGTTCACGGTATTATTTGCCATGGGCCGTCTGCCAGGATGGATTGCACAATGGAAAGAGATGCGCGAAAACGGCGAGCCCATCGGAAGACCCCGCCAAATCTACACTGGCGCCCAAACAAGAGGCTACGTTTCAATGAATAAAAGAGGGTAAGCATTCTCCGTTTTTCACAACAAAAACCCAAGCAATACCATTCTGCTTGGGTTTTCTTTTTTTGACCTACCAAAGTCCAAAAGAATTTAAGCTAAAAAACAACCCCACTGGTTTTTTTGAGTCAAGGATTTATATTTGGAAACCAAAAACATCAAAACGAGTTTACACATGACAGCAAATACACTGCAAGAGGCCTTTGACCTTACCAAGAGATTTACTTCCAAACCAAGTAACGAGGAATTATTGAAATTGTACAGCCTTTACAAGCAGGCTACCGAAGGAGATAACAACGAAGAAAGGCCGGGTGGATTTGACTTTGTAGCGGCAGCGAAATACAATTCTTGGCTTGCTTTGAAGGGAAAATCCAAAGAAGATGCTGCTTCCGCTTATATCGAATTGGTAAATAGCCTTTCGACAAAATATATGTAATTCCGCAACGAAACCAAGGGTTTTCAGAATATTTGATTAGAAATCCATTCATTTTTTTGATATTATTCTAAAAATATTCCAGATTGATTTGGCGATCAGAATTATTTACCATACCTTTGCACCCGAATTAATCATAAACATTTTTCGAGCCGTGGGTTTCCTTACTGTCGCATGACCGGGATAATTCTAGGAGAGCATGGCGAGAAAAAGTAAGGAAACATTTCATGGAAAAAGAATTATTATTCTCAGACCTTGGGGTTTCGGAAGAAATCCTGAGGGCGGTGGAGGATATGGGCTATACCCATCCCTCACCCATTCAAGCACAAACAATCCCAATGTTGTTGGAAGGCAAAGATGTCATCGGCCAGGCACAAACTGGTACCGGAAAGACAGCGGCATTTGCTATTCCGATCATCGACCAAGTCGATGTGACGCTTTACAAGCCACAAGCACTCATCCTTTGCCCTACGAGGGAATTGGCCGTGCAGGTGGAAGGCGAAATCGTCAAATTGTCAAAGTTCAAAAAGGGCCTTTCATCCACTTGTATCTACGGTGGTGACTCTATGGACAGGCAGATTCGGGATCTGAAAAAAGGTGTGCAAGTCGTAGTCGGTACGCCAGGTCGTATCATGGACCACATGGATCGTGGCACGCTTAAACTGGATCACGTTGGCATCATCGTGTTGGATGAGGCGGATGAGATGTTGGACATGGGCTTCAGGGAAGACATCGAAAGCATTCTCAGCGATTGTCCTGAGGAAAGACAAACCGTCTTCTTCTCAGCGACCATGCCCAAGCCAATCTTGGATTTGACAAAAAAATACCAAAACGATCCCGAGATTGTCAAGGTATTGAAGAAAGAGTTGACGGTAGAAAATATATCTCAGGTATACTACGAGGTAAAACCATCCTTGAAACTGGAGTTGATGTCCAGATTGATGAACCTCAATCAGTTTAACCTGAGCGTGGTTTTCTGTAATACCAAAAGAATCACAGACGAAGTCACCGAGGAATTGATGGCAAGGGGAATCCAGGCAGAAGCACTGCATGGCGACCTTTCCCAGGCGCAACGCTCCAAAGTGATGGGCAAATTCAGAAAAGGTCATGTTTCTGTATTGGTTGCCACAGACGTAGCAGCTAGAGGTATCGATGTCAATGATGTGGAGGCTGTATTCAACTACGATTTGCCTTTGGACGAAGAAAACTACGTACACAGGATCGGTAGAACAGGCCGCGCCGGCAAATCCGGAACAGCCATTAGCTTCGTGACCGGTAGAAGAGACATGCAGAAACTGAAGGATCTTGAAAGGTTTATCAAGACCAACATCAATAGGATGGATCCGCCTTCAGTAGCTGACTTGGTAGAATTGAAGAAGGCTGCACTGATCAAGGAGGTCTATCAGCAGCTTGCCAAGGAAGAGGACAACAGCTTCTATGAAGAGGCAATCGGACAAATGTTGGCAGAAGGCCTAAGCTTAGAACAAGTTGTACTTGGTCTTGCTAAAATCCAAATGGCCGATGCAGTCCACGAAATGGAAGAACAAAACTTTGACTTGGATCTCGGAAGGGACCGTGACAGAGGTGGACGTGAGAGAGGTGGACGTGAGAGAGACCGTGACAGGGATTTCGGACGCGGCAGGGAAAGAGAACGTGGTGGAAGATTCGAAAGGGGTAGCAGATTCGAAAGAGGTGACAGACCTGAAAGAGGAGAGAGATTTGAAAGAGGTGAAAGGTCCGAAAGAGGATCTAGGTTTGAAAGAAGCGATCGTTCTTCAGACCGGGCACCACGTGACAAAGGCGTGCGTGAACCGGGTATGGAGCGTCTTTTCCTCAATATCGGAAAGAAAGACCGCGTAAGACCAAACGACATCGTCGGGGCCATCGCAGGTGAGACCGGTATCCCAGGAAAGAGCATCGGAGGAATCGACATCTTTGACAACTTCTCCTTTGTGGACGTCCCTTCCAAAGATGCAGAGCACGTAATCAAAGTGATGCGTAACAATACCATCAAAGGAAAATCCGTAAACATGGAGATTTCCAAACCATAAGTCAAAAGAATTTAGGTTAGTTAGTTTATAAAGGTTCATAAAAAGCGCAGTTCCAAGTGGACTGCGTTTTTTTTTGCACTAAGATGAAAGAAGGAACTAAGGAGATTCTATCGGGTTCCATGTTGCCTGGTCATCGCCTTTCTCCGAGGATGCCCGCAGGTCTTAATTCATGCCTTCTCTTTAAACCATAACCTTCGATCGCGTATTTTTTGATATGGGTCTCCATTTCCTCGACCGAATCAGTCAATAGGAACAAGTCCAAATCCGACTTGTTGATGGTGCCATATTCCGCCATGTGACGGATATAATCGTAGAGGTGCTCATGAAAATCGCTGCACATCAGCACGATCGGAAATCGCCTCATTACCTTTGTTTGGATAAGCGTCAGTGCTTCAAAAAACTCATCCAAGGTGCCGAATCCACCCGGCATTACCACAAATGCATAACTATACTTGGATAGGAGAACTTTGCGCACGAAGAAGTATTTGAAGTTCATCCATTTGTCCAGGTAAGGATTGGGGTGCTGCTCAAATGGTAAGATGATATTACAACCGATTGATTTTCCCCCTACATTTTTTGCACCCCTGTTGGCTGCTTCCATGATTCCGGGACCACCACCCGTCATGACAGCAAAACCCATTCTGCTGATCCTCTCTCCCACGTCTATCGCCAATTGATAAAACTTGTCTGATTCCTCAAAACGCGCTGAGCCAAAAACCGTAACACATGGACCCACAAAGTGCAGCATCCGGAATCCTCGGACAAACTCCAAAAGCACTTTGACCAAAAACTTAAACTCCTTCCAACGCGTCTGCGGACCTGCGAAAAACTCCTCTTCCTCTGGGTTTACCAAAGGCGAAAAGCCTTTAAAATGTTCTTTAATCATGGTGGTTTAAGCAAATTATTGATGTTGATAAATTGTCTGTATTAAAATCCGAAGCATTCACTTTCCTGTTTCCACCAAATGTATAGGACACACTTCCAGCTGTTGCATGGATCGTTTTCATTGCCTTATTCCCGGCAAATCCCTACTTCAACTTATATCCCAAGTTGAAAACGATACCATAATCGTAATTGTTACTGCTTCCTGCAAGGGATGCATTATCAAAGCTTGAGTAAAATTGAAGTCCAAGATTAAGGTTGGAAATTACTTCCCAGTTAATCCTCGTTTCACCATCAAAACGTTTTCTTCCGTCCTGATTGATGCCAAAATACATGCCCGAGGTAAAAGAAATCTGAATATTGGGTGCAGAATAGTGAAAATAATTCATTGAAAATTGAACGGGAAATTCATACAAACTCCCGCTGGAATTTTCCTCCAGGTCTCTCTCCTGATTCGTTACCAAGCCGGACACCAAAACACCCTGAAGGTTGTTTTTCAAAAGCAGCCGCCTACCTATTCCCAAACCCTGCTGGAACCTTCGATCTAGGCCCAACTCGATATTTCGCTGGTAATTCAACAACAAACCGGTCAACCAAACTTCATCCAAATCATAGAAGCCGTTAAGAAGTATTCCTTCCCGGTCCCGAGTCTTGTCCCCCTGGTTATTGGTGAATATTGATGATGCAGTCAATGCAACGTTAAACTTGTTTTCCGTGAATTTAAGGTTCACGTCGATGTTTCTTCTACCAATATCACTCGATTTGGTATAGGAATATCCAAAGGAAATCGTACCCTTTATTTTTTTCAAAAACCGGTTTTCCAGTACCCTCAGCTCATAAATGTCAGCAATCTGGTAGGCTTTTTCTTCGAGAGAGTTGTCTATGATTACTTCACCGTAAGTTTTGGAGGGCTTAAGTACACCGTAGTAGAAGTTTTTGTCAATTGTTTCAATACGGAAGGTCCTTGAACCCGCACTGATGGTTTTGATTTTGTGGTAACGGACATTCTGTACATTCAAGTCAGCATCGTCAAACTCGATGATGCCCAGTGTGATCGCCAAAAGTCTGCCAATCATTACTTGGCCGTTGCGAAGATGAAGCGTATCACGTTCTTGTGCAGATGCCTCCACAGCGATCCATTGAAACACAAATACAAGAAAAATCAACCGAATCTTTTGTAGCATGTAAAATTTGAACGTACCCGTTCACCAAAAATAGCTGAATGTTGGTAAATTCAACATTCATTTAACCTGTTAAAAAAAACCAAAACCATGAGACCCCCAATTCGACTACTTGCAGCCTTTCCAATTGTCATTTTTATTCTGATGGTATCCTGTGCCCCCAACACCAAAATCATCGGATCATGGAAGTCCCCAGAACTTGGCACAAAGACGTTCAAGGATATTTTCATCCTGGGACTTTCGGACAATTTCATCAACAGAAAAACCTTTGAGGAGGACATGGCCATCATTTTGAAGGAAAAAGGCGTCAAAAGTACGGCCAGCGTCGATGCAATCGGCCCCGGTACTGCCATTCAACAAAAGAACGCGGAGCATATCGAAGAAATCATCAAAAAAGGAAGCAGTGATGCCATCATGACCATGGGACTTATAGACCAAACGTCAGAAACCAGGTATGTGCAAGGTTCTGCGTACCCAATGGCGGGATATGGCTTCCGCGGATACTACGGATATTATGGTGGAATGGCCTATACGCCGGGTTATTATGCCACCGACAAGTCCTACTTTGTGGAAATCAAATTGTTTGACCTCTCAACCGGAACAATGGTCTGGTCTGCACAGTCAGAGACCGTCAACCCATCCAATTTGGAATCCGCGGCAATGACCTTCTCCAGAGTTGTCGTGGATAGGATGATCAAAGATGGGGTCATAGCGGGAACGAAATAATTTTCAATTCAATAAAAGGCTCGCCAAAATCGCGGGCCTTTTTCTTTTTTTGTCCCAAATCCCGTTAAGCTTTCTGCCCATGTCTCCTAAAAGCTACCAAAAGTATGAACCGAAGACATTTTCATAAAATAGCCCTGTTGGCATCTGCGGGTGCACTGACAGGGATTCCAACACTTGCTTCAAATTCAAGGCTTCGAATCGGAGTGCCTCTGTTCGAAAAATATGACAACCCGGAAGCCTGGGTCCAAATCCTACAAAAACTTGGTTGCCGTGCTGCCTACTGTCCCGTTGGACTGGACGCGGACATATCGACGATCAAATCCTACGAAAAAGCGGCCAAAATAGCGGATATAGTGATTTCCGAGGTTGGTGCTTGGTCGAATCCACTGAGCCCCGATAAGGCGACTGCGGATGCTGCTTTTGAAAAATGCGTGCGCTCCCTGCAGCTGGCAGAGGAGATTGGCGCAAACTGCTGTGTCAATATCGCCGGATCCAGGCACAAAGAAAACTGGTCCGGGCCCCATGAGGAGAATTTTTCCGAAGATACATTTGACCAAATCGTGGAAGTCACCCGAAAGATTATTGATGAGGTCAATCCAAAACGGACCTTCTTTACCTTGGAGGCAATGCCGTGGATATTTCCTGAGTCAGCCGATTCCTATCTGCAACTGCTCAAGGCTATAGATAGAAAGGCCTTTGCAGTACACCTCGATCCGGTCAACATGGTCACAAGTCCCGCTATTTTCTACAAGAACGGAGATTTGATAAAGGAATGTTTTGCCAAACTTGGCCCCCATATCAAAAGCTGCCATGCCAAAGACCTCGTGCTCAAGCAAAGAACATTCATGCCCCAATTTGAAGAAGTCAGGCCGGGCTTGGGAAAAATGGACTATCGGGTTTTTGTGGCTGAATTGAGAAAACTCCCTGAAGTTCCATTGATGCTTGAACATCTACAGACCGCAGAAGAATACCGGGAAGGGATGACGTTTATCTCGGAAATCGCAGCTTCTTGATGAATCAAGATCATTTCGTGACCGAAATCAGGTTCTCTAGAATTGTAACCTCTGTCACACATCATTAAAATATTTGCAAAAATTTTCCTTTAAGATTGTCAATAAGCTTACATTTGATGTTGCTAACTGTAATAAATGAAACAGAGGCCGTCGATAAGGATTGAAAAGATGAATGACCATATAGTCTTTCATACACTTTTCTTTTTGTGCCTTGCTCTTGGGTTGTTTTTTGGGGCCCAATCACACCAATTGGAAATAGGAAATGATGGGTTCCAATTCCTTAACAGTACCGAAATATCCTCCGAGCACGAAACTATTTCCGACCCCAGCAGCATTGAGTCCGCGACGGTAGAAAGCGAAGAGAAAGAAGAAAAAGAGGAAAAAGAGTCCGAATCGGAAACAAATGGTTCTGATATATTTTTTGCCACTGCAAGTAAAGGATATCCGATCAGTATCTTCGGAGGCAGTCTATCAGACACAAATGGGCAATTCCTATCCTATTCCAGGGTTAAATTGTATCTACTTTTTCACTGTCTGAAGTCCGACTTGGGTTGATTTTTTAAACCGACTTTATACTTCAGATTGGGCCATATGCCCTCTCCCTTTCATTTATTTCATTCCCAAACAAATGAATTCCAAGACTTCATTTGACCTGCATCATGTTCTACATGAACTGGGTCATTATTTACCTGCGCAGTCCCCGCTGAAGGATTTTGTGCACCACAACACACTCCATGCCTTTCAGGATTTGCCATTCCACATGGCCTTGCAAATCGCGTCGGAAACCTTTGGCTACAAGGTTTATTGGGATCTGGAAAAATTCCAAGACCTGTACCACCGAGGCAAAATCCAGCCGGCCATACTTGAAAGGGCAATTCGCGAAAAGATGGGCGAAGACCAGCTCGAACGCTGGAAACAACTTATGCTGGAAAGCCCCGTCCAAGAATATCCAAAACCGACCATCGGCCAGTTTCGAAAACAATGGCGCAAAGCCTACAACCTCAATCTCGACAAAGAAGTCCATCAGACCTTGTTTAGGCTAGTGAGTAGTTATCTGGACCAGGGGATTGCGATTTGGAAATTTCCAGCTGGAAATGGAGGGCTTCTTACTTCTTTCAGAAAACTCGAGGAAGGCAGCTTTACGGCTTGTCTAAAAAGTTCACGGGCAAGGAACCTACTATTTGATCCCAAAACCAAACTGCAGGACCTCTTGGCCATATTGGTCGGTAAAGAGGAGCGCTATGCCCAATATCTGTTTGACCAGCAATTTGCCCATCCAGGCTGGTCGGGCATGGTAGCAGTATTGGAGCATCAGCCCCAATCCCTTTTGGACAAGAAGAAGGTTTCGCTCCACGACCTGATTTTCCTGGAGTCTCTTTTGGAAATAGACGCACTTGACAGAAGAAGAAACGGCACTTGGACGCCGCTTGGACTTCATGTGGAGGACAGTTTTCCGGGATTGTTCAAAGAATTCCAGCCAAGCGAATGGTTTACCATGCTTTCACTATGGCAGGAGGCTTTGGAATGGAGCTATTTTGACCAAGTCATCAAAGGCTTGCAGATTAAGCCAAAAACCAATGGTGTTAAGAATCAAAAGAGCTTTCAGGCAGTCCTGTGCATAGATGATCGCGAATGTTCCATTCGCAGATACATCGAACGGTTTGCTCCCGATAGTGAGACATTTGGAACAGCAGGCTTTTTCAATTTGCCCTTTTACTTCCAACCGGAGCACGGCAAGTTCATGACCAAAGTCTGTCCCGCACCCGTAACGCCAAAGCATGTCATCAAGGAAACCGAAGCCAAAATCCGTCACGAGAAGGACGCACATTTCAGCAAGCATTCAAAAGGCATTTTCGGTGGCTGGGCCATTTCCCAGACGATGGGATTTTGGTCTGCTATCAAAATGGCAAAGAATATCCTGAGGCCGGGAGAGACACCTGCGATGGTGTCATCCTTCAAGCACATGGACCCGAAAGGCAAACTGAGTATCGAATGCAAAAATCCTGATCACCACCACGGACTGCAAGTGGGCTTTACCCTGGAGGAGATGACCACGAGTCTGGAAGGCATGCTGAAGAGTATTGGCTTGGTCAAGGATTTCGCTCCATTCATCTATATCATCGGGCACGGTGCCAGCAGTGTCAACAATACCCACTATGCGGGTTACGATTGCGGGGCATGCAGTGGCAGGTCAGGTTCGGTCAATGCCCGTGTGGTAGCTACGATTGGCAACAATCCCGAGGTCAGAAATCAGCTTCGACTTCGCGGAATCGACATTCCCGAAAGCACACGGTTTGTTGGCGGACTGCACGATACTACCCGGGATGAGATGGAGTTCTACGATCTGGATCAACTTGAAATGGATTCGAAACTTATCCATGAGCGAAACCAGTCGATATTTGAAATTGCCTTGAATTACAATGCAAAGGAACGTTCCCGAAGGTTTCATACCATAGATTCCACGCAGGATGCCGCAAAAATCCATGAACAGGTGAAATTGAGGGCGCTCTCGCTATTTGAGCCGCGTCCAGAGTGGAACCACGCTACCAATGCCCTCTGTGTCGTGGGAAAAAGGGCCAACAACAAGCATCTTTTTCTCGACAAACGTGCATTTCTAAATTCCTATGACCACGAGATTGATCCCGACGGGCAATACCTCCTGGGTATTCTGAAAGCCGTTGCTCCCGTCTGTGGAGGCATCAACTTGGAATACTATTTCTCCAAAGTCGACAACCATATGCTTGGTGCCGGAAGCAAACTGCCACACAATGTCATGGGATTGGTCGGAGTAGCCAATGGTATGGATGGCGACCTCAGGACTGGCTTGCCACTCCAGATGATCAATATCCATGACCCGCTTAGGATATTGATAACAGTGGAGCACTATCCGGAGGTGCTGATGAAAACCATCCAAGCTCATGAACCTACTTTCCAATGGTTTGCCAATGAATGGGTACGGCTAGCCTGTATCCATCCAGATACCAAAGAGGCTTTCGTATTGAAGGAAGGTGAATTGATACCCTATGTGCCAATCACCGATAAGATCGAAAAGGCGCAGGATCTGGACAAGATCCTCGAAGCGACATCCGAAAACCTACCCGTTTACCTATTGGCCTAAATCATGGAAAACCAATTGATCATCAGCTCATTTGTCCTGATTCCACTATTTGGATTCCTGGCTTCGCTTCTGATTGGGTCGGGAAATGAAACTGGATTTTCCCGTCTGGCTGTCGGAATGGTAAGTGTTCACCTGCTAGTCATTGTCGTCTTCACGATTGGATGGATTCTCGGTGGGCGAAACCCGATCAATATCCCAGAACTGGTGATATACGACAATGGGAGCTACAGATTTCTCATCGATTTGTATTTCGATGGAATTACAGCGGTTTATCTCTTCGTCGGAGCGTTTGTGACGTTTCTGATTACCCGATACAGCAGGTTTTACCTCCATATGGAAGACGGCTACAAGCGGTTTTTCAACACCGTCCTGTTCTTCTACCTGGCCTATAACCTGACAGTCCTCGCAGGTAATTTTGAAACCCTCTTTGTAGGCTGGGAAATGTTGGGAATTTCGTCTTTCCTCCTGATTGCATTCTACAGGGAAAGATACCTACCGGTGAGGAATGCAGTAAAGGTGTTTTCGATCTATCGGATTGGTGATATCGGAATCATCCTGGCGATGTGGGCTAGCCATCACCTTTGGCATGAAAACATCAACTTCATCACGCTACTCAACGAAGAAACGGTCAACAAACATATCGCGGAACACAGTGGAATTGGCCTGTTCATTGCCGTTTGTCTCTTGCTTGCGGCTGCGGCCAAATCAGCCCAGTTGCCGTTTTCTTCTTGGTTGCCCAGGGCAATGGAAGGGCCAACACCATCTTCTGCGATTTTCTACGGCTCCCTGTCAGTTCATTTCGGGGTATTCCTGCTCCTGAGAACTTTTCCATACTGGGAAAACCAGCTCACTGCAAGAATCCTCATCGGAGCCGTCGGTTTGGCCACTACGCTCGTGGCCTATCCCATTGCTCGGGTCCAATCCACGATTAAAACCCAAATCGCCTACGCGTCGATCGCGCAGATCGGGTTGATGTTTGTCGAAGTGGCGCTGGGTTGGCATGTCTTGGCGCTGATCCACTTTGCGGGAAATGCCTTCCTCCGGACCTACCAATTGCTGGTATCTCCGTCGGTCGTGGCCTATATGATCCGGGATCAGTTTTACCATTTCCAGCCAAAAGAAATCAGCTTGGAGGACACCTTCCCCAAAAGGTTGGAATACAGCCTTTATATCCTGTCGCTCAAGGAATGGAATCTGGACAGGTTCTTCAATCGGTATGTCTTCCATCCGATCAAAAAGATCGGTCGAAAACTCGACTTCCTGACACCCCGGAACCTGCTTCTCTACTTCCTGCCGATTTATGGACTGGGCTTGGTGCTATACTTCAATCAAGAATGGATTCCTGTCCAGGTTCGCCACTATGTCCCCGGGCTATTTTCATTTATTGGAATGATGCTGGTGTTCAAGGCATTTTCCGAAAGGAATTATCCACGTCTAGCGCTAATGCTTGTCATGGCCAACCATTTCTGGATCGCGCTCGGGGTATCGTTCAATGAGACCTTTGACTTCAGCCAAACGCTCATCTACCTCAGCGGTGTGTCGATTGCCGGAACTTTGGGATACTGGCTGCTGGACCAAGTCAGGAAAAAAGAGCCCGACCACTTTGACTTGAACCAATACTACGGCCATGGCAGCCGATTTCCAAAGTACGGGCTATTTTTCCTGCTTACCGCCCTTGGCGTCATGGGCTTCCCGATCAGCCCGACATTTATCGGACTTGATCTGATTTACAGCCATATCCACGAGGACCAATACCTGCTGGCCTCATTTGCAGCGATCAGCTTTATTCTTGGTGGAATAGCGCTGATCCGGATTTATGCCCGGGTTTTCTTGGGCCCTCATATCAAAAATTATCATCAAAAAGCACTTCCATCTTCTTAATCACTATGAAGACTTCAAAACACGCTATCCCCTCGACTGGTCTCGCCGGTCTCAAAGAAAACTGGAAAGCTGATCTTACTTCGGGCTTTCTGGTATTTCTGATTGCTCTGCCTCTTTGCCTGGGTATTTCCATGGCATCGGGATTTCCGCCTGTGGCGGGAATCTTCACAGCCATCATTGGTGGCCTATTGGTCAGTTTCCTAGGTGGTTCACAACTGACGATCAAAGGACCTGCGGCCGGCCTTATCGTTATTGCAATCGGCGCTGTCACCGAACTTGGCCAAGGAGATGCCATGTTGGGTTATCGACTCACGCTTGCAGTGATCGTGATCGCTGGCATCATCCAAATCGTCTTTGGCTGGATCAAATCCGGCGTATTGGCCGACTTTTTCCCTTCGGCTGCAGTGCACGGCATGCTGGCGGCGATTGGTATCATCATCATCGCGAAGCAGCTTTTCACACTCATTGGGGCAAAAGCAACTGGACAAGAGACCTTGGAACTTCTGGCGGAAATTCCCCAAGCATTTGGCGAAATGAACCCCGACATTGCCATCATTGGATTCGTAAGCTTGGCGATCATGTTTCTTTTTCCATTGTTCAAAAACAAATACCTCAAAATGCTGCCTGCGCCGCTGATCGTCATACTGGTAGCGATTCCGCTGGGTATCTATTTTGACCTGGAGCACGAGCACAAGTACCTTTTCCTTGATGGACATGAATACACGATCGGACCGAAGTTTCTCGTCACCTTGCCTGACAATCTACTCAGTGCAATCACGTTTCCGGACTTCTCCCAAATCCTGAGCGGCACTTCGATTAAATACATCATCATGTTTGCGCTAGTAGGCAGCTTGGAATCCTTGCTAAGCACTAAGGCAATCGACGGCTTGGATCCTTACAAACGCAAGTCTAACATGAATAAGGACTTGGTCGGAGTTGGGATTGGCAACACCTTGGCCGGCTTCATCGGAGGCTTACCGATGATCTCAGAAATCGTGCGAAGCTCAGCCAATATCAACAACGGAGGTAAGACCATGTGGTCCAACTTCTTCCACGGACTTTTCCTGCTTGTCTTTGTGGCATTCTTCCCAAATCTGATCCACCAAATTCCCCTGGCGGCACTTGCAGCCATGCTGATCTATACGGGATTTAGGTTGGCTTCGCCCAAGGAATTCTACAAGACCTACAAAATCGGCAGGGAACAACTCGCCATCTTCCTAGTCACCATTATTGTCACGCTGGCCACTGACCTGCTGATCGGAATTGGAGTCGGCATTGCCACCAAGTTTATACTCCATATAGCAAACGGCTTGCCGCTTAAATATATGTTCAAGCCGCTATTTACCGTCCAAGTCAAAGATGATGTCTACACTGTTGATGTCTTTCATTCGGCTGTTTTTTCCAACTACATCAAATTGAAAAAATCGCTCGACGCACTCCCTAGAAAAAAGACGATAAAGATCGACTTCACCAACGCGAATCTGGTAGACCATACCGTCATGGAGAATCTCCATCACTATCAGCATGCCTACGAACATGAAGGTGGAAAATTCACCCTCTGTGGATTGGACCATTTACGGAAATCGTCCGAACACGACCTGGCTTCGAGGAAATTGAAAAAAACAAAGTTGGCATGAAGAGCCCGATTTGCCAATCCCTTCCGGAGTTTCTGGAACAGATTGAAACCAACACGCTGATCATTAGCTCGCATCACTGGCCAAGGGAGATCAACTGGAGTTGCGGAGGCAAAGCAAGCCTTCTGACGGTGTTTGACCTTAACCTGGAGGCTGCTGGGATTTTTACCCTCCATCAGATTGCCGCAGCGATTGACTTGTTTGACTGCAGGGAAATTGTCCTCTTTGGACATTTTCCGGGCAAACTGCGCGATGAATGCTTGCAGGAAAGGATTTGGGACGACAATACCTTTGACGCCTTGGCTGGCATGTCCAAGGGCGCACAGGGCGACGGGTTCTCGATCCGCTCTGAGAAACTGGTTCAGGCGGCGGTATTTCTCCAAGTCCAGTACCAATACCTCAAATTTTTCCTCGACCGAAATAAATGGAAAAATCCCGGAAAAAAGCCTTCCCTCCATGCCATGATCTTGGGTGAGGACGAGGTAGTCTATCCGCTAGAGGAAATCGAAAAAGAAAATGCCAAGCTGCCGATTAACTATGTATTAAATTAAATCCAGCTCTGATTCCGCTGGATTCAACACTGATGTCAAAAAAAGAAAAAGGAGTCAAATTCGATTCCCCCGCAAGTTGAACATTTGCCAATTACAAGTACCAGCACTATGGAACACTAACCCCTCCGGATGTTCTGGAGGGGTTTTTTATTTATCTTACTCATGTAGCAGATTCTACTTCAAGTGTGGTCGGTTTTCAAGTTTGAAAAACGATAAACACAAAAAAATGCGGACTAGTCTCTAGACATGGTTTCCACATAGCGCTTGAAGTTGTCCATAATCGCCTGCCAGCCAGCACGCTGGAGCTCCTCGGAATGCATGGATTCTGGATCGAAGGTCTCAATGACCAAAGTCATCCCATCTTTTACTTCAAACGAAATCGAGACTTCCCTCCCATCCGCCATCGTGTAGCGGATCAACTCACCGGGGATAACTTCATCATACACACCTTCGAAATCAAAACTCATGCTGCCGTCCTTTGCGGCCATTGTGGAGGAAAACTTACCCCCGGTCCTGAGGTCATTGCTGGCCTTGGGGCAATGCCAATCTTCGGAGGCCTGGTTCCATTGCGTGATATGTTCAGGTCCGGTCCAATAATCCCAGACTTTTTGAAGTGGCGCGGCTATGCTTGCCTGTACGGTAATCGGTGATTTTTTCATGGTTTATGCATCTAAAAGTTTTTGGATATCAAATTTCTTCATTTTCAAAAAGGTTTCAATTACCCTACCGGAGCGCCCAGGGTCTGCCATCAGCTGGGAAAGCACCGCCGGCACCACCTGCCAGGAAATACCATACTCATCCTGAAGCCAACCGCATTGTTCGTACCTTCCCCCCTCACCTAGCTTTTCCCAATAATGGTCGATCTCGGCTTGGGTTTCGCATTCGACAACCATCGAATTTCCCGGACTGAAATCAAACTCCTCGGGACGCGTACTACTCATGGCGTTGAAGATATAGCCGGCCAATCTGAACTGGGCAAACAACAAAGTCCCTTCCGGTAGGCCAGCCGCTGGCGGGTACGGCGCCTCCATCAATATGCGTGAATTGGGAAAAATCGACACGAACCTGTCCACGGCCTTCTTTACCAAACCCATCTTTCGATTGGCAAATAGGAAACAAGGCACAATCTTCTGGGAAGATTTGATATCCTCGACGTCCAATTGCCAACTTACCCCAAACCTATCCTGGACAAATGCATACCTTGGAGACCAATCATACTTGTCCAATGGCATCAGCACTTGGCCATTTACACTCAGTGCCGCATACAGCCTATCTATTTCCTCCGTTCCGTTGCAATAGACAAAGTAAGAAACGGCTGTTGTCTTCTGGTACATTGGGCCTCCATTGAGCCCCATTATTTTTGTCCCCATGATTTCGAAAATCGTCGCCATAGGACTCTGTTCTAGCAAGCGCCCCTGTTTGAAAAGACCGCAGTAAAACTCAGCGGCTTCGCCCGCTTCTTTGTCAAACCAAAGGCAGGGGTAAATTTTAGGTGATTCGGCTTGCTCGACTACATCTTTCAGGGCCTTGAGTGCCCTCGGCCACATTTCCTGCATCATTTCCCAATAGCTCTCATCCATATCCAACTCGACACGGAAACGGGTCTTTCCATCGCCGATTTCTTCCAAAAAATAATTCTCGTAACTGGGAAACAAGGCTCTTACAGCCTCTGACTGCGTATCTTCGAAACCATCCTGCACATAGCCCAAGTGGCGAATAGAGATGAATTTCGGAAAATCAGACTCGGCAATCTCGGCCACCATCCCTCCAATACTTCCTTTATCGTCTTGACCCAAAAACAGGATTTTGTCGCCTTTATCCCATCCGCCTTCAAAATAGGATGTTGGGTGAAATTCCCGGGTCCATGCCCGGTATTTGTGCGGATCGACAACCGCATCCCAAACCGATGCTGCTGGGGCAACGATTTGGATCTCATGGCTCATTTTCTTCATAGGGTTTAGTTTGTGGTTTAATTTGTTTTATGCGGAAGGACGAGTCCCTCCACAATCTTATTTCAACTCCTCAGTCAAGATCGCCAAAGCGGTCTTGATTCCCTCTTTATAATTACCCAAGCGGATATTTTCATTGGGGCCGTGCTGGTTGTTGTCCGAATTGACCGTAACGACCGTCACTGCCGGAATCTGTAAGGCATCCACAAAAGGCGCTATTGGCAGAGACCCTCCCGATATTCGATTCTTGATGGGTTCTTTCCCGAAGGCTCGGATATAGGCGTTATTCAACATTTTCCCCGGCGCTGAATCAAAGGGCGTTCGAAAGGCTTTGTATGAGATTGTCCCCTGCCACTTGACCAATTTGGAGTATTTCTGTCTTTCCTCATCGGTCGGATCTTGGTCCAAAATGTGATACCCTTGTTGTTGGATATGCTTCTTTATCAAGGCAAAAAGCCGCTCTGGGTCGCTCTCGGGGACAAGCCGCACATCGATTTCAGCAAGCGCTGTAGATGGGACAATCGTCCTTGCCTCTTTTCCAACCCCTCCGGAATACAGTCCCCGAATATTCAATGATGGATACTGCAATGACTCCTGATACGTGGCGCCTACCTTGTCGGTGGAACCAATTCCAAGGGATTTCTTGACCGTCTCTTCGTCATGAGGTACCGCAGCCAAGATTCTTTTCTCTTCTTCGGTCAAAGAAATACCGTCATAAAAACCGGGAATCACAACCCTCCCAGCATCGTCCTTCATACTGCTGAGCAATTGCGAAAGTCGAAATGCCGGATTGGGCGCATAGTTGCCGTAGTGTCCGCTGTGTTGATCGTTGCGCGGCCCATATACGGTCAACGTAATCTCGGCGATTCCCCGTGCACCAAAGGTCAAGGTAGGCTCGTTGGATATATGACGGGGACCGTCCATGATCAACATCATATCAGCGGCAAGCTTTTCTTTATGCATGTTTACAGCGGGCCCGAGGTGCGGAGAACCAATCTCTTCCTCAAAATCCAATATTACCTTTACGTTGAAATTGGGTGATTTCCCTTCCGCCTTCAGTGCATCCCAAGCAGTAAGGAACATCGCCAAGGGTCCTTTGTCATCTGAAGCGGAGCGTGCAAAAATTCTCCACTCTGGATCGAACCCATTGTCCAGCCGACTCATCGGAATGGTTTCCCATTTTCCGGCACTGTTTCTCTGTTTCAATACGGGCCCAAAGGGATCTTCCTGGTCCCACTGCTTGGCATTGACAGGCTGTCCATCCACGTGAAAGTAGAACAAAACGGTCTTGGTGGCTTTTGGTACTGACATTTCTGCCAACATCAGCGGAAAACCTGCTGTTTCGAGCCTTTGGGTTTTCCAGCCCCGACGGCCGAAGTTCCGCTCACACCATTCCAAATTGGGCCAGAGCTGCTCAGGGATATTGGAATCGTTGGGAATCGAGATCAGGTCATTCAGAATTGCAATGCCGGACTTCAGGTTCTTCTCGGTGACGGTTTCGAGGTCGATATCCTTTTTCTTTTGGGCAAACACAGAGAGTGAAATCGAAAGGAATACCCCAAGAAACAGGGAAGATATTTTGGAAAGCATGTTGATGAAGATTGTTGAAATAGTAGAAAACGCGACTACAGTATTAGGCCTTGAAACCCCTATTGAATTTCCAAGTTATCCAAAATCCCCCGAAATCAAACGCGCTATTACATGGAGTTCCAGTGGATTGTGACTAAGGCCGGTACCCCAAGTCGAAAATATTGATATCCAAGAATCCGCGAAGGATAAACAAGTTCCCGCAGCAGGCGCCACGAGAAAATCATATTCGTCACAGGTAACCAAGTACCAAGTATCCGGCGAAAAAACAGGGATTTGAGACGAGAGGGAATCGGTCGAAAAAATGGCGTATGGACGAGTTGGATTTTTAGAGCTTTAGGTTTAAGTTTAGGTAATCGAAAGATATCCGCGACGGTTGCGCTATGTAATTCGTGTGGGATACATAGTTCATTGATTGCGGGAATCAACTCGTTAGCCACCATTCTTCTTACTTTCAAAAAGTTGACTTCGTATGCTAACGGCGCCAAAGGAACCCAACTGATTCTGAATGGACACCCAGTCTGATGGATCCAAACAAGCGGAACTTGGGGATTTTTATGTTCGTTAGTAAGAATTTAAAAAATGAGAAAATCATTAATAATCATAGTTCTTGCGTTTCTGTCAAGTTGTATTTCGACCACAACAGAAAAGGAAAATGAAGAATTGAATATTCTAAATCAGAAATTCATAGAATTGGTTGGAACGGAATGGTATTATGAACCTCTTCCGATTCCTCCAATGCCAATTTGGGAAGAGTCAACACGAGAAGATAGTTTACGATTTGAAAAGGAAAGCGCTGAATTTGAAGTTCTTTTGAATGATAGAAAACTTGACACTACCGTGCTTAAAATCTATCTTTTTGACACGCTTACAACTTATAGGAGCGACGACAGAATAGAAAGAATTTTAAACCTTGAAAATTTCGAAGCCAATTTCCCAGTTGACACCTCTTGGATTAAGTTAATTAAAAAGCTAAAGCAAATCGAAAGCCCAAAAAGACTTGACGTAAGCAAAATCACACAGACAGGAAACTATACGTTGGTAACTAAATCAGAGTTCAATGATACAACAGACAACAAGAGAAGAATTGGTTCAATGACAATGTCTCGTGTAGCATTTAGCACTGACAATAGAAGAGCTGTATTCTACTACACTTTCTCTTGCGGTAGATTATGTGGTTGGGGAAGCATCGTATTTGTAGAAAGAAAAGGTGAAGAATGGACAATTGTGGGACAAAGAGAAATGTGGGTATCTTGAAAAAATAAAAAACGGTGGCTAATCGAGTAGACTGCCTCGCCAACCGTTAAGTCAGTGAGGAGTGTCTCTCACACCACTGCCGACAGCTATCGGCATACGGTTTTCGTATACAGCGGCTCACTTTTAGATCCGATCGCTGTCGGATGCGATTCTAGGAAATAGCAAAGCATGGACTTGCAGCCTCAGGATGCTTTCAAAAATCCCCCATATTTACCTTAACAAAACCATTGACTTCCAAGTTTAAAATGCCTAGTTTGCATCCATGAAAAAGTGTCTGTTGGCTTTAGTGTTGTTTATGCTGGTCTTCTCGGGTTATTCCAAAGATCCTGAGGGGAAAACGTTTTTGCTTATCTTCAACAAAAGTGAACTGAAGCAGTATCAAACCAGTACCGATTACATCGAATTGAGTTTGATGAATATTTTCACCACCAAGTCTTTTTCTGGGAATTCCGATGCGGCGATCCTGGTACAGGTTCCTTATGAAGGCATTGACCGTTGCCAACTCGGCGATTTGTTTGTCCGCGTCAACCAACACCGCACTGCTTCCCTCAATGAGATCGCCTTCCAAATCATCGACTTGGACGAGTCCAAATCCACTTTTCAGTCGCTTTTGGCATCCTACGAGGCCCGCAACGCCAAAACCAAAAAGGCCAACAAAGCGCTCAAGGCAAATCCAAATCCTTGAGGTGCTCCCCGCAATTGTATTTTTCGATCCGGAAAAACCCCAATTCCGACTGATTCAAGATGTATAATCCAAGATTACGGTGTAAAAATGTATCCATGTACCTGAGGTCATAGCCCAAAAGCAAGCTCAACAGTACCCGCATTGCACGGCCATGCATGCAAATCAGGATCGTTCGTTCGGGTTGGCGGAGGATATGGTCGATGCCTTTGCGCAGTCTTCTCGCGACAAGGTTCGGGCTCTCACCGCCCTCTATCGCATAGTCCAAATCTCCAGAAGCCCACCGCTCCAGCATATCCGTGTAGTAGTGGTTTTCTTCATGGGTCATCGGGACACCCTCGTATCGACCCCAGGAAATCTCATTGAGTTCGGGGACAGCCTCATGCGGGATTCCGAGATCCAAAAAACCCTGCACCGATTGCTTTGTACGCTGTAGGCCCGTATAAAAAACCTTTTCAAAGGGCACGTTTTTGTACGCTTCAAAAAAAGCCCTCGCCTGCTTGTGACCATTCCAATTGAGCGGGGCGTCGATACCACTGCCTTGCACGACACCCTTGAGGTTATAATCCGTCTGTCCATGGCGGACGAGGTAGATTTTTTTACTTAGCAAGTTTCTTTATTTTTGTTTCGAAGCCCAAATAAACGCAATTATCCCTTCATACATGATATTCCCCCCGGACTTAAGCTTGGATTCCCTCAACCAAATGGGGAAAAACACGATGACGGATTTTTTGGATATTCGGTTTACGCAGATTGGAGAGGACTTTTTGGAGGCTACCATGCCGGTTACGGACAAAACCAAACAGCCGCTCGGACTGTTACACGGTGGTGCCAATGTCGTCCTGGCCGAAACCCTGGGTAGCGTGGCGGCTACCCTGACAGTGGATACCAGCAGGCAGCATTGCGTAGGATTGGAAATCAATGCCAACCACCTCAAGTCCGTCCGGGATGGGCTGGTACGCGGCGTGACCAAGCCGATCCATTTGGGAAAGAAAACCCAGGTTTGGGAAATCAAGATATACAACGGCCATGACGAACTCACCTGTATCAGCAGGATCACCATGGCCATTATTGACAAAAAGTAAGATGCAGGAAACTACACTGGCAAAACTGGAAGGACTCGAGCATTACCTCGCCAATTTATTGGCCTATTGGATGGAAATGGGTGGTCAAATCGCCATTTGGCGCAAGCCCAAATCGAATTTTCTCCAAGTTCTGATCGACAAATCGGGACAGTTGAAAAGGGTACCCCTCAACCTCGAGGAGCTTCCTGCGGGATTTGTTGTGCATCCGTTTGAAGACCAAGCCGATCGGATGGCCTTTTTTATGGAGGCAAGCGAATATTTCAAAGTGGACCTAGGGCAGTCGATCGAAAGCCAATTGGAGGAATTGGAACCACTGCCTTTGATGCTCCCTACCCTAGAGGCCGTGCAAAAGATCAGGCATCTTTTTGTAAAAGTTGATCATGCCGAGGATGGGAAAACAAATGGCGGCATGGAAAAGCCGGCATTCCTAGATTTGGTAAAAAAAGGAATCGCGGCCATCGAAAGCGGACAACTGAGCAAAATCGTTCCCGCCCGGCGTAAGACCCTGCCGCTAGAAGCCTCCTTTGACCTTGCGGCGGCCTTTAAAAACCTGCTTTCCTCCTACCCCAACGCCTTTATCAATTTCTTCCACCTACCGGGAGTCGGTACTTGGCTGGGTGCTTCACCCGAGGTATTGATCCAGACCAAAGGTGATACCTTTTATACCATGTCGCTGGCCGGCACGCAAAAAGCAAAGGGTGACAATCCCATCAAAAACGCCGCTTGGACCCAAAAGGAAATCGAGGAACAGGCCTTGGTCAGTAGGTACATCGTGGATTGTTTCAAAAAAATACGTCTTCGTGAATATGACGAACACGGTCCAAAGACGGTCGTCGCCGGAAATCTGCTGCACCTGCGCTCAGATTTTACCGTTGACATGAAAGCGACGAATTTCCCCCAACTCGGTTCCGTGATGCTACAACTCCTTCACCCGACTTCGGCGGTATGCGGCATGCCGAGACAAGCAGCGTTGGAGTTTCTAAAGGAAAATGAGTCTTTTGACCGATCGCTCTTCGCGGGCTTCATCGGACCTATCAATGTGGAAGGGGAAACTTCCATTTTTGTCAACCTACGCACTGCAAGGCTGACCGAAAATGCGGCTTGGCTATATGCCGGAGCGGGCGTGACGGAAGATTCGGACCCCGAGTCCGAATGGGAAGAAACCGAAATGAAATGTGATATCATCGGCAACCACCTCAAAAACCAACGGCCTTGATCCTGCAGCCTATTGTTGACTTGGTGAGCCTTTGTGCCAAAAAGGGCATCAGACATGCCATTCTTTCGCCCGGATCGCGCTGTGCGCCCATCACTTTGGCTTTTGCGAGACATCCGGAAATCCATACCAAAACCATCTCCGACGAAAGGTCAGCCGCATTCATTGCCTTGGGCATGGCGCAACAGCTTGGACAACCCGTTGCGCTGGTCTGCACTTCAGGTTCCGCTGCTTACAACTACGCCCCAGCTGTTGCGGAGGCCTATTTCCAACAGATTCCCTTGCTTATCCTGACCGCCGACAGACCACCCGAGTGGATCGACCAATGGGACGGCCAAACCATCCGCCAAACCGAAATCTATGGGAAACATGTAAAGGGATTCTTCCAATTTCCCGATGAGTTTGGTCACGCGGACAAGGTTTGGCATGCTAACCGGATCGTGAATGAAGCGATCAACCTTGCAGCGGATTTCCCGGAGGGACCGGTACATATCAACATTCCCCTCAGAGAGCCATTCTATCCGGAAAAAGAAGAGCGTTTTGACTTTGATAAAGACCTGCAGGTTATCAATCAGCTCAAAGGAAAGCCGACGCTCTCAGCGGATCAAAAGAAAGTGATCGAACAGGACTTGCTGAGATTTCGAAAAATCCTCATCGTGCCAGGGCAGCAGTTTCCGGATGTAGCATTGCGGCAGATCTTGGATCAAATCGCAGCCAACCACCAGGCCGTCGTGGTCACAGATAGCATCAGCAACCTACAGTCTTCCCATACAATTTGCCTGCATGACCATTATATTGGGAATTCGGAATTGCGAAACTCACTTCGCCCGGACCTGATTATTTCCTTTGGCAAATCGATCATTTCCAAGGGCCTGAAGCTTTTTCTGCGAAGCTCGGAAGCTGCACATTGGCATATCCAGCCAGCGGGCTATGCACCGGACACTTACCAACATTTGGAGAAAACGATATCCTGTGATGCTTTGGATTTCCTTCAGCTTATCGGGCAAACAGTCGAATCGAACCTGGACTTTGCAAAACACTGGACATCCCTGGAAGAAAAAGTCCGCAAACATCTTCCTGCAACGATCTACCGGGCAGAGTTTGGCGAATACAAAGCTTTGCAGACTGCTTTGGCAAAAATACCAGCAGCAAGCAAAATCCATGTCGCCAACAGCATGGCCGTACGGTATTTGAATTTTCTGGGAAGAATCAATCCCGAAGTCTATTGCAACCGCGGCACGAGTGGCATTGACGGCAGCAGCAGTACGGCAGTCGGTTGTGCATTTGTCTCCGATGGTTTTGTCACCTTGATCACCGGGGACATGGCCTTTTTCTACGATCGCAACGCCTATTGGCACAGTTACCCCATTCCCAACCTCCGCATCATTCTTCTGAATAACCATGCGGGTGGGATTTTCCGCTTGATCGATGGCCCGGCCCGGCAGCCTGAGTTGGAGGAATATTTCGAAACCAAGCAGCCACTCTCTGCGAAATCCTTGGCAGCGGAATTCGGCTTTGGCTACCATGCAGCGGCCGACCAACAATCGCTGGAATCAGGACTGGACAATTTCTACGAAAAAAGCGAGCGGCCCAAAATCCTCGAAATCCTGTCCGAAAGTCCAAAAAACGCCGAGGTGCTGAAATGGGTCAAGGCGCAGATTGCAACGGTATTGAAATAAAAACGGCTGCCAAGTTTTTGACAGCCGAATGGGAATTTTTTCAATTGGAAGAAAGTCGCCAATATCCGATTTCCTCAATTTTTGCCAATCAAAGCACCTGCGCTTTTCCGACGAGGGTCATGGACTCCGTGCTGGCTTGCCCCTTGTATTCGGCATGCAGGACTACAAGCAGGAAAACCTCAAAGACCGTCAGCAGTACCAATCCCGGTATCGCGAACACGACGGTCAGGAAACTCACGCCCGTCATCAAGCCGATGACGCCGGTCATCAGGTACAATTTGCTCCTCTCCCGCGCCATGAGTAGGAAACCCGTGGCAAAAAGCACATACAGCGAACCAGCGACGATCGAACGAAAAATAAGTCCGGAATAAATATCCGTCCCATTCCAATAGGTCAGGATATCATCGACGATAAAGATACCTGTGGCACCTATCATCAATATAGAAACCAGTTTGATCAAAATATTGCCATGCGCTTGCCCTAGCTTGAAGAATCCTGAGGTAAACATGATAAATAGGACCAATACCCCCATTTTGACGGAGGTATAGAGCATTCCGAAACCAGTTTCGATAGAACGCCCTTCCGTCACCAAGGCCATGTCAAGGACGGATTCCACGATGGCAAAAATCAAATAAATGATACCCGTGACAAAAGAAAACCGCAACCAGGCGCGCAGTTGATCAGGCTTTGCGGGCTCCTCGCCATCCAATTTGAGTTCCTTCACTTCTTCCGATTTCACCTCCAATACCTCCAAAATCGCCTTTACCGTATAGGGACGCGGTGCCACCTCCCCTGCCTCAATGCGCTGAATGGTCCGCACGTTGATGTTACAGCGCTCGACCAATTCCTCCTGTGTCATGCCTTTGGCCTTTCTCCATTCCTGGATCTTCTGGCCCAATTGTGGTTGTTTCATTGTTAAGATAGTTTGTTTGACCATGGCAATTTGGAGGGAAATGGTTGAAACGCCTCCGCAATTTAGGCGGATTTGACCCGACATTTGCACGGCATTTGGGAAAATGAGGGAGAAGAAGGGGTTGGAGATTTGAGATTTGAGAAACGGGATTTGTAATTTGGGGTATGAGATATGGGATTTTTAATTTCGGCCCTGAAATCCAGAAAAGACAGGTGAAGTAATCTAGATCGTACTAACTAAAGCGGATTCCCGATTTCTTTTCGGAAAACATCCCCAAAAAAGACCAACCTAATCCACCTCAAAAGAAAAACCATATCCGAGCACGCCGCGGATTTTGGTATCGAGCGTCCAAAGCAAGAGCCCATTTTTCCTTACCGCATTGACAATCACCGCATCTATCAAGCCGACACCCTGATTGACATAATTCTCCCTTTGGGAAATCAAACCTGAGTCAATGACAAGGAAAGGTTCATCCAAACTCGGAACAAGGGACGAAAATGCCAAAATGGTCTCGATCTCCCTTTCTCCTCTTGCCCCCTGCAGCAGCTCCGCAAAAATCAGTTCAAGACCGTAAACCCTACCATTTTCCAAAAGTTCTTGGCAGGTTTCAAAAAAATCGGGATTGCCACGGAGGTATTCAATCCATACCGAGGTATCCAAGACTACACCTCTCATTTTCTGTTCAGATCACGAAGTTCCTGGGCTGAATACTTGAATTCCAAGGGCTCGTTCAAAATATTTGAACCAAGCTTCTTGATCTTTTGCGACCTGATGTAGGAAACTAGGGCAATCTTCAAAGCCTCCGTGACAGATGAAGCCTGAGAAAGTTCGATCGTTTCTTGCACCAAATTATCCGGGATAATCGCAGTAACTTTCATGTTATCAATTTTTTACAAAAATACGATCATATATCGTATAATAAAACAAAATTCGTTGTCCTACGAAGTAGGGTCAATTCCCGAGTTTGAGAATTGCCGAGGATGAAGGCAAAACGAACTGGCTATCTGTCACTATCCGACAATCAATTCCAAGGCTTTCCCCAAAGCTGGATTGCGGTTCCCCTTTTTCCAAACGGCATAGAGTTCAGTTTTCTGGCGAATATTTACGAGTTCGACAAATTTCACTTTCAAGTCATAGCCCTCCTTCAGTGAACTCGGCACAATCGCCACGCCCAAACCCGCCTCCACCAACTTGAATATCGTCAGGGCATGGACGGACTTGTGGGTGATCCGGGGCGAAAAGCCCCTATCCTCACAGATGGACATGATTTTGTCGTAGTAGACTGAGGAGTAGTCTTGGGAAAAGAGGATGAAGTTTTCGTCCTTCAACTGGCCGATATGCTTGAACTTTTCCGCCTCTATCGGGTGCCCAAGCGGGAGGACGAGCGAGAAGGTGTCCTGCTCCACCATTTTCATCTGAAGTGCATCCGGCACCCGTGCCAAGCGGACAAATCCCAAATCGAGCTTATCCTTTTCGAGCATTTCGACTTGGCTGGCATTGCTCAGTTCTTCGAGATTGGTGCGGATGCCGGGAAAGGACTGCGAGATCTTCACCAACAGCTCCGGCAAGACGGTATGCGCTGCTGAACCTAAGAATCCGATCCGCAGCTCGCCTACATTCCCGGCGGCGATTTCCCGGAGTTGGGATTTGGTGAGTTGGAGGTGGTTGAAGATGTAATCGACCTCGGATTTGAGGTACATGCCTGCGGCGGTCAGTTCGACATGCCTTTTGGTCCGCTCAAAAAGCAGCACGCCAAGGATTTCCTCCATCTGTTTGATTTGACGGCTGAGTCCCGGCTGGGAAATGAAAAGGCGATCCGCTGCCCGCCCGAAGTTCAGTTCTTCGGCTACGGCACGGAAGTATTCAAGGTGTCGGAGTTCGATGTTCATAGGATTAGCACGCTAAGACGGCCAAGACGCGAGAGGCAAGATGCAGTTGGCAGCAGCAGTTTGCAGAGAACTATTCGCACATTCGTGGCTTTTCTCCACTTTTGGAAGGACAGAACAAATATTACGGCAATCGAAAGGTTTCAACTTTAATAACCAAACGTAATTAATATTTGACAAATATGGTATTGAATGATATATGTATTTGAATCCCCTTGAATCAAATACCCAAGCTGCCTTTTCTCGAAGGAACGGGAATTCAACCGTCCCTGAAAGAATTCATCTCACCTACTTGAACCCAATGCGATTCCGTTCGGAATACCCCGGGCGTATCAACTCCTCAATTATTTGGTAAATATTTCTGATATGTTCGTTGTGCTCGCTTTGGTTTTGGCTGAGCTCTTCGATCCTTTTGACCAAGCCCTCATAGTTTGTTGCCCATTGTCGCATTTTTACGAATACCCGCATGATCGAAATATTGACCTGGATGGCAGTGGGGCTGTTCAAAACCGAGGACAGCATGGCGACACCTTGCTCGGTAAACACATAGGGAAGGTACTTCCGATGTCGTCCCCTGCCATCTTCTAAGGTCACAATTTGTGACCTTAAAAAATCCCGTCCTTTTTGTTCCTCAAATTCCGCCTTCAAACCCTCCCATTCCTCGACCGTAAGCTGAAACATGAAGTCCTCCGGAAACCTATCCAAATTCCGCTTTACTGCCTGATTGAGCACTTTTGTTTCCACACCATACATTTCAGCCAAATCACTGTCCATCATGGTTTTTTGATTTCTGACCACATGTATGGCTCTTGAAATCCGCTCTTGTAATATCATTTCCTGTGAATTTTTCATCGCTCTTTAGATTAGAGGGCGCCATGCGTCACACCTCGCCCCGAAAGAATAAAGACAATCTACCAAGCACGGCGTTGGATACAAAATTCACGGGCCGAGTTAAACGTTTAAATCGCTTTTAATAATCAATAGTAATTACTATCTGATCTTTTTGATATTTATATGTATGAATTATTGAACCTAATTTTGTCCGTAATCCAAATCACACATTGCTCGATTGGGGCTTTGTGAGACAAAAGAAACAATGAAAAACACCTTTCAATACGGCCAAGAACACCTGACTGCCTCCATTGCCCTCGGCATTGCTAACGGTGAAATCAGAGGGATCTTATCCCCGGAAACCCGCTCGCGGGTCAAAAAATCTGCATCAGCAGTCCAAGAGATCGTCGCCAACGGAAACCCGGTCTATGGAATCAACACGGGATTTGGCCCCCTATGCACCACGCTCATTTCCCCTGATCAGACACAAAAACTCCAGGAAAACCTGCTCAAGAGCCATGCTGTGGGCATCGGCGAGCCTATCCCGATCGAAATTGCCAAACTGATGCTGGTGCTGAAGCTGCACGCGCTGGCAAAAGGATATTCCGGGATTCGGGAAAGTACGCTCGATCGGATTCTCTGGCATATCGACCACAATGTCATCCCCGTCGTCCCCAAACAAGGTTCGGTAGGCGCTTCGGGTGACTTGGCACCCCTTTCCCACTTGTTCCTGCCCTTGATTGGCTTGGGACGGGTCCATTTCAAAGGCGAAATCATGCCGACCGCAAAGGCCTTTCAACTGTTGGACATCGAGCCCATCAGTCTGGGTCCCAAGGAAGGTCTGGCCTTGATCAACGGAACACAATTCATCGCTGCTTTTGGCGTCAAGGTCGTGGAGCGGTTTTACAATATCCTTGCCCATGCGGATATTACCGGGGCAATGATGCTGGAAGGACTTTTGGGCTCGGTGAAACCTTTTTCCGCAGAACTCCACCAACTCAGACCTTACGCCGGCAACCAACACGTGGCGCAAACGATCCAAAACTTGCTGCATGAATCGGAAATTGTGCATTCCCATGCGACCTGTCCGCGCGTCCAAGATCCGTATTCCCTGCGCTGCATGCCACAAGTACACGGTGCTTCCCGCAACGCTTGGCTGCACCTAAAGCAGATGATCGAGACCGAAATCAACTCCGTGACGGACAATCCCGTTGTGTTTGACGAAAATCATACCATCAGCGGGGGAAACTTCCACGGTCAGCCGATTGCCATGCCTTTGGATTATGCATGCCTGGCAGCTTCGGAAATCGGCAATATCTCTGACCGAAGGATTTACCTTTCCCTAGAAGGTGATACGCCCGGGGTGCCAAAGCTGCTCTTGAAAGAAACGGGGCTGAATTCGGGATTTATGATTCCGCAGTATACCTCGGCTGCCGTGGCGAGCGAAAACAAAGGTCTGTGTTTTCCTTCTTCGGCAGACAGCATTCCAACGTCGCTCGGTCAGGAAGACCATGTGAGTATGGGCAGCATCGGCGCCCGAAAAGCCCTCCAAGTGATCGAAAACGTGGAAAAAATCCTTGGCATCGAGCTTTTCTGTGCAGCGCAGGCGGTGGATTTCCATGCTCCGCTTAAGTCGGGGAAGATCATGACAGCCCTTTACGAACATGTCCGCACCAAAATCAAACATGTCACCGAAGACCAAATCATGTACGAGGATATGGAAACGGCCATCGAGATCATCCGTAGCGGGGAATTGCTAACTTTAGCCAAAGAAGTCGCAGCGAAGGCAGGTTTGGCACTGGAGACGAGGTGGTCAGAGAAGTTTGATAGGTTCTAGATTGAATTGCCACAAAGACACTAAGAGGGAAGAAAAAAAATTATGTTTCAGCGTCTTTCTTGCCTAAAAATCCTTGGGTCTTTTTGAAAAGACTAAGGCCTCTGCCAATCTGACTTTGTCCCAAAAACTTATTCATACATTCCTGGCATTATGATGAAAACCATCCAATACACCTTTATTGGCCCTATCCGGCAAGCAATCACCATGGCAAACCTGCCGCTGAAGGGTGCACTTCGAGATGAAGATTTGGAAATCATCCAAGAGGCTGGAATCCTCCTGAAAAACGACAAAATCCACCAAATCGGCAGCTATTGGGATATTTTCCCAGAGGCTCAGTCCATTGGAGCGGAGATGGTCAACCTCAAGACCGACTTTGTAGCGATGCCAGGAATCGTGGATTGCCATACGCATATCTGTTTTGCCGGCTCAAGGGCACAGGATTACGCCATGCGCAACGCGGGAAAATCTTACCTCGAGATCGCCAAATCGGGCGGCGGTATTTGGGAAAGCGTAACCCAGACACGAAAAGCGAGCTTGGAAAAACTCGCCCAGTTGACCGCACAACGTGCCAACAGGCACCTGAAGGATGGCATTACGACGATCGAGGTGAAGAGCGGCTACGGGCTTTCGGTCGAGGAGGAATTGAAAATGCTGAGGGCCATCCAGCTGGCCGGCGAAAGCACGGAGGGAGACCTGATTGCTACCTGCCTGGCCGCACATATCCGACCGAGGGATTTTGAGGGAAACCAGCGGGAATACCTCAAAAAGATCTCCGATGAACTCTTTCCCATCCTAAAATCTGAAAACCTTACAAACCGCGTGGATGCCTTTATAGAGGACACAGCCTTTAGTGCCGAGGATATCCAAAATTACTTTGAAAAAGCCAAGGCCTTGGGCTTTGACATTGTGGTCCATGCGGATCAGTTTCATGTGGGCGGGTCGCAGGTGGCGATGGATTTCGGGGCCATGTCGGCAGATCATTTGGAGGCAAGTACAGAAAAAGAAATTGCCACGCTGGCCAATTCCGATACGATTCCCGTGGCATTGCCCGGCGCATCTTTGGGACTGGGGGTAGGCTTCACGCCCGCGCGAAAACTCCTCGATGCGGGCGCTTCCCTGGCAATCGGATCCGACTGGAATCCGGGTTCGGCACCGATGGGTGATTTGCTGATGCAGGCGAGCGTACTGGGGACCTTCCAAAAACTCAGCAATTTAGAGGTCTTGGCTGGAATCACCTTCCGGGCGGCGGCGGCTTTGGGACTTACAGATCGGGGAAGCCTTTCTTCAGGACAATTGGCGGACATCATCCTTTTCCCAACCGCCGACTACAGAGAGATCACCTACCAGCAAGGCAGGCTCAAGCCCTCGATGGTTTGGAAAAGGGGGGAAAGGGTTTGAAAATGGGCGAATGAAGATAAAAAGGAATAAAATAAGTAAATTATGCGAATGAAAACCTTGGAAATTCCGCTTGATTCAATCCAAACGCTCTGCGAAAAACACCACGTGGAGAAACTTTATCTTTTTGGTTCGGCCGCAAAAGGAACAATGACGGAAGGCTCCGATGTGGATCTTTTGGTCAAATTCAAGGAAATGAAAACCTCCGAATACTTCGAAAATTTCCTTGTGCTAAAAAATGAACTACAAGGGGTTTTTGGACGCAAGATCGACTTAGTCGAGTTACAAACCCTTAAAAATCCAGTTCTGATCGATTCCATCAACCAATCGAAAGAATTGATCTATGGATAAAAAAATAGAGAAATGGCTCTACGATGTCCAATTCGCGATAGCGGAAATCAACGGGTTTCTTAGCGAAGAAAATGTGACATCTGCTCAGGAATATCGATACAAGCTGATGCTCAAAAGAGCAATCGAACGGAATCTCGAAATCATTGGTGAAGCGGTCATTAGAATCCTGAAACGTGATGCGGAGTTCTTGGGAAATTTGCCCGAAGCCGTTTCCATTATAGGATTGCGAAACCAAATCATCCATGCCTATGATGGTATTTCGGACGAAATGATCTGGTCAATTCTTTCATACCACCTACCCAAGCTGGAAATACAACTTAAGAAACTGATTGGAAAATAGCCCCTCAATTACGATTTGAGATGCACTTCAATCTTCTATCCCGTTGCTTTTTTCTGGTTTTTCACCAAAAAAATATCGCCCGAAACACCACTCCTCCAATCCAGGTAACTAATAACTCAATAACCAATCAGCCAATTACTTCCCCCAATGACATTCCAAGAACTCATCCTCCAAGGTATTCCCTCCGAGCTTCCAGCTAAAAAGCCACTGGACCCGAACGTATCCCATGCGCCGAAGCGCAAGGACATTTTGAGTCCGGAAGAGAAAAAACTGGCAGTCAGAAATGCGCTTCGTTACATCCCGAAGGCTTGGCATGCCGAGTTGGCGCAGGAGTTTTTTGCCGAACTACAGGAGTATGGGCGTATATACATGTACAGGTTTCGCCCCGAGTACGAGATGTATGCCCGGCCGATTTCTGAATACCCGGCCAAAACCCCACAAGCGGCCGCTATCATGTTGATGATCCAAAACAACCTGGATCCGGCAGTGGCACAGCACCCACACGAATTGATTACCTATGGCGGCAATGGGGCGGTATTTCAAAACTGGGCGCAGTACCTGCTTACCATGCAATACCTCGCCGAAATGGACGAAGAACAAACCCTCCACATGTATTCAGGGCATCCCATGGGGCTTTTCCCTTCTTCCAAAGATGCTCCGCGTGTCGTGGTTACCAATGGCATGATGATTCCCAACTACTCCAAGCCGGACGATTGGGAGCGCTACAATGCATTGGGCGTGACGCAATACGGACAGATGACTGCGGGTTCCTATATGTATATTGGGCCACAGGGAATCGTCCATGGCACTACCATTACGGTCATGAATGCCTTTCGGAAAAAACTGGGCACGGCTGTAAATCCAAGGGGAAAGGTCTTCCTGACAGCGGGTCTTGGCGGCATGTCCGGTGCCCAACCCAAGGCCGGCAACATCGCCGGTTGTGTCACGGTCTGCGCAGAAGTCAACCCAAAAGCAGCATACAAGAGGCATGCGCAGGGATGGGTGGATGAGTTGATCGATGACTTGGACAAGCTTGTATCCCGTGTACGTCAAGCGCAAAACAATGCCGAAGTCGTGTCCATTGCCTATCTGGGAAATATCGTGGATGTATGGGAAAAATTCGACGTCGACAACATCAACGTCGAACTCGGTTCGGACCAGACTTCCCTTCACAATCCCTGGGCAGGGGGCTACTATCCCGCGGGGCTGAGTTTCGAAGAGGCTAACGATATGATGGCAAAGGATCCGGAAAACTTCAAAACCAAAGTCCAAGAATCCCTCCGTCGCCATGCCGCTGCGATCAACAGGCATGCTGCCAAGGGAATGTACTTTTTTGACTACGGAAATGCCTTCCTTCTCGAGGCATCCCGTGCCGGTGCAGCTGTGATGGCAGAGAATGGCATCGATTTCAAGTACCCTTCTTACGTGCAGGATATCCTGGGACCCATGTGTTTTGATTTCGGTTTCGGGCCATTCCGCTGGGTTTGTACTTCCGGGAACGCAGCCGACTTGGAAAAAACCGACCAAATCGCCCTTGAGGTGATGAAGAAAATCAGTTCAAATGCACCAAAGGAAATCCAACAGCAACTGCAGGACAACATCCGCTGGATCGAGGAAGCCGGGAAAAACAAACTTGTCGTAGGCTCGCAGGCTCGGATTCTCTATGCAGATGCCGAAGGTCGGATCAAAATTGCCGAGGCTTTCAATCAAGCGGTGAGCGCCAGTGAAATCTCCGCACCAATCGTCTTGGGACGAGACCACCACGATGTAAGCGGCACGGATTCCCCTTTCCGGGAAACGAGCAACATCTACGATGGCAGTAAGTTTACCGCTGACATGGCGATCCACAATGTCATCGGGGACAGTTTCCGCGGTGCCACCTGGGTTTCCATCCACAACGGCGGCGGCGTTGGCTGGGGAGAAGTCATCAACGGCGGCTTTGGAATGCTTCTTGATGGCACAGCCGACGCAGACCAAAAACTCAAATCCATGTTATTCTACGATGTCAACAATGGCATTTCCCGCCGGGCTTGGGCACGAAACGAAGAGGCCTTATTTGCGATCAAGCGGGAAATGGAGAGAACACCTGGATTGAAGGTGACATTGCCGGAGGTGGTGGATGAAAAATTCCTGCTTTAATGAGGGAATGCTCCTTGCGTTAAACCTCATCGCCCATTTCTTCCCTTCCTGATATAATTTGGATACATTCGTTGTGGCTAAAAGAACCATGCCCTATCATTTGAATTCCTTATGAAAAAATCCATCATATTGGTACTTCTGCTTCTCTCCGTCTCCGGCACTGCACGCTCCCAAGTTTTGATTTCATTGGTTTTTGGCGATGCGCTGAACACCGACAAAATTGAGTTTGGCCTTACAGGCGGATTCAACCGTACCGACTTCAACGGAACATTGGAAACAAAGGCCCTCAATAATTTCAACCTGGGGTTTTACTTTCATATTATGCTTAAGGAAAATTCATTTCTAAGTACCGGCGTTTTGGTGAAGAATTCCTTTGGAGCGACCGGTATGAAGCCCTACCAACTTGGGGACCCAAACTTGGACGCCATTTTTCAAAATGGTACCCTAACGACCAAAATAAATACATTCGCAGTACCCATCATGTGGCAACAGCGGATCAAACACAGATTTCTTTTGGAGGGAGGTATCCAAGCAGGCTTACGATCAAAAGCCTACGATGATTTTGATGTAGAGGCTGCAAATGGTGCTGCCAATTTCCGAAGAGAAGTTGGTGATGAATTTTACAGGCTTGATGCAGGCCTTATCGGCGGGGTCGGATACAAATTAAAAAAGGAGCTAAAGAGCATGAGTATCGGGATGCTGTATTACTATGGTCTGGTGGATGTCCGCATCGATCCAAATATCACCAGCAAAAACACCTCGCTGAACGTGTACCTACGGATTCCCATAGGCGCGGGGCAAAAGGATTAGTCTTGGTCACGACCGATCGGATGAAAGGAATTGCATTTTTCAAGCTTTCCCATTGAATCCACTTCAAGGAATCTCAGGGCTAAACTGGCGTTGTCTTGACTGAAACGATACTTCATCTTTCCAACAAACTCCTCTACCTGCGGGTTTTGTTTAGGCAAAATATGCCCTATTTTAGCACCACCTGAAAACTGAACCCAAATAACTTGATGGAAACCAAATCACCCACTGTCAACGAAGCCGAATTCCAACGGCTTCTTCAGCATCTAGTAAACAAAACCGAAACCGTACGTCTCGGCGGCGGCAAATCCCGCATCGCCAAGGAACATGAAAAGGGGAAACTCACCGCCCGGGAACGTATTGCATACCTGACGGACGCAGATTCTGAATTCCTCGAAATCGGCCAATTCGCGGCGGACGGTATGTATGAGGAAGAGGGTGGCTGTCCATCGGCTGGCGTGGTGACTGGAATCGGCTACGTCAGCGGCCGGATGTGTGTCATCGTGGCCAACGATGCGACCGTAAAGGCCGGGGCTTGGTTTCCGATGACTGCCAAAAAGAACCTTCGTGCACAGGAAGTCGCAATGGAAAACCGCCTCCCGATCATTTACTTGGTGGACAGTGCGGGCGTATTCCTTCCGATGCAAAACGAGATTTTCCCCGACAAGGAGCATTTTGGACGCCAATTCCGCAACAATGCCCGCATGTCATCCATGGGCATCATACAAGTGGCCGCCATCATGGGAAGCTGCGTGGCCGGGGGGGCATACCTGCCCATTATGTCCGACGAGGCCATGATTGTGGACAAGACCGGTTCGATTTTTCTGGCAGGCTCTTACTTGGTAAAGGCTGCCATCGGCGAAGTCGTCGACAACGAGACCCTTGGAGGCGCCACTACCCACTGTGAGATATCAGGCGTGACCGACAACAAATACGCCAACGACCAGGAGTGCCTCGATGCCATCAAGAAGATATTTGACAAAATCGGTGCAGGCGAAAAGGCAGGGTTTGACAGGAAGGAACCTGTGGCCCCGGCAAAAAATGTTGCCGAGCTATATGATGTGTTCCCTACCGATCGCGTGAAGCCTTACGACATGAATGAGGTTTTGGCACGCTTGGTGGACAACTCGGATTGGGAGGAATACAAGGCCGACTATGGTAAAACACTGATCTGTGCCACTGCCCGGATCGATGGATGGGCGGTAGGCATCATTGCCAACCAACGCAAAATCGTCAAAACCAAGAAAGGTGAAATGCAAATGGGCGGCGTCATTTACTCGGACTCCGCCGACAAAGCCGCCCGGTTTATCATGAACTGCAACCAACGCAAAATCCCACTGGTTTTTCTGCAGGATGTGAGTGGATTTATGGTCGGCAGCAAAGCCGAGCATGGCGGCATTATCAAGGATGGAGCCAAAATGGTAAATGCCATGGCCAATTCGGTCGTGCCAAAATTCACCTTTATCCTTGGCAACTCCTACGGCGCCGGCAACTACGCGATGTGTGGCAAAGCCTATGACCCGAGGCTGATTTTCTCCTGGCCTACCGCACAAATGGCCGTGATGAGTGGGGCATCTGCAGCCAAGACTCTGCTGCAAATCAAAGTATCCGCCCTTCAAAAATCCGGAAACGTAATTTCCGCCGAGGAAGAAAACCAATTGCTGAAGGAAATCACCGACAAGTACAACGAAGAGCTCAGTCCCTACTATGCAGCCGCAAGGCTATGGGTAGATGGGGTAATCGATCCACTAGAAACCAGAAAGATCATCAGCATGGGTATTGAGGCCGCTAATCATGCCCCGATCAACGAGCGTTTCAACGTTGGTGTGATTCAAACTTAGTAGTCAGAAATCACGTCTAAATCTAGAAATACTCGCACCTTTTCTCGCTGCGAAGATTTTGTTAACTTCATCACCCACGCATCGGTATCCAAAAAATGACTGACAAAGAACTGCACGCCCTGGTTTCCTTGTTGGATGATTCTGATCAAGAGGTCAAATCCCACGTCAAGAACAAAATCATTTCCCTCGGACACTCCGTGATTCCTTTCTTGGAAAAGAAATGGGAGGACTCTTTCAATCCCGAACTACAAAAGGAAATCGAGGAGCTCGTCCACCATTTGCAGTTTTTTCTTTTGAAAGACCGGCTTCGTGATTGGAAAAATTCGCCCGACCAGGATTTGCTTACTGGGCTTTGGATCATCAATACCTATCAATATCCCGACTTGGAATTTGAAAAGTTGAATGCCGACATGCATCAGATCTACTTTGAGGTTTGGACGGCTTTCAAAAATGACCTGTTGCCATTTGAGCAAGTACGGATCATCAACGGGGTGCTTTTCGGAACGCTACGGTTTTCTGCCAATACGAAAAACTTCCATTCTCCAGGCAACAGCATGATCAGCAACGTCATCGAGAGCAGAAAAGGCAACCCCATCAGCCTCTGCGCCATATACCTCTTGGTGGCTAAGAAACTGGGCCTGCCGATCTATGGCGTCAACTTACCAAACCTCTTTGTCCTGACCTACAAATCCAAGGAAACGACCTTCTACATCAACGCTTTCAATAAAGGCCTGATTTTTGGAAAAAACGATATTTCAAACTACCTGGAGCACTTGCAGATCGAGCCGAAGGACGTGTTTTTTGAGCCTTGCACCAACCTGGATATCATTGCCCGCATGCTGAGAAACTTGATCGGGGCATTCGAAAAGCTGGGCGAGGTGGAAAAAATGGATGAAGTCAGGGAATTGCTTTCGATACTCGAGAATTAACGTGACTTTACGTTGCATCCAACTGGGCGGGTGGATGTGGGGCTTGGGTTGCGCCTGTTTTGGATGGCCGCAAGCGCATTTTCCAGGTATTTCATGTTGGCATTGGCTGCAACTTGGGGATTGTTGTCAATCGCCCCCCGGTAGGCAATGGCCCAACCTGTGGGACTGGGTGTAATAACGACCACCTCAGGCAACTTTGTGATCCCAAATTGCCTTGTGACAACTTGAGACTTGTCGTCCAAGATCGGAAAAAAGAATTTTTTCTCTTTCGCGCGGGCTTTAGCGGCCTCAACATTTTCACCCTCTTCCAATCCTAAATGGGGATTGATCATCGTAAACACGAATCCATCTGCTCCAAAATCGGCATGCATTTGCACAATCCTATCTTCGTACAGTTTGGAAAACGGGCAATTCAAACTCGTGAACACCAGCACCACCGCCTTGGATTCGGCATGGTCTGTTAGCGAAAAACTCTGTCCACTTTGCACGTCTGTCAATGCGAAATCCTCAACCCGCTGACCAAAGGAAGACCAGATCAGCAAAAAACACAAAACAAACGTAATGAGCTTTTTCATTTTCTTTTTACCCTTCAAATTTTTCCTCCTTAAATAGTCATCGAAGTCTTCTGTGTGTGCCTAAAATAGGTTGACGGT
>NZ_AMZY02000020.1 GCF_000330725.2 Mariniradius saccharolyticus AK6 | reverse complement strand
ATCGGGACGAATCCCTCAACTCCCACTTCGAAGCCCCAAATCGGGGCTTTTTGTTTTAATTCGAAATCAAAAAGGCCGCAGAGGGTCGGGGTCCGCGATGGCGATCGGGACGAATCCCTCAACTCCCACTTCCAAGCCCTCGGAACCTTATCCCGAGGGCTTTTCTGTTTTTCTTATTTGTCTATTAACTTGGGTAACCGATTTGGCCTCGGCAGAACTGTATAAGTTAACATATGCAAATACATGTCTCGATGATTGTATTTCTGATGATTTGGATTGCTTTTTGGAAAAACCAGGCTGAATACACCCGACTTAGCGAAAATCCAATAGCACCTGATTCAATTATCGTCATTTTCGACAGAGACAATGACCTGACCCTTTTGGCAAATCTCTCGGGAGATGATTGGGCTTACACCAGGAGTGGATTTGAAGACCCAGATTTGTCGGTTGGCGTTACCCACGTCGCATCAAGTGGGCAGGCATGCGCCAACCTCCAATCAAAGCAATTACTTGAAATCCCAAGTATTCATGATAATGACCTGACATTTGATGATTGGGTGGAACTGAAAGGAAAGTCCGACGCTGGAACGACCATTCTCTTGGTCTTCAAGGACGAGTGGATGCACAAGGACAGATTTACCGTTGGATTCAAAGTCCCAGCCTGTGAGGTAGATATCCAAATGTGGGGTAAAGAGTAAAAGATGGTTTACCCCAACCAATCAGAGCCCCCGGAACCTTATCCCGAGGGCTTTTCTGTTTTGCTTGACCTTCCACAGGTATTGAGGAAATCGACTTCGGTTGAATCTACGTCCCTGATTTCTGGGCATATTGGCTCCTTTCGTCCGCTTCGCCCATAGGCCAGTCCTCAAATCTCAAACCTGATCCCTTGAGCAAGGGGGAGGGCTGTACTGTAGTTGATGGTATTGGTCTGACGGCGCATGTATGCTTTCCAAGAATCCGAACCGGATTCGCGTCCTCCGCCGGTTTCCTTTTCTCCTCCAAATGCCCCGCCAATCTCAGCACCGGAAGTACCGATATTGACGTTTGCGATACCGCAATCGGACCCCGCGGCGGACAGGAATGCCTCCGCTTCCCGCATGTTCAAAGTCATGATTGCGGAGGATAATCCCTGCGGCACGCCGTTGTGCATGGCTATCGCCTCGTCGAGGGTCCTATATTTGTTCAAGTACAAGATCGGCGCGAATGTCTCATGCTGTACCATTTCAAAATGGTTTTCAGCTTCGATGATACAAGGCTTCACATAGCAGCCTGACTCATATCCGGGACCCGTGAGTACCCCTGCTGGCACGAGTTCCTTTCCTCCTTGGGCTTTGACCTTTTCCACCGCGGATAAATATGCCTTGACCGCATCTTGGTCGATGAGCGGGCCTACGTGGTTTTTCTCGTCCAAAGGATCCCCGATCACCAACTTGGCATAGGCGGATTTGAGCCTTTCCTTGACTGTATCATAGACAGATTCCTGTACGATCAGACGTCTGGTCGTGGTGCAGCGCTGACCAGCAGTACCCACTGCACCAAACAAAGCCCCACGAATGGCAATATCCAAATCCGCGTTTTCGGTGATGATGATGGCATTGTTGCCGCCAAGTTCCAAAAGTGACCGTCCCAAGCGGGCCGCAACAGCTTGTCCTACGATCTTGCCCATGCGGGTGGAGCCTGTCGCAGAGATCAGGGGAATCCGGAAGTCTTGGGTCATCATTTCACCCACCTTGTAGTCTCCATTGATGAGACAAGATATGCCCTCCGGCAATTCGCTTTCGCGGAGTACCTTTGCTACGATATGCTGGCAGGCCAAAGCTGACAGAGGCGCCTTTTCGGAAGGTTTCCATATACACACATCCCCGCAGACCCAAGCGATCATGGCATTCCAGGACCACACAGCAACCGGAAAATTGAAAGCGGAGATGATTCCGACGATGCCCAAGGGATGCCACTGCTCGTACATGCGATGACCGGGACGCTCTGAATGCATCGTCAGCCCGTACAATTGCCTGGAGAGGCCCACTGCAAAATCACAGATATCGATCATCTCTTGGACCTCACCGAGTCCTTCTTGGTAGGACTTGCCCATCTCGTAGGAAACGAGCCTGCCCAAGTCGGCTTTGACGACCCGGAGTTCGTTGCCAAGTTTTCTCACAAATTCACCACGCTGTGGCGCCGGGACTTTTCTCCAGGTCAAAAAGGCTTCCTCGGCCTTCTGGATAACGGCTTCATAGGTCGCCTTGTCCGTAGCTTGCACCGCTGCAATTTTATTTCCATCTACAGGTGAAAGGGATGAAAAAAACCCTGCCGATGTATTCAGCCAATTTTGGCCCGTTGAACTTCCTGGGTTTTGGTCCTTAATGCCGAGCGTCTCTAAGGATGCGCTGATCTGTGCTGGTAATGACATATTTGGGTTTGATTTTGATTATTAATATAAAAAGGGTCAGTCCTCTTTTTGCTTCTTGAGCCTCTCGGGTAGATACCGCTCCAAATCTACATAATCCAAGTACTTCTTCAATTTGGGCCCGACGTCAAATCTGTAAATAAAATTGATTCGGTAATTGCCTGTCATCAATTGATTTGAGAAATCATCGACCTTGGGTAGACCGAGATTCGCATGTACATAGTTGGCGTTGATGGACCAAACCGGGCCGTTGTACCCAGCAAATCCTCTCAAAAAAAAGGTGTTGGTCACATTCCATTGGGGTGTGGATTCTAGATTCTGCTCCACATTGGAAAAACCAAAACTCATGCTGCTTGATACCAATCCTGTCAGGAAGAAATGCTTTTTGATCACCAATGTGGCGACATAACCAATGTTTGGGCCGAACTGCAAAAAACCGACCCTGGTAAACTCCCGACTGAGCGGATTGTCTGGCTCAAAAGGAATCGGATACGGGTTCTCGGCATGTCCACCATACATTTCAAAACCACCCAAGAGACTTCCTGCTGATTTTTTTTGCCAACCGGTCTGCAAAAATGAAGCCTTCAGCGACAACCTGTCCCCATTAAAAAGGTATTGCAGGTTGGCACCGAATTTCCTCACACGCATGTCTGGAAACACCAAGATATCCGGATCGTCTACCAATTGACCATTGATCCGCTGCAAATAGTAGCCGTTGTAAAACTGCCCAAAGAAATCGATGACAAAATTCCTAGGATAAACGTGTCCCTGCAGATCCAAGTAACGGCCGTCCACGCGATCCATATTTGGATTCATAAAAGGAAAGCCTACGGCAATATTCAGCGTGAAATCATTGTAGGAGGCACCCACTCCAAGGTTAAGGTTCGTGTTTGGTTCAAACCTCATACGGGTGTCACTCAAGTTGTCCTGTAACACCAAACTTGTATACTTCCTGGAAGTGTAAAGCCTTGTCGTCAGCATTTTCCGGTAGCTTACATAATATGTCGTGTCTCCCTGAGCATGCGAAAAATCTGTTACAAAGGAAAAGAATCCCGAAAAAAGCACGAAAACGATATAAGAGGAAAATCTCAATTTAATGTCACAATATTTCAAGCCCAATATATCCAGAAATAAAAAATCCGCATTACTGCGGATTAGAATTTAAATGGAGATCAGAAAAAGTCATTCTCACAATAATCTCCATTTGTTTAATCATCAAAAGTCTTTAGCAGAAAAAGTTGCTTAATCACCCGAGACAAATATAGCAAACAATGATTTAGAAAAACAAGAGTATCATCTAGGTTTTTTTTGATTTAATAATAAAATAATCATAATTGAGTTTTCACGATAAAACCGCACTTCTACCTAGTAGACCAATTAAAGCGTTTTAGCAATGTATTTTTAGACAATCATTTCTTTGTCGATATCCTTAGGGTTTCCAAAAAAATGAAATTTAACTCATTATTTTATTGATTTTCAACATTTTGATCTATACCCCTTCGATTCAATATTCAACTAGTTTCCAAGATTATCTTTTAATTTTATCATTTAGTTATAATCAACGGACAGAGTCAAAAAACCAGGTTAGTTAAATTTTTCTTTGAATTTTCATATTTTTTATCCGCCTGTGAAGTCTAATGACAATTAACTATGGGGTAATAATCCAAGGGTTTACTGTACGTTGGAGTGCATATTGGAAAACCCCTTCAAGCACTTCTATTCGGGAATTGTACAAAAAAAATCCCCGAACCACAGGCCCGGGGATAGAATATGGGTTATCGTGTTTATGCAAGTTTGGCCAAGGCGGATTTCATTCGTTTGAGAGCCTCCACAAGTTCCTCGTCTGAAGCCGCATAAGACAACCTGACGCAGTTTGGTGCTCCGAATGCCTCACCAGTTACCAGTGACACGTTGGCTTTTTCAAGAATATATAAACAGAGATCGTCCGCATTATTTACTTTAAACCCGTCCGCTGATTTTCCGAAAAATGCTGTCACGTCGGGAAAGAAATAAAATGCACCTTCAGGAATATGTGTCTTGATCCCAGGAATATCTTTTAAAAGACCCAAAACCAAATCCCTTCTGCGCAAATAGGCTTTTTCCATCTCTTTGGACGGCGTTTGGTCGCCGGTGATCGCCGCCAAAGCAGCCCTTTGGGCAATGCCCGTACCACCTGAAGTGAATTGACCTTGCATCTTCTCACAGGCTTTTGCAATAAATACGGGCGCACAGATGTAACCTACCCTCCATCCTGTCATCGCATATCCCTTAGAAAATCCATTCACCGTAATTGTCCTTTCAAACATCCCGGGGAGAGATGCGATGCTGAAATTTTTCCCAGTGAAATTGATCAGCTCATAAATTTCATCGGCGATCACAAAAAGGTTCTCCCTGCTTTTAACGATGGCTGCGATTTCCTCCAGTTCAGCCTGACTAAATACAGAACCGGTTGGGTTACAAGGAGAGGAATAAATCACCGCCTTGGTCCTATCCGTCAGCGCCGCTTCCAATTGCTTGGCTGTGGCTTTGAAGTTGTTTTCGAGGTTTCCTTCTATAAGCACGGGAACACCACCAGCCAATTTTATGATTTCGGCATAACTCACCCAATACGGGGAGTAGATCACCACCTCGTCACCTTCATTGATAAGACACATGAACACATTGGCGATTGAATGCTTGGCCCCCGTCGAAACGACGATGTTTTCGGCTTTGGCTTGGGAGATATTGTTTTCCTCACGCAGTTTCTTCGCGATCGCTTCCCTCAGGTCCTGGTATCCAGCCACCGGTGGATAGGCGAAATATTTTTCCTCATCGATTGCATCTTTGGCTGCCTTTTGGATATGCTTAGGTGTCTTGAAATCTGGTTCGCCCAAACTCAGGCTGATGATGTCAATTCCTTGGGCTTTCAAATCCCGCGCTTTTTTGGCCATTGCCAGAGTCGCGGATTCTTCCATCTGGTTGATGCGATCGGATAAAATAGGATTCATGAGGTTTGATTTTTAAAATTCGGCCAAAAATACAGATTACAATCATTAATTCTCAAAAAATCATTTGAATTGCTGATAGTTCCGTGTTTTTTTGGTAAAATAACGATCGCCCAAAATTCGTTGTAAAAACATGAAATCCCGGATTTTCCTTCTCGCATTGATTTATCTGATCGGCATACGCGTGTCTTTTGCCCAAAAGGACAAAAAAGAACAACAAACGGACCCGGATTCGTCAGGAGTCGTGACCGATAGGTTCTTGCCTACCTCGGCACCGATGTTGCTTTTCGAGGACTTAAACAAAACTGATAAAAAGAAAGAGCAAAAGAAAAAAGCGAAAAAGAACATTTACTTTGGAGTCAAAACTAAGAAAGGCTATACAAAGCAAAATATCCGTGAATCGGTCCAATATGAGGTTTTCAATTATACAACCGAAACCAGAACAGTGGATCCCTATATCAGGGATATCTATTGGATTGACAATCGGGATAAAGTCATCCGCAGCCAAAACTTTGACCCGACCCGCGGATTTCTCCTACACGGGCCGTACCAGCGGGAAGTTGGCGAAGTCGTTGTCGAGAAAGGCTACTATTTTTTTGGTACAAAACATGGCACCTGGCTTAAGTTTGACAACAAATCTGTACTTCTTGACAAACTCCACTACTCCGAAGGCTGGCCCAAAGATTCCAAAGTCACCTACTATAACCGCGAAAAACGCCAGATCGAAAAGCTTATCCCCGTGGAGTATGAATTAATGGAAGGCAATTTCTTTCATTTCCATGAAGACGGGCAGGTTGCAGTCACCGGGGAGTACCATTTTGGCGAAAAAGTCGGGCTTTGGACCGAATACTGGAATGTGAAGAACAGTGCAGTCCGCAAGCGGGAAATCCAATACCAAAGTGAGCCGTTCACGAAAAACTTCAGGCCCTACATCCGCGCAGAATGGGACAAGGACGGCAATCTCATCTACAGAAGGGAAAACGTGAATTGATATTTACCTATATTCCCTATCTTTTTTATAGGTTTTTATTCGTAATACCAAAATCATACTTACATTTGTCATGCTAATTATTGGTATGACACAGGAACAATTCAGCAAGTACTCATTTCTACTCGATCGGACTGCCCGGCGTGTCAAGCAGTATGCTCAGCGAAAGTTCAAGCTGGAGGATTTCGATATCACGGTCGACCAATGGCTGATTTTGAAAAACCTATCTGAGAATGAGCTGATGAGCCAATCCGAAATGGCCCAAATCCTATTCAAAGACCAACCGACACTGACGCGCATCATCGATATCCTGACCAAAAAAGGCTATGTGGAGCGTGTCCCCCACCCCAATGACCGGAGAAGTTTTCAACTGGTACTTACGCAGTCGGGCGCCGAAAAAGTAGAAGAACTCAAACCAAAGGTCTCTGAAATCCGGCAAAAAGCCTGGGAAAACCTCAACGAAGGGGATTTTGAGGAATTTAAGCGGATCCTCAACAAAATTTATGACAACCTTGAATAGATCTTATCAAAATTGAAAAATTACTTGTCATACTAATTATATTTGTACGAACAAACAGCTGAAAAAGCTGTTAAACCTATTGATAAACCATTTTCATCATGATTACGACAGACCTTTGTATCATCGGGGCGGGACCAGTTGGTCTATTTGCGGTTTTTGAAGCAGGATTGCTGAAGATGCGCTGCCATTTGATCGATTACCTTCCGCAGGTCGGTGGGCAATTGTCGGAGATTTATCCCCAAAAACCGATCTACGATATCCCGGGCTATCCGGAGATCAATGCGCAGGATTTGGTGGACAACCTGATGTTGCAAATCAAGCCATTCAAGCCGACATTTACCTTGGGCGAGCGTGTGGAGCATCTTGCTAAGCAGGCTGACGGATCGTACATCGTCACCACAAATGAGAAAACACAAGTGCATTGCCAAGTAGTGGTCATTGCCGGCGGCTTGGGCGTATTTGAGCCGAGAAAGCCCGCTGTGGAAAATCTGGAGGCATTTGAAGGAAAAGGTGTCGCTTACATGGTGAAGAACCCAGAGACTTTCCGCAACAAAAAGGTTGTGCTAGCTGGTGGAGGTGATTCCGCTTTGGACTGGACGATCTATCTGGCCGATGTGGCTGAAAGGGTAACCTTGGTTCACAGAAATGAGACTTTCCGTGGCGCTCCTGATTCAGCGTCCAAAGTGTTTGACCTAGCCAACAAAGGGAAAATTGATTTGATCCTTTCCGCCAATCTCAAAGAGCTAGGTGGCAACGGGACATTGAAAACTGTCACTCTCGAAGGCAAATCCAAGGAGGAAATCGTATTGGATGCGGATTATCTGATCCCCCTGTTTGGCTTGAGTCCAAAGCTCGGTCCGATTGCAGACTGGGGACTTAGCATTGACAAAAATGCGATCGAAGTAGATACCCGTGACTATTCGACCGGCGTGGAACGCATCTACGCCATCGGCGATATCAACACGTATCCCGGCAAGCTGAAACTGATTCTCTGTGGCTTCCACGAGGCGGCCATCATGATGCACTCTGCATTCAAATATGTCTATCCTGACCAAAAACTCAGCTTCAAATACACCACCGTCAACGGCGTAAACGCATTCTAATCAATCCCATGATATCATTCACTGTAGAAGACCAAGCAGGCAACCGGCAACGGATCGAAGCCCCTGATGACATGGGGCTGAGCCTGATGGAAGTGCTGAAAGCATCCGAATATCCAATCCTCGCTACCTGCGGTGGCATGGCACTCTGCGCTACCTGTCACGTGGAAATCCTTGAAGGAAAGGATGGCCTCGGAGATGCAACTGATACCGAACTAGACCAGCTAGAAAACCTGCCCGAGTATTTCCCAACTTCGCGCCTTTCCTGCCAAATCCGCATCGGCGAGATTCTGGAAGGTGCAGTGATAAAACTGCGGGGCGAAGATGTGGTATAGTCAGATCCAAGCGGATTTGTATAGACAACCAAATTGGCCAAAACTCAAATGAAAGAACGCCATCTGTATCCAGATGGCGTTTTCCTTTGCCGAGATTCTGGCAGAAGGATTTTTTACAAATTGGTTTTACATGTTTTAATGGGTATTTTCATTCCAAAACCCCAAAACATGAAGCTATCATTCCTGATACTGTTGATTTTTCCTATAGCCGTCTTTTCTCAGACCGAAAAATCACAGGAAAAAGAGAAGATAAAAATTCTCATCATGCAATATTCGGAAGCAAGGGAAACACAAGACAGCATTCTCCTGCGGAAAATCCTGACCGAGGACATAGACCAACTGGTCTCAAACGGACAATGGAGAATCGGGATTGCGGAGGCTACAGCAGGCATGCAGACAAGCACCCGTTCCAACCCAGGCACACGTAGCCTTGAGGTGGAAAAGATTAAATTCCTCAGCGAAAATGTGGCATTGGTAGATTGTCGGTATATAATCACTAGTCCAAACGGATCCAAAAGGGAAATGTGGAGTAGCTTTTCTGTGGTTAAAACGGGTGAAAACTGGAGAATCTCCGCAATCCGGAACATGAATCCTTCAGCAGGAAACTGACTCCTCAGTTCGCTTGGCTATTTCTTCTTAAAAACCTTCCCAATCGCTTCTGAAAAATTCTCCAATGTATGGACGCTACCGGAAAGCAAGGGATTAAGGAAGGAGGTGCCTCCCGTCTTGGCGTAGGGATCCTCTAGATCATTTTGGATTGGATAAACCAGTATGAAATTGTTCTTGTTAAAATACTTGTTGAGGTATTTGGGCAGTTTCTGCATCACCGGATTGTACGATTCCCCACTTTTTCGACTCATGATGACCATCAAGGCATCATTCTCTTTTAAGTCCCTTGACAATATCAGGAAATCTTCCCAGTCAGGAAACTCCGTGAATTGCGCCTCGATGCTAAACTTTTTCTGAACCTCTTTAATAAATTCCAAGGTTTCCGAATGGGCAAAGAAAGACAGTTTGGCCCCGGTATTTCTACCGATATTCCATACCCTCAGCAGCCAATGTATAAATCCAAGCTCCTTCTCGGCATCTTTGGGAATCACGACTACATACTTCCCGATCGTATTCAAAGGCTGGTAACTCTGGTAAATAAATGCCGTGACCTGGATTTTGGACAATACGCCCTCTGTAAGTTTGCCAAGAATAGAATCAGAGATGGATTGCTGCTTATGTAGCCCTAGGATGATATCCGTCGCCTTGTTTTCCTTGGCCACATTGGATATCCCGTTGACAATATTGCTGTCATACCGGACAAGTTCGCTCAGGATGTTATCAGTCGCAGCAGCCGCCTTTGTAGCTTTTTCCAGAAGCTTCTTGGCATTCTTTTCCTTCGCTTCATCCGTGACATCCGAAGGAATGATGTTAAGGGCAATTAGAGAGTTCTTTGTCGATTTAGATTTGATCGTCACACCGAAATTGATCAGCTCCTCAATATTTTCCGGGTAATTGACTGGAATAAGTATTTTCTCCTCAAGCTCATTGGATTCCTTTTCTTCGGAAGATTCTTTTTCCTCCTCAAGGGCAAGCACGGTACCGCCCCTTTGGGCAACGAACGAGGCAATCGTACAAGTAACCAAAATCATCAGGATGGTCCCATTCAGAATACTGTCACCCAATAGTCGGATAGGCGTGCCGTCGGGATTTTCCCCGATGATAATTTTGTATCCTACCAGCACCGCCGCCAAAGTCGCCGCTGCTTGGGCATTGCTCAGTCCGAAGATCACGTTTCGCTGTGCCACGGAGAAACTAAAGGTTTTTTGAGTGAAATATGCGGCAAGGAACTTGGCAAGCGTCGCCACGATGGTCATGACGATGGCTACTTTGATAGTCTCGAAGTCTGAGATGAAAACCCGAAAATCGATCAACATACCAACGCCAATCAGGAAGAAAGGGATGAAAAGCGCGTTGCCAACAAACTCAATCCTGTTCATAAGCGGAGAAGTATGGGGTATGAGTTTGTTCAACGCCAAACCCGCCAAGAACGCCCCAATGATTCCTTCTATTCCTGCGGCCTCAGCCAAAAATGCACCGAGAAACACGAGCGCCAAAACAAATATGTATTGGGAAATATTGTCATCGCTCTTTTTGAAAAACCAGCGGGCCAACATTGGAAACACAAACACCACAATGCTTGCGAAAATCAGCAGGGAAATAAAAAGTTTCAGCCAGAAATCGCCTGTCATCTCTCCGGTAGACATCCCTACCACCACGGCCAATACCAAGAGAGCCAAGGTATCGGTAATCATGGTACCCCCAACGGTGATGTTCACCGCTTTATTTTTCGTCACGCCCAGCTTAGAGATGATCGGATAGGCAATCAGCGTGTGCGAGGCAAACATACTTGCCAACAGAACCGAAGTTGCCATTCCAAAATCCAAGATAAAGAGTCCCGAAAGCGTACCCAAAACCATGGGAATCAAAAAAGTGTACATACCAAAAACGATGCTTTTGGTCGAATTCTTCTTGAAATCGGCCATATCGATTTCCAATCCAGCCAAAAACATGATATACAGCAATCCCACCGTACCAAACAGTACCACGCTGCTGTCCCTTTCTAGCATATTAAAACCATTGGGTCCAATAAGCGCACCTGCAATGATCAATCCGATCAATTGCGGGATTTTTATCTTGTTGAGCAGCAGCGGCGCAAAAAGGATGATGAACAGGATACTGGAAAAAACAAGGACTGGGTTGGTCCAAGGTAGCTTAAAGTTCAATTCTGCCAAAAACATCATAGCTGACAAGTTCAAAAGAGACACAATTTAACTCTAAACTCCCCGGAAATCGATAAAATTCACCCAAACAACTCGGGAATAGTTCGGCAAAAACATATTATATACACCAGAATTGGCCTCAACCCCCAATAAACCAACCGCTTAAAGAATCGCTTCTATGCCATCAATTTTTCCAAAATTTCCTTAGCAGCCTTGGAAATAACCGTCCCTGGGCCAAAGACAGCTGACACGCCCGCATCACTAAGGAATTTGTAGTCTTTTGGGGGAATCACTCCTCCCGCAATCACCATGATGTCTTCCCTTCCCAGTCGCTTAAGCTCCGCAATCAACGCTGGCACCAAGGTCTTATGGCCGGCTGCAAGGGAGGACGCCCCCACGATATGCACGTCGTTTTCGACCGCCTGCATCGCAACTTCCTCGGGAGTTTGAAAAAGCGGCCCGATATCCACGTCAAAACCCAAATCGGCAAAGCCTGTCGCAATGACTTTGGCACCCCGGTCGTGGCCGTCCTGGCCCATTTTGGCAACCATGATGCGTGGCCTCCTTCCTTCCAATTCCGCAAAACGGTCAGCCAAAGCCCTCGCTTCTTGAAATGCTTTATCGTTTTTGGCCTCGCCAGCATACACGCCTTTGACAGATTGGATCGCAGCTTTGTGCCTGCCGAATTCTTTTTCCATCGCATCGGATATTTCCCCTAAAGTAGCCCTTTTTCGGGCTGCTTCCACGGCCAATTCGAGAAGATTTCCCTTCCCGGGTTCGGCCGCAACGCTAATCGCGGAAAGTGCAGCGTCGACTTCCGGTTGGCGGCGCTCAGCTTTGAGTCGGTGCAACCGCTCGATTTGGGCTTCCCTGACGGCGTTGTTGTCCACTTCGAGAATATCAAACTCCTCCTCTGATTCTGTTTGATACCGATTGACGCCTACGATTATATCACGGCCGCTATCGATCCGCGCTTGCTTCCTGGCGGCCGCTTCTTCGATACGCATCTTGGGTATTCCAGCATCTATGGCTTTGGCCATACCGCCCATGGATTCAACCTCCTCGATCAGAATTCGGGCTTTTTTGACCAATTGATCCGTGAGGTATTCCAAATAAAAAGACCCACCCCAGGGATCCACGACTTTTGTAATTCCCGTCTCTTCTTGCAGAAAAAGCTGGGTATTTCTTGCGATCCGAGCAGAATAATCCGTCGGAAGCGCGATCGCCTCGTCAAAAGAATTGGTATGCAAAGATTGGGTATGGCCTAATGCCGCTGCCATAGCCTCAATGGCCGTGCGTGCAACGTTATTGAAGGGATCTTGGGCCGTCAGGGACCAACCAGAAGTTTGACAATGGGTGCGTAGCGCCATTGACTTGGGGTCCTTGGGGCCAAATTGCCGCACGATTTCTGCCCAAAGGAGCCTTCCCGCCCTCATTTTGGCTATTTCCATAAAATAATTCATCCCAATAGCCCAAAAGAATGAAAGCCTCGGCGCAAAATCATCAATATCCAAACCTGCCTGTATGCCTGTCCTGAGGTACTCCAAACCATCCGCCAAGGTATAAGCCAGCTCCAAATCGGCAGTTGCACCTGCCTCCTGCATGTGATAGCCCGAGATAGAAATGGAATTGAACTTGGGCATATGTTTCGAAGTGTAAGCAAAAATATCTGCGATGATTCGCATCGATGGCCCAGGCGGATAGATGTAGGTGTTGCGGACCATGAATTCCTTCAGAATATCATTTTGGATGGTGCCACTCAACTGTTCTGGCTTCACTCCTTGTTCTTCGGCCGCGACAATAAAAAAGGCCAAAATCGGGATCACCGCCCCATTCATCGTCATGGAGACAGACATTTGGTCCAAGGGAATCCCGTCAAACAATACCTTCATGTCCAAAACAGAATCGATCGCAACACCAGCTTTGCCAACATCACCGACTACTCTGGGGTGGTCGGAATCGTAGCCTCGATGGGTAGCCAAATCGAAAGCGACTGAAAGCCCTTTTTGTCCAGCCGCTAAATTTCTCCTATAAAATGCGTTGGATTCTTCTGCCGTCGAAAAACCTGCATACTGCCGAATCGTCCATGGCCGCATCACATACATCGTACTGTAAGGTCCCCGCAAAAACGGTGGAATTCCCGCCGCATAGCGCAAATGCGACACGTCCTTCAGCAATTCACTACCGATAACGCCGGGCACTGGAATCTTTTCGGCAGATTCCCAAACACTGGCAGATTCATTTTGACCACCGTTTTGATACTCAAATCGAAGTTTGGAAAGATCGGGCCTCATGCTGGATTTTGGTTTTGGTGTTCAAACAATAGGGTTTCACGCCAAGGTAACAATTGCCAGACCTGCTCTTGAGGCAATTCTACATTCGGCCGACTTTCATTCGGTGCAAATTTGTTGCTGCCAATTTTTGGAGACTTCCCCTCCAAAACCGCCACCATTGACTTGCCCCGTGCCGCACGAATCTCATTTTGCATCTGGCCCGATTCGAATGCTTGCCACCAGCCCCCAATTTTCTCGATATCGATGAGCTTGGATTTAACTTTTCCCAAAATCTCCCGAATCAAAGCCTCCAAATAGTAACTACCGGCGGCAGGATCGACCACTTTGTCCAAAAAGGATTCCTCTTTGAGGATGTTGGAGATATTGCGCGCCATTCTTGTCGAAAAATCAGCCTTCGAAAAATCATGTGTGCCGACCGCGAGCGCGTTGCATCCGCCAAAGATGGCAGCCATCGCTTCGGAAGTATTTCGAAGCAAGTTCGTATTGACATCCCAAGTACTCTTGGTCCAATTGCTTGTCCCGACGAATATTTCTACCATTGCTGGCTCCATCGATACGCCATATAAGGTTGCAAGCTGGTGAAAAATCACGCGAGCGGATTTGATTTTGGCTATTTCTCCAAAAAAATCACCCCCCGCTTCTATGCAGACGAAGCAATTAGAAAACAGGTCAGCCGGTGAAATTCCATGCTTCTCCAAGCCATCTACAAGTTCAATAAAGGAAGCAAATCCGTAGGCTAACTCCTGAACGGCCGTAGCGCCAGCTTGATGGTAATGGGAAAAGCGAATCGCAAGCGGCCGGAAGTCCGGATAAGCTTTTACCGAAGCGAGCAAAGACGCTGCATTTACATAAATGTCCTCCTTTTCCAAGGGGTATTGAAGCGCCTGAACAAATCCGTCCCAGATAATCCCTCCATGCAGCTCGGCCGGTTTGATGCCTGCGGCTTGAATCCAGGATTTGAAGCTTTCCCACAACTCAAGAACACTCCCTTCCGTCTCCAAATACACTTTAATATACTGAATCCCGACGTCCTTAAGCAGCGTTGCCCAATCGATCGGTCCATCTATCTTCAAAAAGATCCCGTCAATCCCGTTCATCAAAGCATGAAGGATTTCCCGATTGGACACTTTTTCATCCTCGACCTCGAAGGTTCCAACATTAGCCCAAATCCGAGGGGGGATACCGGGAATTTCCGGATTGGGATGGAAGGCGTTGCGATAACCCTCGAGTCCGGAGACTGTGTCCTCTTCTGTGTAACAAGGCTGAATCCTGATCCCGTCAGGATTTATGGTAGTAAGAGTGGCCTCAAAGTCTTTTCCTCTGATATCCTGCAAGACCTGTCGTATCCAGTCTTCCTTTGACGAGTGCGGAAAAGCATCAAAAGTAGTTTTTTTCATATTTGGGTTTATCAATCATGTTGTACTCAGCACATCCCGTTAGTACGCAAGACAATACCCAAAAATAAGCGATCACCAGGGATTTGCCACCACAAATAATCGAATGGAATCTCAACGCTGAATTATAATCCGGGGTGACAAGCGGTTAGCTTAGGCCGAAAATCGAAAATTCTCCCGCAATCCTGTTGTATCCCTTCCTTGAAATCGCACAAATCAGAAGTCAAAAACACATAATTTCAGGCGGCGAAATCAATCCAAATGGAATTGTCAGGCTTTAAGGAATTATTAAAAAGTCAAGCCGAATTTGATTTTTAATTTAAATTAAAAATCCACAAATTTGGAGCCCTTCGAAAAGAGGTGAGGGTTTCCACAACAATTCATGTTTAGATATATTAAGTAGAAAATGAGTTCAGAGGCAAATGCAGTTTGGAACGAATGTTTGCGCGTCATCGAGCAACATGTCCCTGAACAAAGTTTTTCGACTTGGTTTAGGCCCGTCAACCCGGTGAGGTTGGAGGGCTCGACACTGACCATTCAGGTTCCGAGCCAATTTTTCTACGAATGGTTGGAAGACAATTACGTGAATGTCTTGAAGCTGGCGATCAAATCCACCTTGGGGCCCAATGGACGCTTGGAATATGCGGTCGTGGTTGATAAGGGAAATTCCCAAAACCAGCCCTACGTCGTCAGCTACCCGCAGGTTGGAAATACACCATTAGCAAAAAAAACAGGAGCTCCAGAGGCAAAAAGCCCATTTGATATTCCCTCGATCAACGAGGAATGGCTGATGCAATCCAATCTGAACCCAAACTACACCTTCAACACTTATATCGAAGGTGATTGCAACAGACTCGCGAGATCGGCAGGATTTGCGGTCGCAACCAAGCCCGGCATTACCTCTTTCAACCCCCTGATGGTTTATGGTGGCGTGGGATTGGGAAAGACACACTTGGTGCAGGCCATTGGCAACGAAATAAAAAACGGACCTGAGGATAAGTTTGTACTCTATGTGTCCTCGGAGAAGTTCGTCAACCAGTTCATGGATTCGATCAAAGACGGCAATGTAAAGTCCTTCACCAATTTCTACATGCAGGTGGATGTGCTCATCATAGACGACATCCAGTTTCTTGCTGGGAAAGATCGGACCCAAGAGATGTTTTTCCACATTTTCAACCACCTCCACCAAAACAAGAAGCAGATCATCCTTACTTCCGACTGTCCTCCCAAGGATTTGAAAGGATTGGAGGAAAGGCTATTGTCCCGCTTCAAATGGGGCCTGACAGCAGACCTGCAGATGCCTGACTTTGAGACAAGGGTCGCAATCATCCGTAGGAAAATGCAATCCGAGGGCATTTACATCCCTGACGACGTCATTGAGTATCTTGCCTATACCGTTGACACAAATGTCCGTGAATTGGAAGGCGTGATGATTTCACTGATCGCACACGCATCGCTCAATCGGGTAGAGATTGATTTGGCCTTGGCCAAGACCATCATGAAAAACATCGTGAAGGACATCGAAAACGAGGTGGGCATCGATTTTATCCAAAAGACCGTATCTGACTATTTCGACATCAAAACCGAAGACCTGAAGGCAAAAACCCGCAAAAAGGAAATCGTGACAGCCCGTCAAGTGGCCATGTATTTTTCGAAGGAATTTACCAACCATTCCCTCAAATCCATCGGGTACCATTTTGGAGGCAGGGACCACAGTACGGTCATCCACGCCGTACAGACGGTCAATGACCTAATGGAAACGGATACTACCTTCAGAAATGCCGTAAACGATCTGAAGAAAAAACTGAAGATGCGGTCATATTAGAACGTTGGGAGGTCCTGCGGTAAGGAAGTTCCGGGTCTCGGATGTGAAAAGGTATCAAGGTTTGATTTTATCTCTCTATTTGTTTGTAAATGCCACGATTCCAGCCAGTTCAGACAGGGGCAATTTGAGTTCGGTTGGACCCATGACATAGGGGCCGATTTCATAGGAATTGTAATAAAGTACCAGAGAATCGAGTTCAAAGCCAATCGCGGCAGGGAGAAAAAATTCATCTCTTTCATTTAGAAAAAATCGCCCATCATCCTTCAAGTTCATGTCCTCACCGACTGCATGGTACTTGCGAAACTCCACCTCTGCTTTGGAAAGTAGTGTCCTTTCCTCCAGAATCAACTCAGAATTTGTAATTCCTTGTCCCGTATTCTTGTCAAAATTCAGATAGGAGCGAAATGAATTTGGATGGGCGCCGCCTGTAAAGGAAAAACTGTCAAACGCCAAACTCAACAGGGAATCGCTTTGATAGGAAACACGAACTTCCATGGAATATTCCCATGAAATGGCATCGGGAAATTCTTTCTTCAAGGCGATATACTCACCCATGAAACCCTGAACCGCGGAATCCAAGGAAAGTGTTTCAGGTTGCCCCTCAAAAGACATCCCTTGGACAATGATCCGTTCTATCAGGGATTGTAGTTTTTTGTCCCCAAAAACCGGATAGGAAATATCAACAGAGACACACTCCTTCCCCGCGCAGGTTTTTTGCTCAATTTTTTTGATTTCAAAAGCCCATGGGTCTTGGGATTCTTCTGGTTTTTTGGTTTGGCAGGAAAAAACCAGCGAGGAAACGACAACAAACGCCAGAAGGTGGTTGAATTTCATTAATATTCGAATTGTCATTTGGCACGGTTTAGAAATCCTTGGACAAGTTCCTCTGCTTGTTTGATTGGAGAAAGGTTTCCTGATTGGACACCTGGTAAAACCTCGGACAGTCGCAGTTTTACCCCGGGGTTTTGATAAAATTTTGACTCCAACAAATACCGGATATGGTCATCAAACCATTGGATTCTTTGTGACTGACGGTTTTGTTGCCAAAAGCCGTTTAGCTGCATCACGTTTCGGTATTCCTCTACGACGTTCCAGATTTTTGCTAGGCCTCTCCCCTCCAATCCCGAGCAGGTCATCACTCTCGGACTCCAACCGCTTTCTTTTGCTTGGAACAAATGTAGCGCATTGGCATAGTCTCGCATCGCCAGCTTGGCTGCCTCGAGGTTGCTACCGTCGGCCTTGTTGATTACCAAAGCGTCGCACATTTCGATAATTCCTTTTTTGATTCCCTGCAGTTCATCGCCTGCCCCGGCGAGCATCAGAAGCAGAAAAAAATCCACCATCCCCCTAACTGCAGTCTCCGATTGGCCTACTCCTACGGTTTCGATCAATATCACATCAAAACCCGCCGCTTCACATAAAAGCATGGCTTCACGAGTCTTTGCACTCACACCACCGAGTGCCTTTCCTGCCGGACTGGGGCGGATATAGGCTCTCTTGTCCGCAGCAAGGCTTTCCATTCTGGTCTTGTCGCCAAGTATGCTGCCGTGGGATTGCTGACTACTGGGATCCACGGCCAACACGGCAAGTTTGTGGTTACTCTCAACGATTAATCCGCCAAACTTTTCGATGAACGTGCTTTTTCCAACGCCAGGAACGCCAGTGATACCGATCCGAATTGAGTTTCCCGAAAAAGGAAGAATTCCCTCCATCACCTGGCCGGCCAAGGTTTGGTCTTCTTCCAGGGTACTTTCTACCAAAGTGATCGCCCTGCTCAAAAGCATACGGTCTCCGTTGAGGATTCCTTGGATATAAGTCTCTGGGCTGAATCTGCTCTTTTTCAATGTAGAATCAATTGGGCTTGATGGGTGAATTTAGCTGAATTAATCGAAAGGATTGCGCCTGAACTGCACCTGCGCCATGCTGTTTTTTTCATATACAGCTATGCAGTTGGAGTTAAAATCAGGATCAAAATGCGGATTCTCAGCCCTTAAATCCTTTGGCGTACGATCCCGTTCTGAAAAAAAATACACGGTCGTCGTTCCGTATTTCGTATATGGCATGCGGTCGGCATAAGCCCGCATGTCTTCTGCGGTGGCATCTTTCACATAGACCGTATATATCCGGCGAATAGGACCCGTATTGTTTTCGTTTCGGTAAAAAGCCATTTCTTCAATCTTTCCGGACCACTGTTCCAGGCCAGGTTGGGATACACTTTCCCAAAAAAGCCAAGTAGCAATACCGATTGCTGCACCAATCAATAGGAGGTTGAGTTTATTTCGGGGTACTTTCACGGTTTTTTGATTTAATTTAGGGCAAAAATCACAAGATGGCTTTCGAATATATCAAGGCTTTACATATCATTTTTGTTGTTACCTGGTTTGCGGGACTTTTTTATATCGTCAGGCTCTTCATTTATCAAACCGAAGCCTACGACAAACCCGAGGCAGAACAAAAAATCCTCAGTCCGCAACTCAACCTGATGGCAAGTCGCCTTTGGTACATCATTACCTGGCCTTCGGCAATACTGACGCTCATATTCGGTTTTTGGGTCTTATATTATCGATGGGGCTACATGCAGTTGGGATTTATGCACGCAAAGTTGGGCTTTGTTTTCGTATTGTATATTTATCACTTGCTGTGTCATCGCATTTTTCTACAATTGCAACGTGGGGAAACCAAGTGGACTTCCACCCAGTTACGTATGTGGAACGAACTGGCGACTATTCTCCTGTTCGCGATCGTCTTTTTGATCGTGTTAAAAAGTATCGTGAGCGTTGCCTGGGGTATCGGCGGTTTGTTTGCACTCAGTATACTCATGATGCTGGGGATCAAATGGTACAAAAAAGTGCGGGAGAAGAACAATAACTAACAAATGGAAATGGAAAGGAAAATGAGGGTTTGGGTTTTTGCCACGTTTATTGCAGTAGCATTCTCAAGTTGCAACGGAAATAACGCTGGGAATCAAGGCAATGGGGAGCTTCCCATCTTGGGCAATCGGGAGGTTCAGGAGTTTGAAATGGAAGGCAAAACAGTATCCGATACTGTTTACCACAAGATTGCTGACTTCTCCTTTACCAATCAGGAAGGCAAGACCATCACCAACGCCTCCATGCAGGGAAAAGTCTATGTCGCGGACTTTTTCTTCACAACCTGTCCCACAATCTGCCCGATCATGAAAACCCAGATGCTTAGGGTTTACGAAAAATTCAAGGATGAACCAAGGTTCCAGATTCTGAGCCATACCTTGGACCCTGTACACGACACACCCGAATTACTCAAGGATTACGCATCCAAAATTGGTGTGGAAGATGACAAAACCTGGCATTTTCTTTCGGGTGATCAGGAAAAGATTTTCGAAATCGGGCAAACCAGCTATCTAACTACTGCTATGGCTGACCAAAATGAGCCCGGAGGTATTTTGCATTCCGGCGCCTTTGTATTGATAGACCAAGATGGCCATATCCGCGGCGTATACGACGGTACAAAAGAAGACCAAGTCGACAGGCTGATGAAGGATATCCCAAAACTCCTGAAATAACTGCCGATGAGGGAAGTCTTTTTATACTTGCTTCTTGCTGGTTTTCTGATTTCGTGTTCCGCCAATAACGACAAAAAAGAGGGAACCCTGGCCGATATTACCGACACAAAGGTGCTACAATACGCTATACAAGGAAAAATCCTGTATGAACAACACTGCGCAAACTGCCATCAGAAAGACGGAAGTGGACTAGGTAAACTTATCCCGCCAATCAAGAACTCGGATTATTTTCTGGAAGACAAAGGTAGAACCGCCCGTATCATCAAGTACGGCCAAACTGGCCCTATAACTGTGAACGGAATTGAATACAACGAGGCGATGCCGGCTAACCCGAAACTCACGGATTTGGAAATTGCCCAGCTAATGACTTACCTATATAATATTTGGGGGGCGAAGGAAGGAGTGATAGATGCTTCACAAGCCGGGCAATATTTGAAGCATTGATTATTTTTCGCCGAATTTGGCCTTGTAGCTATCCATCGACTTTTTGATGTCGGCGTTAACCTTTTCGATGAGGATTTTTTGTTCAAGAAGGTAATCCCGCACCTGCTCGTCGGTCATGTCATCATAACTGGACTTAAACTGCCGCATCCACACAAACATTCCCTCAAAGGAATTGCCCAAATCACCCGCCATGACCTTCAAGTCAGCGACTTCCTCGGGGCTCATCCCCAAGGAGTCAGCTTGGCTAATTCTTTTTTCAACTTGCTTTTGATAGTTTTTCAAATCGCCCATCAGGGGCATCACCTCGTCATGAATGGCAATTACGTCTTCCTTCAGAGAATCATTTTCCTTCTTTAAGTTGTCGCCACAGGCGAGCAGAAACCAAATGAGACTTACTAACAGTATCCAGCTTTTTTTCATTGGGGTCATTAAGTTTGAAAGCAAATAAAAGATATTTAAATTAAAAAAAGAAACTATTTATTATACGAATTACATGTTTTGTAATTTTTCCAATTTAAAATATGAAAAATAACCAATGAAAAGGATGCTGAAAGCGACACAAAAAACATCCAATCAAATCGGTCGTGTAAAAGGATTGCAAAACAAAATACCGTCAACGAGGCCCATAACCCTATTTTTATAAAATCTGAATGTGTATTTTTGACCGCATTGATTACCGCCCAAATTGCAAATGCAATGAAAATGTAATCAAGCCAATGCCAAACGGAATGCGTGTGTTGGTATTTGGTCCCAAAGTGTCTCGGTGGGTTGCTGGGCCCTTTGACAAAAAACCCCAGCGAAACGATCAGGGGATAAACCGTACAGTGAACCATGCATAAAAATGAAGCCGATATTCCGATCAAATCCGGCTTTTGAATTTGAATTCGCTTACTTATTTGCAACATAATTGCAAATATAGAAAAAAGATATTTAGACTGAGAAGGATATGAAAACTTACTGTTTTGCCAAGGATAGAATCCGCGAATCCAAGACGGCCACGATCCATCCGATGGACATAGGTTTGATCAGGGGATATGGGATTTTTGATTTTTTCAGGACCGCGCACTATGTCCCGCTTTTCCTACAGGATTACCTCAATAGGTTCATTCGCTCGGCAGAAAAAATGCACCTCCCGCTTCCCCTGGACCGTGCGGGACTGGAGGATGTGATCCTGGAACTTGTTTCGAAGAATGAACTCGAAAACGGAGGAATCAGAATGCTGTTAACCGGTGGAATTTCCGACAATCATTTCTCTCCGAATACAGGCAGTCTGTTCATCTTTTGCGAAGCCCTGGATTTTCCACCGATGAGCAAATACGAAACGGGCGTCAAGTTGGTCTCCGCCGAACATGTACGTGCCGTAGCCGATATCAAAACCACGAATTACGCCTTCCCTGTATGGCACAGTGCCAACTGGAAAAAAGAGGGGGCCGAAGATTTGATTTACCACCAAAACGGCTTTATTTCCGAAAGCTCCAGGTCAAATATTTTCATCATCAAAGACGGAAAAATCGCTACCCCAGACCAGAATGTACTTCATGGAATCACTAGGATGCGGACATTGGAATTGGCTCCAGAGACGGAGATCCGCCCGATTACCTTTGAAGAACTCCTCAATGCGGATGAAGTTTTCATGACAAGTACGACCAAAAAAATCCTCCCCGTCACCAAAATTGACAACTACGCCATCGGCGAGGGGAAACCAGGTAAAAAAACCTTGGCCTTACTGAAGGATTTTTTGGAGATGGAGAAAAAAGTTGTCGGTGCGATGTCTGAAAACAAATAGGACCGAATAACAAAATGGCCAAATCGATTGATTTGGCCATTTTGATTTAGTTCGCTAGAAGTTCTGCTTCTTTGAGGATGTACATCAGTTTTTCGGGATCCTTATCATTGAGTGTCAGCTTGCCCCGCACACGCACCCGCTTTGAAGTGTATTTGATTGGGTTTTTCAACATCACCTCCATGACAGTCTCAGGTCCTCCCGATCCACAGAAAAAGCACTCAGCCAAAGGCAGCGAGGAAAGAATGATATGCTCTGGTTTAAACATGCCTTCAAACGGGATGATGTAGCCATCTGCCTCCACGACCTTACCTTCGAGGTTCTTGATTTTTGGACCGAAAACCGGGATATATAGCTCCCCGAATTCATCCTGGCCAATTTTATAGGTCACTTCCGACAAGTCCTTCCACACGGTTGTGGATTGTGAATAACCCATTTTGGCGAAGCCCAACAGCACAATGATCAGCAGTATTTTTTTCATGATTGAATTTTTTTCTGAGTGAACGCGTCACGCCCGAAATTAGGATTTGGAAAGTTGTTTGGCAATATCAGTTTGATAAGCGTTGATTGCAGGAATAAGAGAGGCTACTATACCGACGAATACGGCGAAGACAACGATCCAAAGCTCCTCGGTCAAGAAAACCAAGGCGCTCAGGTTGCCGATGGCCCCCTGATCGTTTTGCATAACGAGGATGCCCAAAAAAAGGTGCCCAATGAGAATTCCCAAAATCGCTCCTATGAAGGTAAGAATCACCCCTTCCAACAGAATATGGATGAACAATTGACCGCTTGACGCTCCAATCGTACGCATTACGGCAAGGTCGTACTTTCTTTCCTTCAGCGAATTGAACAGCGCTATAAAGATACCAAGGCCTGCGATGATGATGATCACGATCGCAATTCCCTGAACGAACTTCACTCCGACTCCCAACAGTTCAAAAAGACGGGAAATCTCAAACGACGGCGATGCAGCCTGCAGCGATGTTCTGCTGTTGATCTGGCGGGGAAGTTGGACGGCTGCCATCGGATTTCGGTATTGGAGCAAAAGGGAAGTCACCTCACGGTCCTCGCCTTCTGGGAAACCCGTCTTTGCGACTGGCGCCTGAAATTTGCCAGGATCCTCTTCTCCCTCGTCATGCGTGTACCACACGGATTCGATGCTCGTGAGCACCAATTTATCTAGTACGTTGCCCATCGGGGCCAAAATACCGGTTACGGTATAGGGATGTTCCCCATGGTCGTGGCTGCTGCTACCAATGCCATGGGAACCAATAAACGTATCTCCGAGCTTTAATCCCATTTTCTCTGCCACCGCACTACCGAGCACCACATCAAATGGAAGCTCCCAAGGTTTCCCTTGGGCAAACTCTGCTTTGTACAATTCCAGATAATCATGGTTGGTACCCACGATTCTGTAGCCTTGGTAGTTGTCACCAAGCCCCAAGGGGATGATTTTTTTGACAAGCCTGTTTTTGCCGAGTGATTTGGCTTCCTCCATATCGATATTTCCCGTTGGAAAATCAATATGGTAAATGCTCGAAAGTATCAGTTGAAGGGGACTGCCTTTAGCCCCAACGACCAAGTCAATTCCTTCGGCATCCTTGGTCATCTTGCTTTCGAACTGATCCTGGATCAGCAAAAGCACCGTAATGATTGCCAAGCCCAAACCCAGCAAGAGGATATTCAATCCCGTACTCAGTGGCTTTGCAGTCAGGTATTTCCAGCTAAGTTTCAGTAAGTTCATATCAGATCCCTACGGTGATTTGGTTGGAAATATGGTTTTTAACCCGCTGATCGTGCGTAACAATCACCAAGGCAGCTTGATGTTTTTCCGCTTGATCCTTAAGCAGTTTGACGACCGCCTCTGCATTTTGATCATCCAAACTTGCCGTAGGCTCGTCCGCCAAGATGAGCTTGGGTTCATTGACCAAGGCCCGGGCTATCGACACACGCTGCGCCTCACCTTCACTCAGGTTATTTACCAATGACTTTTTCTTGTGCCCAATCCCCAACTCCTGAAGTACCGAAGTAATCCTATCTGTCTTTTTTCCGGCAAAATAATTAGCAAGCATGAGATTTTCCTCCACAGTCAAAGGTGCGAGGATATGTGGCTTTTGAAAAATGATGCCGATGTTTTTCCCCCGAAATTTATCCAATTGGGTCCCCTTGAGCGTGTACAGCGATGTCCCATCAATCGACACTTCACCCGCCTTTGGCTGAAGCAGCCCCGCCAAAATATGTAAAATGGTGGTCTTCCCACTTCCTGATCTACCCAAAATCAACAACTGCTGTCCCCGATCCAATCGGATATCCGGAATCTGGAATGGCTGGTTGGCGTCGTAGTAAAACGAAATATTTTCGGCCTTTAGAATCATTAGTTCTGAATCGGAATTGACACTAAGAATGTGGTTCCTTTGCCTTGGGCGCTCTGGAAAGTAATATCTCCGTTGAGCACTTCGATGCTTTTCTTGACGATGGACAGGCCCAATCCTGAACCTTCGATGATTCCCACGTTTTTTGCTCTAAAGAAGCGGTCAAACAACTGGCTTTGTTCCTTTTCGGGTATTCCGATTCCCTGGTCCTTGACACTTGCCTTCAGCTGCCCATCTTCCAGCCAAACCTTGAATTCCACCTCTTGGCCGTCTTTCGAATATTTCACGGCATTTGAAAGTAGATTCTCGAAAATCTGGTAGAGCAAATCCGAATCGGAGGTGATGGTCTTGGGCAGATTATCAAACTTCGTGTTGATCTTCACATCATTTTCCGAACCTGCCTTGACGACGTCTAGTATCTCGTTGAGCATTGCCGCGAGAAACATTTTCTTCGGCTTGTAGTCAATCTTATTGGCATCTGCTTTCCCAAAAAACAACACCGAAGTGAGCAGACTGTTTAGCGAACGGACAGAGTTTTCGATTTTCTGGGCGTGTTTTTGGATCTTCGCCTTGAATGGGTGCTCACGCTCCGCATACTGTTGGAGCAATTGCGCTGAGCTGAGGATGGACGTCAAAGGTGTCTTGAAACCATGGGACACATTCAACACGATGCGAGACTTGAGCTCGCCGATTTCCCTTTCCTTTTCCAATGCACGGGTGAGTTCTTTGTTGGCCTCCGCAAGATCCTTTGTCCGCTGCCTTACCTTTTCTTCAAGCTCGTTATTGAGTTTCTGGAGTTCCTTTTCCTTACGGTCTTTGAAAATGGCCAATTCTATCACCATGTTCAGTTCCCTGATGTTGAAGGGCTTGATCACATAGGCACTTGGATTGGTCCCGACTACCTTTGTGAGCGTTTCCGCATCGGAGCTCGCACTGAGATAAACTACAGGGATATCATATTTTTCATTGATGATCTCGGTGGTCCTGATTCCATCAAGCTCGCCAGCCAAATTGATATCCATCATGACGATATCGGCTGGACTGGTTTCCAAAATCTCCAAGGCACGCTCCCCCGAGTCCGAAATCCCAATGATCTCATGGTTGTTTTTTTCCAGTGCTTTTTTCAACAGCAAGGCGGAGACGTGGTCGTCCTCAGTGATCAATATCCTTAGTGGAAACATGTGCGCTTTTTGAATGAGGGTGCAAATTACGAGTTTTGTCCTTTTACGAAAATCATTTTTTACCTAGTGGAACGCTCACCAAAACCTTCGTTCCCAAGTGTTTTTGGCTATCAATTTGAATATCGCCGCCCAAAATCTGCACGAGGTGGTGGGTGATGGCCAGACCCAAGCCGGTTCCTTCATAACTCCTGCCATAGCCTTGGCTTTCCTGCTCAAACGGCTTGAATACGTTTTTCAAAAATCCCGGACTCATGCCAATCCCCTGATCCTCCACCAGCAGTTCAAGATTACGTTCCACCTGTCGCAACCGCACGGTGATCATGCCTTTTTCGGAATATTTGATGGCATTGCCCACGAGGTTGTTGACGATCATTTCGAACAGGCGCCGATCAATCAGCCCTATCAATGGCTGAGTTTCATATTTCGTTGAGAGCAACAGTCCCTTTTTGACCGCCAAACCCTTGAGAGGCATGAGGATTTTGGAAAGAAACTCATTGACGTTGGTCTCACGGTAATGGACCTCGATCTTGTTGGCTTCGATCCTGGACAGGTCGAGTATACTATTGATGGTACCGAGCAGCCTTTCACCGGATTCCTGTATGATCTCCAATTGGGAAACGAGCTCTTTGTCATGTGGTCGCTGGAGAATGATGTTTTCGGTACTTCCCAAGATGCCATTCAGCGGCGTCCGGATTTCATGACTGATGTTGGAAAGGAAATTGGATTTGACCTTGCTTGCTTCCTCAGCCTTCTCCTTGGCCACCTTAAGTCCGCGTTCGTAATCCTTTTTCCCGGTGATATCCCTAAAAACGGATAGGATGATGTTTTTACCCTCATAGTCCGACCTCAGTCTGGAAACATAAAGCTCGATGTCACGGTCCCCTCCACGAAGCGGCATTCTCATTTCAAAGGTACCTGCGTGTTTATTGGGATCATTGAGAGCACTGGCAATGAGCGGACGTGATTCCAGATAATATTCAGGTCTATAGAATAGGTCTTTGACGAAACCTTTTTCGAGTTCGGCAACTGTTTTCCTAACCATCTGCGCTAAGCTGGGGTTCACCGCTATAATTTTGCCACCTTCGACAGACAGCATCAAACCGTCCATAGAACTCTCCCATACGTTTTTAAATTGGTCCTCAGTCTGCAATACCTGCTTGCTTTTTTGGTCAATTGTTCGTGTGAGCAACACTTGTCGGCGAATATTTTCCAAGACCGTATTGAAGAGATATCCCACCAGGAGAAAGAAAAGCAAAACCAGAATAATGAACCAGACCTGCAAATATATCGGTCTCAAAATCCTGAACTTCTGAGATGAAATTGGCTCAGAAAATACGCCACCTTCCAAGCCGGCTTGCATCAAAAAGCGGTAAGTGCCATAAGGAAGATTACTGAATGTGAGGGAATTTGAGCGTGGGCTCACCATTTCCTGCCAGTCATCATGATAACCTTCCAGCTTATATCTCAGGACGAGGTTGTTGGGCTGTTTGAATGTGACCGCATGAAAATTCACCTGAACATTGTTGATCCCATAGGGAATGTTCTCGATGTCGATGGAATCTTTCTCATACCCGACTACAGCCAAAGAAACGATTTCCGTGAATGGCTTTTCCAATAAGTCCGTTTCCTGATCGCTCAAATACACTGACAAACCCCGATTGGTCCCGATCAAAACCTGTTTCCTACTTGTCTCAAGTAAGGCGCCCCTATTTACCTCCAGTCCTGAAAGGCCATTTTTCTCGTTGAAATGATCTACCTTTCCATTTCGGATGATGTAGACACCGTTATCTGTGCCGGCCCAAAGATGACCATTCGAGTCCTCAAGCAATGAATACACGGAGCGGGTGATTTTCTCACCGTTTACTGTCAAATATTGTAGTCCATTAGAATCCAGAACCCGGAGACCGTTTTCAGAACCGATAATCAATTCATTTCCTCTTTCCAAATAATCAAAACCGATCACGGTCAAATAGTTTTTACCCCGCCGAAATCCCTCCTGCACCGTCGGATTGCCTCCATGCAGCAGTATCAACCTACCGTCCGTAAGCTTCCCGACTTTTCGAACATAGAGATCAAAAAGTTCCAGCTCGTTGAGAATACTGGAAGTAATGTCGTTTTTGAAATGTTGTCCTTTGCGATTGGAGATATCGGACAGGTAAAGCCTGCTGCGACACATGATAAACAGGCTGTCCCCTACCACATCCACACCGTTGGCAAATATTCCTTCCGGATGTGGCTCAAACTCCAGTTGATTTGTCTTTGGATCAAATCTCCCCAATCCCCGGAGATTGGAAGAGAACCACACGATCCCATTTTTGTCGGTCGTGAAATTGGTGATCCTGAATTTTGGATGCCCGACTATCTCCTTTTCTCCCAAGAGGGTCTGCACTTCTGCCCCATCAAAAACCTGCAGGCCATCATTGAACCCCACCAAAATACTCCGATTTGAAAGTTCAGTCACCGCTGTTACCTCATCGTCCAAAAAGACCAAGGAATCAAAATTCATGAACGCCAGTGAATTGATATTGACCAAGCCTCGGTTAGTAATAATCCAAGTGATGTTTTCCCGGTCGACCAAAAACGAGTTGATGTGGTATGCCTTGAGCATATCATAGGAATCAATTTCCAAACTGAACCCAGATGTAGGATTATACTGGTAAAGCTGGGAGTTGTAAAAGAAAAACACCTTGCCTTTTGCCACCTGCAATCCGGAAAAATTGCTGGTGCTGTAGATATCCCTGGAAAACCGTCGGTGAATCACGGAATCAATCCTGTCGAAATTGGCACCAAATCCGAACAAGTCTTTCCCCAAGAAATAATAACGTCCGGAAAGGGAATCAAACTTAATATGTTCTACATTCGGTATTTCTGACTTGGCCTGAACCTGAAAAGGAACCAATTGCATGTTGTCGACCCTGAAAGCCTGCTTGTTGTGAAAAATCACCAAACCCTGAGGCCCGATGTTATGGGAACTATAATGTCCAACTTGGTCAGGTTTGTAAGAAAAAGACTTCCAAATCTTTCCATCGCCTACGTTGATGAGGTTTTCGGTCTCGAAGACAAATTGGTATTTCCCTGAGACTTTTGCAGCTACGAATCTATAATAGCTTTTCATTGGACTACTGTCCAAGCTTTCAGGGATGGCAAATTCCTTCCAAGTATCATTCTCGAGAAAAAACACCTTGGGCTGTTTTACCTTGTTGGCGATCCAAATCCTGCCGTCTTCATCCTTGAAAATGTGGACCAAGTTAGCAAGCTTACTCTGCACATCATCCGGAATGGGATAAGTCAAAAACCCATCCGAAAAGTACACCCCAAGAGCGGTATTGAACCAAATCCGCCCTTTGTCATCCTGCACCGCCTCATGTACAATTTCCGTGGGCAAATTGACCCCTTTGATTTGTTTGTTAAAGTAAAAAGTCTGGGCATTCCCTTCCATGCAAACCAGGAAAGCCAAGATGAGCAGTAAATATTTTAGCATAGGGCAGGTGAACGCCGTCTAAATTATGAAAAGATATCAACAGTGTAAATTAATCCGATAATGTTTCCCAATTCTTTTGCGGTAGGGGTGAATCTTTTATTTTTGTGCGAAACTTTAAAAATCGCAGCATGAGTGTTTTAGTCAATAAAGATTCCAAAATCATCGTGCAGGGCTTCACCGGGTCGGAGGGTTCTTTTCACGCGCAGCAAATGATCGAATACGGCACCAATGTGGTAGGCGGAGTGACTCCCGGTAAAGGAGGAACAAAGCACCTGGAAAAGCCTGTGTTCAACTCCGTGGAAGAGGCAGTCCTCAAGACAGGCGCTAACACTTCCATCATCTTCGTTCCACCGGCATTTGCCGCGGACGCCATCATGGAAGCTGCGGATGCTGGAATTAAAGTCATCATTGCGATTACAGAAGGTATTCCAGTAGCTGATATGATGAAGGCAAAGCCCTATATCAAAGAAAGAGGTGCTACGCTCATCGGCCCAAACTGCCCCGGAGTCATCACTCCAGGTGAAGCCAAAGTTGGTATCATGCCGGGTTTTGTCTTCAAAAAAGGAAGAATTGGCATTGTTTCTAAATCCGGAACGCTTACCTACGAAGCCGCAGACCAAATCGCAAAAGCTGGTCTCGGTGTTTCCACCGCCATCGGAATCGGAGGCGATCCGATAATCGGAACTTCCACCAGGGAAGCTGTCGAACTATTAATGAATGACCCTGAGACCGATGCGATCGTCATGATCGGAGAAATCGGCGGTAGCTATGAAGCAGATGCCGCCAGGTGGATCCGCGCCAATGGCAACAAAAAACCGGTCGTAGGATTTATTGCAGGACAAACTGCACCTCCCGGAAGAAGGATGGGTCATGCTGGTGCCATCATTGGTGGCGCCGATGATACCGCAGCCGCCAAAATGCGCATTATGGCCGAAAACGGCATCAATGTCGCCGAAAGCCCCGCGGAGATTGGTTCGTTGATGGCTAAGGTGCTGGGAGTGGTAGCTTAAGGAGATTAAACATTGAAATTCAAAAATTTGAACCGCCTTGGGAATCCGGGGCGGTTTTTTTTTTATTGTGTCGACACCGCTGTAGATCGAATACGTCAGTTCGCATTTGTTCAAATATCATCCTCCAAGACAACCCGCATTTTGGGGCCTTACCCCAAATACTTCGCCCTCGGAATCCTACCGTTTCTAAAACCAAGACCTATCTAGATAGCAAATCCGTCAATCTATCGCTTCAAATTCTTTTTCGAGCGTCTTATCTCCAACAAGTTGAAGGGTATACTTTCCCTTGGGAAGAAATTCTCTTTGATTGAGGAAATAGGGCAAGGGGCTCTTGTTTTCCCGGAGGATCAAATCCCAGCGGTACTGGTTCAATCCCTTTCGCCCGTCTATTTTCTTCGACCATTGCAAGACCTTTTTTTCGTCAAGAATATTGATGGAGACAGTCTTTGCCTCCGGCAACCAAAACGAGATCGTCATTTTCTCCAAGTCAAAATTGTGGAGCTTATCAAACCTTTCTGCTGGCAAAACGGTGACATTCCCTAGCGCTAGAAGCATTTCTTCATTGATCGATTTCTTGTCAAGTAACTCATACAGCGGCTTCAGGTTGACTTTGTAGATTCCGCGACCATGGGTGGATACGACCAGGTCATTGCTACGGGGTTCGACCTCGATATCCGATACGGCAGCCGGGGGGAAACCCTGTCCCAATTGTGACCAGGTTTTTCCCCGATCTGTGGATATATAGACCGCACGGTATAGCCCCGCATAAAGGACATTCTCAAATATCGGATCCTCCTTGATGACATAGGCAACCTCACCCGGTAAATTGCCTTTCAGGCTTTCCCAGGTCTTTCCTCCGTCCTCCGATTTGAAAAGATAGGTATTGAAATCGTCATAGTTGATGCCGGAAAGTGCCAGGTATACCCGTGACGACTGGTACTTGGAAGGCGTAACGCTGCGGACATAGGCATCAGGCAAACCATCGGACCTGTCTGTCCAAGTCTTCCCCCCATCAGGAGTCGACCACAGCAATCCTCTATCTGTCCCGGCATAGATCATCCCCTTTTCAAGCGGAGATTCCACCAAAGCACTGACTGCAAGGGAAGTTTTGTTGGAATTGCCGTTCTTAGTCAAATCTGGACTAATCACCTTCCAATCGTCACCACGGTTTTCACTCTTTAACACATAATTCCCGCCGAGATAAAGTTCCCGGTTATCAAACTCCGAAAGAAAATAGGGAGAGATAAAATGATAATTCAATTCAACACCCATTTTCTCGGAATTGGGTCGTACTGGTTTGGAATTTCCCGTCTTCAGGTCCATTCGTCGGATGGCACCTTCCTGCGCGCTGTAGTAGATTGTCATCGAATCGACTGGATCTATAACCGTGATGCAACCGTCACCTCCGCTCCAGGGATCAATCCAAAGGTATTGCCAACCGTCTTGGCGCTTGGGGTTCCATTCCCTGGAAGGCCCAAAAACTGTCGCATTGTCTTGGGTGCCACCATAAATCTTGTAGGGGGTTCCTTTGTCGAGCGTGATGTCATAAAACTCCCCCGTTGGGATGTTGTTGTAGTGCATCCACGATTGTCCTTTGTCGTAACTCACATAGAATCCCCCATCATTTGCCAATGCAATGTGGCTGCTGTTCGTCGGGTTGATCCAAATTTCACATTGGTCCAAGTGTAAGGGATCTGCCGGATTTGGAAACAAGTGGTAAACGTCACCTGCAACGATTTCAAACGTTTTGCCGCCATCCTTGCTATGTGCCAGCCGAACTCCCAAGGCGTAAATCTCATCGTCATCGTGCGCATCAACGACGATATCGGCGAAGTACCAACCGATCACGGAGTTGATCATCAACTCATCGGTGTGGGTTCTTTTCCAAGATTTGGCACCGTCAAGACTTAGATACACCTCTGCTGCCCCGACCTCTTCGGCATCCAAACCGTCCTTATTTCTGTGGTCCATCAAGGCATAGACTTTGTCAGGATTTTGACGGGAAACCGCCAAGCCGATCCGACCGCGGCCTTCTCCCACAGGAATGCCAGAATCCTGCCTTTTCCAAGTTTTTCCACCATCCACACTTTTGAAGACACCACTGTTTTTCCCATTTACTGTCGGATAGCTTTCCCATACCGAAGCATAAAGCGTGTTGGGGTCAGATGGCGCTATGACGATATCGTTGGCGCCGGTTTGGTCATTGACATAAAGTACAAGCTCCCAGTCTTTGCCACCATTGAGCGATCGGTAAATTCCCGGTGGGGATTGGTGGTCCACAAATGGCCGAGCACGGCGACGTACACGATATCCGGATTGGTCGGATGAACCACCACCTTGGCGATATGCCAAGAGTCATCGAGACCGAGGTGACGCCAAGTCTCCCCACCGTCGTCAGAACGGTACATCCCGGTCCCAGGCATCGTGAAGTTCCTGGGTTTCTTTAAGGTCTCTCCGGTACCGAGGTAGATGATACTGGTATTGGACGGAGCCAAAGCAAAGTCACCGACGCTATAGGATGCCTCTTTGTCAAAAATCGGTTTCCAAGACAAACCATTGTTGGTTGTCTTCCACAGACTCCCCGATCCAAATCCCAAGTAAATGGTACCGGGATGCTGCATGTCCACCTGAAATGCTTCTACTAGGGCGCTGTTGCCTACTGGGCCAAGGGGAATCCAATTCAAGCCGTAGATTGATTGCTCTTGATGCCACAAATGCTCCTGAAAGGACCTAACCAAGGGCGACTGGGGCTGCTGGGCATATCCGGCAGCACTAAGAAAAGCAGCTATAAGTAATGGGAGAAAGTTGACTAGTTTGGAAGGCTTTATTGTTGCTGCGGAAAATGTGCTAGGATCGGCTATCATATGGAGGTGGTATTTTTCGGTAGAAAGAAAAAAATATAACGACAATTATCCCATTTGCCAAAAATTGTAAACTAAGCGACCTCGAAACCCTCCAATCACTCCCAAAGCACTTTTCGGCTCCCCGGTCTATTCAGAAGCTTGACCCAAGTGGCTCCAAATTTTACAATCTTCCAATCTTTCAATTTTCCAATCCTTCTATTCCGTACCTTTGCGCCTTCAAATCCGAGCTTCATGATTTCAGTTGACAATATTTCGGTCATCCACGGCGGGCGGGCGCTGTTCAGCGATATTTCTTTTGCCATCAACGACACCGACAAAATCGCCTTGATGGGCAAAAACGGCGCAGGAAAGTCCACCATGCTCAAGATTATCGCAGGCATCACCAAGCCTTCCAAAGGAAACATTTCCGCCCCGAAAGACGCCGTGATTTCCTACCTCCCACAGCACTTGCTGACCGAGGACAACTGTACGGTATTTGAAGAAACCTCCAAGGCATTCGCCTATTACCTCGGCATGAAGGCCGAAATCGAGCGACTCAACGAGGAACTGACGGTGCGCACGGATTATGACTCTGAGGATTATTACAAAATCATCGAAAAAGTCTCCGAGCTGAGCGAAAAATTCTACTCCATCGAAGAGATCAACTACGAAGAGGATGTCGAAAAAGTACTCCTCGGCCTTGGATTCGAACGGGAGGACTTCCATCGTCCCACGGGGGAGTTTTCCGGAGGATGGCGTATGCGGATCGAGCTGGCGAAAATCCTGCTCCAAAAACCCGACCTTATTCTGCTCGATGAGCCGACCAACCACTTGGACATCGAGTCGATCCAATGGCTGGAGGAATTCCTGACCAACGAAGCCAAAGCTGTCGTCGTCATCTCCCACGACAGGGCCTTTGTCGACAATATCACCAACCGTACCATCGAAGTGACGATGGGGAGGATTTACGACTACAAGGCAAAGTACAGCCACTACCTCCAACTCAGAAAAGAACGCCGCGAGCAGCAGCAGAAGCAATACGACGAGCAGCAGAAGTTTATCGCCGAGACGACACAGTTTATCGAAAGGTTCAAAGGCACCTACTCCAAGACCCTCCAAGTCCAATCCCGGGTCAAAATGCTCGAGAAACTGGAACTCGTGGAGGTCGACGAGGTGGACAATTCTGCGCTGCGCCTGAGATTTCCCCCTTCCCCAAGATCAGGTAAGTACCCCGTCATTGTCGAAGACTTGTCCAAAGCATACGGTGACCATGTGGTATTCAAAAATGCCTCCATGACCATCGAGCGGGGGGAGAAAGTGGCTTTCGTCGGCAAAAACGGTGAAGGCAAATCCACCATGGTCAAGGCCATCATGGGAGAGATCGACTTCGAAGGCAAGTGTGAATTGGGCCACAACAGCATGATTGGCTATTTTGCCCAAAATCAAGCCTCTCTGCTAGACGAAAACCAAACCATCTTCGAAACCATCGACAACATCGCGGTGGGCGAAATCCGCGCAAAGATCAAGGATATCCTCGGCGCCTTCATGTTTGGTGGCGACGATATCAACAAAAAGGTCAAGGTGCTCTCAGGTGGCGAAAAAACGCGCTTGGCGATGATCAAGCTGCTCTTGGAACCCGTCAACCTACTCATCCTCGACGAACCGACCAATCACCTCGATATCCGTACCAAGGATATCATCAAGGAAGCCCTGAAAGAGTTTGACGGCACTTTGATCCTCGTTTCCCATGACAGGGATTTTCTGGACGGTCTGGCGACGAAGGTTTTTGAGTTTGGGCAAAAACGCGTCAGGGAGCATTTCGAAGACATCAACGGCTTCTTGAGAAACAAGAAACTGGAAAACCTGCGCGAAGTGGAGAGATCATCCAAATCCTGATTTAGGATTTGGAATCATCCGTGCTGATGCTCGGGTTCGCTGAGGTTTTTTTCTCCTCTTTTTTCCCCAATTCTGTTGGGCGGATGATGTTTTCCTGAATCAATCCCGGAAATGATTTCACGTAGATGTCCCGCTGTGGGAATGGTATCTCCACACCATTTTCTTGGAAAGATTTGAAAATCCCGCGCATCACTTTGTCCCGTATTGCTACCCACACGTCTACATCGTCGACCCAAAAGAGTACCCTGAAATTGACGGAGTTGTCCGCAAATGTCTGCAGAAATACCCTCGGTGCCGGCAGATGCAGAATTCCTTCGACGGAAAGCTGCTCCTCTATCAGCTTGGTGACATGGTCCATGTCCGAGTGGTAAGCGACCCCGATGATCAATTCCACCCGACGCTTTTTATCCGATAGGGTCCAGTTGGTCAGTTGATGAGCCAGCAAATCGCCATTGGGAATGATGATATCCGCACCGTCCCAGTTTTTGATTTTGCTGGACCTGATGCCAATCTCCTTGACAATTCCCTCAATCTGCCCGACCTGTACCGTGTCGCCAATCTGTATCGGCCTTTCAAATGCCAGAATGATCCCAGACACCAGGTTGTTGACGATCGTCTGCAAACCGAATCCAATACCCACCGACAGGGCACCGAGCACAATCGCGATTTTGTCCACGGGAATCCCTGACGCTGCAAAGGCGATGATGATGCCCAATGTGAATATCCCAAGTCGGATCAAGAGAATTGACGAACCCAATCGCTTGCTCCGAGCACCCGCATACTGCTCGTCTTTTATAGAAGCAAAAAACGCTACGGTATTTGAAATGAACCCGGCAAAATAAATCGCGAGTACAAAGACGAATACCTGCGCGAACGTAAACGACGCGTTGAGGATATTTCGGGGTTTCTCCAAAAACTCAAACGAAAAGTCCAGAATGAGGTCCAGCATGTAGAGACTGTCCAAAAAATAGTAACCCCAAATCGTGATGGCCAAAACCGTAAAAAGCGAATTGATACGCTTTTGGATCCCTTGAAAATCAAGCGAGGAGGTGTAGCCGGCATAATCTTTTCTGCTTACCTCTACCTGAATGTAGATCAACTCTTTGATGATAATCACAAAAATCACAAGACTCACCGCATGCATCATGCTCAGCGTGCCTGTGATACCAACCATTTTGCTCAGGCTAAATCTTCCCAAAACATTCGCCAAGATCGAAACCACCTGAAACAAAACATATACGGACACAATCGGGGCAAAATAAGGAGGAATGTTTTCATCCTTGACCTTTACCAGCTTCAGGAACCTCAGCGTGACAAAGATTCCCAAAAGGTTAAAGACAATTAAATGCCACCGCTCCTGGTATGCCACGTCCCAATACAATTTGCTGAGCATATTGAACAGGAATAGCACAAACATGAGCAGCCATAGACGAAAAGCATTGGAACTCACCCTTTTTCTTATCATGAACCCTGAAGCAATGACGATCATCAGGAGCAAAAAGGATGAGAAAGACTGGGGCGGATTGGGATAAAAAAACGGTGCTATGGCCAAAACAACCATGATCGCCGACAAAAATGGGAACTTATGGACATACTTTAGCCTTCCAAAAATAATATCCGAAAACTCCTTGTTAACGCGGATCTGCTTGAGATTCCTCGATATCCATCGGTACAAGATCAAGATCACAATCAACAGGAATATGCTCAAACCCGGAAACTCCTTCAGGTAGCTGTTGATGATGAGGAAATTAAACCCAAAAGACTGCGAAAATATGTCTGCTATACGCTCTGTTTTTGGAAAATCCGACGGGTTCCAAATGTAATTCATCTCCCGTCGGTAGGTATTTCGCTCAATTTTGCGCTTTTCCGTTTTTACAATCTCACCAATGTTTTCGATCTGTAGGGATATCGCCGCCAACTTGTACTGATACTCCGCGGTGTGGATTCGCTCCAGATTGAGGATGCTATCGGTTTCTGATACTTTTTGCTTTAGATCATTGAGGGACTCCTGAAATTCCGGCAAAAGAAGCGTGTCACGCAACGTATAAAGCATAACATCATCTGCCTTGATGCTGTCAAACTGCGCCTTGGCTAGGATCAATTCATCCATGCGCTCGTTGATCATTTGGTTGACCTCAGCGGCCCTCTTTTCCGCCAACCCTACCAAATATTCCAGGGCACTGATCAACCGAAGATTCGGCCTGTTGCTATTCTCCTTCAAGCGGGCGTCAACATTTGTAACAAAGCGCTCCATGCGGGGAATCGCCTCGTTGATTCTTGCCGTATCCAAACCCTTCTCAAGCGTCCTGGTAATTAAATTTATCGCCCTTGAATAGTCTCCGATCTTGCGGATGTTATTTTCCAATGATGGTACTGGTCGCGGGGCAACTTGCTCTTCGAGAGTGTCCACCTTGACAATCAAACTATCGATGAGCGGTTGAATACGAGGTAATTGGGCTTGGGATGAAAAAATAAATACCGAATTAAAAATCACGCAAAACAGGATCCTGGTAAAGTGCCTCATGGTTCACCTTTTTTCTCTAAATGTAATCAGTTTTCATCCAACCTGAAATATGAAAACGCCCTCCATTTTATACATTCCCCGCAAAAATCATCCCTTCAAAGTGTCATTTTGGCAATATATTCGAAAAATTCCATCAAATTCAAGTCAAAATGACCGAAAAATTGGATTGGTATATTTTTCTCTCCAAAGCGAGTTATCAAACATTGCATCTCAAAGAAAACAATAACGACTATGAAACTCGCCAGATTCAACCAACTCGACCCAGCGTATCCCGCATCATTTAGCACGCTTTTGGATCGCTTCTTCCAAGATTCCATCGGCCAAAATGTAAAACAATTTACTCCTGCCGTGGACATTGCCGAGGATGAAAAGCAGTATGAGATCCATGTATCTGTCCCAGGCATGAAAAAGTCGGATTTTGACTTGGACATCCTCGATGGCAAGCTGACCATATCCGGAGAACGCAAAATGGAAGAAAAGAAGGAAGGAAAAAACTTCCACACCGTAGAAACACTCTATGGATCATTTAAGCGAACCTTCTTCGTCCCCGACGATGTCCGCGCAGAAGAAATCCAAGCCACCTATGAAGATGGGCTTTTGAAAATCACATTGCCGAAAGCAGAAAAGAAAGTCAACAAGTCAAAAATCGAAGTAAAATAAGGCAAGTGGGGAAACCCACTTCCTTTTTTTTTGTTATCACCCTGTAGGTTTGTCTGGGCATTCAGAAGCCTGTTAAACCTTGTTAAATACCGCCTGTTCCCGTCAAAATTTGCTTGGTATTTGATACCAGCAAGCCGTAAATTTCGTCATTATCAGAACTTGAAAACCTAAATCAACATGAATAGAAAGCAGTTCTTCCTTGGAATCATACTCGCATCTGCAGTGGGCGCCTTGGTCGCATTGGCAGGCGTCAATTACCTGATGAAGCAAAATACAGCTTCCTCATTTAGCCAAAAGCAAGACACGAGCCTTGTCAATTGGCTTTCCGACGACAAGTTTGTAATCCCTGATGGGATCAATTTTGTGGCTTCAGCCGAAATGGTCACCCCGGCGGTAGTCCATATCAAAAGCAATGTTTCCGTAGACCAAAGCCAAATGGGTGCCGATCCTTTTGAGGAGTTTTTCGGCTTCCGAAATCCAAACCGTGGACAGCAGCCGAGAGAGGCACGTAGTTCGGGTTCGGGCGTAATCATCTCTGAAGACGGGTACATCGTAACCAATAACCACGTCATCGAAAATGCTTCACGCATCGACGTATCACTTGAGGACAACACCCGGTATACCGCCCGTGTCATTGGAACCGATCCGACAACTGATTTGGCATTGCTCAAAATCGAAGCCAAAGCCCTTCCTTACGTAAGATTCGGGGACTCAGACAAAGTTCGCGTCGGTGAATGGGTTCTTGCAGTGGGCAATCCTTTTGACTTAACGTCTACCGTGACCGCGGGCATCATCAGTGCCAAAACAAGGAACATCGGTATTTTGAGGGATTTGGAAAACAACCTTCAGATCGAATCCTTTCTCCAAACGGACGCAGTCGTCAATCCAGGGAACTCGGGTGGTGCATTGGTCAACTTGGCGGGTGAACTGATAGGCATCAATACTGCAATTGCTTCCAGAACTGGGACTTTCAATGGTTATGCCTTTGCCATACCAAGCTCTATCGTGAAAAAGGTTATGGATGACTTGCTAGAGTTTGGAGCCGTACAAAGGGGTCTTTTGGGCGTACAAATCCGCGACGTATCCCCCGAACTGGAAGAGACACTGAATGAAAAACTCTATACTTCCAAGGGCGTGTATGTGGTTGATGTTAACGAAGGTGGCGGCGGTGCGGACGCAGGGTTGAAGGCAGGAGACGTGATTATTGGCGTCGACGGCGTGGAGACAAACAATGTGGCCAAGCTCCAGGAAATGGTCGCAAGGAAACGCCCTGGCGACAAAGTCGAAGTCAAATACCTCAGAAAAGGGAAAGAGGGCAAAACAACGGCAATGCTGAAAAATATTTCCGGTGACACCAAAATCGTGAAGAAAGAACCACCAAAGGTATTGGCATTTGATGGCCTGACTTTTGAAGACGTCAATACAGGCGTGAAGCAAAGACTGGAAATAGACGGTGGTGCCGCAATCGTATCGGTCGAAAATGAAAATTGGACTAAATCCGGGGCAAGAGCAGGGTTCATCATCACCTCGATTATTGGTTCCAACGGTCGCACTAAAATCTCTGGTGCAGAAAATTTGATTGAAGTCCTGAAAAGAAATAAAGGCGAAGAAATAGTCGTTTTAGGCCTCTACCCCAACGGGCAAGAGTACTACTTCGAAGTAAAAGTTGATTAGAAGTGTTCATTTGTTTTGTGTTTTGAAAATCCGGCCCGAGCATTTGGGCCGGTTTTTTTGTCCTTTCCATTCGGCACCAAAAGAAAAAATGGGCCACTTGATCGATCCAAAAAACCTTCCCGATCTACTTCAAGTTTGTATATTCGTCACACAAACCCAAATTTAACTTTACGACAATGCATTTTGAACTGAACGAGCATCAGCGGATGATTGCCCAAATGGTCCGCGATTTTGGAGCGAAGGAAATCACACCTTTTCGCAAAGAATGGGACGATCACCAGATTTTCCCGAGGGATTTATTTCGAAAACTAGGTGAGCTTGGACTGATGGGCGTGTTGGTGCCAGAAAGTTATGGCGGGTCAGGATTCGGCTATTTCGAATATGTCACCGCCATTGCCGAACTGGCGAAGCTGGATCCGGGAATTGCCCTATCGATGGCTGCCCACAATTCGCTCTGCACCAACCATATCCTGATGTTTGGCAACGAGGAGCAAAAGCAGAAGTACCTTCCCAGACTGGCTTCCTGCGAATACCTTGGCGCTTGGGGACTCACCGAACCCAACACCGGTTCGGATGCTGCCAACATGCGTACAGTAGCTGTCAAGCATGGGGAATATTACATCCTCAACGGCGCAAAGAATTTTATCACCCATGGTGTATCCGGAGACGTCGCCGTCGTGATTGCCAGGACAGGGGATCTTGGTGATTCACATGGGATGACCGCTTTTGTTTTGGACAAAGGAACGCCTGGGTTTCGGGGCGGAAGAAAAGAGGACAAACTTGGAATGCGGGCATCTGAAACCGCTGAATTGATTTTTGAAGATTGCAAAGTCCACGAAAGCCAAATACTGGGCGAAGTGGGGGAAGGATTCATCCAGTCCATGAAAGTCCTCGATGGCGGCCGAATCTCCATCGCAGCACTTTCACTTGGAATAGCAGAAGGTGCTTTGGAAGCCTCGCTCCAATACTCGAAAGAACGGCACCAATTCAACAAACCGATCAGTAGTTTCCAAGGGATATCCTTCAAACTCGCGGATATGGCCACACAAGTCGAAGCAGCAAGGCTATTGACATTCAAAGCGGCGGATCTGAAAAATCGCGGCGAAAAGGTAACCCTGGCCGGCGCTCAGGCCAAGTATTATGCCTCGGAAGTCGCTGTCAGCGTATCCAATGACGCTGTACAGATATTTGGCGGCTACGGATTCACCAAAGATTACCCTGTAGAAAAATACTACCGCGACGCCAAACTTTGCACAATCGGCGAAGGCACCTCCGAAATCCAAAAAATCGTGATTTCGAGAGAGGTCCTGAGATAATGAAAAATCCCCCCTCGGATTATGTATCTAAAGGGGGGATCGTTAAATCAATTTTCCGCTTTCTCCTCCTACCCCAACATCAAATAAACCCCCGCTGCAATAGACGCGCCGACAATTGGACCCAAGATCGGTACCCAACTGTATCCCCAATCGCTACTGCCCTTGCCCTTGATGGGCAGGAGTTGGTGCACCAGTCTCGGCCCAAAATCCCGCGCGGGGTTAATGGCATAGCCTGTAGTACCACCAAGCGACAATCCAATTACCCAAACCAAAAAAGCAACCGGAATCGCCCCAACCGAGCCCAAACCTATTGGCACCTTGGTTTCTCCCTCCAAGTTCGCACCAGTGATATACAAAATGACAAAGACCAGCACAAACGTGCCCACAACTTCGGAAATCACACTCGTAGAAAAATTGCGAATGGCTGGATCGGTGCAAAAAGGCGCACGTTTCAGCCCGGACGAATCCGCCAAATCAAAATGATCCCGGTACATAGACCAAGTCACAAACGAACCTGTCATGGCGCCCGCCACTTGGGCGAAGATGTAGCCCGGGGCCAATGCCCATCCGAACTTCCCCGTGAGTGCCAATCCTAGTGTCACTGCCGGATTGAGGTGGGCTCCGCTATATGGGCCCGCCACTACTACACCACAAAAAACCGCCAAGGCCCAGCCCGTCGTGATGGCGATCAATCCACCGCCATTTCCTTTTGTCCCCGGGAGAATAGCGTTGGCTACTACGCCAGACCCCAGCAATATCAATATTGCTGTTCCGATGTACTCTGCAATAAATGGATTCATAGCTCTACCCAGTTTTTAGATCTTTCGACTGCTTTATGCCAAAACTTCAACAAATGATTTACCTTTTCGACTGCCATTTTTGGCTCAAAATCCCGGTCTGACTCCCATAGTTTTTGGATTTCATCCTCTGACTTCCAAAATCCCACGGCCAATCCAGCCAAAAAAGCCGCTCCAAGAGCGGTAGTTTCGATGATTTTCGGCCTCCGGATCTTCGTTTGAAGGATATCCGACTGAAACTGCATCAGGAAGTTGTTGGCCGTGGCGCCACCGTCTACCCGCAATTCCTTGACAGGATCACCGCTATCCTTTTGCATGGCATCGAGTACATCACGCACCTGATAAGCGATCGCCTCCAATGCCGCCCTTGTCATATGCGCAATTGTAGTCCCACGTGTAATTCCGAAAAAAGCGCCCCGAGCATTTTGGTCCCAATGGGGTGCTCCAAGCCCCGCCATGGCCGGGACGAAATACACGCCATCGTTATCTGCCAAGCTTTGCGCCAGTTGTTCGCTTTCTTTCGCATGGCCAAATAATTCAATGCCATCCCGCAACCATTGGATAGCAGCGCCACCGATAAAGACGGAACCTTCCAATGCATAATTGACTTTACCGTTGACCTCCCAGGCAATGGTCGTGAGCAGCTTGTTCCGGGATTTAACCGGGGTTTCGCCGGTATTCATCATGAGAAAGCAACCAGTACCGTAGGTGGTCTTTGCCATACCCGGAGAGGTGCAAAGTTGGCCGAAAAGTGCTGCCTGTTGATCACCTGCGATGCCTGCAATCGGCAAAGGTACCGGGAACAAATACTCCGAAGTGTGCCCATAAATCTCAGAACTAGACTTCACCTCGGGCAGCATGGATGCAGGTATGTCAAAAAGCTCCAGCAGATCCTTGTCCCATTTCTTTTCGAAAATATTGAAAAGCATTGTCCGGCTGGCGTTGGATACGTCTGTGACGTGAACCTTGCGGTGGGTGAGGTTCCATACCAGCCAAGTGTCGATGGTCCCGAAAGCCAGTTCCCCCCTTTCTGCCTGATCCCTGGCGCCTGCCACATTATCCAGGATCCATTTTACTTTGGTAGCTGAGAAATAGGCATCCAACACCAATCCAGTTTTGGACGCTACCAATTCCTCCTTGCCCTCGGTCTTGAGTTGGTCCACATAGGCTGCCGTGCGCCGGTCCTGCCAAACGATCGCATTATAGATTGGTTTACCGTTTTTCCGTTCCCATACCACGGTTGTCTCCCGTTGGTTGGTAATGCCGATGCCAACAATGTCCTTGGCCTTGATCCCGCCTTTGGCCAATGATTCTGCGAGGACTGCGGATTGGGTGGACCATATTTCCGTAGGATCGTGTTCAACCCATCCGGCTTTGGGAAAATGTTGTTTGAATGGCCGTTGGGCCACACACTCGATCTCGCCATCATGATTAAAAATGATGGACCTCGAACTGGTCGTCCCTTGGTCCAAGGCCAGAATGTAAGCTTTCGATTTGGTCATTTTGGGTTGGGTTTGTATAGAAAGTTTTTGTTTCAAAAACAAAAGCTATTGAAGCGCAGCCATTCTAGATGATGTATTTGCTGGATACCTTTTCAAAATCAGCCAACTGCCCTGATATCCATTCAGCATCTTTTCCGATCTCATTTGCCATAATCCGGGCAACTTTTGGCGCCATGGCCTTTGCAGCTTTGGCATCCAGTAATAGTACCCTCAATCGCCTTGAAAGCACGTCTTCAAGCTTTGCTGGCATTTCGTTCCTTACGATCCAAACGACTTCCGCAGCGGTATAGGGGTGATCGGGATGCAGCCGTTCTGCCAATTCCGGTTTGTCCTTCATCATGGCCCGAATATGATCTGCATCCGAACCGTACACGGACAAGGGACCTTGTTCGGGCTTGGCCACGTAGCCGTGGAGTTTGATATCAGCGGACTTGCTCGGCTGTATGGATATGCCTGTCACCTTTGGAAAATGCTTGACCGTATCCTCACCCATTTGCCTGAAAGTCGTCCACTTTCCTCCCGTAATCGTCACCAGCTTGGAATCAGACACGATAACCTTATGCGTACGTGAAATCTCCTTGGTTTTGGCACCGTCTTCCTTTGGTGCAGCCAATGGCCTCAGCCCCGCAAAAACGGACAATACATCGGCTCGGGTCGGCTTTTTTGCCAAATATGCCTGCGCGGTCTCCAACACAAAATCAATCTCCTTTTCCAAAGCTTCAGGTTCAAGTTGAGGCTTGTCCTTGAGTGTATCTGTGGTCCCGACCACCAACTTTCCATGCCATGGAACCGCAAACAGTACCCTTCCATCCGAAGTCTTGGGAATCATCAGGGCATCTTTCCCCCCCAAGAATGACTGGTCAAAAACCAAGTGTATGCCTTGGCTCGGCTGTATGCTTTTCCGCGCACCGGAATTGTCCATTTTTAGAATCTTGTCAGCAAAGACACCCGTAGCATTGACGACCATTTTGGACTTGACCTGCAAATGATTTTGATCAATCTGGTCCACAAATCTGACGCCGCTGATCGCGCCATTTTCATCTTTCAAAAGGTCAGTGACTTTGGCGTAGTTGAGCACGCAGCCTCCCATTTCGGTGCAAGTTTGGGCCAAGGCGACTATCATCCGCGCGTCATCAAACTGCCCATCGTGATAGACGACGCCACCTTTCAGACCTTCCTGTTTAATCTGCGGGAGCCTGTTGATGGTTTCTGACTTTCCAATGAACCGGGATTTGCCCAATCTCCATTTACCTGCCATCCAATCGTAAATCTTCAACCCGACGCTATATTGGACACGGTCAAACCATGAATAAATCGGAATGATAAAAGGCTGATTGTTTGTCAGGTGGGGAGCATTGGCAAGGAGCCTTCCCCTTTCCTTAAGGGCTTCCAAAACTAGGAGAATATCGCCCTGTGCCAAGTAACGTACACCACCGTGAAGCAGCTTTGTACTGCGGCTAGAGGTGCCCTTGGCAAAATCTGATTTGTCCAACACCACCACGGATAAGCCCCTTGAAAGGGCGTCAAGTGCGACTCCAAAGCCTGATGAACCTCCTCCTACTACCACTAGGTCCCAAATTTTATCCTGATTGCCTTTTAAAATGTCCAGATTTGAAGACCTGTTCATAAAGAAAAATTTTTTCTTTCTAAGGTAAATCAAAAATCAGCCAAATGAAAGTTGACAAGGATCAGATGCAGGATGTTTTTTGTGATGCCATAAATGCCAGTGAATCCTCGCCCACAAAGCAAAAAGGCCGGTGAATCCAGCAAAAAAAATATTCGGAAGACTCAGAAAAGAAATAAGCGGACCGCCGGAAAGTCTGCCTCAATAGTCCTTGTAAACTTTTCTCCGCACCGACGACCCACCATCCGAATCCAGTACCACCTCAAAAATAAAATCATATTCGATGTCCTGTAGTTCGGGATACTTTTCCCCTTCGCCGACAAAATAATTCGCCACATGGGGAATGGTGTTGCTGTGTCCCACAACCAGGATATTTCCTTCTCGGCTTCTCAATTCCTTTACCAAAGCATCATGTTCCTTCGGATCATAGACCTCGATTTCGAGTCCCAATGCACTTGAAAGCGGTTTGGCGGTGGCTTTTGTACGGATCGTATTGGTGCTAAAAATGTGGCGTATATCGCTTTTCTCCAGGATTTGGGCGAGTTTCTTCGCCCTCACTGTACCGGCCACACTCAATTCCGGATCATCGCCTACCAGCTGTTTCTCCGCATGCCGAACAAGAAAGATGGTTTTTGGCTGCTGATTCTTTGCGCATGAAGCCAACAAGAAGAAAGAAAGGCCAAAAAGAAGGAATCCAGTTGATTTAAAAAGCGTGAATATTCTCATAAAAAACTAGTTTTTAGATATCGTAAGGATTCTATTTGTAAGCCAATTTGCAATCTCCTTATTGAAAACGGGCAAGGTGAATTTTTCGGCCACGATTCCATCCTTAACGATAAAATGGGTCGGCGAAGTAACGACCCCATACTTCATTTCAACTTCCTTCCGGTTTAGGTGAACAGTCTTGTAGCCAAAGTCACTCTTTTTCTTAATATACCTCATCGCCTTTTCAGGAGAACTCATGCAAATTCCGAGAAATAAAACTTCGGGATTTCCAGAGAAACTATCTCTGACATCTTTTAAGAAAAGTTCCTCCTGTACACATCCTGTACAGCCAACGAACCAAATCTTAACAAGTACTGTCTTGTTTGACAATGCAGTATTTTCAATTTGTTCACCTTCAATAGTCTTCTCGAAACCGAACGGAAAAACATTTCCAACTTTCGGCCCTTGGGTCCTAAAATCCTCTGGAAATACCTTTTCTACACCGTTTTGATCAATCAATACTGATTGAGGATAAACCGATAGACATATAAACATTAAAAGGGTTAAGAAAAGAAACGTTCTTGGCATGACTATACCCGATTTTTTCGCCGAAAACAATTTAGAATCTAGACAATATGATCTGCGACCAAATATCCAATTATCACATTCAAAACCCAAGTGCTATTCCTAAATGTATCTCAATTCCGCCATTCTAAACCGTCAATCTCGAATCTCCTTACCCGCTGTAGCTGTTATCCACATGCTGATCGCTTGTCTTGAGCGGTTCCAGATCAAGATATTGCTCCCAAAACTGCTCCTCGGGAAGCGCAGCTCTCAGATAAAGCTTTTCTTTTTTGATCGGGTGCACAAAGACCAAGTGGAAGGCATGCAGGTTGATACTGCCATCGGGATTGGGCTTATCAAATCCATATTTCACGTCTCCCCGTATCGGGCAGCCCATCGATGCGAGCTGCACGCGGATTTGGTGGGGACGCCCGGATATCGGACGGACTTCGAGCAGCCAGTGGTCATTCAATTTGCCTAGGGCCTTGTAATTCAATTCGGCCTTTTGGGAACCAGGCACTTCGCGTTCGTGCGCCGTCACCACATTCTTGCTTTCATCTTTGGTCAGCCAATGGGTCAGTTTACCGACCTCTTCTTTCGGCCTCTTTTTCACGATCGCCCAATAAACCTTGTGGATATCCCGCTTGCGAAACAGTTCCATCATGCGCTCGAGGCCTTTGGAAGTACGGGCAAACACTACCAAACCACTAACCGGTCTATCCAAACGGTGTACCGGATGCAAAAATACTTCTCCGGGCTTGTTGTACTTGCGGGCAATATAGTCCTTGCAGTATTCCGTCAAGGTCTTGTCACCAGTTTGGTCGCCTTGTACCAAAATTCCAGCAGCCTTATTGACCACCAAGAGGTGGTTGTCTTCATAGACGACTGAAAAGGGTTTCTTCTTCATTTCTTTTTTTGTTTATCCTTCCGCACGATTCCAAAATTTCTCCTTGGCTACACCTGCCGACGGAAATTTCTCTACTACTTCTCTGTCAATCAGCCTCAAAACTCTGAGGTAAAATGGAACTCAATTTCGGGATAGTTATCCTGCACCATCTGCAGCCAAGCACGGGACTCTGCCATAAATACCAGCTTGTCATCCTTGTCCCTGGCGATGTGCCGGCTTTTGGAACGCACAAATTCATCCAACTGCTTCTTATCCGTGCTGCTGATCCAGCAGGCTTTGTACAAGTTCATCGGCGCAAATTCGACCGAGGCATTGTACTCGTTTTTGAGCCTGAATTGGATGACTTCGAATTGAAGTTGTCCGACGGTACCGACAACTTTTCTGTTGCCGATTTCATAGCTGAAATACTGGGCTACCCCCTCTTCCATGAGTTGTCGCAAGCCCTTTTCAAGCTGCTTGGTCTTCATGGCGTCCTTGTTGATGACCTCTTTGAAAATCTCCGGCGAAAAGCTCGGGATCCCCTTGAAAGTCATATTTTCTCCCTCCGTCAAGGTATCCCCGATCTTCAGGTTGCCTGTGTCATACAAGCCTACGATATCGCCTGGGAAAGCCTCATCGATGATTTCACGGTCCTGGGCCATGAATTGGGTCACGTTGGAGAAGCGCAGGGGCTTGGGTCCTCGGACGTGGTTGTAGGGCTTGTTCCTTTCAAACTTGCCTGAGCAAATCCTCAAAAACGCAATCCTGTTCCGATGGTTGGGATCCATATTGGCATGGATCTTAAACACAAAACCCGAAAACTTGGGCTCCTCAGGCTTCACTTCCCGTTCTTCAGTAAACCTGCTCTTTGGCGTCGGAGCGATGCGGATGAAGGTGTCCAACATTTCGTTGACGCCGAAATTATTGACGGCCGAGCCAAAGAACACTGGCGCCACCTTTCCGTCCAAGTATTCATTGACATCGAATTCCGGATAGACTCCCTCGATCAGTTCGACATCATCACGGAGTTGGTTGGCATTGGAAGTACCGATAAGTTCATCGAGTTTCTTGTCTGCCAGGTCTTCAATGATGATGCGGTCGTCACTGAGTTTGCGCTGACTTGGCGTAAAGAGGTTCAGTTTTTTTTCGTAAAGATTGTATACACCTTTGAAACCCTTGCCCATTCCAATCGGCCAAGACAATGGACGTACTTTGATGTTGAGTTTTTCTTCTACCTCATCCAGCAAGTCATAAGGATCCCTGCCTTCGCGATCCAGTTTGTTGATAAAACAAATCACGGGCGTATTGCGCATGCGGCAGACTTCCATCAACTTTTCAGTTTGAATCTCGACGCCTTTGACGCAATCGATGACCATGATTACGGAATCCACTGCTGTCAACGTCCTGTAGGTATCTTCCGCAAAATCCTGGTGACCTGGTGTATCCAACAGGTTGATTTTGACTCCTTGGTACTCGAATCCCATCACTGAAGTCGCCACCGAAATACCCCTTTGCTTTTCGATTTCCATCCAGTCGGACTTGGTAGCGGTATCGATCTTGTTGGATTTTACCGCGCCGGCCGTTTGGATCGCTCCTCCAAAAAGCAAAAGCTTTTCTGTAAGCGTGGTTTTACCGGCATCTGGGTGGGCAATAATGGCGAAAGTGCGTCTTTTTTTGATTTCTTGACTCAGACTCATGGAGACAGGTGCTTCATTTTCAGCCTGCAAAGGTACGGTTTTAATCGCTAGAATGTTAACCAGGCTAGGAATAAATGAATCGTGGCAAGCCTTTCGTGCAGAAATCAGGAAGCTCCAACACCTTGGTTGACAAAATCTTCCCTCCTGAATCCCGTCAGGCCGTCCTTGCTCGCATGCAAAATTATCCGGAAAGTAGTCCCCACACCAAGCTCGGATTGCTTCACGAAAACCTTTCCTTTGTGGTACCCTTCAATGATCCTTTTGGCCAAGGTCAAACCCAAGCCCCAGCCTCTTTTTCGGGTGGTGAATCCCGGCGTGAAGACCTTTTTGAATAGCTGTTTCTCCATTCCCTTGCCCGTATCGGAAATGTCCACCACGACATATTTCTCACTTTCTTTGATGATGTCAATGTCGATTTTCCCCTGACCCTTCATGGCGTCCACCGCGTTTTTGCAGATATTTTCGATGACCCATTCAAAAAGCGGCTTGTTCATCATCGCCTCAATGTTTTTCACATCGCTGTTGATACGGATTTCGACTTTGGACGAAATCCGCGGGCGTAGGTAGTTGACCGCTTCGTCGATCACAAGGAAAAGGTTCTCAGGTTGAATCGCCGGCGCACTCCCAATCGAACTGAACCGTTCGGTGACCATCCTTAACTTGACCACGTCTTTGTCCATTTCCTGAATGACCTCTTTGTTTTCTTCCCAAACGGGCGAATTTCGTAGATAATCTATCCAAGCCATGAGGGATGCAATCGGCGTACCCAACTGGTGCGCGGTTTCCTTGGTAAGTCCGGCCCACACGCGATTTTGTTCTGCTTCCTTGGATTGGTTGAAGACGATGTAGGCCAAAACGCCAAATACCAAAATTACCGAGAGCTGCACATAGGGGTAAAAACGCAGGGAGTTCAACAGCTCTGAATTCCTGTAATAGACAAAAACCTGTGCCTCGGTGACCGGAATCGGCTCGTATTGCGATTTCATCTTTTCCAATTCCCGGCGCAATACCTTTTGCTGTTCCTCCTCATCGGCATTTTTCCTAAAGGAGATATTACGGTGCTCGATAGGATTCCCGTCCGCGTCTGCCACAATGACGGGAATAGAGTTGTTTTGTTGGATGATTTCCTGGTTGACAAAACTCAGGTTTTCGGTGTTGGAGTAGGCGTATTCCCAGGCTTTGGCCAAGAGCTCGATTTGTCGTTTTTCCCGGTCCTTGAGTTCCTCTACCAAAATATTGGTATAAAAAATCGATCCGAATCCGATGATAACGGCACTGATGAAGACAATCCATTTGAATCGACTTCTGTTGTGGTAAAAATCAAGAATGGAGATTTCCTGCAATTTGTTTTTCATCGAAATTAGATCAAGATCGAAATAGAGAACTCATTTTACGCACGGATATTATCTGCATGAAAAAATAAGTTCCCGAATTTCCTTGGCTAGAATTCGCCCTGCTGTTGACCAGTTGAACCAAAAATATACAATATTGTGGGCAGTAGCGATATTGGATTGGAAATAAAAGATAGCAGGAAATGGGTGGAAAAGTCCAATGGTCTTTCGCCCCGCAGGAGGTTTTCCAAATGAACCTGTAGACCCATTGAAATAGGGCCGCGCGTGGATTACCTTTCCTAAGCTCCAATCAAGAATTACTCGGGCGCTGTCTTTCTTTGTGTTTTTTGACTTTTTGGAAAAAATCCGAACTGCCCCATAACAACAATGCCCGGCAAACCGGGCATTGTTGTTTATACATTCACATGTCTTTCGGCATGGTACGATGAGCGCACCAGCGGACCGGATTCCACGTATTTGATTCCTCTTTTGAGCCCTTCCTCTTTGTAGTGGGCAAACAAATCCGGATGAATAAATTCCGCCACTTCAATATGCATCTTGGTCGGTTGCAGGTATTGTCCCAAAGTCAAAATATCGCAACCATGGGCAGCGAGGTCATCCATGGCTTTGTAAACCTCGTCTTTGGTTTCGCCCAAGCCAAGCATTATCCCCGTCTTTGTCCTTTTTCCGTATTCCTTGGTCAATTTGATCTGTTCCAGCGAGCGTGAATACTTAGCCTGAGGCCTTACACGTCTGTAAAGACTTTCGACGGTTTCCATGTTGTGTGAAACCACTTCCTGGCCACCACTGATCATCCGGTAAAGCGCATCCCAGTTTGCTTTCACATCTGGAATCAAAGTTTCAATGGTCGTCATAGGGGACATTTCTTTTGTCAAGACCACGGTCTGATACCAAATTTCGGCACCTCTATCCCGTAATTCATCTCGGTTTACTGAGGTGATTACGGCATGCTTTACCCCCATCAATTTGATGGCTTCGGCAACCCTTCGCGGTTCGTCTGTGTCGTACTCGGGCGGTCTTCCAGTTGCCACGGCACAAAACGAGCATGAACGCGTGCACACGTTTCCGAGTATCATGAAAGTCGCCGTACCTGCACCCCAACATTCACCCATGTTCGGACAATTGCCACTCTCGCAAATGGTATGAAGTTTATGTTCGTCAACGAGTTTTCGGACCTTGGCGTATTCTTTGCCGACAGGAAGTTTTACCCTCAACCAATCAGGTTTCTTTCTCTTTGCCGTTTCCTCCGAAATTACTGGTAGCTCAATCATCTTGGTAGATTTTGGACGTGAAATTAAAGCCAATCCCCCACTTTACCCAATGCGGAAGCTATTTCCTGAAGCCGTAAAAAAATGTGAAGTAGACGGATTGGAACAGCTGCCTATTGTCGGTGGTAGGCATTAGCACAATTTCCCTGTTAAAACCCTCAAACTGGTAGCCAAGTTCCACGGCCGTTACGTTGGATTTAAAAACACCGAACTCAAAGTTGACGGCCGCCTTGGCATTTAACCCAAAAGCAATCTCAGATTGGCCCAAACCCTCAAAAACCCGTCCGGGACCGAGGATATTGAAACGGCTTTGATTGACTTCAGGATCATATTGCATGCGGACGGTCTCTACACGGCTGATCGCGTATTCGATATAATACGGCGCGATAATTCCCAAAGAAGGCCCAACTGCACCTAATAGCGATACCTGCACTCCTTGTTGGGGTGCTTTTTTGAATACAATCAGTTCCCTGCCATAGTAGGGCCGCACAGAGTAAAGATAGTTGGATTTGCCGAAGATGTAGGAATTGCCCAATATACTCTGATACCTGACTTCCTTGGGATGCTTTACATTTGCAAGGTCGAGGCCAAAAAACTGAAATTTGTCCTCATCCATGCGGTAGCCGAGTTTGAGGGAAAACCCACCAATCAATCCACCGTTGGTGTTCTTATTGATTCCAAAAAGTACCTCTTTGTCGTATTCGTAATCGCCCGCTTCCTGTCGCTGCGCATATGCGGCTACAGTGATGAAGGACAGGAAAAACGCAAAAAGGGATTTCAAAATATGGGTCATAGCTTATCGACTATATCAAACGCCCAAGCGGGAACTTTGTTTAAATCAAATATAAAAGTAAATCTTTATGCCGTTGATAAAAAGTTTAAGGATGTGATTTATGGATTTCACTGCTGATCCATGACCAACATCGAATTGGCAAAAAGTCTTAAGGAGAAAAATTTTTCTCTGATTGTAGCATTTCCTTAATCAGATACGTCTTGAAAGCAGATGACGCGCCGACAGCTTTGGAAAAAGCACTGATCCAAAAAGCAAAAGATGGAGACAAAAAATCTATAGAGTTGCTTTATAAGCAGTTCTATGGCTTTGCCATGAGCGTAGCTTTGCGGTATTCCAACTCCCGGGACGAAGCCTGCGAGATCGTCAACGATAGCTTCATGAAGGCTTTTGACAGAATCAAGCAGTACCAAACTGAAAATTCCTTTAAAGGATGGTTTCGGAGGATCATCGTCAACACGTCAATTGACTATTACAGAAAAAACAGTCGGTATGCATCCATCATGGATATCGATAAAGCCGAATCCGAGTCGTACAGCCCTGATATCATCGATCAACTCACATTTGAGGATATTCTAGGACTCATCAGAAGTCTTCCCGAAATACTTCGGATCGTATTCAACCTCTACGAAATCGAGGGATACGACCACAACGAAATCGGCGAAAAACTCGGAATACCTGCCAGTACCTCTAGAACCTATCTGGCACGTTCGAAAAAGAAATTGAGAGAAAAAGTTCTGGAAATCAACCATATCAGAGATGAAGGAGCCATTCGATAAGAAACTTACACAGAAAATCCGCGACTCGTTTGACGGTCACGAGGAACCATTTGACCCCAAAGAATGGGAAAAGTTTTCACATGCCTATTTTGGGAAATCGAGAAAACCGTTTGCAGCTTGGGTGTTTTGGGCCGGAGGAATAGCGGCTTCCCTGCTCTTTATAGCCCTGGTTTGGAATCCATTTACATCTACTAAAACCGAAGAGACTATTGGAGTTCCATTGGCCTACAATCCCGAAGAAGTAACACCTTCGCCAGCGTATGACTCAAAAAATGAACTCAAAGGTCTATCTTCCTCGAAACTGAAGGAAGAAGCCGAAACATTTCAAAAACCCCAATCGGTTGCAAGTGAACTGAAAGAAATAGAACCCTTGCCTTCAACGCTGAAGAAAGAACAAGATTTCGATCTGATTGCTAATGCAAATGAAGTGAAATCTCGGTCTTCGGATTTGGAAGCAAGCCCACCTTTGAAAACCAGCCCAGATGGGACGCAAACTTTGGCAGCGTCGCAACAAATCGCACTTCCCTCACAAACTCTCGAACAGCCTGTAGCCGCACAGATTGAAAATGCCCAGCAGCAAATCAACTCTTGGTTAGCGGAAGCAGGAAGTCTCGAGGAAATGGAAGACAGCGATGATAAAACAAAAAAGCCTTTGAAGCTTGGCGTCCTGATGGCACCGCAAAACATCTCCAATTCGACGCAAAATATTAATTTTGGCGCCGGTGTGATGTCAGAGATTCCGTTTTCCAAACGACTTCGACTCGATGTGGGCATTGGTTATGCACGGCAAAACCTGATCCCTGACCAAAATGGAGCGGGCAGGTACTTTACCCCGGATGTGGCATCCGTTGAAAACGCAAAAGCCAATTTGTTTGCAGGCAATTATATCAATTCGACTGCCGAATTGAGCTTTGGGCAAATCGAGATTCCGTTGAACATGAAATATTCTGTGATTCAAAAGAAATCTGCGGATTTCTACGTGGTTTCCGGCCTTTCCAACATGTTTTATGTGAACCAAGAAAAAACAACTACGTTCAACACCGTCGCATTCGGTGGGAATTCCTTGAACTCGGCACCCCAATCCTTGAATTCCAGTAGCATTTCGGAATCACCCGCGGGTTCAGAAAACCAAATGGATGTAGGCCAGCTCGTCAATTTGGGAATGGGATTTGAACAAAACCTAAAAAATGGCACCTCGATATCTTTCGAGCCGTTCTACAAGTTCACCGTCGGGGATCAGACCTTCGCCAACCAGCGTTTTGCAATCGGCGGCATCAACCTCAGAATGAATTTCCAACTTAAAAAATAACTATTACTACAAATGAAGAGATTATTAGGATTACCAGCTTTGTTAACCCTTTTTGCCTTAGGATCGTGTTTCCCTACATTGGAAGATGACCTGAACCAAGTCATCGAGCGGGACGACAGATTGCTCAAAGAATACCTTCAGCGCAACAACCTTACCCCGATCGAAACACAACTGGGATATTACTACTCCAAAGACTCGGAAAACCCAACCGGAACACAGATTACAAACGGTGACATCGTCGGCGCATACTATGAGATTCGTACGATTGACGGGCATCTTATCGAATCCTATTTGGACGAGAGCAAACCGGCACGATTGTATAGGCATTTGGAAGGAGGTCTGATACCAAGGGCAATCAACTTTGCATCGGGATTGGCAAAAACAGGCGAGTCGTTTACGCTTTATATACCGTCTTACTTAGCTTATCAGGATTACAGCTACCAGCAACTCATCCTTCCAAATTCAAACTTGGTCGTGAAGGTTAAATATGTGGCTAAGTTCAGCGAAACCGAACTGAAGGCTTATGAAGACGGTCAGATTCAATCCTACCTTGCCGCCAATGCCCTGACAGGTTACGTAAAATCTGAAGAGGGAATTCATATCAAAACCTTGTCTGAAGGCGCTTCGGAAGGGACAGCAACCAGCGATGGTAGTATCGTCAGAATCGAATTCAAAATAAGCTACATGGGATCCGAAACTGCCATCCTCGAATCTACTCCATCCACACCGACCCAAATCACCGTTGGATCGAGTTCCAATCTGAAGTTTCTGAATCTAACCCTAAAAGGAGTAAAAAAAGACGCGGAATACGAAATGCTTGTTCCCTCACATTTGGGATTTGCACAATCGCCCCAAGTGTTTCCTTTCTTAATCCGGCGAGACCTTTTTGACAAAGGCTTCGTAACCCAGGTAGTGAGGCCGTACGAACCGATCTATTTCAAGGTCAAAGTGGTAGAAATACGATAAGCAAAACAAAAATCCCCGTCCCAAGAAGACGGGGATTTTTGCTTTGTCTCATTCTTTGCCCAATTTTGCCACATATAAACCCAAATGTCCCATGAGTTTTCTTTTTGATAGTTTTAAAGCCTGGAAGACATACTGCGAAGCAAAGCACCGATCCTTGCATCAAGTCGTGCTTGATTATGAAGTGAGTCAAAAAAATGCAATCGAAGACCAAATCTGGGCCGGTTTATTTCGGGCCTACACGGTTATGCGAGATGCGGTAGAAACGGGTTTGAGGGAAGAAATGAGCTCCCGCTCAGGAATGATCAACAATGGGGCGAAAAAAGTCTTCCGACACCCGGTTTCCGTGCTTTCGCCCGAGTTCCAAAAGCTGATTTCCCGGGCGTTGGCTGCCAAAGAGGTTAATTCCTGCATGGGGAGAGTCGTAGCGGCTCCAACCGCGGGTGCGTCTGGAATCCTACCGGGCACCCTTTATACCCTTCAGGAAATCCATCAACTTCCGGATCACAAAATTCTGGAGGGAATGTTGGTTGCGGCGGGGATAGCATTGATCATCGAGCAAAAGGCAAGCCTAGCCGGCGCTGTCGGAGGATGCCAAGCAGAAACTGGTTCTGCGGCGGCAATGGCGGCGGGTGCCATCGTGTACTGCTTGGATGGCGATATTGATCAGGTTTTCAATGCGGTCGCTATTACAATCCAATGCATGCTTGGCTTGGTCTGTGACCCGGTTGCGGGCTTGGTGGAGGTTCCTTGTGTGGTCCGAAATGCAAGCGCTGCGGCCATCGCAAACAGTTCTGCCCAAATCGCACTCGCAGGAGTCGGTGCTGTGATTCCTGTAGACGAGTGTATCGAAGCAATGGGCGAAATAGGCGCTAGCATGGAAAGCAGGTATAAAGAAACGGCCATGGGGGGCTTAGCTGCAACCTTGACTGGGCAAGAGATTTCCAAAAGGGTTTTGATTCAGGATATTGAGCTATTACCTGACGAAAACTTACCCGAATAAATCCCTGAATATCGGTATCGAAAGCATCCAATTGATTGAGCTCCCAAATATCAAAGCCCAAAACAAAGCGCTCACAAACATGTAAATAAAAATCTTATCCTTTTTAACGTTGAATGCAGTCATCACTATTGTCCCGCCAATTGGGGTAAGCACCAAGGGTGTGATCACTGCAATACCGATTGCTCCAAATTTTCTCCAAACCCTTACGATCCTTCTCGTCCTTGGACTGAAACGTTTCCTTTTTGGTGTCATTTTCAAGTCCCAATAAGATTTGACCCATTCACCCGCAAAGGTCATCACCGCCACTGATGTCATCATTCCCGATACGGTAACCACAACTATTTCGAACAACGAAAAACCGGCCGCGGCGCCCAAAAATGGCCCTGAAATGAATTTGAACATACTGGCAACATAAATAGCAAAAAACTTCAATGCATACTCCGTCATAAGATAGAATAAACATAAAGACTATAAAGTGTCAATAATACGCCTCCTTCCCATCTCACAATCCCATGTTTTGATTTCAATGCAGGAAAAAGCACCAGCGAAAGACCCAACATCCAAACAAAATCTTTTCGAATGAATGCCTCTGAAACCTGAATCGGCTGAATCAAACTAGTCAGACCTATGATGGACAAAATGTTGAATATATTGCTGCCGAGAATGTTGCCGACCGCCAAGTCCGTTTTTTTGTCGATTGCTGCAATAAGAGAAGTCACTAACTCAGGCAAGCTTGTACCGATCGCCACGATCGTCACCCCAATCACCCGCTCACTCACTCCAAAAGTCTGCGAAATCGTAACAGCATTATTTACAAGAATTTCGGAACCAAAATACAAGCCGATAATCCCCAGAATCAGTAATGAAAATCCTTTCCAGAGAGGTTGGGACACCACTTCCGTTACATCAACATCATTTGGATCCCCTCTCAATTTCAATATAAAATAAAGGTTGACACCGATCAATAAAAGGAAAAAAATGGCCCCTTCGAGACTGGATATCGTGCCATTTAATGAAACCAGAAAAAATAGCAAAGAGCATACCAGCATCACCAGATAATCCAACTTCAAAACTGATGGGTGAACAGCAATCGGATAGACAATCGCACTAATACCTAAAATCAACGAAATATTGGAAATATTGGACCCAATCACGTTACCCAAAGCGAGGTCGCTGCTTCCCTTTAGTGCAGCATTTATACTCACTAACAACTCTGGCGCAGAAGTGCCAAAAGCCACCACCGTAAGTCCTATCAGGCCAGGGCTCACACCAAACCTCAAAGCCAAAGAGGACGCTCCATCAACCAAGAACTTGCCTCCTATGAGTAAAATCCCCAATCCTACGATTAAGTAAAAATACAGGACCATGGGTTACCTCTTTTCGCCAAAACTCAGGTCACCAGCATCCCCTAGGCCTGGAATTATAAATGATTGATTGTTCAATCGCTCATCAATTGAACCGACCCACATTTCAAAAGGAATCTTTACTTCTTTATTAAGATACTCTATGCCTTCCGGCGCTGCTATTATACTGCAAATATGAAGTTTGCCAGGCTTTTCTTTGGAAAATAAGTTCTTGACAGTTTTGGCAAAAGACTTGCCCGTCGCGAGCATAGGGTCAATTATGATCACTTCACGCCCTTCCAAATTTGGGGCAGCTTGGTACAAATAGTCCACTTCAATTTGTCGATTATTGCCCGACTCCTCCTTTCGATAAGCCCCTATGAATCCACAATCAGCATTGTCAAAAAAATTGGAAAAACCTTGATAAAATGGTAAAGCAGCCCGCAAGACAGTTATCAAGACCGGCTGTTCAACAATCAAGTGAGTCGATTTGGACCCCAAAGGTGTTAAAACATCCATTGGTTTGAACCGCATGGTTTTCGAAATCTCATACGCCATTATTTCGCCCAATCTCTCTAAATTTCTCCTAAAGCGCATTCGATCTGATTGAATATCCCGATCTCTAAGTTGGGCAAGGAAATGATTGGCGACTGAATTCACTTGATCTAAAACAAACATATGTTCTTGGTCTTGGGCTCCAATTAGCAGGAGCAAAAATGAAAATAAGAGAAGTGCGCGACAAAAAAAAGCCCGAGATAATATCCCGGGCTTCTAATATTTCCTAATTCGAATTATTTCACTTCGAAGCTAGCTCTTCTAGCCAATTGGCGAGCATCCGCAGACTTCTTGTCTACACTTGTGTCTTCGCCATATCCCTTGTAAGTCAATCTGGTAGCGTCTATACCTGCAGCGATCAAAAGATCATAAACCGCTTTCGCTCTTCTTTCAGAAAGCTTCATATTGTAGTCATCAGGACCCAATTCATCGGCATATCCTTTCACTTCAAGCTTCACTCCAGGATTTCTCTTCAGGAAGTTAGAAACGTAGTTTACTGCTGATGCCGAGAATCCAAGCGGTTTAGCGCTGTCAAATGCGTAGTACACGTTGATATAATTCTCATTGATTGCTTTCTTGAAGTAGTCGACTTCTTCTTTTGTTTGCTCGATTGGGCAACCATTGTTAGAAGCTGGACCTGGAGCAAATGGACACTTATCCAAATGATCAGGAATACCATCCCCATCAGAATCGATAGTTCTACCGGAAGAATCAACTCTTGCACCGGCTGGCGTATTAGGCTCTTTATCCAAATAATCAGGAATACCATCGCCATCAGAATCTTTCAACATGTCTTTGATTTCTCCGATTTGTTGAGCCAATTCAGCTTTGGTAGCATACTTGTCTGCTTCAACATACCAATCAGCATGGGTTGACCCCTTGCCCAAATAGAATGTCAAGCCCAAAGTTCCTGTCCACCACGTTCCGTTGGCGCCATAGTAGCCGTTATCCGTAGATGGCTGCAAATTGGTATTTCCATCAAAAGTAACTGTCTGTCTACCATTGAGGATTGTGCTGATATCACCTGTCAAGGCTACTCTTTCACCAAGTTTGACTTGTCCGGTTAGACCAGTAATAATGTTGTAAACATTATCATCTCCTGGAAGGGCCCTTGGATTATCGTGGCTCACGCGGCCAAATCCCGCACCCAAGTGACCAAGCAAGTTCACTCGACGAGTGAAGGATTCCCATTTCATGATTCTACCCAAGTTTGCTACACCTTGGAGGTTCAATCTGTAGTAGTTGGATGAGAATACAGGAGTACCTGACGCTTCGCTAAATGAACCAAATCCATAGTCCAATTTCGCGCCGAACTTATCATTGAACATATATCTGACACCAAAGTCAACATGTCCAAGGTTTAGCGTAGGTGAATAATATCCAGGAGACAATGGAGCCATTGGCTTATTGAATCCCCCATTGACCTCCAATGACCATTTGTTGAAGCTATCTTGGGCATTCACCGCAAGCGCTACACAACCCGCCATAATTGTTGATAGTAATATTTTTTTCATAATAAAAAATTTTTTCCGTTTAGATTTTTAGTGTTTAATTGATTTGACTGCAAATTTATAAACTTTTAACTATTCACAAATGTATAGTAATATTTTAAAACTCTATCAAAATTATTACCAATTTTAATGAGTATTGTGTTTCCAATTAGATTAACAGAGGTTTCTGAGATGGATTTATTGATTAAACTATTGAATATACAAAGTGTTTCTGGCGACGAATCACCGATGACCGAGTTTTTGATCCAATACGTCGAGAAACGGAAAAAAAGCTGGAAGGTTAAGCCTGAAATGTTTTTTGGCGAAAAATTTCACGATTGTCTTCTTCTCAAATTCGGAAAACCTAGGACTGCAGTTTTCGCTCACCTAGATACGATTGGATTCACAGCCAGATACGAAGATCAACTAGTTCCAATTGGCGGACCAGAAGCTGACGTTGGGACAAGCTTGGTCGGAAACGATAGGCTTGGACCGATATTTTGCAAAATAAAGGAATCAGAAGAAGTCATCAGGCATGATTTCCCCCGAGCAATAGAGCGAGGAACGCGCCTGTCATTTGAACAAAACATTCGGATTGACGGGGAATTTATCAAGGCAGCCTACCTTGACAACAGGTTGGGGATATATAATTGCCTGAAAATTTGCGAGGAAATTACCGACGGATGGATCGTTTTTTCGACATATGAAGAACATGGTGGAGGTAGTATGCCCTTTCTTCTCAATTTTATCCAGGCAACTGCGCCAATCAGCCAAGCACTTATTTCGGACATTACTTGGATTACCGAGGGTATTTGCCACCATCAAGGAGTGGTGATCTCACTCCGTGACAAAATGATCCCGAGAAAAAAGTTTCTGGACAGGATCGTTGCTTTGGCTGAACAAAGTGGAGTTCGATTTCAACTCGAGGTAGAGGGAATCGGTGGAAGTGATGGACGTGAGGTCCAACATTCTCCATATGCAATCGACTGGTGTTTTATAGGTGCCGCAGAAGATAATGTGCATTCTCCCAATGAAATCGTGTCGTTGGCTGACATTGACGCCATGGTTGCACTTTATCTTTATTTAATGGCGCATTTGTAAGTATTCCAGTCAAGCCAGAATGTGGGTCACATAATTTATATATATTTGCAAAGCCCTTTTTGACCTAGAAGGGCTTTTTTGTTGCACGACATGATCCAAATCAAGGACAAAGAATTCATCTCCTATATCAGTGAGGAAATGCTCCTGCAGCGTGTCCGAGAAATGGGTGGTAAAATCTCAAGGGATTTTGAAGGCCAATCACCAGTGCTGCTTGGGGTCTTAAACGGATCATTTATGTTCCTCGCCGATTTGGCAAAATCCATATCGATACCTGTAGAGATCTGTTTCCTCAAAATCAGCTCCTACCAAGGCACCAATTCCACGGGCAAGGTGAAGGACATGTCAAGTTTGGATATAGACTTGAAAGACCGCCCGGCGATCATCGTGGAAGATATTGTCGATACGGGACTTAGTATGAATTACTTGCTGGGAAAAATCAAAAAACTTGGACCCAAAAGTGTCAGCATTGCCACACTTTTGACCAAACCCGATGCCTTGCAACATCCCGTCAAAGTCGATTACGTAGGATTCGAAATACCCAATAAGTTTGTAGTCGGATACGGGCTGGACTATGACGGCTATGGGCGAAATTTGCCAGCCATTTACCAATTGAAATGATTTAAAACAAAATTAGTCATGCTGAATATCGTCTTATTCGGTCCTCCCGGCGCGGGAAAAGGCACCCAAAGTGAAAAAATCATCGAGAAATATCACCTGACGCACCTTTCCACGGGGGATCTTTTCAGAAAACATCTAGGCGAAGGCACCGATTTGGGCAAACTTGCAAGAAAATATATGGATGAGGGCAGGTTGGTCCCTGATGAAGTCGTGATCGGAATGGTAGAAGATAAGATCAATTCCACAGCCGATACGAACGGGTTTATTTTTGACGGATTTCCGAGGACAGTAGCCCAAGCTGAAGCTTTGGACGCCATGATGACTAAAAACAATCTGCGTATTTCTGGAATGATTGCTTTGGATGTTGCGGAAGAAATCCTAAAGGAAAGAATTCGGGAACGAGGAAAGACCTCTGGACGTGCCGACGACCAAGATGAGGCCAAGATCGCCACCCGCATCAAGGTCTATCTAGATGAGACACTGCCGGTCGCAGCCTACTACGAAAAACAAGGAAAATTCACCAAAATCAATGGCGTTGGCAGTATCGAAGGCATATTCGACAACATCTCAACAGTGATGGACGGGTATTCGTCCTAATTTTCCTTAACTTTGCCAAATCATTGACGGCTAAGCTTATGCGCTTAGCCGTTTTCATTCAAATAGATCAAAAGTGGCTGAATCGAATTTTATTGATTATGTGAAATTCTGCTCTCGTTCTGGGGCAGGAGGCGCTGGTTCCGTCCATTTCCGAAGGGAAAAACATGTACCAAAAGGAGGGCCTGATGGAGGCAACGGCGGCAAAGGGGGAGACATTATCTTGAGAGGCAGCGCACAATTGTGGACATTGCTTCACCTAAAATACAAAAAGCATGTAATCGCAGAGGACGGAAAGGGAGGTGAAGGGGGAAGGCGAAAAGGAAGGGACGGCAAAGATGTAATTCTCGAGGTCCCCTTGGGCACTGTTGCCAAGGATGCCGAGACATTCGAAACCAGATTTGAGATTACAGAAGATGGGCAGGAAGTCATCCTCACACCCGGAGGCCGCGGTGGACTCGGCAACGACCATTTCAAAACTGCCACCAACCAAGCACCCCATTTCGCACAGCCTGGAGAACCCGGCATCGAAGAATGGATTATCTTGGAGTTGAAGTTGCTCGCTGATGTCGGATTGGTTGGGTTTCCAAATGCTGGAAAATCAACCTTGCTATCCAGTATTTCCGCGGCGCGTCCCGAAATCGGTGATTATCCATTCACCACCCTGGTCCCAAATCTGGGCGTCATATCCTACCGTGACGACAAGTCATTTGTAATGGCAGACATCCCGGGAATCATTGAAGGGGCTGCTGAAGGAAAAGGTCTAGGCCTGCGGTTTTTGCGCCACATCGAACGAAACTCGATACTGCTTTTCATGATCCCTTCTGACGCAGATGATATCAAAAAGCAGTACCGGATTCTACTTGGCGAGTTGGAAAAGTTCAATCCGGAACTTTTGGATAAAAAACGACTGCTGGCTATCACCAAGGCAGATATGCTCGATCAAGAATTGATGGATCAATTGAAAAAAGAATTGCCAAAAGATATTCCTTCTGTGATGATTTCCTCTGTTACAGGATTCAATCTGGAAAAATTAAAGGATATGCTTTGGCAGGCTATCACAAATCACTAGGTGCCAGAATGTCAGTATCGGCCAAATGGCAAACAAATTGATAGCTTGATTGGCTGTATAAATGGGAAAAATGTAACCAAAGAGGCTCCAAAAACGCCGACGAACCAATTGCCAATTAAAGTTTGGTTCCGACTGGTTCATTCAAACACCACAGTAACGATCACCTAAAGTGTAAATCAAAAAAATAGTTTCACAATGGAGGATAAAGAGGTCATCAAAGAAGAAAGTATCGCTTCGGAAAACATTGAAAACCAAGCAGAAGGCAACATCCAGGAAGAAGGAAATCATGAAGCATTTTCAAAGACAACGGAATCTTCGGAGCAAAAACTGCAGCAAGAAATCAACGACCTAAAAGACAAATATTTAAGGCTCTATTCTGAATTTGAAAATTTCAGACGTAGGACCGCCAAGGAGCGGATCGACCTTATAAAAACCGCATCCGAGGAAGTAATTAAGGAAATCATTCCCGTGGTGGATGATTTTGAGCGCGCTTTCAAAGCAAGTGAAAACGAATCCGACGGAGCAAAGGTCCGGGAAGGAAACCATTTGGTGTTCCACAAGCTTGTAAGGGTGCTGGAGTACAAAGGTTTGAAGGCAATGGACGGATTGGTCGGCAAACCTTTCGATCCTGAGACCCAGGAAGCGATCACTCAAATTCCGTCCCCCTCTGATGAGATGAAAGGAAAGGTCATAGACGTATTGGAAAAAGGATATACCTTGGGTGACAAAGTAATTAGGTATGCCAAAGTTGTGACAGGAGCATAATCAGATATGGCAAAAAGAGATTATTACGAAATACTTGGCGTGACGAAAAGCGCCACACCGGAGGAGATCAAAAAAGCCTACCGGAAACTAGCCATTCAGTACCATCCGGACAAAAACCCGGACAACCCCGAGGCTGAAGAAAAATTCAAAGAAGCGGCAGAAGCATACGAAGTGCTCAGCAACCCCGAAAAACGTCAGCGATACGACCAATTTGGCCACCAAGGTCTTGGAGGAAATGGTGGATTTGGTGGAGGCGGCATGAACATGGAAGATATCTTCTCCCAGTTTGGCGACATATTCGGCGGCGGTGGTTTTGAATCCTTCTTTGGCGGTGGCCGGGGTGGCAGAAGAACCAAAAAAGGCACCAATCTTAGGGTGAAGTTGAAACTTAACCTGAAAGAAATTGCAAATGGTGTTGAGAAGAAAATCAAAGTCAAACGTCAGGTATTGGCTGAGGGTGTCACCTTCAAAACCTGCTCTACCTGCCAAGGCTCTGGCCAAATCAAGAAAGTCGTCAACACGATGCTTGGTCAAATGGTGTCCGCCAGTACCTGCCATGTATGCGGTGGCAACGGACAAATCGTGGACAGAAAACCCGCTGAGGCCGATAGCAATGGATTGATTATCAGAGAGGAAGTGATTTCTATCAATATCCCCGCTGGAGTAGCCGACGGTATGCAGCTCAGCATGTCGGGAAAAGGCAACGAAACAGCCGGCGGAATTCCAGGCGATCTACTCATTTTGATCGAAGAGGTCGACGACGATGTGCTGCAACGGAATGGAAATGACGTCATATTTGAACTGTACATCAGTTTCATGGATGCTGCGCTCGGATCTCAAGTCGAGGTGCCAACTATCGACGGCAAAGTAAAAATCAAAATCGATCCTGGAACACAAAGTGGAAAGATGCTCCGCCTAAAAGGCAAAGGCATCAGGGATATCAACGGGTACAGCCGGGGAGACCAATTGATCCAAGTCAATGTTTGGACCCCAAAACAACTTTCGAGGGAAGAAAGACAAATCCTGGAAGGGCTCAAAAACAGCGAGAATTTCAAGCCTGACCCAGGGAAGTCTGAAAAAAGCTTCTTCGACAAGATGAAAGAATTCTTTTAAGATTTGGAGCCGGATGAAAATCCGGCTTTTTTTATACCTTTAATAACCTTTTAGCTTGATTGCCGTACCCTAACCCGTATGCTTAAAAGAATTTGCCTACTAATTGGCTTGGTTTCTGGAGTTTTGTCCCATTCCACTGCCCAAATTATTAAGGACTTCAAAGTGGACGAAAAGCATGGGTTCAATCTCGTTAGATTGGATTTCAACGTTTATAAAGGTATCACCGATGTCCAACGAAGGATGATGGATCAGCCGGTACACATTCACTCCGAACTTTCCAAGGTGAATATACTCCCTTCATTTTCCTACGAAATCAAGGACAAGGTTTTGGACACCCACATCACCCATAGGAATGTGGAATCCGAAAACCTTGGAAAAAGCCTTTCCCACAAGCTGTTTTCTTCTTCCAACGATGACTTTGACCACCGATGGCAAGTCAACCTCAACTCACATTTTCTCTACAACCTCAATTTTTATTTCGGTATAGGTGCCGCTACCTTTGACTTATCACATTTGCCCGTTTCAAATTGCATTATCAAATCCACCAGTGCGGATATCAATTTGGACTATCTGAAGAATTTCCCCAACTCTGTGCGGATGGATACCATGAAAGTCAGTATCAATATGGGAAACGTAAACGCGGCCAACCTGAACCTGACCAATGCGAAGGAAATGATCTTCGAATCGAATTATGGGACAATCAATTTGTCATTTTCCGGAAAAATGAGCGAAGGCTGCAATGTCCAAGCGACCGTCGGTGCCGGAAAAGTAGAGGTCCTTCTACCTGACGAATCCCAACCATATATCGTCAAGATCAAGTCTACCGCTATGTGTAGGACCTATGTCCCAAAAAACCTAAAGGAAATTGGGGAAAAAACCTATGTCAGCAGGTCCTATCAACAAAACAGCAAGAATCTGATGACATTCAACATCGACGTGTCGGTAGGCTCGGTCACCCTGAAATAATTTGTTGCCTTTTCCCTATTTTTAGCAAAACTTCCTACACTTGTCCATTTTAAGTATCCAAAACCTTTCGAAAAGATACGGGAACACCAAAGCGCTTAGCAACATTTCCCTAGAAATCCCCCGCGGAAGTATCTTTGGGCTTTTAGGTCCCAATGGAGCCGGAAAGACAACTTTGATACGCATCATCAATCAAATTATTGAGGCTGATTCCGGAGTGATCCTGTTCAACGACTCCCCGCTAAGTCCGCACCATATCGCAAAAATCGGCTATTTGCCGGAGGAGCGCGGCCTCTACAAGAAAATGAAAGTCGGCGACCAGTTACGGTATTTTGCAAAACTCAAGGGAATGCCAGGCCCAATCGCCAACGATAAGGTCCAATTTTGGCTGAAAAAACTTGATATACTGTCCTGGCAAGAAAAAAGAATCGATGACCTTTCGAAAGGGATGGCTCAAAAAGTCCAATTCATCACCACGGTGATCCATGAGCCAGAACTGCTGATATTGGACGAGCCGTTCTCAGGGTTTGACCCGGTGAATGCGGAAATTATTCGAAACGAAATATTGGAGTTGAAGGAAAAAGGAACCACACTGGTGATTTCCACCCACCGCATGGAGTCGGTAGAACAGCTTTGTGATCAAATTGCGATGATTTACCGATCTGAAAAAATCCTCGACGGCAGACTTCGCGATATCAAGCAGGCGTTTCGCCCCAATCAGTTTCAGGTACAGTTGAAGACAGATGCTCCAGATGCGTTGCAATATGATCCACTGAGATTTGAAGATGGGGTAGCGGAATTCAATGTTTCCCTCGAAGGAGAAACCACAAATGAGGTGCTATCACGCTTGATGGCTCTGGGACAGGTAGTGGGATTCAAAGAGATATTGCCGACCATGGAAGAGATTTTTATCCAACAAGTAAAAAAACACACCCATGAATAAGGTTTGGCTGGTTATCCAAAGGGAATATTTGTCAAGGGTCCAAAAGAAATCTTTTTTGTTGGCCACCTTGCTCACTCCTTTGATTTTCCCGGCCATCATGGGTGTATTTCTCTGGCTGGCGACGAGTGATACTGACACCGACTCCCTAAGAATCATCGAGGTGGTTGACGAAAACAATATGTTTTTCTTGGAAAGCTCCGACCAGTATGCATTTTCCTTCTCCAGGGTCGATCCTGAAGAGGGCAAACGAATGGTCATCGATGGAGAAAGGTTTGGTTTTTTGTATATCCCAAAAATCGAACTCAGCCAGCCCACGGGGATTACCTATTTTGGGGAAAAGAATGCCAACATGGGCTTGATCACGTTGATGGAATCAGCCCTAAAAAAACGAATCGAGGAGCAACGCCTTTTTCAATCGGGAATATCGCCTGAAGTCATCAATGCTTACCGTACCGATGTTTCCATCAGATCGATAACCCTCGATGAAAGCGGCGAAGAAAAAATCACGGATGCTACAGTCAACTACACTATTGGTTTTTTGGCAGGGATACTGATTTATGTTTTCATTTTCCTCTATGGCAACCAAATCATGCAAGGTGTAATCGAGGAAAAATCCAGCCGAATCATTGAAATCCTTGTCTCGTCTATACGTCCATTCCAATTAATGATGGGGAAGATCATCGGCATCGGCGCGGTAGGTTTGACCCAATTCCTGATCTGGGTGGTGTTGATCGGAACGATATCGAGCGTCGTGGTCGGTTATTTCGGGATGCAAATGCCCCAACAACAGGCTTTTGAAATGGCTAATGCCGATATGGGAGATGTGGTGGTGGAACAAAGCGGCGTGCAGGACTTACTTCAGGTGATCAGTGGAATCGACTTTCTCAAATTGGTTGTTACGTTCACCTTCTATTTCTTGGGAGGATACCTTTTTTATGGAGCATTTTTTGCCGCGGTAGGCGCGGCAGTGGACGCACCATCCGAAGCCCAACAATTCATGTTCCCGGTAACAATCCCATTGCTCATTGGATACATGGGACTTTTTGTTTTTGTTCTCAATGACCCAAATAGCCAAATATCCTTTTGGCTTTCGATCATCCCATTTACCTCACCTATAGGGATGATGGGCAGAATCAGCTATGGGGTTCCTTTTTGGGAACTGCTGCTGTCAATGGGGCTACTTGTCGGTGGATTCTTCGCCAGCACATGGCTCGCGGCGAAAATTTACCGAATCGGCATTTTGGTGCACGGCACCAAAGTCAGCTACAAGACACTGTGGCGCTGGTTGAAATCAAGCCATTGATTTCCAGAATTGACTTGCGAGCCTACTCCTCCGAGTAATTGAAGCTATCGATCTGCTCCTTGACCCAGTCTTTGTATTTGTCCAATCTGAACTCAATCCAGCGGTCCCGATATTTACCGGAATTGTCCACCAAAAATTTGAACGCTGTGGCTGCTTTTGGTTTATTGAGCGCGTTGAAAAGCTCATCCTGAAAATTGCGCTCTTTTACGATCCTATCAGCAAAGTTTTCCATCACCTGATGCTCTTGGCTCAGTTCCATTTTGGTGAACTCGGCAAAGTTGTCTGGGTTGTCTTCGATTTCGTCCAATATATCCTCTTCCTCTGGGGTGAGGTCATAGTTGAAATAGTCCTCGTCGTCAGGGATGTGGTAGATTTTTTTGTTATCCAACTGGTAAAAACAAATCATTCCTTTTAGCAGCAGCGCCGCTATTCTCTCCACTTCATTTTCTGATAGGGTAAGCATTATGCGATGAGATAATTTTTTGGAAAAATAATTAACTGGTCGATTATTTCAAATTATTGAATTAAGATAGGTCTTAGGATTGAGGCGCAAAGAGCTGTTCCAAGGTCGACTTGTCCAACTCATGTCCTCCATCGAACTGGATTTTTTTCACCTTTACGGGAATTTGTTTGATCAGTTCATCTTGTTTTTGGAATGCCTCCGGGGTAAGCATTTCGTCTTTGTCTCCCCATACCAAAACAACCTCAGCATCCTGGACCTGGGTACCAAACGGTTCCAAAGCAAGGTCGTGTGCAAACCCACCACTCCACAAAATAAGCCTGTCTATCGGCACCTGTAGTTGGCTGACCCATCTAGAAGCTGTCGCAGCACCTTGGGAAAAACCCATTACGGTTATTTTAGGCCGCTCTTTGAATTTAAACATCAAAGTATCGAAGACTTCATTCAAAAACCGATGGTTGTTTGCAATGGCGACCTCACGCTCATAGCTCGTCATCCAGTTGGCACCAATCCTTCCCGTGTACCCCTTGAGATAAGAATAATTGGTCGCCTCCGGTACCACAATCAGCCGGTCGTCCTGAAACAAGGGCTGCAGTTTCGCCATGAAAAACTCTGACAGCTGACCGTATCCGTGCAGCGCAAAAACGATCTCCTTTTCGGTTCTCTTGACTACATGGGAAGTCCTGTAGAAAGCTGTGTGTTCGTATTTTACTGTGGATTTCATCGGATTTCAAAAACTATCAAAACTAAATGGCAACAGCTCCTTGATGCTTGATGCCCTTAATATTGATCCATTTTCATGTAGCATCAGAATCTCGATTGGTTTGCCAAACATTATTTCGTACTCATTGATCGTCTGCCTGCATGAGCCACAAGGCGTCACAAATGCATACGAAGCACCCTCTCGCTTCTTCGCTGCGATAGCCAATTTCAAAGGTCTGACATTCGGGAAATTCCCGACCACGAAACTCAAAAGGGACCTCTCCGCGCATACTCCGACTGGAAACGAAACGTTTTCCTGATTGTTTCCTTCAAAAATAGCACCGTTTTCAAGCAATAACGAAGCCCCAACCAAAAAATTAGAATAGGGAGCGTGTGCCCTTTCCGCAGCAGTTTTCGCCCGCGATATCAGTTCCTTTTCCATTTCGGACCAATCCTGTGGCTCAATTAGGTCCAAGGATACCTGTACATTGATTTTTTTTGCCATCGGGTGATTTCTAAAGATCACTTCAATTAACAAAAAAATACTTTCACTTGTTGTCCTCCCATAATTTTATGGCTTCCGATTTTTATCCTTCACCCTTTTTTTCCCAACTTGGAGGAAATTCCCAGTCTTTGGACCCATGCAAAACATCCTGATTCTAGGCGCCGGAAAATCCTCCATTTACTTGATCGAATATCTGCTTCATGCGGCGCAGTCCAAGGAAAGAATGGTCACCGTCGCCGATATCCGACAAGAATTTGCAGCCGAAAAAATCAAAGGACATCCACATGGCCTAGCGGTTTCCATCAATATCCATGACCAAGCAGAGCGAGCTCAGCTAATTTCCAGCAATGACTTGGTAATATCCATGTTGCCGCCCCCCTTCCACCCCATCATAGCGCAGGATTGTATCCAATTTGGTGTGCATTTGCTCACAGCTTCCTATGAGTCCGATGATCTGCGAAAACTTAAAAGCGCGGTAGAAGAAAAAAACCTGTTTTTCTTGAATGAATGTGGTTTGGATCCGGGAATCGACCACATGTCTGCCATGAGAATCATCGAAAGGGAGCATGCGGCCGGCAACCGCATTCATTCATTCAAGTCCTATTGCGGAGGGTTAATGGCACCTACAAGCGAGTCCAATCCCTGGAAATACAAATTCACTTGGAATCCGCGAAATGTAGTCTTGGCAGGCCAAGGTGTAGCGAAGTACATTGAATCGGAACAGGTGAAATACATTCCCTACCACCAACTTTTCAACCGGCTTGAGAAGGTTCACTTCGAGGATTTGGGGGAATTTGAAGGATACGCCAACCGCAACTCTTTGGCCTATCGAAAAATCTATGGCCTCGATTCGATTCCGACCCTTTTACGAGGCACCTTGAGGAGAACCGGTTATTGCTCGGCCTGGAACACCTTTGTGCAACTCGGCATGACGGACGATTCGTATCTCATGGAACTTCCAAAAATGGCCACAAAAAAGGATTACCTGTCCGCGTTTCTGCCAATCTATGGAGGATATGGCCCCGAAGACCGCATTCGCGCCATCATACCAAAAGTATCTTCAGATGACCTCTCCAAGCTTCGATGGCTTGGTCTGTTTTCAGATGAACTGCTGCCAGTGATGGAAGGAAGCCCGGCTGCGGTTTTGCAGGGTATTTTGGAAGAAAAATGGCAACTGGAAAAGCGGGACAAAGACATGATAGTCATGCAGCATATTTTTGAAGTCGAGACGGAAAAGGGGATCAAGCGCATCACATCAAGCCTTTCATGTTTTGGCGAAAATGAAACCCACACCGCCATGGCCAAAACAGTAGGATTGCCGCTTGCAATTGCTGCCGACCTATTTCTGGATGGCAAAATCAAAATCCGCGGACTTTTCATCCCAGTAAAAAAAGAGATCTACGAACCGATTCTGCATTCATTGGAATCCGAGGGGATCATATTTCAGGAAAATGAAAAATTGGTATCCTGACCAGATCCCGAAATCTCCGAATAGGTTCTTTTTCAAAGACTGATTTTTAAGTATTTTGGCATGATGGAAGAAGATGACGTCAAGAACCAAGTCAAGGAACCATTTACGGAATATGGAAGGTACAGCTATGCCGACTACCTTAGCTGGCAGTTCGGTGAAATGGTGGAACTGATAAAAGGAAAGGTTTTTCGGCAAGCGGCGGCGCCAAAAAGAGTTCATCAAGAAATCTTTGGACGCATATTTTCAAAGATCTATTTCTTTCTCGAAAATCGACCTTGTAAGGTCTATGGCGCTCCGTTCGACGTTCGGCTCCCCGTCAAATCGAAGAAAAACGAGGATATCGACACTGTGGTCCAACCCGATATCTGCGTGGTATGCGACCCAAGTAAATTGGATGAATTGGGATGTGTGGGTGCACCCGATCTTATCGTAGAAATCCTTTCTCCCGGAAACAACAGGAAAGAACTTCAAAACAAATACGAGGTGTACGAGGAAGCGGGAGTGAAGGAATACTGGATTATCCACCCAAGCGAATGTACACTCATCATCTATTCACTGGTCAGCGGAAAATACCAAGGCTCTCGTTTTTTCACCTTCGGTGACAGAGTCCAATCGGCCGCAGTACCCGGTTTTGAATTGGATCTGGATGAGGTATTTGCAAACCTGCAGTAAAAAATCACTCACAATACACGTTTTATCAATTTTGCGAGCGTAGCCCCCGCCTTGTTCGCCACATCGACCACTTCTTCGTGGGTGAACTCCTTTTTGACTTTGGGAATACTTTCATTGGTAATGACAGAAAATCCCAAAACCTTGATTCCCATGTGGTTGGCGGCAATGACTTCTGATACCGTACTCATGCCGACGGCGTCCCCACCAATCAATCGACAATAGTTGATCTCCGCTTTTGTTTCCAGTTTGGGACCGGTAAGACCCACATAGGTACCTTTCCTGAGATTAATGTTTTGATTTTCAGCTTCGCCTATTGCCTGTTTCATCCAAGTACTACAAAAAGGCTCGCTCATGTCCGGAAACCTCGGGCCAAACTCATCGAGGTTCTTGCCCCGGAGGGGATTGGCTGGCATTAAGCTGATGATATCCTCGATCAGCATGATGTCACCTGCCTCAAAGCTTGGGTTAAGTCCCCCTGCGGCATTGGTAATGATGATTCTCTCCAGTCCCAAAGCACGCAAGACCCGCAAGGGAAATACTACGTCATCGAGATCATACCCTTCGTAATAATGAAACCGTCCATTGAGCACCCACACCGGCACTCGGTTCAATTCCCCGACAATCAACTCACCCCGGTGACCGACCACAGTAGAGACAGGAAAATGAGGAATGTCGGCATAACGAATCGACATACTTTCCTTAAGCGCACTTACAAGGCCCCCCAACCCCGAGCCCAAAATGACCCCGGTTCTTGGTGCCGAACTTATTCTATTTGACACAAACTTGGCCGCTTCATTGATTTGAAAAATTGACTTCAAAACTGATTGTCTTTGGTTAATATCTGAACTTTTAATTTAATAAGATCTGGCCCCTTCAAAGTCCTTTGATCAATTCCATTATCAAATGGCTCATGCCGGGTTCGGCTTTAGCAGCTCCGGCAAGTACTTCCGCCAAGCTGATTTTCTTGACTTTGCCTGGTGAACATAAGTCTGTGATGGCAGAAACGGCAAAAACCGGCAAATTCATATGCCTAGCGACGATTACCTCCGGGACGGTGCTCATCCCAACGGCATCTGCACCGATAGTTCTAAGGAATTTATATTCAGCCTTCGTCTCCAAGTTTGGGCCCTGAACTGCCACATAAACCCCGGGAATTGCCCGAATTCCGTTCTTCTCGGTAATCTCAAGCGCCTTTTTTACCAAAGCCAAATTATACGGCTCAGACATATCGGGAAACCGGACACCAAATTGGTCCAGATTCTTTCCTCTGAGGGGATTCTCCGGTAGCAGGTCGATGTGATCTTGGATAACCATCAGATCCCCGATTTCAAAATCGGGATGTAGCCCACCCGCAGCATTGGACACAAACAGATGGGAAATCCCAAGCTTTTTCAAAACCCTTACTGGAAAAGTCACCTGCTGCATTGAATACCCCTCATAATAATGAAACCTGCCCTGCATTGCCACAACGGATTTACCTGAAAGCCTACCAAAAACTAGTTTCCCATGATGGCTTTCGACAGTCGAAAGCGGAAAATGTGGAATCATATCATAGGGGATTTCTAACATTACCTCCATATGATTGATCAATTGTCCCAAACCCGTTCCAAGAATTATCCCAACCTGTGGTTTTTCGGGATGCTTACTGCTAAGGTACTCCGAAGCAATCTCAATCTGATCGGTATAACTAATCTCCTCTTCTATTCTCATAAATCAAATATATCCAACCGACGTGAATCATATCCGATAAAACCACGACAATTTTAATTTCCGAAACAAAATGGAAACTTATTGACTTTTGCCAATGTAGTATCACCAAAAAAACGATCATCCCAGCTATGGTTAAAATAATCGTCGGCACTAACCGGAAAGACTCAGTCTCAAAAAATATCGCCTCGATATACCAAGAAATCCTCGAAAACCTGAACACCCCTTCGCAAATACTCCATTTGGAAGATCTTCCGCATGATTTTGTGTTTTCGGCCCTGTATGAAAACAACGGGAAAAATCCTGACTACAACGCTTTCCACCAGAAAGTCAAGGAAGGACAAAAGTTTGTATTTATCGTTCCGGAGTACAATGGGTCGTTTCCGGGAATCCTCAAAGCTTTTATCGATGGGATGACGTATCCAAATTCTTTCCGGAATAAAAAATGTGCCTTGGTCGGCATTTCCTCTGGAATCGGCGGAGGTGGCATCGCATTGAGCCACCTCACCGACATCTTCCATTACCTGGGAATGCATGTACTTGCCCTCAAGCCCAAACTAGCAAAGATTGAGGAAAATATGTCAGATAACCTGCTCACCAACAGGCTGTACATGGACTTGCTCCATTCCCAGGCGCAAATGTTGATTGACTTTTAAAGGTCAATCAACATTGTCATGCAAAAACCTATTGTTTTTCAGAAACTCGTTCTCGTCAGTCAAGTTGTACCTAGAGGCACTTCTTTCTGAACTGTGCTGCACATCAGCCAATTTCACATCTTTGCGGATATAGGCTGGTGTGTCAAACTTATCCTTGAACTCCTCTGGGCTTTGGTTATAAGAGCGGAGATTTTTCAATTTCTCAAAGCGCTCGTGCGCCCTTTGGATAGCCTTTTGCTTCAATTGCTCATAGTAATCCGTAGAATGCGGAGCTTGTGGCACTTCCTCTTTTACCTCAGCCTTTGGTGCGGCCGGTGTGATTTCCTGCTCGGTATCCAAAGTGAAGATGACTTTCTTAGGCTCAGACTGAACAGGAACAAATTGGAAAACCGGCTCCATTTCTCTTTCTTTTTCCACCTCAGCAGACGGAAGGACTGGTTCAACTTTGGGCTTGGATTCCTCTTGCTTCTGCTCATTGGCTACTGGAAAAAGAGGCTGGTTGAAAGTAAAAGTCAAAGTCTGTCCGGGTCTTGTGATTTCTTCTTCGACTTTAGAAGTCTTTCCTGACTCCAAGTCGATGACCTTAATCGGCTCTTCTCTTTCTTCGACCACGACGGGGGCAACGAACGACTTTTCTTCTTTCCTTGCTGGGCTTGCAGTAGTCAATTTGTCCATTTCAAACCCAGTCGCAATGACAGTTACACGTATCGCTTTACCCAACTCGGCATCAATGCCTTGACCAAAGATTACTTCGGCATCATCTCCCGCACGCTCCTGGATGTATTCGGTTATTTCGCTGAGTTCGTCCATGGACAGCTCCTCGTCCTCGCCTGACATGATGGAAAGAAGGATCTTTTGCGCTCCTTTGATATCCACATTGTTGAGCAATGGAGAAGCAATCGCCTTTTCGGCTGCACGAATGGCACGTCCTTCACCTTCTTCAGTTGCTGAGCCCATGACTGCGGCGCCTGCGTCTTTCATAACTGTCTTCACATCTTCAAAATCCACGTTGACGTCTTGGTGGATCGTGATTATTTCCGCGATTGATTTGGCCGCGGTTGTCAAAACGTTATCAGCTTTTGCGAATGCAGAGCGGATGGCAAGATTACCATAGATTTCCCTCAATTTGTCGTTGAGAATAACCAACACGGTGTCGCAGTTTTCTCGCAGAGCTTCTATACCTTGCTGTGCGGCGATCATTTTTTTCCTTCCTTCAAATACAAAAGGCGCAGTGACGATACCTACCGTCAGGATGTCCATGTCCTTGGCGATTTTGGCAATCACTGGCGCAGCTCCGGTACCTGTACCGCCGCCCATGCCCGCGGTGATGAATACCATTTTGGTATTGTCCGACAAAAGTTCGCGGATGTCTTCTTTGCTTTCCAAAGCGGCACTGCGACCTTTCTCAGGATTTGCTCCAGCTCCGAGACCTTCAGTCAGGTTGGCACCCAACTGTAATCTTAAAGGAACAGGGCTGCTTTTCAAGGCCTGGGCATCCGTGTTGACCACGACAAACTCCACGTCCTTGATACCTTGGTTGTACATGTGGTTCACGGCATTGGAACCACCTCCTCCTACTCCAATCACCTTGATGATGGACTTGTGATTTTTTGGAAGATCAAATTTGTAATCTTTCATGTTATCTGACATTTATGTTGAATTGGTGAATTTTTTTCTGCTTTCTTTTTGGCGTTTTGATAAGGGAAGCAGAAAACATCATCTCCCGCCTCCCTAGTATGATAAGCCCTAGTAATTGTCTTGATGGATATCATTGGTGATGATATCCATTAGTTTTTTACCGATGTTAGAGAATATGCTTGGCCCAAAATCCGACTTGGCCGGTTTGGGTTCTGGCTTTTGGGTTTTTGTACTTTCATATCTGGAGCGGTACATATTTTCCCGCTCATCCAATGACTTGAATCCCGCCAACACCAAACCCACGGAGGTGGCATACATTGGGCTTTTTACCTCTTCTAGTTTGCATTTACCCAAATGCTCGTTGGGATAGCCGATCCTCGTATCCAATCCGGTGAGGTATTCAAACAGTTGTGCCACACCCTGCAATTGGGATCCGCCGCCTGTAAGGACGATTCCGCCCGCCAGTTTTTTATAGTGGCCACTGGCGACGAGTTCGTTTTGCACATACTCGATGATTTCCTCCATGCGGGCTTGGATAATTGCCGCCAGGTTTTTGATGGAAATTTCCTTTGGCTGACGGTTGCGCAAGCCTGGGATCGATACGATTTCGTTTGGATTGGCTTCCTCGGAAATGGCCTTTCCAAATTTGGTTTTGAGCAACTCGGCCTGATGGTGCAGCACCATACAGCCTTCCTTGATATCTGAAGTAATGATGTTTCCTCCCAAGGGAATCACCGCCGTGTGGCGAATGATATTGTCATAGAAGATCGCGATGTCGGTCGTCCCTCCACCGATGTCAACCAAACATACGCCGGCTTCCTTGTCCTGCTCGCTGAGGACCGAAAGCGAGCTCGCCAAAGGCTCCAGGATCAGATCTTGGCTTTGGAGATTGGCGCGCTTAACGCAGCGGTTGATGTTGTTGATGGCAGTAGTCTGGGCAGTAATGATGTGGAAATCGGCCTCCAAGCGTGAACCGGACATACCGACAGGATCTTTTATACCATCTTCATAGTCGACTGTATAATCCTGCGGCATCACATGAATGATCGTATTGCCGGGAGGGACGACGATGTTTTCCATGTCGTTGGACAGACGGCGTACGTCTTCGATGGTGATTTCATCCTGATTGGGGTGGCGAATGATGACACCGTGATGCACTGTGCTGCGGATATGCTGGCCTGCGATTCCGACGATCACATTGCCGATATCCACGTCTGCCATTTCGGAGGCATCCTTTACCGCCTTTTGGATCGCATTGACCGTCTTGTCGATATTGGTGACAATCCCCCGGATGACGCCGTCGGAGACAGCCTTGCCCATTCCCAAGACCTCGAGTTTGCCATACTCGTTTTTGCGGCCTACGATTGCACAGATTTTGGTCGTCCCAATATCCAAGCCTACAATCAAGTTGTTGTTTTCCATAGCGTTTTCTATTATTCGCAAACTATCTGCCCTTTATATTTTACATTGACCCTGCTGTAGGCATTCCATCCTTTGGCGGGAAGGATCTGCTCATAAAACAGGTTGATCTTCTTGAATTTTTCCTCCAAATCGGTCGCGTCACCGATCTCGATGACTTGCCGTCCAACTTGCTGGTATAACCTGATATCGTTTTTTCTGGGAATGTCCAAACCCGTAATCTGCGCGCTCCAGAATTCATCCTCATGGATAAACCGAATCAGCTCAAGCAAATCGGGATGGCTCTCCGAAATATTGTCTTTGCTCAACAAAGCCTCCGCGAAGGCCCCTTCTACCGTCATCACCCGCGAAGTATAAGTGGGCGAGGTCGGCAGAATCACTCCCTCTGTGGAGATGTATCCGTCCGCTGCGGTTGGCCTCACGATCCGGGCCATCGGTTCATGTTGGGTGATTTCTACCCTCACGTTTCCCTTCAAATCGGCAAAGACCTCGGCATTTTTGACAAAACCCTGCTTCTCCACCATTTTCTCGATCTGGTGTAGGTTCACCTCCTGCATCGAAAGTCCCGCCGATAGCATCGGAAACTCAGCCATGATCGACTTCAAAACCTGCTTTTCGTCCACAAAATACACGTCCTCAATACCCTTCACCCTGACGTCGATGGTTTGGAATCTCCGTTGGGAATCCTTTTTCTCCACAAAGCCAATGAAGCCGATCAGCACCAAGCTGAGCGCCGTGAAAACCAATGATTTTTTGATCCTAATTTTCATGTTCCTTCATCCATTTTGCGATGGGACCTACCAGCCTGTCGATATCCCCGGCCCCGATGGTCACCAACACCTCCGGTCGGTTTTCACTGAGGTACCTGAGCAGGTTTTCCTTTGTCTGCAATGACTTCCTTGGGGAAGTAATGGCAGGAAGCAGCATCGATGCATTCACTCCCGCGATCGGGAGTTCCCTCGCCGGATATATCTCCAGCAATACGACCTCGTCTGCTATCGAAAGGCTTTCTGAAAAGCCCTCGGCAAAGTCCCTGGTCCGCGTAAACAAATGCGGCTGAAACACCGCAGTCAATTTCTTGCTTGGGTACATGGCCTTCACCGAGCCCAAAAAAGCCCGAATCTCCTCCGGATGATGGGCGTAATCATCGATAAACACCCTGTCATCCTCCTGTACCCATATCTCAAATCTTCTTTTTACGCCACGGAAACTGGCGAGTCCCTCCCGCACTCTCTCCTCCGAAATCCCCCAATCCAAGGCAATCGATACCGCCGCCAAGGCATTTTCCACATTGTGGAATCCCGGCATAAACAGTTTCAAACCCTCTATATTTTTCCCTTTGCCGACATAATCAAAGCTGAATGAAGCCGGACCCGGCTGAATGTTCCTAGCTTGGATTTCGCCGGATTGGATTCCGTATTGCTGGATTTGGAACCTTTCCCCCCGACCCAAGCCAAGTTTTTCAAAAGCCTTGGAATGGATATAAAGATTTCCCCCTTGTGGCAGCAGATTCACAAACTTTCTGAAGCCCTCCAACAGGTGCTCCGGATCGCCATATATGTCCAAATGGTCCGGGTCTGCACTCGTGACGACCGCGGTGTTTGGATGTAGGTGCAGGAATGACCTGTCAAACTCATCCGCTTCCACTACCACAGTGGGCTGACCTCCTGCTTCATCATGGAGGATGAGGTTGCTGTTGTAGTTTTGGGTCAAACCACCGAGAAAGGCAGCGATGTTTTTTCCCCCTGACTTCAGCAGATGCGCCACCATGGATGACGTCGTCGTCTTGCCATGTGTACCTGCCACGGCAATGCTCGGCAGGTCGGCAGTGATCAAGCCCAAAACCGCTGCGCGTTTTTTGATATCGTAACCTTGCGACTGGAAGAAGTTCAGTTGGGTGGAATCCTTTGGCATCGCAGGAGTCCACACGATCAAGACATGGTTCTTATCCTCCAGTACCCTCGCTGGCACGGTCTCCATCTTGTCCTCAAAGCTGATCTGCATGCCCTCTGCCTCCAAGGCCTCTGTCAATGGCGACGGTGTCTTGTCGTAGCCAGAGACCTTGATCCCGACATGGTTGAACCAACGGGCCAAAGCACTCATGCCGATACCACCGATACCGAGAAAATGGACGCTATGGAGATTGCCGATATTCATGAGAGGATACTTTCCAATGCACTGACTATTTCTGTGGCCGCATTTGGTTTGGCCAGTTTTTTCAAGTTTTTGCCCATTTCTTGGGCCTTTTCACCTTGGGAAAAAAGCCCATCAACTGCTGCCTTCAGCTTTCCTACGGCTTCCACGTCTTTCAAAAGAACCGCAGCGCCAGCCTGTACATAAGCCATGGCATTTTTGGTTTGATGGTCTTCGGCCACATTGGGCGAGGGGATGAAAATCGTCGGCTTGCCGACAAGGCTGATCTCAGAGACCGAGAGTGCGCCTGCCCTCGAAACGATCGCATCCGCCGCAGCATAGGCCAAATCCATCTCCCTGATGAATTCCCTCACATGGATATGTGCAAGTCCTGAGGCTTGCACTTTCGCAGACATTTCCTGGAAATAAAATTTACCCGACTGCCAAAGCACCTGATAGCCGCTCTTTTCGAATGCTTCCATCTCGGCCACCACTGCTTGATTGATCGTGCGCGCTCCAAGACTTCCGCCCAAAACCAAGATGGTTTTTCTGTCTTGCTTCAGCCCAAAATGGGCTAAGGCCTTTTCCCTCTTTCCCGACAAATCCAAAATGTCCTTCCTAACTGGATTGCCGGTGTAGATGATCTTGGTGGCAGGGAAAAACTTCTCCATGCCCGGATAGGCTACACAGATTTTCCTGGCTTTTTTTGCCAATATCTTGTTGGTCAAGCCGGCATAGGAATTTTGTTCTTGAATCAGCGTCGGAATACTATTGGACTGTGCCATGTACAAGACCGGTCCACTCGCATATCCACCGACTCCCACCACCGCATCTGGCTTGAACTCCCGGATCAGCTGCTTTGCTCTTCTCAAGCTTCCCAACAGCTTGAATGGAAAACTCAGGTTGGAGAGGCTGAGGCTTCGCTGCAAGCCGGCGACCTTGAAGCCCTCGATCTTGTAGCCTGCCTCCGGTACTTTCTGCATTTCCATTTTTCCCTCAGCACCGACAAAAAGAATCTCAGAGCTCGGATATTTTTCCTTCCAAGCATTGGCGATGGCAAGGGCAGGATAGATATGCCCGCCGGTACCTCCGCCGCTGATCATGATTCGATATGTCTGTGTTGCCTTGGACACTTTATCTTTTTGGCCTAAGCCGGTTGAAATGATTTTCTCAATTTATTTCCGCCCTCCGAAACTGCCTCGGCAGAATCCTGATGGTCGCCCCTGCTGATACTCAGGATAATTCCCATGGAAAATCCTGTAAACATCAAGGATGTACCGCCCATGCTGAGCAAGGGCAATGGCAACCCTGTGATCGGTCCGAGGCCAACAGCCACGGCCATATTGACCATCGCCTGCAGTACCAGCGCAAAGCTCAGACCCGCCGACAATAAGCCCCCAAAAGGCTTGGTCGAAGATGCTACAATCCGCATCCCGCGATAGAGCAAAGCGAGGTAAAGGAAGAGTACCGTCGCGCCGCCGATCATGCCATATTCCTCAATGATAATGGCGTAGATGAAGTCTGAATATGGGTGCGGAAGGGTGTTTCTCTGTTCTGATTTGCCTGGTCCCTTTCCGGCAATGCCGCCGGTAGAAATAGCAATAAATGATTGCTCGGCTTGGAAAGGGATCTCATCCGCATCCATGAAGCGCTCGATCCTGGAGAAAAACGTGCTGCCCCGTTGGCCGAGAAAGACCGCAGAAGTCAAAAACAAGGCTCCGACCAAGATCACCATGGCGATGTATTTCATGGGCACCCTTCCAATGAACAGGAGCAACAGACAGGTGGACAGCAGGAGGATCGCCGTGGACATATTGGCGAGTCCAATCAGTCCGCAGACCAAGCCGATGACCACGATCATGGGCAGGAAAGCATTTTTGAAGTCATCGATATTCTTCTGCCTTTTGGCAAGCAGCGAGGCCAAGGTGGCGATGAGCGCCAGTTTGGCAATGTCAGAAGGCTGGAATGCCCGGTTGATGACCGGAATGGTGAGCCAACGATTCGCTTCATTGATGGAGGATCCGAAAATATAGGTAATCAACAACAATGGAACAGACACGAAGAGGAGCGACTTGCCGATGATCCCATAGAATCTGTAGGGAATCTTATGTGCCAGCCACATCACAAATAGCCCGAGGGCAATCATGATGGAATGGTCCAGCAGGTATTTCTCTGTATCACCACCACTTTTCTTATAGGCCAAAGAACCTGTCGCCGAATACACGACCACGATGCTGATGATAGACAGGATGATCACGATTCCCCAAATGATGGGATCGCCCTTGAGGTTTCTGTCTATCCAATTTTTAAAATCCTGCATCATGATGCTGAAGGTTTGATTGCTTCCACAGCGGCTTTGAACTGATTGCCCCTATCTTCATAATTTTTGAACAAGTCGAAGCTTGCACATGCGGGAGAAAGGAGCACCACGTCCCCCGCTTTTCCATATTCCAATCCCCAAGCCACGGCCTCCCGGATATCCTGGGTTTCTTTGATTTGGGGAATCCTGCCCCCAAATGCCTTTTTCAGTTTTTCATTGTCCACACCGAGGCAAATCAGCATTTTGACCTGCGTGTCGGTGGTGGGGTACAAGACTGAGTAATCGTTGCCCTTGTCAATCCCGCCTGCAATCCAAATGATTGGCTGCTTGTAAGAGGCCAAGGCATATGCGGTCGCGTCCACGTTGGTACCTTTGCTGTCATTGACAAATGCGACGCCGTCGATCGTGGCAACAGGTTCCATCCGATGTGCGGCATTTTGGAAATCTGCCAATCCCTCACGGATCGCCTCCGCTGACACACCTGCCAATAAGGCCGCAGAGGCAGCAAACATGGTATTGAGCATGTTGTGCGTTCCTTTGAGCACCATCTCCTCAGGATTGAGCTTGAGGTTTTTGCTCCCTGTTTGAAGTTGAATGGTGTCGCCATCAAAGTATCCTCCAACAGTAGGCTGATGCTTCAGCGAAACGGGGTAGCAAGTGGCCCGCATACTTACCTTCCCCAGTCCCGTCTGAATTAATTCGTCGTCTTCCCAGAAAATGGCTGCGTCCGCTACTTCCATTTTTTTGAACAGGGAGGCCTTGGAGGCAACATAATTTTCCAGTTTGTATTCATACCGATCCAAGTGATCGGGTGTGATGTTTGTCAAGATCGCGATGGCAGGACGAAAGGACTTGAAGCCGTCGATTTGAAAGCTGCTCGTTTCCAAGACCCACCATTTTTTGTCTCCATGGACCAATTGTCCTGCCCAGCTTTCACCTACATTTCCGCCCAAGCCGACATCCAAGCCACCTTTTTTCAATAAATGGTAAGTCAATAGCGTCGTAGTGGTCTTTCCGTTGGTTCCGGTGATGGCGATGACTTTCCCCTTGGAATACCTGAAAGCAAACTCCAACTCATCGATGACAGGAATGCCCATTTCCTTGGCTTTTTTGACCAAGGGAGCCTTGTCAGGAATGCCCGGGCTCTTGATGATTTCCACAGCTGCCAAAATCTTCTCTTCAGAATGTCCTCCTTCCTCGAAAGGAATTCCGGCCGAAACAAGCATTTCCTTTCTCGCTGGACTGATCATGCCCATATCGGAAACCCATACGGCAAAGCCTTCCCGCGTGGCCAGCAAGGCTGCCCCGACTCCGCTTTCTCCAGCTCCCAGTATGGCGATCAGTTTCTGCATTTATCTCAATTTCAAAGTTGCCAATGTGATAATGGCCAGTAGAATCCCCACAATCCAAAAACGTGTCACGATCTTGGCCTCATGGATATTCCTCTTTTGGTAATGGTGGTGCAGGGGGGACATCAGGAAAATCCTCCTGCCCTCCCCGTATTTTCTCTTGGTGTATTTGAAATAGCTCACCTGCATGATGACTGAGAGATTTTCCACCAAGAAAATCCCGCAAAGCACCGGGATGAGCAGTTCCTTTCTCAAAGTCAAAGACAACACGGCGATCACACCGCCCAGCATCAGGCTGCCCGTATCACCCATAAAGACTTGTGCAGGGAAGGCATTGTACCACAAAAACCCAACGCAGGCACCGACAAAGGCCGCACAGAAAATCACAAGCTCTCCCGAATTGGGTATGAACATCACGTTGAGGTATTGGGAGAAAATGGCGTTGCCACTGATGTAAGCGAAAATGGCGATCGTCAGGCCGATGATGGCCGAGGTCCCGGCAGCCAATCCATCTATGCCGTCGGTAATGTTTGCACCGTTTGAAACTGCCGTGATGATGAAAATGACAAGCAGGATGTACAAAACCGGCGTCAAGTCCTCTCCCAAAAACCCGAGAATGTTCTCATAATTGAGCTCGTTGTTTTTGGTAAATGGTATGGTTGTCTTAGCAACCTTCACATCCTTGTAGGCAGGAGTATCCACAATGCCTTCCTCAATGGAAACAGGATTCATGAACTCCCTCACCACCACATCCTCGTGGAAATAAAGCGTAACGCCCACAATGATTCCAATCACAATCTGACCGGTGATCTTGAATCTGCCTGCCAAGCCTTCCTTGTTCTTCCTGAATACTTTGATATAGTCGTCCAAAAACCCAATTGTCCCCAACCAAATCGTGGAAACAAGGAGCAGGATAATGTATACATTGTTGAGATTGGCAAATAAAAGCGTCGGTATCACTATGCCTGCGATGATCATCATACCACCCATGGTGGGGGTTCCTTTTTTGGCGGCTTGCCCCTCTAGACCCAAATCCCTTACCGTCTCGCCTATTTGCTTTTTTCGGATCCAATTGATGATGCTGGCTCCAAAAGTGATGGTGATGATCAACGAAAATAGCGCTGCCATCCCCGCCCTGAAGGAAATATAGCGGAACACCCCCGTGCCGGGCACATCTAAAACGCTGTCCAAATAGTCAAAAATCGGGTATAGCATATCAGTTCTTGTTCATTAAATGAAGCATTTCCCTCACCACCTGCCTGTCGTCAAATGGATGTTTCACACCTTTGATTTCTTGATAGGTCTCATGACCCTTGCCTGCAATCAGGATAATGTCACCCTTTTTTGCCATCAGGACTGCGGTTTTGATCGCCTCCCGTCTGTCTTCGATGATCAGCGTCCTTTTCATATCGACCGGATTTACCCCTGCCTCCATTTCGCGCAGAATCGCCATCGGCTCTTCATCCCTTGGATTGTCAGAAGTCAGGATCACCTTGTCGGAGAGTTGGGTGGCAATCTTCGCCATCACGGGCCGTTTGGTCCTATCCCTATTTCCGCCGCAGCCAACAACCGTCAATACCTGTTCGCCGCCTGTTCGTACACCTTGAATGGTTTTGAGCACATTTTCCAAGGCATCTGGTGTATGGGCATAATCAACAATGGCTGTGATGCCGTAGAGCGAGATCTTGTCAAATCTCCCTTGGGCACCCTCCACTTTGGATAGCTGCATCAGTACTTCTTCTTCATCCTCCCCCAAAAGCACGGCCGTGGCATACACTCCGAGTAGGTTATAAGCATTGAATTGTCCGATCAGCCTAAACCATATCTGTCTGTTGTTGATGTCCAATTCCAGACCGTCGATGGTATTGGATAGGATCTTGGCCTTGAAATCGCCCGGATACTTGAGCCCAAAAGTCAAGCCTTGGGCTTTGGTGTTTTGAAGCATGACAGGCCCACGCTTGTCATCAGCGTTGACCAGTGCAAAGGCGTCTTTTGGCAACTCGTCAAAAAGTTTTTTCTTGGCTTTGATGTATTCGTCAAAGCTTCCGTGGTAATCCAAATGGTCATGGGTAATATTGGTGAATACCGCTCCTGCCAAATGCAGACCGGCCATTCGCTCCTGCACGATCGCATGCGAACTCGCCTCCATGAAGCAGTGCGTGCACCCTTCCTCCACCATCCGCTTTAGCATAACCTGAATGCTGAGTGCATCCGGAGTCGTGTGCGTGGCGGGTACCACTTGGTCGTTGATCCTGTTTTCCACCGTGGAAAGCAGGCCCGTTTTATATCCCATTTCGATGAAAAGCTGATAAAGAAGCGTGACGGTGGTGGTTTTACCATTGGTACCAGTCACCGCCACGAGCTTCAACTTTTCAGATGGATTTTCATAATAATTGGAAGCCATGATGCCGAGTGCTTTTGCGGAATTCAGTACCTGCACATAGGTGATGCCCTCCTGCAAAGATTCCGGCAGTTTTTCACAAACGATGGCTTTTGCTCCTTTTTCAAGAGCTGTGGAAATGAAGGAGTGACCGTCTACTTGCGTGCCTGCAACGGCTACAAAGACAGACCCCGAGCCGACCTTGCGGCTATCAAAGACAATATCGCTCACGCCCACTTCCATGTCTCCAATGGTCGAGGTCAGGGATACTTTGTACAATATGTCTTTCAGTGCCTTCATTTACCCTAATACTAGATTTATCAGATATGCATTGTTCGCAGGTGTACCCGGACTGATGGATTGGCCCTTGACCCTGCCTTTTCCTTGGTAGACTACTTTGATTCCTTTGTTTTCCAACACATACAAAGCATCCCGAAGCGACATCCCTGTCACATCCGGCACAACCGGAGCTTCTGTCTTATTCGGTTTCCACTGTATGGAGCGATTGACGGGAACGGACTTGACCCAACCGTCCGCCGCTTCACCTGCGACATGGTTGGAAATGCCAAACTTGTTGCAAAGCATTTGAAGCTCATCTACTCTGCCTGCTTGGATATAGGGCAAAGTGGCATTTGCCAAATAGGTCTTTTCGTTTTCCTTTTTGTTGAGCTGAAGATCCTGCGCATAGATCTTATCGGCGATTTCCCTGAAAACCGGGGCCGAGACATCCCCACCGTAAGCTGCAAATCCCTGCGGACTGTCGATCACCACAATCGCAGAATACTTCGGATTGTCGGCTGGAAAATATCCCGCAAAAGAGGTATAATACCTTTGAGTATACCGTCCATCTATCAGTTTCTGCGCCGTACCGGTCTTGCCAGCAATCCTGTACTCATCGGTGTAGATGTTTTTGGCGGTTCCATTTTGCACAACTCCCTCCAGCAGTTGCTGCAACTTTTCGATCGTTCCGGATGAAGCGATGCTTTTTCGCAACACTTCGGAGTCGTAGCGCTCATGTATTTGGTTTCCCCTTGCCACAGCCTTTACCAGCATCGGCTTCACCATCTTTCCATTGTTGGCGATGGCATTGTAAAAGGTCAAAGTGTGCAATGGCGTAAGCTTTGCCTCGTACCCAATCGATAGCCACGGCAGGGTCGTACCGTACCAATTTTTCTGACCTGGAGTTTTGAAATAGGGGATGCCCTCACCTTTCAACTGGAAACTCAATGGCTGATGAAGACCTGTTTCCTGTACGTAGGCCATGAACTTGCTCGGCTGATGCCCAAAATGCTGCTCTACCAAACGGGAGATCGCGACGTTGGAGGATTTCTCAAAAGCTTCCTTGACCGTAATCTTGCCATAGCCGCCCTTTTTCGAGTCGTTCATGTACCGGTCGTAAAACTTGAACCTGCCATTACCGGTATCGATGGAATCCTGAAGATTCACCTTGCCCTCTTCCAGCAATGCCAGCATGGACAGAAGCTTGAAGGTAGATCCCGGTTCAGTCAATCCTTGGTCGCCGATGGCAAAATTGTAGTTCTCACCGTAGCCGATCCCGTTCTTGTTTCTTTGGAGATTGATCAGGGCTTTGATATGCCCTGTCTCCACTTCCATCACGATGACACAGCCAAATGCCGCTTCCTTGGCCTGTAGTTGCCGAAGCAATGCGGTTTCCGCCACATCCTGGATATTGACATCCAAAGTCGTCAGGATGTCATAGCCATCATCCGGCTTCACATCCTCGGCGTCGAAAACCGGCTTCCACGATCCGCCCGCGATCCGTTGGAAAAGTGCTTTCCCATTTTGGCCCTCCAAGTATTCGTTGAAGCTGTATTCTATTCCGACCCCATATTTGTCCTCGTTGACAAATCCGACTGTCCGGCTGGCGAGGTTGTTGAAGGGACGGTAGCGTTTCTCCACTTTTTCAAAAATGACTCCGCCACCCATGCGACCATTTCGGAAAATGGGCCACCTGGACATTTTTTGCATGTCTTGGTACCCAATCTGCTGCCTGTTGATGATGAGGTAGCGCTTCTTGCCTGAGCGCGCATCTTTGATCATGCGGCGATAGGATTCGGCTGATTTGTCTTTGTAAAAAGCCGAGAGCATCAATCCCAAGGAATCGATGCCTTTGGCGAATACGTCCTCTTTTGCGACCATCGGGTCAATCACCACCCGGTAGAAAGGCAAACTCGTTGCCAGCAGGCTTCCGTCAGCAGCATAGATGTTGCCACGTGTCGCACTGACTTGGCGGTACTGAAAGTTGATCGTCTCGGATTTGGCCTGCCATTTTTCACCCTCCACAAACTGCAAATGGACAATCCTGTAGAAGATTGCCCCAGCAAACAAAGCCACCACCAAAAAGGCGACCCTGACACGCAGTACTATGGAACGTTTGATATTCACTACTTGGCGATGATTTTGACCGGTGGTTCTTTGATTTCGACGATGCCCAAGGGAGCTGTCTTTTTGGCTACTTCTGACTGTTTGCTGCTGAGCATGTATTCTGCCTCAAGGGTGGTTACATCCGCGCGGATATCCTCCACCTCTTGCTGTGTTTTTTCGATCTTCCGGATCATGTTCTCCGCGCGGTGATTGCTCCAGATGTAGATCAGCGCTACAAAAGCCACATACAGGATGGGCGGGGCATACTGCACCGGGATCCCTTCGCCTAACACTCCCGTCACGTTGAGTTTTTCTTCGATGAGGGAAAAGATGCTTTTCCCGCCACCCTTTTGGGAGGTTCCTTCCTGAATTTTCTTCTTGAAAGTATTTTGGCTCATCCTAGTTTCTTTTTGCAATCCTAAGTTTTGCACTCCTTGCCCTGGGGTTCTGGCTGACCTCGTTTTCATCGGCCACCAAGGCACCTCTTGTTAGTGGTTCAAGTGGCCTGATCAGGTTTCCGAAGAAATCCTTCTCTACTTCACCCTGGAATTTTCCCTTATTGATGAAGTTCTTCACCATCCGGTCCTCAAGCGAATGGTAGCTCATTACCACCAGTCTGCCATCCTTCTTCAACACATCCACACTTTGGGTCAACATGTCCTCCAAGGCACCCATCTCATCGTTGACTTCGATTCGGAGGGCTTGGAATACCTGTGCGAAGTATTTGAATTCCTTTCCCTTTGGCGCATATCGCTGCAAAAAGGCCTTGAATTCGGTAGTCGTCTCGAATGGCTTGATGACCCTTTGGGAGACTACCGCCTGTGCCAAGGTGCGGGCATTTTTGACTTCCCCATAGATCCCGAATATCTTGTGGAGCCGAGACTCCTCGTAGGTATTCAGAATTTCCCTTGCGGTCAATTTGATATCTCCGCCCATCCTCATATCCAGTTTCCCTTCGAATCTGGTCGAAAATCCCCGGGACGGCTCGTCAATCTGATGGGACGAAATCCCCAAATCGGCCAATATCCCGTCGACTTCCCTTACACCGTAGAGTTTCAGGTACTTTTTGAAATCCCTGAAGTTGGCCTGGATGAAAGTGATCTTGGGGCTATCCGGGACGTTTTCCTCGGCGTCGATATCTTGGTCAAAAGCATATAAATGCCCCTTTTCCAATTTGCTGAGTATCTCCCGTGAATGTCCGCCTCCCCCAAATGTCAGATCGACATAAATTCCGTTGGGGTCAATAGCCAATCCTTCAATGCAGGGGTCTAGCATCACGGGGATATGGTACTCATGGATCGTCATAGTCAGAGAATATTTTGATCCATCAAGGTCGTTAGCTCGTCGTTGTCGTCGATTTTGTTGGCGGTGTACTTGTCGGGATTCCAAATCTCCACATAGCTACCCATCCCGTTGACCGAGGCATCTTTATCGATGCCTGCCGCCTGTAGAAAAGTCTTGGGAATCAAAAAACGTCCTGCGCTGTCCAACTCCACCTCAGTCATTCCTTCAAAAAACGCCCGCTTGATCTTCCTGTGCAGTGGATCACGGTCGGAAAGTGAATTGACTTGATTTAAAAGTTTGTTAAACTCCACATGGGGGTACAACGCAAGACATCCATCGTCTCCATGGCGCAGAACCAAAGTATCCCCGTTGGAATCCGGAATTGCCGCCTTGATCCGGGCAGGCAATGCCAGACGTCCTTTCGGATCCACCTTGCATTCATATCGACCGCTGAAAATTCCCATGGGCTTATCTTGAGTTTACAGTAGTTACAAAAGTAAGAAAAGGAAAAACACTTTCTACCACTTTCCCCCACTTTTCTCCACTTTTTTCTAAAACTATCCAAAAGTTTGAATTATCACAATCATTTATTGAAAAAATGAAGTTTTTTTCATCTGCCATGAAAAACCCGATTCCAAGGGGGATCACTCAGAAAATCAGCGAATAGGCTCCATTTTGGCCGATTTTGAAGAAAATTTGACTGTCATAAATATGTCGATCAAGCCCTCTGAAAGGGATTTGGCGGGAAGTGGGGCATTTTCCCACAAAATTTGTAGCTTTTCCCAAAAGTGGGGGAATTTCCCAAGACCGGGCCTCGATTGATTTGAACCTTTTTGATCAAAAATCTATTTACCCAACAAATCCTGTAGGATTAATCATTTGTACTGTGCAGTTTTGCCTGATTCCCGAATACAGCATGAAAAGTATATTTCTACTCCATATCGGTTTGTTGTTAGCAACTTTCAGCAGCTCCCTCAATCCCAAAACCCCTGATTTACAAGGAAAATGGCGGGCAAGCTTGAATATCAGCCCCGACGAAATCCCCTTCGGCATGGGCCTATTCCAAGAGGCTGGCAAATGGCGCCTCGAGGTGTACAACGCCGAGGAGGTCTTGGTCTTTGACGAAGTGGAGCAAAGTGGGGATTCGCTGAAGGTGACGATGGGGATATTCGACTCCGAAATCCATGCACGGATCCTTGGCCCGGATCAATTGGAGGGAGCCTTCATAAAAAATACGGCGTCAAATTATGTGGTTCCCTTTTCAGCCAAAAAGGGCGATTTCGAGCGATTCCCCACCAAAACAACGCCTTCAGCGGAGTTCTCCGGGCGCTGGAAGACTGCATTCAAAAAGACGAATGGCGAAATCTACGAGGCAGTAGGCATCTTTTCCCAAAAAGGGAATCGAATTACAGGCACCTTTTTGACCCACTTGGGAGACTACAGGTATTTGGAGGGAAATGTTGAAGGAAACAGCTTCAAAATGAGCGCCTTCGATGGAAGCCACCTATTCTATTTTGGCGGTGAATTGAACGAATCGGGTGAAATCAATGGCTTGTTCCGCAGCGGACCGAGGGGAAAGGAAACATTCACGGCAGTGCGCGACGAAAAGTTTGAACTGCCTGACGCCTATTCTTTCAATTACCTAAAAGATGGCTATGAAAGGCTGACGTTCAGTTTTCCCGACCTAAATGGGACACCGGTATCGCTCGATGATCCAAAATTCCAAGGGAAGGTCGTCTTGGTACAATTGTTTGGTACCTGGTGCCCCAACTGTATGGACGAGACCAAGTTTTTGGCACCTTGGTATGACAGGCACAAGAACAAGGGCATCGAAATCATCGCCTTGGCATTTGAGGCAAAGCCCGATTTTACCTATGCCAGTGAGCGGGTGAAAAAAACCGTTGACAAACTCGGTGCGAATTACACGTTCCTCATTGCGGGCGTGAGCAACAAGGAAAAAGCCTCTGAATCATTACCCGCCCTCAATCAGGTCATCGCGTTTCCGACTTTGATTTACATCGACAAAAAAGGCAAGGTGCGCAAAATTCATACGGGCTTTACGGGACCGGGAACGGGCGATTATTACGACCGATGGATCGAAGAGCACGAAGCCTTGGTGAAAAAATTGTTGGAAGAGTAAAATGTCTGGCTTCTAGGGTAATACCCAAAACTGGAAAGGATTTTGAATGGGAATTGGTGGGAAGTCTATTTCTTCCTTTCTATCGTAAACTTCACCAAATCTTCCAGGGAACTCTTGTAGGCCGATGCGGGGAAACTGGTCAGGATTTCCTTCGCTTCAGCGACGTATTGGTTCATCACCTTCTGTGCGTATTCGAGTCCGCCCGACTTTTTCACAAAAGAAATCACCTCCTGCACCGCCTTCTTGTCCTCGTTTTTGTTTCGAACGAGGTAAATGATCCGTCTTTTGTCGAGCCAAGAGGCATTGTTGAGGGCATAGATGAGCGGGAGCGTCATCTTTTTCTCCTTGATATCGATACCAAGCGGTTTGCCTATCTCGTCCTCCCCATAGTCAAAAAGATCATCTTTGATTTGGAATGCCATCCCGACCTTTTCGCCGAAAAGTCTCATCCTATCAATCACTTCCTTACCGGAACCTGACGTGGCAGCACCGACAGCACAACAGGAGGCAATGAGGCTCGCTGTTTTTTGCCTGATAATCGTGTAATAAACATCCTCGGTAATATCAAGTTGCCGAGACTTGGCCATTTGGAGCAATTCCCCCTCTGACATTTCCCTGACGGCATTTGATACAATCTGCAAAAGATCAAAGTCTCCATGGTCGACACTCAGCAGCAAACCCCTTGAAAGCAGGTAATCCCCAACCAAAACAGCGATCTTATTCTTCCATAGTGCATTGACCGAAAAAAATCCCCGGCGGTAGTTTGCATCGTCGACTACATCATCGTGAACCAAGGTCGCAGTATGCAACAATTCAATCAGCGCTGCGCCTCGGTAGGTGGACTCTTGGATATTTCCTGTCACCCCAGCTGTCAAAAACACAAACATTGGCCGCATCTGCTTGCCTTTGCGACGCACAATATAGTTAGTGATGTGGTCTAGCAGCTTGACCTTGCTCTTCATAAAATCGCGGAATTTTGTTTCAAATTCCGCCATTTCTGTCGCGATGGGAGACTGAATCTGTGTGAGGTCGAGCTTCATATCAAAACGATGCTGCAATAATACAATTGATTCCTAGGAGGACAAAACTCAGGTGGATAAATAAGCTCTAGGGATAACGCCCGAATATAGGCTACGGTTTTAGCCTACCTTCATTCATCCTGTCTAATTTTACTATATTTGTTTTTTAGCCAAAAAGCACCGACCCGTTGGAAAACACCTATGTAAAGCATCAGTACGAGCACATCCTTCCCAAAAAGGATGAGTGGCCCGTCGTAAAGCTTAGCAAAAACAGAAAAGAGTTCGTCAAAAAGGTCGCCGAATCGGCCAAAAAGTCGGTCTTGGACCTGACGGGCGAGTCGGTCGACTTGCTCAAGGAAGAACTGGAGACTACGCTCTATCGGGAAAAGCTGCGCATCAAGCAAAATCCCTGGGCGGTAGACCCGGACGATGAAAAGGATTTTTGGAACAAAGTGAAATCCAAACTCGTCCAACTCAGCGCTGAGGCCAGCCTCACAAAAACCCAAAAGAAAAAGCATTACATCGCGATCCTGGACGAGATCACCATGCGCTATTCGGAAGAAATCGCGAGTAATTTTGTCCATACGCACTACAAGATCACCCGGAGGATCGTCACCTTCGGCTTTTCGCGCCTCCTGAATGCCGCACGGGTAAAGGGTTTCAAATCCATATTCAGCAACCAATATACCCTACAGGACAAGATCCAAATCACCGGGGAAACCGACCAGATCCGCGAATTGGCGGCGAAAGGCACGATCGTAATGGTGCCTACCCATTTTTCTAACCTTGATTCAATTCTCATCGGCTGGGTAATATCCGTTTTGGGACTCCCTCCGTTTATCTACGGCGCAGGGCTCAACCTATTCAACATCAGCATTTTTGCCTATTTCATGAATGCGCTCGGCGCATATAAGGTGGACCGGCGCAAAAAAAACCTGATTTACCTGGAAACGCTCAAGACGTATTCCTCAGAATCCCTTCAGTTTGGCGTGCACAGCCTTTTCTTCCCGGGCGGAACCCGGTCCAGAAGCGGGGCGATCGAAAAGAAACTCAAACTTGGCCTGCTCAGCACGACCATTGAGGCACAGCGCGCCAATTTCCAAAAAGGAGTCACCGACAGTCAGGGAAAAATATTCATCGTCCCCGTCACGATCAATTACCACTTTGTCCTGGAAGCGCCCAGCTTGATACAGGAATACCTGACCATGACCGGCCAAGAACGGTATTACAAAGAATCGGATGAGTTCTCAACTTCCTATAAGATTTTCAAATTCCTGGTCAAATTCTTTACAAAGGGCTCCGATATCTCGGTTTCAATAGGCAGGGCAATGGACGTCCTGGGAAACTATGTGGATGCGGAGGGCAACAGTATGGACAAAAATGGCCGTCAGATCAATACGATGGACTATTTTCTTTCGGCGGGCAAAGTGAATATCGACGCGCAACGGGAGGAAGAATATACCAATTTCCTTGGAAGGCGCATCGTAGAGGAATTCCATCGGATCAATCGGGTGTTCAGTTCCCATTTGGTGGCGTTCACCGCCTTTGAAATGATCAAAAAGGAAAACAAAAAGATGGATCTCTACAGCCTGCTACGTCTTCCGGAGGATGATATTTTCTTGGTTTATGTGGAATTCAAAGAAGAATGCGAGCGGGTACTGAAGCGCATCTACGAACTCGAAGCTGAAGGGAAACTACAGGTGGCCCCACACCTGAAACAAGGCATTGATGCGATCATAGACCATGGACTGGCTAATGTCGGCATGTACCACGCCAAGAGACCTCTGGTCAAAAATGACCTGGGCAACATCGAAACCCAGGATATGACCTTATTGTACTATTACCACAACCGACTGGAAGGATATGGCCTCGAAAAACTCTTCTAAGGAAAAATCCATCGGCGTCGTGGGCATGGGGAGCTTTGGCACCTCGATTGCCAATATCCTTGCCGAGAAAAGCAAAGTGATCGCCTATGCGCGCAGGCCGGAAGTCGTGGACGAAATCAACACCCTACACAAGGTGGAAGGTCTTCCAATCAATGAGAAAATCATCGCCACCCACGATCCGGAATATCTCTGCAAATCCTGCGACACGATTTTCTTTATGATCCCCTCCGCGGGTTTTCAGGAAGTGGTTCGACTTTTTTCGCCCTATTTATATCCCTATCATATCGTCATCCATGGCACGAAGGGACTTTGCCTGAATTTACCGCAGGGCAAAACCCTCGAAGAAGTCGGCACCATCAGTCGCAGCAATATCCTCACCATGAGCGAGGTGATTCTGAAAGAGACAGTCGTCATCCGCGTCGGGTGCTTGGCAGGACCAAACCTTGCCAAAGAAATGTACGAAGGGCAACCGGCTGCCACAGTCGTGGCGAGCAAGTTCAACGAAGTAATCCTCGAAGGACAGCGCCTACTAAGGACCGACAAGTTTCAGGTCTATGGCAACTCGGATATCATTGGCGTTGAACTCAGTGGCGTCCTGAAAAACATCATTGCCATCGCCGCGGGCGCACTGGCGGGGTTGGGATTGGGAGAAAACGCGAAGGGACTCCTGGTGTCCCGGGGTATGGTCGAACTGGTATACCTCGGCAACGCCATGGGCGGAAGCGTAAAGTCCTTCATCGGTTTGGCTGGAATCGGAGATCTCGTCGCCACTTGTAACTCCACGCTGTCCCGTAACTTCACGGTCGGTTACCGACTTGCCAAGGGCGAATCCCTGGAGGAAATCATGAATACCATGGAGGAAGTCGCGGAAGGTATCAATACGGTACGGCTGATGAAAGCCTTTGTCGAAGGCACCAATATGCGTGCACCCATTACGGAAAATCTCTACAAAGTGCTCTTCGGTGATCTGAAAATCGAAGAAGCCCTCCAATACCTGATGAAGTATCCATTCAGTGTCGATGTGGATTTCCTTTAATCTCGTGTACCTTTTTGACCCATTATAAACTCGAAGTATTTGAGCCAACAACTCCAACGCGGCATACGGCGCTGGGACCTTGTGTTCCTCATCATCAACTCGGTCATTGGCGCTGGGATTTTCGCTTTGCCCGCCAAGGTATTTGCGCTGTCGGGCGCCTACTCCATCTTGGCATTTGTGGCTTGCGCGCTGGTGATGGTGGTCTTGATCCTCGTGTTTGCTGAAGTCAGCAGCAGGTTTGAGAAGACCGGGGGGCCATACCTGTACGTCAATGAGGCCTTTGGACCTATCCCGGCATTTGTGATCGGATGGCTGCTGATGTTGACCCGGCTTTTCAGCTATGCCACCCTCATCAACTTGATGGTGCTTTACCTTTCGTTTTTCTCGGAAATATTCAAATCCGAACCAGTCAGGATAGGGATGATATTGTTTGTGACGGGATGGATCACGTATTTCAATTGGATCGGGGTGAAAAACACTGCCAAAGTGAGCAACATTCTGACGGTTGCGAAGCTGTTCCCCTTGGCTATATTCATCCTCGTCGGATTGTTCCACATCGATTGGGGCCTGATGCAGAAAAGTACACCGCCTTCCCTCTCGGATTTCTCAGCCTCCACCTTGCTTTTGGTCTTTGCGTTTGGGGGATTTGAGGCAGGTTTGGTCAATAGCGGCGAAATCGTCAATCCCCGCAAAAACCTTCCATTTGGCCTCTTGGTCGCTGCGGGTGTGATTGCAGGATTCTATATCCTGATCCAAATTGTGTCCATTGGGACACTACCCGATTTGGCAACATCCGAAAAACCGCTCGCGGATGCAGCATCTCTCTTTATGGGCTGGTGGGGCGGTATGTTCATCACCCTAGGCGCGGTCGTCTCGATTCTCGGCACCCTCAACGTCCAAATCCTGAGTGGCTCGAGGCTGCCATTTGCGCTGAGCGAGGAAAACCAAATGCCCGGCGTTTTTCGCAGGATACACCCTCGGTTTGCCACACCTTATGTCTCGCTTTTGTTTTTCGCAGGCTTGGTAGCATTTGTGGCGATTTTTTGGGGATTCATGAGTTCATTGGCCGTTTCGGTCATTTCGAGGCTGATCCTTTATGCCTTGGTCAGTGGGTCATTGATCAAATTGCGGAAAAACCAGGATTCACAGGCTTTCTTCAAACTCCGCTTCGGAAACGCTTTTGCCCTGGCTGGTATTCTGGCAACGATTTGGCTGCTTTCCGGCACCAAAGCAGAAGAAATCCTCGACACCGCTCTATGGACCCTGCTCGGGTTGGGGATATTCGCACTCCATTATTTGACGGGCCGAAAAAAAATGCAGAACTAAGAAAAAACTAAACATTAAAAATTGTTAGAGATGTTTTTTTGTGATATTTGGGGATAAAATATCAAAAACCGCATCATCATGAAAAAAGCTCTACCAACGCTCATCCTGGGATTATTTTTGTATTTTCCGGCACTTTCACAAACCAAAACAGTCGATTCAAAGAAACCCTATTGGACCTCGGGCGGAGAATGGATTTTCTCCTCCGGTACCTTGGACAATTTCAACAACGTGGTGCGGTTTTCACCCGTCGTCAACTTGCAGGTATTGGCCAATTTTGATAAGTCGGAAAAGTTTGGATGGTTTACAGGCGGCACTTTCCGAAACGTTGGTTTCATCTATGACGAAAGTCAAACAGTGCGCAAAAAAGTCAGGAACTACAACTTGGGTATCCCAATCGGCCTCAAGTTTGGAAACATGAATGGATCTTTTGTTTTCGGAGGCTATGAATTGGAAATGGCGCTCAACTACCGGGAGCGAAAATTCATAAACGAAGTCCGTGAGGACAAGTTCAACGTGTGGTTCAGCGACCGGGTCAACTTTTTCCAACACGCACTGTTTGTTGGTGTAGCCCTGCCAAAAGGCACGAGTATCAAGGCAAAATATTACCTGACTTCCTTCTACAACCAGGATTTCGAAGCCTCTGACGGGTCTGGCAACCTTGTGAAGCCCTACCAAGGTATCGATGCGAACATCTTCTACATTTCCCTGAACTTCTCGCTGTTCAGAAACTGGGAATTGTACGACTTCGATGAGGATTGATCCCATGGAATTTATAAATTGAAACTAACATTTTTAACGAAAAAACCACAGCAATATGAAACAAGTAACAGTCTCCTGGTTTGAAATACCGGTGGGCAACATGGAAAGAGCAATGGCTTTTTACGAGGCCATTTTTGAATGCAAATTGGACCGCCACCAAATGGGGCCATTCGACATGGCTTGGTTCCCCTGGGACGAAAACGGCGGAGGTGCCGGCGGAAGCTTGGTGGCTTTCGAAGGAGCTTACAAACCCAGCCACGAAGGTACACTTGTCTATTTTTCCTCCGAAGATGTCGCTGTCGAACTGGGCCGTGTCGGGAAAGCCGGAGGCAAAGTCCTTCAGCCTAAAACCCAAATCTCCCCCGAAATCGGCTACATGGGCCTGTTTGAGGATACCGAAGGCAATCGGGTGGCATTGCATTCCCAGAATTAACTTCACAGACGGCTTGGCCCAACCAGGCCGTCCGTGTTTTTTGGATTTTTTGGGAAATTACTCTTTCTCCCAAAGTACCCGCGACCTTCCAGAATAATCCCAGACTGTCACTTTTTGATAAGCTGGAAATATTTGTACGAGACGCGATTCCTGGGAAAGATATCCGTGTCCATATCCAAACTCTTTGGCAAACATATGTCCATCCTCCATCTCGACCATAATCTTGAAGTCCAAAACACCAAGCCGGATGGTGGCAATAGGGGTATTAGTGGCCTTGTGGCGAAATACCTTCAGGCTATCCGCATGTTGGCTGACAAGTATAAGTGATTCCCCGTTTTTGTTAGCCATTGAGGACAAAGCCCTTCCCTGGCCAGACACCAAAAAGCCTGATTCTGACAAGGATTTTGTTTTGAATTCCCCATTGACGACATTGAGATGGGTACCATATGATGCATCATACCTGCCGGTAACCGTCTCGTTTCCATGAAAATTACCAACCATCAAGACCTGCGAACCATTTTTCCGTCCATCTTGAATCACCTGAATTCCATATTGAGGTGCAAATTGCGCCTCGATTGGAAGTTGTCGCAGTTCAAATCTTCCCTCCTCTCTTGATATCCAAGCTGAGGCCAGAAACGCAGCCTCTAGCCTCAGCGCATCCTGTAAATCCCCCTCACCTATTATATCATCCAATCCTGCCGTGGCATAGTTTGAATAAGCCAAAAACCTGTTTTTCCAAGAAGGGATCTGACCAACGAGCGCATCCCGCCCGGGCACCGGGTACATCCCATCCTTTAAGTATTGGAACATGATGGGGTCCGCGCTTTTGTTCCCGTCAAAATCCTTTGAAACAAGCAACAGTGGGAATCCTTCAGGCTGCTGCCAGCGGCTGTTTTTGCCGACATTCCCGAGCAGATAATCCATCTTCCCGTCTTCGTCAATATCGGCAGCAAGGATGCTATTCCACCATCCATGGGAGCCGTGCGGTCCAAGGCTATCGGAGACATTAGTAAATTTAATCTTTCCTGCGGCGTCTTTTTGCTGGGCCAGAAATGTAATTGGCATCCATTCTCCCGCGAGTAGCAAATCCATGAGCCCGTCTTCATTAAAATCTGTCCAAATTGCTGAGGTCACCATACCCAAGGCACTCAAGCCAGCATACAGACTTTCACTTACATCGGTGAATTCCCCTGAATCATTTCGCAGGATCGTCGATTTCGCGAGATAGGGATAATTCCCAGGCCTCAACCTTCCTCCTACAAACAAGTCCAAATCGCCATCCCCGTCGTAGTCCGCAGCCGTAACGACGGAGCCACTTACACGGATATCCGGCAATGCCGCTTGGTTGTGCCAAAAGTTCCCGCGTTTATCATTGAAATAAAGACGATCGCGGTAAAGCGTGTCGCCCTCAAGGTACCGACTACCACCGCTGACTACGTACAGATCCAAGAAGCCATCGTTGTTTGCATCGAAAAAAATAGAACCCATATCGTCGTAAGAGGACTCAGCAAATAAAGGCCTAGACTCGAAAAGACCATTTAGTTTTTGGACAAATAGTTGCCCCGGAGCACCTTTGGATCCTCCTACAAAAAAGTCTTCCAAGCCGTCATTGTTGATATCGCCCACAGCTATGCCGGGACCATTTTCGGAATGCTTATGCGTCAAAAGTCTTTGGCGATTAAAATCTTTGAAAACCGCATGGCTATGGGAATAAACAATACCCAAATCACGGCTCACTTCTTCAAAACCCGGACTATTCGCGGGAATTGAGACCGGTTCCGCGACATTCGCATTTTGATAAGAAACGGTAATCGTTTGATTAGTATCAACGTCCTTGATCAATTCCCCCCTTCCGTCCGGCCAAAGTACTTTTAGCTGCTTGATTCGGGTACTTCCCCCAAGCCCAAAATGTGCGATTGGCTCGACAAAGGATTTGTATCCACGGGTCGGGTAGTGTTCATAGTATTGAACCCGTGCCTCAGCACCGGCTTCATACTCCAAAAATACCTTGGCTCCAAAACCATCCAAATTACCCGGACTTCCCATCAACTTTACCTTCAAATAATTTGGCTTTTCTGGTGAAAGTTCTGCTGTGTTGTTCCTATACAGGAACACCTTTTCATTCAAGTTACTGATCACCACGTCCATATCACCGTCCCCATCAAAATCGGCGGAAGCCATTCCGTTGGAGATTGCCGCATGGGTCACTCCCCATGCGAAGCTTCTGTCCGAAAAAGTAAGGTTTCCATTGTTTTGAAATACATAATTCGGAAGATTGACGTCCGGAAGTTTGGAAAGGCCTTCCAGAAGTTGGGCCCGACGCTCAGCGGGAGTGGTAAACGGCCCGAGGTTTTTCGAAAAATTGATAAAGTCCAAGTCCGTGACATCTTTCCCGTATCCATTGCTGATAAAAATGTCCCTGAAACCATCATTGTCCAAATCGATGAACAACGGCGCCCAACTCCAATCTGTTTGGTAAATCCCTGCCAAATACCCGACTTCGCTGAACTTCCCATTTCCACGACTCAGTTGAAGTGTGTTCCTCACATATTGGGGCTCGTATCCTTTGTCGAGATTTGCCTGAAAAAGGTCATAATTTTCCGTTGGCGCAAACATGGTCTTCTGGCGAAAATTGTCAGGCGGAAGCATGTCCACGACCAGGATATCAGGATTAGCGTCGTTGTTGATGTCGGCAATATCGACGCCCATAGCATTGAAGCTCTGATGCTTCAGCATTTGCGAAATCCCGTTGGAAAAGGTGCCGTCGCCATTGTTGACATACAACACATCGTTGGTGATGAAATCATTGGCCACATAGATATCAGGCCAGCCGTCCTGGTTGATATCGCTGATCGCCAAACCCAACCCATATCCTTCGTAAAGGATTCCTGCTTCTTTGGTTACATTCGAATAAGTACCATCGCCATTGTTTCTATACAGCTTGTCATTGCTTTTTCCATTGCCGGACTTGTCACGTGGTCGGGATAGATTTCTCTGAAAGTTTTCCATCGCATTGGACAAGATATACAGGTCCAAATCACCATCCCTGTCGTAGTCGAAAAATGCCGATTGGGTATTGTATCCAATATCGGCCAAACCATACGCCGCAGCCATTTCCTTGTATTTAGGAATCCCATCATCACCAAATTCCTGATGGACAAACAGTAGATTCGGATCCTGCGAGGTTTCTTTACGATTTGACACACATGCGTAAATGTCAAGCAATCCATCTTGATTGATATCCACCAAAGTGATACCCTCCACCCAGGAATTTGTCTCGAGACCCGCATTTTGGGTGACATCTTCGAAGCGAAAATCCCCCCGATTGAGGTAAAGTCGTGACGAAACCATGTTCCCTCCAAAAAACACATCTGGCAAACCGTCAGCGTTAAAATCTCCGACCGCCACACCCGCACCATTATAGATGTAATCAAAGTCCAGCACATTGAACTCCTCGTCGATCACTATTTGGTTTTCAAAATCCAGTCCTGTCATTTCCGCCGGCAGGAGTTGGAACCGGGATGGTGCATCAGCATTTCGCTGACATGCGAACAAAATAAAACCAAATACTAATATAATGGCGGTGAAGATAGTGCCATTCGCATTCTGCCTGAGTTGTCCCATGATGAAAGATAAACGACTGACCTTTTAAATACAAATTGCAATCGTTTGCGTAAAAATTTTAACTAAATCAATTTAGCTATTGTTTGAAGAATTAATTTGACCTAAATTCAGATTTATTCATAGATTTAAGAAAAAACATCAATTATTCTAAAGATTTTCATTAATTATTTATATACTGATGTGAATGTATTGTTCCAACTTATTCTTTTCCATGAATTCCCATGAAATATCCAAAATGAATTCTCCGTAAGCATACATTTTAGCTACTTAATAATTAACAATTAACCATAAACCACTTCAAACATGTACAAACAAACCTACCAAACCAGGTCCAGCTCGATGGGGAGAATCCTCCGACGGCTGGTCTTTTTATTGATGTTGGGGAATATGCTCTTCCCACAGTCGCTACAGGCCCAAAATACCTCAAGAAAGGTGTCGGGTACCGTGAAATCCTCAGAGGATGCTGAAACAATGCCCGGAGTCAATGTACTCGTCAAAGGCACCACGCAGGGTACCGCCACCGATATTGACGGAAATTTTTCGATCGACGTGCCTTCTGAAAACTCCGTCTTGGTCATTTCCTTCATCGGTTACCGAACCCTTGAAGTGCGTGTCGGAAACCAAACGAGGATAGATGTCAACCTTGAACCCGATCTGTCCAGCCTTTCGGAAGTTGTGGTGATCGGCTATGGCACCCAAGAGAGGGCTAAGGTCACCGGCGCCATCTCTTCGGTCGGTGCTGATCAAATCCGTGAACTGCCGGTACCAAACCTTGCTTCAGCCTTGCAAGGCCGTGCTGCTGGTGTATTGGTAACGAATGCAGGTGCACCAGGAACCGACCCGATCGTTCGGATCAGGGGAATTGGAACAGTCGGAAACAACGACCCACTATACGTGATTGATGGGATTCCTGCCGGAGGGTTGAATCAGATTAACCCTGCTGACATAGCATCCATTGAAGTGCTGAAAGACGCCTCTGCCGCTGCGATCTATGGATCCCGTGCCGCAAACGGCGTAATCTTGGTAACTACAAAAAAGGGCTCAATAGGAAAAGTAAAAGTCACACTTGACTCCTACTATGGTACCCAATCCGCTTGGAAACAACTCGACCTACTCAACCGCGATCAATACATCGCATTTGGCCGGGAACTTCTTGCCAACGGAAACCAACCTGCTCCCCAAAGATTTGATGACTTGGGAGAATTGGCAAACGTTGAGACAGACTGGCAAGGCGAGATGTTTCGTTCTGCCCCGATTCAAGACCATAACCTAAATATATCCGGAGGTACAGAATCTGCACTTTACAATGTCTCTTTCGGATATTTTGCTCAGGATGGTATCATGCGCGGCACTGGCTTTGAGCGCGTGTCTTTCCGAACCAACACGGAATTCAAAATCAACAAGTATGTGAATGTGGGCCAGACATTGACAGTCGCTTATTCAGACCGGGCCAATGAACCATTTACCGGTGGCAGAAGCCAATTGGAGCATATGGTGAAGCAAGTACCCTATATCCCGGTGAGGGACGCTACTCGCCTCGGTGGTTTTCGATCGCCTGACCGGGTAGATGGCTCAGATCCAGAAAACCCCGTGCTGAATGCAGAATTAAGAACAAACAGACAGCAAGACTACAAAATTCTGGGAACTGCTTATTTGGATGTGATGCCATTTGAAGGATTCAGGTACCGTTTCTTGGTCGGTCTTGATGTGGGCATTGGATCAAATGACCAATACACGCCCAGGTTCTTTGCGGGCGATTTCAACAACCAAGCATTTGCCTCAATTTCCCAGACCAAAAGCACTTTTGTCTCCCCATTGTTCAGCAACCAATTTTCCTACACGAAAACAATCCAAAAGCACACCTTTGACTTATTGGGCGTTATCGAACAACAAACCTTCAAGAATACCAGCTTGAACGGCACTGGACAGAATTTTCTGACAAACGACGTGAGAGTACTCCAAGGCGTACAAAACCAAACTACTACGAGTAATGAAATCAACTATGCCCTGATTTCCTACGTCGCCAGGATCAATTACGACTACGACCAAAAATATCTTTTTAGTGCTTCCGTCCGCCGCGATGGTGGGTCAAGGTTTGGGCCAAACAACAAATGGGGAACATTTCCATCCATATCCCTCGGATGGCGGATCAGTCAGGAAAACTTCATGAAGTCTGCAACATGGCTCAGCGACCTAAAGATTAGAGGTAGCTACGGTGAAACCGGAAACGACCGAATCGGTGACTATGTGTACCAAGGGACGATCAATTCCAACCTTTTCTACAATTTTGATGGAAGCCTTCAGGGCGGTAGTACAATCAGCGCCTTGGCAAACGCCAATCTCCGTTGGGAATCCACCATCATGAAAAACATTGGATTGGACTTTGGCCTCTTCAGCGACAGGTTTGTCGGTTCATTGGAATGGTTTGACAATACCACCGAAGGGATGATCCTTGGCGTACCAATCCCACCCTCACTTGGATTTGACGGTGCACCCGTGGCCAACGTGGGTACGGTCAACAACAGGGGCTTGGAATTGACTATCGGATACAGAAAGTATACCGGAGACTTCCAGTTTTCGATCGACGGAAACCTCGGTACCGTGAAAAACGAGCTCGTTTCACTTGGGATAGGCAATACTATTTTTGGTCCGGGCTTTCAAGGCGATCCTTTGACTTTTACCGAAGAAGGTCGTCCGATCGCCTATTTCTACGGCTGGCTTGCTGATGGACTCATCCAACAAGGTGAATCTGTCCCTGGCCAACCAAATTCGGCGCCAGGCGATATCAGATTCAGGGACCTTAACAATGACGGCGTCATCAATGCGAGTGACAGGACATTTTTGGGACACTACCTCCCCGACCTTACCTATGGACTGAACTTCTCGGCCAACTACAAAAACTTCGATTTCACGATGTTCTTGCAAGGGGTACACGGAAACGAGATATTCAACAACCTACGGTACCACACCGAAGGCATGACGAGGCTCTTCAATGCATCAACAGTTGTGTTGGATCGTTGGACTCCTACAAATACCAACACAGATGTGCCACGCGCCGTATCTGGTGATCCAAACAGAAATGCACGGGCTAGTTCGAGATTTGTGGAAGACGGGTCCTATATGCGGGTGAAAAACATCATCCTCGGCTATACAATCCCTTCAACTGCGCTCACGCAGTGGACCAACGGCTATGTCAGCAGAGTCAGGGTCTATTTCCAGACCCAGAATCCACTGACCTTCACCAAGTACACCGGTTATGATCCTGAAATTGCCGTGAGGACTGGCATCAACAGCTCGCTAGGTACTGGCATCGATTATGGCCAATTCCCTGCCGCCAGAACATTCATTGGCGGAATCCAGTTTACGTTCTAACCTAAGTCTCAATTTATCAAATACTTAAAGATATGAAATCCAAAATAACACTAACCGCGTTTTTGGTACTGATTGGGTTCAATTCATGCAATGAGGATATCCTCAACCCAGTAAACCCCAACCAGCTTTCGGTAGAGACCTTTTATCGAACCGGTCCGCAACTCGTAGCGGCAATCAATTCGGTTTACGCGAGCTTGCAAGCCAATAACCTGTATAACCGAGAATACTTTTTCCTTCAGGATCTACTCTCCGACGATTGCGACACCGGAGGACCCCAACTTGAAGCCCCTAGGGCACAGATCCTCAACCATGTCTTTGATGCTTCCAACCCACTCGTGGAAGCAAACTGGCGAGGTTGGTACAGGGTAATCCACAGGGCCAATCTAGTGATCGAAAATGCAGGCAAAGCTGAAGAGGAAATTACCGAAGAACTCCGAAGCAGAATTATCGGGGAAGCCTATTTCTTGAGGGGACTGGCATTTTACGAGCTAGGGACTCAGTGGGGCGGCGTCCCTTTGATGACGAGTTCAGCTACCTCACCTGATGGCACGCCAAGGTCAACTGAGGATCAGGTTTTCACACAATTATTCAGTGACCTAACCGAGGCGATCAACCGCCTCCCATTGAGAAGCGCCTACAGTGGCGCCGACCGGGGAAGGGCTTCTAAAGGGGCAGCGCAGGCATTGGCGGCGAAGGCGCATATGTTTAGGGGAAATTACGCAGCAGCTAGGCCGCTACTGGCAGAGATCATCGCCTCAAACCAATATCAACTCGTGGATAGGTACCTGGACAATTTCGAAGAGGAAAATGAAAACAATTCGGAATCCGTATGGGAAATCCAGTTTTCCGAAGCTTTCGGGGACGCAGGTGCATGGAACGGTGACGGCGGCGGCATTGCGGAAGTTACCTTCCGGGGACAGGAATATGGGCCGACTGCTTGGAGAAACGTAATTCCGAGCCTTCCGCTTTTCAACGAGTATGAAAGAGTCGCCAATGGTGCTGCAAAAGACGATCCCCGAATCAGGTACAATTTCTACCAAATCGGAGATGCCTACAACAACGGTACCGCCATTCTTACTGCGGACAAAGTCCAAGGGAATATCGAGAGAGCAAGCTGGAGAAAATACCAAATGATTTACAAAAGGGCCGCTGAAGACGTCCGTTCGGGGATCAACTTTAGGGCGATCCGATACGCAGACGTCCTGTTGATGATGGCCGAGGTCGAAAATGAAATCACAGGACCTGCAGCGGCACTTCCATTCATCAACCAAGTCAGGGCGCGTGCTGACGTGGATATGCCTCCATATCCCACTGCCCAATTCCCCACAGGCAACCAAGCACAGATGCGTACAGCTATCCAACACGAAAGACGTGTTGAACTAGCCGGCGAGCAAATCAGGAACAAAGACATCAGAAGATGGAGACGGCAGGGATTCCTACCCGCTGAGCCAATTCCAAATTGGAATCAAAGGTACACGCTGCTTCCTTTGCCACTCTCCGAAATAGACAACAATTCCGCGTTGTCAAATGCCGACCAAAACCCAGGCTACTAATTTTCCATACTATTGATTCGGGTAAAAGGCAGTCGGATTCTTCCGGCTGCTTTTTTTGTTCCAAAAAACCTACCTGGCTGGAAGTATTGTCGAATAAAAGCCGATTACCACATCCAAATCTTGTCCCTATAGTAGAAAAAACTTCCTTGGTGGCTGAGATGAGTTGTTTTATCGAAACAAATAAATCGAGATAATTAGTATCAAAAATATTATCAAAATTACCGATTGAGTCTTGAACGACTTCAAAAGCACATTATCCTCACGATTCCTTCTTTTCGTCATGATGCTAAATTAAGGCCATTGAATTTTCCTCTTGAAGCATTGACCTCAATGGTCCTTAACCTAGAGGATTGAAGTAACTCCCTTGTAACTTCACCCAAAACTGGTAATCAAGCAACCTGTCAAAAATTCCGACCTTGGATCATAATAAAATCGGCGTGAAAATTCACCTGATTCACCCAACCTTGTCAAACAAGTGAAACCTTTCACAACACTTCCACGGGCTTTGGAATCCATACTCCGCTGAGAGAATCCCCCATCTTCTCCCTAATGAGATTGGTTTACTTTGACTTCCCTTTTTCCATAGAGGAGATACGCTTTGATTTCATCAGCTGGTGTTAATATTTTTAAAATTTTAACTCCCTTTTTTGTTTTCCTAATGAAAAAAAATGATTCATACATCGGATTGAACAAATATTGATCTGTGTGCTCGCCGATACGGATTCCCAGTTTTGTGAGACCTCTCGGCGGGACATAGTCAATTTTAAAGTATTCATCTTTGTCCAATCGAGTTACCTTTTTTTCGTCAAAATACACATCAATTGCGCCAAGTCTCCTCTTAGTGTTATTAAGGATGAAAATCTCCAGATTATCTCTAACAATTCTGCCTGCGTACCAATCAATTCTTACTCTGTAAACTAACTCTTTCCCGTCTCTCCCGATCATGGTCAGGGGGTTTGTTAGGCCTCCCATTGCGAGTCCGTCGTTAACGTTTATAAAAAGAGATCTCCGGTCGGCATCATTGAATATCATAAAAAGTTTTCCATCGATTACTTCAAGCTTAAAGAATCGATCCATAAATCTTATGAAATAGTTTTCACCGTCGAATCCACCCCAAATCTCTGATGCAATTGGTTGGCTAAAAGCAAATTTAAAATCAGACAGATTAGTGTTGTTCTCGACCTGGAAAAAATGAACCGAGGTATCGGAGTTTAGGTCAATAAAATCACTGAAGTTATGAAAGACACCTTTACTTGGTTTTTGAGTGGGGGATAATATCGGAAAGGTAGTTTCATCAAAAGGTGCAGGGATTGATAACTCATCCATTGCAACAGGGCGATTCCTCAATGAACCTCTTTGAAACCGATTTTGAAGGTCAAGGAAACATTTTTCAAATGAATTGAGGATATTCTCCCCGTTTTTTCGTTCGAAACTGTTAAATAGTTCCCTCCATGCCAAGAGCATGTAGGCTGAAGTTTGTAATATTTCGACATAAGAGTTGTTCACTCTTGAGTAAAAAGTTAAGCTCAAGTCAACGCTGGAATTATCAAAACCTGCAACTACAGTTATTCTGTTGACCTTAATGATCAATGGTAGCTTGTCATTCGAGAATGGCAATTTTTGCTGAAAAAAGGAAGAGAATTCATTTTCAATTGTATTGTTAAAGACCAAGAGTTGATCATTACTTTTTCTCCCTAAAACAAATTTTTCATTTTGGGCATTGATCAGTCGCTCAAAATAAAATGGAAAACTGCCATCTAAATTGAAGTCTTTTGGATTTAGTATTATTTTCCTTTCGATTAATTCATTTGAATACACTTCCTGAATGCTTATCCAAACCACAATCAAAAACAAAATTGACTTGACTAGCCTCATAATTCCTTGTTTCAGCTTCGAATGAAAAAATTCCAACCAGTATTTGGATTAACTACGGAATGCTTTCAAAATAGATTCGATCAGGTGACAACTAACCAACTGATTTCCTATCAATCACAATCAAAAAACAAAAGGGAACCCCAGTTCCTCTCAGCCCTCCCCATGTTCCTTTTGCGCGAAGTACTCGTAGTCGAGAATGACTTGGTTGATAAACTCCAGCGATTTGGTTTCATAGCTGATTTGGAGCATCTCTCCAGTCTTTTCCGCCAAACGCTTCAGGAGGCCAAAATCCTGGGTCTGGAGTGCCTCCGCACGTATCTCCTTGATTTGTCGGATTTGCACATCCGTGAGGTTCACGACTTGCGGATACTTTGGCTCGTGGGTCGAAGCCACCTTTACCAACAAATCCTCGCCCCTGACCAAAGTCTGTTTGAGTGAAATCACCGTCGTACCGGCCGCCATGTCTCCAAGGCGCTGCCCCTTGCCTCCCAAAAGGATACTCAGGACCGCTACACCTCCCGAGCTGATCGTCAGGTCGATCGGACGCAGCAGCCAACGAATAAGGTAATCCGTGATGGAGGCTTTGCTGCCGTCTATCTTCACTACACGGATGTTGAGGGCGTATTTTCCGGGAGTTTGCCCGTTCATGAAAACCTCAAACAGCAGGTGGTACAGCAAAAAGGGCAGTGCTATAAAGGTGAACAAAGCGACCGAACCATCTTCCATTTTCAGAATCGCAAATGCCGTAATGGCTACCAACACCACATAAATGACTAAAATGAAACTATCGAGCATGTATGCCAAGACTCGGTCCCCCAAGCTTGCGGGACGTTGCTTGATCTGGATATGCTGCGCAGTTTCAATGTGGATACCTTCCATGTGGTTTTCGATTTATTCCCCTAAAATAATTTTTTTATGAAAACAGCCCAGCCCTTGCGTTAAAATAAAATAATTGAATAGTTTTAGACTAGTCAATCGAAGTCTATGAGGGAGTCGCTTTTCATCAAAAGAAACCAGGACAAATGGAAAGTCTTTGAGCAGCATATTTCCAAGAAAAACTCCCTCTCACCTTCCAAATTGGCTGATTTGTATTTGGAGATTACGGATGATTTGAATTATGCCAAGACATTTTTTCCGGAAGGCAAGGCATTTTCCTACCTCAATCACCTTGCCTCCAACTACCATCGGGAAGTGTACCAGGACAAAACCACCGGTGTCAGGAAGATAGTTGATTTTTATACCAGGGATTTCCCCTTGCTGTTTTACAAATACTTGCCGCATCTGGCGGTTGCGTTTGGGGTATTTGCGCTTTTCTGCCTGATGGGGGCCTATTCGACCAAGACGGAGATTTCCTTTGTCCGCTCGATATTGGGTGACGGCTATATCAACCAAACCCTCGCCAATATCGAGGCCGGCGACCCCATGGCAGTCTACAAGAAGATGAACCAAGTGGATATGTTTCTCGGCATCACGGTCAATAACATCCGGGTGGCGATTACGGCATTTGTCGCTGGAATCATAGTCGGCGTCGGCACCTTGCTCATCCTCATGTACAATGGGATAATGCTTGGCTCATTCCAGTACTATTTCCATACCCACGGTCTGCTTTGGGAATCCTTCCGGACGATTTGGATCCATGGGACGCTCGAGATATCGGTGATCGTGATTGCCGGGTGTGCGGGCTTGGTATTGGGGACCGGCATCCTTTTTCCCGGCACCTACAGCCGCCTGCTTTCCTTCCAACGCGGGATGAAAGATGGCCTGAAGATTCTCGCCAGCACAATCCCTTTCTTTGTCATTGCAGGATTCCTGGAATCCTTCGTCACCCGCTACACCCAAATGCCGGACGCACTTAGTCTCGTCATTATTCTGGGTTCGCTTACCCTGGTCATTTACTACTATGTCTATTTACCCATCAAACTTCACAACCAATACAATCATGCAGAACTACATCGAATTGAGAAAGAAAAGGGATCTCGGTGAAATCCTCTCCGACACCTTTGCGTTTGCCAGAATCAACAGCAAGCCGCTTTTCAACATCCTGCTGAAAACCACCGGGATCTTCTTCCTACTAAGCGTGCTGTTTTCGGGCTATTACCAATACGCCAACTTGAATAGGCTGGTCACCGAGGACCTCGCGACGTTTGGCATATCAATTGTCCTTTTGATGATAGGTTCAGTGCTTTATTATGCTTCTGCCACGTCCTCGATCTTCGCGTTCATGCAGCAATACTTGGATACAAAAGGCAAGGTATCGGAAGAGCCCGTGATCCGTGAGGCCAAAAGTAACATCGGCCAAATGATCTTGCTGAGCATCATGGCCTACTTGCTCCTCATCTTTGGGTTCGTATTCTTCTTTTTTCCCGGAATATATTTTATCGTACCGATTGCCCTGGCCTTTCCTGTTTTCTTTTTCAAAAAACTCGGAAAAAGAGACAGCATCCGTGCCGCTTTCAAACTGGTTTCGGGTTATTGGTGGGTTACCTTCGGGACCATCGTCGTCATGGCTATCTTGATCAGTATCATTTCATTTGTTTTCCAACTACCAGGAACGGTATACATCGGCGTCAAGGCGTTCTTTGAGGCAAGCCAAGGAAGCGGTGAATTTGAAGAATTCGGCGGCGATTTCATATACCTATTGTTGGCCACAATCGGGTCCGCAGCAAGTAACCTTTTGTCGATATTCATGATCATTGCGACGGGCTTGGTGTATTTTGATTTGGATGAGGAAAAAAACAGAACCGGCATCAAGGCAAAACTCGAAGAACTTGGCTAAGAAACTCCTGCTTTTCCTTTTCCCATTATTGTTCCATTTTCAGGCGAGAGCCCTTCAGGAAATGGCCTCGGATAGTATTGGCACAAAGGAAGATTCTCTGGGTTTCGATTACCATCGACCTGCGGAATTTGGAACCGACTATGTAGATTCTTACCTCGCCCAAAAGGAATTCCAGTACAAAGAAATCCAGCAAGAACAGACTTGGCTCGACAAGATTAAACAAAGGATCCAAAATGCCTGGGATAGGTTTTGGGCGGGCATCTTTGGCAGCCGGGCATTCTCTGGTTTCTGGAAAGTGTTTTTCCAATTGGCTCCGTACCTGCTGCTCCTGGTATTGATGGCCCTACTCGTGTGGTTAGCGATGAAGTATGGCGGCGGGGAAAGCCAAGACAAGCGATTCGCGCTTTCTGCTATCAGTTCCGATGAGGTTCTGTTGAAGAGCCACAACCTCAAAGCCCTCGCCGAGGACGCCATGCGCAGCGGAGACTATCGACTAGCTTTGCGCTATCGGTATTTGATCGTCCTCCAACACCTGATCCAGCAAAAACTGATTGTCTGGAAATCCTCCAAAACCAATTATGAATACCAGCGCGAGCTGCAAGGGACGGGATTCCAAGCGCCGTTTTCGGAAGTGACGCGTATCTACAATTTCGTGTGGTACGGGCATTTTGATTTGGACGAGAAGACTTACGGAGACCTCGAAAAGGCATTTAACCAAATAGACCAACTCCGATGAGCACCGGTACCAAAATCCTCTTTGCATTGATTTCGCTGCTCATCTTGGGCGTACTGCTGCTGATACATGCGAGCCCGCCACCGATCGATTGGTCGCCAAGCTACGAACAGAACGATACACGCCCTTTTGGCGCAAAGGTGTTTTACGACTTGATCAAGAAGGGCGATTCGATCTGGAAAGATGTGAATCGCCCACCATACGAATGGATTGAAGAAGCCCCGTCTCAGGCTATTTACGTCTTTGTCAACCAATACTTTGATTCTGACCCCGAGGAGACTGAAAAGCTTATTAATTGGGTCGAATCAGGCGGTCACTTGTTCATTTCGGCGGCTGATTTCTCCGAACCACTGCTTGACAGTCTTTCCATAAAGACCAAGATTTTCCCCGAGGATTTCTCATTGACCCGTATATCCCAGCTTAGCTTGGAAAAACCAATGCATTTGCCCGATTCGATCCTTTTTGAGGAATTCAATTTGGGTGTGTACTTCAAGTGGGGAGATAGCGTCCAAGTCAGTACGTTGGGAAAAATTCAATCCACTGCAGCCGTGGACACCTTAGGCGCACAACCCAACTTCATCCAAATCCGCAAGGGAAGCGGCCTTGTCACCTTGCATGCCTTTCCCGAGGCATTTTCCAATTATTTTCTGTTGGATAAGAACAACAAGGTCTACACCGAACAGGTCTTGGGGACCTGGGACTCGGGGCAGCCGGTTTTCTTGGACCAATACATCAAGATCGGAAAAAACACCAACCTCTCACCTTTATACCTGATTTTGAGTAATAAGTACCTGAGCGCGGCGTACTTCACTTGCTGGATCCTACTCGTTCTGTGGGTGGTTTTTGAAGGAAAAAGAAGACAAAAAGCCATCAACGTCATCTATCCGCCCCAAAACAAGAGTTTGGAATTTGCCAAGACGATCGCTTCCATGTACCTGAAGCAGCCAAATATGACAGAGCTCGGACATTTGCAGATCAAGTTGTTTTGGGACTACTGCAGGACGCATTTTCTCCTGCAAATGGAGGAAAACAAAATGGACGGCATTATCCTGCTTTCCGAGAAAAGCGGCGTCGATCTGGAGTTGTCCAAGGCAACTGTCCTGAAATTGACCGAGCTGGAAAAGAGGGAAAACCTCGGGCAGGAAGACATCCAACACATTCACCAAACCATCGAAAAGTTTAAATCTCAACAGCAATATGGAAGAAACCTCCAACACGCCCGATAGCGCCGAGTCCTTGCCGTTTGGCAACCGCATCCCTGTGGAAACCATCGCCGCGGGCATGGAAAAAGTCCGCCAAGAAATCAAAAAAACCATCGTTGGGCAGGATGAAATGATCGAGCTCATGCTTGTCGCCTTGCTCGCCAAGGGACATATCCTGCTCGAAGGCGTTCCCGGCATCGCCAAAACCCTAACGAGTAAATTGTTTGCCAAGTCGATCCATACGGGATTCAGCCGCATCCAATTCACGCCCGACCTGATGCCCGCCGATGTGCTTGGCACGTCCATCTTCAAAGCGGGCGAGTTTGAATTCAAGCAAGGGCCCATTTTCTCCAACATCATTTTGATCGATGAAATCAACCGCGCCCCGGCCAAGACCCAATCAGCCTTGTTTGAGGTCATGGAAGAACGGCAGGTGACCATGGATGGCCACACCTATCCGATGCCGCCGCCGTTTATGGTCCTCGCGACCCAAAACCCCATCGACTCCGAAGGTACCTACCGACTTCCTGAGGCACAGTTGGACAGGTTTCTGTTCAAAATCCAGCTCGGCCTCCCCAACCTAGAAGAAGAAATTCTCATCCTCAAAAACCGCGGTTCGGACACTGCCGACGAACCCCAGGTGGATCCCGTCCTGTCCGGGGAGGAAGTCAACCAGTTCCAAAAGTGGACCTTTGCCGTCCGGATTGAGGAAAAGCTCCTGCAATACATCGCACAAATGGTAGTCAAGACAAGGTCGCATCCGAGCCTCTATGCGGGCGCTTCTCCGCGTGCTTCCTTGGCAATTCTCCGAGCCTCACAGGCTTTGGCGGCCATGTCCGGGAGGGATTTTGTCATTCCCGAGGACATCAAGCGTGCGGCCATCCCGGCAATGCGGCACCGCATCATCCTCAATCCCGAAAAAGAAATGGAAGGCGTATCGCCTGACTTGATCTTGGAAGGCATCGTTCAATCCATCGAAATCCCCCGCTGACTTGCTGACGCTGTACAGACAATTGTTTTTGGGCAAAAGGCTCTACCTCGGCTTGGCGGTGGTGGCCTTGGTCTTCTTTTTGTCTTTTTGGTTTTGGATAGTGTATCCGATTGCGCTGTTTTTGGCCTGCATGCTGACTGCGCTGTTCCTCGTGGATTTGCTGTCGGTGTTTGGGAAAAAGGCTGGCATCCAAGGAAGCCGCATCCTTCCCGAGAAGTTTTCCAACAGCGACGCCAACGAGGTCGGGATTTCCATTTCCAATGGGTACCGGTTTGCCGTCCGCCTTTTTGTCCTCGACGAAATCCCCGAGCAGTTCCAAAAACGGGACTTTGGATATTTTACCGACCTGGCACCGGGTGAAAGCCGCGAAACCCATTACTCTCTGACCCCCAAGCTGCGGGGAGAGTACCGCTTTGGCAGCCTGCACCTCTTTGCCCACGGGCCCTTGGGACTTGTCGCCCGGCGTTATAGCTTCGACGACCGCCAAACCGTCAAGGTCTACCCCTCCTTCCTCCAGATGCGGAAATACGAGTTTCTGGCCTTCAATGCCATGAAGCGGGAATACGGGCTGAAAAAGCTCCGCAAGTTTGGTCACAGCCGGGAGTTTGAGCAGATCAAACCCTATGTCGTGGGTGATGACCTCCGCCACCTCAACTGGAAGGCTGCAGCCAAGACGGGCAAGCCCATGACCAACCATTTCCAAGAGGAAAAAGCACAGCCCGTGTATTCCATCATAGACTTGGGAAGGGTGATGAAGATGCCCTTTGATGGACTCAGCTTGCTGGACTACGCGATCAACAGCAGCTTGGTGTTTTCCAATATCGCGTTGAAAAACGGCGACAAAGCAGGGTTGGCGACCTTTTCGGACCAAATCGGCCCGACCTGTGAGGCGCACCACCGTCCCACCCAGATCAAGACCATCATGGAACTGCTGTACAATATCCAAACGGGATTTCCGGAGTCGGACTTCGGGAAACTGTACAGCTGGGTGCGCAAGAAAGTCGGTCAAAAGAGTCTGCTGATGATCTACACCAACTTTGAGCATGCGGGTGCGATGCGGCGGCAGCTGCCCTTTCTGAGGGCCTTGGCCAAGCACCATGTGGTCTTGGTGGTGTTTTTCGAAAACCACCTCTTGGAGGAATTTTCCGAGCAGCCGGCCAGTTCACTTTCGGGCATCGTCGAAAAGACCATCGCCGCCAAGTTTATTTACGACAAGCGGCTGATAGCCAAGGAACTCAAACGCCACGGCATCCAAACCATCCTCTGCGCCCCCCAATCCCTCTCCATCCAAACCATCAACAAATACCTGGAAATCAAGGCAAAGGGGTTGATTTAGGGGGGAGGGAAGAGCCATTTCAAATCGTGAAGAAAAATCCAGAAATAGGACCAAGGGAATTGAACACAAATAGATCTGTGGACAGATTGGATATTTATTTTCAAAAAATTATGTTTAGATTGATTGGATCCAATCGACAATATGATTGAAATTACACTGAGATATTGAGAAAGCATCTAGTGTTTAGTTCACGCATGAGTTGTGTCCCTTTTTTTTTTCGAATGAGATTAAATAACGAAAATGTTTTTTAAAGGAGATATATTATTACCATCGAGCCGAGTTGCCAAGAGAGATTGGCAAAATGGTTTGTTTCACCCTGCTGTAGTTTGGGATGATTTGTATGATGGGAACAGTGACTTTCATGGAATTATGTTGACGCATACAGCACCTAATGAAAAATTCGACAATATTTTGATGACTGCAAACCATTTCGAAAAAGGACATGAAATTGTATTTTCAAATACACATTTTGTGAATCAGCTTTTTATTAAATTTCAGGGATGGGGAGCTTTTGAATTAGTAGGCAGATTAACAGCAGAAGGTATTGAGTTTATTGGAAATCATTTGAACACAAATTCTCATCCAATGGAGTTTACTCAATACAGGCAATTAGTAACTAGATAAATGAATGACAATATCCATATCAATGTAAATCATGAAGTCCTTGTTTGGGCAAGGGAATCGCTTGCATTGAATCGTACACAGACTTCTGAAACTACGGGTATTTCTCCAAAGCGATTGGTTCAATTGGAGACAGGCGAAAAGCAGCCTACATTGGAGGAATTAAAAGTATTTTCCAAAACCTACAAACGCACCATCGCAACACTCCTGTTGAATACACCACCAAAAGAGAAACCACTTCCAAAGGACAGACGAACCATAGATTCAAAAGAGCTTGGACACTTCCATGAAAAAACCATTATGGCAGTCCGTAAGGCAAGGGCATTGGCTCATTCCTTTGTTGAACTACGAGAAGAAATGGGTATGCCTTTTCCGAAATTCAGCATATCAGCAACTCTTCAAGAAAATCCCAGAGAAATTGCACAGAAAATTCGCCAGCATTTACAGTTGAATGAAATAAGGGAGATTGAAGATGTCAAACTTGCGTTAGAAGCGTACATTGAAAAAGTTGAATCTTTGGGGATTGCTGTCTTTCAATTAAGCCTTACACAAGATAATGTGAGGGGTTTTGCCATTGTTGATGATCTTGTACCTATCATTGGTATTAAAAGAGGTGGTGAGCAGGCTCATTCAAAGACATTTACCTTATTTCATGAGTTGGGACATATTATATTAAACGAAGGGGCGATAACTGATTTATCCTTAAACCCGGGATGGGAATTAGAAAGATGGTGTAACGCTTTTTCCGCGGAGGTTTTAGTTCCAACTTCGGACCTACTTAACATGGCAATTGTTCTTGATTACCAAAGGAAAGGCGAAAGTGAATGGAAACTAAAAGACCTAGTTGAATTAGGAAAATATTTCCATGTCGGCCCTTTGGCAATTTTGAGAAGGTTGTTTGAACAAAAGCTTACAACGAAAAATTTCTACCAGGAGAAACACGCACAATGGAATAAGTCGAAAGGATTTGGAAGAGCAAAGGATCCTAAAGGTAGAGAATTACACAAGGAAGCGCTGACGGAAAAAGGCAGAACGTATGTTTCATTAGCCTTTAAAGCTTATGATCAAAACCGAATAAATTTAAAGGACTTGTCTGATTTTTTAGGCGTTAAGTTGTCCTACATACCCAAAACAAGACAACTGCTCAATGCCTAACCATGGATTTATTCAGCGAAGGAAATACGGTTTACGTTATTGATACGAGTGCGTTAATGAGGTTGGATTTAACATTCAAACGAGAAAATCCAGTATTTACAGCCATTTGGGAAGAGATTGAAGATTTGATTGTACAGGGAAGATTTTTAGTGATTGATTTCGTTGAGCAAGAAATCAATGAGTATCGAGGTAAAGAGATTTTTCTCAAGGATTGGGTAAATAAATGGAGAAAACGATTAGTTGTTGAAACTGACGCTAATAGTTTTAATGCTGCAAGACCAATTATCAACGAGGAATACAATACAGGCTTTTTAAAACCTAATAAACAAGCGGAGGGAAAAGAAGAGGCTGATCCTTATCTAATTGGATTTTGTAAAGTTCACAATTATGTCTTGATAACCGATGAAAACAAATTGAAGCCAAACCGAATTCCGGCTGTAGCTCATAAAAATGGTGTAAAGTGTATTGACGTGTATGAGTTTTTGCATGAAAGAGGATTAAGAATGGAGAGAAGAAAACCATAAAAAGGTTGAAGTCGATTAGGTAGGCCCACGACGTGCGGCATTGCGATAGCGCCAAGGGCATCCTGATAAACAATGTCCACAGAATGATGCTTGGAAATAGTCCTAATTTTCGACGAAAAATTCAACTAAATTATTTATCCACAAAAGCGGGCCGACGGGTGTGGTAGAGATTGTTGGGGTAATTTTCGGGGCCTCGGGATTAAAGAAAATCTGATATAAAGAAGGCAACAACAAATAATGGAAAGTTGAATATGAAATTTTTTCAAATCCTAAGCATCCTTGCATTTGGACTACTCACCTTTTGCCACTCAGAAAGGGAAATTGACACAGTGAACATTGACGAAAGAGCAAAGGAGTTCATTGGCGAAATCGACTCCTTAATTTTAAAGGATTTGCAACACTTGTATTTTATTTACAGAGGGCCAAATGGTTTTTTGCAAAATGACTCTGTGCAGGAATTGCGGTATAATGTTCGATTCTCTCAATTTGAAGACAGATTGGAATTATTTATAAACAGGCCAGAGAGATTCATCAAGGATTTCTCCATAAAATTAGAGCCTGACACTTCCATTTTCAATCTAAAATTGGTTAAGACGGATAACAAAGTTCAGATATTCAAAAATTGGGACGTTTTAGTTAAATCCGTGCACCCGGATTCACTGAGCAAAAAAGACCCGTTTGAATATTTTTCGAGTTTAAATGAATTAAAAGACAAGTATGATTTGGTAAAAATCAGTCATGCCAGTCATCTAGGAGAATTTGTTGAGTTTTATTTCACCACCGAAGATGTACTAACTTTTATGCGGGACACTTCTCGAATAGATTCGCGGTTTAAAAGTATTTGGATAAAAAAATGGGATGAAGGTAAATGGATCACTCAAAATTGGAATCTGAGGAAACTCAAAAAACCAATTGAAGTTGGCGGATAAACATTAGCTGCCAGTTGAATATGCGATATCTTCACCCCATTTTCCCGTCGCCCAAATCTTCCGCCAAATTTCTTGGATTCAAACCAAATTTCACTCCTTTTGGGAGCTTTTTTTAGAGTCCCAGGTTGGCATGACGAACTCTCGTTTTGTGATGCTTCCATAATTCAATAAACGGACACTTTTCGTATCGGAAACAAATCAAATCGTATCAAATCGTATCATTTTTTTTCACTGTTTCAAATCATAATCGTATCTTTACGTATCAAATCGTATCAAAATGGACATAGAAGTATATTCCTTTAAACTGAACATTAATTGGAAGCTAATTAACTTCATCAGCCAAATTGACCGCTTCGATGCAAGCTGGACGGCCATTGAACGAAGGGAAGGACAAAGCCTCAAAGAGCTGAAAAACATCGCTACCGTGCGAAGTGTTGGTGCTTCAAACCGGATTGAAGGAAACAGAATGAGCGACGAAGAGGTCGACGTGCTACTTCAAAAAATAGACATAACAAAACTCACCGATAGAGATTCGCAGGAAGTAGTCGGTTATTTTGAAGTCTTGGACTTGATTTCTGAATCATACGAAAACATCAATCTTACCGAAAGCCACATCAAAAGTTTACACAATAGCCTTTTGCGTTATAGCGACAAAGACCAATGGCATAAAGGAAATTACAAGGCCCATAGCAACGCTGTTGAAGCATCATTCCCGGACGGTACAAGGGAAATCATCTTTCAAACAACCGAAGCAGGATTTGCAACAGAAGACGCAATAAGAGCTTTGCTGAATTGGTATAATTCCGAAACTGAGATACACCCCTTGATCAAAATAGCATCTTTTGTCTATGACTTTTTGAGCATTCACCCTTTCCAAGATGGAAACGGCAGATTGAGTCGTTTGGTATCAACGCTGCTATTACTCAAAAACGGGTATAAATGGATACAATATGTAAGTTTCGAACATGAAATCGAAAACCGAAAAAACGAATATTATCAGGTTCTCAGAAGCTGCCAGGCAAAACGCCCACACGAAGACATAACCGTTTGGATTCAATTCTTTTTGAGTTGCATTTCCAATATTCAGTCAAAACTATTGGTGAAACTGAATACCACCGGTGTAGAAGCACAAATTTCGCCAAAGGAAAAATCAATCTTTACAATTATCCAAAATCGCCCAAACATACAATCGGGAGAAATCTCCGAAAAATTGGCAATACCATTACCCACTGTGAAACGTGTTCTGTCAGAGTTGGTCAACAAAGGACTGATTGAAAAACAAGGTAGCGGACGAAATGTGAGTTACACGATATAATAGGTTGCATTTTTGTCAAAGGCGCCTTTAACTAATAAGAATGATGATCGCCGAGTTAACATCAATATATTGATTCATACATCCCCTTAAGTCAACGCCTTATGCCATAACCTACAGGTTCTAATGGCATCGTTTTGGATCACAGCACCTTTACAGAATATATTTCGAGTTTACTTTTTCGGACAATTGAGAGGAAAAAATATTTGTTCGTCTCCGAAAAACCGACAACATGAAAACAACAATTGACATCGACGAAGCGCTCATGGAAGCAGCTATGAGGGCTTCTGGCAATAAGACCAAAAAAGAAACCGGCGAGGCTGGGCTGCGCCTGCTTGTAGCATTGGAACAACAAGCGCGCATTAAATCATTCCGGGGAAAACTCATATGGGAGGGTAATCTGGAAGAAATGCGCCGCGACTCGTGATATTGATTGGATTATTTGTATGGATTGATCTCTTCGATGGAGACAAGACTTTTTACATCGAAAACGACTCGAACTCCCACACAATGACCATGACTTCAAATTAATCGAAAAACACCTAGGGCTTCGGTCAGTTGCATTTTAGACTAACTGGGGGAAAATTCCCTTGGCTCTCAATTTGGCAGATGCATTCTTGGTTCAAATCCCGTCTCAATTGTCGAGAACCGCTATCACTCCAGCCGCAAAATCATTCATGCTGAATCCCCCTTTGGGCGTGTAGCCAAGCCTGACAATCACCAAATCCTCCGACGGGATGACCAATATCCACTGTCCCTCAAAGCCGCCGGCATAAAATGCATCGTTGGGCAAATCGGGAAACAACTTATCAGCGGGATTGTACTTGTTGCCGGCATTGAGCCACCACTGTGCACCATACTGGCCTATAGGCGCGGCAGGCGTGGGCGTCACAGCAAACTTGACCCACTCTTGGGAAAGGACTTGGCTGCCCTCCCAATTCCCTTTGTTCAGCATCAGCAGGCCAAATCTTGCAAAATCACGACCTGGCGCAAAAACAAAGGATGAACCCACGAAAGTGCCGGAGGCATCTTTTTCCATCACGGTATGGTGCATGCCGACTTTGTAAAACAGATCCTCGTAGGGCAGGCGCTGGTACTTCTCCTCCCCGAGTTGGTTTCTGAGGATTTTGGAAACGATGTTGGTGGTACCGGAGGAATAATAAAAGTATGTTCCCGGTTCATATTTCAAAGGTTTGGCCGCCGCGATCGCTGCCGCATCAGGCTTCAAGAAAAGCATATTGGTAGCATCCGACACGCCACCGTAATCTTCCACCCAATCCAGCCCATTCGTGGCCTGCAGCATATTTGTCAGGGAAATTTTGCTCCGCTCGTCGGACCATTCGGGAAGCAGGTTTTTCTGGTCCAATGTCATGATTCCCCTATCCACCTGCAATCCTACCAAGGTACTGATGATGCTTTTCCCCATAGACCAAGAGGTATGCTTGGTGTTGATGTCATGGTCGTTGCCGTAGCCTTCCGCCACCAATTGCCCCTTGTGCACCACCAAAATCATATGCGTCAACAGAGGCTTCCTTTCGGGACTTTCCAACTCATGGTCGATCATTTCCTGGATTTTCCTATAAGGCGCAAGGTTCAGGATTGAGTCGTTGAGCATATCTCCGGAGGGCCAGCGTACCGTATCCTGGGACCAAGTTGGCTTGGTGGCGGCAAAGTAGGGCTGGTTCCTAACGGCGGATTCGCTTTCGCCGGACAGCAAGGTGCAGCCCTGGCCCTCCCGGTAAATAGCAACCCGCTTGGCCAAACCGAACACACTGCCGGTTACCTTTTGCCCTTCCCTATCCACTGCAAAATTCCCCAGACTAATCGGAAAGGAACCCAATTCCTGGCTGTGGACAGAAGCCTCGGATCGCTCGGCCACAAAGACACAGCTACACATGATTTTGGCGCCATAGGCGCTGATGAGGGGAAAGGACTTCCATGCATAGGAAATGCCGTAAGCCAATCCAATCAACAATACGACAGAGACGATGCGACCAAGCCTTTTTTTCATAGATGCTTAGGGGAATGTAGGTGAAACACGCATTTGAAAGTAAGAAAAATACCGCCTTGGAAATAGGCCATCACTTTCCCAAAGAAAAAAAATTCCCATTCAGCTGGCTATACCTTCCAATTCCCGCATTTTGACCAAGAACTCTTGCCCGAAACTCAGCTTTTTTGCAGCAGGTGAATTGGGTGCAATTGCCCTCCAAAAGGGCGTGATGCGCTCGATCGGCTCGCCTTTTTGATAGGCCTCGTAGGCAGCCTCCGCGGCGATACGGAGAAATATCCCCGTCGTCACCGGGCAGGTATATTCGGCCCGGTATTCCAGTGCCAAATCTTTTCGAATGGTTTTGATATCCACCGTTTTGCCTTTTGGCACTTGGTGCAGGTAGTCGGAAAGGATTTTTGGGCTGGCAATCAGCATCAAGCCATTTGCGGGGATATCCGCAAAGGCGTTTTCGATCCGCTTGACCTCCGGTTCGGTTCTGGTCATGAACTTCTCTGACCATGATTTTTTGGTAGACATAGGGTATCTGGGATAGTTTTGTTCAAACACTAGGCTATACTCCTCCAATTTACAAATTCAAAAAATATCGCCAGAGTAAACGGGACAAAAGAATCGGCGAGGGAATGCGCCTAGCGCCTACGCCCCATTTCACCCAGACGGGGAGTATTCCTTCGCAAAACATGACCTCTTTCAAACTCTATTTCTTGCCGGGAGTTAAAACCCAAATGCTCCGATATGCTTTTCAACGAAAACGAATCTTTATCCGAAATCTGGCAGGCTGTCGTCCATGAACTGCATCGCGGAGCATTGGACCCGAAGCACCCCTTTCGCTTTGCCAACCTTGGAACGATCGGAAAATATGGCCCCGAAGTTCGGACGGTGGTGATCCGATCCATCGGCAAAAATTTTGAGTTCCATTGCTTCACGGATTACCGCTCGGAAAAAGTGGCCGACCTGACAGCAAGTCCAATAGGAACTTTACACTTTTACCATTCCCAAAAACGCGTGCAGATCAGAATCAAGGCAGAAGTTGAAATTCACCATCAGGATGCAGTAGCGAAACACTTTTGGAAAAAAGTCCCCAATGAAGCCCAAAATGCCTATACCTCTACTTTGGCACCCGGAACTCCAATTTCAGATCCCGAATCGGGTTTTGATTGGGCGGAGAAGACGGATGATCAATTTTTCACGGTTTTGAAATTCATCCCCCAATCAATCGAAGCCTTACAGCTAAATGGCTTGAGACATTTGAGGATTTTGTTCTCAAAAAAAGAATCCTGGGAAGGTCAGTGGCTGGTGCCTTGACAGAGAATGCCTTAGGGCCGAAGTTTTTCCATCTCCCATTATCGGGATTCCAATCGCGCCTAGACATTCCACCAATAAGTAAACTTCAAAACCACCGACCTGTTTTTGACATGGAAAGGGTCCGGCAGGTAATTATCCATGTACACGATGAACAAGTCCGAAGCAGGCGCAAATCTCCATTGGAACCGGCTATTGAGATTGATGTTCTTGATTTGCTCGTTGTATTGGAGGAAGGTGGTGAAAAAAACGGTATTGGTCAGGGTCACGTCGATTCTGGGTCCTACGAGCCAAAAGTCCGTTTGCCCCCAAGGTTCGGGCAGGTGGATTTGATTGAAGGTACTGCTCAAAGCCAAGCTGACATAAGGCTGGAATCGATACCCTAGATCTCCGGTGAAGGTGTACAGGTTTCCGTTGGCATAGTATCCGCCTACTCGGGTAGAAAACCCATAAGTAAAGACACTCTGAGGCTTGGAAGTGTACTCGGTCCTCCAGCCCATCGCATAATGCTCAGACCCAACGGGAAGTTTTTCTCTGCCTGAATTGGTGGGATCAAAAGGTGCCTGGAGCTTGACAAAATCGTAGGTCAGGAAGGTTGAAAAATTACTTTGGCTTCGGAAGCGAATCGTATAGGAAAGAAAGGAAGCATTGTCGGTATAGACTCCCTGTGTGTTGAAAAATAGCGTCAAACTCCCATCTGGCCCATGGCTTAGGATTTTGGCACTCTTCGGAAACCAGCGATAACCCACTTGCGGGGCGATTTTTACGAAGCCTCGTCTTGGGACAAACCCCACTTCTGCAGTGAAATTTTCCGACACATATTCATGCTGCCAGTTCCAGGTGAGGTTGCCTCCGGCATATTTCAGGTTTGCGGCATGGGAAACGCCATTCCCAGCCCCATTGGGTCCAAAAGATTTGATGCCCATGACTTTTCCCGTCCAGAGATTATTGGCTGAGGCGAGATTGTATTCGAGGGCCACATTTCGGTTGAACTGAGAATAGGTGGGCTGTTCGGTATTCGGATCGGGCTGGTAGTTCAGGGATTGCTTGTTGACCAAAAGAACCCCGAAGTTGGAGCGGGCACCGACTTGCCGCTGCAGGGCCATCACCGTGAAATTCTGTGCTGGGAGGGCCGTTTCGGAAACCGCACCTGTCTGCATGTTCATGGCTCCGATCCTCCAATCTTTGTTAATCTTGCCGCTCAATCTAGCCCCAAATTGAATGGGCGCTTCCAACCCAATTCTCCGAGAGAAAAAAGGGCGGATGGTGGAATACCCAAAGCTGGCAAAAAGGTCTCCATTTTCGAGGAAAAATTGTCTTCGCTCGGGGAAAAAGAGCTCGAATCGGTCCAGATTGGTCACTTGTCGATCCACTTCCACCTGCGAAAAATCGGGATTCACCGTCAAGTCCAAGTTCAGCGAAGAAGTGAGGGAAATCTTGGCATCCATCCCGACTTCCCTGCGGTAGACATTTTCCCCTTCTTGGTCAAAATCCCTTGATACGCCACCCAGTACATAGGGAATCACAGAAATGTTGGCTCCGGGATCTGGGGGAGGACTGTCCCAGACCAAGGTTCCGGTATAGGCGAGGGAAGCCGAGGGAAATTGCCTGGGGACGGGAGCCCAGCCGGACTTTTCCGTGGTTTTCAGGTCCAATCTCGAAAAGTTGATGCCCCATTCGGTGATGCCTTTTTTGTATCGGATGGATTTGAAAGGAATCGCCGCCTCAAAGATCCATTTGTCCTCGTAGTTTTTGACTTTGGACACCCACTTGTTGTCCCAGCTCAGATCCACCGCGCCTCCATTGTACATTTGCCCGTCCCATTGGGCCCCAGCCGCATTGGCCCCAAAAGAAAAACCGTTCGTCAGATCATCAAAGGGATCCATGAACAACAGAAAGTTGTCGTTTTTCCCGAAGGAAAAATCCCTTCTGAGGGATTCGACCATATAGGGACCCTCCACTGCGTGGTAATTGACCACCAGGAGGTACAAGTGATGGTCATCATAACTCATCCGCACGTCGGTTTTCACCTTCGAAAAGCTGGTATCCATCGGCGTGATCATGAAAAAATCTGTCGCTATTTCAGCCTTTTCCCATGCTTCTTCGTCCATGACGCCGTCGACCACGATCGGAGAAATGGCCCGATGGATGTGGAGTCGGTAGTCGGCATTTATTTTTTGCGCTGGCAAAAAAGCATAAGTGCCTAAGAAAATCAGCATGAATAGGAATAGCGTGCGCATGGGGATAGGCTATGCTGACCGGTGGATAGTTTTGGGATTATTGATGGATTCGATAGGCACGGGTGAGATGGGTCAGTCTTCGGACCATTCGGAATTCACTTTCGGTGAAGAAATTGACTCCCCTTCTCGGTGTAATATAGACTTTCGGTGGTAGACTGGCTGGGCGCCGACAGCTATTGATCTGTAATCTCGTCCTTTTATCAAATCCATCCAAGACAATTGGGATGCAATTGGAATTCAATTCCAAATTCGGTATCGGAGTATGATTTGGGATCAGGTGAGTTACATCTGGCGGCCGAAACGGATCAAAAAATCGAAAGCCTTAATTGCATCTACGCTATCGGGATTCCCAAACTCAACTACCCTGCATTCTGGCCCCAAGCTAAATCAGTCCACTGGACTGATTCTTCACGCTTGGTCCTCCTCTGCCCTGTCTGGCTCCATGGTCGCCACACGCATGGCCTGCTCCGGGGAACGAATGACCTGACGGACAACTTGTCCGCCGTTGTGTTTTGTGAAAACAATTTAGAATAAAATCAAAACGAAATTGGAAAATTTTAGCAAAGGTTTTTTAACCTCTCCTTTAATACATGGGGCAGATTTATTTCAGAATTTTTTCCGATCTCGTCGATTACTGATTTTATATCTGAGCGGGCCTGTCCTAATGAATAATTAATATCAATATTATCGAAATCATGCTTTATAGCATCACAATAAAAATCCAATAAATTGTAAATTAACAGTAAATCACCGGCCTGGAAGTTTTTACGATGTTTTTCAGAAAGCTTAAATAATTCATCATCTATGTCAAACTTGTAATTGCGATAGCCCTTTTTGAAACTTTCTGACCAGTCTAAAACTGTTTGCAGTGTTTGCTTTAATTCAATATAAAAATTACCCATCGCTGTTGCATTTAAAATCTTTCCCAGAAATTTCGTTTATCCCCCCTCTAGGCGTAGTATAGACTTTCGGTGGTGGCTGGGGTGCATATCTAAGTTTACCTATCACTTTATTTTTTTTGTGTCAGAATACACTCCTGTTAGCTTCCACTCACCGGACGTATTCCTCCTAAAAACAAAGTCCTCAATTTGTTGAATATCCTTGTCTTGAAGATAATCCTTATTTAATAAGTCTACATTCAAAAAAAAGTCCACATAACTTATACTTGTGTCCTTTTGATAGTCGTAAATCCCACCGGTTAGGTAGACTTCCCTGACCTTAATGATCCTTTCGCTCCCGTTCAATTCAAATCTTGGATCTATGTCCTCTCTGCCATAAAAAAATACAGTAGAATCCAAATATTTATCAAGAACAATTGTATCATTAAGCATGAGCGCCTGTCCTAAATTCTTCCAAAATTCCTTGAAATCACCTTTTGAATCTATTGCGATTAGCTCCAATGGTTCCTGACTATTCTTGTCTTCTACGGCACTGGGTCTGCAAGACATGAACAAAAAAATTGACAGCAAAACTATTCTCATATATAAGTTTTCATGATTTTAGAATAAAATGTTACTTCCCCCCTATAAGTGCAGTATTGCCTTTCGGTGGTGGCTAGGTGGATCCCGATGGCCATCGCGGATGCAATTCCACCCAATTATCAACACCAATTTGCAATTGCATACTTTCGACAAGCTATCGAATTGGAAGTTAGTTCAATGTAGAAAGAATTACAAATTCATTTCATAGAAAGGCGTAATTGCAAATTACGCCTAGCGCCTACGCCACATTTCACCCAGACGGGGAGACCAAAAAATCGAAAGTCGTAATTGAAGGTTATGCCTGGCGCCTGCGCCATACTTCGCCTAAGTGTGGGTGTAACCTATCACCCCTCCCCAAAATACTCCACAAAATTCCTTGGTGTCTCGTAAAGTGTCAGTTTGTAGAGATGTCCATTTGGGACGATGGCATTGACGGCCGGCTCGAGGATTTTCCAGAATTCCATCACGAGGTTCTCGCAACTTGCCATTTTTCCCAACATAAAATCCACATCCATGTTGAGGTTTTTGTGGTCGACCTTATCGATGACCAAGGTTTTGATCAGCCTGCTCAATTCCTTCAAATCCACTACAAAACCGGTCTCCGGGTCGGGTAGACCCTTCACGGTCACGATCAGTTCAAAGTTGTGACCATGCCAATTGACATTGGAGCAAGGGCCAAAAACCTCCTTGTTCTTCTCCTCCGACCAATTGGGGTTCCAAAGCTTGTGTGCCGCATTGAAGTGCTCTTTCCTACAGACGTGTACCATGACTCTCTACCGAATGAGGCGCAAAAATAACAAAAAAACTTCCCGGAAGGAAAACCGGGAAGTTTTAGGAAATCAGGTGCCCCAATGGACTAGCTATTGAGCAATCGGAACAAGCGTATCACATCTGCCTCATCCCGGATATTCAAGCCGTTTTCCTTGATCAGGGCAGCGACTTTGGCGTAGTCCGGGCCAAAGATTTCTTCAAGGTTCTTTGTTTTGGTCTTCCAAGGCTTCACGACACCGCCTTTTGCCACAAACAGGTCCTCTGCAGGATTAAACGACTTCGCATTTTGCGTACCATACGTGGCAGAGGGATCGTTACCCAAAATTTTGTACTTATGCTTGATGAGCGTGTAGTTGCCATCTTCAAGAATCTGCACGAATCGGTTTTCACCCAGTCCAGGCAGCACAAATCCAGATCTATACAATTCCGCGCCCCCGTCAGGTGAGATTACAAAGCCGAGGATTTTTTGGGGAGTATAGGCAAAAATCTGTCCGTCCACTTTCACCTCCAAGGAATTGGCGTAGCCGTTAAAGGCAATTTGGATATTGTTGGCCGTGTCCTTTTCATTGAAAATGATGGCCCCAGAAGCAAATTCGCCGATATACGGAGTACCCTTCACACCTGCATAGGGATTGGCTGTGATCGGTGCCCCGGTACCTTGGTCTCGCAGCATCTGAAGCTGCGCATGTCCATTTTGTATACCACAAAACAGGACTATCAATACAATCAAATAACTAATTTTACTCATAAACTAGGTTTAAAAAAAGGCCGGAAAGCTCCGGCCTTTTTGGGTTTACACTATTAGGATCCTGCTGGAGGATTAGGCCTAGTGATTCTGATTTGCACTTGCTTGTAGTTCTGGCTCGCCGGAATTTGGGCATTGCCTTCCAACTCCAACAACACATCCACTGCGCCACCGATAGCACCGGTGTTTGGGATATTGACAGTCAAGGTACCAAAGCTGGAATTTGCAGGGATCACCAAAGAACCGGAGACTGCGAAGTCAGTACCTGCCACGGCAGTAGTTCCTTCAGGAACCACGCGATAAGTAATGGTCTCATCGCTTGTTCTTTGTGCCGCCACCAAGTTCACTTGAAGGTTCACAGTACCAACTGTATTGGCGACGGTGATTCTTGGATAAGCTGGATTTGCAGTACCCGCTACTGGAGTCCTAACGACAGCATCTTGAAATTCCACTACCGCACCTTGCCAAGTCACATAGTTTTGCTCAATACAAGAAGAGAAAGCAAAGACCATGGCAAAGGATAATAATGCTAGTATCTTTTTCATATTTTCTTTAGATTTTAATAGCCTCTGTTTTGGTTCAGGTTAGGATTACCATCCACTTCTCTCTGAGGGATTGGAGGCAGAATTCTGAAATCGTCGAACTGTACATTGACAGCAGGAGTAGTTTTGATAATTGGCCTACCATATCTTTTCAAATCAAAGAAACGGTGACCTTCGAATGCAAACTCCTTGAATCTTTCCAACAGGATCTCATCCAATAGTGCCTGACCTGTCACAGTCACCGCACCAAGTCCTCTCAATGCTTTGAAGGCATTCAATTCAGCCAATGACTCAGCTTCGTTACCCAAATGATAGTTGGCTTCTGCCCTGTTCAAGTGCATTTCAGACTTACGGATTACAGGAATATTGTCACCAAATGCGAAACCATTTTTGCTGATAAACTTCGTAGATTCGATTTGACGACCTGCACCTCGGACCGTATTGCCAGTGGTGTACAACCCAGCTCTTACATCTGAGTTTCTTGTTACATCCCAGTTGTTGTTGTCTGAGGCTGGGTTGCCGATTTGTAGAGGCGCGAGACCAAAGAACCCAAGAATAGTTGCATTAGGAATAAAATCACCCCATCCACCTTGCGCATTCTTGTTTTCCAAGTTCAACAAGGCAGTGTATGAAGACTGAAGGGAAACGTTCACGCCCAAAGACTCAGCCGCCAATTGGATCCTTACCTCAAACATTGATTCTGGATTGGCAGACTGTCTCCAACCAGACACATAATTGTCAACACCTGTCACTCTACCGACACTTGTACCAAGCGCAGTAGTAGCAGCGGAAGCAGCCGTCGCCCAATCACCGCGATAAAGTGCAACCCTTGACAGAAGGGCAGTAGCAGCAGCACCTGAAGCATACTGGATACCCCTACCCGCAACGGTCAAGAGTGCGATAGACGAATTCAAGTCAGCATAGATCTGATTGTAAACCTGATCTATTGTTGCCCTTGGTGTCTGCCTTGTAAGCGCTTTTTCAAGCGTAATCACACCGTCCAATTCCAATGGGATACCTCCTTGGTCTGTCACGCCAGGCGTGTAGATCGCAGTAGGAATGTATGAGTAGGCTTTGACCAAATCAAAGTAATACAGAGCTCTCAGGAATTTTGTTTCACCTTCCCATCTCGCAAGTTGGGCAGCAGAAGCACCGGGAACACCTTTCTGCAATTGATCAAGCACCAGGTTAGCCTCATTGATCGCGGCATAACTATTTTGCCAAAAACCTGCCGTAAAGTGCGCGTTAGGCTGATTGTTGTTTTCACCAATCAAACGACCTGAATTACTTGTAGTTCTACCTACATCTGCCAAAGCGTCAGCAAGTGCCAACAAATCGCGACCATAATTGGATTCCACACGCAGTCTACCATAAATTGAGTTGATGGCAGCATCTATACCATTTGGAGTGTCCAACGCGCCAACCGCATCAATACTCTGCCTTGGGTTAACCTCCAAATCACAGGAAGTCAACACTACAGCAAAGCCAATGAACAGGGTTGCTAGTTTGCTATAAATTGAATTATTTCTTTTCATCTCGATCTAAATTTTAGAATCCTAACTGAAGCCCAATTGTGTAGTTCTTAGTCAGAGGAACCTGTCCTGTACCTATACCTACGAATTCAGGATCGTATCCGGGGTAATCAGCATAAGTCCACAAATTCAAGCCCTGTGCATAAACCCTCGCCCTGTTGATTCCAAGGCTTCTCAATAAACTTGGATCGAATGAGTATCCGACTGTTACTTGAGCAAGACGGATAAAATCTGCTTTCAACAAGGCTGCTGAACCTGAATTTCTACCTGCGCCTCTTGTCTCGTTACCAGCATTGGTAGTCAAGTTCCTTGGGATATCTGTAATTTGGCCCGGCTCGGTCCACCTTCTATCATTCACCTCTCTCAAGGCGTTCAGCGTCAAACGAGTTCCGTTTTCGCGTAGGAAATTATATTGCCCATCGCTCACTACCGCACCATATTCATAAGTAAAGAAAGCGGTCAACTCGAAGCCTTTGTATCTAAAGGTATTGTTGAAACCACCGAAATAAGGAGCGAGGTTCGATCCCATATAAATACGATCTGCTGCGAGCGGCAAGTAGGTAATGTTCCTGTTGATGTCGTACCACATCGGACGACCTGTTGCTGGGTTCACGCCAGCATACTCCTGAACAAACCAAGAGCCTGGAGCCGCTGCGCCTGGTACAGGTGGGTTACCAATCGACTGCCCTACAGCGATGCCTGGGTTAGCAGGAAGGAATTGAAGGTCGTCATACAAGCTGATGATTTGGTTTTTGATATAGGAGAAGTTGAAGGCTGTCCTCCAGGAGAAACCACCTTTGTCAATGTTGATGGTGTTCAACTCAAACTCAAAACCTTTGTTCTGCAATTCACCCACGTTATTGGCAATAGTTGAGAATCCGTTTTGCCAAAGAACAGGTTGATTGAGCAATAGGTCCTTGGTTCTACGATCGAAGACTTCGATCGAACCTGTTAGTTTGTTGCTAAAGAAACCATAATCCAAACCAAGGTTCACAGATTCGTTTGTCTCCCAGCTAAGATTATTGTTGGGAAGGCTTGTAGGTCTCATACCTGCTTGGCCTGCATAATTGCCACCAGTTCCATAAAGACCTCTTGCAGCAAAGTTTCCGATTTGGTCGTTTCCAGCACGTCCCCAAGAAGCTCTCAATTTCAAGTCGGTCACGATTTCCGATTCCTTCAAGAAATCTTCCATGGCGATATTCCAGCCAGCCCTAACGGAAGGGAACAAACCATACTTGGTGTCTGCACCAAACCTTGAGGAACCGTCATACCTAGCAGTTACTGTGAAAAGGTACTTCTCCTTGTAGCTGTAGTTACCGCTCATGAAAGCGCCTTGTCTCCTGTATCCTGTCCAAAATCCTCCAACAAAAACTGGTTCAGCACCAGAATCGACATATCTGAATTGGAATGTAGGGAAGTTGATGGATTCACCGTTGATACCTTGCCTTGTCTCTGAAACAAATTCAAAACCTGCAAGTGCTGACACATTGTGCACGTTGTTGAACGTTTTGTTCCAATTCAAGGTATGTGTCGTGATAAAACGAGTCCTCCAATCGGTAGCAGCCGTAGCTCGACCTCTTACACCCGCTCCATCTGGAGTTCTTGGGTCACGATACCTATCTTCTTGGATCAGGTTGTAGTCAAGACCAACAAGTGCGCGGTAGCTCAAGTTATCCAAAATTTTATAAGTTGCCGCAGCATTACCTACTAGCGTATTGGTTCTTGTTTTACCAGAGTTGTACTCATTTACAAGTACAATGTTTTGGCCCAAAACGCCACCAATTGCTTGGTTGAACGTACCATCTTCATTGTAGATTGGGTTGTGAGGAAGTACCAATGATGCAGAGAAGGCAGGGTTACCCAAGAAAGAACCGTCCAAGGAGAAAGGAACATTCTGTCCTACTGTCGCGAGGTTGATAGAAGTCTCCAAGGTAAGTCTATTTGTCGCCTTATGGCTGAGTGAAGTACGTACAGTTCCTCTCTCAAAGTCTACTGGCTGAAAAGATGACTGCTGGTAGTTGTAAGATCCAGACACGAAAAACGTAGTCTTATCATCACCACCATTGACGCTCAGTTCGTAGTTTTGAAGGTTACCTGTACCCATTACTTCTCTTTGCCAATCGTAGGTTGGAAGACCTTGACCGATAGCTTCCAATTCAGCGGCAGTCAACGTCTGCCAGTTGGATGGCAAACGTGCCATGTTGTTCAAGGCGTTGGCTTCAGGAAGCGTGTTACCGGAGTTTTGGAAGGCTTCCCTTCTCATGGTATACCATTCTGCACCTCCCAACACATCCAAATATTTCATTGGCTGGGTCTGTCCGCCAAATGCATTGAATTCGAATCTTGCTTTTCCTGACTTACCTTTTTTGGTAGTAATGATCACGACACCGTTGGCAGCTTGGGAACCGTAGATAGCTGCAGAAGCTGCATCTTTCAGGATTTCCATGGACTCGATGTCGTTGGGGTTCAAGAAAGCGAGTGGGTTTGCTTGCGTAAAGGATGAGTTCGCAGCATTGTTCAACTGAACACCATCCACAATGAACAGCGGCTCGTTACCGGCGTTGACGGAACCCACACCACGGATACGAATGTTGACAGCACCACCTGGGAGACCGTTGGCGGACCTTACCTGCACACCAGACGCACGACCCTGAAGGGCCCTGTCGAATGATTGTACTGGTAGGTTTTGGATTACGTCCCCTTTCACGGAAGACACTGCACCGGTCACTTCCCTTTTCGGCTGTGTACCGTAACCAGTTACGATTACTTCACCCAAGCTGGCGATATCTGCCTGCAGTACGACATCCACGACACTTCTGTTGCCGATGGAGGCCTCTTGGGCAGTAAAGCCCGTGAAGGAAACCACAAGCACATTGCTGCCTTGTGGAACATTGAGTGAAAATTTACCATCCAGATCGGTAGCTGTACCGATGGTGGTTCCTTTCACTACAACCGAAGCACCTGGCAACGGCAGACCATCATCTCCTGAGGTCACCGTACCAGTCACTACACGACCTTGCGCAAATGCCGCTGCACTTGCGAAAAGAAGCATAAGTCCTAGTAGTAAAACTTTCTTCATAATTGTTGTTTTGGTTTAACGAATGGTCAATTATATGGCTTAACCCATTTTAATCCAAAAGCGTTTTAAAAATTTACATATTCGGAATCCTAAAGTGAATTAGGTTATATTCTAAAATTCGCCTCGATAAGAAATTAAATTTTGCGCACCTACATTTCGCCTGCTGTATTTTCAAAGTTGTTTGGATACGATATGGTTTAACAAAAATTAATTTGTTTTTAATTTTTTTTAACAAATCCTTCATCTAGCAACCAAACCGCCAGGAATTTTACTTGAAACAAAAAAAATTCATTTATAAACAAATGATATGGATATAATTAGAAGTTAATAACTTCTTTTAAATAAAAAAAATATAAAATTAGACTATATCTATTCAAAAAAATACCGAAAACGACGCTTGAATCGGCAAATTTTATTTCGAAATTTACGCCTTATTGGGAATTTGCAATTATTTCCAAATGATTTGCAAAATATTAATAAGGTGTATAAATATTCCTTAAAATAATATGCATGCATATCGCTGCGAAAATCAACGAATACAACGGGCCTTAGCGGATAAGAATCGTAACCCGTCTATTCAAGGCGCGGTTTTCGGCGGTATCATTGGGGCGAATGGGTTCCTTGTCGCCCTTGCCCAAGGTACTGACACGCTCTTCGAGTATCCCGTTTTCCAACAAAAATGATTTGACGCTGTCAGCCCTTTTAAGGCTCAGGTTTTCATTGTAGGCTGCGTTCCCTTGGTTGTCCGTATGCCCGATGATGGTGATGGCAACTTTTGGATTGTAAATCAAAAATTCATTCAACCGCTTAAGAGAGCTTCTCGACTCTGGTTTGAGGTCGGACTTGTCCAAATCAAAAAAGATGTTTTCAAAAACAAACTCTTCGCCGGGACCAATGGGTGTCAGAGACACCTGCAGGTTTTTTTGGTTTTTCAGATTATCCCGCTCTACGTTGTATATCTGCGGCAGAAATCCTTCCTTTTCGACATACAAACCCGAAAATGACTTATCAGGATACAGCATCATGAATTCCCCGGTTTTGCCATCGGAACGGAATTCGTACAGCGTACTGTCATTGCTCAGACTGACAAGTGACAGCCTAGCGTCGACAGGTTGCCCGGTCTTGCTGTTGAAAACGGTGCCCTGCGTCACTATCAGGGATTCACCGAGGGCAATTTCCTCCGGAAATTTGAACCTGTACAAATATGAGCGTTCTTCACGGTCCTCCGTGAACGTATTCTCTGTATAATAGGCATAGTCCCGCTGTGCAGTGATAAACAATGAGAACTGATCTAACTGGTCATTGATGGGATAGCCAATATTCTCTGGCAGGCCGAAATTACCCGCTACCACACGGGAAACAAACAAGTCTAATCCTCCAAATCCCTGGTGGCCATCTGAAGCGAAGAAAAGTATTTCGTTGTTGAAATAGATGAAAGGAGAAACCTCGTCCTTCGGCGTATTGACTTGGTCTCCCAGGTTTTTGGCTTCGGACCAGGTACCGTCAGGCAATCTCAGCGAATACCAAATATCCTTGCCTCCATATCCTCCACGCCTGTTGGAGGAAAAAAACAAAATTCGGCCATCTGCAGACAAGGAGGGTTGGGAATCCCAAAACCTTGAGTTGACGGTTTTTCCCATGTTCGCCGGCCGATTCCAAGTATCATTGATTTTGTAGGCAATATAAAGATCGCAATCCCCGAGTGAATTGGGCGCTTGGCAGGATGAAAAAATTAGAATCTTCCCGTCTGCCGAAATGGTACAGGTTCCCTCATTATAGGGCGTATTGATCATCGAGGAAATGCTTTGGGGGATGCTCCATTTTTCATCTGAATCCGAAAAATAGCTCACAAACAGGTCTTCGTGCTCGAAATCCCTCAAACCGTCCCGCTTCACGAAAATGATTTTCTTGCTGTCTGCCGTGAGGACCGGGAAATATTGCAGCGGAAAGGAGTTCAGCGGTTCGGGCAATTTTTCCTTGACGATGGAAAGGCCTTTCTTAAGTTCCTCTTTTATAAATGTGATCTGTTTGCTTGCTTCCTGGTAATCGACACGTTTTTTAAAGGTATCATCCAAAATGCGGTCGGTTTTCTCAAACTGCTCCACTGCTTTCGTAAAATCGCCCATCGCCAAATAACAATGCAACCTCAGCCAACCAAAATCGCCCTTGATCTGGTTGCTGGCCTTTTGGGCCCTCGCTTCGCCCCGTGCAACTACCTCCAACGATTCCTGAGGCTTACCCTGGGTGAGTAGCACCCGTCCCCATTTGATATAGGACTCCAAAAAACTTGCCTCCCGCTGGATCGAGGCTTTGTACTTTTCAATTGCCTCGTTGTACATCCGCTTCTGGACCAGCTCATCCCCCTCCTGGTGCATCTTGATGGCCTTGCTGTCGATGATCGAATAAGTCTGGGCGACACTTATCTGGGCGATCAAACACAGGGAAAGCAACAGCAAAAGGGGCTTCATGGGCTTAGGGGATGTCCATAAATTTATGGGTTTGCAGGGAAATTTTCCAAATCGGATGGGATTTTACATAATCGATGATCTTACCCAGAAACTGGTCCTGCTTACCCCATTCGGGTTGAAGGATTTTTTTGCAGGTATCAGCGACATTTTTGGCGTGGGTTTCGGCAAATTCAAAATCCGAGTTGTGATAGACTACAACTTTCAATTCGTCGGCTTTTTCGTAGATACTTGGGTGTGGTTTCTTGAATTTCTTGGGAGAAAAGCAAACCCAATCGAATTCACCGGAAAATGGATGCGCGCCTGAGGTCTCTAAATGAACCCTGAATCCTTGTGCTTTGAGTAGCTTGGTCAAGGGTCCAAGCGGATACATCAGCGGTTCACCTCCGGTGATTACAACCATCCGACCGGGGTATTCCAATGCACCTTTGACTATTTCTTCGATTGCCAAGATTGGCCACTTGCCGGCATCCCAGGATTCCTTGACGTCGCACCAAACACAGCCTACGTCACAACCTCCCAACCTGATAAAATATGCGGCAGTACCTACATGGGTGCCTTCGCCTTGGATGGTATAAAAAGCCTCCATCACGGGCAGCGCAAGCCCTTCATTTACTTTGTTTTTAAGCTCGTCCATAATTTTTGGTAAAGCGGGTGATCGAACCGCTGTTGAATTGAAGGGTGCAAAGATAGGAAAAAATACCGCGGTAATGTACCATGAACAAAGTGCAAAGTACCAAGCCTTGTAAAACCGAATACTTTACAAAGACTTTTCCATCACGACGCGATAGTCTTCGGGCTCACCCTTTTTGACCAGGTCGACAATGACAAACCCCCGGTTGAGTCCAAAATGGATCATATTTCCAAGGCGGTTGCGGGTTTTTAACACGACTTTTTTGTACCCTTTGTTTTTGGCCCATTTTTCCTGTTCGTCGGCAAGCAGGGTCGCGATTCCTTTGCGGCGAAAGGCAGGGAGCACCCCACCCATCCATGAATAAAAAGTATCGTGGCTGTATCTTTCGTAGCCAACCTTAAATCCAGCAGGCTTACCCTCAAACTCCGCGATCAAAATCAGGTGGGGCACATCCGTAAGCCGTTCCTCATAGGTCTTTTCTGAATAAGGTTGAAAAAACTCCGTCACCTGCTGACTGAGCTCCACCACTTCTTCGATTGTGCCTTTTCTGATTTTAATACCTTTCATAATCAAACGATGTGATACCTATCATTACTTTTGTTGACCCCAAAGAGACATCTTACCTTACAAATCAATTTCCATCTTCACATTACAGCGTCCATATTGGCCGCACCCCATGGGAATGTCCTTGAAACCAATTTTTCGATACAACGCGAGTGCTGCTCCCAATTTTGAACTCGAATAAAGAACGACTTTCCTTCCACCCAAGGCTCTTGCTTTCTCCAAAATGCCCTTTCCCAACAATTGCCCCACTCCTTGGCCGCGTGCCTCAGGGCTCACGCCCATTTTAATCATTTCGTATACATCTTCGCCTGACTTTACCAGCCCCACCGTACCCAAAATTTGCCCACCATCCCTGGCAAAAAGGATCGCACCGCCCTTGTCAATGATGTATTCCTGCGGATGCTCCAATTGATTGCGGTCAAACTCCTCCAATGAAAAAAACTGCTCGACCCACTGCTTATTGATTCGCTCAAATTCGGGCTGAAGATCGGGGGTATATTCAATAATTTCGATAGTGTTCATTTCTAATTTTAAAGCAGGACCGAATTTAAGGATTTCCTTCTAAAAATATCTCCAAGATCGGCCCACAACATTGGAATCATACTTCTTGTACCAAGTAGTTCTGGAAAAAATCGAGCATAAAAAAGCCCGCATCGCTGCGGGCCTTGGTGGAGAATACCGGATTCGAACCGGTGACCTCTACACTGCCAGTGTAGCGCTCTAGCCAACTGAGCTAATTCCCCTTTTTTGAGTAATTTAATCCAAGGCGCTCTAGCCTCCCGATTGCTATCGTGGATGAGCTAATTCCCCTTTCCATTTTGGAGGCGCTAAATTCAGGAATGATTTTGGGAATTGCAAATGGCAATGAAGAATTGGAAATGATAAATTCACAAAGATGAATCGAGCAGGGCCAACTTTGGCTGGGTAGACTTTTACACACCAAAGTTAACATAGAAAACGTCCACTAACGTCGATCATCGGGTCTTCCTCCAAACAAACACCCCCATTGAACGCTGTCCGTGCACAAGGACACTTTTCGGAGGTTCAAGGTAGCTTAGGCCAAATTCTTCCATCACTTGCCCTGTAAGTCTATCGGTAAGCAAAAAGCGCTCGCTTCCATCGGGTAACAGGTAAACTCCATCGCCGAGATGGGGGGACTTTTCTACCATATTTCCTTGGTCCGTCGTCATCCTGAGGAAGAAAATACCCCCCGGCTTCAGCACACGCATCATTTCTCGCATCATGGCATTCCATTCGGCTTCGCTCTTGGCAAAATGCAGGACGGCGGAGGAAATCACGGCATCAAAAGCGCCCCTGTGAAAAGGCATATCTTGCACTGTAGCCACCTGAAAGCGCAGTGTGTCGTAGGCGGGATTGATGGTATTGGCATAGATCCGGGCCATTTGGATGGCGATGGGGTTGGCATCGACGCCGAAGATTTGGTAGCCTTCGTTCAGAAAATAGATGCAGTTACGGCCCTCCCCACAGCCGGCATCGAGGATTTTCATTTCCTTGGCGAATCGTCCCTTGAGGATCTGATCCAAGAGGTAGATATCGATATTGCCGAGCAGTTCATTGAGTCTACTTACTTCCATTTTCGTACTGGGCGATGGCTTCGAAGGTTTTATTTCTCCCGATTTCTATGAGCTCGGAGGCACGATGAAATTCCAAGGTCCCTGCCTGTGTCCTTGAGATTTCGACCAATATATCAATTTCATGTTGCCGGATGACCAATTCCGACAGCTTGTCGGTCAGCAGGTCAAAGGAATAGTTCAAAATATCAAGGGAACTCATTCCCTTGGTTTTTTCTTCCTTTTCGGGGCCGCTGACATACTTGGCAAATTTTTCCTTGTAGTCTTCCAACCATTTGGGAAGTTTGATAAAAGCAGCCTCTGTGTCCTTTTTCACCTTTTCCAGAGAGACAAAGGCTTCCTTTGGGCCATTGAGGTCCACGGCGACAGTGAGGTCTCCGATTTCCTTTTTGGGTAAAAGATTCAAAGGAATCGGGTTGAGGATGCCACCGTCCAGGTATTCCTTGCCGTGAATTCTGGCGGGCTGCATGACAGTAGGAATAGAAACAGAGGCCCTGATCGCAGAAAACATCGATCCTTTTTTGAAAACATGCTCCTTACCGGAGGGGAGTTCCACCGCCGTACATTGAAACGGAATGTCCAAATCCTCGATATCGCAATCTGGAATGATCTTTTCCAAGGCTGCAAACACCTTATTGCCCTTGATAAATCCCTTGGTCGAAAGCGTAAAATCCATCAAACCGAACACATCGATCCTGTCAAGGTTGCAAATCCAATCCTTGTATTTTGGCAGATGGCCAGCCGCGTAGATTCCACCGACCAAGGCTCCAACCGAACTCCCTGCGATGGAAACAATTTGGTAGCCGCTTTCTTCCAAAGCCTCGATCACCCCAATATGCGCCATGCCCCTGGCACCCCCGCTTGATAAAACCAGTGAAACGGTTTTTTTGCTCATGGTTTAATTTGGTTTTGAAAAAAGGGAAATCTTCAGAAAATTGCCCTGACTAAAATACGACATTATGAGCCAATTCAAGCCATTCCATTTGGCATTTCCTATTCGGGACATCGAAGAAACCAGACAGTTCTACGGCGACTTGCTGGGCTGTGAGATAGGCAGAAGCACGGATAAGTGGATCGATTTCAACTTCTTTGGGCACCAACTTTCGGCCCATATCAAGCCAGAAGAGCTACATTTGGTCAAGGCCAACGAGGTAGATGGAAAAAATGTACCCGTTCGTCATTTCGGTGCGATACTGCCTTGGGATGAATGGCATGCGCTTGCCGACAAACTGAAGGCACACGGCATCGAATTTGTCATCGAACCATATATCCGCTTCAAAGGGGAAGTGGGCGAACAGGCAACCATGTTTTTCCTCGATCCCTGCGGCAATGCGCTTGAGTTCAAGTCTTTTCAGGACGAAAGCCAGATTTTTGCGAAGTAAATGGAAACAAAGGCGGTATTGAAAAGATAATGGCCGTCGGAAGAACGAATGATACAAAAGCAAAGACCAGCCGAAAGTGGCTGGTCTTTGTGTTTTGTTATTTTCTGGTCTCGATAGTGACTTTCTTGATCCTTCCAGTAAACTTTGAGGATTTGCCATAGTCAGCGACCCAAAGTCCCTCATCCACACCAATGTCTGCAAGGTCATCCACGGAGAATACGCCCGGTTGGGTTTTTTCCAACCTGCCTTCTCCAGCCTTTTCGCCATTGATGGATATGGTAGCAAGGCCGCCTTTTCCCTGTCCGCCACCATCATAGGCAAAATCAAACACCACCGTATTTTTTCCAGGCTTCAGGGCTTTATTGGCAGTGATGGTAGTGATCCCCAATCCGAGGTAGTTGTAGCTGAACGTGGGTTTACCATTTTTTACATAAAGACTCAATCCACCAAATTTTCCCCCTTGACATACGATGACTCCGTTGGCGTTTTCCTGGACATCCACCTCTGCGGTCATTATATACGAAGTGTTCCGCAAATCAATGAAAATGTCGACACCCATCCCTCTCATTCCTTCGCCATAAGTCACCGAGGTCCTTCCTTCCATGATGGACGGCCTTCCCACTGCAGATGCACTCATCCGTTCGAAAGTCCTGTCATCCAAAGGAAGTGCGTGGTATTTCTTAGCTTCTGCCATGAATAGATCCTGCATCGCTTTGAGTTTGTCGGTCTCCTTTTCAGCCAAGTTATTGGTCAGGCTGAAATCTTCAAGGGTGTTGTAAAGCTCCCATTTGTCCTCCCGAAGCGTGTTGTAAGGCTGAGGCAGGTATGGGGCTTTGTGAATCGTTCTCGCATACCAACCATCTTGGTAAATGGCCCTGTTGCCAAACATTTCGAAATATTGGACTGTATGGCGCTCCTGAGAACTCTGGTCGTTGAATGTGTAGGCAAGGCTGGTACCCTCTATGGGGTCCTGTGCAATTCCGTTTACCATCTTGGGAGACGGCACCTTGGTCACTTCGTAGATCGTCGGCGCGATATCGATCACGTGTCCAAACTGGGACCTGATTTCGCCTTTGCCTTTGATACCATTTGGCCAATGGATCACCATGCCGTTTCGGGTACCTCCAAAATCAGAGGCAACTTGCTTGGTCCAGGTAAAGGGCACATCTGTGGCCACAGCCCAGCCCGCCGCCATATGGGGATACGTTTCCTTAGAACCCCATTCATCATAGTGTTTCAACATGTCCTCCACTGTCTCGGGAACTTGGTTGAAATAGGTCATTTCGCTGAACATGCCGTTCATTTGTCCTTCCGCACTGGCGCCGTTGTCCCCGGCGATGAATACGATCATCGTGTTATCCAATTCTCCCATTTCTTCCAGGGAACTGATCAATCGTCCTATCTCATAGTCGGTGTGTTCCGCAAAGCCCGCATAAACTTCCATTTGCCTAGCAAAAAGCTTTTTCTCCTCTGCCGAGAGTGCATCCCAATCCTTGATTTCCTTTGGCTTAGGCGCCAGTTGGGTGTTGGCTGGTACGATTCCCATTTGCTTTTGCCGTGCGAGGGTCTCCTCCCTTAGCCTATCCCAACCCTGATCAAACTTCCCTTTGTATTTGGCGATGAATTCTTTTGGGGCATGGTGCGGAGCGTGGGTAGCACCGGGGGCATAGTACATGAAGAATGGCTTATCCGGATTCAGGGTATTGGTGAAGTTCATCCAAGAAATGGCCTGATCCGTCATATCCGTTGTGAAATGATAATCAGGATCCTGGGGTGTCTCCACCAAGGTGACACCATCATAAATTAGCGGCTGCCACTGATTGGTTTCACCGCCTAGGAAGCCGTAGAATTTCTCAAATCCGGATCGGGTCGGCCACCTGTCCTGTGGACCACTGATCGAAAGCTCCCAAGGCGGTACCTCGTGGCATTTTCCAAATTGGGCTGTGTTGAAGCCATTTTGCCGCAGCACTTCCGCTACCGGAGTGATGCTTTGGGGCCTTACCGAGGTGTAACCAGGAAATGTGCTCGCCAATTCCGTGATTACCCCCATGTTGTTGGAGTGGTGGTTGTATCCCGTAAGCAGCGCCGCACGCGTAGGTGCGCAGAGTGCTGTCGTATGGAAGCGATTGTATCTCAACCCATTTTTTGCAAGCCTGTCCATATTGGGCATGGCGATTGGCCCACCAAAAGCCTCAGATGCCCCGAAGCCCATATCGTCAATCAGGATTACCAGAACGTTTGGTGCGCCTTCGGGGGCTTCCACCGTAAAACGGGCCGGCAGTGTAGCGTCCCGCACATCCAGTTCCTCGTACCGGGTTCGTGGGGGTTCTACGATCGGAAGTACGGTCCGGTCTATCCCCTCGGACGAAGCAGATGCAGGGGTTGAAACATCTTTGTTTTGGGGCGCACAGGACCATAGACTTGCTACGCTCAAGAGCGTGAGAAGACTACATATTGGTTTTCGCATTTTTTTGGCTGTTTACGTTGTCTAAGCTGAAAAATTAAATGGCATGACTCTAAACGTTTCCGCACAATTTAAACAAAAAAGCGGGAAAGTTAAGCAAGATAACAACGTACAGGAAGTAAACCGCAAGTACACTGTTGGATACCCCGTTTTTTCATCCATTATGTTTATTCTCCTTGAACATGTCCTAAAGATCAACGAAATTCTCTTTCTTTTTCCTTGTAAACGTGTTATAGAGATGCTTCGAGGAGGGTACAGAATTTGAAATGAAGTCGAAATCAGTTAGTTACAAATTGAATTGGCCCGCATCGTTTTCGCAAGAGATAAATCCAATATCGGCATCTTCACGCACAAGTCCCCGGGACTTTTCGGAATAATTATCTAAATTTCGGATATGGAATGGCAAAAATACATCGTCGCTGATAATGCGATTCTCTTAGGAAAGCCAACGGTCAAAGGAACGCGAATTTCGGTTGAACATATTGTGGGCCTTTTGGCAAACGGATGGACTGAGCATCAAATATTGGAAAATTATCCTCGATTAAGCCCGGAGTCTTTACAGGCGGTTTTCGCCTATATCCACGAGTGCCTTAAAGACGGTCTTTTATACTCCAACCCAATTTCAGAACAGTCTTGAAGTTTCTTGCAAATGAAAATGTGCCCCTTGCGAGCATTACTCGGCTGAAAAATTCCGGGTTTGATATCAAGGCGATTGGTTCGGATAATCCAGGTGTTTCAGACGCAGAAGTAATGATGCTTTCCATTGACGAATTTAGAACAATAATCACCTATGACAGCGATTATGGTGAGTTGATATTCAAATATGGATATCGGCCAATGGCTGGAGTAATTTTTATAAGGAATCAACCTGCCGATCCGTTTGAAACTGCTACCATCATCGACAAACTGACCATGAATAAGGGGATCACTTTTGAAAGGGCGTTGACGGTGGTCGATAAAGACCATATCAGGCAAAAACGGTTCTGAACAACTACCCCACAAACGACTCCCGTAAATACTTCGCTGTGTGAATACCCTCTTGCTGCATCAGCTCTTCTGGGGTGCCTTCAAAGGTGATATGTCCGCCCTTTTCCCCACCTTCCGGTCCCAAGTCAATTACCCAATCTGCCGCCTTGATGACCTCAGTGTTGTGCTCGATTACGATCACAGAGTGGCCTTGGTCTACCAGTGCATTGATGGAGTACAATAACTTCCGAATATCGTGGAAGTGCAAGCCAGTCGTGGGTTCATCAAAAATAAAAAGGATATGGTCGCCCGGCTTGGTGCCGCCTTTTCCCAAGAAAGACGCCAACTTGACCCGCTGCGCTTCGCCACCTGAGAGGGTGTTCGAGGATTGTCCCATGCCGATATATCCCAAGCCAACTTCCTGAAGCGCCTGCAAGCGGCCCGTGATTTGGGTCTTGCCATTGAAAAACTCCAAGGCCTCGTCGATGGTCATGTCCAATACTTCGGATATGTCTTTGTCGTGGTATTTGATGTCTAGGATTTCGTTCTTGAAGCGTTTGCCTTTGCAGGATTCGCAGGTAAGGTGAATGTCTGCCATAAACTGCATCTCTACCGTGACCGTTCCTTCGCCTTGGCAGGCTTCACAGCGGCCACCGTCCACATTGAAGGAAAAGAATGCAGGCTTATAGCCACGCTGTTTGGCCAAAGTTTGCTCGGAGTAGAGCGTGCGGATGGCATCATAGGCCTTGACATAGGTGACGGGATTCGAGCGGGAGGACTTGCCGATGGGGTTTTGGTCCACAAACTCCACTTGGGTGATCTTTTTATAATCACCCTCCAATTTGTCAAAACGGCCCGTCTCATCGATGACCGTTCCCAGGGTTTTTCCCAAGGCAGGATAGAGGACTTTCTTGATCAGCGTGGACTTGCCGGACCCACTGACACCTGTCACTACGGTCAGCGCCTGCAAGGGAAAGCGGACAGTCAGGTTCTTCAGGTTGTTTTCCCGAGCGCCTTTGACTTCGATGTATTGCCTCCATTTGCGGTTGGAGCGCTTGTCTTGGATTTTCTCTTCCCCCCGAAGGTATTTGGCTGTGAAGGTATTGGCTTCCACGAGCATGTCCTTCAGATCTCCCTGATACACCAAGTGTCCTCCTTTGACTCCCGCTTCTGGTCCGATATCGATGATTTGGTCCGCAGCTTTCATGATTTTTTCCTCGTGCTCGACCACGATGACGGTATTGCCCAGGTCCCGTAGGGAATTCAAAACCTCAATCAATCGGTCCGTGTCCCTCGGATGGAGTCCGATACTTGGCTCATCCAAAATGTACATCGAACCTACCAAAGCAGACCCGAGCGAGGTGGCCAGTTTGATCCGCTGATATTCACCACCCGAAAGCGTGGAGGTCAACCTATTGAGCGTCAGGTACCCCAAGCCAACTTTTTCGATGTATTCGAGCCTATTCAGGATTTCTTTAAGCAGACGGTTGGCGACCTTTTGATCAGTTTCTGAAAGCTCCAACTGCCTGAAGAAATTGAGGCATTTTTCGATCGGCAGGAGCACCAGGTCGGTGATGGACTTGCCGCTGATCTTGACATAGGAGGCATCCTTTCTGAGCCTTGTGCCCCGACAATCGGGGCAGGTGGTCCTTCCCCGGAATCGGGAAAGCATCACCCTATATTGAATTTTGTGGGTCTTCGTTTCGAGGTCGGCAAAGAAGTCGTTGAGGCCTTGGAAATACTGGTTGCCCGTCCACAACAGATCTCGGTGCCAATCTTCCAATTCCTCATAGGCCCGGTGGATGGGGAAATCGAAATAGATCCCCTTTTTGACCAAGGGTTCGAGCCATTTGCTGCTGCTTTCTCCCCGCCACGGAGCGATCGCACCTTCGTAGATGCTGAGGCTTTTGTCCGGGAAAACCAAATCAGGATCGACGCCCAGTACATTTCCAAAACCCTCGCAGCGCTTGCAGGCGCCGTAGGGATTGTTGAAACTGAAGAAATTGACCGAGGGGATTTCGAAGCTCATGCCATCGAGTTCGAAGCGGTCCGAGAAGGTTTTCCTGACCTTATCGGGCACAGTGACTGTGCATTCCCCATGGCCCTCAAAAAATGCCGTCTGCACAGAATCGGCTGTTCGGAATTGATTGTCTTCATCCCCAGGCACAATGGATATCCTATCGATTAATATTTCCAGGTTTCCTTTGGGCAAGCTCGGCGCATGTACCATATCCTCGACGAAGTAGGCATCGCCATCAATCAGGATACGGGTAAATCCCTTTTGGAGCAGCAGTTCGAGCTCCTGCTTCACGTTCCGCCCAGATGCAATATGCAGGGGGCAGGAGATCATCACTTTTTCCCCTTCTTCAAATCCCTGGATGAAATCCACCACATCCGTTACGGTATGGTGCCTGACCTCTTCCCCACTTACAGGCGATATTGTACGACCGATCCGGCTGAAAAGCAATTTGAGGTAATCATAGATTTCTGTGGTCGTTCCGACAGTGGATCGGGGGTTTTTTGTTGTGACTTTTTGTTGGATCGCAATGGCTGGAGAGACACCCTTGATGTATTCGACGTCGGGTTTTTCCATCCTTCCGAGAAACTGCCTTGCATAAGAACTAAGGCTCTCCACATACATCCGTTGTCCTTCCGCAAAAAGCGTATCGAATGCCAGGGAAGACTTGCCCGAACCTGAGAGACCGGTCACCACCACCAGCTTGTTGCGGGGAATGGCAACGCTGAGGTTTTTGAGATTGTTGACCTTGGCATTTTTGATGATGATAAACTCCTTGGGGTCAAGGTGATCTACGGAAATGGCAGGTAAGGAAGTTGGATTATTCATAAACCGCGAAGATACCCAATCAACCTCGGAAATGGTAATTTGTTGAAAAGATTAGCCCTCGATCCGCCAAAGCGCATAGGCATACAAAAAGTAACGTGGAAATCGGTACAGGCTGTTGATGAGGTATTCTCTTCTTCCCAATCCGCCGGCACCTCCCAAAAGGGAGACCAAGCTGAAAGGAATTGGGCTGGTAGCGGCCACGATCACCAATTCGCTCCCGTATTTTTCGAACATAAGCCTATATTTTCTGACCAACTTGCTTTTTCCGTGAAGCCAGTCTATCCTATCCCTTAGGAATCGGCCCAGAAAATAATTGAAAGCACCAATGCAATATGAAAAAATAGAAAGTATGCAGATACTCCAAGCGTAGGGGCCGAGGTATTGGGTCTGCATGGCCCAAAGCATAAACAACTCGGGCGGTATGATTCCAAATAACAACTCGGAAGCGAAAAACAGCACCATGACCAAATTTGGCCTTTCATACAAGGGCTGCATCCAATCAAACCGCTCGGATTCGGTAAAGTTGAAACGTATCAGGTGTAGTGCCAGGATTAATATCCCAAAGCCCAAAAAACCCTTGAGGATGTTACTGATCAAAAACCTGTGCCTGTCGTAAAGAGACCGAGGTGTTTTCATTTTTGATTTATTTTCCTCAATATATTGAATCCCGTAGAGATTCTCCTTCTGTCGGTCAATGGTATTTTTGTCTTATTTTTGCGCCAGCCTACCAAAAAATAACATGGAGAAAATTGCACCAAACAAAGTCGTCGCTATCAGCTATGAACTGCACGTGGATGACGGGGAATCCGGCAAAACCTTCCGCGAAAAAGTAAGTCCCAGCGCGCCTTTTCATTTCCTATTCGGAACCGGACATGTATTGCCGGCTTTGGAGGCAGCTATTGAGGGGAAATCAGCAGGGGATAGATTTGAGGTGTTTATAGACTTCGAACATGGATATGGGGACTATGACGACAGCAAAAAGGTCATCCTTCCCAAAGCCAACTTCAAAGAAGATGGGAAGAAAAACAAAGACCTTCTCAGAGTCGGCAAGGTCATTCCCATGCAGGATGATAAGGGAAACCACCTGCGCGGAGAAATCACCAAAATCGATTATCGTGGCGTGCACATGGACTTCAATCCGCCTTTGGCCGGTTTCGATTTGTATTTTACGGGACAGATTGTTTCTGTACGTGATGCGGACCCCGAGGAAATTGCCCATGGACATGTGCATGGTCCGGGAGGGCATCATCACTAAAAGTGTTTTTCGGCAATGATTTAGGAAACTTTTTCCTTATTCGGGCCGGGTTTTCCAACGTTCATGCATCCAAACCCATTGAAGTGGGTCTTTTTGGATGAGTCGTTCGGAGGCTTTTGAAAGCATTTGGGTATTGGTAATCAAATCAAGTTCCTCGTTTCCTGTTGATACCATCTCCAAAGCGGGGTAAATCGTCAAATGTTGCTGCAAATCCTCACCCAAGCACATGCCCATCGGTACGACTTTGGCGCCTGTGCGCAACGCGAATAGCGCCGCGCCTACAGGCGTAGCTGCCGGAATACCCATAAAGTCCACAAAGACACTCTTCACCGTGGTATCCTGATCGATCAACATGCCCACTACGCCCCCTGATTTCAGGTTGCGGACCACCTTTAGGTTGTCTTTTCCGCGTTCGATCGCCTCTGCTCCCCTTCGGCTGCGATTTTCCATCATCAGGGCGTTCAGTTTGGGATCCTTAAGTTGCTTTCCGATGATCTGGGGCCGGAGATCCATCAGGGCGAGGTATGTTCCGATCATTTCAAAAGCCCCAACATGGGCACTGAGCACAATTACGCCCTTTTTAGATGCCAAAGCTTCTTTGAGATTTTCTTCGCCGACGACTTCCACCACTTTCTTAAAATCCCCGAGCTCCTTCATGTTGACTGACCTGAATACATCTGCGGCATTCTTTCCTATCATCTTGAAAACCCGCAGACCTATCGCTTCAATCTCGGCTTCAGTTTTTTCCTTCCCATAAACGAGCGTCAAGTTGTTGATCGTCTTTTGTCGGGGATCCTTGAGAAGTCTAAAGGCAAGGGCCCCTAATCCACCACAAAAAATAAGCAAGGGCCTTCGGGGGCAAATGCTGGCAAGAAAAAGCAAGGCACGCACGAAAACCAGCAATAACCAATACTTTATTCTTTTGGGAAAGGGTCTCTTTTCGTTCATGATTTGGGACATCTTTCTGGCACAGACAAAATAGAGGGCTATGTACCCATTACAAGGGTATAAACGGCATTCCGGCTGTAAAAATAAATTGCCGTGATAAATTTTGCACCGAAAATTGCCTTATGGTTTTTATAAGGCTTTTTTTTCATTTTTGAACATGAAAAAAATCCTCTGCATCCTTCTCTCCATTTCAGCTTGTTTTCCCGCGTTTTCACAGGGTAAGTACATAACGTTATTCGAAAAATCCGGCGGAAAAGAAACTCCTGAATACGGGGCAGTGATCGATTATTTCCAGCTTCTGGCACGGGATTTCAAGGCTGTGAAAATCGTTGAGAAAGGCATGACGGATGCTGGATATCCTCTTCATGTCGTCCTTTTTGATCAGCAGGGCGACTTTGATCCGGCCAAGTGGCACAAGGACAAGCGACCCGTCCTGTTTGTCAACAATGGTATCCATCCCGGTGAGCCGGATGGGATAGATGCCTCCATGATGTGGCTGAGGGATATTCTCTTGGGAAAAATCAAAGTACCCACCGACCTCGCAATAGCCATCATCCCAGTCTACAACATCGGCGGGCATCTCAATCGGGGTTCCTTCAGCCGAGTCAACCAAAATGGCCCAGAGGCCTACGGATTCCGCGCAAATGCCAGAAACTACGATCTCAACAGGGATTTTATCAAGGCTGATACACGCAATGCGCAAAGTTTTCAGGAGATCTTCGCTTGGCTGAGTCCACACATAATTGTCGATACGCATGTGTCCAACGGCGCCGATTACCAGCATGTGATGACCCTGATTTCTACCCAACACAATCGACTAGGCGGAATGCCGGGAAAATACCTTCGGGAGGAATTGGATCCGATGTTGTATGAAAAAATGAAGTCGAAAGGATTCCCCATGATCCCCTATGTCAATGCCTACGGCTCGAAGCCGGAGGATGGCTGGAACCAATTCAAGGATTCGGGACGGTACAGCAGTGGGTTTGCAGCACTTTTTGGGACCTTGAGCTTTATGCCTGAGACACACATGCTCAAACCCTATGACCAAAGAGTGAATTCCACCTATGCGCTCTTGGAGGTTTTTTTGGATGTGTTGGCCCGTGATGGTCAGCGCATTGCCGATATGGTCAACGCGGACCGAAAGGCGAAAATCAACCAAGTGAACTTCGGACTAAACCACACCATCGACAGAAGCGAATACCGCGAGTTTGAGTTTCTTGGCTACCGCTCCGGACAAAAAACATCCGAAGTCTCCGGACTGCCGAGGCTCTATTACGACCGCGAGCAAGCTTTCACGGCGACAATCAAGTTTTATGACGGCTACCAAGAAACACTGACGATCCAAAGGCCGAGGGCCTATCTCATTCCCCAAGGTTGGTTTACCGTCATCGAAAACCTAAAACGGAATGGTGTCAGGTTGGAGCGATTGGAAAAGGACACCCTCCTCACCGTAGCCGCCTACCATATCGCCGATTTTCAGACTGCCCAAAGGCCATTTGAAGGGCATTACTTACACTCCCAAATCAAAGTGACCAAATCCACAAGGGCGATTACCTTCCGAAAGGGCGATTACCTGATTCCGATGAATCAGGAGGCAAACCGCTATATCATCGAGGTGCTGGAACCCGAAGGCGAGGATAGTTTCTTTGCTTGGAACTTCTTTGATACCATTCTGCAGCAAAAGGAAGGCTATTCTGCTTATGTCTTTGAGGACCTTGCGGCATCGTACCTGCGTGAAAATCCGAGCCTTCAAAAGGAACTGGAGGCTGAAAGGGCCAACAATCCTGAATTTGCCAAGAACGCCTCCGCGCAACTCCGCTGGGTCTACGAGCGCTCGCCGTGGAAGGAAAAGGAACACAACCTGTATCCTGTTTTCAGGTTGGAATATTGAGTTTGAAAATACAGTTTGGGTGTTTTGTTGTTTCTTTGGGGCTTGAAAACAGCTGCTAGTTTTTACTTATGAGTAATCCACCACCTAATTTCCTCCAAAGACTCCAATCAAAATGGAACCTGCAAAGCCTTCGGCAGGTCCTATTGGTGTTGCTCGTTTTTGCCCTGACGGGATTCACGATCCTGTTTATCAAAAAACCCATTTTCGATTTTCTCGGCATCAGCATGGAGCGGGGTGGGTTTTGGAAGACGGTGGTTTACCTCCTGCTCGTGTTGCCGCTGTACCAGATTTTCCTCCTGGCTTGGGGATTTGTGTTCGGGCAATTCGCGTTTTTTTGGGAAAAGGAAAAGGCATTATTCAGGAGGATTATCGGAAGGAAGTGATTTTCCCAAAGTTCTTTGTGTAGAAAGCCTGTGAAATAAAGAACGGGTTTTTCATTCTGTCGCTTTTTTCCACATATAAAAAAATCAAACAATGGGCTTCCACGCTGGATTGAATCCTTAAATTTGAGCCCGATTTGATTTTCAATTCATTATTATCATGGCCAAAAAAAGAGGCAATGCCCTTGAAGAACATGAGAAGCGTAAGCTGAACAAGCAAAACCTAGGCAAGCTCAAAGGGATTTTTCGATTTGTTTGGCCCTACCGGGCAAATTTTTTCTGGGGAATGCTTTTTCTGCTTATGTCGAGCCTTACGCTGCTGACATTTCCTTTTGTAGCAGGAAAACTGATAGATACAGCTTCCGGAAAAGAATGGCTTTTGAATGACATCAACAGCATTGCACTTGTTCTTTTGGGAATTTTGCTGGTGCAAAGCGTCTTTTCATTCTTTCGGGTATGGCTGTTTGCCAAGGTTTCGGAGAGCAGCATGCGGGATATCCGGACTGCTCTTTATGCAAAATTGGTACAGTTGCCGATGACCTTTTTTGACAAAAGGCGAACCGGGGAATTGATCAGCAGGATCACTTCCGACGTCAGCCTGCTGCAGGATACGTTTTCTGTGACTTTGGCCGAATTGTTCAGGCAGATCATCACGCTTTTGGCCGGTGTTGGGTTCTTGATTGTCACCACACCAAAGTTGACCCTGTTCATGCTGGCGACTTTCCCTGTTTTGATCATTCTGGCCATGGTCTTTGGGAGATTTATCAGAAAGCTCTCCAAGCAGACCCAGGACGAACTCGCGGCCGCAAATGTGATCGTAGAGGAGACGCTGCACTCGATTATGACCGTAAAGTCCTTTACAGGAGAAGATTATGAATCCAACCGCTACAAACGCGGTCTTGACCGGGTCGTCCAAATCGCGATGAAAGCAGCGGGCTACCGTGGTGCGTTTATCTCCTTTATCATTTTCGCTTTGTTCGGCGGGATTGTAGCTGTGATGTGGTATGGTGCTTCCTTGGTTGCTTCAGGAGAGATGAGTGTGGGCGATTTGGTGTCATTTGTATTGTACACCACGTTTATCGGCGGTTCGATTGCTGGCTTGGGTGATATCTACGGACAAATCCAAAAGGCCATTGGTTCCTCCGAGCGTGTCTTGGAAATCCTCGACGAAGCTCCGGAAGCTTCGACGGCAGATTATCAGGCAACTCCGATTTCAGGCGAAATTTCTTTCCAAAACGTCAAATTCCAGTACCCCACAAGGCCCGAGGTCGACGTGCTCAAGAATGTCACGTTCCACATTGGCGCCGGCGACAAAGTGGCCTTGGCCGGACACAGCGGGGCCGGCAAATCCACCATTATCCAGTTGCTCCTGAGGCTATATGAGCTAAACCACGGCAGTATTCTTGTAGATGGGAAACCTTTGGAAAAATGGAACTTGAAGCAATTGAGAAGAAATATTGGAATTGTTCCGCAGGAAGTGCTGTTGTTTGGGGGAAGCATTCGCGAAAACATCGCCTATGCCAAGCCCGGTGCGAGCGATGAGGAAATTATCGCAGCCGCCAAAAAAGCAAACGCCTGGCAGTTTATCAGCAAGTTCCCCGAGGGCTTGGATACCAAAGTAGGCGAGCGAGGCGTCAAGCTGTCGGGGGGACAGCGGCAGCGCGTGGCCATTGCACGGGCGATTTTAAAAGATCCGGCGATTTTGGTTTTGGATGAAGCTACTTCTTCGCTAGACGCCGAATCAGAGGCTTTGGTTCAGGAGGCACTTGACAAGCTCATGAAAGATCGGACGACGATCATCATTGCGCACAGGCTCGCCACCATCCGCAAAGTCGACCGAATTTATGTCCTCAAAGAAGGCGAAATCGTGGAACAGGGTTCACACGATACATTGGCGAAAAAATCTGAGGGCTTTTATGCCAATTTGGTCAGGTTGCAGTTTGCAGATACCTGATCGGAAATTTCAGTTAAACAACATTTCATGAAACCGTACACTCCTTTTTACATTCTTTCGATTTTTTTGCTCGGCGCTTGTTTTTCAAAAGCCAATAAAGACTTCCCCGAATCTCCAACCACTTGGGAAATCTTCGAAACGGGAACCGATATCTCAATCCGCGGGCTTTCCCCAATTACCGAGCAAATCGTATGGGCGAGCGGCTCAAAAGGTACTTGGCTGAGAACGTTGGACGGAGGAAATACCTGGGAATCCGGTATCATCGACGGGCTTGACTCCGTCGATTTCAGGGATATCGAGGGCTTGGATGCCAAAACCGCCATCGTGGTAGCGGCAGGACAGCCGGCAGTCATCTACAAGACCAATGACGGTGGACAGACTTGGGAAAGGAAATACGAAGGACCGGCAAATGCATTTTTGGATGGCCTTTCCGTCAACCAATCCCATATCTATGCGATCGGCGACGTTGTTGACGGCAGATGGATGGTTTTGGAATCAAGAGACCAAGGAGAGACGTGGACTTGGCTGGAACTATCGCCCGATGGCCCGGATGGAGGCGGTTCCTTTGCTGCTTCCGGATCGACGATCCTTGCGGATGGAGACTATATCTGGTTTGCGGCAGCAGGCACCAACAGCAAGATTTATTGGTCCAATAACAAAGGTTTTCATTGGGAAAAATTTGAAGTCCCGATGCTGCAAGCGGAAGACAGTCAGGGTATTTTTTCTTTGGAAAGGATCGACCAAAGTACCTTGGTGGCCGTGGGAGGCGATTTTGCGAAACCTGACCTCTCTGAAAACAATGCGATGATTTCTTTGGACAGCGGCAAAACCTGGAACTTATCGAAAGGGAATTTCCCAACAGGCTATAGGTCAGGTGTAGCATACTTCCCTAGATACAACTGGCTCATTGCCGTGGGCCCAAATGGAAGCGATTTTTCCAAAAATGTGGGCGAAAATTGGGAGCGATTCTCCGATGAGGGGTTTCATGCGGTGAAGTTGGACCATACAAAAACCTCTGTTTGGGCTTCAGGCGCCAATGGGAGGATCGCCCGGTTGAATTAATATCCGGTTTTTCCAAAATCTGCTGCAAATTTGCCAGAAATCGCATAAACTTTTGGGCGGGGTTTGTCAAATAGCTCTAAGTTATGCTATCTTTAAAACTCCCGAAAGTAGTATTTCCAATACCGTTCGGCGTTCCAGTTTCCACCTCAACCTATTCAAAGCTATGTCAGATTTCGATATCATTCCGTCCATTTGGCTGATCAACGGGAAGTGTGTCCGTCTCAAAAGAGGGGATTTCTCGACAGAAGAAGTGATTTCTACCAATCCACTCGGTATTGCCCAGGCTTTTGAGGATCATGGGATCAAATGGCTCCACTTGGTTGATCTGGATGGTGCGAGAAGGGGTGAACCGAAGAATTACCACGTATTGGAAGCAATTGCGGGCTATACCGACTTGATCGTGGATTTTACTGGGGGGATTTCGACGGACGGGGATGTCATCAAATGTTTTGAATTTGGAGCCAAAACAATCACCGCTGCTTCTGTAGCAGCTACTTACCCCGAGCGCTTTTCGCAATGGCTTGTATCCCATGGCCGCGAAAAAATCATTCTTGCCGCCGACACCAATCCACAGGATATGAAAATCAAAACCCGCGGATGGCTGAAAAAGACCGAGATCGATGTGATGGATCATATCGAATATTTCTACGAACGTGGGCTGAAATACCTCAAAGTCTCCGATGTGACGCGTGATGGGGTGATGGAAGGACCAAATTTTGATCTTTATAAAAAGATCGTCGAAAAATTCCCCAAAATCCACTTGGCAGCGAGTGGAGGCGTACGCAATATCGATGATTTCAAACGCCTCAAAGATATTGGCGTGACTGCCGTGGTTTTTGGCAGGGCATATTATGAAGGACTGATTTCACTCAAAGACTTGGACAGGTTTATCGCCGAGAATGTCTGAAAAGGTCTATTGACATAGGCTATCCCCACAATTCAATAAGAGAATTTAAAAGAAGACAGGTCATCCTGTCTTTTCTTTTTTCGGGAAAGTTCGATTTGGTAGAGGTACTCCCCCAACTCCGCGAAAAACGGGAATGCAATCTCCTCGTACTCGTATTTGTCGTCGTTCAGCGTTTCGTCGGAATTGGCATAAATGATCGCCGACACAAAAAATTCTATGCCATTTTCGAAATCCACAAAATAGCTTCCATCCAAAAGATGACCATACGCATTCCCTGTTTTGTTGAAAATCCGGAATTGGGCTGGAATAGGGCTTTTGTCCGTGCCGAACTTGAAAAATTTCGAGTAGCTGTCGTAGTATTCCGGCAGCGTATATTTTGGATAATCGGATTCACCGGGCAGCATGGACATGTATTTCAAAATGAACTGTCGATCAGCTTCAGAGACTTGAAAACGCTCTGAAGGTTTGAATTTCTCGGGAAACACAATCCGCTGCACCACGCCATGAAGATCGCTCAGGGCAAATTTGTTTTTGTAAGTGAATTCCATCGGCTGCTCGACCAACTTGCCGCCGCTGTAGTAAGCCTTTCCGATCGTTGGGTTTCCACGATTGACGTAGACGGATGTCGTTTCCCTGCCAGGGATGGCAAGGACCGTCTTCCCAGTAGCATCCACAAAACGAACCGGATTGAAATGTCTGTTTTCAGCCTCTGACATAGGCATGCTCAGGCGATGGTTGATAACAGTGTGGATGAGGCCCTTTTCGCGCATTTTTTGGTTGATGTAGTCCTGTCCAAGCAATTCGTAGAGCCTGTTATAGGCGTCATTGTCACTGACAAGGAGTATCTTCTTGATGTAATGAGCGATGCTGGGAAGGCCGCTTGCTGAAGTATTATCCGTCCAAGCGGGTATTTGGGAGGCGCGGACCGAATCGGTCAACATCGGGGTGTCGGCTGTGAGTCCCGGAACCTGCTGCTCGCCTAGCCATTCCAAAGCCAAGATGGCAACCGGCAATTTCACCGTGGACGCTGGGTAGAAATAGACTTCATCATCTAGGCGATAGTCAAAATTCCGCCAGGATGGGTTGTTGTTCTTGTCCCGGTCGATTTGGGAATAAAGAATTTGTGCCTTGTAAACGTCCGGATTTGCAAGGACTTTTTGCAAAACTGGATAGGTGTCGGGTATTTTGGAGAGTGGATCCTTTTTTTGGGCAGATGCAGTAAACCCTGCCAAAACAAAAAGGAAAAAGAGAATAGACTTTAACCCCATATCGATCTGTATTTATACTTGGTTCATCATGAACAATTCTGTCAATACCTGATCCAAACGCTCCAAATCGGTTACTTCGTGGGCCGCAGAGACAACGATCCGATTGATACATGGATCATTAGACGTAGGATAAGGGAAAGAGGAAACGATGAAACCGAATTTTTCCAAATGATCCACCCAAGCGACATCTTTTAATCCGTACACAGGGAAGTTCGGATCATGTTCCAATTTCCCAAAGGTATCGAGGGAATTAGCAAGGGACATATTTGCATGCAGCTTTTTTCGCTGATTTTCGAAAAGATCCAATCCCTCCAGAAAGGCAAAAAGATAGGCAGGAGGCGGTGGGGAAGCACCCCGATAAGTGGCTGTCATCCGAATCTTTCCCAGTATTTCTTTTGGTCCAAGAATAATCCCGGCTGGCATTGAAAGGCCCTTTCCCAATGATCCTGAAACGAGAAAATTGACTGGCAAATGCTTCCACAGGTGATAACATCCATAAATCCCCTCGCCCAATACGCCGAAGCCGTGACTGTCGTCAATCAGCAAAGTATATTCATGTTTGGACGGAAGCTCCCTAATCCAATCAAAATGATGGACAGTTGGATGCAATACATCTACCGAATTGGAAAGGATCAGGATATTCGAAGCGGGCAATTTCGCTGCTTCATCCTCACACCAAGTTTTCCAAGCTTCCCGAGACGAATGGGATTGGATTGAAACTTCGGAAGGAAGCACAGCAGGATGGGTCCCCGGCGCTATCCAAATGTGTCGGTGTCGCGTTCTTAAAAAATCAACAGCTGTATTTCCTGCCAAAAATCCTGAGCTCCAAACGATAGCATCTGGTGCCCCAGCATCCAATGCAAAATGACTTTCAAATTTTTCATAGATATCCAGCCGGACATTGTTGATGCGACTCAAGCCATGGCTGATACCGTAGCGGCGGAGTCCCTCGGTGATTTTTTCTTCAAATGCCTTCACTTCACCCATACCCAAGTAGGAAGTACCGCTGAAGAAGGAAAAGTCCTTACCCTGGTAGCGAATTTTTGTCCCGATTTTTGAGCCTAAGGTGTAAATGGAATCCATGAAAGCGGACATCTTGATGCTTTCAAAAATACAATTATTTCCGTGCAGCAATTGCCGAAGGGCCCTTTGTCCATTCAAAATATGTCGGTAACAGATTTTTTTCTTTCTTTGCAAGTCCTCCCAGCACGCGCGAAGATTACCCAACTTACATGGAATTTGGAAATGCCCATTAAACCCTCTTTAGTAAATCTCTTCTGTTCCATCCTCTTTGCCGCACTGTTCAGTCTCAGCAGTTGTCAGGATACAGCCTGTGGCTGCGACCCCGAGACCTTGGTTTATTCCAATGATTTTTCAAAATTGGATTTAGCAAACTTTGAAAATGGTCGCCTATTTGTATTCCAGCGGGATACCTTGTTGGGAAATTACCACAATGAAGAAGTAACGGTGACGGTTCCCAATTTGCCTAGTCACAATATTGTAAAGGTCACGATCGAACTTTGGACGCATGACAGCTGGGACGGGAATCCCGATGAAGGTATTTCGGGTCCCGACTTTTGGTACATGGTCTTGGACGGTCAGGAGGTCTTTAGGACAACTTTTTCCAATAGTCCCTGCGTCTCCACTTTTTGCTTACGGCAGTCATACCCCGATATTTTCTTTCGACAAAATGATCCAAAAACAGGGGCGATTCGGACTAACCTTCCGGGACTTTGCCTCTTTTCTGCGACGCCAAACTACACCACGATATATAGCTTTTCCAAGCTGATCGAGCACGATACAGACTCGATCAAGATCACCTTGGGCGATGAGTTGCGTCAAACGAATAGCCCAAATCCAAAATGTGACGAAAGCTGGTCAGTTGGGAAAATCACGGTCCACACATTGACGGTGTTATGAAAGCGCGGAAAAATATCTTGACCATTATCTTCTCGGTGATTTTGGCTGCCCTAGGGTTTTTAAGCCCTGCTTTAAAAGCCCAAACCGTTCCTTTGGGTACGCCGGTGTTGGAAGAATACATGCGCCGCATGCAGCTGTTGGGAAAATTGGACAAAAACGTTTCCTTCAATATCCGTCCACTCTATCCCGTAGAGGCGTTTCAGCGGACGGTTGGTTTCGATTTGGATAGCACATTTACCAATGTGGACACCTCAGAATTTCATCAGCGATGGGGTGAAAAACACCCGCTGACCATTCTGGTTCTCCCAATCACGAACCGCCTGCAATTCACTTCCAATTATGCATTTGGCGCCAATGACGGAGCGATGATTCCGAATCGGGGTTTTCAGAACATTTTCAGTTTGGGAGTCCACACAAGTTTCTGGAAATTTAGTTTTCAGTTTCAACCTGAGATCCTGACTGCGCAAAACAAGGACTACCAAGGGTTCCCGATCGAGCATCAATCCACTATCCTGTATTACTATGAATACCTAAACCGCATCGACATGCCCGAGCGATTTGGGGAGGGTTCCTACAACCGGTTCTTGCCTGGGCAGTCGAGCTTCAGAATCAACCACAAAGGCTTGTCGCTTGGTGTATCCACGGAAAACCTATGGTGGGGCCCAGGTAAACGGAGTTCGCTGCTGCTGAGCAACAATGCGCCGGGATTTCTTCATTATACCCTCAACACCCAAAAACCAATACAGACGAAAATTGGGGGATTTGAATGGCAGCTGGTCGCTGGGACTTTGAAAAATTCGGGTTATTTGCCTCCGCATTCCGATTACATTTTCCAACAAAACCCGGTCTTTTTCCCGAAGCGCGAAGGTGAAGACAGGTATATGTCAGGGCTAATAATCAGTTATCAGCCCAAGTGGGTCCCGGGGTTTTCTATCGGCTATGGCTCGGTCAACCACATGTACAAGGCCGACATGGTCAAGTTTGAGGATTACTTGCCGATTTTCAATGGAGAAAAAGGGTTGTACAATGTATTCAACCCCGAACGGGACAGACGGCAACAATTCAGCTCTGGGTTTTTCCGCTGGGTAAGCCCCGAGGGACATTTTGAGTTTTATGGTGAATACGGCACCCGCGGCAATTCGATCCGGGCTGCTGACTTTCTGATCACCCCTGAGCGTAATCGCGGATTTACCCTTGGGTTTTCCAACCTTTTCCCTTTGAAAAAGGAGCGGCAGTTTATCCAAGTCAGTGCCGAGATGACCCAAACGGGACAGACCATCCGGCAAAGCATCCGCAATCTCGATACTTGGTACATCCACAACCATGTGCGTCATGGTTATACCCACCGCGGACAAGTCATGGGTGTGGGATATGGGCCTGCCGCCAATGTCAACTGGGTAGAGATCGGCTGGGTGAGGGATTTCAGCAGGATCGCTTTCCAGTTTGAGCGTATCGTGTACAACAATGATTTTTACAATTTCCGCTATGAGGCTTCCAAGGATTGGCGAAACAAGTATGTGGATTTGGTTCCCTCTTTGATTGGGGAATGGAGATTTGGAAACTTGCTGGTGCACGGCAATTTCCAATTGGTAAAGACGCTCAATTACAAATGGTATCTCGAGAATGTCCCCGATATCTACTTTGTGCCAGGCTTGGATAAAAATAACTTTGTGGCCAATATTGGATTGACCTACATCCTCAAATAGAAAAAACGCCACAAGAACCATGTGGCGTTTTTTGCAAGGTAAAATCTGTAATGTCAGATTGAAACAATTTTTTCTTCGTGCTCGAGATTACCGCAGGTGAATGTCAATGGATTCACCCTAAGGCAGGAAATGTTCCAGATTAATCCAGTCTGTTGCGCTCTTCGGTGCTGCCGCTTCTATTGGACACACGGAAGTTCTCGCCCTTGGCAAACTTATACCTCAGCGTGAATCGGACACCTTGGTTGCTTCGGTACTGTTCAAATTTAGTGTCAATGTTGTCAAACTGCACGTTGGCGCGGATAATCTGCGTACGGAACAAGTCGGTTCCATTTACTGTCAGGCTCAATTTATCCTTGAGGATATCTTTTGAAATCCCTGCATCCACCCATCCGAAACCTTTGATGCTTGCCTGTCCATATTGCGCCGGACCGACATACATACCCATAAGCTCTGCTCGGAATCCCTTTGGCAAGTTGATTGTGTGCTGAGATCGGACGGTCAATGAGGTCTGGGACACATCGAGAAGTGCATCGCCAATCATTGATTTCCATCTGGAGTTGGTCACTTGCACCATGTTGTTGGTATTCCACCATTTTTTGATCTCGAAAGGAATCATCGCCCTGACGTTCCAGTTTTGGGCCTTGTCAAGGTTGGCAGTGAAAGTCGTGGTAGTCCTGGATTCCTCGTCTTGTGTGAATATCTGCTGAAATGCATCCGTCGTCAGTGAATATCCAAGCGTCAGCTGGTAAGCACCTTTGTACACATGGTTCATTTCCAGATTATTGGAATATTGTGGTCTCAGGTACGGATTTCCCGTTTCCGTGGTCAACGGATCGATGTAGTAGACGAAAGGATTCAAGAGGCGATAATTAGGTCGATTGATTCTCCGGTTTGCATTATACACGATTTGGTAGTCTTTGCTGACCTGCTGCTGTATATAAAGGCTCGGGAACAGATCGATGTATTCCTGTTTGTCAACACGTCCAAGTGTGACTGAGTTGCCTTTGATGTCGGAATATTCAGTCCGCAAACCAGCTTGGAAGCTAACTTTCTCTGAGAATTTGCTTTTGTAAAGTGCATAGGCTGCAAGTACATTTTCCTCATAAATGAACCGATTGCTATTTGGATCTGGCTCAAAGGGCTCTTCCTCCACCGCTTTGCTGAGGTCAAGGTCATTGTCTGAAGTTACCCAACTTCCTTTCAGACCGGTCTCGAGTACCCGGCCTTTTCCGAGAGGCTTGACAAAATCCACTTTTGAGGTAAAAATCGAGTAATCCATCTCATTCAAAGTCAGGATGTAATCTTGGCCTGCGTTGAGTTCATTGTCGTTCATCCACCTGTTGTTGGTCAGGAGGGAATTGGAATTGCTTTTCATTCTGGTAAAATCCATGTCAGCACTCAACTTGGTTCCAAGTGTATCCAACTGACCTACATAGTGGAAATTTCCAAAGATTCTCTTGTTGGCTGCCTCGGTATCATTGAATGAACGTAGGAAAAACAGGTCGACGGTTCCGGGGTTAGTGATTTCGGTCAGTGACTTACCGATGTTGTCGCCATTGTACTGGGAAGCCTGCAGATTGACGCCCACGCTGTGTTTGTCGTTGATTTCATAATCGGATCCTCCGTTGAAGAATAGGCTTCTATTCTTCATCGTGATCGAGCTGTGTTGGTCAAAATTGGAGACACCCTCCTCTAACTGGAAATTCCGATTGATGCTGATGTCGTTCACGAAATTGAATTCGTTGTAATTCAGGCTGGCTTGGTTGGTCCATTTGCCTTTTTTCACATTGAGGCTCATGCCTGTATTGGGACCAAAAAGTCCATTGTACATCCCTCCTGCCTGTATGTTTCCAAACATGCCGTTGATGTTGTTTTTCTTCAATCGAATATTGATCACGCCTGCCGTTCCCTCCGCGTCAAATCTTGAGGTGGGATTATTGATGATCTCGATGCTCTTGATGTTGTCGGCAGGCATAGAGCGGAGGAAATTGGCCAAGTCGTTGGCGCTCATATAGGTCTGCCGGTCATTGATCATCACAGTAACCCCTGATCGGCCATTGAGGTTGATGTTATTGTTTTCGTCCACGTACACTCCCGGAGACCTTCCAATGACATCAAGGGCCGAGTTGCCCTCAGCCATGACGGTTCCTTCTACATTGACGATGGTCTTATCCGCTTCCACGATGATATCCGGCCGAGTCGATCTTACCGTTACCTCGTCCAGATTTCCCAATTCCTCTTCAATGGCAATCAAACCAAATTCCTTCACAACTCCGGGTTTGATTTCAAAGACTTCCGTCTTCAAGGATTGGTAGCCTATGGAAGAAATCGATAACTGGACTTTCCCGACCCTGGCAGATTCGATAAGGAATTTTCCTGATTCATCGGTAACGGCTCCCGTAATCATTGCGCCACTTTCTGCTTCGAGCAAGGCGACGTTTGCAAATGGGACAAACTGGCCCTTTTTGTCCTGCAGTTGTCCGGAGATCTGACTGAATTCCTTTGCCGCCAGATTGCTCAGGCCGAGAAAGAAAGAAAACAGCATCAGAAAAATTTGAGTGGAGATTTTCATAATAGTTGGTTTAGCAATCAATTGTCTGTGCCATCCATTATGAAAATTCGGTGCCAAGGAAAAAAAATAACATTAAAATACTGTTTTTCAGTTATTTACAAGTTTGATGAAAATAAACCCATGTATCATAACCGTACACTCTGGACGTTCGGATCGGTACAATTCATGCTGAAAATTCCAATATCCAATAGTTCCTCTGGCACGATTTGGGCATAAAAAAACACCCCGAGGCTGGTCCCGGGGTGGTAGTTCATAAAAGCGAATGCTTATTTCGCCGCAGCGTATCGTTTGGCGACCTCATCCCAGTTGATCACATTCCAAAATGCGGCGATGTAGTCAGGTCTCCTGTTCTGGTAGTGCAAGTAGTAGGCATGTTCCCATACATCCAAGCCAAGTATTGGAAACCCTTTTACCTCAGCAACGTCCATCAGGGGGTTGTCTTGGTTGGGTGTTGAACTCACAACCAGCTGTCCGTTTGCAACGCTCAGCCAAGCCCATCCAGAACCAAATCTCGTGGCAGCAGCTTTGTTGAACTCCTCCTTGAATGCATCAAATGAACCGAATTTCGCATCGATAGCGGCCGCTAATTCACCTGTAGGTTTGCCGCCTCCATTTGGAGAAAGTAGGTTCCAAAACAAGCTGTGGTTATAGTGACCACCTCCATTGTTTCTTACGGGAGTATTGCTGCCCGCCACTTTCATCAACTCCTCAAGGGATTTGCCTTCAAGGGCTGTGCCGGCGATGGCATTGTTGAGGTTGGTCACGTAGGCGTTGTGGTGCTTTCCATGGTGGATTTCCATGGTTCTGGCGTCGATATGCGGTTCTAGCGCATTGAAGTCGTAGGGTAGTTTTGGAAGTTCAAAAGCCATATTTGCTTGTAGGTTTTGGTTAAACATGAAAATTTATTGTCAGAAGTTAAGCTTCTGGTTTTTCAACCATTTCAAAATCGAAATGGTTCGAAAAACTTTTGTTTCGCTTCAGTTTCTCAATTTTCTAAAAAAATTATCCAACAGCTTTTTGGATTCGTCAGCCAAAAGTCCTGAGACTACTTTTGTTTTAGGATGCAGTAGGTTTTCTTGATGACGGGTATATCCTCTTTTTGGGTCATCGGCTGCATAGTGGATTTCGCCCAACTGTGCCCAAAAGCATGCCCCTGCACACATGCTGCATGGCTCCAAGGTTACGTATAATTTGCACTCTGGAAGATACTTGGCGCCAAGGGCATGGGATGCGGCGGTAATCGCCAGTATCTCGGCATGGGCCGTGACATCGGTGAGCTTTTCGGTTTGGTTGTAGGCCTTGGCGATAATGCGGTTTCGGCAGACAATTACTGCACCCACGGGAATTTCTCCCTCCTCAAAGGCAATCTGGGCCTGCTTGAGGGCCTCATTCATAAAATAAGCGTCCGAGAATAAATCCATATCCAAAGTTAATCGGGGGAAAAACAAAAATGGCGCTGATTTCCAAGAAACCCGCGCCATTTACACTCTTATGGCTGGACTAAATCAAGCCAAACAATGCAAGAAATTCTTTCCTGACCCCCTCATTGATAATCAGCGCCAATACCAAGGATACGACGAGACCGATGCTTGCCTTAAATATGTCTTTCCGGGTAAGGTAAAGTGCCCTGAAGATATTCACCCTTCGTTTCTCGACCTTCTTTGATTTTGCAATTGCGATTGCCAATTCCCTGCCGGCAAGCAAACCAATGAAGACCCATGTAGTACTCATGGGGATGTTGTTGGCCATTTTGAAGTAAAAGAGGATGACCGCATAGACCAAGTCCACAAGTGTGGCTGCCCTAACGTCAGTGACCCTTGTCTTTTCGTTGACGACGGACTGTATACGATCTCCCTTCATGTAAAATAGGAATCCCAATCCAAGGAAAATAAAGCTGGTAAACCCAACAAATTCCCAAAGACCCAGCTGTCTCGGCAAAAACACGGCGATATTGGCCGCATCCTGCATAATCCACACCGACCAAAGCACCGCCGAAGTAATCCACTGGAAAACATCCCAAATTGGACTGGGTTTGCCCTTGAGGTAATTCTCGACGAATTTCTCCAGAATGAACCAAACGATGATGGCCAATACAAATGCCAGACCATACCCGATGAAGGACTTCTTCATAACATCTACGATGGTGCCGGCTTTGTAGGTGAATACGTTGAGCAGCAAGAATGTCGTCGAAACGGGCATTCTCAACCTGGTAAGCACCAACAATACGATGGGGGCTGCCAGCTGTAGGAAAACAAAGCTTTCGGGTGCCTTCTCCAAACCAGGGACCATGAGTCTTTGGTAACTCACATCCCCGTCGTAGGTCACCCAACTGTAGGTGACGGTTCCGACAAAAACCAAACCCATAAACAACCAAAGCCAATACCACTTCCTGTTTTGGTTCGAAGCAATGAAGGTACCGATCGTCTGGATACTGTCGTTGGCGATCGCAGAATACGCAGCCAAACCAAACCCGAACCACATGGCCAAGTAAGTATATGGTGTGATGATACCAGCAATCGAAATCAGGATACAGATGATTATCAAAAATGATCGTTCTTTCTTCGTAAAATCAAAAAGTGCATAGGAGGCTTTAGATAATGCATCCTGGTTGATGTTTTGGTCTTTGAGCTTGGCCATGCAGAGTTTTTTTGTGGAAAATTGATTTCCGGTGCAAATTTATGGAAGAAAATCCGGGACCTATGTTAACAAATTGTTAAGGCTTTCTGCCTCACAAAGATAGTTTCTTATTTTCAGGGAAATTTATTATTGGATAAACAATAATTTGATTGGTCAAAAAAGTTTGAATCCTTAATTTTAGCAAACAAGTAACAGGAACAGCCGCAGGAATGGATAAGTTTGTTAACATAAGGTTCATGGCAATTATCCCGGTTTCTGAATCCTTTGAGTTTATTTTGCGATAAATTAGAACAGAACTCGAACCCCTTCCCTGAGGGGTTTTTCTATATATGACCGAAACCACCCAAGCCAAACCAAAAGCCGGCAAGTTGCGGAAAGCAATGATCCTGCTGTTAGGACTCCTGCTTTTCCTGTTTTCGATCGATTTGTTGACGCTGTCGATGATCCGGCTCAACAATGACTTGGTGGAAGAGCTGCTCAATGCTACAGACAATCCCTTTATCGGGTTGTTTGTTGGTTTGTTGATGACCGCTTTGGTTCAAAGCAGCTCGACCGTGACCGCGATGGTCGTGGCGGTCGTTGCTTCCGGCAGTCTAACCTTGTCCCAGGCAGTACCCGTGGTCATGGGTGCGAATATTGGCACCACCATCACAAGTACCCTTGTAGCGTTTTCATTTTTCCTCAAAAAAGGCGAGTTCAAGCGGGCGATGTCTGCGGGGGTAGTCCATGATATCTTCAATATCCTCACGGTGTTGATCCTATTTCCACTAGAATTTTATTTTGATTTTTTGAGTAAACTTGCGACAAGGCTCACCATCTACTTTTTTGATGCAAACAATGTCTTGGACACTTCCTACACCTACAATGTATTGTTTACTAGACCAGTGACCAATTGGCTTTACGAATTGTTGAATATGCCAATTCTCACTTTGATCCTTGCGGTGGTGTTGTTACTGCTTTCGATTAAGTTTCTGTCTTCGGCCGTTTTGGACACCTTTATCACCCAAGATGTGAAAAACTTAAACAAGCACATATTCAAAGATCCGTTTATTGCCTTCTTGTACGGAATGATCGCGACGGCGGCAATTCAGTCCAGCACGGTTACCACTTCGCTGGTGGTACCCGCAGTTGCCAATAGGAAAGTCTCCCTGATGAAGGTTTTTCCGTTTATCATCGGCGCAAATATCGGCACCACAATAACGGCTGCTATAGCCGCGATTTATAAAACAGAAGCTGCAATTAGTTTGGCGATTGTCCATTTTCTATTCAACCTTATGGGAGCCTTGATATTTCTTCCCTCAAAATCCCTGAGAAACATCCCTGTGAGACTCGCAATTTTTTTGGGCAGTAAATCCGCGGATTTTAAGATCATCGCCTTGGCTTATATCCTGTTGACGTTTTTCATTATTCCCTTCTTGCTCATCTATTTCAACAAACAATAGAAAAATCTCCCGAGGTATTTCTCGGGATGCAAATTCACAAGTTGAAAAAGTAACGAAGGTTTGGAGCATTATTTCAAAAAACCAGCGGGAAAGACACCCATTGGGCCTAAGCTACTTTTGACTTTATTGGATTCCAGCAACTATTTGAACGCCTGAACTTGTCCCAATCCTATCTGCACCTGCTTGAATAAGCCCGACGGCTTGTTCGTAGGTTTTGATGCCGCCGCTTGCTTTGATTCCCACGCTGCTGGGAAGGTTGGCACGCATAAGGCGGATATGTTTTTCCTTGGCTCCTTCCGGGGCAAAACCCGTGGAAGTCTTCACAAAATCCGCCCCGGCATCCGCACAAATACCGCAGGCCTCAATGATCTCCTTTTCGCTGAGATAGGCTGTTTCGATGATGACTTTAAGGATTCGCTCTTGCTGGTGGCAAACTTCAGCGATGCGGGAAAGCTCGATTTTTGGCCAATTCATTCCAGCCTTGAATGCGGTCAACGACCATACGACATCAATTTCATCTGCACCCAATTTGATCAGCTGCTCGGTTTCAATAACCTTGGTTTCCGTGAGGCTATACCCCAAGGGGAAACCCACGACGGTCACCAACTGGATGTTTGCGTCACCTATCTCACGTTTCGCTTTTTTGACCCAAAATGGAGGGACACAAATTCCCACAAAGCCATATTGCTTTGCCTCTTTGACAAGATTTTCGATGTCAGCATCGATGGTTTGGGCCTTCAGGACAGTTTGTTCGATGTAGCGCTCAATGTTTTTCATATTTCTTCCTCATTGCCTTCCACAAAATCCTTTAGGAAAAAGAACTCCAAAGTCAGATCTCCGTCTTTGGCAATCGTTGCCTTTTCAAGAATTCCGGATGATTCCTTCAAAAGTTCGGGAATAAAATTCCGCGTCAGTTGATCTCCAAATTCCTCGGAGGCATCCCTAGGAAGCTCTGTTGGCAGGTTGTCGATTGCCATCACAGAGATGCTGTTTTGCTTACCAAAAGCCTCCAATTCCTCAAAGGTGTATCGGTCGATATCGTAAACCGGATGATGGACAGAAGATGGACGGATAGTGGTAGGAATCGACCCGTCTATGTCACAGGTGATATCGGCTATGACTGAGAGATTGAAATCCTCAGATTGGATATGCTCCCACTCAAACAGCCGTGGTGCCCGTCTATCCCAATAGGCCCCTGCCATAAGTATGTCGGCGACCTCAGCATATTTCAGAAAGTGGCTCTCGTATATTTCCGGGGTTTGGTAAAACTGCTCCTTCTCGAAGCCTCCGTCTGTTTTTCTGCGGTTATAGTCGGCACAGGAGAGCGCCGTGAATACCGGTTCCTCAAAGTATTGGAATAGGATTTCCTTGGGTGATACTTGTGCGATGCCTACGGTATTGAGTACTTCCAAAATACCTTTTCCGACTCGGCCCGAACCTGTCACGATGATTTTGATTGGGGGAAGTTGAACCTTTTTGAGTTCGGTGTCTAGTTCGGTCCGATCAAAACACTCGTAAGCACGCTTGATATCATAGAGTCCGCTTTTTTTACCATAGGTCCAAAGTCCATTGTAAGCACCTACAATTCCCGCCCACCTTCCAAAGGCTACAGTTCTATTCCCTGCCTCATCCTTCAAGACTTCGTAGTCCAGTAAAGTGATGTTTTTTTCCAACACAGACTGCAACAGCGCTCGGTTGTGCTTTTGCTTCTTGATAGTATGAGAAAAGAAAATGTACTTTTTCTCGGGAATGAGCAAATGGACAGGCACTTCTTTGATGCCCATCAGTAAATCGCAAAAAGAAATATCTTCGACCACCGGGATACCAGCCAATTCAAATTCTTCATCTGAATAGCATCTGTGGGGACTGGATTGGACGTAAAATGACAATTGGTCAGGATATTGGTCAGAAAGCGACCTCATTTGGTTAGGTGTGAACGGGGTCCGTTTGTCAGGCTGGGTTTTCCCTTCCCTGATGATTCCTATTCTCATTTGTGGGAAATTAAATGGCCAAACTGTTCGGAAAATTCAAAAAGTATACGCATACATTCATCGGCCAACATCGGTTTTGGGTATTTTTTATTTGTTTGATCATTTAGGATATTGGCAAAAAAAGTGATTTCCATGGGCTATTGGGTTTTGGTTATTTTTTGGGCTTCGTTCTATTTTCTGCATTCTGTATTTGCAGACATGAAGATAAAAAGAAAATTCAAAGGTTGGTTGGGGCCAAAGTTTATCTGGTACCGCTTGCTATATAGCCTATTCGCCACGATCCATTTCCTTGGGATTTTCGTGTTTACGGGTACACTTCAGGAAATCCCCATCTTTGCCACTTTCCCGCTAGCCAGCTACTTTGGATACATGTTAGCCACCTTCGGCACGATCATATTGGTCAAATCTTTCCAAAAACTCAGCCCGTTTGAATTTATCGGATTTTCACCTTCGGACGAATTCACAAAAGCCGACCGATTGGTTGTTTCCGGACTGCACGCCCATGTACGTCATCCGATTTACTCAGCGCTCATCTTGATTTTTGTGGGGTACACATTGGTGCAGCCTATGCCGTCTTCAATGATACACTTGGGAATGCTCATTATCTACCTGCCGATTGGGATTTATCTGGAAGAGAAAAAGCTGATCGAAAAATTTGGACAGGCTTATATAGACTATAAGAAAAAAATTCCTGCCTTGATCCCAAGAAAAAAATAAGGACCGGCCTTTGCCGATCCTTATTTCATTTCAATCCAATCCGAGGAATTCAACATCAAACACGAGGACGGAGTTTGCCGGGACCCTTTCGACCGTGGTCCGGTCTTGGTAGGCCCAAGGCGAAGGAATGATTAGAACTCCTTTAGACCCGCTTTTCAAGTTCCTGAATCCCACATCAAATCCCCGAATTGCTTCGGAGCCACCGAGGGAGAACTGGAAAATTCGATATTGGCGGTTTTCGTCGTAGATATCGTTTTCTCTTGCGACAGATTCGCTGTTTGTATCAAACACGATTCCGTCAAGGAGTCTTCCGGTATAGTTACAGTAGATAAGATTGCCAACAGATGGCTTTATCCCATTTCCTTCTTCCTGAACGATGATCACAACGCCGCTTGCATCATGAATCCTGTATAGGGAATCGATTGGGGCCGTCTTCAAGAAGTCGGCGATGAGAAGGCTATCTCTTTTCAGATTTCCCGCAAAGTCATAAACAGGACCACCGAAAGGATTTCGCGGGGTACATGACCAAGCGGCAATTATACCTAGCAAAACCAATAAAATTATGTTGCTCTTTCTCATGGAAGCTCGTCCTCTACTTTAATCTTTTTCACTTCTATAAGATCCAGCTCGAATACCAGCGGAGAGTTTCTGGGAATGCTGCCCACTTCTTCCGATCCATATCCATAGAGAGAAGGCATAATTACCGTGGCTTTATCACCTTGCTCCATTTGCAGAATTGCAAACTCAAAACCTGGGATTGTAAAACCAAAGCCGATGGGATACCGGAGTGGCTCATACTTTCGGCTAGAGGAAAATATGTTATTCGCCCGGGCGACAGATTCTATCGAAGTGTCAAAGACACGGTTATCGAGAAGCTTTCCGGTATAGTTTACACTGATCGTATCGCTCACTTCGGGCTTTTTGCCACTGTTAGAAACAGACGTCCAGTAGATCCTAATACCAGTGCCATTGTCTACCAGTTCCTTTGCGGAAGGGATTGGATTTTCGTTGACATACTTTTCGATCGCTGCCAAATCCCGCTCCAAGATAATCTGTAAGTTTTCATCATCAGAAACACATCCAGTCAGTAATCCGACCAAGGCAATCAACAGCAAGCTTAACTTTTTCATTATTTTATTTTTGAACGTCTGTGATCTCTACGTCAAAGATGAGGATAGAGTTAGGCTTGATCATTCCGCCTGCACCCCTTTCGCCATAGGCCAATGTGGAAGGAATGAAGAATTTGGCTTTGTCTCCTTTTTTCAACAATCCTAGACCTTCGTCCCATCCTGGAATAACCCTACCTTCGCCTACGGCCACTTCCAAAGGAGCGTAACCGCCCATGCTGTCTCTTTGCTCATTGTAGACGCCGTTGGCTTGCGCCAATTCCTTCATGGAAGTGTCGAAGATGGTTCCATCCAACAGGTATCCCGCATAGTGAACAAAGGCCAAATTCCCGGTTTCAATCTCTGGACCTTCACCTTGTTTCTCTATGACGTAGTAGAGCCCCGATTCTGTCTTGGAAGCTTGGATATTTTTTTCCTTGAGATAATCCTCGATCAATTGCTTATCAGTCGCCAATTGTTTGACGGCATTTTCTTCCATCTTTTTGATTTGGGCTTCCTGGAGCGCATTGAAGTAAGTCTCCACGCCTGCTTGGTCAGTCACGTCGATGACGCCTATCTGGACCTTCACGTCCTGATCTTTTTTCAGGAACATCGGGATGTTGTTTTCGCCGAAAATCTTTTCAGCCTTGGCTACCAAGGTGATACTGTCTCCTTTTTTTAAGCCAAGGAAAATCTCGTCCATTCCGCTCTCTTTTGGAAGAGAGTCGTTGTACAGGATATAGCCTGGCATATTGGAGTCGTAAGTGGAAATGAAGGTGGAATCCTTGTCGTTTTTGACGATCAAGTGGTACAATATGTAGTCACCGTTGTTAGGCTTGGTGTCTCCTTCCTTGACAAAGGTGTATTCGATACCATCGGAAGTGGTCATTTTCTTCTTGCAGGACATCAATCCACTAGCCGTTGCAAGCAACATGACCGAAAATACAAATGCATTAATTTTTTTCATGAACAAGTTCAGGTTGAGTAAATAGAGAGGTATAATTTTGTTTGATTAATATTTCAAATTTTTCAGTGGTTTCGTCCAAACTGAGTTGGGACTTTCCTCCTGAGGCATTTTTATGCCCTCCGCCGTCAAAATATTCCGCGGCAAACTTATTGACCGCTACATCATCGGTGGACCGAAAAGAAATCTTGATGCCATCTTCACGCTCGGTAAAGAGCGCGGCGACATGGATCCCGTCCAAAGATAAGGCATAGTTTACGAGACCTTCTGTATCCCCGGTTTGGGAATCGAATTTCTTGAGATCTTTTTTGCTGATTTTGAAATAGGCAGTCTTCAAATCTTGAAGAATCACTAGCCTTCGCGTGATTGCAAAACCGATAAATTTCAAGCGATTGATACTATTGGTATCGTAGATCAGCCTTGAAATCTTGGTATTGTCAGCGCCGATATCGATAAGTTCGGCCGTGATCAAGTGCACATTCTTGGTCGTATTGGGGTGCCTAAAGCCACCTGTATCGGTCATGATTCCTGCATAGAGACAATCGGCAATATCCTTGTCGATCATATGCTTGCAGCCAATATTTACGATCAGCTCGTATACCAACTCGCAGGTCGCAGCCGCAGCCGTGCTCCAGTATCTGAAGTCGGCAAAATCCTTTGGATCCTGGTGATGGTCGACGTTGACTTTATAGGCTTTTGATTTATCCACGTAGGGAAGCAGTCCATGCATTCGCTTGGGGCAGGAAAAATCCAAACAAAAGATTATCCCGGCTTCCTTCACCTTTTCAATCGCAAGTGGCTGCTCCTTTGGGTCTTCAAAATTAAGGACCTCCTCGTTGCCTTTCATCCAATGCAAAAACGACGGATAGTCAGAGGGAGTGACAACTGTGACCTCGTGTCCCAATTTGAGAAGGAAATTAGCCATCCCCAAGCATGAACCAAGAGCGTCGGCGTCGGGCTTGTGGTGGGTGGTGATGACTACTTTTTGGGGAGAGGAAATATGGTGTTTGAATAACTCTAATTCGCTCATTGGATAGCAATTGCAGTGTCCTTAGCAAAGCACACAGTCCGCAAATGTCAGGATTATTTTTGAAAAATCCCAATTGGCCTAACTTGTTAACGTTGAAACAGATAACAGAGAATTCACAGTCCCAATATGGAATTTCATTGATTTCACTTAATTTTGCACCCACATTTAAACCTACAAATATCATTATAATGGCAGGGAACAGAACATTTACCATGATTAAGCCTGATGCTTTTGAAGCAGGCAATTCGGGAGCGATATTGAAAATGATCGAGGAGGCAGGCTTCAAAATCGTAGCGATGAAAGCCACCCGATTGACTCCTGAGTTGGCAGGCAAATTCTACGAAGTACATAAAGCGAGGCCCTTCTACGCCGACCTTTGCAACTATATGTCATCCGGTCCGATCATCGCGGCCATTTTGGAAAAAGACAATGCAGTGGAGGATTTCAGGACCTTGATCGGTGCCACCAACCCCGCCAATGCCGCTGAGGGCACCATTCGCAAAATCTTCGCAAAATCCATCGAAGCCAACGCTGTGCATGGCTCCGACTCAGACGAAAACGCCAAGATCGAAGGCGACTTCTATTTCAGCCAATTGGAACGCGTACTCTAATTAAACTATACTAGAAGCCCTAGGCCCCATGTTGTCAAAGCATGGGGTTTTTTGTTATCCGGCAGAACCGATTCCCTTGGCCATCAGTCCAGCCAAAATGGGTATCACAAGAAGCAACAAAAGCTCAAGCCTCAAGGACCAAAAAATCCCCTTCGGCACTGCGATTTCTTCCTCAGGATCGCCCTTTCTGTTTTTTAAAAAGAACACCGTCGGATATATCGACAAAATCCCTATCAATACGAAGAGCGTGAGTTTGACATGGAAAATCGGGTTTTTACTGTAAAAATCCGTAGGCTTTCCGATACCACCCAACCAAAGCGTCATCCCAACGCCAAGCAAAACCAAAGCCGCAAGCCCATACACCGCATCGATTTTGGACAGTCTATCCAGTTCCCTCCTTGAGAGAGTATTTTTCAACAGCAAATGCTCGGAGACAAGCGAGCCCACAATGGCAAAAATGCAGATGAAATGGAGGTAGCGAAGGATGATTTCAGTGGTCATAGGAAAAAGATAATTTTACATGATTTCAATATCCGACAATTTAGCCGAACAAGCAAAATCCAAGCATTAAACAAAAAAGGCCGGTCTAGGGAGAGATTGCCACCCAATGACCGGCCTAAAATGACACAAAACAAATATTACATCTTTGCGGAATAATTTGGCGCTTCCCGCGTAATGCTGACATCGTGTGGATGTGATTCCTTTACGCCGGCTGTTGTAATTTTTACAAACTTGCCGTTTTTCTGTAGGTCCTCTACAGTCTTGGTGCCGCAGTAGCCCATCCCAGCCTGAAGTCCTCCAACCAATTGGTACAAGACTTCCGAAACAAGGCCTTTGTAGGCAACCCGGCCGACGATTCCTTCAGGAACGAGTTTCTTGATGTTATCTTCGGCGTCCTGGAAATAACGGTCTTTGGAACCTGATTCCATCGCTTCCAAGGATCCCATGCCGCGGTAAGTCTTGAATTTTCTTCCTTCGTAAATGATCATTTCGCCCGGGGCTTCTTCTGTTCCTGCCAATAACGACCCGATCATGATAGAACTTGCTCCCGCCGCGATTGCCTTGACAAGATCGCCGGAATAGCGAATACCACCGTCCGCAATCACTGGCACATTTTTTCCTTTAAGGGCTTCGGCACATTCAAACACAGCAGAAAGCTGTGGCACTCCGACACCGGCAATGACTCGGGTAGTACAAATACTGCCTGGGCCTACGCCCACCTTGACGGCATCCGCGCCAGCTTCCGCCAAGGCAATGGCCGCTTCCGGCGTGGCGATGTTTCCGACAATGACCTCCAAATCAGGGAAAACAGACTTGATTTTTTTGCAAGTATCAATCACACCCTTGGAATGCCCGTGAGCGGTATCGATGGAAACCACGTCGACGCCCGCGTTTTTGAGGGCTTCGACCCTTTCGACAATATCCGCAGTCACACCGACAGCTGCGCCTACGCGTAGTCTTCCGTATTCGTCCTTGCAAGCGTGCGGCTTATCCCTCCTCTTTAAAATGTCTTTGTAAGTGATCAAGCCAGTCAGCTTATAATCCTCATCTACAATCGGCAGCTTCTCAATCTTAAACTCCTGCAGAATCTCCTCCGCCTGCTCCAGCGAAATCCCAAACTTGGCCGTAATCAGATTCTCCGAAGTCATGATCGTTTTGATCTTGACGTTTTGATCTTTGATGAAGCGCAGGTCGCGGTTGGTAATAATCCCTTTGAGAACCCGGTCACTGTCGACCACAGGAATACCTCCAATGTGGAACTCCCGCATGATAGCCTCTGCATCCCTTACCTTGGCTTCGATATCCAGCGTAATCGGATCCAATATCATCCCAGCCTGCGATCTTTTCACCTTGCGGACTTGGGCTGCCTGCTTTTCGATGGACATGTTTTTGTGGATAAATCCGATTCCACCTTCCAATGCAATCGCAATGGCAAGCTCCGCCTCTGTCACTGTGTCCATTGCCGCGGAAACAAGCGGAATGTTCATTCTAATGTTCTTGGTGAGTTGCGAGGAGGTATTGGTGTCGCGGGGGAGGACTTCGGAGTAACCCGGTACGAGAAGCACGTCGTCGTAGGTGAGCGCTTCAAAAAGGAATTTATCGGAGCTTCGATTCATGGCAAATTGGTTAGGTAACCCTATTTGCCCGCCAAAGATACTAACATTTTCCCCAGCCAATCAATTCGGCTCGGAATAATATTCTTCCAGTCAGTCTAATTAGAGAGATATGCGAAAAACCATTTGGAAATTGCCCGAGTCCAAACCTTCTTCCGTTTCATTCGGGGAGCGTTTCTTTTTTCCGTTAGGAATATTTGGAAAAAATTAGATTTCTCCTGTCATATAATTCCGACTTTTCCACACCAAGTATCAGACATGCAGCACGAGCAACTGGAACAAACCGTCAAAGCGCTTCACCGTGACGCCTACATTTGGGCACGGCAGTGTTGTCGATTCGACGATGAGATGGCCAAGGATGTGCTGCAGCAGGTGTATTTGAAGATATTGGAAAGCAAGGCCGTCTACGGCGGGAAGTCCTCAGTCAAGACTTGGCTGTTTTCTGTCATCCGATTTACGGCAAATGGTTCCATGGCACAGGCGAATGCGATCCTGCCGCTTTTGGAGGACTACGATGTGCCTGATGAAATGGTGTCCGGTTACGCGGACCAGTCTCCCGAAGAGCTGATTCAGCTATTGCCCGCCAAGCAGCGAGAAGTACTTTTGCTGGTATTTTACCATGGATTGACTTTGGAAAAGGCAGCAGAAGTGATGGAAATAGGACTTGGCACAGTGCGAACACATTATGACCGGGGAAAGAAAAACCTGAAAAAATTGATCGAAAAATCCAGAATCGAACAGTGATGAAAACCGAACACGATAAAGAAATCGAAAGCTTCTTCGCCCAATTGAAGGAAAAGGATAACGAGATTCAAATCCCTGATTTCCCGAAAGCGAAGAGACAAAGAAGTGTCAATTGGTGGATTCCGTTGGGGATCGCGGCTTCTTTGGTAATGGCTGCTTGGTTTTTTGCGAGGGATGAAGCAGTGCAATCCTTGGAACAGGACGTAATCATCATAACCCTTGAAGAAAAACCCAACCATGAACTCCAATTCAAGATCGAACGAACATCCGAGTTGGAGTCTTGGGAATCTCCTACTTCCTCATTATTGAATGAATTTTAATCGAAATTGTATGAAAAAGATATTGATAATTGTGATGATCCTCAGTTCAGGTGTCACCTATGCACAGGACATGTTCGAAGAGGTGCTTTTTACAGCCAATCAGGTTTTCCAACACAGATTCACCATTTCCCTTTCTGACCAGCAGGCAGAAAAAATAAACAAAATAAATAGTCAAAATTCCAGTGAATTCAGTGAGATCAAATGGGATTTGGACGAGGCTACCGTAAAATTGAGGAAATTGCTACAAGAGACTAAGGTAAATACTGAGGAAGTTTCAAAGCAAATGGACCTTATCCTCAAATTAGAAAACTCGTTGAAGCGTAAGAAATTGTTGACTTTGGTTGCCATTAAAAATGAACTTAGCGTAACCCAGCAAAAGCAGCTTCAGGAACTTAAAGAGATTAGTGACATATCAATTCCATTTTCCCATGGCAGAAGCAAAACGGCGACTGAAGCCAGCCCCGATCCAAGCATAAAACTTAAGGTTTCCGCAAATGCCGATAATAGCCCATTGATGTTATTATCAACAAAGGATGGGAAGGTGCCTATTGTAGATATTGAAAAAATAAATCCTGATGATATTCAAAGCATTGAGGTTATAAAGGACAAATTTTTACTCGAGAAATATGGTGAGAAAGCCAAAAATGGAGTTGTTATTATCACACTCAAAAAAGACAAGTAGGTTAAATGATCCCCCAAGACTTCCAAACCCTTGGGGGATTAGTTTTTTTCATCAATCCAAAAACCTCCAGCTGCTCTTGAAGTTTCTCGGGATTTTTTCCTCCTTCATCCGCGCGCGGAGCAGCTCGATTGGCATGTAGTTTTGGGTAATAAAGAAATCGTGGAACTGTTTCTCGGTCATTTTTCCGGACTGGACCATTTCATTTTTCAGCGAATAGACCTGCAAACCCCCAATCATATAGGCCAATTGGTACAGCGGTCCATAGTTGCCCTCAAATGAACGCCTGACTTCGGCTTCTGCATTGGCGCGCTCGTGGCCCACTTTGTCCACCAAGAAGTCGATGCATTGCTGCGGTGTCCACTTGCCAAGGTGGTAATTGAGCGAAAAGACAATCCTCGCCGCCCTGTGCATCCTCCAGAAAAGCATACCGACCCGGTCTTTGGCATCACGCGGAAACTGCTTGTCCCACAGGTTAAACTCCCAATACAGTGTCCATCCCTCGATCCAAAAAGGCGTGTAGAACAACCTCCTGTGGGGGAAATACCGCTGGTTCATAAACTGCTGCAAGTGGTGTCCGGGGATCAATTCGTGTTGGACGGTCGCACGGGAAAAATGCGGATTGTTGCCACGCATGCTCATCATCTTCTCTTCGTGGGTCATCGTAGAGGTTGGATAGGAAATGATGATCGTTTCTCCTCCGAGGAAAAATGGACTCACCTTTTGCCGCTCGGCTGACATCATCGTGGTCCGCCAGGTCTCCTTGGCCATTTCCGGAATCGTGATCAAATCCCTCGTTTCCAAGAACTGAATCGCTTCTTCTGCCATTTCCCCGACCATCTCGGGCCATTCGCCTGCGGGGACATAGGTGTTTTTGACGGATTCCAATGCCGCTTTCCAGTCATTTCCAAATCCCAATTCCTGTGAGGCTTTGAGCATTTCGCGCTCACACCAGGCATATTGCTTTTCCCCTTCCTTGAGGAGTTCCTCGGCGGTGTAGGGGATCATGTTGTAGGCCAATTCCTTTTCGATGGCCAGTTTGCCGACCGGCTTGCCGATGATACCCGAACCGTCATCCTTTACCACAGTGTTGACAAAGTGGGTTTTCAGGAATGCTGCGTAATCCTTCAGGGTTTTGTCCAGGCTTTTCCAAGGCTCTTTCATCCACCAGGTGAAATCCGGATCATAGTCGTAGTAGAAATTGTATGCCTCCTCGGTGCTTTTCCGGAGGGATTCCACCACTTGGGAAGCGAGGTCGGCTTTTTGCCAACTGTCATAAGGAGTGGTTTTCTTGGTTTGCTCCCACTTGGTCTTCACAGCCTTCTCCACTTTTGCAAACTCGGCAGCCAAATCCTGTGCCTTGGGCTTCACGGCCATCCGGCGGGTTTGGTAAAATTGCTCCAAGGGCGCCGCCACATCGGTGACGTTTTTGACCAGCTTGAAATCCTCGTAGGCGGCTTGGTGGAAGAACAGCTCCTTTTCCAGGTGGTTTTTCATCAATTGGTAATCCAGTTTGCCATCCATGGAATAGGAATCGTATGGCATTCTTTCCAAGGCCTGCAGCCAATCCGTGTAAAGCCGATCCATGCGCACAAAATACTCCTCCGAAAGCCGGTTGTTGTATTTTCGATTCAAGGCGCCGAGATCTGCCTGAAAGCTCATCACGGCGTGGTACATTTCGGTTGCCGAGACTTGGAAGCTCAGAAGGAAGAGAAATAAAAAGATCGCCTTTTTCATAGAATGACAGCTTTGGGGAGTTCTTTGATTTTCATCATAACGGTATTCCAAATTCAGCATAATGAGCGTAAAAACCCAATCTCCCTATGACCAAAGCTGAAATAGTTTGGATAGATGGGTGGCTTTCAAAATATTCAGCCATGGGTCGAAACATTTCCTCATTCGAAATGAGTTATTTTCCAAACTTGCGAGATGCCAGCCTCTAGTACCGATAAAGTATTGACCCCGGAGCTTGTCCGAATATTGAAAATCTTCGGGTTGGTTTCGATATTGCTCGTGATCGGTCTGTCGTTTTTCAATGAAAAAAGGGCCAACAACTCAGGAACCGCACCTTCACCCATGCGGGTAACGGATGCGGAACGGATATTTTTTAAAAATGTAAGATCGATTGCCTATGATATCGAAAACCTCAAAGAGGCGAAGATGGTGGCCTACAGGCATTCCAAGATATCCGAAAACAGCCAAGTTACCAGCCTTCCTGTAGCCATCCTTCTCAATCGAACCAAGGACGAAGCTTACCTCTACTGGGAATTTCCCAATGACAGTATTCCGATTGTGGTGAACTGGGAAAATCCCAGCAACGGCAAGTCAGGCGAGATTCGTTTTGAAGGTGGAGACAAATTTGCCCACCTCGCTTTCGGGAAGGACATTTTCCCCCTGCTATCCAATGAAGAGGTGAATTTTGGGATCAATTTTTCGGGTAAAAAGATAAAGATCTTGGAAACCGAAGACGCTCGGATGCCGGTCTTGACGAGTCTAAAGGATTATTTCAAACTCATCAACAATACCGGCAAATAAAAAAAATCAATTGCCACAACTATTTGAATGACAGAAAGATGCTTGCTTATTTTTTGCCAAAATAATTTTTTGAATTATCAGAATTTACCAAAAACAGAAACGTAAAATGATCTTTGTTGCAGTCATTTATTCGTTCATTTGGGTATTCATCTCCATTTTTAGTAGCCATGAAAAACTCCCCAAAAGTTATCCGAATCTCAGCGTTATTGACGCTTTGTTTGTTGTCTTTTTTAACATCCGTCCAAGCCCAGCGCCTGATGGCTGTTTCTGACAACCTTCTAAAAAACGGAACTGCATATCCGGTAACATGGAATGGTATGTCTACTTTTCCCAAGTTCCGATTTCATACCTTCCAAGTTGTAGAGGGTAAAACTGGATTTACAAAAACCAAATACAACTCCAAGCTATTCGACCGTTTGGAAACCTCAAAATCTGACCACAACGGCTCATTTTTGATATTATCGCTAGCTGGCGATTCAGCAATGGTCAATTTCAGCAGAAACCTTGACTACCGGGGACTCACGAGCGGGGGTATCGTCATTGGAGGAATCCAATTTGGGGGAGGTGACGAAGAGGTTTTGGAATCCAAGGACAACTATGCCGCTTTGATCGAGACGAAACCAACAGAAACGGCTTGGAAACTGGTAGTTACGAAAAACTATGGCACAGAAGTCGGCTCAAATTTCTTCGGATGGTTGACGGATGGCAACCGCAGAATAGATATCAAAGCGGTGTTTGACTACCAAGAACCAGGAAAAAAAGGAGCTATGGAACTCATGATGGGTAGTGAATTTTGGCACAAAGGATTTGAATTTTTTGAGGATGCCCGATCTATTGGTGCAGTGCAGTTGGGGCCTAACAAAAAACAATTTGTGATTTGGCTTGCAAATGACTTGGATCCGTTGACAGAATTGGTGTTGGCATCTTCTTGCATTGGTCTCCTGCGGGATTTTATGATCGTGCTACAATAAAAACCGGTTGGAAAACACAGTGGCATACCATGTTTTCCAACCGGCTATTTATTAAAACTTCAGCTTTAGGCCAGCTAAAAAATTGGTCCCCGCTTGGGGATAGAAGAAATTCTCCGTCACCAGTTCCCGCCCGGTATTTGCTTCATTCGCGACAAAATAGCTGAAAGTATAGCCGTTGGGCTCGTAAAGCTGGTTGAAGATATTGTTGACCAAAAGGGTAAACTCGAGGTTTTTCACAAACCTTGGTCGCAGCGCATAATTGAACCTCAGGTCTTGGGTCATGAAAGGATTGAGGCTTCTCGCTTCGTTTTGGGTATTGTCGAGAAACTGCCTGCCGACATATTTGGAGAGCAAGTTGACCTCAAATCCAGGAAAAGGTCTGAAGTCAATCACCGCAGCGGCGACTACATTGGGGGAAAATGCGATGTCCGTATTGGTGTGGACAATTGTCTCCTGCCTAAAGTCGTCTGTGGAATAGTCGTCCAAATATTCCGTGAACTCGTCGATTTTGTTTCTACTGAGTGTTAGGTTACCCGCCAACGTCCACTTCGGCGACAAACGGTACGATGCGTCCATCTCGATACCGGCTCGGAATGAATTCGGTACGTTTTCGCGGATATAGGCACCCACGTCATTCAGTTGGCCCGTAAGGACGAGCTGATCCCTGTAACGCATGTAGAAGAAGTTGAAGTTGTAATTCCAGTTCCCCTCTTGGGTACGCACACCCGCCTCGATGTTTTGGAGGTTTTCGGGTTTTGGCGCTTGACCGCGTTGGCTGTCCGTAAAGTCGTTTCTGACAGGTTCCCGGTTGGCAACGGCATAGGACGCGTACCAAGTTTGACCGGATTCATTTTCGTAAGAAATACCCAATTTGGGGTTGAAAAACCGGAACGTATAGAATCCTTCGATATCCCGCCGGTCGTCGTTAATGCCATTGAAGCGGTAGTTGATTCCGCGGAATTGTAGGTCACCAAACAAGAACAATCCTTTGGAAACCTCATAGGTCGCTTTGGTATAAAGGTTCAGGTCGTCTTTTACCGCATTGTTGTCATAGTAGCGGTCACGGATTTGGGTAGGTCCGGCCGTTCCCATCCAAATGATTTCCCCAAAATGATCCCCATCGTACCGATTGGCGCCGCCACCCATGATGACATTCCATCGGGAATCGTCGGAGATATAGTTCAAAGAGAACACAGCACCGTAAAAATCATTGTCCAGCCACCTTCTGCGGATGATATCGGTACGGGTTATCACCGAATTGCCTATCACGATCGGATCCAGACCATAGCGCGACAAGCGGTCATCTTCCCTGAACTGTTCGAAAAAACCGCGACCGTAAGTGTAGTGTAGTCCCGCGTTGGCCTTCCAGTTCGCGTTCCAATTTCCCGTATAGAGCAATTGATAATGGTCCTGCTGGTAATTGTCGGTTTGATTGTCGTAGGTATAGGCATTGAAGGTCCGGTTGGTTTTCAATAACGCTTCCGGTACGCCTTCCCAGGCTTGGTAGGTTTGCTCTTTGCCCGAAAACATGTTGACTTTGACGACGTGCTTTTCTCCATAATATCCTCCCGAAAGAAAATAGGAGCGCAGATCCGAGAATGCCCGATCGATATAGCCGTCAGACGTAATTTGAGACAGCCTGGCATCAAAGGCCCAGCGATTATTGAGGAGGCCTGTTCCGACTTTGACCATATGCCGCCAAGTATTGAACGAGCCAAAAGAGTTGTCCACTTCGCCAAATGCCTCTTCCTGGTGTTTGTCCGTTTGGATATTCATGCTCGCACCGAACGTAGCTGCACCGTTGGTGGATGTTCCGACGCCCCGTTGGATTTGGATGTTTTCGACGGAAGTCGCGAAATCCGGCTTATTGACCCAAAAAACGCCGTGGGATTCGGCATCGTTGAGCGGGATGCCGTTGATGGTGACATTGATCCGGGTTTGGTCGGAACCACGAATCCTCAGCCCGGTGTAGCCGACTCCGGCACCCGCATCGGAGTGTGTCACGACCGAGGGCGTGAAGTTGAGAAGGACAGGAATATCCTGGCCGAGGTTCAGTTTGGCAATTTCCTCCCTGCTGACAGTTTTGAAGGTAGTCGGGGTACGCTCAGAGGCGCGGGTGGCGTAGACGATAAATTCCTCCGACAGGATACTGCTTGGATTCAGGCTAATTTCCATTAGTCCGGCAAGAGGCGATTCGACTTCCTGCAGGTAGCTCTCATATCCCATGTAACTCACGCGGAGGTTGTATTTCCCGGAAGGAACGTTTTTGACTTCGAAATAACCATTCAGGTCTGTCGTCGAACCCCTCCCTGTCCCGGTCAGGACGACATTTGCACCGACGAGGGTTTCGCCGTCCTTGCTTCTGACGACGCCTCGGATTGTGGACTGCGCGATCGCAGCCGAACCTATGAGCAGCATTGCCCAGAGGAAAAAGATTTTTTTCATGATGTACGCTTGTACCGCTTGTCGCAGTGATTTGGTGAAACATCGGAAAACCTAGGGGCGGTCTTCCTTTTTTGTTTGACCCATCCAATGCTGAAATCCTATCCTATGCGCGCAAAACGCCGACATACGCCAGCGGACTTTAAGTCATTTCTCCGAAAAGAAACTCTGGATAGTATTACTGCAATTGGTTACTCATTTCCCTTCGCCGGCACTACCCGGATCAGGTCTTGTGGGTATGATCTCAGCCCGTTGTATTAAGGCACCCCTCATGATCTGTGACAAAGTTATGTTGGAATGTTTCAGATTTCAAACCCATCGGTCAATAAAAAATTTCCGTTTTGAGTAGGTCCTGATTATGCCGAGCGAAAATATGGAGAAGAATTGGCGGTATCAATCAGCTTTCGGGAACTTGGTATTTGAATCCCAAAGGGCAAAAAATTGTCAAAAAAAAAGCCAAAGCATAACGCCTTGGCTTTGATATTTTTCGGTTAGGGTTCTTTTAAACTCTACCCAATTCCCGCAGGTGGTTCACGTGTGAGACAAAGGCGTGGCGCATTTTGGAATGTTCCAAATAGGGTATGTTGTATTCTTGGCAGGTTTGCTTGATAATCTTACTGATGGCGGGGTAATGCACGTGGGAGATATTCGGAAACAAATGATGCTCAACTTGATAATTGAGCCCACCGACCAGCCAAGATAGTACCTTGTTGTCCGTGGCAAAATTGGATGTCGTCTTCAACTGATGTATCGCCCAATCGTCCTCCAATTGGTGGGATTCGGCATCTGGAATTGGGAAATTAGTCTCCTCCAGCGAATGTGCCAATTGGAACACGACACTGAGGAAAATCCCCGTAGAAATGCCAAATGTCAAAAAACCAATGATCCAAGCAGACCATCCGAGCATGTAGACCGGAATTGCAACGAACAGTACCAGGTGCAGCAACTTAAATCCCCAAAATGAGACGTGGTCCATTGCCTTCATGGGTTGGAGGGGAGTACCGCCGACACGCCGCTGTACGTATTTTTTGTAGTCCGTCACAAACACCCAATAGAGATAAAGAATGGAGTATACAAACAGGAAATAATGGTGCTGGTAACGGTGGATTTTGTAATGTTTTTGGGCTGGACAAAGCCTCAACAAGGGCCGAGCATTCATGTCATCATCCATTTCGGGAATGTTGGTGAACGTGTGGTGGGCCACATTGTGCTTGGTTTTCCACATAAACACGTTGGCTCCTAGGAAATTGATGGTGACGCCCGCGAGTTCATTGACCCATTTTTTGCTGCTAAAGCTGCCATGTGCGCCATCGTGCATCACGTTGAAACCTATTGCAGAGGCTAAACCTCCCAGGAGTATACACTCCAACAAGGCTACTGCCCAAAATGGTGTAAAAAACACCAAATGGACATAGGTGGCAACGAACAAGGTCACCAACAAAATGGCTTTCCAATAAAGGGATAGATTACCGGTTGGTTTGAGTTTTTGTTCGTTGAAATACGATCTGATCCGCCCTCTGAGTTCTGACTGGAAGGGCGTTGCTTTACTGAATTTTGGAATTTGCATTGGGTAATTCAATTATTCGAGGGTATTCTAATTTTAGTGTAAAAAGTGAAATTTGCACAAGATACGACAAATACTTGGAGAAAGCACTAGCAATCAGGCGGTTTTATTGAATATTCAAAACGCAAAGCCCAGCTGAAGCGCAAATTCCAATGAAGTCGGACGATTGGCACCGAAGCGGACCGGTACCGGAACGGTCATGAACCAGCTCGTATATTCCCCCACCCGGAGGGTTTTGGATATCACCGGTGTCAGGCCATACCGACCTGATGTTTCGAAAGAAGCGAGGGCGTTGAAGTTCCAGCCACCAGGTATGTGGAATTGGATGCCGGGATTGAAAACAAGGTTATCCATCCTACTGGTACCCTCCGAAAAAGCGATGATAGGCACCAATTCGAATATATAGCCGTAGCGTCCACTTTTTGTGGCCAAGATAAAACCTGCCGGGAAACCCATGGCAAATCCATCGCTGAAGTTGGAGATACTCTCGCCATCTTGGAATTTCACCAATGGCATCAGGTAGCTAAAGTAGCCTGTGACCCGCGCCACTTCGGTCGGATTTGGTTTGTCTTGTGCGGAAGTTTCATGCGCCGCCGCCGCAAAAAAAAGTACCGCGATAAAAAGGAGTTTTTTCATTTTGTCAATGTCTTTGGGGTTTACTGAAATGATCAAAAATGATTTCTAAGGTCTTAAAAATAAACCACATTTCTACACAACATGTGGGGTCGTTTTCTAGTGATATTTGAAAAAAAGCAGGTAATTATTCAATCCCCAACAAGGCTTTCACCTGAGCGATAGCCGTTTGAAGTCTTGCTGATTTATCACCCGAAACCACATAAAAAGGAACTCGGGAGGCTTCAAGCGTCTCATGGTATTTCCTAAAAAAATATTGCCGCATCTCCGGAGCGGGGTGCTCACGCAGTGGATCGTCTTGCCAAGGGATATCGATATTGGCCAATAGGTAAAGATCATATTTCCGAGCTTTGATCTGATATTCTATCCAAGGATCAACTTTTCCAAACCGATGTTGGCTCCAAATCTTGATCACCTGCAGGTCAGTATCACAAATGAGTAGGCCTTCATTATTTGAAGCCATTTGATCCTCAAGATTTGTTTGGCCTTTTGCGATTGCGAGCAGGTCCTCGTATCGATACTGCCTGCCGAGATTCTCCAAATACTCCCTCGCATATTCCGGAACCCAATCGCATCCAAAGTGTGCGGCTAAAGCTTCCGAGATAGTGCTTTTCCCTGTTGACTCGGGACCGATCACGACCACTTTCCTAAGCATATTGCTCGACGTTGGTTTTGGCTGCTTTGATCCAGGCAAAAAGTCCGATCACAGCGAGCACCGTGAAAAACAAAAACTGGAACGATGTGAGCAGCAATTCCTTGTGAAAATACAGGGGCACAGATGCGACGTCAGTCACAATCCAAGCGATCCAATTCTCCACTTTCTTTTTTGCCATTAGCCACATGCCCACGAATGCCGAAGCCGTCGTGAAGGAATCCCAATAAGGCACATCCGAATCGGTGAAGTTGCTCAGCACGAATGAGAGAACAGCGTATGACCCAAAAAACAGGGCCAAAGAATAAATGATACCCATGCGGTCAAGCCAGGTTACGGGAAGCGCTTCCTTCTCCTTTTGCGGACGAGTCCACCAGAACCAACCATAGATGGACATCGAAAAATAGTAAGCATTGATGCCCATATCCGCGTAGAGCTTGAATTTCAGACAGATGTACACGTAAATCAGGGTGCTGATCATCCCCGTTGGGAATACCCAAATATGTTTTTTGATCGAATAAACCACACTCGCAATTCCAAAAAACACAGCAATGCCCTCAAGCCAAGTAATCTGCGCGATGCCTTGCCTGATTCCCTCCCAAAACCATTGAAAATCCATAGGGCGAATAAAGCGAGAAATTCAGTGATTGAAAAATTATTGTAAAAGCGGCTGAAAAAGGAAATTGGATTTCGGTCCAAAATTTTTCTTTCCCCAAAGATATAATTAGATTTAGGTGACTTGGGATTTTTCGATCCAAAAAGTGGAAACGCGCCGGGGACACATATTGCCTTTTGCTGAAGAGGCGGATTTGGGAAGACGGAGCAGGCAAATCAGAACAATAAGTTTTTTTAACAGTATGATCGCGAGAAAATTCACTTTGGCAGACCTTCCCCTTCTCAACGATTGGCTTCAGACTGAGCCTGCAAGGAAGTATTTTGGCGTGCCCGAGGATTGGCTCCACGAGATCGAGGCCAACTTGGATGCCGATTGGATACATCATTTCATTGTCGAGGACGGCAAGCCTTTTGCCTTTGTCCAGCATTACGATGCCCATTTGGCACCCTTGGGCATTTGGTCAGAGGCACCTTTGGGATCAGCGGGGATTGATTTCTTGATCGGGGAATTGAGTTTTTTAGGGAAAGGGTACGGGTCAAAATTGGTTGAGTTCCTCGTACGGGATATCCGTGCCACCGGAGGATTCGAGCATGTGGTCGCCGACCCAACCCCAGAAAACAATGCTTCAATAAGGCTGCTTGAGAAAGCTGGCTTCAGCGCCCACTCAAGTGGACTGTACATCAAACGGCTATCGGACGTGCCTTGGAGCTACTACCTCGCCAAGGAAACGGATATCCCGGAGATCACCGATCTTTTTTACAACACGATCCAATTTGTCAATATCAAGGATTATACGAAGGAACAAGTCGACGATTGGTCCTATTGGCACTCGGCCATGGACAAATGGCAGCATGGGATTTGGCATGACTTCTTTGTGAAGGCCGTGGACGGGGCCAAAATCATCGGGTTTGGTTCCCTGCGGGAGGATGGCTATTTGGATTACCTTTTCACCCACAAAGACCACCAACATCAAGGAGTGGGTCGTGGACTTTACCAGAAACTCGAAAATCAGGCGCGCGCAAAAGGTCACAAGTCGATCTATGCCGATGTGAGCATCACAGCCAGGCGTTTTTTTGAAAACCTGGGGTTTGAGGTGGAAATAGAGCAATTGAAAAAATCGCACTTTCTCGAGTTGGTCAACTACCGCATGAGGAAGGCACTTGATTAGCCGAGCCCCTGTTTGGTTTTCATACATCCTTTGCAATCGCTCCATTTGTCCAAAATCACAGGTCTGTATGAGTTGATTTTGATTAACTTGCCTCTCTTGAACACAAGCTGGATGAAGGAAATACTGATCGTAGGTGTAGGCGGAGGAATCGGAAGCATTTGCCGGTACGGGCTGAGTCTATTGTGTCAAAAATTCATCCCGAGCACATTTCCCTTTGGGACTTTCATGGCTAATATGTTGGGTTGCGTGCTGATTGGGGTATTTCTTGGGATTTTTTACAAACAGGCGGAAATCCCAAAAGAATGGTACCTCCTCGGGGTCACAGGCTTTTGCGGCGGATTTACGACCTTTTCCACTTTCTCTTCCGAAAACCTTCAAATGCTGCAACAAGGAAATATTTCCCTTTCCCTCATTTACATTGGCGTAAGCGTCGCATTGGGCCTATTGGCCGTCCTGCTGGGTTTTTACCTGGCGAGATGATTGCTTGGAAAACAATTTTCAGGTTTGCAGGCTTTTGTAGAAAATGAATAATCCCATGAAGCAAGTATTGATAACAGGAGGGTCGGGCCTGGTCGGCAGAAAAATCACCGCGCTGCTGGAATCCAAAGGACATACTGTAGCCTGGCTTAGTCGCGACCCAAAGCGCAACAAGCAACTTTCCTTTGCCTGGGATGTAGAAAAACAGTTCATCGACCCAAAGGCGATTGCTTGGGCCGATGCCATCATTCACCTTGCCGGAGAAGGTGTGGCCGAAAAAAGATGGACAGCCGAACGCAAGTCAGCGATTCTGACCAGCAGGACAGCCTCGACCGCGCTCCTTCTTGAAGCAATCAGGATATCTCCCAAGGTCCCAAAGGCATTCGTTTCGGCATCTGCGGTGGGGTACTATGGATTTGATACCCATGACGCATGGGTGGATGAAAATTCAGAGTCAGGTGGCGATTTCTTGGCAAGCGTAGTAAAGGCTTGGGAAAACAGCGTGCAGCAGATCGCCAGCCAAGGCCTGAGGACGGTTTTGCTTCGGATAGGAATCGTGCTGGACAAGGACGGCGGTGCATTGAAGGAAATGATGAAACCACCGGTCACCGCGCCTTTGGGCACGGGCCGACAGTGGATGAGTTGGATACATATCGAGGATTTGGCGGGGATGTTTTTGTGGGCATTGGAGAATGAAAAAGCCTCAGGCATCTACAATGCCGTCGGTCCAAACCCCGCTACAAATGCTTCATTGACAAAAGTGGCTGCGAAGTTTGCCGGGAAACCCTATGTCGGTATCGGCGTACCTGCTTTTGGATTGAAGCTGGCCTTGGGTGAAATGGCGCAAATGGTGCTTGGCGGCAACAAAATTACCTCCAAAAAAATCCAGGAAGCAGGGTTCAAATTCAAATATCCGGAGTTGGAAGGTGCGCTGCGGGAGGTTTACAAATGAAAGTCGCTATTTTGCTGATCAAGAAATCGTGATGATTCACCAAATGCAATATGAATAAATTGATTTTCTTGACATTTCTCTTAATTCCTTTCCGAATTTTTGCGCAAGTGAACTACGATGAAATAAGAAGTAAGGTATTCTATTCCGCCGATTTTGACACGATAGACGAAAGTATCCTAATTATACACAAGAAATTTGCAATTGTGATCTTTAAGCAAAGTGAAATGGATTCAATGGTTCAAGCAACACGCAATTCTGCGGATTTAGAGTCCTTTAGGTCCTTTGAACGACACGATCACTTAGTGAGCCTTCTCAATGAAAATCATCAAAAAATTTCTTTGACTGACTATTGGTTTGACTACTCAGATTCCGAGCGAAAGGAAATGTTTGGTCATTCAAATTACTCTAATCCTGATAAAGCCATATTGGAACAATTATTCTTCGTCGGAGGAGATTTGATTCTGGGTGGCAAAGTGATGATCATTGATAGCAAAGAAAAAAAGATTGTCAAAAGCAAAATGAAAATCAAGCGTGTAAAAGGGTTATTTGGAACCAGATACGTGGAATTTAGACTGCCTAACAAAAAAGCGTTTTGGAGAATTACGACAAGCCTTGGAGAATAAAAAGCTCTAAAGATTCATAACACATTGTCGCTTTTTTTCAACGAACAAGTCCCGGTTGATTAACTTCAAAAACCCGGAGTTGGAGGCTGCGCTGCGGGAGGTGTATGGAAAGTGAAATCGAAAGAAACTGGATGGTTTTGCAAACCTATTCACCAAGCTCTCCTTTTTCGCGAAAGTGCTTTACTTGTTTTTCCCAAGATTTGTAACGTTGACTTTGAAAATAGTCAACCGATGTCTCTCCGTCAAATTCTTCGGGTGGTGCGGGTTCGTTACCGCTTAAATATCCGCTTATCCAATATCTCGACTCTTTCGACATTTTGGTTATCTCGCAGAGCGATATGCAAAACGTGGTGTCTTTTTTTGGGCAATAGGCATGTATACGACCTTTATACGTGTGCGGATTCCCCAAAAGAAAATGCTTCCCATCGCAATGGCCGATTTCTATCCAAAGCACTTTATTGTATTTCAATTTCTCGTCCATTGGCTGCCTCTTTCTGCCATTAAATAGCTCGATTTCTTCAAAAATCAAATCAATTGCTCGATTATCTTCATAGGCAGAAACATCTTGCCTGAGGTATGAAGTTTCTCAAAACCATACTGCAGGTAAAAGTCAACTGCCTTATTGTTGATTGGGTCGACAACTACTGCCATGGCACCGATACTCTCGTTTGACAGCACGTAACTTCTGAATAATGCATCTAAAAGTAGAAATTCACCAAGTCCGTTACCTTTCTGTGAAACATCTCTCGCTAGACGCCCTAACAAAATAACAGGCGCATTGTAGCTTTTGGGTACTTGTTTTATAAACCTTTCCGGAATCATTTCTCTTCCAAGGCTTTCACTAGACAGCGTATAATATCCCAAAACCTTTTCGGCATCATTTATTGCTACGAAGCATGTTGCAAGCCGCTTCCGAACGTCTTGACTCACTTGCGTCTTAATATATTCTGTCAAGGATTCTTCTTCACAATAAAATTCATGTCGATTATGGCTTTTTTCCAGTAAAACAATCCTCACAACAATGCAATCTTAGATTTGTACCTTTTCGCGGCCTCAATCAACCTCTTGTTCGGTTTTTGGCTACTAAACACAGCTTCAAAAAACTTTTCCCGATCTTGTTCGCTCGCGATGATTACCTCATTTTTTGCGATAATCTCCGTAGCCTTTTCTTTGACTATGCGCACCAAAAAACTGCTAAAGGATTTGTCTCCACTCATTTTTTGGGCTTTCAAAAAAACCTGCTTGTCGGCAGCGGAAATCCGAATCTCAATGCGCTCGTCTTTGCTGGAAGTTGATATTGTATCCATGGCGAATTTTTTTACGAATGTACGGCAAATAGTCGTACATAACAAATTGAATAATAGTCGTATCAAATCGTTCAACTTTGACATCATTCAGATTGATTACCCTCTTGGAATATGATCCCTTCCGACAGCCAATCGAAAATTCCCGCTGGGCAAAATGCTCGTTAAGTCTTTGTCGCAGACTTCCTCCCAATCACAAACCACAGTACCGTGCCCAAGAGGGGCAGGAATAAGACAATCAGCACCCAGATGAGTTTGTCGTTGTTCCCCGCAAACTTGCTGCTGACCACATCATAGATCGTATAGGCATAAATCAAGACGCCCAATATTCCGATGCCGAACATATTTTTGTTTTTTTATAAAACTTAAAAACACTTTTTCACTGGAAAATCCATGAGGCTGCGGACACCATAGAGTATCCAAATTTTACCTCTCAAACGAAAGTACAGAATTTTGTTCTCAAAAAGGACTAAAATCGACCCCGGTTCATTTCTTCAATCCTATGCATTTACGCCTGAAACTTGCTCTCTTTCTCCTTTTTGCCCTCCAGACCATCGGTATTTCGCAAACGGATCTGGGCTATTATTTGCCAAAAGGATATACCTACGACCCCAAAGTGCCCAAGCCAAAAGATATCCTCGGCTTCGAAGTGGGGGACTGGCATGCCTCGCATGACCAAGTGGTGATGTACATGCAAGCTTTGGCGGCATCTTCCAATCGGGTCAAATTGGAAGTCATCGGCAGAAGCTACGAGATGCGTCCACAAATCGTGTTGACAATCACTTCCCCAGCAAACCATGGTAAGCTGCCCCAAATCCTGGCTGAGCGTCAAAAACTCCGTGACCCGGCAGCCAATCCCAACCTTCAAAACATGCCTTTGGTGATGTGGGCAGGCTATTCGGTACACGGCAATGAAGCGAGCGCCGTGAATGCATCCTTGCTTGCAGCCTACCATTTTGCAGCAGCCAATGAGATCGCAGCTGATCTAGACAACATCATCATTCTCCTCGACCCAGCGCTCAACCCCGATGGCGTCAACCGATTCGCCTCTTGGGTCAACTCCCACAAGAGCTACGTGATGAACGGAGATGCCAACAACCGCGAACTCAACGAGGCCTGGCCGAGGGGTAGGACCAACCACTATTGGTTTGACCTCAACCGCGATTGGCTACCCGTGCAGCATCCCGAGTCCCGCAACCGCGTCGCCAAGTTCCAGCAGTGGCTTCCCAATATCCATTTGGATTTTCACGAAATGGGCACCAATTCGACCTTCTTCTTTCAGCCCGGCGTACCAGCGAGAAACCATCCCTTGACTCCCAAAAAGAACTTCGAACTCACCGAAAAGATTGGCCTTTACCATGCCAAGTATCTGGACAGGATCGGATCGCTGTACTACACGCAGGAGAATTTCGATGATTTCTACTATGGAAAAGGCTCCACCTATCCGGATGTCCAAGGCTCGGTCGGGATTCTTTTTGAGCAGGCCTCTTCTCGGGGACATTTGCAGGAGAGTATCTATGGCCCGGTGACATTCGCCTTTACGATCCGCAACCAGTTTGTCTGCACACTTTCTTCCTTCGAAGCAGCCAAGGATATGCGGGTGGAAATGAACACATACTTGAGGGATTTCTACAAAGAAGCTAAAGCCGAATCCGATGTAGATCCCAACAAGGCCTACATTTTTGGCGCAAAAGAGGACGGCGGCCGTACTTACCATTTGGCAGAAATGATCCTCCAGCACAAGATCGACCTGTTCAAACTCAACGAGGATATCACCGTCAATGGCGTCCAGTTCGAAAAAGACAAGGCTTACATCGTGCCGCTAAACCAGCCCCAATACCGACTGATCAAATCCCTCTTCGAAACCCGCACAACTTTCCAAGATAGCTTGTTCTACGATGTTTCGGCTTGGACCATGCCGATGGCTTTCAATCTGGATTTCATGGCACTGAACAGCAAGATCCTCAACCTTGCCAATGTCGAACAGGTGAACCAAAGCGCTCTGATGTTGAAAAAAGGCAAGGTCTTGGGAGAAGTGGGCAGCTACAGCTACCTATTTGAATGGAATGAATACTATGCCCCCAAAGCAGCGTATGCCTTGATGGAAAAAGGATACCTCGTCCGAGTGAGTCACGAGCCACTGATTCTCCCTGACGGAAAGCCCATGGCACGGGGCAGCATCCTCGTCAGCAGGGGTCAATCCAACCGCAGCGAGCAGGATTTACACAATGATTTGGTGAAAATCGCCGCAGAGACGGGAATTGATATCCACGGCATCCAAACCGGCTACACCCAAGGCGCAAATATCGGTTCACCAAAAATCGACGTCCTCAGCAAGCCTTCCATCGCCATCCTGGTGGACGGGGGTGTCAGCAGCAATGAGGCAGGCGAAATTTGGCATTTGTTGGACCAGCGCATGCAGATGCCTGCGACCTTGCTGCCTCTGTCCAGGATAGGTGCTGCAGATTTGTCAAGGTACAACGTCATCGTGATGCCTGAAGGCGGCTATGGACAACTCGGAAAATCCGGCGCTGAAAAGCTCAAGGACTGGGTCAGAAGCGGCGGTACGCTGATAGCCCAGGGCAATGCGATGTCCTGGCTTGACCAGCAGGAAGTCGCTGCCTTCAAATTCAAAACTGTTCCGTACGAGGACAAACAAGTCCAAAGACGCTATGCCGATTTTGAAAATGCCATGGGCGCAAGGGTCACAGGAGGTGCCATCATGAACGTGAAGCTGGACATTACTCATCCTTTGGGCTATGGCTATACCAAAGCCGAGCTTTTCTCATTCCGGGACAATAACCTCTTTCTCCAAATCTCCGAAAATCCATACGCCAATGTGATGGTCTATCCGGAATCGCCTTTGGCTTCAGGTTACTTGCATCCTTCCAACCGCGATCAGATCAAAAATACCGCTGCCATCAAAGTCTCTGGACAAGGGCAAGGTCGTGTGATTGGCATGGCAGACAACGCCAACTTCCGCGCCTTCTGGTTTGGCACCAACAAGCTGTTTCTTAACGCGGTCTTTTTTGGGCAAACCATTAATTCGGGAACTGCGAGATAGTTTCACCAAAGTTGAATGAGCCTTCAGGACCGCAATCCTGAAGGCTTTTTTATTTCCCTTCGGGTATCATTTCTGCCATGATTTTGGCGGAAAGCAGACAGAGCGGAATGCCGCCCCCGGGATGGACGCTGCCGCCGCAGAAGTAGAGGTTTTTGATCTCGGAGGAAAAATTGGCGTGGCGCAGGAATGCCGCATACTTGTTGTTCGAGCTGTTGCCGTAGAGCGCACCATTGGCACTTGAGGTGCGGGATTCGATCGTTCTTGGGTCGAGGATATCCTCTACTTCAATCAGGGACTCGACATCGGTTTGCAGGATTCGATTCAGTTTTTGAAGGATGTTTTTTCGAGCCTCTTTGATCAACCTATCCCAATCCTGACCCTGGTTGTTGGGTACATTGATCATGGTAAACCAATTCATGCAGCCCTCGGGAGCGTCGTCTTTTTTGTAAACCGATGTGATATTGATGTAGACCGTCGGATCGTGGTAGATCGTTCCCTTTTGGAAAATATGGCTGAATTCCTCCCGGTAGTTTTCCGAGAAAAAAATGTTGTGCAAATCCAATTCGGCGAAGTCCTTTTTGATCCCCCAATAGAAAATCAAGGCCGAGCTCGATTTGGGTTGGTTCAACAGTAGTTTTGGCTGCTTTTGCTTCCGCAGGATGGTCTTGTAGGCGTTGACCATGTCCATATTGGTCACCACAAGTTCGGCGGTATGCCGGGTCCCTTTGATGCTGACACCAGATGCCTGTCCATTTTCGACGAGGATTTCCTCGACTTTTTGACCAAAATGGAATTTCACACCCAAGTCCAAAGCCAATCGGTAAAGACTCAGCGTGATATCGTGCATGCCTTTGTTGGGAAAGAATGCTCCGATATTGAATTCCAAATGCGGAATGATGTTCAAGGTCGCCGGGGTCTCGTAAGGATTGGAGCCGTTGTAGGTGGCGTACCGATTGAACAGCTGCACGACTTTGGGGTTTTGAAAATGCCTTTCATTCGCTCGGTTCATCGTGCTGAAAATCCCCAACTTGCCCATCCTTAAGTAAGACTTGAGCGCATCCTTATTGACCCAGGTGCCGAAACGGTGCAGTGAGCGGTGCATGAACAGCGGTGCCAAATGCTGATAGATGTACGAGGATCGTTCCAAAGCCTTATGTACATGCGCTGCCGGCTCGCCGAGTTGCTGTTCGACTTCCTGCGCAAATTGATCCAAATCGGCAAATGCATTGAGACGCGTACCATCCTCCCAGAAATAATGGCAAACAACGGGAAGTTTGGTGTATTGGAAATGTTCGTCCGGGTTTTTCCCCGAAATCCGAAACAGCTCCTCCACCTGTTCGGGAAGTGTGAAGAGCGATGGCCCCGCATCAAACCGATAGCCTTGGATCTCAATTTCCGAAAGTTTCCCACCTGGATACGCGTTCGCTTCGAAGACCTCCACCTGGTAGCCCTTGTTGGCCAAGCGAATCGATGCCGCGATCCCCGCAATCCCCGAACCGATGATGATGGCTTTGTTTCCCATGCTATTTTTTGATATGGAGCTTAACTTTTGAAATATGGGGATTTGTTTTGAAAAGGGAAAAATGCCGCGGATTTATTAAAAGAAAAAGCCCCTTGCTGGTCTTCAAGGGGCTTTTTGATTAGAGTTTTTCGAAAATGCGCCTGAAGCTGCAAGCTTCCGTCAAGCGGCTGTGTAGCTCGGCAATCGGAACGCGCTCCTGTTCGGTCGTGTCCCTGTGACGAATCGTCACCATGTTGTCTTCCAAAGTCTGGTGGTCGACGGCAATGCAAAACGGCGTCCCGATCAAATCCTGACGCGTGTATCGCTTACCGATCGAAGCCGCTTCTTCATAAATAATGTTGAAGTCATATTTCAACAAATCCACGATTTCGCGTGCTTTTTCGGGTAATCCATCTTTTTTCACCAAAGGAAGAATGGCGGCTTTCACAGGCGCTATGGCCGGGTGCAAGCGCAAGTAGGTCCTTTGCTTTTCCTCGGATTGCTCGTCCACGTAGGCGTTGCAAAGCGTCATCAAAAAGAGCCTGTCGGCACCGATGGAAGTTTCGATCACGTAAGGGATGTAGTTTTGGTTGATCTCGGGATCGAAATATTGCTGTTTCTTTTTGGAGTATTCCTGGTGGCTTTTCAAGTCAAAATCCGTGCGGGAGTGGATACCTTCCACTTCCTTGAAGCCAAAGGGGAACTCATACTCGATGTCCATCGCCGCATTGGCGTAGTGGGCGAGCTTCTCGTGGTCGTGCCTGCGTAGTTTTTCCTCAGGAATACCCAGTGCCTTGTGCCATTGCATGCGCGTGGCGGCCCATTCCTTGTACCAATCCAACTCAGAGCCTGGACGAACGAAAAACTGCATCTCCATCTGCTCAAACTCGCGCATCCTGAAGATGAATTGTCTGGCAACGATCTCATTCCTAAAGGCCTTGCCGATTTGGGCGATACCAAAGGGAACCTTCATCCTTGCCGTCTTCTGGACATTGAGGAAATTCACGAAAATACCCTGTGCGGTCTCAGGTCTGAGGTAAATGGTGGAAGCATCTTCCGCTACCGACCCCACTTGGGTGCTGAACATCAGGTTGAACTGACGCACTTCTGTCCAATTGGACGTACCTGAAATCGGGCATTTGATGCCTTCGTTGACGATCAATTCGCGCACGGCAGCAAAATCCTCCGCTTCCAAAAGTCTCGCCAGCGCGGCTGTAAGCGATTTCGCTTTTTCCACTTGGCCTTCTTTTTCCAGCTTGGCGGCGTGTTCTTCGACAAGGACATCCGCCCGGTAGCGTTTTTTGCTGTCCTTGTTGTCGATCATGGGATCATTGAAGCTATCGACGTGCCCTGATGCTTTCCAAGTCGTCGGATGCATAAAAATTGCCGCATCGATGCCCACGATGTTCTCGTTGAGGCGGGTCATCGTTTCCCACCACAGGCGCTTGAGGTTGTTTTTCAACTCCACCCCATACGCTCCATAATCGTACACAGCCTGAAGGCCATCGTAGATTTCGGAAGATGGGTACACAAACCCATACTCTTTGGCATGGGCGATAATATCTTTCAGTTGCGTATTTTCCGCAGTTTGTTCGGTTTTTGCCATAGGCCGCAAAATTAAAGAAATTGGTCGAATAGCAAGGAGGAAAAATGAACTGCAACGATTCCTCAGACTCCTCCTTCGTCGGAGTGACAACGAAACGCATTGCCCTTTAGCAAAGTCCAATTGACAGATAGGGCTTCAATTTGTCGTCCCGAAGTCCCGATTGCTATCGTAGAGAGGGACCTATCAAAAAGCTGGGTTGTGCTGCTTTTCCGAAAACAGCACTTTCTTGGCAAGAGCTGATACACACAAAATCCTGCTTCAAGGGAAGCTGGATAGCGAAAATCACCCCAAGACAACCCTCCTACCTTCTTGATGGCTTTTGAAAGCGGCCTCAATTATCTCCAAAACCACAATCGCTTCCTCCATTTTCACCTGAAGCGCGGTCCTGCCCAAAATAGCATCGGCGATATTTTGGTAGAAAAGCCGATAGTCTCCCCTCAATGTCGGTTGGGGTTGGGTTTCGTTTTCCAGGTAAAGTTTACCCCAGGATTCCTCGGGTTCCACACCCCAATCATCTCCCCTTGGCGGAATACCAGCCTTCATGGCTTTTTCCTGCACGTCGAGGCCGTATTTGGAATAGCTGCCCTTTTCTCCCAACAGCAAGAACCTTGGCAGTGGTGCATTCACCATGACTGAGGCTGTCAGCCTGACTTTCAAATCCCCATACATCAGCGTAATATCAAAAAAATCATCCGCCGCGGCTTCGGTTCGCTGTTTCAGGATGTCTGCATACACCCAATCCGGCTTTCCAAAGAGCACGACTGCTTGGTCGATCAAATGCGTACCGAGATCATAGGTAATCCCGCTTCCCGGCAAGTCCTTTTCCCGCCAGTTGTTGACCAAATGTGGCCTGAACCGGTCAAAGTGTGACTCGAAATGCACAATCCTTCCCAAGGTGCCCTGTTGGAGAATCTCTTTAACAGTTAAAAAATCCCCGTCCCAGCGCCGGTTTTGGAATACCGACAACAGCCTTCCTTTTTCCGTTGCGAGCGCATCCAATTGCTTGGCTTGCCCAGAAAATACCGTCACCGGCTTGTCCACGACGACATGGAGACCCGATTCCAAGGCGAGTTTGGCTTGCGGAAAATGCAGCTCATTGGGCGTGACGATCACGACCAAGTCAGCCACTCCGGCTTCCAACAGTGACTCCAGGCTTCGGAAAACCTTCACATGGGGATACTTCTCTTGGGACTTTGCATGGTGCCGTTCGACCACGGCGGTAAGCTCCAATTCCGAATTCTCGTGGATCAGCGGGGCGTGGATTTTTTCTCCCACGGAACCATACCCAACGAGTGCGACCCTGATCTTTTTCATATTCCGATATCGATGGCTTTTCTGATAAGTTCGCTGACTGAGCTTACTTTCAACTTGGAGTGGATCTTTTTTCGATGCGCCTCTACGGTGAACAAACTCAGGTTAAGGCTTGCCGCAATTTCTTTGTTGGTCATGCCATTTTTGATCATGCGGAGAATCTGTGTCTCTCGCTTGGAAAGCTGGAATTTGAGTTTGTAGTAGTCCGTGTATTCGTCAGACTCGGTTTGCTGCTGAAGCTTGGAGTAGCTGGGAAGATAGTTCCCTTCGAATACCTCCCGGACCGTATAGATCAATTCATCTGGATCGGAGTTTTTGAGCACATAGGCATCGGCTCCGAGTTTCATGCTGCGGTTGTAGATTGCCTCGTCGTGGTACATGGACAATACGATGGCTTTGGTCTTTGGACTGGTTTTTTTGATGGCTTCCAATACCCCCGCCCCGTCGAGCACAGGCATATTCATGTCGGTCAGGATGACATCGACTTCATGGGTTTTCAAAAAGTCAAGTAAATCCTTTCCATTGGAAAAAATCCCGTCCACGCGCAGATCGTCCTCTTCCTCCAAAAGGCCCGCTATGCCTTTTGCAAACATTTTATGGTCATCGGCAAGCGCTATTCGGATCATGGTGATTCAATGAATCGAAAATATAGGGGAAGAAAGTCAATTCGGCAAAAGGAGTTTGACCTGTGTACCTTTTCCCGGGGCGGCAATGAGCTCGAGTTTACCACCGATGGTTTCCATGCGGTATTGGAGATTGCGGAGCCCCTGTCCGTTGGATTGTTGCCTGAGGTCAAATCCTTTTCCATCATCCTTGATCAAAATCTCTGTTGGTGATTTCCCTGCATTGATTTCGATCGCAATCATACTAGGCTGCGCATGTTTGATGGCATTGTTGAGGCATTCTTGGATGATGCGAAACAGCACCAACTTTTGGTCCTTGCTCAATGTGAGGGATGGCCCATGGCAGGAAAAATCAACGGTACAAAAGTCGAGGTTTCCGATTTTTTCCAATTCCCTCTGGATGAAATCCTCTAGGCTTATCGTTTCGACCCAATCGAGGTTCAGCGCCTTGCTGAGTGAACGTACCTCTCTGATGATGTCATTGAGCATGTTCTTACCTTCGGAGATTTTCTCGGGCTTGGTGCTGGAAAGATTGAGTTTGGCGAGGGAAAGTAGCTGACCGACGTTGTCATGAAGCTCCCTGCCGACAAAGGAAAGTACGTCCTCCCTGATTTCCTTTTCCACGTTGAGGATGGTCTTTTCGTATTCAGTTTGGATGGCTTTGAGCCTTTCCTTGTTCTTGATCTGCTTCTGACGGTGGTAAAGCAGCATCAGTACGATAAACGAAACCATCAAGAGCATCAGGAAGAAGCCCAAGAGGATGATTAGAAATAAGTCTGATCCTTCATCTTGCATGGATAGCCGTTTTTTGCATTTTTTTCTTACTCCAGATATTTAGGCATCAAGATTTACTTGTTGCCAAATCATTTGGGAAATCATCCTGATTTCCTTCCCTCAGCAAGGGGAGATAATAGACCAAACCAAAAGATAGATACATTGTGCCTCCGATCAACTTCAACATGAAATTCAGCGTGCCCCAAAGTTTGGCATCCATCGCGATTACCTTTGGGAAAAACGCGAAAAAAAGAAAAGAGGAACTGAAGAAAAGTAGCAATAGCGTTGCCACCCAAAAATCAGGGATTTTCCACAGTTGCTTTTCGAGATAATAATCATAAAACATGATTTCAAAAAAGTAATAAAAACAGCCAAAGATAATTAATAGGCTTGCTACAGTTACGCTGAAATTGTGGAATTGATCAATTGGACGAAAGAAGATCGTGTACACAATCGAATATAAGAAAAACGCTCCTGCAGTTGACCGAAGCAAAAACTTGCTTTTTTGATTATTTACAGCAACTGCGAGGAAGAACAATATCAAGATCGTTTCTCCATATACGGCGCCAATATTGTATATCCAACCGTTGTTAATCCCGCGTAGGCCCAGATACTTCCCATAAAACTCGACGGCAGACACCAGTGTCAAGATTATGAATACCAGTCTGTGGCTACTTCTAAACTCTTTCAAATCCAAAAAAAAACAGGGAATGCTGAATAGCATCCCTGCCCAAATCATAAGGTTGTACCAGTTCAATAATCCCACTTGCTTTACGGGTTACAATTAGGCGGACATAGTTGCCCAAGGTTTCTGACGGATTCCCCAGAGGATTGGGATCTGAGAGCAGGATCGCTGTTTTCACCCGTTACATCAATAATCCCCCTTTCAGTCCTGTTTGCAGCTGCGATCGCAATCGACATTCTACCGATATAATCTTCCCTATCCTTGCGGTCTAGGGGAATGATATCCAGGTTTTCCTTGTCGTATTGTCCAAAATACATCTTGAGCCCACCTGCCTTGGGGTCGGTCATATCGAGTAGGGACTGTATCAGGTCCCGGTCGAAGAATACCCAATCGGATTGCTCGGCGATATCCTTGCCGTCCTTGTTTTTGCCTTTGACGCATTTTTTGACGGACTTATCATAAGCCCGCCGGAATAGCTCCAGTTGTTCCCGAGTCATGTTTGGTTTTTTAATTGGTGAAAAATCAAACCGAATCCCTCAGCTCAAATGCCTTTTATGTAGGATTTTTTCATAAATCAAAGGAATAAAAAATGCAAAACCAAATACAAAATACATCGTCCCGGCAATAAACCTATTGAACCCAAAGAGCACTTTTACATTGGCAAGGACAAAATCGGGGATGAATTGATACGCTCCAAAAATCAGGAGTGCCTCCAAATAGAAGAAGATAATGGCGGTCGGAATCCAGAAATGCGGCAACAAAAGCAAGTTCCAATCTTCAAACATTCGAAGGTTGAGGATTTGGCTGAGGAGCCTTCCTGATAGAAACAGAATAAAAAGACCAAAGGGCAAAAAAGCGAAATATTGAAAGACGGTTCGGATATCCTGAAGCTGAACCGAGACAACCATGCCCCAGACCGACAGAAAAAGCGTGACAAGAAGGATGATCTTTCTGAAAAACAGGGATTTCTCCATAAAATAAAAATAGCCTATCAGCAGCAGGGATTCCAGGTATACAAAACCAATGTTGTATCCGAGGGAGTTGTTGATGTGCTGTCTTGCTGTAAGCAGGCCGATTGTTTCCAATACCAACACCATGGCGAGGATGCCTAAAAAAATCCGTTGTGAAGGATGATCGGTTTTCTTATCAAAGACCAAATACAAAGCCGATGCAACGAGGCCAAAGGCGATGACTGTCAAATAAATGCTTCCAAACATTGGTCTAATTTTGTTTGAAAGTTAAGCGATACATTAAAACGAAAAAATCCCCTGTTTGGGGTATTTTTTCGAAAAAGCAGAAAAAAAGGGCGGCAATTCCCAGAATCACCGCCCTTTTTCAGCCAAAATTGTTTCGTTTAGGCCTTTTTCTTGGCAGGGACAACTTCTGCTTTTTCCGCTTCAAGCTCTTTCTTCATCAAATCCACCACGATTGGGGAAGCAATGTAGATAGACGAATAAGTACCCACGACGATACCGACAAACAATGCAAAGGAGAATCCTCCCAATACCTGTCCGCCAAATAGCAAGAGGACGATCACCACAATCAATGTCGTAAAGGAAGTGATAAGCGTTCTTGAAAGAGTCTGGTTCAAAGCGTCATTGAACATTTGGGTAAGCTTCGTAGTACCCCTTACCTCGAGATTTTCGCGGATACGGTCAAATACGATCACCGTGTCGTTGATAGAATAACCCACCACGGTCAATATCGCAGCGATAAAGACTTGGTCAATTTCAAAATTTGCACCCAAGGCATTGGCAATCGCAAAGGCTGCTACCACAAACAACACGTCATGAACCAAAGCTACAATTGATCCCAAAGAGAACTGCCACTTGCGGAATCTCAACAAGATATAGAGGAAGATTGCAGCCAAAGCGAAGAACATCGCCTCAGCAGAAGATTTCTTGATATCGTCTGCAACGGTTGCACCTACTTTGGAAGATCCTGTGATTGCAAACTGGCCGGATCCCAAATTGCTTGCGTCAGTGGCATAGGTCAGTCCAGTTACTGCAGCGATTCCGTCACGAACTTTTCTCTCGACTTCTGCATTGGAGTTGTCATCGTCCTCATTGATCATGTAGGAAGTGGTCACTTTCATGATGTTGTCGGCACCGTAGGTTTTGACTTCCACGGATCCTTCGAATTCATTGTCCAAACCCACCTTGAGGTCGGATGCAGGCAAGGCCTGGGAGAAAGCTACGATATAAGATCTACCTCCCGTAAAGTCCACACCAAACTTCAAACCATTGATCATACCGATCGCCAAGCCCAACACGATTATGCTTGACGAAATGAGATAGGCAACCTTACGCTTGCCCATGAAGTCAATATTGAGGTTGTTGAGCAAGCCTTTTGCAAATGGGGTAGAGAAGGAGATATTGCTCTTGTCGCCTTTTTTGGACATCCAATGCACGATCAGCCTCGTGATAAACACAGCTGAGAAGAATGAAGACGCAATACCGATCATCAATACAATCGCGAAGCCCTTTACCGGACCTTGGCCCAAAGCATACAAAATCGCACCGACCAAGAAGGTGGTCAGGTTGGAGTCAAAGATGGATGAAAACGCCTTGCTGTAACCCTGGTTGATGGCGGCAAGCAGATTTGACCCATTTGCCAATTCTTCCTTGATCCGCTCGAAGATCAACACGTTGGCGTCAATCGACATACCGATGGTCAACACAATACCCGCGATACCTGGCAAAGTCAATGCAGCACCCAATTGGGCAAGGATACCGAGGATAAAGAAAATGTTGAATACCAGCGCGGCGATGGCTACCAAGCCGCCCTTGGAGTAGTAGGCAATCATAAACAATACAACCAATACCAAGCCTGCGACCATCGAAATGATACCCTGGCTTTGTGCTTCTTTACCCAAAGTTGGGCCGATGATGGCTTCTTCCACGATTTTGGTTGGGGCAGGAAGGGAGCCTGATTTCAGGATGTTTGCCAAGTCCTTGGCTTCATCGATCGTGAAGTTACCAGTGATTTCAGACTGTCCAGAAGGTATTTCACCTTGTACCATCGGAGCTGTGTAGACGAAATCGTCAAGCACAACCGCGATTCTTCTGCCGATATTGTCCCCTGTCAATTTTCTCCATTTCCTTGCGCCATCAGCATTCATTTGCATGCTGACTGCAGGGCGGGAAGTCTGGTCCAAAGTCTGACGTGCGTCCGTGATGACATCTCCTTCCAATGGCGCTTGGTCTCCCGTCCTATCAGTTTTGATACCGAACAATTCCAAAAGCTCAACGCCAGTCGTATTGTCAGGCTTTACAGACCAAAGGAACTTGGTGTTTCTTGGCAACAGGGATTTCACGTCCTCGCGTACGAAAATCCTGTTGATCGTCACCGTGTCGCGAACCTCATATACGAGAGCGCCCCCACCTTTGGAAAGGGCGAAAATGGGGGAAACTGAAGAGGAAAGGTCAAGAGAATCAGTTCCTTTTGACAATTGCTGTTCCAACTCACTAGCCGCCAAGCTGTCTTGCTGTGCAGGAGTGGTCGCTCCGGTATCTGCGGCCTTTTTTGCCACTGCTTCGGATACGAGGAAGTCATTGACCGCCTGCAACTCCATGAAGTACTCATTTGGCTCGGCAACTTCCCAAAACTGGAGCTTAGCCACACCTTGGAGCAGGTTTCTAACCCTTTCAGGATTGGACACTCCAGGAAGTTCGATTTGGATTCTACCTGAGCCTTGGATACGCTGGATATTTGGCTGGGAAGTACCAAAACGGTCCACCCTGGTCCTCAAGATATTAAAAGAACGGTCGATCGCATTTTCAACCTCCGTGTCGATGATCTGAAGGATGTCGCTATCAGAGGATTCCAAAGAAATCCTGCCACGGTTTGCAGCGGTAGCGAATACTGAGCTCAGGTTCTTACCGGCCGCTTTTTCTTGCCAAGCGCTGTAAAATAGGTTGACGAATTTCTGGTTGGAGGTTTTCGCCTGCTGGGTAGCGTCTTCCAATGCTGCATTGAATGCCGGGTCTTTGCTATTACCGGAGAGTCCCTTCAGAATTTCCACCGGGGAAACTTCCAAAGTGACGTGCATACCACCCTGAAGGTCAAGACCTAGACCAAGCTCGGTTTCCTTGATTTCTTTGTAGGTGAATTTGGCACCGAGGAAGTTGTACACCGGCTCTCTATAGATCGAGTCGAGGTACGCTTGCTTTCTGTCGAAGTCGACGTTGCCTGCAGCATCAGTCGCGAAAGTTTCAGCTTTCTGCTGAATATTGTTGGATACGAATGTGAATGACAGGTAATACAGACACAATGCTGTAATGACTACCGTCAAAAACACGATAACGCCTTGGTTACGCATATTGATTGTTGATTTGTTTTAGTTACGAATTGGATTGTAATCCCAAAGGGATCAAGTGGATGAGTTAAAAAAACGAATCAGGGAGCATTGGGAGAGATGATGCGCTCGAGCAATATTTCCCAAAAAGGATAATTCAAAGGGGCAGAGACCGAATGACCTGACCGGACTGGCGGTTCAAAACTGACATATTCGTAAATCAGGTGAAAAACCTGTGAAGCAAGACCCGCGGCAAAGGGCACAACCGCGTCTACAGCGACGTTGAGGTAGGTTTCGTTTCCCGAAGAAGAATCCTGTGCGGATTTATCAGTCTGTTCGGTGCCGTCGAATTGCTTACTTTCTAAGGGAAAATACTCAGACGCCGATACCAAAAGGCAAAAAACAAACACGAGCAGCAGGCTCAGTCTTTGTTTCCACAGATTGGTATGGTTCTTCGTTTTGGTCATGGGACGCAAATATAGAAAGAAATGTGATTTCCAAAGGGAAAAGTAGGAATTATGCAAAGGGAGTGAAAATCAAAGTGAAACCTTAGTTTTAGCCCGCAGGTAAGTTCGGATGACATCTAAGGCTTTGTCAAAATTCCGATTGTTGGTCACAATGAGGTCGGCATCGCTCTTGAATGGCTCAATATACTTCTCGTAGGTCGGCATCACGTGCATCTCATACCGGTAGAGTACGTCGTCAAGGTCATAGCCCCGCTCGACCTTGTCCCGCACGATCCTCCGCTTTAGCTTGATGTATTCCTTGGCATCGATAAAGATTTTTAAATCCAGCAAATCAGCCAATTCGGGATAGTAGAGCACAAAAATACCTTCGACCACAACGACCGGCGCAGGTGCGAATTCAAGGATTTTTGGTTTTTTGTTGGGATTGTTGAAGGTGTATTCTTGTCTGTAAACTGTCTCTCCGTTTTGGATTTTACGGATATCCTCGGCGTATTGGGCGAAATCAATGGAGCCCGGCGTATCAAAATTGTGGATACCCATGTCATCGACCGGCTGCAGGTGGCGGGGCTTGTAGTAGTTGTCCTGGGAAATAAGACATACCTCGCCAGGGCCAAAGGCATGCAGCAATTTATCCAAAAATAAGGTCTTGCCAGAGGCACTACCACCCGTGATACCGACAATAAACGGTTTTTTCATGGGGGTCAAAAATACGGAATTATTTCAGAAAGTCAGCCAAGGCCTTGACGGCCTTGCCTCGGTGACTGATGGCGTTTTTTTCTTCCATGCTCAGCTCCGCAAAGGTTTTTTCAAATCCCCTTGGGCGAAAGACAGGATCATATCCAAAGCCTCCCGTGCCGATCCTTTCCTGCAGGATTTCCCCTTGCGCTTCACCGACAAACGCATATTCCTTCCCATCCAAAATCAGGGCAATCACCGTCTTGAAACGGGCCGCACGGTTCGTTTGTCCTTTCATTTTTTCAAGCAAAAGGGAAATATTCCGCTCGTCGCTGCGTGGTTCACCTGCAAATCTACCCGAATAAACCCCCGGCGCCCCAGCTAAAGCATCTACTTCCAAGCCCGTATCATCGGCAAAGCAATCCACGCCATAGTGGTCCTTGACATAACGGGCTTTTTGAAAAGCATTGGCTTCGAGCGTATTGCCGGTCTCAGGAAGCTCTTCCCGACAGCCGATAGCCTCGAGCGAGACGATGTCGAAGTCAGGGCCCAAGGCGGCTTTCACTTCGGCGATTTTCTTGGTGTTGTTTGTGGCGAAGCAGATTTTCATGGCGGTAAAATTAGACAGAAATCCTCCAATTGGGAGGCCGTCCGAAGGAATGATGTATTTTTGAAAATCAAAAATCGAAGTCCATGAAAAAAATCACTGTCTACTGCGGTTCCAATAAAGGAAAAAATCCCGCCTACGCCGAGGGTGTCTTGGCTTTGGCCAATGAAATGGCAAAGCGCGACTTGGCACTTGTCTATGGCGCGGGGAATGTCGGCTTGATGGGTGTGATTGCTGACGCCCTGCTCGCCGCCGGCAAAGAAGTGTATGGCGTCATCCCCCAAAAACTCGTAGACATCGAAGTCGCCCATCGGGAACTCACTGAACTTACCGTAGTCGAAACCATGCGTGACCGGAAATGGCTGATGGCCGAAAAAGGCGACGGTTTTATCGCAATGCCGGGCGGGATAGGCACTTTTGAGGAGCTATTCGAAATCATGACCCTCAACCAACTCGCCTATATCCAAAAGCCGCTCGCACTGTATAATCTCCATGGATATTATGACAAGCTCCTTGATTTCCTTTCCCATGCCTGCCGGGAAGGTTTTTTGCACCAAGCCCAAATGGACCTTTTGATCGTAGATGAAGATCCCGCTTCGCTACTCGACAAAATGCTGGCCTTTGAGCCAAAGTATATCGAAAAGTGGGAAGTGAAATAAGGGGGATTCGAAAATTGGGAGATCAGGAATTTGAAAATTGAGTCGTAGTCCGATTGAATTGATAAGTCACGGAATCCGCTTGGGCTAACCCGATTTTTTTTCCTCTTTATCGTTTTTTGGAAGACCGAGAAGATAGTGGATCGGCATCGGGCCGTTTTTGACATGTCCGATTTCCCAATCAAATTCGTGTTGGTTTTTCAGCCTTGTGACTATACCCCGCATTTCTTTTTCTGAATAAACCCGAATGATCGAGGCGATACCGTCCCAAAGGATATACAAAGGAACCAAGGGCAGCAGGTAGATAAACGGGATCACATTCCAGCGTACGGGTCGCATAAAAAGGGTAAAGATCAGGACATTGGGGATGACAAAAAGCATCGAGAAAATGCTGCCCGCATTTTTCCCCACTGGTTCAAAAATGGCAATCGGAGAACGGGTGTCGACGGCATTTTGGAGAATCATTTGCGCATCTACAGGTCTAAAATGGTGGAAGGCCCCAAACAAGGTCCTGAACTTGCCTTGGAGATTTGCGGGGGCTGATTTGGCATCTGTTGGTACCTGTTCGTAGCGAAACAATTCTGGGTCTATGGCCACCGTTTTTTCAAAAGCCTGGATATTCGGGTAAAAATCGGTCAGCGTAATTTTTACGTTGGGCATTTCTTCCTTCAGTTTTTTACCCAAATTGATCAAACCACCGCCTCCCCCTGAAGCCAAATCAATCCATTCAGCCTTTCCGCTTGCGGAAATTCCCCGCTTTAAGATCGGAAGGATCGGCTTATAAATATCAAACTTGGTGGCGATAAATTGGAGATAGTCGGTCCCATAGTCCCGCCAACTTTTTGGGAACCAAGGCAAGTCCTCCCACTCGAGTGGATGAAATCTTCTCATCTCGATACCAATTTGATAAGTATCTAAGTTCGGATAAAATCTGGTTTTTGTAAATGAAAGATTAAAAAAGAGAAATTTATCGTGATCAATCAGTGACAAACGATGAAAAAGGTCACTTGATGATTCATTAAACTTTTCCGATTAAGCTTGAGAATCCACAATTGCCATCAATTGTTCCAAGTAAGCTACATCGTCTTGGTCGAAATCATCCAAACGGTCGCTGTCTACATCAAGCACAATCCAGACTTTCCCCTCCCTGAATCCGGGCACGACGATTTCGGACTTGGATGCCGAGCTACAGGCGATGTGCCCCGGAAAAGCCTCCACGTCGGGCACCAAATGTGTTTTGGCTTCCTTCCAAGCCGTACCGCAGACACCTTTTCCAAATCCTATCCGTGTGCACGCCAATGGTCCCTGGAAAGGTCCCAAAACGAGTTGCTCGCCCTTGACCAGGTAAAAACCCACCCAGAAAAAGCCAAAAGCCTCTTTGAGCACGGCAGCCACATTGGCCAGGTTAGCATAAGTATCGGATTCGCCCTGGATCAAGGCTTCCACTTGGGGCAATATGGCTTCATATTTCTCGGCTTTGGAGGCTGCCGTAGGGATGTAGAGTGATTCTGCCATGGTTATTGATTTCTGAAATAAATTGTAAGCTTGTCGTTTCCGATTATTGTTTCGTGTTCAATTTTTCCAATCAAGAGTGGCGCCTCAATCCCTTCTCCAAAAACCGTATCCGATCTAAAAACCCTTGCTTCGTCCCAAAGGTTCTGGTCAATGAAACTTTGAAGCAGCTTGGCCCCTCCCTCGACAATGATGCTCTGGATTCTTCTACCGTAGAGATCTTTCAAGACGGCTCCCAGTTCAAATCTTTCACCCAAAGCCACGAATTCCAAGTTTTCCCGCTTTTCGGAATAGTCTCCGGTGTAGCAAATCGTGGCTTGGCTTTGGTCGAACAGATTCAGTTTTTCGTCCAGGGCACGGTGTTTATCCAATACGATCCTAGTCGGATTTCGGCCGGCCCAATCGCGGACATTGAGCTGCGGGTCGTCGTATCGGGCGGTATTGGTAGCAACCATGATGCCGTCCTCCTCCGCACGCCAGCGGTGCACCAACTGACGGCTGAGCGAATTACTGATCCATTTGGAATCAAAATTTTCCCTTGCGATAAAGCCGTCTGCAGTTTGGGCCCATTTGAGGATGATGTAGGGTCGTTTCTTTTCCATGAAACAGAAAAACCTGCGGTTTTGGAAACGGACCTCTTGTTCCAAAATACCTGAAACGACTTCTATCCCTGCTGCCCGGAGAATCTGGATTCCTTTTCCGGCGACGAGTGGATTTGTATCCAATGCCCCGATTATGACTTTTTTGACTTTCTTCTCTACCAAAAGATTGGCGCATGGGGGTGTTTTTCCCCAATGGGCACATGGCTCCAAGGTGACATAAACCGTAGATTCCGAAAGCAAATCCTGATTTTTGACCGCCGCGACTGCATTGGGTTCGGCATGTGGACCTCCATATTTCTCATGATAGCCTTCGCCGATGACGGTGTCACCGTGTACGATCACACAGCCGACCATGGGATTGGGGCTGACGCTACCGAGTCCTTGCTGGGCCAATTCAATGGCCCTGCGCATGTACATTTCGTCGAGAGACATTCCGATCATGGCCGGGCTCGCAAAGTGATGGGTTCGAGTCGGGTGCTTGTTCTGGCTTTCACCTCCACGCCATTCCGGATCTCTGGCAAATACTTGGAGTTGAAAGGAACGATTGAAAGCGTATGCAATCCCAACAAGCCCCGGACGGTGAATTTCCCTGAGGATTTCTCCACACCACTGACCGCCACCGTATCGGTGGCTTTTATTGCATAAATGACAGCCCCTTCACCGCTTGGGCGGATACTGCCAGTGATTTGGCCGGTGGTGGAAGAATCAAATGCGCGTAACTGAGGGTCAAAAACAAAGACCGAATCCGGATTTTGCAGCAGGCTAATGGATTTGAAAACCTCCAGGTCCATAAAAATGTCGTGGGAAAACGCGGCCTCAAGGGGAATGCGCACCGCTATCTCTGGATTTTGATCCCCTTCTGATGCAAATACCAAAGGGTACTCCTTGCCTTTGATGACGACATAGTTTGTCTCTCCCAGCTGAAGTCTTAGCTTCGTGATATTTCCGACTTGCAATTCTCCGCGTCCGACCAGAAAAGTATTGTCGGCCAAAAGCGCCATCAGATTGACCTTCTTGTTGGGAAGGATATTGGGGAAAAAAACCGGATCTGAGTTGTCCTGTCCCCGCGTCCCGGGTCCTTCTACCTCCACGCCGAGCACTTCTACCCATACTTCGTCAAAATCCGCCGGTGCATCCACCAAGAAAATATTGGCCAGCGCCGTCGTACGCTCTGAATCCGCCGTGCAGGCTATCAAGAGCAAAAAGGCCGGAATTAACAAATAGGAGTACTTCATGACGGGGTAAAATTACTATTTTTGGCCATGATGCAATGGGAAAAGTTATTGGCAGCAGACCGGCTAAAAGCCGGAAAATCCGCGGCCATCTCGGGGGAATCCTCCCGAACGGAGTTTGAAATTGATTATGACAGGATCATTTTTTCGGCTCCTTTCAGAAACCTACAGGACAAGACCCAAGTATTCCCGCTCCCCGAGCATGATTTCGTCCATACGCGTTTGACCCATAGTTTGGAGGTATCCAGTGTCGGCAGGTCCTTGGGCAAGGCAGTGGGTGACTTTTTGCTCGAGAAATATCCCCATCTCAGCCAACATGGAATCGCCGCCTCGGACATCGGGGCCATTGTTTCCGCAGCGGCTTTGACGCACGACATAGGCAATCCTCCCTTTGGTCATGCCGGCGAAGAGGCGATCTCGGATTTCTTCAAATTCCATCCCCATGGAAAAGTTTGGCAGGAACTGGTCGAAAAGGCCGAATGGCAGGATTTGTGTCAGTTTGAGGGAAATGCGCAGGGATTTCGCATGCTGCTTTCCAAAGTAGCGGGACTGAAGCTCTCAGCGGCTACGTTAGCTGCCTTTACCAAGTATCCCCGCCCAAGTCTGGTGGATCAGCGGGACAAGTCCCGGCGCAGCCAAAAGAAATACGGCTTCTTTGCCAACCAAAAGCAAGAATATGCCGAGCTGGCAGTGGCACTCGGTATACCTGCGGTCGCCGAAGACTGCTACCTTCGGCATCCGCTGGCATTTTTGGTGGAGGCGGCGGACGATATCTGCTATAGCATCATCGATTTGGAGGATGGCTGCACCTTAGGACTTTTGCAACTGGAGGAGGCCGTTTCCCTATTGGCCCCGATCTTGGGAGGCCAGTTCAAACCAGAAAAGTTGAACACCTACCCCAGCCAAAGCCAAAAATTGGGCATTTTGCGTGCGATGTCCATTCGCCAGTTGGTAGTGGAATGCGTGGAGGTTTTCAAGGAAAAAGAAGTAGAAATCCTCTCCGGCACTTTTGACCAAGCGCTGACAGATATCATCCCATCGGCGGCGGCATTGGCAAACATTTCAGCAGTTTCGGTGAAAAAAATCTACCGCTCCAAACCTGTTTTGGAAAAGGAGGCCGCTGGGTTTCAAGTTTTGGAAGGCTTGTTGGAGGTTTTTGCAAGGGCGCTTTACCATCGCTTTTATAGGACGGAACATTTTTCTGGACAGGACAAAAGTATCTTGCGGCTGTTGCCCGAGACCTTCCCCATGGAGGGTTGGGGAGAAGACATCAACCCCTATCCACTTTTGCGGAGCTTGATCGATTTTGTATCCGGCATGACGGATAAGCATGCATTATCCCTTTATCGACGGGTGAAAGGGATTTCGCTGCCTGGGGCCTAGTGCATCGACCATTTTCAAAAAGGCTGAATTCAACCTATGATTACTTCACTCACTGGGAGATTTGCCACAGTGGCTTTGCTCCGAAATCCCTATGCATTGTGCCCCTGAAACACTATTTTAGCGGCCGAAAATAACCATCCCTAAATATGAGCATCAGAATTGAAAAAGATACCATGGGGCCTGTTGAGGTGCCCGCGGACAAATATTGGGGCGCACAGACACAGCGCTCGATCAACAATTTCAAAATTGGTGGTGAAAAGAACCGCATGCCGATCGAGATCGTGAGGGCTTTTGCGATTCTTAAAAAATCCGCCGCCTTGGCAAATGCCGAATTGGGGGTTTTGGAACAGGATAAGGCCAAAATCATTTCCCAAGTCTGCGACGAAATCCTCGCAGGCAAGCATGACGACCAGTTTCCATTGGTCATCTGGCAAACAGGTTCTGGAACCCAATCCAACATGAACGCCAACGAAGTCATTGCCTATCGGGCACATGTGATTCTCGGGGGGTCTTTGGAAGATGCAAAGAAGAAAATCCATCCCAACGACGACGTCAACAAATCCCAATCCTCCAACGATACCTTCCCGACAGCCATGCACATTGCGGCCTACAAGATGGTGGTGGAGACGACCATTCCGGGCGTCGAACTCCTACGCAACACGCTAAAAGCCAAATCGGAAGAATTCATGGGCGTGGTCAAAATCGGCCGTACGCACTTCATGGATGCGACCCCCCTTACCCTGGGGCAGGAGTTTTCGGGCTATGTCGCGCAATTGGACCATGGCCTGAGGGCGCTGCGCAATGCACTTCCACACCTGACCGAGTTGGCATTGGGCGGTACTGCGGTAGGCACTGGGTTGAACACGCCGAAAGGATATTCCGAGTTGGTTGCCAAAAAGATTGCCGAGCTTTCCGGCCATCCATTCATCACGGCACCAAACAAGTTTGAAGCCCTGGCTGCCCATGATGCCATCGTGGAAGCCCACGGCGCCATCAAGCAATTGGCAGTAAGCTTAATGAAAATCGCCAACGATATCAGAATGCTTTCCTCTGGTCCAAGGTCCGGAATCGGTGAAATATTGATCCCCGAAAACGAACCCGGATCATCGATCATGCCGGGCAAAGTGAATCCCACACAAATCGAAGCCATGACTATGGTCGCGGCACAGGTGATGGGCAACGACGTAGCGATCGGCATCGGCGGTTCCAATGGACATTTTGAGCTCAATGTCTTCAAGCCGATGATCATTGCCAACTTCCTGCAGTCGGCGCGCTTGATCGGGGATGCCTGTGTCTCCTTCAATGACAACTGCGCCGTGGGTATCGAGCCCAATCACGCGATGATCAAAAGACATCTGGAAAACTCCCTGATGCTGGTGACTGCACTCAATCCCCATATCGGCTACGAAAATGCGGCTGCCATCGCCAAAAAAGCCCATAAGGAAGGCACAAGCCTTCGCGAAGCAGCTTTGGCCTTGGGACTATTGACCAATGAGCAGTTTGACGCTTGGGTCAGGCCTGAGGATATGATCGGAAGCTTGAAGTAGGTGCGAAGTTAGAAATACGAAGTTATAAGTACGAAGTATGAGTGCTTCGACCGTACTGAACGGATAGGATCGATCAAATGCAAGTGAAAAAAGAGAAAGCCTGGGATTTCCCGGGCTTTTTTTGTTCCCCACAGGCTCGTCAAAAGAGTCCTCAAGGGGCTGCAAAGAGTTTTGGAAATTCAAACTTCGATTGCAGGTTTTTATATAAATATTTACTTATAATATTCATTTTAAATATAAATAAAAACTAATCATTTGAATCCGCCAAATTTGCACCGTTAACCAAAAAAACACCGAGGATATGACAAGGATAACAGTAGCAAAGGGCGACGGAATCGGCCCGGAAATCATGGATGCCACGTTGGAAATCATCTTGGCAGCAGGTGCCAAACTTGAAATCGACGAGATTGAGGTGGGAGAGAAAGTGTACCTCGCCGGCAATACTTCAGGCATCGCAGCAGAATCCTGGGACACGATTCGCCGCAACAAGATTTTTCTCAAGGCACCCATCACAACACCTCAGGGTGGTGGCTACAAGAGTCTGAATGTGACTACGCGTAAGTTTCTGGGACTTTATGCCAACGTGCGCCCTTGCATGAGTCTGCATCCCTTTGTAAGTACCAAGCACCCGGTGATGGACATCGTCATTGTCAGGGAAAATGAGGAGGACCTGTATGCCGGCATCGAGCATCAGCAGACCGACGAAGTGGTCCAATGCCTCAAGCTTATCAGCCGTCCAGGTTGCGAAAAAATCGTACGCTATGCCTTTGAATATGCAAAGCAGCAGAATCGCAAGAAAGTAACCTGCTTCACCAAAGACAACATCATGAAGCAGACAGATGGTCTGTTCCACCAAGTATTTGACGAGATCGCCAAGGAATATCCCGAAATAGAAAACGAACACTGGATCATCGACATCGGGGCAGCCAAAATGGCTGATACGCCGGAGGCCTTCGATGTAATCGTTATGCCCAACCTGTATGGGGATGTTTTGAGTGACGTGGCCGCGCAGATTACTGGCTCGGTAGGATTGGCTGGTTCGGCCAATATCGGCGAAGAATGCTCCATGTTCGAAGCGATCCACGGTTCGGCACCAAGAAGGGCAGGTCAAAATGTGGCCAACCCATCAGGGCTTTTGCAAGGTGCCATCATGATGCTCAACCATATCGGGCAAACTGAGGTCGCCGAGAAAGTCCAAAACGCCTGGTTAAAGACTTTGGAAGATGGTATCCATACTTATGACATTTTCAAAGAAGGAACCAGCAAGCAAAAAGTCGGCACCAAGGAATTTGCACAGGCAGTGATTGCCAACTTGGGCATGAAGCCATCCATCCTTAAGTCTGTCTCCTACGCCAACAATTCGGCCCTGAACCTACCGAAGTACAAGCGTAGGGCTGCTGCCAAAAAAGAACTCGTGGGAGTGGATGTGTTTGTGCACTGGGCAGGACTTGATCCAAACGAGCTGGCCGAAAAGGTGAAAAGCATTGGAACCGGCGGTATCGAATTGACCATGATCACCAACCGCGGCATCAAGGTATGGCCCGACGGGTTCAAGGAGACATTCTGCACCGACCATTGGAGATGCAGGTTTAAGCCAAAAGATGGTGCCAGCATCACCAAGCAAAGCATTGTGGAACTGCTCAAAAACGCGATTGATCAGAATATCGATTCGATCAAAACAGAAAATCTCTACGCCTTTGACGGGAAGGCCGCATACTCCTTGGGTCAGGGGCAATAGTTTCCCTCCTCCAAGTCGGATATAATTTATCTTCTTTCAGCCTATTGAAACCTAAAACCTTGTTGGGGGAAAATTCCAAATCGGAACAATCCTCAGGCAAGGTTTCTTTGTTTCTTCTCTTTTGAACAAAAAAACAGCTTTCGATAAAAAGACCATTTTTAGGGTAGGAATAATGATTAACTAATCGGATATTTATTCAATTTGACTATGGCCTCACTTGTGGCTGTCACAGTAATCAATTTTGGTTGACTTTATGAGGAAACTGTTTCATTCACTTCTGATCGGGTTTGGGATGATTATATTGATTTGGATATGGGCTGATTCCGTGTTTTCAGATATGTGCGGAAATCAAATCGTGTCGGAGACCTATTCCCCCAACAAAAAATACAAAGCGGTGATTTTTGTCAGAGATTGCGGCGCCACTACAGGATATTCCACTCAGGTGGCGATATTCGAGCATGATAGCCAGCTAAGTAATAGCATGTGGGGAAATGTATTGATTGCGAGTGACGACTATTACGGTGAACATTCCAATGACTTTGGCGGTCTTGACGTTAGAGCGATTTGGACAGACAATCAAAACGTCACCTTGATCTTTGACCACAAAGCAGATGTCGACATCAAGGAAACTGAATTAGACGGTATAACCATCAAACATCAAGATGTGCAATAAATCCAGGTACTCAAGTTCTACCCGGCAAGCTCCAAGGTATCTTCTGCTCCTTTTTATCTTTGCCGCCTGTTCACCAAAAAATTCGGGCAAGGCTAAAAATGCTGATTCTGGTTCGGAGGGAGAGAGCTTTCCAGTTTCTTCGATTTTGTTGACTGAATCAGAACTTGGGGAAATGGATTTAAAAAAACTTTCACAATCCAATCTAATTGAAGAAATCAATACTCATTTCCCAGGTTTCCTTATCTCAAAAACAATTGGTCAACAAGACGGTCCAAATTTTGACCTATATCTTGTGACCCAAAAGGAGCAAGAAGTTTTCTCGATTGCGATGAAGCACGATGAAGATTCAGTGGTTGACTATCTGGTAATCGAAAGCAATATGATTGAGGATATGTATGGCGTGTCCGTTGGTTCGAATATCGAGCATGCGATTAAAAATCGCCCGAATCTAGTATTTTATACCGACTTGCATTTCAATGTTTACGCTAGCTCGGAAGGGTCCAGAATACAATATCGACTGAAAGGAGACCTGAAATTGCTCAATGATTCCACCCTTGTAGCTGAGGATTTTTCGGTGGCACAATGGCAGGTTGAGAAAATGGAAATTGAATACTTGATTTGGAGAGAATGAATTTTTAGGAAAGTGAAACCTTTCACCAAACCAAATTCAGGACTAACTTCAATCAAACCGTCATCTTCACTTCGGAAGTACCCATTGTCAACACTTCACCTTCGATAGGAAATCATAGCTCGCTTGGAGTGCCTGCTGGGGATTGGGTGTGTTGTCTTTTTCGAGGAAGAAATGCTTTGCCCCGGCTTTTTTGGCTTCGCAGAGAATCGTCTCAAGATCCAAAACACCCGCTCCCGCATCTGCCAAATAGGGGAACATACCCATCCATTCGCCCATGTTGCTGCCATCTTTGGCAAAAGTCTTCTTCTCCGACATATCCTTCACATGCAGCAGGGGGAACCTTCCGGGATTGTTTTTCAGATAATCCACGGGGTTGATGCCCGCCGCACTGAACCAAAACACGTCCATTTCCATCTTGACCAAATCCGGATCTGTATTGTCCAAGATCAATTGAAACGGAATGGTCCCATCGACAGGTTTGTGCCCATAGCCATGGTTGTGGTAAAAGAAAGTCAAACCATATTTCTTGGCCGACTTACCCACTTCATTGAAGATATCTGCCGTGCGCTTGTAGTCATCGAGGGTCTTGCGCATATCATCCGGTATCATGGCAATGCCGACATATTTGTGCCCAATGACATCCGCAGCCTCGGCCACACCCGCCATATTTTCACGCAGTGTTGGCAGGTCGACATGGATAGCGGGAGAGGAAAGCTTGTATTTTTTCAAAAGTGCTTTCAACTCCTTAGGGCTCTTGCCAAAATATCCAGAACCAGAGAAACCCAGTGCCTTCGCGGCCATTTCCCACTGCTTCTTGGCCGCTTCCCCACTGTAATCGTAAGGGCCAAAAAACTCAAGCTCACTAAAGCCCATATCGCTGATCATTTTCAGCGTGCCTTCAAAATCCTGTGAAAGGGATTTTGGCAGGGTAAAAAGCGCCACGCCCAAGTTCCCTACTTTGGCGGGATTGGCGGCAAAGATCTCAGAGTTTGGAAGTTGGCTGGCCAAAGTGAGGGCAGTAGTGGTTTGGAGGAATCTTCTTCTGTTCATGGTCGGATTTTGGGGTATTGTTAATAACCAAATTTACCCAAATCAATGTCGATCAAGTTTGGTTCTCCAAATATTTTTTCACTTTCAAAGCCCGAAAATACACCACGATCAGAGGGATCATCCAGAAGATTTCGGAAAATGCCACATGGAAGATCGTTCTCTTGTTCCAGCCAAGTTCGGGCAAAAACTGTCCAAGAAACCACGCCAAAATGAGTATTTTCCCAATAATCCCGGCCAAGGTCAGGTATCTCCAACTGATTGGATAAAAAGCACTTAGGAAAATAAAGAACCCCACCAACATCCCAACGCTGCCCATCGTAGTCGGGGAGGCGCTGGCCACAAACCCTTTGTCCATGGAAAACCAGCGCAGGAGGTCCGGACCGAAATACCTGAAAAATGCCGCCCAAGCAAACGTGTACATGCCGATCAACAACAACATGCCCCGCATCGGCATGGGATAGGTGGGAGTATTTTCCTGACTCATGGGATTTGTTTATCTTCCAAAGCATAATCAAAATTCGAGTGCTTTGGTTATCCAAAGGTAAACTTCAATAAGCAGATGATAAAAAAGAACCACTTCCTTTTGCTCCTTTTGGCTGCAGTTTTCACTACCGTGGGTTTTGTCGGCGGGAAAATGCTCGCTGAGATCAATCCCGAAGCCATTTCCCAGGCGGAGATATTGGTCGGTCTCGAATTCACGCCTGTGGAGCGGGACAGCATGTTGCAAAATCTCCGCAACCATCGGGCGAGTTTCGAGACGATGCGCAAGCAGCCCTTGGCAAATTCCATCGCCCCCGCACTGTATTTCAACCCACTTCCCCACGGCTTTGTGCCGAAACAGGAGCAGAAATCCCCCAACTGGGGATTACCAGGTCAGGTGGATTTACCCAAAAGGGATGTCGATATTGCCTTTCTGTCCGTCGCGGAGCTTTCTGTTTTGATCAAGAATAAACAGCTGAGCTCGGAGCGATTGACCAAAATCTATCTCGACAGGATCGAGCGGTATGCGGATACACTTCAATGCCTGATCACACTGATGAAGGAAGATGCGGTGGCGAAAGCCAAAGCAATGGATGCAGAACTTGCCCAAGGAAAATACAGAGGTCCCTTGCATGGGATACCCTATGGCATCAAGGATCTTTTGGCGGTGAAGGGAACAAAAACCACTTGGGGAGCTACTCCCTACAAGGACCAAGTGATCGACGAGACTGCCACCGTCGTGGAAAAGCTGGATGCAGCCGGGGCGGTATTGGTTGGTAAATTTACACTTGGCGCCTTGGCGATGGGCGATGTCTGGTACGGTGGTGTGACCAAAAACCCATGGAATCTGACACAAGGTTCCAGTGGTTCATCTGCTGGCTCCGGTTCCGCCGTGAGTGCCGGTTTGGTGCCATTTGCCATAGGTACCGAGACGCTCGGAAGCATCGTATCGCCCTCGACCCGAAACGGCGTGACCGGTCTGAGGCCGACATTTGGCAGGGTAAGCCGGCATGGGGCGATGGCCCTCAGCTGGTCGATGGACAAGGTTGGACCTATGTCCCGCTCTACTTTGGACAACGGGATTGTACTTTCTGTGATCAATGGTTTTGACAATAAAGACAAAAGCACGATTCCTGCCGCTTTCAATTTTGATGCGGACAAACCGCTCAAGAGCCTCAAGATTGGCTATTTCGCCGCTTTTTTTGAAGGCATTCGCCCCAATATCGACAAAGACAAAAAGGTATTGGATGACCTGCGGGAAATGGGACTTCAGCTTGAGCCCGTTGAATTGAAGACTTCCGTCGACCCAAGCAGCATGTTGATCTCACTTTATGTCGAAGGCGCAGCGGCTTTCGATGATCTCACCCGCTTAAACTTGGACGACCAATTGGTGGCACAGCACCGGGGCGCTTGGCCCAATCTTTTCCGTTCATCGCGGTTTATCCCCGCGGTCGAGTACATCCAAGCCAATAGATTCCGCAGTATCTTGATCGAAGAGATGCATGCCCTTTTCCAACAATACGACGTGATCGTCACGCCGACCTATGGCGGTAACCAATTGCAGATCACCAATTTGACGGGTCATCCCGCGCTGTGTATGCCCAACGGATTTGCCGATAACGGAAGCCCTACTTCGATTACGTTCCTGGCTAATCTGTTTGACGAGGAAAAGCTGATTATGCTCGGTCGCGCCTATCAGGAAAAGACCGATTGGCAGCGGAAGCGGCCTCCTTTGTTTAGCAATTGATTTAATGTATCTTTAGGTGGTTGACTCTTTGAGTAGGTGGGCTTAAAGAAAACAAACCAATTGTTTTATGAAAAAAGAAGAAATTTACGAGCTTTTTGATCGATTTGAGCAAGCTAGGTATGTTTTGGAGGGACTTGAATGCTGGAGCGGTCGCGAACTCCAGTCCATTCTTGGTTACGCAAAATGGGAGAATTTTGAAAAGGTGATCTCAAAAGCAAAAGAATCATGCAAAAATGCAGGGGAAGACGTGGGAAATCATTTTCCTGATGTCAGGAAAACGATCCAAATGCCAAAGGGCGCAGAAAAGCAAATTGATGACACGCTTTTAACACGATATGCCTGTTATTTAATCGCGCAAAACGGAGATTCGAGAAAAGAGGAGATTTCATTTGCACAAAATTATTTCGCAGTTCAGACAAGACGTGCCGAATTGGTTGAAAAACGCCTATTAGAATATGAAAGACTAAAGGCGAGGGAGAAATTGAGCCAAACTGAAAAACAATTGTCTGGAATTCTCTATGAGCGAGGTGTCGACAACCAAGGTTTTGCGATAATTAGGTCAAAAGGAGACCAAGCACTTTTTAGACTATCCACTTTTCAATTGAAAAGGAAAATGGATATTCCGGAAAATAGACCTTTGGCAGACTTCCTTCCCACAATTTCGATTAAGGCCAAAGACTTGGCAGCAGAAATGACGGGGTTGAATGTACAAAGCAAAGACCTAAAAGGCCAGACTAAGATTGAACAAGAGCACATTGACAACAACCTTGCGGTCCGAGAAATGCTAGGGAAGCGAGGAATAATTCCAGAAAACCTCCCTCCTGCCGAAGATGTCCGAAAGGTGCAACGAAAGCTCGAAAGTGAGGAAAAAAAGGTTTTGAAAGATGCCAAGTCCAAAGGAGGAAAGGGAAAGTAGCCAAATCGTAATGCGCTGATTTTTTCAATGCTCGATTTGCGGGAGGGCAAGCAGAATTTTGGTATCTATGTCCCAGCCATCAATTAATCAATAAACTGCAGCATGCATTCATTCGACTTAGCGGTCATCGGCCTGGGTGCCCTCGGTTCCGCCGCCCTTTGGCAACTCAGTAAATCTGGGAAAAAAGTACTTGGTATCGACCAGTTTTCACCGCCACACACCATGGGCTCTTCCCATGGAGAGACACGAATCACGCGTTTGGCAGTCGGCGAAGGCGCTGATTTTGTACCCTTGGTCATGCGCTCCCATGAAATCTGGCAGGAAATCAAAGCTATGACCGGCATACAAATCATGCATCAGGTCGGGGGTTTGTTGATGGATTCGGGCGGAAGTGCCTGGTCAAAACACGGTTCTGATGGGTTTTTCAACCGCACCGTCAAGTTTGCCGGACAGATGGGTATTGCCCACGAAGTTTGGGATCAAAATAAACTGGTCAGCCATTTCCCGGAGTTTAACCTAGAACCTAGCGGCATAGCTTACTTCGAACCAAGTGCAGGTTATTTGATCCCGGAACTCGCCGTGAAAACCCAAATCCAGCTGGCAGAGAAAAACAATGCCATCGTGAAGACACACACCAAAGTACTTGGGATCGCTCCATCCAATGGCGGCGTCAGCATCCACACCAATCAGGGGGAGTTTTGGGCTGAGCGGGTTGTTTTAAGCACAGGAGCTTGGGTAAAGGATTTTCTCCCCCCAAGCCATAAAACACATTTCAAGATTTGTAGGCAGATTCTCCATTGGCTTCCGATCGAAAATGGCAAGTTCGCCAACGGAAAGATGCCCGTGTTCATGTGGGGCTTCGGCAAGGGGGCAGAGGACTTTATCTACGGATTTCCCTCTTTGGATGGTAGGACGGTCAAGGTGGCCTCGGAGTCTTTCAGGGAAAGTAAGCATCCGGATACCTTGTCAAGGGACGTATCTGTCGAGGAACAGCAGCATTTTATTCGGGAAAAGATTGCCGGAAGGCTAAATTTTGTAACTCCCGAAGTCAAGGAGTCGAAGGTCTGCATTTACACCATGACGGAGGATTCCTATTTCGTGGTGGATGCGTTGCCGGATTTTCCCGAAGTAATCGTGGCCTCACCCTGCAGTGGGCATGGTTTCAAGCACTCTGCGGGATTAGGAGAAGCGATTGCACAACAAATGACCCGTGGAGAGTCGAGTATTGACCTCACCCCGTTCAAATGGAAAGGTGAGGAAAAAGTTAACTGACCTTGGCCAAGTTGTTTTTGGCCTATTTTGAACTTCCCCTTTTCTGACAATTATCAGCCTTTTCAAGGATTTATATCATCATACCACGAACGAGACCTTTCCCCAAAAATGGTAACTTTGATTTCGGGAAATAGAGATGAATCCCGAAAAGCGAGAAATTTTGGCATATTTTTAAAAATTAAACCCATTCAATCATGATTACCGAGGCAAAATTAGAATTGAAAACTTGGGTGGCCCAAATGGAGGCCCATTTTACACCCGAGAAAGTTCATTGGTGCGATGGCTCCAAAGAAGAATACGACGCGCTTTGCCAACAATTGGTAGATAAAGGCACATTTATCAAACTGAATCCTGAAAAGAGACCCAATAGTTACGCCTGTTTTTCCGATCCAAGCGACGTCGCCAGGGTGGAGGATAGAACCTATATCTGCAGCCGAAGGAAGGAAGACGCCGGCCCGACCAACAATTGGATGAATCCTTCCGAAATGAAAAACATCCTCAACGACCTGACCAAAGGAAGCATGCAGGGCAGGACGCTTTTTGTGATTCCGTTTTGTATGGGTCCTGTTGGTTCGCCACTTGCCCGCTACGGTGTCCAAATCACTGACAGCGAATATGTAGTGATCAACATGAGGATCATGACCCGAATCGGGAAGCAGGTAATGCCTTACCTCGACGAAAACTTCGTAAAGTGTATCCACACGCTCGGCGCACCTTTGAAGCCCGGCCAAAAAGACGTGAAGTGGCCTTGCAACCCTACCGTCAAGTATATCACCCATTTCCCTGAAGAAAAATTGATCATTTCCTACGGCAGTGGCTATGGTGGAAACGCACTCTTGGGCAAGAAGTGTTTTGCGCTTCGTATCGCAAGTTCCTTGGGCAGGGAAGAAGGTTGGCTCGCGGAACACATGCTCATTATGGGTGTAGAAAGTCCCGAGAAGGAGAAAAGTTACATTGCAGCGGCATTCCCGAGCGCATGTGGCAAGACCAACTTTGCCATGCTGATCCCGCCAAAAGAACTCGACGGATGGAAAATCACGACTGTGGGTGATGACATTGCTTGGATACACAAAGGCAGGGACGGTAGGCTTCACGCCATCAACCCCGAGGCGGGATACTTTGGTGTCGCTCCCGGCACCAATTACAAGACCAATCCCAACGCTATGGAGAGCATTAAGTCCAACACCATCTTCACGAACGTGGCGATTACTGCCGACGGAGATGTTTGGTGGGAAGGCATGACCAAGGAGGTGCCTGAAGGCTTGACGGATTGGCATGGACAGCCTTATGACAAAAACAGCGGAAAACCCGCGGCACATCCGAATTCCCGGTTTACCGCACCCGCCTACCAAAACCCGGTTATCGATCCCGAATGGGAAAATCCAGAAGGAGTACCGATCACGGCTTTTGTGTTTGGAGGCAGAAGGAGCAACACTGTTCCGCTTGTCTATCAAGCGTTCAATTGGAGCTTTGGCGTATACATGGCGGCCACGATGGGTTCTGAAATGACGGCCGCGGCATTTGGCGAAATCGGTAAAGTACGACGGGATCCCTTCGCCATGCTACCGTTCCTGGGCTATCACTTGGGTGATTATTTCAACCATTGGCTACAATTTGGAAGAGATTTGAAGAATGCTCCAAGGATTTTTGGTGTCAACTGGTTTAGAAAAGACAAGGATGGAAACTTCGTATGGCCGGGATTTGGCGATAACATGCGTGTCCTGAAGTGGATTTTGGGTAGATGTAAGGGAAGAATTTCCGCTGTGGAGTGCCCTATCGGCTGGAGGCCAAGGTACAAAGACATGGATTGGCATGGCTTGGACGGTTTCACAAAGGATGATTTCGAAGAAATCATGCTGATCGAACGGGAGCCTTGGAAAAAAGAACTTCTTGGCCATAGTGAGCTCTTCGAACAAGCATACGACAAGATCCCAAAAGAATTCCTATTCATGCGCGAGTTGCTGTTGTCCGCCCTGTGGAGATCTCCCGAGAAAATCCAGCTTGCTCCCGAACGAACTGAAGACCATTAGCGCGATAGTTTTGCTGCGAGAGATGCCAAGAAATATCGCTTATATTTGAGTATATGAATAAGACCATTCCCTTTTTGCTGCTACTGCTGGGCTTTTTCCCAGCAGTGAGTGGCCTTTGCCAAACCTCCAAAACCCGCCTTCAGCCAGGAAGGCTGTATGCTTCTGGAGAGGAGATCTATGCCCCGACTTTTGGCTTTACCTCCAAAGTACCTGATGGATGGGTGGGGGCATTGCCGAGAGAGACGGAGGTATTCCTGCTGAACGCAAACAGTGGCTTTTTTGGAGAGATGTATGTGTTTGGCAGGGAGCAGACAGATCTCAATCGGCTGGCGGAAGATTGGAAAAAAGGAGTGAAAGTCACGGAAACCCTGACGCTGATGGCGGTAAATCCAAGGGTTGAAGGCAGTCTCCTCTTCGGAGACGTGCAGGCCACCGGCAATTTTGTCAACAAGAACTACCGGGGATTTGCCGCCACTCGTTGTGGGGACAAAGGCTATTGTATTACGGTTCTGGCAGTTTCGCTGGAGGAAAATACCAGTCTGGTCAAAAGTGCTGCCTTCGAATTCTTGAATTCGGGCACCTTTGATTCACCTCGAATCATTGATCCATTTGAAGATTTTGACTGGAAAGCGTTTTTGTCCAACAAGCTGATGGTCTCCTACGACCAAATTTTGGGTGGTCAAAAACAATCTGAAGTCAACCTTTGCGGCGACGGAAGCTTCAACGCAAGTGTTCGAAAAAAAGGACTGTTGAAGGACACCAATCCTGAGTATAAGGGAAGAATGTCAGGAACCTGGCGGGTGGAAGGAGCGGGTAGCCAAGCCGTTTTGACCTTGGAATTTTCCAAGAAAAATCTTAGTCCTTTAACGGTCAACCTTATTTTTGTAGAGGAACAGTTGATGGTTGGTAACGAGCGCTATTACGCCAGCGAATCGCAGGAATGTAGATAAAATGTCCTCCACCTTTAAATTCTTTCATGGTAAATCCGCTACGCCCACTACGGTTTGGTTACCTTTTCACTTTGTAGAAGGTTAACGGGCCGGCGCAAAGGACATTTGGACCGCATGGACCAAAATCCATTTCCAACTGGGATTTTCTTTCCCTAAGCGTCACCGTGACATCTCTTTCCCTGTTCCACTCGAATGCCACCAATTCCTCGCCTGAGACATACCACCGCCCTGTGCCTTCCGGGAGACCGAGCCAATCCGTCTCATTGAGCGTTAGCTTGTTTCCGCTGAGCTCAAAAGTTCCACTTACAATCGAATTAAAGCCTGATTCGATCGCGGAATTCGGTTGACGGGCGATCGATTTTTGCTCGAAAGTCCCATCCTCATGGAAGGTGTAGGCCATGACAAAATCCAAACCTGTCTCTTCGTGTACCGATCCTCTTTCCCAAGTTCCCAAAAGGTGAATAAATTCAACATCATCATCGTCACTGATGCAGGAAAGGGACAGAAAAATCAATATTGGGTAAGCAAGTAACCGAAATATTTTCATAGCCAAACTGATTGAGTATATCTTGAAGACGAAGTAAAAAGCGGTTTTGTCCCAGATTAATCTCAAGAATTAAATCCAATCAAAAAGAGCAGGCCAAGGACCTGCTCTTTTGCTTTTGGTGACCCAAGAAGGGCCATCTCAAACTAAACTTATTATCACGCTTACTCTTTATTTTGGGTTATTGTGTTAACGTCAATCTTTGAGTATTTCCTCTTCCACTTCATAGTATCCTTCATCTTTTCGAGGAAGGGCAGAGGACCCCATGAGGTATTCGTCCACCTTGACAGCTGCTTCCCGACCTTCCGAAATCGCCCATACCACCAATGACTGGCCACGACGCATGTCACCGGCGAGGAATACTTTCTTGTTGGTACTTTGGTACTCTTTGGATTTTGGAAGCGTGTTTTCCATCGTTTGAACACCAAAGGCTTCCAACAATCCATTTTGCGCTGGCCCTGCGTACCCTATCGCAATGAATGCCAGATCGCAAGGCAATGTCCTCGTAGTACCCGGAACTTCCTCAAACTGCATTCTGCCGCCTTTTTCTTTCCATACGATATCCACCAGTACGAGCCCGGTCACTTCCCCTTTTTCATTTCCAACAAATTCCTTTGTCAAAATGGAGAAAAACCGCTCGGCACCTTCTTCGTGGGAACTGGAAGTTTTCAGGGTCATTGGCCACTCCGGCCAAGGATTCAGCTCTGTGCGCTGCTTGGGAGGTTTTGGTAGAAGTTCGAGTTGGGTAATGCTCGCCGCGCCGTGCCTATTGGAGGTTCCGATGCAGTCGCTGCCCGTGTCACCACCACCGATGACGATGACGTGTTTTCCGGTTGCGGAGATTGGGTTTTTGGCTATTTCACCGCCGATGACCTGGTTTTGTTTACCCAAAAACTCCATCGCAAAATGCACTCCTTTCAAATTGGCACCTTTGATTTTCAATTCTCGGGGCTGTTGGGCGCCAGTAGAAAGTACGACTGCGTCAAAGTTCCTCAGGATGTTTTCAGCCTTGATATTGAAACCAACTTCAGTTCCGGTACTGAAAATTACACCTTCTTGCTCCATCACGGACACACGTCGATCGATGACCCATTTTTCCAATTTGAAATCAGGGATTCCATATCGGAGTAATCCGCCGACTTTTTTGTCCTTTTCGAAAAGGGTCACCTCGTGCCCCGCCTGGTTCAATTGATCCGCCGCGGCCAAGCCCGCCGGGCCCGAACCGATGACGGCCACTTTGAAACCGGTCCTTTTCACAGGAATCCTGGGCTTCACGAACCCGAGCTCATAGGCTTTTTCGGCAATGTTCTTCTCGATCAACTCGATTGCAACTGGATCTTTGTTGATACCGAGGACGCAGGACCCCTCGCAAGGAGCTGGACAAATCCTTCCGGTAAACTCCGGGAAATTATTGGTACTGCGCAAAATATGAAAAGCTTCTTCCCATTCATTGCGGTACACGGCATCGTTGAATTCCGGAATGATATTGCCCAAAGGACAGCCTTGGTGGCAAAACGGGATCCCGCAATCCATGCACCGTGCCGCTTGATGGTTGAGCTTTTCGGCATCAAATGGCTTGTAGATTTCCTTATAATCGTGGATACGTTCCTCCGGAGTCCTAGACTCCGGTAGTTCTCTTTTGAATTGGATAAAACCCTCTTTCGCTCCCATCTTATACCAATGTTGTAGATTTCTGCAATGCCCTTTTTCTCAATACTTCCTTGTAATCCCTCGGGATGACCTTGATGAATTTCTCCCTGTATTCATTCCAATTCTGAAGAAACTCATCGGCCAGTTGGCTTCTTGTCAGGGAAACATGCTTGTTGAGCTGTTCTTTGATCGTCACAAAATCATCCTCATTGAGCGGATCCAAATCGACCATTTCCTGATTGATCAAGTGGATGTAATCCTTCAAGATGTAGGCGATTCCACCACTCATTCCGGCTCCGAAGTTTCTGCCGATTTCACCGAGATTGATCACCAATCCACCCGTCATATATTCGCAGCCGTGGTCTCCAATACCTTCGATGACGGCCTGTACGCCGGAGTTTCGGACGCAGAAACGTTCCCCACCTTTGCCGTTGATATAAGCCTCGCCGGAAGTAGCTCCGTAAAAGGCCACGTTGCCGATGATGATGTTTTCCGAGGCATTGAAAGTTGCATTTCGGCTTGGGTAAATAATCAATTTACCGCCGGAAAGCCCTTTCCCAAAATAGTCATTGGATTCGCCTTCCAGTTCGAAAGTCACTCCCTTGGTCAGGAAACCACCAAATGTCTGTCCCGCCGAACCCACAAAGGTGTAGTGAATCGTATCGTCGGGCAATCCAGGGCTTCCGTAGATTTTGGAGATTTCATTGGACAGCATGGCCCCGACTGTTCGGTCCGTGTTGGCGATTTTGAAATGGCCACGCACTTCATTTGCCTGCTCCAATGCGGGGATTGCTTGCTGGATCAACTGCCTGTCCAGAACGTTTTTCAACTCAAATTCCTGGTCAATCTGCTTGTGGATACCCACATGGTCAGGAACTTCGACCTTATGGAAAATCGGGCTAAGATCCAGCTTGTCCCATTTCCAATGGTTCAGATGGCCCGTGGATTTCAGTACATCGCTTTGGCCGACCATTTCATTGATGGTCCTAAACCCAAGTGAAGCCATGATTTCCCGTAGGTCCTGCGCCAGGAATCGGAAGAAGTTAACGACATGGTCCGGGTCTCCGGTGAATAGTTTCCTCAACTCAGGATTCTGTGTCGCTATTCCAACCGGGCAGGTATTCAGATGGCATTTCCGCATCATAATGCAGCCCTCGACCACAAGGGCTCCGGTAGAAATGCCCCATTCCTCGGCTCCGAGAAGCGTGGCTATAGCGATATCTCTCCCGGTTCTCAACTGACCGTCGGTTTGTAGCGTTACCCGGCTTCTGAGATTATTCTTCACCAAAGTCTGATGGGCTTCCGAAAGGCCCAGCTCCCATGGTAAACCCGCGTGCCGAATCGAGCTCAGCGGAGAAGCCCCGGTACCTCCATCGGCACCCGAGATCAAGATCACATCGGCCATGGCTTTGGCCACGCCGGCTGCGACTGTCCCAACCCCCGCCTGTGCGACCAATTTGACATTGATGCGGGCTTTTCGGTTGGCATTTTTAAGGTCAAATATCAATTGGGCCAAGTCCTCAATCGAGTAAATATCATGGTGCGGCGGTGGGGAAATCAATCCCACGCCGGGAGTAGAATGCCTTACACGTCCGATCCAGTCGTCCACTTTATGTCCGGGAAGCTGACCGCCCTCTCCAGGCTTCGCTCCCTGTGCCATTTTGATTTGGAGCTCCTCGGCGTGTGTCAGGTAGTTACTCGTGACGCCAAATCTGCCGGAAGCTACTTGCTTGATAGCAGATCTTTCCCAGTCTCCGTTTTCTTTCCGCGCGAATCTGATTTCGTCTTCACCGCCCTCCCCACTGTTGCTTTTGGCACCGATACGGTTCATGGCTATCGCCAAGGTCGAATGCGCCTCGTGTGAAATGGAGCCAAAGGACATCGCGCCTGTCGCGAAGCGCTTGAGGATAGATTCGACCGGTTCGACCTCCTCAATTGGAATCGAAATCCTTTTCTTGAATTCAAAAAGTCCCCTGAGGGTCAACGCATCTTTGGTTTGCTCGTTGATTTTCTGGGCAAACTTCTTGTAAAGCCCGTAATCATTGAGCTTGGTGGATTTCTGCAGCAAGTGGATGGTCTCCGGATTAAAGAGGTGCATTTCGCCCCGTCTTTTCCATTGGTACACACCACCCGATTCCAAGATCGGACTCTCCGTTTGGTAAGCCGCGTGGTGTCTCACCAAGACTTCCTCGGCGAGCTCATCAAAACCTATTCCCGAAATCCTGCTGATCGTGCCTTTGAAACACCTGTCGATGACCTCAGGACCCAATCCAAGCGCTTCGAATATCTGGGCGCCTTGATAAGACTGAAGCGTACTGATGCCCATTTTGGACAGCACTTTCAATAGGCCGTTCCCGATTGCTTTTTGGTAATTGTAGAAAAGCTGGCTTTGGGGCAAGTCCTTTGCATAGGCTCCCTTTTCATTGAGATAAAGCAAGGATTCCAACGCCAAGTAAGGATTGATCGCCGAAGCACCGTAGCCGATGACGGTCGCAAAATGGTGTGTCTCTCGTATGTCGCCAGCCTCTACAACAAGCCCTGCCCTGGTACGAAGTTTCTTTTTCACCAAATGGTGATGAACAGCGCCTATGGCCAAGAGGCTTGGAATCGGAGCTTTTGATTCTGTACTGTTGCGATCAGAGATGATAATGATGTTTTTGCCAGCGTAGATCGCTCCCTCCGCTTCCCGACACAATTGGTTCAATGCCTCCAAAAGCCTTCCGGGCTGATGATCTGCATCGAAATGTGCATAAAGCGTCACGGTACGATAGCCCTGGTCTTCCAAATGTTTGATCTTCTCCAAATCCTCGTTGAGCAACACAGGCTGGGAAATATGGATTTGACGTGTATGGCGTGGGCTTTCTGCGAGGATATTGTGGCTTTCCCCGATTCTTGTAAATAGCGACATCACCAATCTTTCCCGGATTGGGTCGATCGGCGGGTTGCTTACTTGTGCAAAAAGCTGCTTGAAGTAATTAGATATGTGTTGGCTTTGCTTCGACAATACTGCCAACGGCGTATCCGCACCCATGGACCCGACGGCCTCATAACCTGTTTCCCCCATCGGTGTCAAAATCACTTTTAGATCCTCGGAAGTGTAGCCAAAAACCGTCTGTCTCCTTTTGATGTCCTCCGTGGAATATGGGTGCTCCAATTTTTCAGGATCTGGCATCATCCTGAGCTTGAGCCTTTCTTCGCGTACCCAATCTTCATAGGGTTTATTATCACATACAGAGGATTTGATTTCCTCATCGAAGGAAATCTTCCCCTTTTGAAGGTCTGCCCAAAGCATCCTTCCTGGGCTGATGCGGCCTTTTTCTTTGATAGTGGACTCCCGAATCGGCAAAGCACCAGCCTCAGAGGATAGTATCAGCCTGTCGTCGTTGGTGATAAAATACCGAAGCGGCCTGAGCCCATTTCGATCCAATGTAGCTCCAAGGGACTTCCCGTCCGTAAAAAGCAAGGCAGCCGGTCCATCCCAAGGCTCCATGAGCGAAGCGTGGAATTTGTAAAATGCCTTTCGGTCCTTGTCCATCATCTGATTGTCCTGCCAAGCCTCGGGCACCATCATCATCATCACGTGTGGCAAAGAACGACCACTCAAGGTCAGCAATTCGACCATTGCGTCCAAATTGGCGGAATCCGAATTGGCCTTGTTGGTAATCGGCATTAGCTTAGCAAGTTCATCATCCGAGAAATTCGCGGAGCGCATAAGCGTCTCTTTGGATTTCATTTTGTTGAGGTTCCCGCGGATCGTATTGATCTCCCCGTTGTGGGATAGGTATCGAAATGGCTGTGCAAGCCGCCAGTTTGGGAAAGTATTGGTCGAAAACCTCGAATGCACGATCGCCAAACCAGAGGTTATATTTTTGTTCGACAGGTCCTTGAAGAAAGGTAAAACCTGGTCAGTCCTCAGTTGACCCTTATAAATGAGTGTAAAAGCAGAAAAGCTGGCGAAATAAAACTCCGAGTTTACGCCAGCAACTGTGTTATTGATACACTTGGAAGCGTAGTTTCTGAGCACATAAAGTTTGCGCTCAAGTTCAATATCCCGTAGGCCTGCTTTGTGACGGACAAACACCATCTCGATATTCGGCATCACCACCAAAGCCCCTGATCCCGGGACAGTCTCATCCACAGGTACGTTCCTGTAGCCTATCAACTCAAAATTCAGTTCTTCTATAATCTTATTGAGCAGCTCTTTGGAGCGTTTATACAACTGCCTGTTTTTTGGAAAAAATGTCATTCCGACACCATATTGTCCTTCTTCGGGTAGATTAAACCCAGCCCTTGAAGTGACGTCCCTCAAAAAAGTATGTGGGATTTGAATCAGTATCCCCGCACCGTCACCGGTTTTGGGATCGCTACCTCTTCCTCCCCTGTGCTCCATATTGCTCAGCATGTACAATGCATCGGAAATCGTCTCATGGCTTTTTTGGCCTTTGACATTTACTACCGCACCTATGCCGCAGGAATCACGCTCAAATTCCTCCCGATATAGTCCTTGATTCATTACAAATAGATTTAATAGGTTTTTGAGAATAAGTTGCGAATATTACAAAAAATTTTGTTTTTTTTAAAATTGCAATAATGTAATAGGTATAAAAATGCACAGTTTGCACATAAAATCGCTGTTGTTTGAATTTTCAAAAAATTAACATTTGCCATTTTTTGATACCACTTTTTCAAAAAAAGACAAAATGTTGCCTAATAAAGGTTCAAAAATTCCTTCTTTTTACTTAAACCGAGAAGAATTTCCGAAATCAGGGTTTCTCAAAAAATTTTCGAATTTTTTTTCTGTGATTTTATGTGGCGGATTCGTCCATTACATTTATATTCAATGTCATTTCGATCAAAATATGGAATATTATTCTGAATAATGTCAATTATCAGAATAAAATAAATAGAAAAATCAGAAATTTGCCGCCGCAGTTAGATATCATTCCGCTAACTGAGCCCATTCACCAAACATTTGGAAAAAACCCAGTCAAGCCCAAGAATCTTATTCACCTTTCGCCTATACACCCTAATCCATGTGATTGGAATCATGGTTCTTTTCACCATCCAAAAGTCTTACTTTGACCTTCTTGATCTTTTTGGTATCCACTGCCAAAATGGTGAACTCAAAGTTTTCAAAAACCAACTTTGCCCCGTTTTTCGGAAGCGCGGAATTGAGTTCCAGCAGCAGTCCACCGAGTGATTCGCTTTCTCCCTTTACTTCTTCAAATATCTGCGGGTCAATCTCCAGCTTTTTGCAAAAATCATTCAGAGAAATCCGGCCTTCAAACACGAATGTGTTCGGGTCAATTTCCTTAAAGAAAAAGTCATCCACGTCATCAAATTCATCATTGATCTCCCCGATGATTTCCTCAATGAGATCCTCCAATGTCACAAGACCCGAGGTACCGCCATATTCATCCACGACGATGGCCATGTGGATTCTCTTGCGCTGAAAATCCTTCAAAAGCGTATCTACCTTTTTGTTTTCCGGCACAAACAAGGTCTTCCTTATAAGGCTTTGCCATTCAAAGTGCTCATCCTCATCGACATGTGGAAGAAGGTCTTTGATATAAAGGATTCCTTCGACATTATCGATCGTTTCCCGGAAAACCGGAATCCTGGAATACCCGCTCTTGTTGATCTTGTCCATGAGCTCGTGGAAATCGGTCCCGTATTCCACGGCTGTAATCTCCAGCCTTGACTTCATTACCTGCCTGACGGCCAGGGTGCCAAAATTCACAATTCCTTTCAGGATTTCTTTTTCTTCCTCTGATGTGTCGTCGGAGGTTATTTCAAGTGCTTGGTTGAGTTCATCAACCGAAAGTGAGTAACCTTTCTTTTGGATTCTTTTTTCTATTACATTGCTGATACCCATCAGGAAAAATGAAAGCGGCCTTACAAGCACGGAAAAGAAGTAGATAATTGGCGCCATCATCAAAGAAAACGGGACCTTGGCCTTTGTGGCATACACCTTGGGCACGATTTCCCCGAAAAAAACAATCGCAAAAGTCACTCCAATGGTTTGGATGAGGACGATGACTATACCCGTAGCACCCGAGCCAAAAACCGTCCAAGTCACGAAAGTCGTCAGCGTCACAATAGCGATGTTGACGAGGTTATTGAGTATAAGGACCGTGCTGAGGAGAGATTTCGGATGATCAACGAGCTGAATTACTTTTCGAGCGCGTGGATTACGCTCTTCATCCATTGCTGCAATATCATCGGAATTGAGTGAAAAAAAGGCAACTTCTGAGCCGGATATGAGACCGGAAGCAATCAGTAGCAATATGAAAATGATTGCGTTGATAACAAAATAACTGGCAGAAATGGAGTTCATTTCCGCCAGCAGTATAAGACTCGGGTATGGATCGTCCATTAAAGCGTGAAGATGATATGCGCAAAAATAGCGAAATCAAACTCAATTCTTCAACAAATTGATTTAGAAGGGCAAATCATCATCGTCCATGGATGCTTCTGCCACCTGTGGCATCTCTCCTCCGGATGGTTTTTGAGCATAGCCGCCTGTCGAAGAGCCAGTACCGCCGGTCCCCTCCGGCTTGCCCCCGAGCATGGTGAAATTCTGAACCCTGATCCTGACTTTCTTCCGATTGTTTCCCTGTTCGTCTTGCCATGTGTCGGATTTGATTTTTCCCTCCACATACAATTGCATACCCTTTTTTAGGTATTGTTCGGCGATTCTCGCCTGACCGTCCCACACTTCCAAATCATGCCACTCGGTGCTTTCAATACGGTTGCCATTCCGGTCTTTGTACGCCTCGGTTGTCGCCAAACGAAGATTTGCAACCACCTTATCTCCTTCGAGATGTTTCACCTCTGGGTCTGCACCAAGGTGTCCGACCAATATTACTTTATTGACTCCAGCCATAATGTTTGATTGTTTAAATGATTGACTAAAAAACCTCGGATAAGTTAATAGTTTATTTTTCTCCGTTCAAATATTTGAGCAATAATCTTGGTTTTCCCAAGCTTTCCAGTTGATCTACATGGACAAGCTTGAATCCATTCTGCTCCGTCCAGTTTTTGAGAGCTGGGAATCCGACATCGCTTACTTCGAACCTTACAAAGCTGGCAAAAATCCTTTGATGGGTAAGGATATGTTTGAACCAATGACGTTCATCTTCGACAACCAATGTCCCAAATTCTCTAAGTTCCGCGAATACACGGGATTCAATCCACTCCCTTTGAGGAAGTAGGGCGGTTTCCACCAAGGGGAAATCATGCAATCCCTGCCATATGTCTCCTTCGCCTCGCTGCTTCACTACCAGATAATCACCACATGTGACATGTCCGTATATAAAAAAGCGCTCCTTTATTCTCGTATTTTTTACTTTGACAGGAAGTTCGCCTACCATATTTCTTGCGTATGCAAAGCATCCATCTCGCAGGGGACACGCGTTACAATCAGGATTGATAGGCACACATTGCAGGGCTCCAAACTCCATGATCGCTTGGTTGTATTCACCGGGATTTTCTTTGGCTATAAGTGTGTTGGCGAGTGCTTGAAATTGTTTTTTTCCAAGTGAGCTATTGATGTCTTCAGAGATTCCGAAATACCTCGAGAGCACACGGAACACATTACCATCCACGACCGCGACTGGCTCATCGAAGGCAAAAGACGCAATCGCCGCGGCAGTATAACTCCCTATGCCCTTCAGTTTGGAAAGTTCTACGCTATTGGCTGGAAATTCACCATTGTAATTGTGGACAAGCTGATTGGCGCATATATGCATGTTTCTCGCCCTGCTGTAATAGCCCAAGCCCTGCCACATACGCAGTATTTCGTCCAAGGGGGCTGAGGCAAAAGATTGGACATCAGGGTACTTTTCAAGGAATTTCTCAAAATAGGGAAGCCCTTGAGCCACCCGGGTTTGTTGCAGGATTATTTCGGAAAGCCAAATGATATATGGGTCTTTCGTGTTGCGCCATGGCAAATCACGTTTGGAATGACCATACCAATTTAATATTCTTCCGACAAATGCTTCTTTATTCAAAATCAATGATAATCAATAGGTTAAGACCAGCGCAAACAATTCAATCTAATTTTGGACATTTTGTTTTTTAATTGAATCGCATCCCATAAATTTGCAGTCCCAAAAATAGTTGGTTAATAGCTTGTTAAGCTTGTTCGTAAATAATTTAAATTCATTCAACAGTGACTAAGGCAGAAGTAATCACCAAGATTTCGGAAAAGACCGGGATTCAAAAAGACGATGTGACTCAAACCGTTGAGGCTTTCTTCAAAGTGGTAAAGGATTCCATGGCTGAAGGGGAAAATATCTATGTGAGAGGTTTTGGAAGCTTCATCAACAAGAAGAGAGCGAAGAAAATCGCAAGAAACATTTCTAAAAATACAGCTATCGTGATCGATGAGCACTTTGTGCCATCATTCAAGCCTTCCAAAGTTTTCATCGAAAAAATCAAGGGAAGCAAAAAAATCAAAGAACTTGAGCCTCAGGAGGATTAATTCCTGAAGCTTTTGCCTATGAAAAAAGCCCAAGTCATCGCCGTAGTTTTTGCTGTCATCTTTGTAGGGGGATTATACTCTTTGCCGAGGGTGGTGGTGGACAACGAGGAAAGCGGGGCAGCCTTGCAGGAATCAGGCACGGAGGAGCAGTCCTCTGCGCTCAACCAAATGCATGATGCGCCGATGGACGCAGATGACAGGGCAAGCTTGTATCAGTTTCAGCAGTCCTTTGAGGATGCCAGTCCGGAAGAATCCCTGGGAATCGCCGAAAAAATAGGCGAGATTTACTCCAAGGCAGGCAAATATGATTCTGCCGCATACTTCTTGGGCTTGGCCGCGGAGCGGACTTCAAGCCCTGAGAGTTGGGAGAAAGCAGGTACTGCTTATTATGAAGCATTTACCTTTGCGCTCAATGAACAAAAAATGAGTTTTTTGGCCGAAAAGACCAGAAACTACTTGAACAAAGTTTTGGAAAAAGATCCAAAACGCTTGGACCTCAAGACAAAAGTGGCCATGACGTATGTATCTTCCGCGAATCCGATGCAAGGTATCACAATGCTTCGTGAGGTTCTGGAGGAAGACCCGACCAATGCCGACGGTCTTTACAACATGGGCGTCCTGTCGATGCAATCGGGCCAATACAAAAAAGCCGCGGAACGGTTTGAAGAACTTGTCAAATACCACCCTGAACATATCCAAGGGCAGTTTTATTTGGGAGTCAGCTACTTTGAGTCCAAGCAAAACAACAAAGCAAAAAAGCAATTTCAGGAAGTCCAAGGCATGACGCAGGATCCGATGATCCTATCGAGTGTGGAGAGCTACTTGGGAAGGCTATAAAATAATTGTTCCACTTAAATCTTTAAAACTATGCCTTGCGGTAAGAAAAGAAAGAGACATAAAATCGCTACGCACAAGCGTAAGAAAAGACTGAGAAAAAACAGACATAAGAAGAAGTAATACACTTCTTCTTTTTGAGTTTTTACACTACACGTTCATTTAAATCCTAAAAACAGACACGATTGAGCACAGAATTAGTAATTGATTCGTCTCAAAACGGTAGTCGCATTGCCCTTCTCAAAGACAAAAACCTGGTTGAAATCCACTCAGAAGGTGGGGAAAACCAGTTTAAGGTTGGGGATATCTATTTGGGTACTGTCCGTAAAATCGTCAATGGGCTCAATGCAGCATTCATCGACGTAGGCTATGAAAAAGACGCCTTCCTGCATTACCAGGATTTGGGTCCACAGATCAACAGCCTAAACAAGTTTATCAAGCTTGTCCGGAACAACAACTATCCAAACCACAATCTGAAGGGGTTTGAGAGGGAACCTGATATCGAAAAGCTGGGGAAAATCTCCACAGTTTTGACCAAAGGAAATCAGGTATTGGTACAAGTGGTCAAAGAACCCATCTCTACCAAAGGCCCGCGACTATCCTGTGAGCTCTCCATTGCAGGTCGCTATTTGGTTTTGGTGCCGTTTTCCGACACGGTCAACGTATCCAAAAAAATCCGAAGTGCCGAAGAAAGAAAGAGGCTGGTTCGCTTAATTACCTCCATCAAGCCAGCCAATTTCGGCGTGATCATCCGCACCGTGGCCGAGGGACAGTCCGTCACCGAACTGGACAAGGACCTCCGCAACCTTCTCACCACTTGGGAAGAAGGGATGAAAAAACTCCTCAAAGCCAAAGGGCGCGACAAAGTAATCGGAGAAATGAGTATGGCATCCTCCATCATCAGGGACCTACTCAACGAATCGTTCGACGCAATCACCGTAGAGGATGAATTGGTCTATGATCAAATCAGGTCTTACATCAGGTCTATAGCCCCTGAAAAAGAAAAAATCGTAAAGCTTTACAACGGTAAAGCCAAGCTCTTTGAAAGTTTTGGAATTGAGAAGCAAATCAAAAGCTTGTTTGGACAGACGATAAGTCTCCCGCAGGGAGGATACCTTATCATCGAGCATACCGAAGCCCTTCACGTCATTGACGTCAACAGTGGGAACAAGTCCAACCAAGAAAGCGACCAGGAAACGACTGCATTGAAGACCAACCTGGTAGCAGCCAAAGAAATTGCCCGACAATTGCGACTCCGCGACATGGGCGGTATCATCGTGATCGACTTCATCGACATGAAAAAGGCTGAAAACAAAAAGGCCATTTATGACGCGATGCGGGACGTTATGAAAGATGACCGCTCCAAGCATACCGTACTACCGCTCAGCAAGTTTGGTCTCATGCAGATCACGAGGCAGCGGGTACGTCCGGAGGTCAACATTGTCACCAAAGAAACCTGTCCCGCATGTAATGGCACGGGTAAGATACAAGCTTCCATCCTCGTCGCCGATCAGCTCGAAAAAGATCTCGAGCATATGGTGACGATACAGAATGTTTCCAAAATCCACATTGGGCTACACCCCTATCTGTATGCGTACTTTACGCATGGCTTGATTTCCAAGCGGGTGAACTGGTTTTTCAAATACTTCAAGTGGGTAAGACTGATCAAAGACTCTTCCCTCCCGGTGACGGAATACAAATTCCTGGATGACGCAGGAGAAGAAATAGAACTTCAAGTAAAAAGCGAGGCCGAGTAGGCTTCGCTTTTTTTTTAGTTTTTTTGTGCGGACCACTAGGAAATTAGATGATCGCTTGTTTACTTTTAGACCTAAATCAATACACAATAGATTCTCAATCACCCCTCATGACTAGAATGAAAAATTTCTTCCTTTCAGCACTATGCTCTCTTTCAATCAATGTCATCAGTGTCGCCCAGACGCATGATTTTTACTACAAAGTCAAGCATGTGCCCTTGGCAAAGCCCATTCACGCTGTCGACAGTATTGTTGGACAAGAGGTATTATTTGACAAGAGAATAGTCTCATTCTATCCCGATGAAGACAATAAGGCGATTTCTCTCGAAATAAGGGACACCAATATCAAGGGCACCAAGTTTCTCAACTCTGGATTCTTCCTCGTCTATGACTATCAGAATCATTTGATCAAATGGTCCCGTGCCACTGACTTTTTGAATAGTAAATTCGAACAGGTACCTGCTCTGTTGATAGAATCGACCTTGAAAAAAAGCCTGAGCAGGGATCTTCAAACTGGCAACATCAAATGGGAAGCAACGACCGATATGTATTACGTTCAAAAAGAGTCCAACATCGCAATCGGATATCCATTTTTGCGCCCCGGAACCAGAAAATCAGACGTTTTGAAGGGAATAGATTTGGATAATGGAAAGGAGCTTTGGCAGCGGGTCATGCCAAGAGAATATGGGTGGAACGATGTCTTTGATTTGAACGACTCGATGGTATGTGTCGTGGCCAACGGGCTTCAGGCCGTAAATATCAAAGATGGTTCGGGCTGGGCCTATTATACACAGACAGGCACTTCAGAAATCAACAAAGGCTCACTTGCAGCCACGGGCTTGGGCATCGGTTTGGGACTTCTGACGGGGTATTACTACTACGGGATTAGCCAAGATGTGCTGACAGGTATCGTTTCAAACCCGATTTATGCAGATGATAAGATCTACCTGGCTTCAAGGGAAAAGATATCCTGTGTAAATGCCTCGAACGGAAAGGTGATTTGGTCAAAGCCCTTGGTTGAAAATATGGCTAGCTCTGGTACAATCTTTCTGGAAGATGGCCTGGTGTACCAAGTGAACCTGGGAAAAGCCAATCTCGGTGGAGTACTTCCAATCAAATGCGGCAGTCCCTATATCGTTGTATACGATTCTGAGAATGGGAGTCAAGGATACCTTAGCATGCTTCCGCTTGAGGGATTTGTTTCAGATCTTTCGGTGGGTGATAATTATATAGAAGTCGTTGGAAAGTCTCAGTTGATTCGAGTCGCAAAACAAACCGGGGAAATCGTAAAGGTTTATCCTCTGGGAACCGGCAAGGAGAATTTCTGGACAACCTATATACGTGAACCTCTTTTTTACAAGCAGGGCAATCGTTTCAAACTGCTGCAGGAAGAATATCCTGAAGCCTTTTTTCTGAGGACGAGTGAAAAAGAAGTGCTAAGGATAAATCATGACCTGAACATGATAGGCAAATTCAATTCCGAGGATTTTTGGCAAATAGTTGGAGTCTACAAAGATTTGACGGTATTGATGAATAAGGAAAGCATCTCTGTTGTCCAAGAGGATGGTGCAGAGGTGCTGACATTCGAAAGAAAGGAAGCCACCCCATTTCTTGTCGAGCACAATTTATTTATCGTGCACAAGTACAAGCTTCAAAAAATCAACATCCAAAGCCTGACAGGTAAACTCATGGCTATTGCTGGCGATAACTGAACCAGTTAATTTCTACCGAGTGACTGTCGAAAGCTGAGTTGTGTTATGCCAAATCAGTTCCCCTAAATTTCATCTGCAGACCACGGAGGAAATAACGCAGGACTTGGTCCTTGCAGGGGCGGTATTGGCTTTGGCTCGGATTGCGGAAGATTGCACTGAGTTCGTGTTTGCTAAATCGGAACCCAATTAACCCGAGTATTTCCAAAATATCCTCATCCTTGAGTTCAAGGGCAATCTTCAGCTTCCGGAAGACTTGGTTGTTGTTGAGGCTTTTCTCGGGCAGGGGCTGCTCGCCTTCTTTTTTCCCACGCTTCAAGATGATGAATCCGTTGAGAAAAGCCGCCAAATCCTTGTCGTAGATCGGCTTGAAAGCCGGGTCCTCGTCTTTTTTCAACCAATTGCTGACTTCCTCCCGGTTGGTTTGACGTCCACCCTGTGCAAAAAGGTCGATCATCTCAAAATCATTGAAATCAAAGGTATAGCGCAGGATGCGGAGGGTGTCGTTGTTGTTCATGAATACTGGAAAATATGTGCTTGAAAACCAACAGATTAATCACCAGAAATGAAAATTCCGTCAGAGAGACGACGGAATTTACGTGAATTCCGGCAGTGAGGTGAGGCATTTTACATAAATTCCGTCATTATGGAGTCAGGATCATAGCTGCTTGGCTTCAAGAGGAATGGAGGCTAGGGTCAAACTTGGGGACTATTTTACCCCGTAGCTGAGGCGCATAGTGATGGATGCGGTTTTTTCCTTCGAAGAAGTATTGAAGGTGCCACCCCAAGAATAGTCCTCTGTGGAATTTTGTCCCGTAATCTGGAAAATCCCCATATTGGCTGAAATCAACCTGCCAAGATCCGAACCGGAGTTCTCCGCGATCTTCTCTGCACGGACACGTGCGTCTTCGGTAGCTTTGGAGATCATTTCAATCTTGAGACTTTCGAGTTGGGTATAGTAGTACCGTGGCGGCTGCGAATAGAACCTCACTCCTTGGAGCAGCAACTCGGTAATCTCACGTGAAATCTTTTCCACTTTGTCGACTTCATTGGATTCGATCTGCAGGGACTGGTTGAGTTGGTAGCCGAGAAACGTCTGCCCGATATAATTACCGTTGGCGCTGTAGTTTTGGCGGTATTGGGGATTGGTATTGATGGCTTGGAAGATGATCTTCTCTTTTGGGATGCCCTTGCCAATCAGGTAGGCGGTAACCGCCTGCCGGTCTTTGTCCAACTCGGAATAGGCAGTTTTGATATCCATATTTTCCCGGCTGAAATTGCCCTCCCAAACGACAAGGTCTGAAGTGAAATTCTTTTGACCCAAGCCCGTCACTTCAATCGCGCCGGACTTCTTGTTGCGGTTGATGACCGCATTTCCCAAAATGGCGGCGGCGATGATGATCGCAAGCGCAAACAAGGCGGCGGCAAAGTTTCTTTTCATAGGAGTGTCTGGCGATGGGGTCTTTTTCATGAAATGTATGTGGCGGACAAGGATTGAATATAATCAATTTCCTGTTTGGAAGAAAACGAATAGTTGTACCAAATTGTGTTTGATCGAACTTATTTGTTGATATCGACTTGGACCTTGCCACTTCCCTGAAGGTACAGCCTAATGTCATTCTCAGTCTGGAAAATTCCGATCACGTCCAAGGCACTTTCCTCCACCTTCATGGTGCCAAATCCCAAGTCCAAACGGAGCATCTGCTGCAGGGTATTGGGCGCATCAGCCAAAATCCCACCAATCGGAAAACTGGCGACTTTTTCGATTTGCCGTTGGATTTTGGCCCTTTTCAATCTCATCGCAAGGTTGGAAAAAAAGTCGTCGGACTTCACGTCGAACTGCGGCTTCGTCAGTTGGATTGTCTTTGCATCAGAGTCATAATCAGCTATTCCTGCGAAGTACATTTTCCCGCTGATTTCCTTCTTATCCTTTCTGACCGCTTTGAAATCCATGGACAGCAGCGTCTTGTCTCCATATTGGCTAGTGTGGAGATTGCTTGGGACCAAGGTGGTTTTGCTGTCTAGACGCAGTGTTTGACCAGAAAACTGTCTGTTCAAGTAGCTGTCCAACTCAGGAAATGGAATTACCACAGGTATCTTCACGTCCAGTCCATTGTCTTTCCGATCATTTGGAGAAATGGCAGGCAATGGCTTTTTTACGACCTTGGGAGCATTCCCAATGCCGGCGTCTATCGCTCCCTCCAAACCGACGTATAGCCTCAGCACCTGGTCGGCACCGAATTCTTGGCTTACATGAATGGACTCGGGTTGGGTACTGAGATACGCGTGAAATCCATCCAATTCCATGCTATGGCTCCCTGCAAACATGTCCCAAGTTTCTTGGGCAGTATGCCTGAAATCCAATTGGATTAGGTTGGAGGCCAACATTTGATTGTCCAACACACGTTGGACTTGCCGTTCGATCAAGGGCTCGAGGTCGATTTCAAAACCCAGCAGGTTGTAGCGCAAGGACCGTCCCCAATTGTCGATCTGGAGGTCCTTGATTTGGATGTCCCAATTTTCACCGATCGCTGGCTGGAAGCGAAACTGCGGACTGATACTTTCATCAAAGGGAATACTCGTGGAGAGTACCTGTCCAAATACCTTTTTCTCAATCTTCAAGCTCCCCCTTACTTTCATGGGCATCCTGACCTGCAGATTGCTATTGTCCAAGCCTTGGAGCTTGATGGGGCCATTACGGTCCACATCGACATCGGCCGTCAATCCCGAGCCCAAGGAAAGACCTTGGTCCTGAAACAGTTTACTGACCGGGACGGCATTGAGTCGGCCCTCGATCTGGGTTAGGGGGATTTCGATCGGAATATTGATGCTCGATGTGGCAAACGGAGGTCCGGGTAGCGTCGGGGTCGGAGGGTTATCGGGCTTGATACTTTTGCAGGAAGCCAATAGGATTATTGCAAAAAGAACTATTCGGATGTTATGCTTTGGCATAGGGCGGTAGGTCGAATTGTCCCTGAGGTCCAGAGCGACAAATCGGGGACTTGTTGGTTTGAACGGGAAAACGCAAAAATAGGGGAACCATTTTAATGCCAAATGAATTAATTTCCCGACGGATTCTTTCACCCAAACCATTCAGATGATTTCCCCATGGACTGGATTCAATTAAAGGACGCTTCCCAAATCGAAGAAATCAAAACGACAAGCAAATCACGCCCCGTATTGATCTTTAAGCATTCCACCCGTTGTGCGATCAGCGGCATGGCGTGGGACCGGCTCAAAAGGAATTGGAAAACCGAGGATTTTGAAAAGATTCAGCCTTACTTTTTGGATTTGCTCAGCTACCGGAATATCTCCAATCAGATTGCCGCACAATTCGACGTGTACCACGAATCCCCACAAATCATCCTCATCAAGGACGGCAAGGCCGTCTACGACAACAGCCACATGGGCATCAGCTATCAAGACATCATGTCCCGCATCGGCTAATCGCCGATGGTTTACTTCTGTCCAATACTGGTGATATGTGCCAATATTCCCCGGACAATGAGGAATTGGGCAAGGATGTAAGTACCCATCACCAAAACGCCTGACTCGGGAAATGGCTTGTAGAATTTATTCATCGCCAAAATGCCATCCGAAAGCATAAATAGTACCGCTCCCAACATCACCTGCCAAAAACTCAAGGAACCCGTCTTTCCATACCGTTCACGCGCCGTGGTCGCCATAAGGACAATCACGACAAGGTAGATGACAACGGGGATTTTTAGATTGCCAAGTCCTGCATTGATAAAGAAATAGAACATTGCCGCCAAAAGGTAGATGGGGAGGTTCTGGAAAAACAACTTGATGAAGTTGACCTGACCGATGGAAAAGGGATTGGTCTGGGCAAGCTTAAACCCGATGATGTAGCAGACATGGGCCATCAGGAATGCACCCAACCCGTACAAGAACAGGTCCGGGAAAATAAGCAGCACATCCCCCAACCAAGAAAATATCAAAGCTGCCGATATACTTTTTCGCAGCAGCGTTCCCTCCATATTTTTACTGATTGCCAAAAAGTAGACCCATAAAAAAAGAATTATACCAGGTTTTGAAAAAATACGGTATTCCTGTTGGCCATTTGCTGTCAAAAACACATCCACAATGGCAAAAACCATAAACAAATAGAGCCAAAGTATGTTCTTTTTTTTCATGATCTGTAAGAGATTATTGTCAAGCTGGAACAATATACGGTCTATTATTTCGAAAATCCAGAGAAACGCAACGCTTAACATTGAATTAAAGATTCCTTAACATGAGTACCGCTGAACAAACTTAATTCTAAATTTATTGGAGAAAAAGCAATACAGACTGTTTAAAATACAAAAATTAGCCTTAGAAAAAATTTCCTTCTGATTCCAATGTTAAGTTAATGTTAAGTAATATTGTGAACAAATGTTAAAACTTAACAATTCCTACAAAAAAAACTTAGGGTTGAGTTCTACATTTGTACTGGAAAACTTAACCGATTCCTAAGCTTTTAATCAATATTTTCCACAAAAATCAAAATTATGAGGCAATCATTACTAAAGAGTGTTCTGGCAGTGGCTTTGCTGGTTTTCGCGACCAGTTTAGCATTTGCACAGGGGGTTTCCACTTCCAGTATGACTGGTAGGGTGGTAGACAGCAAAGGGGAGACGCTTCCCGGCGCAAACGTAGTGGCTACCCACATGCCATCCGGTACGCGGTATGGCGCGGTGACCAACATTGAAGGTCGATACACTATCCCCGGCATGAGGGTAGGTGGTCCTTACAACGTGACTGTATCTTTTATCGGCTACGAATCACAAACCGTGGAAGGCATCTTCTTGAGCTTGGGTATCGCTGCCAACGTCAATGTGACGATGCGGGACACAGGTGAGGAACTGGCCGAAGTCGTCATCACAGGTGAGAAGAACTCTGTGTTTTCTTCAGACCGTACCGGTGCCACTACCGCCATCGACAACCAAACTATCAACAAGCTTCCTACCATTTCACGTAGGATTGGCGATTTCACCCGTTTGACTCCGCAGGCATCAGGTTCTTCCTTTGCCGGTCAGGACAACAGGTTGAACAACATCACCGTGGATGGTTCTTATTTCAACAACTCCTTCGGTCTCGGTGGTCAGCCTGGCGACCGGACTGGTGTATCTCCAATCTCCTTGGATGCGATCGACCAGATTTCCGTGAACATTGCTCCTTATGACGTAAGACAAGGTAACTTCACCGGTGCTGGTGTAAACACCGTAACCCGTTCCGGTACCAACTCCTTCACAGGTTCTGCCTACTATTTCTGGAGGGGTTCTGACAATGTAGGTACCCAAGCAGGTGACAACACCTTCAACCCAGGCGACTTCAAATACAGACAAGTAGGTTTCCGTGTAGGTGGTCCCATCATCAAAAACAAATTGTTCTTCTTCGCTTCATTTGAAGATGACAAGGAAACAAGGCCAGGAACAACCTTTAGGGCCAACACAGGTTCTGAGGCCATTGCGGGTAACGTGACCCGGGTGCTTGCTTCCGATCTCAACAACTTGAGGAACTATTTGAGGAATAACTTTGGCTACGAGACCGGTCCTTACCAGGACTACGACCACTCTACGGTAGCTACCAAGATCCTTGCCAAGATTGACTACAACATCAATGACAAGAACAAGCTGAGCGTACGTTACAACCACCTTGATTCTTCTACCGATGTATTGGCTTCCGGTTCTTCTTCTTTGGGTTTTGGTGGTAGAAATGGCAACCTGAATGCCTTGAACTTCCAAAACTCCAACTACATCATCTTCGAAAATATCCGCTCTATCGTGGGTGAATTGAACACTCGGATCAACACCAACATGACAAACAACCTGATCGTAGGTTACACCTATCAGGATGAAAGCCGTGGTTCAAGGGGTGACTTCTTCCCGATGGTGGATATCCTGAAAGACGGTGCTACTTATACCACATTCGGTTTTGAGCCATTTACGCCAAACAACGAATTGAGGTACAAGACTTTCCAATTGCAGAACAACGTACAGATCTTCAAAGGCATCCATACCATCACCGGTGGTCTAAGCGTGGAAAGATATCAATCTGAAAACGTGTTCTTCCCAGGTTCCCAGTCGGTATACACCTACAACTCCCTCGAGGATTTCTATGCGGACGCTAATGCATTTTTGGCTGGCCAAGCAGGACCTTCCACTGTGAGGAGATTTGAAGTTCGCTATAACAACATCCCAGGCCAAGAGAAGCCAATCCAGCCTTTGAAAGTATTGTATGCTGGTCTCTATGGGCAGGATGAGATCCAAGTCAACAAGGACCTCAATGTCACCGTTGGTTTGAGGATTGACGTGCCATTCTTCGGTGAGACTGGTTTCAGAAACACAGAAGTGGAAGGCTTTAACTTCAGGAATCCTGCGGGAGAGACTGTTCAATTCAGAACTGACAAATTGCCTGATCCGAACATCCTTTGGTCACCTAGAGTTGGTTTCAACTACGACCTCAGCAAAGGTGCACGCACTACACAAGTCAGGGGTGGTACCGGTATCTTCACCGGCCGTCCTGCTTACGTGTGGATCTCCAACCAAATCGGTAACAACGGTATCCTTACAGGTTTCGACAGGTTGAACAACGTGACCAACAGACCATTCAACCCAAATCCAGAGACCTACAAGCCTACTTCAGTCAGCGGTGCTCCTGCTGCCAACTATGAATTGGCTTTGACTGAGACCAGCTTCAAGTTCCCACAAATCTGGAGATCCAATATCGCCATCGACCACAGGTTGCCATTGGGCATCATCGCTACGGCTGAGTTCATCTACAACAAGGACGTAAACGGTGTCGCTTACTATAATGCCAACTTGGACAATCCAAATGCCGCATTCTCAGGTCCAGACCCTAGACCAAGATGGATTCCTGATTCAAGGCCTTCTACCGATCCAAACCGTGACCCATTCACCAACAGGATCAACAACAAGATCGACAACGCGGTAACCCTTTCCAACCAAGCTGTTGGCAACTCATGGGTGGCTTCCATTTCCTTGGAAAAACCATTCGCGAATGGCTTCTACGGTAAAATTTTCTATAGCTACGGTGAAGCCAAGAATACCGTGGACCCAGGATCTATCGCTTTCGGTTCTTGGAACAACAACCAACACCAAGGTGATCCAAACAATCCCAGACTTGGCTTCTCTGCCAATGCCATGGGCCACAGGATCGCTACTGCTTTGAACTACACTGCCGATATCTTTGACTTCGGTCCAACTACCTTCTCCTTGTTCTGGGAAGGCAGGACTATCGGTAACGGTAGCTACGTATATGGTGGTGATTTCAACGGTGACGGTGGTTTCTCCAACGACTTGATCTACATCCATGCCAATACCAATGAAATGAACTTCCAAGAGTTTACTTCTTCTGGAAGAACTTTCACAGTCGCAGACCAAAGAGCTGCTTGGGATGCTTATATCAAGCAAGACAAATACCTGAACGCCAACAGGGGTTCCATCGCTGAGCGTGGTGCGGTATTTATGCCAATGGTTTACAGGGCCGACTTCTCTTTCGCCCAGCAATTGTTCACAACCAGCAAAAAGCAGACCTTGGAATTCAGGATAGATATCCTCAACGTTGGCAACTTATTGAACAACAATTGGGGTGTGGGCAAGGCTTTCTTAAGCACGCAGCCTTTGATTCCTGCAGGTGTGGATGCCAACAACCAGCCTGTATTCAGAATGAGAAACTTCGGTACCAACTTGATGTCTGAAACCTTCGTGCCTACCGCCAATGCCGGTGACGTATGGAGATTACAGTATGGTCTGAGGTTCAACTTCTAATTATTCACTTATAAGCCACGAAAAAGCCCCTGAGCAATCGGGGGCTTTTTGTTTTAGTTAGGCTTAACGGTCACCAAAATGACTTCGAAGAGGAATTTTGGAAGGTTGGCAGGTTGGGGAAAAGGGATTTGGCACCTCTCCCCGGCCCTCTCCTCGAGGAGAGGGAGATTGCACCTCTGGAAGAGACTGTGGTTCAGATTTCGACATACTAAGCCACAGCGTGGCGTTTTTATTGTAGCAAAGGGGATCCCCTTTTGATCACGAGCCTCGGAGAGGCGATTTTTTATTTCAGATCTGGAAGTTAGGATGTTTGGATGTTAGGAGGTTGGAGAATTAGGGATTGGGGATTGAGCACCTCACCCCGACCCTCTCCACTAGAAGAGGGAGAACACCGCAGCGGGAGGGGGCGTTCGGCAGGAGATGGGAGAATCGATATTTTGGCTAAGTACGGTGGTGAGTATCTGGGAATAGTGGAAATCAAACTTGAGGAAATCAATGAAACGAGTTTAGCCCAATTGGAAGACTATCTAAGAGTCAGACACCAAATATTATTAATTGGCGATTATTGGAGTGAGGGAAGTGAACCCAAATGGGTGGGACTTTTAGTGGGTTCTTCTATCAGTCCAAGTTTGCAAGCCAAGTTATCCAGCAGGTATCAGTTCGAAGGAATTCCAATCGCAGGAATGACGATTAGGCGGTTTCGAAGTGAAAAGAGCGAAATTTTCGTCATTTCCGATACCTTTTTTAAATTCTTTTATACTCAAAAGGACTACTCAAAATTCATCTTTCAAGGGAAAGAGTTCAACAAAGGAAAACTAGTTCATGCAGTCATTTCTGCCCATGTCGAACGCAAGCCTGATATTACATTTTCAGAACTGAAGCGGGATTTTCCGGATAGCATTCAAGGAAGTAGCTTGGGGGTGTTTGACCTAACTGCATCAGCAGAAGAAATCTTTCAAAGATGGCGTCATAAAAGACATTACATCAAAGAAGACGAGATTATCAAACTGCAGGATCAGAGCATCTCGACTAGCACACAATGGAATCCGAAAAATATCAATGAATTTATCAAACAGGCCAATAAACTGGGCTGGAAGATTGAACTGAAGTAGTATGCTAAAATATGAAAGCCAGATTGTCACCTACTTTGCTGAAAAGATCAAGAATGAGATCGTACGCAAATGTATCAGGGATTTGCAGCGTTGTAAGGTTACACTTTCTGGACAAGATTCAGGATTGATCAATGTATGGGAGGAAATCTGTGTTCAAATCCAAGGGGAATATTCTTTTTATTGGGACTCTTATGAGGAAACTGTGGAACTTTTTCTTCAACCCTATCTGGAAAAACTTAACCAGTATGAATAATTTGCATTGTGGCTGCAAACAAAAAAAGGCCTTGGCTATGAAGACGATAGCGATAATGGCCCATTTCTAGATCCTAAAGATATAGCGGATTACCTAAAATCTGGTATTTTTGAATCCGTCGGAAAATGGAGCAACAAGAGGATTAGGTGGTATTTGGAGCGTGGCGGCGAAGTTGATATCTAATAATTAGGAATGAAGTTTATAAATCCCAGCGAGATATCGAGTAAGGTGATGACCCTTCTTGATGAGAGTGATGAATTTGCGTTGCTTGTATCACCCTATGTAAAAATCCTGAAATGGCACAAGCTTCTGAAGAAGCTGGAAAACTTAGGCAACCGAAATATCCCCCTCGTGTTCGTTGTTCGTGAAGATGCTGGAAATGCCAATTCATTTGACGAATTGGACAAACTTGGGATTTCCTATGAACCAAGGAAAAATCTACATTGCAAGCTCTACCTCAATGAAAAATACGGGATTGTATCGTCGATGAACCTCTTGTGGAGTTCGGAAGTAAACTCTTTGGAACTTGCCTACCAGACCGAAACAGATCAGGAATACCAGGAATTGATTTCGTTTTGCAAAAGGTATCTAGAGATTGACGTCAATACTTTCTTCCAATCTCCGAACCAAGAGCAGCTTGGTGTGGATTGGCGTGATTTGCTGTATGAAACGTTGACAGCTTCAATCGGGCGCCCTGTAAAGTTGAATCAAAAAGCTGGGGAACTTTCAATCAATACCACCCGAAATAATTACACCGCATTTATTTGGAATTCAAAGATAAATCGATTGCGCATCTCCGGAATTCTCACCCAAAGAGAGTTTGATGCTTTGCAATATGATTCCCGTCTTCTACCAAGAATCAAGGGCTTGGAACTTGAGTTGATTGACGGAAAGAGAAGGCATTACAATACGATATGGGGGACGCTCGACAGATCATTAAATACAAGGACTTTAGAGGAAGCTGATCCAAATGAAGTAAGTCTTTTATCAGAATCCATTGCCAACTTCGTACTGGCAATAGACGAGTTAAAAATGTCGCTGTAAGGTTGAATTTTCTCGCAAAATTCAAGGCCAACCCCTTTGCTGCTTGCAGATATAGACAAAATAGATTCAAGATAGGTGCAAAATATCCTGTTATCTAAATAGCGAACCAAAAATGGTATTTGACCGGTGAAGGAAAAGTCGGTATTGACGTTGCGTGCCAAATACAACAACTTCTCCGAAGCAGATCGGTTTGGATCAAATTGCATTTAGATTTCGCTTGTCCTTGAAAGCAAATCCAACCGTAACTGAATCCACGTCATCTTTGAGAAAAACCCATTGTCAAAATTAATTTCTTTGGATTTTGAGAATCATTCGACTATTTGATTATTTTTCACTAAGAATATAAATTTTGGTGATTCAATGCAAGTCGCCAGAAACCTATCGATTAGTCGATTTCAACACTTTATTGATAAAAAATGAAAAAGACCTATACAGTTTTAATGTTTATTGCACTTATTTCTTTTGGGTGCCAGGATAATCAAGATATCATGCCGCCCGAGCCCGACCTTCCCGTCACTAACGGTGGAAAAGATTTTTTAGATGTGGATGAATTCAGTGTACAGTTGAATGCAGATGACTTAAAGGAAGATGAAAAAGGGGTATGGAAGATTCACTCTGGAATGATTGATGAAAAAGTATCATTCACGGACAAATCTGATCCAAAAACTGTCTTTAATGGTCTTCCGGGAGAAAAATACAAGCTACTTTGGGAGGTAAGGAAAGGATCAAAGTCGACAATCGACACAGTAACGGTTAGTTTTTCTCCGCTAAACACAGAAATTTCAATCGGTGTTGAGGACTACTTCAGCACACGGGTCATACTCTATGGGAAATCATATGGACGAGGCAGCTGGACAGTAGAAGGGAAATATCATCATCTTTTGGGAAATTCCGATCCGGCTGTAAATTCATCGAGCATCAAATTAATCGGTTTTGAAAATGTAGATTACAAGATTACTTGGACCACATGGTATGGTAGTAAATCCGCATCTGCTACTTACCAATTTAGAACTGGTCTTTACCATCAAGATGAAGCACTAGAAGATTTGTCAATATTGAATAGGGAAGGCTATTATAAACGCAATAGCAATGGAGATGTAACCGAAATAAATCTTAATGGAGATCCCAAAGCCTGGATGTTTGGCGATTTAGAAAACTTCCCTTCACTGAAATCTCTTGTACATTTGACAAAGTTAGAGTTGTCTGGAGATGGATTTCATGCTTTCCCCGAGGTGATTACATCAAATTATCACAAACTAAAATACTTAGATATTTCAAGTAATTATTTCCCAAGTATCCCGGAAAACCTAGGAGATTTGAAGGAACTTGACACTTTGATTTTAAACAATAATCTTCAACTGAAATCGATACCTACGCGAATCGGGGAGCTAAAAAAACTAAAGTATATTAACATCGCAGGTATTGGAATAAGCACTTTGCCTGAATCCTTCAGCGAGCTTGTAAATCTCCGTTACTTGAACTTGGAACTTAATGGAATAGAAAAGCTTCCCGAGCAAATCGGAAACCTAAAAAATTTAGAAGTATTTAGGGGTCCTGTGCTTTACCAAAGCATTCCAAACTCCTTTTCGAATTTGGCAAAATTAAGGTTTTGTTTTTTTACGGTGACCGGCGACGAAGCGATTCTCCCAGCGGATTTCGGCAGATTGACCGAACTTGATACGCTTTGGCTTTACGGCAATTACAAAAAACTTCCGGAGAGTTTTGGGAACCTTAGAAAGTTGGATTTTTTCATCGCAAACAATGGATCAGGTTTCAATTCTATTCCCGAAAGCATCGGTAATCTTGTAAACCTAACGAAACTCCACCTTTCGGTTGATGTGCCGAGTTTGCCTAAATCATTTACCCAACTTGTTAATCTGCAATACCTTTCATTCAAAGGAAACTTAAACTACTTGCCTAACGATTTTGACAAGCTTGAAAATCTTGTCTCGTTTGGTGCTATCTATGTACAGCTCAAAGAAATCCCGACAAATTTTGGGAATCTAGAGAATCTAAGGGAGTTCAACGTAGCTGGAAATGAAATTACGTCCATTCCGGAAAGTGTAGGGAAACTAAAAAACATTCGTGAGCTGAATTTCGCCCGAAATGATATCAGTACTTTCCCAAGGAGTTTTGCCAATTTGGCCAATACGCTTTATAAACTTGCCATTCACGGAAACGCCTATTCTGAGGAGGAGCTAAATATTTTGAAAACAAGCTTGCCCTATACAAATATCGTTACTTGGATGCCGGGCGATGATTAGGTAAACGCAAAATGATTATGTCTGCCCAAAACCGACGTGGCTGGACCAAAGGCTCCGCTGACGCGGATTCAAGAAATGCTGGAAAAAATTGGTCAAAAATACCACCTAAGTTCAGGTGGTCATCGGACTCCAAAGGCAATGTCTAAGCTTTTGGCTTTGAAGTGTCAGTTCCTAGCTGCAATGTTCGGACTTTTTGTTGGTAAGTTTCTCCCCAAAGGCTTGTGTCATCACAGACCGGACATTACATCACAATCCTGGGTTCGGAGAGTCATGAAAACGGGGAGAAACCACCCCAACGCGGGTGGAACATTAATAGCCCCGGGGTAAGGTGTTTGTCCTCTACTTCTACCTACGGCTTGCCTTGAGCACCGAAACCCGGGGAAACAGGAATTGGCGATGTTTTGGTTTTTGGGGGCGATTTGGTCAATTGGAGAAATTGGGTTTTCACCAAAAACCGGGGAGGATTGATCCTAATCGTGGATTGTGTCGCCATACCTTGGCATGCCCATCAACCGTTAATTCCGATGTTACTTTTTTTCTTGTCAAAAAAAGTAACCAAAAAAAAAATAAGAAAGTCCGATCCTAGGCTAACGCACGAGGCCCTAGCCGGCCCGGCGGACTTTCATTCCCCGCGCGCGACCAAATGAGGTATTATGTACAGTTTGAGGGATTGAGCACCTATCCTTGAGGAGAGGGAGATGTGGATATCATCCTCCCAAGCCCATTCGTCTCATCACTTCCCACTTATTTTCCATTTTCTTCAAGAGTGCAACATCCTTGAACTGGTAGTGTGCTTGGAAGGGCTGGGCCTTGACGTAGGACCAATAGTCGTCGAAGCGCTGGGGCTTGGTGTCCTTGAAGGCGATGGTCATGTGGGGATGGAAGGCCTTATCGCTTAATTCCTCCTCGAGTTTGAGGGTGGTGCGGCAGAAGCCGGAGAGGGCGGACTGGAGGGTGCTGAGCGCAGGATTGGCCTTGGGGGCAATGAAGAGCACCCGTTTGCCAAACCTGTCAAAACCGGAGAACTCCAAGTCGATGGGGCCGAATGCTTCGAAAAATGTTTCCAAGCGCTGGGCGAGCTCGCCCTCCTTAGCCTCATTCCAATGAAAGGGCATCTTGATGGTAACGTGGGCGGGGGATTTCAGGGCATATTTGATATTGAATTTTTCCTTGAGTTGCAGTTTGAGTGCGGTGGCTTGTTCCTGCAGGGGACCTTCGGGGACGAGGGCAAGGAAATATTTGCTGATCGTTTTTGCCATTTAACACAAATATAAATCATTTGGGGGCGGACGGTTTCCAAAATTGGACCACAATCCCTTAAATTAGATTCCAAACAATATTTTAAAAGACGTAACTTAGACAGACACTGTTAGCAAGCCCCTATGAAGCGTTTTGAAAAAGTAATGATCGGCTTGGATTTGAGCCAAATGGACAATATACTGATCCAGAAACTCCTATTGATCAAGGACCTGATTGGACTACAGAAGTTATACATCATCCATGTCTCCAAGGATTTGTCACTGCCGGAGGAGGTGCGGAGTCATTTCCCGGACCTCGTGGCGCCCGTGGACGAGACGATCAAGTCCGAAATCAAGTTGCTTATGGGCGAAATGGATCCAAAGCATGTGCTCGACTACGAGGTGATCGTGGAGGAGGGCAATCCCCTGCCTACTTTCCTGCGTTGGGCCAAAATCAAGGATGTGGACCTGATTATTGCGGGGCGGAAGAGTTCGCTGAAGGGAAGCGGTTCGTTGTCGAAGAGCCTTGCCCAAAAAGCCCCCTGCTCGGTTCTTTTCCTGACGGAGCGCAATGTCTTGGACCGGATCGAGAAGGTTTTGGTGCCTTTGGACTTCTCTGAGTATTCCAAGTTGATCTTTGAGTTTGCCGACAGGATCTGCAAGGATTTGGGTTCGACGATCGTAGGGCTCCACATCTACGAGGTTCCGCATGGCTATTACAAAACCGGCAAGACTTATGAGGAGTTTGCCGAAATCATGAAAGGGCATGCGGAAAACGATTACAAGAAATTTGTGAAGAAAAACCTAGACGGGGACTTTGAATGCCATTTTATCCTCGACGACGAGCGGCACGCGGGCGAGTTGATCATCGACTCGGCCAAGGAACATGGGGCCGACCTGATTATCATGGGTAGCAAGGGCCGAACATCCTCGGCTTCGATCCTATTGGGAAGTGTAGCCGAGAAATTGGTACAGGCCAACAATGAGATCCCTATGCTTATCCTCAAGAAGAAAGGGGAAAATATGGGCTTTTTTGAGGCTTTGTTTAAGATATGAGGTTACTGCTTGAGCAGGGTGTTTAATAAATTCAAAAAGGTTCGCGGGAATTACAGCCACAAAAGAAAAGGGACGAGGTGTCAAATCTCCTCCCTTTTTTATTTCGGTCTCAACAATTCTTGAATTCCTAATCAAGTTTCTCATTCTCAGAAACACTATTCCCTTTACCTCCCAGCACAAAATACTCAAACCCAGTCTCGATTACATTGAAGTAATTGGCATCTTTCTTTAAAAGGACTTTGATTTCAGGGAATTTTATTTTGCCCACCTTGGTAGGTGTGAATTCTATCAGAATCGTATCCTGTTCGACGAAAAGCGTTTTCGAGCATCCTTCTATGGTCTCATTTTGAACATTGACCAAATCAGGTTTCGGACGTTTTGCGCAGTCAAAATAGGCCCTGGTGACTTTCCATTCAGGTTCGAGTGAATAGATTCGGACCAAGACTTTTTGATCGACCCTTACCGTATCGGGTGCCAACATTTCAAGCCTAGGTTCATGACTGCTGAGGGTGCAGGAGGTTAAACCTAACAACAGTAACAGGAAAACCATTTTAAGAATAAAGTCTGCGTCATTAGTTTTTCCATGAGACCAAGATAATGGTTTTAACTCCAAATTACGATTACCCGAACACGACTCCGAAAGCCAAGGGTGACAAATTTGCCGAGCGGCGACTTGAATTTTACGCAACATGAGCGGATTTTTCGATCTATTCGGCTCAAAAATTCAAGATTTATGAGCCGATTAGGGAAATTAATCGGCTCAAAGCTTGGGAACTGGCTTACCTCCAATATCGAGATCCCAATAAAAAAACCCAAACCCGCCTCCCACCCTTTTCACTTTGCAACGAAAGCCATTTTTCCATACCTTTTTGTTTCCAATTAACTTATTCCCAAATGAATAAAAATTTTTGTTTCCTGCTCGGTCTGGGCCTGTTGGCTTCCTGCCGCGAGCCGGAAGTGCAGCTTGACCACGACTACAGCCAATGGCAGACCTTTGGAGGCACCAAGGACGCCGCGCGCTATTCGTCCCTTGACCAAATCAATACCCAAAACGTCCAACAACTGGAGCTGGCTTGGACTTACCGCACGGGCGATGCCACGGACCGTTCCCAAATCCAATGCCAGCCCATTGTCGTCAATGGAATGCTCTACGCGACTTCACCCCAAGTCAATGTCTTCGCCCTGGATGCGGCTACGGGTGCGGAAATCTGGCGCTTCAATCCCTTCCAACTCCTCGGAGGCCAAAACTCCTGGGCTGGTACCAACCGTGGCGTCACCTACTGGACGGATGGCACGGCCGAGCGTATCCTCTTCTGCGCGGGCAATTGGCTGATGTCCCTGGATGCAAAAACCGGTCAGCCGGACACAGCCTTTGGCGATGGAGGCAAAGTCGATTTACAAAAGGATTTGGATACTGAAATGGAGCAGTTTCTGATCGTATCCAACACGCCCGGGATCATCTATCAGGACAAATTGATCCTCGGTATGCGCCTCTCGGAGGGGCTTGACGGGGCGCCCGGACATATCCGTGCCTACAATGTGCGGACGGGCAAGCGGGAATGGATTTTTCACACCATCCCACATCCCGGGGAGTTTGGCAACGAGACTTGGCAAGAGGAATTCCGCGACTATATCGGCGGCGCCAACAACTGGGCGGGCATGAGTCTGGACGAAGCCCGTGGCATCGTCTATGTCCCGACGGGCTCCGCAACCTATGATTTTTGGGGTGGGTACCGTCACGGCGCCAACCTGTTTGCCAATAGCCTGATTGCCTTGGATGCCAATACCGGCAAGCGTATTTGGCATTTTCAGGCGGTTCACCATGATGTCTGGGACCGGGATTTCCCTGCCAATCCCAACCTGATCCGCATCAAAAAAGACGGAAAGTGGATCGATGCCGTAGCCCAGACTTCCAAGCAAGGATATGTCTATGCCTTTGACCGGGTAACTGGTCAGCCGATATGGCCAATCGAAGAAAGGGAAGTTCCCCAATCGACATTGGCGGGGGAACAAACTTGGCCAACGCAGCCCCATCCTACCCTGCCGGAACCTTACATGCGGATGGTTTACACCGAAAATGAAATCCTGCGACTGACACCCGAGTGGGAAAAAGACATCCGTGCGAAACTGGAAAACGTCCACTACGGCAATATGTGGCTTCCTCCCTCTGATTCGCACGGCGTGGTCCTGTTTCCCGGCATGGACGGCGGTGCCGAATGGGGAGGATCTTCCTTTGACCCCTTGACCCAAACGCTCTTCGTCAACGCCAACGAAATGCCTTGGATCCTGCGGGTGACGGCCAATCCAAAGTTTGCGGATATGGGCCAAAACATCTACGTGAATTACTGTGCCAACTGTCATGGAATGAACCGCAAGGGGAATCCCCCGGCTTTCCCTTCCCTCGAAAACATTGCTTCAAAACTTAGCCGTCCCGAGCTCGCAAGCCTCATCAACAACGGAAAGGGCGCCATGCCTGCCTTTGCCCATATTCCTGAAAAAGAAAGGGCGCTGTTGGTGGATTTCCTGTTGGGCATAGAAAAAACGGACAATGCAGAGAAAAACGAGCTGGCGGGAGGACGGGAGCGCCTGTACCCACAGTTTTACCTCAATGGCTACTCCCGTCTCCTGACCGAGGACGGCTACCCCGGCATCCAACCCCCTTGGGGCACGCTGAGTGCAATCGACATGAATACCGGAAAAATCAAGTGGCAGTCCGTGTTGGGGGAATTTGAAGCGTTGACACAAAAGGGAATACCACCGACCGGAACCGAAAATTACGGCGGACCTGTCAGCACCGCGGGTGGTTTGGTGTTCATCGCGGCCACCAAGGATGAAAAAATCAGGGCTTTCGATAAGGAAACCGGCAAAGTCCTTTGGGAAGCCAAATTGCCTGCCGCAGGACATGCCACGCCGGCTGTCTATGAAAAAGACGGGAAACAATTTGTCGTGATTGCCTGTGGTGGAGGAAAAGGGACTCCATCGGGGGACTCCTATGTGGCCTTTGCACTTCCCGACAACAAACCAAAATAGCCATGAAAACCAACACATTTCAACTCTCTCCCAGCCAAATCGAAGTCTACCACCAAGACGGCTACCTCCGGATTCCCGGCTTTTTCTCCAAAGAAGAAATCGACAAGCTCTACGGCATCGCCCTCGCCGATGATGCCATGCGAAAAAATGCGCTAGACCTCAACGACCGGGAAGGCAAGAAGACGCGGCTCTCCCTGTGGTTTACGCCGGGGAATGATACCTTTGGCTACCTCGTGCGCTGCCAAAAGATGGTGGACTCGGTACACACCTTGTTGGGTGTAGATTCGCCGGTTTGCCATTTTCATTCCAAGCTGATGCAAAAGGAGCCCAAGGTAGGTGGAGCTTGGGAATGGCATCAGGACTACGGCTACTGGTACAAAAACCAGTTCATCTTCCCCGACCAAATGATGAGCGTGATGGTGGCGTTGACCGAAGCCACGAAGCAAAACGGCTGCCTTCAGGTCATCAAGGGTTCCCACAAGCTTGGCCGTGTCAACCATGGTTTTGCAGGGGAACAGGTCGGTGCGGATATGGTCATGGTCGAAAACGCGCTGAAAACCATGGAACTTGTGTATTGCGAGTTGCAGCCTGGCGATGCGCTATTTTTCCATAGCAATCTACTGCATCGCTCCGCCGCCAACCTGTCGGATTATCCACGCTGGTCACTGATCGCTTGCTACAACAGCCAAAGCAATATTGCCTACAACGAGACATCAACCGCCTGGAAAGTGCCGGTCAATGTCGTTCCCAATGAGGCCATCCTCGAATGGAAATCTGAAGCATTTTCCAAATCAGACTTTCTCAAAAAAGAAAACGATCCGGCACTGAAGGATACGGGATGGGAAAAATGAGATTTGAGACATGAGACACAAGAAGCAAGATGCGAGAAACGAGAGGCGAGAGGCAAGAAGCAAGAAACAAGAGGCCAGAGGTGCAGCTATGGACTATGGACCATTGACTATTGACTATTGACTATTTGTGCATGCCTGATATAGGTTGACAAAAA
>NZ_AMZY02000021.1 GCF_000330725.2 Mariniradius saccharolyticus AK6 | reverse complement strand
TTGAACTATTCAGGCCGGAGATGATTGAGAGTAGGGATTTGGGATACAAAGAGCGCCAACTGCAAGCAAATCCTACACTTAAGTTTTTAATAATCACAAAACCTAAACCTTTCCCGTATTAATGAAAAGTATAAGTCCGACCCTTTTTCTTCTTTTTTGTTTTTTTTGGATTCCCCCAAAAAAAGAGTTTATCCAGATTGGCAAGAGAGAACCCATAAATTTGGCAATAAGTGATTTGATCGCTCGTGATTTGAAGTTAGCTGAAAATGTCTTTTTCGTTACGGAAAAAGAATATGATGAGGAAGTTTTGATAATAAGTATTTATCCAACCTTGGATAAGCTTGTTGTGATAACGGCAGATAGTGTAACCTACAGCTACAAAGCAATACCCACTTCATACATAGAGAAAGACCACAGACTTTTTTATTGGTATGGAGACGAACCATCAGATTCGTACCCAAATGAAATTATCAAACTCCTAGAAAAATATAGTGTACTGGATACTATGATAGTTAATGTATATATACCTGGAAGAGTTACTACAGGTTATCAGGATGTATTCTACTATTTTTTTTGCAAAAATGATTTGGATATATTCAAAATGAAAAAATCGAAAATGCCAGTTGGAAAATTTAGCCCACCAAGACTTAAATGTAACTAGGAGCTTTTTTCAAAGGAGAAGTCGACATTTATTGAGTCCCCCACCTTGGTGTAATATGAATGAGGTTACGAGTAATAAGTTATTTCACCCACCTCGTCCACGAAGAGGGAAGGGTAACGCAGGAATCCGGAACCTTCAAATATGAGTTTTTCGTAAAGGACCACCTCGGCAACGTGCGCCAAGTCCTCAAAGGCCCTGAGACGACATCAGGCGGTGTTTTCCGCCTTGCCACGATGGAGCCGGAGAATGCGGAGGAAGAGAAAAAGTACTTCGCCAACCTCGACGAATCCAGACAGGGTGCGGGTGAACACAACCTGACTCCCGGCGGATACGCGACTGCATGGCTCAATGCTGATAGAGGCAGGATTCTTGGACCGGCTACAACCCCACTCCACCTGGGTGATATTTGGTGTAGGCGCTAGGTTTAGGTACCAAGCCATTCTTTCACCATGAATTTGTAATTCCCCCGATCCCACACCATATTCCGCTGAAGTATTTTGTTGATCATTCTATCGCATCTATACTAGGCGCGCTTCCAAGCCCTCAAAAACCTGTGCGGTGGGACTCAAAACCGCCGACCGCCATCTTCACCAAAAATACGTCGCCACTCTGCGGATACTTTTCGATGTCAGCGGGAGAAAGGTTTTCTTGCGCACTGGTAATCAGCATCAGGTCCAAATCATCCCCACCGAAGCAGCAGGAAGTCACATGGGGCACGGGCAATTCGATTTTGTCCAATAGGGCACCTGTCTTGGGATTCCAGCGGTATACGCCCCGCTAAGCGTAGTTTGCAACTACGTTTTTCTATGATGATGAATTTGTAATTCACCTGATCCCAAACTATATTCCGCTACAGTACATTAAATAGCTATTCCAATTGCAAATTGGTCTTGATAAAAGGGTGTAGTTGCAAACTACACCCAGCCCACCACCGAAAGTTTATTCTACACCTAGGGGGGGATATTAAATACCAGTATAATTCACCGAAAGACATATAGTTGATGTCAGTTTTGTTGATTTTTGCCTTAATAAGTTGTTATGAAGGTAGATAGTTTATTGGATAAGATCGAAAGCAGTGAACGGTCAAATAAAATTTCAATTATTGAGATGATTGTTGACGCTGTAATGTCATTTCCTATTCAAAATTTGAATGATACAGACGATTATTTTCATATTGTGTCCTCCCTTTTGGGCAAGGAGGAATTTACCGTCAATGATCTGATTTCCTATGTAGACAACCTGGATCTTACATTAAGTGAATCTGTCATTTGGGAAATGGCGTCTTTAAATAGCCTAGTCCATGCGTTCGAGTTGATGGACAAAAGTGGGGTTACAATTACAGAGGTGAAACAAAGAATTGAAGAACTGTGAAGCATTAAAGTCCTCCACCTGGGTGATATTTGGTGTAGGCGCTAGGTTTAGGTACCAAGCCATTCTTTCACCATGAATTTGTAATTCCCCCGATCCCAAACTATATTCCGCTAAAGTATTTTGTTGATCATTCAAATTGCATCTCTCCCAGGTGGGCTTCCAAACCCTCAAAAACCTGCGCGGTGGGACTCAAAACCGCCGACCGCCATCTTCACCAAAAATACGTCGCCACTCTGCGGATACTTTTCGATGTCAGCGGGAGAAAGGTTTTCTTGCGCGCTGGTAATCAGCATCAGGTCCAAATCGTCCCCGCCGAAGCAGCAGGAAGTCACATGGGGCACGGGCAATTCGATTTTGTCCAATAGGGCACCTGTCTTGGGATTCCAGCGGTATACGCCCGCGCCTGCATAATGCGCCACCCAAAGCATGCCCTCCCTGTCGATGCACATGCCGTCCGGGAAGCCCAATCCCTCCGGAATCTCCACCGCAATACGCCGAAACCCGATCGCACCTGAGGCGGGGTCAAAACTGAATTCCTGGATCTTTTTGGTCGGTGTGTCGATGAAATAAAAAGTGCGTCCATCTGCGGTCCAGGCCATGCCGTTGGAGATGGTGAGGTTTCCCAGCTGAACCTGTGGCTGGAAATCAGCGCCGATGCGGTACAGCGCGCCTGAACCCTCCGTAAACCGGGTGCTCAGCGTGCCGATCCAAATGCGGCCTTGGGGATCGACTTTACCGTCATTGAATCGATTCAGCGGCAAGTGTTCTTCGACTCCACAGAGTACTTCGATTTGCTCCGTTTCCCAATCGTAGCGAACCAGTTTTCGGTCCAGACCCAAGATCAATTTGCCGTTTTCCGCTTCCAAAACCACTGCCAAGCGGTGTGGAAAGTACCGGGTTTCGAGTTGTTCGCTGCCTAAATGATAGCGGTGGAGCTTGCCTTTTTCGATGTCCACCCAGAAGAAACAGCCGAGTTTCGCGATCCACAGCGGCCCTTCGCCAAGGAAGCATTGGGAGGGAAGAGAGGTGATGGTCAGAGCTTGCATGGGGAGGAGGGTTTAGTCCATAGTCCATAGACCATGGAAGTATGGGAATCAAGGGATTTCTAGATATGACTTTGGCTTGATCGATTGCTATGGACCATGGTCTATCAACTATCGGCTATTTTTTCCAGTACTGCGCGATTTTCTTTTTCAAAAACGCCACACTGCGCTCCAGTTGATCCATGCCATCGGCGCCGTCTTCGATGCTGATCCAGCTGTCGAATCCGACGCGTCTGAGTTCCGAGAAAATGGCGTCGTAGTCATTCATGCCCTTTCCGATTTCGCCATGACTCAGTCGCTTGGCATAGCCGACCGCGCCGCCTTCTTCTTTGCGCAGGTCTTCGATCGTTCCGTATTTTAGAAAACGGTCGCTGGCATGCATGGTCAGGACACGTTCCGAAATGTCATATAGCAGGTCCAGGGGATCTTCCCCTGCCAGGAAGGCATTGCTCGGGTCAAAGTTCACCCCAAAGTGCGGGTGGTGGATGGAATTGACCAGCTTGGTGAAGATGGCGCGCTTCTGCGCAAATTCGGGGTATTCCCAGAAGTCGTCTTTGTAATGGTTTTCGATGACCAGGGTGATGCCAAGGCTTTGCGCGTAGGGCAGGCAGTTTTCGATGCATTCTTTGGCAAGTTGGATGCCTTCCGCTACCGAAAGTTCGGGGCGGTACTGACCGGAAAGCACCCTGCAATATTTTCCGCCGAGTTCGTCGGTCATTTCGATCCAGCGCTTTTGCTTTTCGATTTCATTTTGCCGAAAGGCCTTGTCCCGATGGGTAAAGTCGGGCGAGCAACACATCATGGGGATAACCATGCCTTCGTTTTCCACCATGCGGCGGAACTTGGGCCAGTTTTTTTCATCTGCCATTTCGAGAAATCCCGCATACCATTCCAGCCCGTCAATCCGAAGCGGGGCTGCAAGCTTGACCCAGTCGGCAATTTTCATGCTTCCGTCCTTGCAAAGCTGCTGCATAAAGGCCTTTGGAAATGCGGCGATTTTTGGCATCGATCAGTGTATGGTTGAGGTGTCTTTGGGGGCATTTCGCCCGATCATGGGGTATTGTTCGAGGTCTACGACTTGGCCCGATATCGGTCCTGCTTCATCGGAAAGCCAGTAGACGCAGGCTGCAGCAATCTCCTCCGGCCAAAGGATCCGTCCCGCGGGGGCATACATTTTGGGAAGGTCTTCGTACCAGGTATCGGAAAGTCCATGGCTTTTTTTCCTTTCCTTTTCCCGCTCGGTCAGTACCCATCCGGGGTTGATTTGATTGACGCGGACGCCGTGATCGCGGATCAAGGAATCCCCCAGGTTGCGCGTCAGCGTCATCAAGGCGCCTTTGGAAATGGAGTAGGCAAGTAGGTTGGGTTCCCCGCTCCAGGCATTGACCGAGCCGATGTTCAGAACACAGCCAAGGTTTTTCGAGAGTTGGGGTAAGGCTGCCTGGATAAGCAGAAAGGGGGCGACCGCGTTGATATCGAGGACTTTTTGGAGAAAGGCCCGGTCGGTGTTGTGGATGTTGGATTGGACCACCCAGGCGGCATTGTTGACGACTGCATCGAGCTTTCCGAAGCTGTCTACGGCCAATTGCACCAATCGCTCCGGGCATCCTTCGGCGGAAATATCCTCTTGGTGAAAAACTGCTTTTTCCGCTCCTATTTCCTCCAATACTTCCTCACCCAAGAAACCTTCCAGTCCGTGCAGGACAAGTTTTGCGCCTTCGGCGGCACAGCGCTTGGCGATGGCCTTGCCGATTCCCGTTGTGCTTCCGGTGACGATGATGACCTTGTTTTGAAGTCGCATGCTATACAGGTTTTAATACTGCTTTTACAATTTGTCCCGAGTGCATTTTTTCAAAAGCATGATGCCATTCGGTGATGGGCCAAACGCCGCCGATGATTGGCCGGACATTCAAGGCACCACTCGACAGCAGCGCAATCACCCGCTCCCAAATGGGCCAATTGTGGCTAAAGGTGCCCTGAAGCCGCACGTTTTTTTGCACGATGGGATCAATGGAAAAATCCAATGGCTCTGGTCCCCAACCCACTTTGGTGATTTGTCCGTTGGGGCGGACGAGCTTCATGGCCACCTTGAGGGCGATGCTATGTCCTGCCGCATCCACTACCACATCCGCACCCAATCCATCCCGCTTTTTGGCCCAGGCCTCGGCTGCATCTTCTCCAATCAGGGTATCACATCCGTAGGCGTTTTTGGCAATTTCCAGGCGGTTTTTATCTACGTCCAAGCCCAAAACTGCCACTTCTGCTCCGCAAAGTCGTGCTATCGCTGCGCAAAGAGTCCCGATGGTTCCCGGGCCGATGACGACGACCCGATCTCCCGGTTTGATGTGGGAATTTCCGACCAAGGCATTGAAGGCCACACAGCAGGGTTCGGTCAGGCAGGCTTCCTCGAAAGAGAGGTTCTCCGGAACGGCATGCAAGCACCGCGCCGGCACCCGTACAAAGCGGGTCATTGCGCCATTGACCCCGTAGCCAAAACCCTTGCGGGTCGGGTCCAAGTTGTAGAGTCCCACTTTGCCCATGGGATTTTTGCTGTCAATCACGGCGGCCGTTTCGGAGACGACACGGTCACCGACTTTCCAGCCTGCCACGCGGGCGCCGAGGGCAGCGATTTTTCCGCCAAATTCATGCCCCAAGACGACTGGATAGTTTACCTGCCAACTGTGGTCGGAGGTCCATTGGTGTAGGTCGCTTCCGCAGACCCCCACGTTTTCGACTTCTAAAAGAATATCCTCCTCCCCGATATCAGGGATGGGGATTTCACGGATTTCAACAGAATATTTTTGCTCGGAGTAGTTGACAACTGCGGGAATCTTCATGCTTGACATCGTTTAGGCTTTTTGGGGAAAAATGGTTTTCTGTGCATGGATGGCTTCGCAAATCATCCTGAGGGAGGTTTCGAGGTCACCATCGGCTGTCTTAAAGGCATCTGCATCAATTGTCAGTGGTGCGCCCAATACCACCAAGGGCGCACCGTATTGGGGGCATTGGATGGCCTGCTCGAGGGAAAGTCCGCCGACAGCCTGGACGGGTACCTTGACTGCGGCCACAACCTCCCGGAGTTGGTCCAATGGACTCGGCATGCGGTGGCCGGCCGCTGCAATTCCTCTGCGCTCATCGTAGCCAATATGGTGGATGACATAATCGCAACCCAGGTCCTCCAAAAATTTGGCTCCTTCCACCATGTCGGGGCAGATCATGTTGTCGCCCATCACTTTCACGCCGAAGTCTTGTCCTGCCTTGACCACACATTTGATCGTCTCGGCATGGGCCCGGGCCATGACCACCACATGGGTCGCCCCGGCTTTGGCCATCATTTCCGCTTCCAGGTAGCCGCCGTCCATCGTTTTGAGATCGGCGACGATGGGGATGCCCGGAAAGGCTTCCCGTAACTTTCGCACACCATGCAGGCCTTCAGCCAAAATCAGGGGAGTGCCGGCTTCCAGCCAATCCACACCGGCCCGAAGCGCCAAAGCGGCCGTATCCAGCGCCTCATCGATTTTCGTCAGATCAAGGGAGATCTGCACAATGGGTCTCATCAGTATTGGGGGTTTTTCTTGCTTTGATTAAATATAAAAGATTTTGCGACTGTCCCCATCTTGATTGGGATGAATGGCAATCAATGGTCAAAACTCCCAAAATTTACACGCTGAGTGTACCGCATTGGGGCCTACCCAAAGCAATAAGTCCCTGTCGGGTCGATGGGATTGGGGTCTTGGAATGTTTTTTTTAATTCCATCCAATAATCATGATGCTTACCTGTGCGTGGCACAGAAAGCTGGGTTTTGTCGCGGTAGAGGCTATACGTTTACACCAAAAATGTATCCTACAAGTGCGGACAGGCCCATCGCGATGGTGCCCCAAATCACGATTCTCAGTACCGCCTTACCAATGCTTGAACCGCCCGTTTTGGCAGAGACTGCTCCCAAGAAAATCAGAGATAGGATCGTAAAACCGTAGAGGAAATACTCCATGCTGGCCACAGGTGCGAAGATGGTGACCAAAAGTGGCAAAAGTCCCCCGACGGTAAACGCTGCGCCGGAAGCCAAGGCTGCCTGTATGGGGTTTGCCTGACTTATTTCGTTAATCCCCAGCTCATCACGAATATGTGTCCCCAAGGCGTCCGATTCGCTGAGTTCTTTTGCCACCTGTAAAGCGGTTTCTTTTTTCAGTCCCCGCCGCTCGTAGATTTCGGCCAGGATCTTCAATTCTGCCTCGGGCGTTTCTTTCAGTTCCTTTTTTTCCCGTTCGATATCGGATTTTTCGATGTCGGTTTGGGAACTCACGGACACGTACTCGCCCGCAGCCATGGAAAGTGCTCCCGCTACAAGTCCTGCCACGGTTGCCAACAGGATGGGGTCTCTCGTCGTGCTTGCCGTAGCCACGCCGATGGCAAGACTTGAAATGGAAATGATGCCGTCATTTGCCCCCAATACAGCAGCCCTCAGCCAGTTGCTTCGGTGAATGTAGTGGCTATCCAAATAGTTGTCTATCGTGATCATGGTCTTGGAGTTAGTCTGTCTTTCTAAATTACCCGCAACACATTTTCTGGGCCCATGCCGGGTTAATTCGCCGCATCCGGAATTGCAGGCCCAAGGTGGGTACGCCCTTAGTATAAAGCTAGGGAAATTCCATTTGCCTTTTGCTTAGATAGAGACACATTTCAAATCGGTGGGTTTTTCTGGTGAAGGAAGCCTATCGGTAGGGGGTTAAATGGGTGCTTTTTCGACCTAGATAAAATCAGAGGAAAAGGAGAGGATGCTCGGCGAAGATCGGAATTTTAGATCCCCAGATTCAGATTGCAGATTCAAAAAGGGGAGTTGATGCCATTCAAAAAAAAACGCCGATTCGGAGAAATGCCCGAATCGGCGCTGGATTTGATCACAACAGTTCTATCGAAAGGATCGCAGCAATCGGCACCACAAGGCCCGACTTCAGCATCAGGTGTTCATCCGTAACGCAGATGACTGCACATTCGATTTGAAAGGTTTCATCATTTTCTTTCAGGATACGGACCTTGACCGTCTGGTGCTCTACGAAGTGTAAAAGCACCGCGCGAAGTAGCTGATATCTTCTTTCTTCTTTTTGGGTACCGTCGGACAGTACTTCTTTTTTGGAGAACTTGGACATGCCAAATTCATCCATATTCATATAGGATATTGGATTCATTTTTTTAGGATTTGGTTTTTGAAAATTAGGCTTGACCATGCTACATGGTCTACTCAATTCACCAATCCTAAATCCTCAAATTACGGTAAAAAATAGTGATGTCTTTTTGGACGAAGAATCCTTCGGCACTGAGTCCTGTCTGGAAACTGTACTTCAGTAATCTTAGTTGGGAGCTAATCAGAGGGGCACTACCCGAATTGGTGGGGATCTTTTCCTGATCTGTGACCTCGGTTTCAGTGTACCTTCTACCGGCCAATCCTTCCTTGGCCAAGTGACTATGCCCGTCTGAAATTTGGGGTTTGGATTCCGATTGTTCTCCAAAAACGTCAAACGAATACCTCTGGGTTTCTATCGAACCCTTGTAATCCAAAGACAAAAAGAAGAGGGAAAAAACAAGCGCGAGTATTCCCAATCCTTGGATAGTGTTTTTCATTTGAGAAATAGCGATAAAAGTTAGGGATTTTATTGATTGATTTACAAGGGTTTGAGGTATTATTTTTTGGGGCATTGCGATGCTTATGTTACTTTCGGAGTAGCATTCAGCGCCATAGGAGAATGGTTACAAGGAGGTGAAATGAATTACTATAGGATTTTTCTCTTCCAAGGCTAGGAGCAAGGCATATGCAGAATGTTCCTGCGTTTTGCTTCCATTCGTCTTCTCATTTGGAAGCAAAGCCTTGATACAGCAAACATTTCTTCATGCCGCGGTAAGATCTGCGGCTACCCCAGATCCTTCACCTGTAGCCAAACCGATTTTTATTTGAAAACTTTGACCTCTGATGAGCAGAATATTTGGAAAGCATTTATTGGAATAAAGAGACAAAAAATCATTGCTTCCTTTTTGGTGCGGTTCTGCCCATTTTTCTGTTTGTCTTGGCAGAATCGGCAATGCAAGGTTCGATTAAAGCCAAGCCATTTGAATCGGCTTGTCCGGTCTTTTTTTGGGGGAGGTTCTCCCTATCTGTCGAAAATCCGCTTACGGATGCAGGCCTACACTTGGGACGCCTGCTGTTATGTGAACCATGTCCTGCGAGAACCGTTTGGTGGGGAGGAGATCACAGTGGATAGGATATTTAAGGCCTTGGGCCAATTTGGGCGGGATTTGATTTCGGCGTACGCGTCTACGGCCGTGATTTGGAAAGCAGGTATGCAGTCAATGGAAGTGTAGCCAATACCTGAATCGGCTAACTTCTAGGATTCAGGCTTTGACCAAGATAACAATTGCCGCGTTTTCTAGCTCTCTGTCGGATCGGCTCCATCGGGAAATCCGGAAATCAATGTATACAAATAGTAAAAGCTTGGTACGCCAATTGTGCACTTTTCCATTTTCTCAAGACACCTGATTCAATAAAAAAGAAACAAGACCCTACCGTCAAAGTATACGAAAAAAGTTATCGAACCACGGTTCCATCATACACATTACCACCAAAAAACGAATAATCGAAAGCACCGGAAATATTCAATTTTCAATGAAATAATTCAATTTTTCCCGTCCAATCGCCCACTTTTGGCCTACTTCCGCCCGACCGTGTCCCGACGATGTCCCGATAGTGTCCCGACCGTCACCCGACCATTCCCCGACTTTTAATCAAAAACCAAGAATTCCTATCACTTTTTCAAGAAGGTTTGTGGGCGTATTTCGACTTGTCCGGGTAGCAATGCTGCGTCTGCCGGCAAAGCTTCAATTCCGGAAAGTTGAGGCGAAGGTTTGCAAGATACCTTACCTCGTAATCGGCTGCGGGAACACCGCCAAGCTTTCGAAGCCGTTTTCGCCTACTGCCTGCACTGCAAAAAAGAAGTTGTCCTTTGAATAGGGGAGGGTCAGGGTTGTCTCTTCGGTATAGAATTTTTTCTGCCATTGTGAAGCATCCGTCTCACGCATGAGGACATAGTAGCCTTTGGCCTTGCCTTTGGCAGGGGCTTCCCAGCGCAGGGAGGAGGTATTGCTCAGCTTGCGCACGTCAATACCGACATTGGTGGGTTCGGAGGGTGCCGAGGCCAAAGAGGCCAATGAAGCGAGGTTCATTGCGGTGATTTTGCGCATGTACTCATAGTCGACAAATTCCGGAAGGTCTCCGTATTGGATGCCGTTTTCGAGGCGGACGTTTTCGTGTTGGTGGTAGTAGTTTTCATTCATCTCGCAGACCCGGATGGCCGTGAAGCCCTGCTGCGCAAAAGGGGTATGGTCGCCGCCTCTCAGAAAGCGATCGTTTCGGTACACCAGTTTCACTTCCAATTGGTCCACGTACCGTTCCCCCACTTCCTTCATGTAGCGGGCCAGTTGGCGGGATTTTGAGTCGTTTTCGCCGTTGGTATAGCGGCGGATAGCGGCCATCTGCTCGGTTTCGGCGGCAGGTACACCTTCCGAAAATATGCGTACTTGGGTATTGTCATTGATATTTGTTTGGGAAGAGTTGCTGTTGCCGATCATGTCGTTGTTGAGCATGGCAACGAGGTTCCAGTTTTCTTTTTTGGCTTTTTCTGCCAAATAAGCCGCGCCCTTGAGTCCTTGTTCCTCTCCCGATACGGCCACAAAAATGATCGTCGCCGGGAATGATTTTTTGGACATGATGCGGACGAGTTCCATGATGGCCGCGACTCCCGAACCGTCATCATTGGCGCCGGGGGCATCGATTTCCTTGTTCATGACATCGAGCGCCCGGCTGTCGATATGGGCGGATATAATGAAGACGCGGTCATCCTGCGGGTCAGTGCCTTTGAGCGTGGCCATGACATTGCCCATGGGTGCGTCGGTGGGAATCCTTCTGCCGTCAGCAGGTACGGTAAAAGTGTCGATCATCGCCGAAAGCCTTCCACCTGAAGCAGGTATCAGGGATTGGAAATGGTTGAGAACATACTGTTGGGAGGCGGAGATGCCTTCCTTGGAAGCATTTGCGCTTAGGCTGTGGCGGGTGCGGAATGCTGCCAGATCACGGACATGCTTTTCCAGGTTGGCCGCAGAGACCTCTTCGACCATGGAAGCAATTGCGGCATTTCTATGGACGATCTGTGTTTGTGCCTGGGCCAAAAGGCAGGTGCAAACAAACAGCAATACGAATATTTTTTTCATCGGGGATTATACGCTAGGTGAATGCGCTAAATTTACCTGCATCAAAATCAATGCAAAACAGGAATTACATGAACGAACTCATCTTACCCCAAGAAGGCGAATACGTCGCTTTCTACAAAGGATATATCGCTGCTGTTGCAGAAAAAGACATCATGGGGCTTTACTTGAGCCAAATTGAGGAAGTGAAAGAAATATTCGGTCAATTGGGCGAGGAAAAAAGTATGCTTGCATATGCCCCTGGAAAATGGACCGGAAAGGAAGTTTTAGGCCATATGATCGACACTGACAGGATATTCGCCTATCGTGCTCTGTGCATTGCCCGAGGTGAAAAAGGGCCGCTGCCGGGATTCGATCAGGACGAATACTTGGCAGCTGCTGCGTTCAACGATTTGCCCTTGGGGCAATTGGTCAGGGATTTTGAATTGTCCAGAAATGCCATCACCTCCATGGTCAGGTCCTTGGATCCAAAACTCTACACCCAAATGGGAAACGCCAATGGTAATCCCGTCAGCCTCAGGGCGATCCTAACGATGATTCCCGGGCATGCGCACCATCACTTGAGGATTTTACAGGAGAGATACCTATCGCTGATTGCTTGATCGGAGCCTTTACAATTCCTTCATCTGGGATTTGGGGCAGAATTGTGTAATTTTGTAGAATTTTACCCCACAAAAAAACTATTTGAGCGATGCAAAGAACACGTGCACAAGAATCCCGGGCGGCCATTGAGAAACTCTACATCACCATGAGGCACCTCTTTATGAGGGGGTCCTACAAACCGATGGGTGTTTCCGGAGAGTCCTTGGTGGATTCACTTTTGGTATTGAGTCCGGAGATTTATGGCCTATTGGCTGAGGATGAAAAGATCGAGTTGGATGGCTTATTGTATGTCATGGAGCGCCTACCCAAGGGAATCGAGGAGTGTCGCTACATCCGACTCATCAGCAGGGAAGGCTATGAGAATTCCACTTTTCCTGCCATCGTCCCTCCCAAGCGGAAGCGCAACTGCTACCGAGTGGATGCCGATCAGATGTACGTGGAGATGACCCGCGGTCGCTCTGACATTTATGATATCCTGACCCATTTGACTTTTTTATTTATAGAGTCAGAAAAAATCAAAACCAACAGCACCGATATCAAGGGGCGCTTGGACCTCAACTGGCAGATGCTCGAAAAGATTGTAGAAAAGGAGGAAAATGGGGAGGCTTTTGACAAGGAAGTGGCCTGTTCGTACCTCAGCCATGTGATCGGGCGGACCTTTGATGAGACGCACGAGGCAGTCGGCAAGTTTGAGTCCTCACCCCATACGAGCAGCCTGTTTACCATCGTGTACCATTTGGGCAAACTGGCGATGGATGAGTTTTTTGAGGGAAAAGACCGCGAGATTTCCTTTTCTTCGACACTGCGCCAACGAGTGGGACACCATGTATATGGAGAGCTTTGGGCCAACAATATCAAAAAGGTGCTTTTTGAAAAGGGTTTGATCGAGAGACCCATCCATATCATTTCCGCCAATCTCCATTCCGTGCTCAACACGGTCTATGGGCATCAGGCTTTGAAGTTGGGTTCCTTTGAGGAAATCGAAGCAGCAGCCATGCAGATCAGCATTGGTGCCAAAAACCACAAAGGAAAGGATATCCTCAGCTACGCCAGAAAGCATGGCTTTATCGAGATCAACGATGTTTCGGGCACCAATATCAATGTGCAGTTGCTGGACACGGCTTTGATGGATAAGAAAACCATCCTGCCGGGAATCTCGCTGAAGGCCGAGGCTGGGAAAGAACCCGTACTGTTGGTTATGGACTATGCTTTTGGTGAGCAGGCATATGAATGCTTTGACGAATTGCTGAAACCTTACGACACGGAAGATGGCAAATCCTATCCATTAAACGTGTATTCGGCCTCTATCATGGGCAAGGCGGGAATTCTCACAGGGAAGAAAGGCGATATCATGATCCCCACAAGCCATGTGTTTGAGGGGACGGCGGACAATTATCCGTTCCGCAATGAGCTCAAGAAGCAGGATTTTGAAGGATATGGCTTGGGAGTCTTTGAAGGCACGATGTTTACGGTACTCGGTACTTCCCTCCAAAACAAGGACGTGTTGAGCTATCTGATGAATTCTTCATGGAAAGCCATCGGCCTCGAGATGGAAGGAGCGCATTACCAGAAGGCGATCCAATCGGAAAGCCGTATCCGAAACAGTATCCGCAAAAATGTAAAAGTCCTATATGCCTACTATGCCTCGGACAATCCCTTGGAAACTGGCAGTACATTGGCCTCTGGCGCCTTGGGCTTGGACGGTGTGCGGCCCACTTATCTGATTACCTACAAGATTTTGGAGAAGCTTTTTTCCTAAAAAATAAGCTCGAAAGAACATCCCATCACAAAAGCCTCCGCACAGGGGGCTTTTATTTTGTTTGGAAATGAGAATGCTTGAAAACTGATGTAAAATTTTAATTCCCTTATTTAGGTATTCTTCCAAATTTTATTCTATTGAGTAGTTGGAACCCCAAAGTTTTGTTTTGATTTCGGTACGTTTTTTTAGTTGTGTTTAGAATCATGACTTAAGCTGATTTTCGTCAGGTTTTTTGTAACGATTGATCTAGAATTTAGTACCATCAAAACTTCAGAATTATGAATAAACTTACAACTATCCGGATTTTTCTAGTGGCGCTGACCCTAGGCATTTCCACCTCGATCCTTTCAGCCCAAACGAAGTTCACCCTTGCCGCTTCTCCCACCTTTAAGATAAATGGAGGTTCATCCCTTCACGATTGGGAGATGGTTTCCAACACAGCCAAAGGTGAAGGCATGTTCAACATGGAGGGTACACAATTTAAAGGAGCCAAAAGCCTCAGCGTCAGCTTAGAGGCCGAGACGCTTAAGAGTGGCACCCGTGGCTTGGACAGCAACGCCTACAAAGCACTCAACACCAGCAAGAACAAGGATATCCGCTTTGCGCTTCGGGAATTGACCGGAAGTGGCGCATCCTACACAGCAAAGGGTGACTTGACGATCGCAGGGGTGACAAAGCCGGTAACGATACCCGTGAAAATGAGCCAAAGTGGCAATAAGCTGACCTTTGAGGGCAGTTTAGCCACCAAGCTTACGGAGTTCAGCATTACTCCCCCTACGGCTTTGATGGGGACAGTCAAAACTAGAGACGAAGTAACGATTTCATTCAAAACAACATTCCAACCTACAAACTAAATTTTACAATTATGAAAAAGCAATTGATTGCTACGGTAGTGCTCGCGGTGATGGGATTTTCCGCAATGGCGCAAGGCCTTCAGAGAGATATGCAATTCTGGAGACCCTATGACAAGAGAGGTATCAATATTTTTGAAACCGGTAAAGCTGATACGGTCGAATTTGAGGGCATGAAAGTCCGGATCGGTGGTCACTTTACCCAACAATGGCAGAATCTCAGCCACGAAAACAAATCTGATGTCGTAAACAACCAAAATGGGGTGAACCTCAACCAATTGATTGACATCGGAAGCGGTACAAACCTAGCTACTGCTAACTTGAACATCGACGTGGCTTTGGCTGATGGTTTGAGATTGAATTTGATCTCCTATCTTTCATCCAGACACCATCCAGAAGCTTGGGTGAAAGGTGGTTACATCCAAGTAGATAAATTGGGATTCTTGAATCTCGGCAATACAGATTGGTTTGACAAATACCTTACCCTTCGCGTAGGTCACATGGAGATCAACTACGGTGATGCGCACTTCAGAAGATCAGACAACGGTAACGCGATGTGGAATCCATTTATTGGCAACTACATCATGGATGCCTTTACCACAGAGGTCGGTGGTGACTTGTTCTTCCAGAGCAATGGTTTCATTGCATTGGTCGGTGTGACAGGTGGTGAAATCCAAGGTGGTGTAACCAACCCAAGTGCCCGTAAGCCAAACTTCATCGGTAAATTGGGTTATGACAAGCAATTGAGCGATGCCCTGAGAGTGAGATTGACTGGCTCTATCTACACTACAAAAGGCTCTGCAAGAAATACCCTTTGGGGTGGTGACCGCGCAGGTTCCAGGTACTATTTGGTGATGGAAAACACTTTGGCTACTACAGCTGCCAATTTCACCTCCGGTCGTATCAACCCTGGCCAAACCAACAACATTACTGCTTGGGTGATCAACCCCTTCGTGAAATTCGGTGGCTTGGAACTTTTCGGTAACTTTGAGCAATCCACAGGCCGTGCAGCCAACGAGACTGTAGACAGGACTTGGAAAAACATCGGCGGTGACTTGGTATACAGATTTGGCACCTATGACAAGTTCTATATAGCAGGTCGCTACAATCAAGTGAGCGGTCCTTTGGCTGGCTCAGGATTGGAAGTCAGTGTGGATAGAATCCAAGTAGGCGGCGGTTGGTTTGTCACCAAGAACGTCCTTGCCAAATTGGAGTATGTGAGTCAAAATTATAATGACTACGCCAGCACCAGCATCTTCCGCGAAGGCCGATTCAATGGTCTGATGATCGAAGGCGTAATAGGTTTCTAATCTGAACCCCAACCATGCGTATCCTTCTAGTCCTGATTTTGATTCTTCTGAATCCCGAAATAAAAGAGAGAGAGGTCATCGTTACCAAGAAAAAGATCACAGTAAGTGGTCGGACCTCTATCGGCGGATTTAGTTGTGATTATTCAAAAGACGGCTTGAAGGATACGCTTTTTATTGATGTTGAAGGAACAGCAAGGGAAATGGTATTTGACATCCCCGTGAGGGATTTTTCCTGTGGTAATTTTTTACTGAATAGGGATTTTCGAAATACGATTAAATCAGACAAATTCCCGACCGCAAAGGTGAAAGTAAGTAACATCAGGTCTAATTACGGATATTATACCTGTGACCTTTCAGTGACTTTGGTTGGTAAAAAGATTGATTTTCCTTCCCTAGTTTTGAAACGGGTACCGGAAGGCCTCCATGCCAATCTTGTTCTGGGTTTTAACCAGCTGGAACTGGAGGCTCCCCAAAAAATGGGTGGTATGATTAAGGTTGACGAGCGGCTTACCTTGGATTTTACCCTTGGATTCTGATTTTTTTGATCTCCTTGGATTGCAAATTCCCTACTTGAAGTAGGATTTTTCAGCGGATTTTGCTTCTGTAATTGACAATGATTGCGCGTAGCTTACTAGTATCGAGGCCTTCATTATCCAATCTGAATCATGAAAACACTTAACCGATTGATGCTTTTTCCCCTATCCATCATTTGGATGGCATCATTTATCTGCACGGCGCAAGGCCAAGCAGCCTACACCCTGGCACCTTCGCCTGAATTGAAAATCATCGGAAGATCCACCATCAGGGTTTGGAAAATGACTTCCAATGAAGCGTCTGGTCAGGGGGTTTTTTTCATGGAAGGAACCAGATTTATCGGAATACAGAGCCTGACGGTCGAGATGCATGCTGAGAGCCTATCGAGTGGGACAAAAGGCTTGGATAAGCATGCCTACGAATCATTGCAGACAAGTCTCCATCCGATTGTGAAGTTCACTTTAAGAGAAATCAAAGAGGTGGAAAATAGCATGGAAGCTAGGGGCGATTTCCAAATTGCCGGAGTCACAAGGCAGGTCGTTTTTCCTGTCAAAATCGAACAAATCGGAAATCAAGTTAATTTCCAAGGCGAGATTCCCATTAAATTCTCAGACTTCGAAATCGTAACTCCGACAAACTTTATGGGAATCGTAAAGACCCACGATGATGCCCGTATCCTGTTTAACACCACCTTTCAGCCTAAAAATTGATCTCTCCGAGTTCAAATCAAAGGTTCTGAGCAAATGCACTGGGCCTGTCATATAAGAGAAAAACTCAATCTATCGATTTTTTTGGGGTTTTAGATTAGCAAAATGGCCTTGTGTTTTGATCAAGGATTGTTCAAGACTTCAGTTTTTGCCCAAAATTATATTCAATTCTGTTTGATCCAGAAAGTAGAAAAATCCCGATTTTTGGTACATGGGGATTTCAACCTTAATCATGTGTTTGTGCGCTGTTTTTTCATTCCTTGGTCAGCCGCGGGATGAGGCAGTGAAATTGATAATTCAGGAGAAGAGAGTGGCCGTGAACGGGCGGACTTCGATCGGTGGATTTACTTGTCGTTATTCGGACCGGAATGTTCGGGATACACTGTTTGTGGACTTCAGCACGAGGACACCTGATTTGGTTTTTGATATCGTCGTGGATGACTTTGGCTGCGGAAACTTCATGCTCAACAGGGACTTCAAAAAGACCTTGAAATCAAAGGAATTCCCTAAAGCAAGGGTGAGGGTGGGTAATATACGGACCAGTAATTCGAAATACTTTTGCGACCTTACAGTCAATATGGTGGGGAAAAAATTGGATTTCCCAAACTTGGAACTCGTGCGCAACACAGAAGGAGTTACAGCACAAATCGGCATGGGATTTTCCACCCTTGGCCTTGAGCCTCCCAGCAAAATGGGTGGGCTTGTGACCGTAGACGAGGCTCTCAAATTGGAGATATTCCTTGGTTTTCGGGTTAGTAGATAATTCTCGGTACGGGTCAATTAGCCACCGGTCGCAAGCAGTGCCGCCAAGGCTTTCTCAGTTTTTTCAAAGCCAAATTGCATAAGGCATTTTTCCATTTTGGATTGGATGACATCGTTGTTCAAATTGCCGATGCTGCCTTCATGGGTATGGTTGACTTTTTGTTGGTCGGGAAAGAATTCACCGTTTTCGATGTCGAGGCCGACCTTTCTGTATGCATCCCTAAAGGGTGTCCCACAAAGTACCAACTCATTGACTGCTTCTACGCTGAAGAGATGTTTGTAGAAAGGATCCTCCAAAATCCGCGTCTTTACCCTGATTTCCTTCAGCATAAATGTGCACATGCGCAGGCAGTCCAAAGTTTGCTCGATACCGGGAAAAAGAACCTCCTTAAGCAATTGCAGATCCCGATGGTAGCCTGTGCTCATATTGGTCAGCTGTAGGCTAATCGTACTTGGGATCCCTTGGATTTGATTGGTTTTGGCACGGATCAATTCAAATACGTCGGGGTTTTTCTTGTGCGGCATGATGCTGCTGCCTGTTGTCAAATCATCTGGAAAGGAAATAAACCCAAAATGCTGGTTCATAAACAGGACCACGTCCGTCGCCAGCTTATTCAATGTCGCTGCGATTCCGGCCAAGGCAAAGGAGAGGTTCCTTTCTGTTTTTCCACGGCTGTTTTGGGCATTGATTACATTGTGGTGGAGATCTTCAAATCCAAGCAATTGCGTCGTCAGTGTCCTGTCGAGGGGGAATGAGGAACCATATCCCGCCGCCGAACCCAAGGGGTTTTTGTTGGCCAAGCGGTATGCCGATTCGAGCAGCACTAGATCTTCGGTCAGGCCTTCGGCAAATGACCCGAACCACAATCCGAAGGATGATGGCATGGCCAGTTGCGTATGGGTATAGCCCGGCATCAGGTCTTTTTTGTGTTTTTCGGAAAGGGAAATCAGCAGATCGAAAAGCTCGCGGGTAGCCTCCACGATTTCGGCAATCGCGGCTCGGTAGTACAGCTTCAGATCGACAAGCACCTGATCATTTCTTGAACGACCGCTGTGCAGTTTTTTTCCCACCTCGCCATATCGCTCGGTCAATAGAAACTCAACTTGTGAATGCACATCTTCGACCCCTTCCTGGATTTGGAATTGGCCGCTTTCGATTTCCTGGTAAATCTCCTTGAGCCCTCTGAGCAAAACCGATAGCTCAGCATCTGTCAAAAGGCCAATCTTTGCCAGCATTGTGGCGTGGGCCATCGATCCGAGTACGTCAAAAGGAGCCAACAAAATGTCAAATTCCGGATCCCTGCCAATGGTGAACCTTTCGACTTCCTTTTTTGATCCTGTATTTTTTTGCCAAAGTTTCATGATTCCGAGTGTAAGGCTGCCCAATGATTCAGGCAGAAGATTTTCAATGTGATAAGGTGTCTGGGGATTTGCCCATTTCCCTGTAGGTTTCCAATATCCGGATATATCCTTCGACTCCTTGCCTGATTTCCGTCAGGCCAATATACTCGTCGGCGGTATGGGAGCGGGCCGAATCCCCGGGCCCGATCTTCACGGAAGGATAGGGAATCAGAGCTTGGTCGGAAAGGGTAGGACTGCCGAAGCATACAATTCCCAATTCCGAGGCTACTTTCAGTATCGGGTGGTCCTTGGGGACTTGGGAGGATTTAAGCCGGAAGGATCGCGGGCTCAAGTCAGCTTTGAGGAAGCCCTTCAATTCTTCAAATGCCTCCTCTAAGGTGTAGCTGTCCGTCACACGCACGTCCAGGGTATAGGTGCAGGTGTCAGGGACTACATTGTGTTGGCTGCCGGCTTGGATGATGGTGGCGCTGACCTTTGTTTTGCCCAGAAAGGGCGAAACCCGCTGGAATTGATAATCTTTGATCTTGTTCAAGTCCTCCAAGGCCAGGTAGAGGGCATTGATGCCTTCTTCTCGTGCCGCATGTCCAGCTTTGCCTTTCACCGTCGCGTCAATTACCAAAAGCCCTTTTTCCGCTACCGCCATGTGCATTTGGGTGGGTTCGCCGACAATGGCGAGGGAAAAAGGGGTCAGTTCGTCCAGGATACTTTCGATGCCATTTTTTCCTGAAATCTCCTCTTCCGCAGTGGCTGCGATGCAGAGATTAAAAGGTAATTTCTTGTCAAAGAAATATCGAAACGCAGCAATCAGACAGACAAGGCATCCACCGGCGTCGTTGCTTCCCAAGCCATAGAGCTTTCCGTCTTTTTCAATGGGACTAAAGGGATCAAGGGTATATCCTGCATTGGGCTTTACCGTGTCGTGGTGGGAATTGAGCAGGATTGAAGGGAGCGAGGGGTCAAAGTGTTTGTTCCACGCCCAAACGTTGTTCCGTTTTCTCTGGACGGGTATGTTTGATTTGGAAAAGAACGCATCAATCAGATCAGCGGTTTCATCTTCTTCCCGACTGAATGAAGGTGTCGCAATCAGCCCCTTCAAGAGGTCCAACGCATCGTCAAAAAGCCTTTGTAAATCAGTCTGGTAGTTCAACGTTGGTTTTGATTTGGATGGTTCTTTAATACAAATCGTACTTTTGCTTTTCAATCGTAGTTCCTGAAAGTTTGCCTTTGGCCGCCAACAAGAGGTTTTCTGCCTTTCCAATCCAAACAAAGTTCACCCCTTTTTCCAATGCCGCGAAGGCGTTGTCCAGTTTAGGGATCATGCCCGAATGGATGACGTTCTCTTTCTTCAGTTCGGCATAAATCTCCTCATTGATCATCGGGATGATCGTATTGTCGTTGTGTTCGTCAATGAGCACACCCGCCTTGGCGAAGCAGAAATACAGGTTGACTTTGAATTTCTTTGCCAGGTTGGTGGCCAAGTCCGAGGCGATCGTATCGGCATTCGTGTTGAGCAATTGCCCTTTCTTGTCATGTGTGATCGGGCAAATGACCGGCAGGATATCTTGGAAAAGAAGTTTTTCGATTAAATCGACATTCACTTCCTTCACATCGCCGACAAAGCCATAGTCGATCGTTTTGACCGGCCTTTTTTCGGAGCGTATCAAGTTGCCATCGGCACCGGTTAGGCCCAAGGCATTTTGTTTGAGGCTTTGGAGCTTGGCGACGATTTGTTTGTTGATCAATCCGGCATATACCATGGTCACCAAGTCCAAGGTTTCCTTGTCCGTGATGCGTCGGCCATCGACCATGTTGGGGATGATTCCGATCTTTTCCCCAAACTTGCTCGCCAAGATTCCCCCGCCATGTACGAGGATTTTTTTGCCTGGAAACTTTGATAGAATGGATAAGAACTCATCGAGCTTTTCTGGAAAGTCGATGACATTTCCTCCGATCTTGATGATGCTGATGGTCATGGAAAAATAGTGCTTAGGTTTGAGGTTTGTTCTAAATGCCGTCAAGGATGCTACTGATGACAGCCTGTGCGGCAAAGATTCTGTTTTGAGCCTGCTGCTGCACGAGGCTTCTCGGTCCGTCCAGGATTTCATCGGAAAGCTCGAGATTCCTCCTGACAGGGAGGCAGTGCATGACTTTGGCTTTTTTGGCGTGCTTGAGGTGTTTTTCAGTCAGCATCCAAGCCGGGTCGGTACTGAGGATTTTTCCGTAATCATTGAAGGCAGACCAGTTTTTGACATAGACGAAATCAGCACCTTCCAACGCCGCCTGTTGGTCGTGCTCGATATTGGCACCATGGGTAAATTTCGGGTCCAATTCATAGCCGGTCGGATGCGTGATGGTCAGGTCGTATCCACAGCCCAGGGCCCATTCTGAAAAGGAGTTTGCAACTGCGTGCGGAATCGCCTTGATATGTGGCGCCCATGTGAGGACTACCTTTGGCTTTTTGCTTTCAGCTGTATTTTCCCGAATTGAGATCATATCTGCTAGACTTTGCAGCGGATGCCGGATCGCAGATTCCAAGCTGATGACAGGTATTCCTGAGTACTTGATGAATTGGTTGAAAACAAAATCCTCCAAATCCTCCTGCTTGTTGGTCAAGGTGGGGAATGCCCTAATTGCCAGGATATCGAAATAGCTGCCCAAAACGCCCGCCGCGTCTTTGATGTGCTCCACGGTACCCTTGTTCATCGTCACGCCTTCCCGCATTTCGAGTGCCCAGCCTTCCTTGTCCATGTTCATCACGATGGGCTCCATGCCGAGTTGGAGGGCGGCGATCTGTGTACTCGCACGCGTACGCAGCGAAGGATTCAGGAAAATGCAACCTATCCGCTTTCCGATTCCTTTGGAGGCATGCATCCGGGGATTGGCTTTGTAGGCCAAAGCCAAGTCAATCAACGAATCCGCGGTTTGTCTATTTTCGAATTGGGTAAAGTGCTTGATCATGGTGTTCGTGAGGCCTTTGGGATGGCTTCAGTCCAGGATTTGTTTGAGGCTATCTATCAACGAAGATAGCTGATTTTGGGTAATATTCAGGGGTGGAAGCAGGCGAATCGTCTGCTTTTTGGCGGCACTTCCAGTGAAGATTTTGTACTTGTTGACCAACTCCGACCTGACTGGCCCCGCGTCCCGGTCGAGGTCAATGCCGATCATGAGTCCTTTTCCCCGGATATCCTTGATCGCCGGTATCGTCGCGAGTTCCTTGAGCAAATACTCGCCCATGGCTTCGGCATGGGGAAGGAGGTTTTCATTTTCCAATACTTCCAATACTGCCAAACCCGCCGCACAGGCTAAGTGATTTCCTCCAAACGTCGTTCCCAATAGTCCGTGGCTCGCCTTGAAGTCTGGATGAACAAGAACTCCTCCAATAGGGAAACCGTTGCCCATTCCCTTGGCGGTAGTGATTAGATCAGGCACTAGGCCCTCTACCCATTGGTGGGCAAAGAAGCGACCTGTTCTACCATAGCCCGATTGGACCTCATCGAGGATAAGTTTGGCCCCGTATTCTTTGGCCAAAGTGGCAAGGGAATTTAGATAACCTGGATCGGGGACTTGAATTCCACCGACGCCCTGTATACCCTCGATGATGATGCCTGCGATGTTTCCTTGTCGTAGTTGCTTTTCAACCGCCGAAACATCACCCCAGGGAAGGATATAGGCATCTGCCCTTTGGTTGAAAGGGGCGACGATTTTTGGATTATCTGTCAGGACGACTGCGCCAGAGGTCCGCCCGTGGAATGCTCCCGAGAAGCTGATTATCCCGGATTTTCCTGTGGCGAAAGAAGCAAGCTTTAATGCGTTTTCGTTGGCCTCGGCGCCGGAGTTGCATAGGAACAAATGGAAATCCGGGTAGCCTGACATGTTGCCAAGCTTTTCGGCAAACTCCTTCTGAATGGGGATTTGGACAGAGTTTGAGTAAAAGGAGATTTGATCGAGCTGGTCTTTGAGGCGCTTGACAAAGTGCGGATGTGTATGGCCGATAGAAATAACGGCATGTCCTCCATAGAGGTCCAGGTATTCCTCGCCTTTGTCATCCCACAGGTTGGCACCGAGTGCCTTGACCGGGGTGACATTGATGAGGGGATATACATCGAATAGGTTCATGGTAGGTAGAGGTTGTTTTTATGTGGTCGGTGCGCACACAGACCATGGGGTCAAAATGCGATGCTCTTGAGGTTTAGTCCGGACCTTTCATCCAAGCCAAAAGCCAGGTTGAAGTTTTGGACGGCTTGGCCTGAAGCACCTTTGAGCAGGTTGTCAATGGCGGAATAAATGACCAGTTGCCCCTTTTCTTTTTGAAGGTGAAGGATGCATTTGTTGGTATTCACGGCCTGTTTGAGGTCAATATCTATGTGGGAAATATGGGTAAATGGAGCGTCTTTGTAGAACGATTCATAAATAGACAGCGCATCCAACAGGTCTCCCTCAAAAGGCAAGTACGCTGTCACCCAGATACCGCGGGTGAAATTTCCTCGATAGGGAACAAAAAGCAATTCTGAGTCGAAACCGGGATGGATTTGCCCAAAGGTCTGTTTGATCTCTTTCAAATGCTGGTGCGTGAACAGCTTGTATACCGACATGTTTCCGCTTCGGTAGCTAAAGTGGGTGGTTTCGCTCAATCCCTTTCCGGCTCCTGTACTGCCTGTAATCCCGCTGATATGAACGGGCTGATTCACCCAGCCCGCTGCAACAGCAGGAGCCAATGCCAATTGGATACCGGTAGCAAAGCAGCCGGGATTGGCAATTCTTTTGGCGGTTTTGATTTTCTCTTTGTTGATCTCGGGCAAGCCATAGACGAAGCCGTTGCTTTCATTCCTGAAATCCGTGCTCAGGTCAATGATGACCGTATTTTTCCTAAATGGATGCTGCTCAAGAAATCCCTTGGTAGCGCCATGCGGCAATGCCAAGAAAACTGCTTCGATACCCTCAACGATGACCTCTCCCGTAAATTCCAATTCGCTGTCGCCAATCAAGTCGGGATGGAGATCGGAGACTTTTTTACCCTTTTGGCTGTTGCTGTGGGCATAGACCAAATCCACATGCGGATGGTGCACGAGTAATCGCAACAATTCCCCGCCCGTATATCCTGCAGCGCCAATGACCGCGGTCTTAATCTTCTTCATGGCGATTGACTTGGTGGAAGATGGCCGTTTGGTTACCAAGGATTCTGGTGAAGCCCTTCACGTCCTCGCCCGTGTAGCCTTTGTTCATTTCTCCGTAACTGCCAAACTTGGATGCCATCAGGTCATGCTTGGACTCGATGCCGACCAATTGGAAGCGGTAGGGATGGAGCTGGACCTCGACAGTACCGGAGACATATTCCTGCGTGCTTTGGAGAAATGCCTCCAAGTTGCGCATCACGGGATCCAGGTAATGTCCCTCATGCAAGTGGTTGCCGTAGAATTCCGACAGCTGGTTTTTCCAGAAGGTTTGCCACTTGGTGAGCGTATGTTTTTCGAGGAGTTGGTGGGCCTTGATGATAATGAGTGGGGCAGCTGCTTCGAAGCCGACGCGACCCTTGATACCGATGATTGTATCACCGACGTGGATATCACGCCCGATGCCAAAGGGACCGGCGATTTCTTGGATCTTCAGGATTGCATTGACAGGGTTGTCATAAGAAACCCCATTGACGGCGGAGATTTCCCCTTTTTCAAAACCAATTTGGATGGTTTCCGGCTCGGTTTTGCCGACTTGGGTAGGCCAAGCGCTTTCAGGCAAGGTCAGGTTGGAAGTAAGCGTTTCCTTACCACCGACCGAGGTCCCCCAAATGCCTTTGTTGATGGAGTAGGCAGCTTTTTCAAAGTTCATCACGACGCCGTGTTCCTTCAAGTAGTTGATCTCCTGCTCGCGGCTGAGCTTGAGGTCGCGGATGGGCGTGATGATTTCGATATCCGGCACGATGGTTTGGAAGATCATGTCAAAGCGTACCTGGTCGTTGCCTGCACCGGTACTGCCATGTGCGACGCATTTTGCACCGATGTTTTTTGCATATTCGGCCAATGTTTTGGCCTGTAGGATACGCTCCGCACTGACAGAAAGTGGGTAGGTTTGGTTTTTCAGGACGTTACCAAAGACCAAATATTTGATCACTTCTTGGTAATAGGCCTTGGTCACATCCAAAACCTTAAATGAAGCTATACCAAGGCTATTGGCCCTGTTTTCGATATCGGCCAATTCTTGGGAGGAAAATCCACCCGTATTGATCAATACTGCGTGAACTTCATATCCCAAATCCTTGGATAAGTGGAGTGCGCAAAACGTGGTGTCCAATCCACCGCTATAGGCTAATACTACTTTTTTCATCGGCTTTTGTCATGTGTCGCCTGTCTCAGGCGGCAGGTTTAAAATAGGCTTAAAGTTTTGTCTTTTGTTTTTTTCAGGTTGAGCATGACGTATTTCTTGAGTCGCGTCCAACGCTCAAAGAGCTTGATGTTTTTCTTGAAATCTGTTCTCAAGGCCACCTCTTCTGTTTTTGCCTTTTTGCTGGGATCATACAGCATGGCGGTGCAGAGGCAGTTTTGGCGATTTTTGGACTTCAGGATTTCTACATTCACACAGCTGTTGCAGCCTTTCCAGAATTCTTCGTCGTCTGTGAGGTCGGCATAAGACACAGGGATATAGCCTAACTCAGAGTTGATCTTCATCACGGCAGCACCCGTGGTCAGCCCAAATATTTTGGCATCCGGAAATTTTGTCCGGCTGAGTTTGAATATCTCGCCTTTGATCAATCTTGCCAAGCCATATTTTCTGAACGGGGGAGAGACGATGAGTCCGGAGTTGGCGACGAACTTCCCGTGCCCCCAGGCTTCGATGTAGCAGAAACCGGCCCACACTCCCTCTGTCGTCAAGGCGATCACTGCTTTTCCTTCGCGCATCTTCTGTTTGATGTATTCAGGAGAGCGTTTGGCAATGCCTGTTCCCCTTGCTTTTGCGGATTCTTCCATCTCTGTGGTGATGGTTTCGGCGTATGCCAAGTGGGCTTCGGTCGCAGGTATGATAATGAATGAAGGGTTTTCCATTTTGGTCCAATGGTAATGGATGAACGTGTTAGATTTTGGAAAATTGGAAGGAAACTGGCTGGGGCAGGTTATCCACGTAGGACACCAAGGGGTATTGCAGGGACTATGCCCTGGACCTAGATCTAAACCTCCTCAAGGGAGCAAAAAATGGCATAGCAGCAGTATGCTCCTGATAGGAATCTGCATTTGATAGGGATGCTATGGCAACTAGGTTAGACATGCTTTCTGAAAACGTGTGCAAATGTTGAAAGGTTTGAAAAAAATAGCAAGCTTTTTTTTCGATTATTTATTCCAAAGGAGGAGGCGTTTGAGGAATGGTACTCAAGGGCTTATTTTTTTGTGAAAAAGGCAAGAATTCAATACTAATTGAGTCGAATCCTTAGTCTGGAAGATAAGGTTTGAAGGTTTTTAGTATTGTAAACTAATCATTAAAATTTTATCCGTGAAAACTTGGTATTTCTGAGTGCTTTTTTGTAGCATTATTGGACGGTAAATCCCGTTCAGCACTAAGAAAAAATCATCCCACTCCCATGAAGAAAAATTTCTCCAAGATCATTGTTTTGATCCTATTCTTAACACTGACAAATGTCGCCGCAAAGGCGCAGGATCTCGTCGAGTTTCTCGCGACGGAGGCCTGTACCTGTGTTACTGATTTGGTGAAAATGAACCCGAGTGAAAACCCCGAAGAGGATTTGGCGAAGTGTATTGAGGCTGTTTTTGAGGAAAATCTCGAGGCAATTGAGGAGATATATGGTGAAAACTTTGTTTCCTATGATTCAGAAGCCTTTAGGAAGCTCGGCGAGGAGGTTGGAATGAAGTTGGCAAAGGACTGTAAGATTTTCATGGAGTTATTTGTTAAGAAAGCCCAAAACGATAAGGAGAAGGAAACTGAGTATTTCAAAAAGGGCGAAGCCTATTTGAACGCAGGCGAAACAGATTTGGCCATCTCTGCCTATAATTCTGCGATTGAGATCAATCCCAAGAAGGCGGAATATTACAACCAACGAGGCGTGGCCTATTTCCGGAACGAGGATTATTACCGTGCGATCTCGGATTTTTATCGGGCCGTGGAGATAGCACCCAAGTATCATCGGCCTTTTCACAATATGGCATTTTCAAAATATCAATTGCGGGATTATAAGTTGGCTTTGGCGGACGTGGAAGAGGCCATTCAGATTGATCCTGAATATGTCGCTTCCCATAACCTCAAGGGTCTGATCTTGAACGAACTCGGGAGACCGGAGGAGGCGAGGGTTTCATTTGAAAAGGCTATGCAATTGGACGAAAAGGATCCTGATTTTCCCTACAACATTGGCTACACTTATTATGATGAAAGGAATTATGAAAAGGCTTTGGAGTACTTTCTGAAGGCAGAGTCACTTGGTAAAAATACGGTAGCGGTACTGAGCAAAGTTGGCAATTGCTACGATATACTCGGAAATCATCCAAAAGCGGTCGATTATCATTCCAAATGTCTCGCCTTGGATGCGGCCGATTATGGTTCGTACTATAACCGTGGCTTGGCATACCTGAGTATGGAAGCTAACGAAGAGGCGAAAAATGACTTTGAGAAGGCCTTGACCTTGGACGATGAGGATGTGGATGCGTACTACAATCTGAGCAAAGCTTATTTCGGCTTGGGGAATCTTGAGAAGTCAATGGAATTGATCGAGCAGTCGATGGCGATGGACACACGCAATGCATCTTACTATGACCTGCGCGCTGCTATCTTCGAATCACAAGGCAAACTTGATCGCGCCATCGAGGACTACACGGTTTCCATCAGCTTGTATCCGGATGACTGTGAGATCCACCTTGCCTTGGGAAAATTGTTTGTGAAGAGCCAAAATCCGATCCGTGCCAAGGTTTATTTCCAAAATGCCCTGGACAAGGGCTGTGAAGAAGCGGAGGATCTGATGGGTAATCTCTAAGTTCAGGCGTTTTTGCTCATTTCCTTCAAAGCTTTGACAAAGCTGTCCAATTCTTGGGTGGAAGTATAGACATTTGGAGTAATCCGACACCCCACTACCCCTGCGTAATTGATCCCGACGGTGTAGATTTTGTATTTTTCGAGCAAGGTCTTTGCCATTTCTCCCGGATCCATGCCCTTGATGCCGACGTTCGCTATCCCACAGGCACGGGTTGAAGCCGCGGGGGTGTTTACCATGATGCCGGGCAAGTCCCTGACTTGGTCAGACCAATATCTTTGAAGGTACCGGAGCCTTTCTTCCTTGCGTGCTCCACCGATCATTTGGTAAAAATCCAAGGCATTGTTGACCGCCAAGTCCGTCGCCACGGGATGGGTTCCTGTGTGGTTGAGGTTTTTGATGTTGGCGTGATCGAGTTCGTAGGGTGCCAAGAGCGGCCAAATTTTGTTGATTTTGTCTTTCTTGACATAAAGCAAACCTGCGCCAATCGGGACCGAAAGCCATTTGTGAAGGCTGCAGGCATAGTAGTCGCAGCTTGTGTCCTCGATCTTGAACTGAAAGTGTGCGATGCAATGTGCCCCGTCCAACATGACTTCGACGCCTTTTGCGTGGGCCATATCGGCGATTTTTTTGACGGGAAGGATTTGTCCCGTGATGTTGATCATGTGGCTGACCATGATAAGCTTGGTGCGTGGCGTGATCGCGTCTTCATAGACCTTTACAATTTCCTCGTCTGACTTGGGTAGCATCGGGACGTCAACGATCTTGTTGACGATGCCGTGGCGTCTGGCAGCCAATTCAAACATGTTTTTAATGCTGCCATAATCCTGGTGGGCAAAAATGGCCTCGTCTCCCCGCTGCCAAGGGTAGCCCGAGATGATGATGTCGAGTGATTCGGTAGCGTTTCTGGTAATTGCTACCTCATCGGGAGTTCCCCCGAATTCCCCTGCCAAACGAGCCGCGGCTTTGTCTTTGTTGTCCCATTGAACCGTCCTGAAGTACCAAGATCCTTGGTAGTTTATTTCCCGAATATGGTTGATGTAGTGTTCCAAAATCTCCTGGGGAAGGAAGCAGTAGTAGCCGTTTTCCAGGTTGATGTAGTCGCTTTTGAGACGATAGCCTGATCTGATTTTAGCCCAGAAGTCCTCATCACTTGCCAATGTTGCAGGAGTGACTTTGGCGTAATCCTGCAGGGTTTTGGAAATCGTCTGGAAAGCGGGCGTGGAAGCGATGCCCGTCAAGGCCAAACGCTTTAGGAAACTTCTCTTGTTCATGCGGGGGAAATTTTTTCTAAGATGAAAAAAAAACTTGGAAAAATGAAGATCCTCGGGAAAGTTGACTAAATTTGTCAACAGAATTTATGTCAACAATTAGAGATGAAGACCCTTGCCAAGATCCTGCTGGAGAATCGCCAAAACAATGGCCTTTCTGTCCGTCAGTTGGCGCAAAACTGTGGGATAGATGCCGCCTTGGTCTCCAAGTTTGAAAACGGGAATAGACTGCCTACCGAAGAACAGGTGAGGCTGCTGGCTAGCGCTTTGTCCATTCCGTTTGCGGAAATGCGCAAGGCTTGGTTGGCAGAGAAAGTCTATCAGCTTCTGGAAGATGAGGAAGACGCGCTGGAGGTATTGTCCCTTGCAGAGAGCCGGGTAGAGTATTTGGTTGGCAAGCAGAGCCTGCAATTGGAGGATTTGAGCCCCAGGGTCAAGGCTTTGTTGGCGGAGATAGATGTGCTCAAGGCAGAATGGCAAGCCAAGAGACCCCTCAATCAGACCCAATTGCGGAAGATGAAGGAGTTTTTCCACATCGAGTATACCTACGAGAGTAACCGCATCGAAGGCAATACGCTGACTTTGCAGGAGACCCATCTGGTGGTGAATGAGGGGATTACCGTGGGCGGCAAATCCCTGCGTGAGCATTTGGAGGCCATCAACCATGCCGAAGCCATCCAGTATGTGGAGGAGTTGGTCGGTGATGCGCTCGACTTCAATCCAAGGGTACTGCTGGAGCTGCATTACCTGATCTTAAAGGGTATTGATCGGGAGAATGCGGGGAAATACAGGAATGTGCCTGTGCGGATTGCGGGCAGTGCCCACGTGCCGCCGCAGCCCTACCTCTTGGGTAAGCTGATGGAGGATTATTTCCTGCACTATGAAACCCAAAAGCGGATCATGCATCCTGTGATTCTTGCTGCTGAGATGCACGAAAGGCTGGTGAGTATCCACCCTTTTGTGGACGGAAATGGCCGTAGCAGCAGACTCGTGATGAACCTGATTCTCCAAAAGCATGGCTATACCATTGCCAATCTCAAGGGGGATTATGCCTCTAGGATGGAGTACTACAGGGCATTGGAAGCAGTGCAGGTAAATAATCAGCCTGAGGTGTTTTACCTCCTCGTCGGGAATGCCGTGAAGCTTTCCCTCCAAAAGCATCTGGAAATGACCTGAGGCGACCCTGTCGGACGTGGTTCCGGCAGGGTTTGTTTTTTGGATGCTAGAGAATGGGATTTTTGGAAATACTTGGAACCTGTGGTGCTGAAATCTGTTATTAGCGATATGAAAATAGAAGTATGGTCGGACATCATGTGTCCGTTTTGTTACATCGGGAAACGCAGGCTGGAAAATGCCTTGGAGAAGTTTCCATTTGCAGACAATGTTGAAGTGGTCTGGAAAAGCTTCCTTTTGAATCCTGATATGGTGACGGATCCCAACAAGAGTACGCTCCAATACCTTTCCGAAACCAAGGGTTGGTCGATGGCCCAGACGCAACAGATTACCGAACAGGTCGTGCATATGGCGAAAGGCGAAGGCCTTAGCTATCACATGGACCGCACCGTGGTAGCCAATGCGAAGAATGCGCACAGGCTGTTGCAATGGGCAAAGTCTATCGGACGTGGAGGAGAGATGAAGGAGCGTCTTCTGAGGGCGTATTTCACGGAAGGGGCGAATATTGACGACTTTGCGACGCTGGTGAGACTGGCTGTAGAGGTTGGTTTGGATGCTGATAAGGCGCATGAGGTTCTGGAGTCGGATGTTTTTTCGGCAGAGATGGAAAGCGATATTTATGAATCCCGCCTGATGGGGGTGCGTGGTGTTCCGTTCTTTGTATTGGACCGCAAATACGGCATCTCCGGGGCACAGCCGCAGGAAGTATTTGAACAGAGTATCCTGAAGGCTTGGAAAGAACATGTCAAGGAAAATCCTGTCATGCAAATTCAGGGCAGTGACGCTAATAGCTGCGACATAGACGGAAATTGTTGATTCTTGATATTGGGATGATTGCTTGAAAGCCTTCGTCCATTGCAGACTCGAGGATTTCTGAAGAATTTGGAATAAAGGACTCCCGCTGGAGGGCAAGGGTTATGGGGATTGGTACCATTTGGGTGCCAATCCCCATTTTTTTTGTCTTCAGTTTGGCATTTAGAAAAGCTCTTTTAATTTTGACTTCGTTGAGTAAAAAAATTACTCAATCATGATCACCCGTGATTGAGGGGGCGAAGCTGTGCCAGCCTCATTGTTGCTTTTTTCTTTACTGTCTCACCCAAGATCCTTTTTACGTGTTAGATTCCATCGTTACTTCCAAGACCCGGATCAAACTTTTATTGAAGTTTTTCTCCCATGACAATTCAGGCTACTTGCGCTCTTTGGCGAAGGAATTTGATGAGTCCACGAATTCAGTCCGCGTAGAGCTTAACCGTTTGACGGAGGCTGGACTTCTGCAGACCGAAGATGATGGCAAGACCAAGGTCTACCGGGCGAATAGGTCCCATCCTTTCTTTAATGAAATCAGGAACATGGTTTCCAAATTTCTTGGTTTGGACCAATTGTTGGAGCAGGTGGTCAGCCGCCTTGGAAATGTGGAAAAGGCATACATCGTGGGCGATTATGCCCAAGGGGTGGATTCGGGGACGATTGACTTGATTTTGGTGGGAAAGGAGATAGACATGGTGTATTTGGGTTTCTTGGTGGAGAAGACCTATGAAAAGATCAACCGCCGGGTTAATGTACGGGTAGTGGAGGAAATGGACGAGGAGATTGGGGGGGTGATGGTGTATGGGTGAGGTCGGAAGTACGAAGTACGATGTACCAAGTACCAAGTACGAAGTAGGGAAGGAAGTAAGAAGTGAGAGGGGGGTGTACAAAGTACGAAGTACGATGTACCAAGTATGAAGGACGAAGTGTGAGGGAATTGAATAGAAACTATAAACCTGAAATAAGTTGCTGAGATTTGTTCTGATTGCATCGCTGTTTGCTGTGATTGTGTTCCAAATGGTGGGTGAAAAAGTCCCCGTGAATGATGGAACCATGGGCGATGGTCTTTTTTACAGGAGCATTGCCGAAGATTTCCTTGGAAAGATCGAGGATGAGAGCTACAATGTTTTCCAACTGCAAAGGGTCATGCCTTTTGCCGTGCTCAATGTGACCTTTTCGCTTTTTGAATGGGTCAAAAGCCATGAGGGTTTGCTGCGCGGCATTGTCATCCTCAACTTTCTGATGGCAGCCTTGGGAGTCTATTGGTATTTTGCCCTGGCACGGAAACTACGGCTGCGGGATAACCTGACCGTGTTGGGCTTTCTGCTACTGTTTGTCAACTTCGCGGTGCTGAAGGATATGTGGTACCACCCCTTCCATCCGGGCTTCTCGGCCATGATGCTAGGTATCGGGCAGGTCAATTATTTTGTGCGGGTGGAAAGGCAACGTTTGTTTTTACTTTCCTTGGTGGCAGGGTTTGTGTGGCCGAGTATGTTCCTGACGGGGCTTTTCCTCATGCTGATGCCGAGCGAAAAATTGCTGGTCCATGAATCTGACAGGCCGAAGTCATTTTATCCGATTATCGTGTGCTGCATTGTTTTGGTTGTGCTCATCATCACGGGGATTTGGACCGGGAGGTTTGGCAATGGGGGAGGGGAGTTGGCGCTGCATATCTTGTCGATAGCGGCGCTGTTGATTTATTTCCTCGCCTTCCTCATCAAGAATCCCATTCAGTGGAAGCTGAGTTTTGATCTTTTCAGGAGCAAGTTGAAGGCGGGGAAGCTCCAGGTTTTCTGGCTGAGTTTGACAGCCTTTTTCCTCATCATTTTTCTGTTGTCCGGTAGCAATGGCAACATATTCTTCCTCGAGGTAGCCGAGAATTATTTCACGGAGATCCTCCGGTTTCCTTTGGACTTCTTGGTGGGGCATACGCTGTACTTTGGCTTTTTGGTGCCCTTGGCAATGGTGTTTTTCCCAAGGATGATGAAGGAGATGGCCAATTTGGGAATGGGCTTTGCCATGGCCTGTACCTTTATGTTTGTGTTTATCCTGCATCCTGAGCCGCAGTTTTTGTTGCCGTTTTATCCGTTTTTGGTGCTGTTGATCCTAAAGTCTGTCAAAAGGTACCGCCTTTTGAAAAAAGATATCTTGGTCATTGGGGGTTTCAACCTGCTGCTGTCGGCGGCATGGCTTCCGCTGAATGTTTCTGGTATGGAAGAAGCCTTGGGAGGAGAGAACCTTTCCTTGCTTTCACAATTCCCGGCCCAAAGGTATTGGATGCATTTTGGACATATGATGTCTTGGGAGGTGTATATCGGGGCGGCTGTGGTGTTTACGCTGCTGGTATGGCTGGCATGGAATGGAAAGATTCGCTACAAGCGGGAAGCCAAATTGGGGGAGGATGTTGAGGCGTCAAGAACGGAGACTGGCCATGTTTGAGCGCGCAGCATACACCCGAATAGATGACTGCAGATTGGCCCAATTTCCCGAAACGGAAACTGGGAAAGGGCCTTTGGTTAGTCTTGAGTTGGAGGAAGTGTTGCCTTTTCCAGTCCGTAGGATGTACTATTTCAAGAGGGGGCAAGTCGATATAGCCCGGGGGAACCATGCCAATTTTGAGAACCAACAGTTAATCATTGCCATACAGGGGAGTTTTGAGGTGGTCTTGCTGGATGGACATTCCGAAAAAGTCATTGAACTGAACAAGGCGAATGAGGGACTAATCATTCGGGAAGGTATCTGGCGGGCGGTGCAGCATTTTAGTGCGGACGCAATTGGCCTGGTGCTTTGTTCCCATCCTTATGATCCGCAGGATTATTGGGGGGATTTTCAGGGGTACTTGGCGTGGAAGAGAGGGGGAGGGATGGTTTGAAAGGACGAAGTTTGAAGTACGAAGTACGAGAATGGGGCACGCAAAGACGCGAAGGGGCGAAGAGCTCTGAGAGTACCATGTACGAAGTACAATGTACCAAGTAGGGAGGAATGATGAATGGATGATAGGAAGCAAGGATGTTTGGGTGAGGAATTAGAAAGGAATTGATTGGAAACAAAAGGGAATCCAAGTAGTCCCAAGCCGATGCAAGGCTGGCTGGGGGAGATGCTTTACAAGAACGCCTATCAAAGGGCATTTTTTACGCTATGGGGCGTGGTGATTCGGGAGTGCAGGGTGGCGTTTTTGCAGTTTTTTACGATTCGCTATCCGGTCAGATCACTTATGCATTGTTTTGGTGTTTTGTTTTCTTCCCTGACGCGTTTGCTTTTGGGGAGGAGTTTAAAATACAGTTTTGCGCATCAGGGAGAAGATCGGGTTCTGGAGGGGCTATTGAAGCCGAGGATTCAGGAACCTGGCTTTTATGTGGAAGTGGGCTGCAACCATCCCAAGTTTTTTTCCAATACCTATGGGCTTTACCGAAAAGGATGGCGGGGGGTATGCATCGACGCGAACCCAAGCCATATCAAACATTTTGCTTGGTACCGGCCGAAGGACAAAGCTGTCTGTGCCCTGGTGTCTGAGCATCGGGAATTGCAGGCATTTTACCTGCTGCAAAACGACGTCCTTTCCACCTCCAAGCAGGAATTTTTGGAGGAGTACAGACAGGAAGGATTAGCGATCAAGGAAATCAGCATGCAGGGCAGGACGCTGACGGAGATTTTGGAAGGCGCGGGGGCGCCACCTGTATTTGACCTGCTGGCGGTGGATGCCGAGGAACAGGATTTGGAGGTGTTGAGAAGTTTGGATTGGGGCAGGTATCGACCAGAATGGGTGATGGTGGAGGATGAAACGTACAGTATTGGGATGGAGCATGGGAATCCAATTTGCCAATGGATGGAAGGAAGGGGTTATCGGTTGGAGGGATTTGTGTTGAAGAACCTGTATTTCCGGGATGGTAGGGGTTGATGGGTCAGGTACGAGGTTAGAAGTACGAAGTACGATGTACCAAGTACCAAGTAGGGAGTGTGCATGCCTGATATAGGTTGACAAA
>NZ_AMZY02000023.1 GCF_000330725.2 Mariniradius saccharolyticus AK6 | reverse complement strand
AGCAATCTCTGCTGGCTTTTTGCTTTTTAGGCCTCCGTCAAAATCGCTTGAGAAACGGATTATTCCAGGAGCTATCAGTCTTTCAAATCGAAGCGAGTTGTGTACGGATTCTTAATTGTATGGAAATGGTTTGCAAAATTGAAAAGCTTGGGCGGAAGACTATCTTTCTTAAAAGTCAGGGCGCAGGTGATAGGCGATTCAGCATCCGCTCACTAAACAAAAAATCGCTTGAGAGCGTCAAGCGATTTTTTGTAAATCCAGTATTGTAGCGATTAATTAACTCCCACACATTTCACAATCTTCAGGATTGTCCAATGAGCAAGCTATCGCACCCTGTTTTTGGGATTTGGTCAAATCCATCGTTGGTGTTTGAGCCACAATAGTTTTATCGGGCTCCAATGCTGATTTGTCTACTGTAAACTGGATCGCAGCTGCAGCAGCCTGGGATCTCAAATAATACATTCCTGTCTTCAGCCCTTTTTTCCAAGCATAAAAATGCATGGATGTTAGTTTACCAAAGTTTGGATCCTGCATGAATACGTTCATACTTTGGGATTGACAGATATATGCCCCTCTATCAGCAGCCATGTCGATGATTACCCTTTGGGATAGCTCCCAAACAGTCTTGTAGATGTCTTTGATATTTTGCGGGATTCCGGGTATGTTTTGAACAGATCCATTTGCAGCGATCAGACGGTTTTTCATCGTGTCGTTCCAAAGCCCCAGTTTGATCAAATCCTTCATCAAATGCTTATTGACGACAATAAACTCTCCCGAAAGCGTACGTCTCGTATAGATGTTGGAAGTATATGGTTCGAAACATTCGTTGTTACCAAGAATCTGGGACGTGGATGCTGTAGGCATTGGAGCGACAAGAAGTGAATTTCTCAAGCCATGCTGAATAACATTCACTTTCAGTTCATCCCAATTCCATCTGCCAGACTTTGGAGTTACCCCCCACATATCAAATTGAAGGATTCCCTTGGATGCTGGTGAGCCTTCAAAGGTCTCGTAGGAACCTTGTGTCTTGGCCAATTCCATGGATGTTTCGACCGCAGCGTAGTAGATCGTCTCAAAAATATCCTCGTTCAATCCTTTTGCCTCAGCTGAATCAAACGGCATTCTCAACATGATAAACGCGTCTGCCAAACCTTGCACGCCTAGCCCAATTGGCCTATGCCTGAAGTTAGACCTGCGGGCTTCTTCGACAGGATAGTAGTTGATATCGATTACTTTGTTGAGGTTTCGAGTCGCAACTTTCGTTATCTCATACAACTTATTGTGATCAAAGAACAACTTGCCGTCTGGGCCTTCAGTAACAAACTTTGGCAATGCGATTGAAGCGAGGTTACAAACCGCCACTTCATCAGGGGCTGTGTATTCAATAATTTCGGTACAGAGGTTAGAAGACTTGATTGTTCCGAGATTCTGTTGGTTGGACTTCTTGTTGGCCGAGTCCTTATAAAGCATGTATGGTGTTCCAGTCTCGATTTGGGATTCCAAAATCTCAAACCAAAGTTCTTGGGCTTTTACTACTTCCCTCGCCCGGCCTTCCTTCTCATATTTTTCATACAGCCTTTCAAATTCTTCCCCATGGCAATCTGCCAATCCCGGAGCTTCATTTGGACAAAACAGCGACCATTCGTCATTTTGCTCCACCCGTTTCATGAATAAGTCTGGGATCCACATGGCATAGAACAGATCTCTAGCCCGCATTTCTTCTTTCCCGTGGTTTCTTTTCAATTCAAGAAAATCCTTAACGTCCGCATGCCATGGCTCTAGGTAAATAGCAAAGCTTCCCTTTCTCTTGCCGCCTCCTTGGTCCACGTAGCGAGCAGTCATGTCAAAATTTCTGAGCATTGGAACGATACCGTTTGAAACTCCATTTGTTCCTCGGATATAGCTTCCTTTTGCCCGGATATTGTGGATAGAAAGCCCTATGCCGCCGGCGGATTGTGAAATCTTGGCGCACTGCTTCAAGGTGTCATAAATGCCATCGATGCTGTCATCTTTCATCGTTAACAAGAAGCAGGACGACAATTGTGCCTTGGGAGTCCCTGCATTGAAGAGCGTTGGGGTGGCGTGCGTAAACCATTTTTGGGAGAGCAAATGGTAGGTTTCTATAGCAGAATCAATATCCTCTTTGTGGATGCCTACTGCGACGCGCATCAGCATGTGCTGTGGACGCTCGACCACTTTGCCATCCAATTTGATCAGGTAACTTTTTTCCAAGGTTTTGAATCCAAAGTAATCGTAGTCAAAATCCCTTGTGTAATCGATTGCCTCATCCAATTTGGCTGCGTGGTTTTTCACTACTCCATAAACGTCGGGGGCGATCAATGCCGCATTTTCCCCCGTTTTTGGGTTAATGTAGGTATACATCCTCTTCATGGTATTTGAAAAGGACTGTGATGTTGTCTTATGGAGATTGGAAATAGCGATGCGTGCCGCCAACACTGCATAATCCGGGTGTTTCACGGTCAAGGACGCGCAAACCTCAGCCGCCAAGTTATCCAATTCGGAGGTCGTTACTCCGTCATAAAGGCCGTCGATGACCTTTTTTGCAACTTCAATGGGATGGATGTATCGTGAATCCAAGCCATAGCAAAGGTTTTCGATCCTAGTCGTGATCTTGTCAAATCTTACCGATTCCCGGCGTCCGTCTCTTTTTATTACTAGCATGATTGAAGATTTTGGGTTGGTTTTGGTGGTTATAAATTAGAAGTCTTCGCCGATGCTGAATCGGTTGACTTCTACAGTTTCTTTTGATTTCATCACTCCAGCTTTCTGATAGTCACCCACTCGTTTTTCGAAGAAGTTGGTTTTCCCTTGCAGTGAAATCATATCCATAAAATCAAACGGATTGGTGGAGTTCCATACCTTAGCACAGTCTAGTTCGACCAAAAGTCTGTCAGCAACGAACTCAATATACTGGCACATCAAGTCAGAATTCATACCAATAAGCTTCACAGGCAGTGCGTCCGTCACAAATTCCTTTTCGATTGCCACCGCATCCATGATGATTCGAGTGACAGTTTCTTTTGGCAAGTGGTTGACGACGTGCTTGGTGTATAGATGGCAAGCAAAGTCACAGTGCAACCCCTCGTCCCTGGAAATTAGCTCGTTCGAGAAAGTCAATCCCGGCATGAGGCCCCGCTTCTTCAGCCAGAAAATCGAGCAGAAAGAGCCAGAGAAAAAAATACCCTCTACCGCAGCAAATGCAATCAATCTCTCTTGGAAGTTCCCGTTGTCAATCCACCTCAAAGCCCACTCTGCCTTCTTTTTGATGCAGTCGATGTGCTCTATAGCGTGGAGTAGCCTATCCCTTTCCACAGCGTCTTTGATATAGGTATCGATCAAGAGGCTGTAGGTTTCGGAATGGATGTTTTCCATGGCTATTTGGAATCCATAAAAGAATTTAGCCTCTGTATATTGTACCTCTGCCACAAAGTGTTCTGCGAGGTTTTCATTTACGATCCCATCGCTAGCAGCAAAAAACGCCAATACATGGGAAATGAAGTGACGCTCTCCGTCGTTGAGGTTTTTCCAGTCACGCAAATCCTGGCTCAGGTCTATCTCTTCAGCCGTCCAGAAACTCGCCTCTGCCTTCTTATAAAATTTCCATATGTCATCGTGCTGGATTGGGAATAAAACAAATCTGTCTTTGTTTTCTTGGAGAATAGGTTCTACGTGTTGCATTGCTTTTACTTGTTTGGTAAATCTTTGATTTTTCGAATCAAAAGGTCTCTAACATTCTCTGGTAAGTACTGGAAAGAAAAGGCCGTCTTTTTCAGAACAGCCTCGTACAAATATGGTCAACAAATACCAGAAATAAAACTGCAAATTGTGCGAAATGATTCGTTTTTTGACCCATGGTCAAATATTTTATAAAAATCTGTATTTAAGTATATTAAGTATATTTAAATAAAGTTTAACTTAAATCAAAAATGCTCTAAATCAGGTATAAATTTTTTTTTGAGGTTAGAAAACTTTTTTTCAGCGATATTTTCGATTTATATTTTTGAACATTGGTCAATTCGATAATTTGTTTTGCTCATGATGTGATTTCATCCTCAATCGCATGCGGTAGCCTTGGAAATTCCTCATTTTCCTTGGGTAATTTCGTGGGCTGGCTTTGTCGACCTGATTATAAAACAAGAGGATAGCGCCGGTTTGGCTTGACGGATTGCAGGACTGAATTTACTTGCGAAACTGGTTTTTGATTTCACCAAACAATTGTTATATTTGCACCTCAATTTCCTAATGCATCTCATTTATATATGTACGCAATTGTAAACATCGCTGGAACGCAGTTCAAAGTAACAAAAGATCAGCAACTCTATGCACCAAAAATGCAAGGTGAAGCTGGCGCGTCCGTGGAATTTGATCAGGTATTGTTGGCAGACGACAATGGCACTGTATCAATAGGGGCACCAACTATCGCAGGTGCCAAGGTATCCGGGAAAATCCTGGATCACGTAAAAGGTGACAAAGTAATCGTCTTCAAAAAGAAAAGGAGAAAAGGTTACAAGAAGAAAAACGGTCACAGACAGCAGTTCACCAAAATTTTGATCGAAAACATCACAATCTAAGGTTTCACAGGAAATCATAAACGAATAATACTATGGCTCACAAAAAAGGTGTAGGTAGTTCCAAGAACGGTAGAGAATCACATTCCAAAAGACTTGGCGTAAAGATATTCGGTGGACAGGATGTAGTTGCCGGTAATATCATTGTAAGACAACGAGGTACAAAGCACCACCCGGGAGAAAACGTTGGGATCGGAAAAGATCACACGCTTTTTGCTTTGGTTGATGGCAAGGTGGCTTTCAAGAAAAAATATGATGGCAAATCTTACATCAGCGTACTGCCATCTGAAGCATAATTAGCATTCGCTAAAAAAAGTAAAAAGGCTTCCCCAACGGGAGGCCTTTTCTTTTTTGTGTCAGTTGATTTGAAGAATTGTAGAATTTGGGTACCCAAGCCGCGATAACTAGGTAATCGCGGCCGATTTGGTTATTTTTTCGCCAACAGTAATTTTTTTTATGGGAATCATTATCTCTTGGACTAAATTGAAGTCCACTTAACTCGAAAATCTGCTATGTATAAAACCTTTAGAAATATCCTGCTCATAGGATTTTTGTTGGCATTTGGATTTCAATATGAAACCCAAGGGCAATCATATGATGAGAAACTCTACGACGCTGTCCAATGGCGTTCAATCGGTCCACACAGGGGGGGACGGTCTGCCACCGCAGTCGGTGTGGCCTCTGAAAAAAACACCTTCTATTTCGGCGCTACGGGAGGCGGAGTCTGGAAAACAACCGATGGCGGCAAAACTTGGGAGAACGTTTCGGATGGATTTTTCGGAGGTTCCATTGGTGCCGTTGCCGTTTCGGATTCCGATCCAAACATCCTATATGTCGGTGGCGGTGAGAAGACAGTCAGGGGCAATGTTTCCTACGGATATGGTTTCTGGAAAAGTGCCGATGCCGGAAAAACCTGGATCCATTTGGGAATGGAAGAGACACGATTTGTTTCAAGAATCCGCATTCATCCGACAAATCCTGATATTGTGTATGCCGCCGTTCTGGGGGATATTTTCAAGCCTACCGAAATGAGGGGCGTGTATAAGTCAGTCGATGGGGGAAAGACTTGGGACAAAACGCTTTTCGTAAGCCCGACAGCAGGTGCCGTGGATTTGGTGATAGATCCGAAAAATCCGCTTGTGATGTTTGCGACTACTTGGGAGGTCAAACGCACGCCGTATAGTTTGGAAAGCGGCGGCCCAGGTTCCAAAATGTTTAAAAGCACGGATGGTGGCGAGAATTGGACTGATATTTCCACAAACAAAGGCTTGCCATCCGGTCTTTTGGGAATTATCGGCGTCACGATCTCCCCAGTCAATTCCAACCGTATTTGGGCAATCATTGAGAACTTGGACGGTGGCGTATTTCGTTCGGATGACGGCGGTGCCACTTGGGAAAAAACCAACGATGACCGAAACCTCAGGCAGCGGGCTTGGTACTATAGCAGAATTTATGCTGACACCAAAAATGACAGTACTGTTTACGTCCTTAATGTCAGCTATCACAAATCCACAGATGGCGGCAAAACCTTCAAAAGCGCCAATGCCCCCCACGGTGACCACCACGACCTTTGGATAGATCCAAATGACAACATGCGCATGGTCATGGCCGACGATGGTGGCGCACAGGTTTCTTTTGATGGGGGGATATCGTGGACTACTTATTTTAACCAACCCACGGCGCAGTTTTACCGCGTGACGACTGACAACCATTTTCCCTACAGAATCTATGGAGCACAGCAGGACAATTCAACCCTCCGCATCAGCCATCGCAATGAAGGGAGTGGAATCACGGAAGAAGATTGGGAAGAAAGTGCCGGCAGCGAGTCAGGATGGCTGGCCGTGGATCCTTTGGACAATGATATCGTCTATGGGGGCAACTATGGTGGACTTCTCCAAATGCTCAACCACCGAACCGGTGCCGCGCGCAACGTAAACGTATATCCCGACAACCCCATGGGTCACGGTGCTGAGGGAATGAAGTATAGGTTTCAATGGAACTTCCCGATCTTTTTCTCGCCACACAATCCGAAAGTCCTGTATACCACCTCCAATCAGTTCCACAGATCTACGAATGGAGGCCAGTCATGGGAGACCTTTAGCCCTGATTTGACTAGAAATGCAAAGGACAAGCTAGGACCTTCTGGAGGACCGATTACAAAAGACAACACTTCCGTCGAATACTATTCCACGATTTTTGCGGCGACCGAATCACCGGTACAGCAGGGAGTTCTCTGGGCCGGTTCCGACGATGGTCTAGTGCACGTGTCCAAAGACAATGGAAAAACTTGGGAAAATGTCACACCAAAGGACTTGCCTGAATGGACGCAAGTGAATAGCATGGAAGGTCATCCATTTGAGGCAGGAGGATTATACTTTGCAGCGACTGCCTACAAAAATGGGGATTTTGCACCTTATCTATTCAAGACCACCGATTACGGAAAGACTTGGACAAAAATCGTCAGGGGAATCGACGCCCAGCATTTCACAAGGGTAGTGCGCGCTGATCCTGTGAAAAGAGGGATTCTTTATGCAGGGACGGAGACTGGCATGTACATTTCCTTCAATGACGGGGCAGATTGGAAACCCTTCCAGTTGAATCTGCCGATCGTGCCGATCACGGATTTGGCAATCAAACAAAACAACCTTATCGCCGCCACACAGGGCAGGAGTTTTTGGATCATCGACGACTTGACAGTTATCCATCAGTTGAATGACCAGATTGCCGCAAAGCCTTTCCACCTCTATAAGCCACAGGACTCTTACCGTATCGACGGCGTGAAGAGAGAATCCAAAACTGCAGGAACCAATCGACCGGGCGGAGTTTTGGTGTATTTTCATTTGCAAGATTCCGCCAAGGAAGAGCTGCGGATCGAGTTTCTCGACAAGGCAGGTAATCTCATCCGGGAGTTTTCCTCCAAAGGCATCGAAAAGGACACTTTGAAATACAAGCTTGGCGCTAATGAATTTAACTGGAACCTGAGAGTACCGGACGCAAAGGGCTTTGAAGGAATGATCATGTGGTCAGGTCCGCTTAGGGGACCGAAAGTCGTGCCGGGGGAATACATAGTGAAACTTACTGTAGACGGAAAGTACGAACAACAAAGCTTCAAAGTGTTACCAGACTTGAGGTATGAGGCAAGCCAAGAAGACCTACAGGCCCAATACGATTTCTTGTTGCAGGTCCGGGACAAATTGACCGAGACGCATGAGGCCATCATTTCCATCCGTCAGTATCGGGATAAACTGAATGCGCTTGCGACCGAAAAGCCGGGACAAAGGCGTCGGATCGAACCTATCGTCAAGAGCATTACCGCGATCGAACAGGAGCTTTACCAAACCCAAAACCGAAGCGGTCAAGATCCGCTGAATTTCCCTATCAGGCTCAACAATAAGTTGGCGCATTTGAATGTGATTGTCGGGACGGGCGAATGGCGTCCAACCGATGGCGCCGAGGCGGTGAGGGTCGAAATCACAAGACAGATCGACGTCCAATTGGCCAAGTTCAGGGATATCGAGAAAAATCAAATTTCGAAGCTCTTGGATATCAATGACCTGAGTCAGCCGATTTCCAAAAAATAGAAAAATCCCCGGTCGCAGGATCGGGGATTTATTGTTCCAATGAGTTTCTGCGAATTAAAATTGGGCCAATCCCATAACCTTACCAATCTCAATATGGATATTGGGAAACTCAAATTCGACATTTGTCATATTTTTAAAATGACTCTTTTAACATTTATTTGGAGAATATTCAATTGAGAAAATCAAATCGGAACTATATTTAAAAACATTTTCATTATCGTTTGACCAAAGTAACCTAAAAGTATTGTACTATGAATTACACGGAAAATTACAAAGGAATCAAAATAGATGTGCAAGCCCCGCAGGTGGATCTGCCCGACGGTGTGCAGGCTCAAATAAGGAAGGCCATTGACAAGCTTTCGAGGTTTACCAACAGCATCAATGCCATTGATTTGTATTTCAATATTTCGGGAACCGGAAAAACAGCGGAAAGAATTCTTGGAATGCGGGTCGGAGTTCCTGGTCCGGATGTTTTTTCCGAGGAAAGAGGGAAAGACCGCTGGAACACGATGCTGCGTGCCGTGACCGACAAGAATATCAGACAGCTCCAAAAAGACAAATAAATTATTGGAAGCCGCTCAATGGAAGAAACTTCAGGTCAAAAAAGCCTGAAGTTTTTTATTTGCTCCACAAACTGGAGCGCCGTTTGGGGTGCCAAAATCAAAATCGCCACAATCCCAAAAAGCGCCCCAAACAAGTGCGCGTCATGGTTGATGCCATCGTTTCCTTTTTTCGACTGCACGATCGAATAGATCAAAAACAGGCCTCCCAATGCAAAACCGGGAAGGCAAATAATCCCGAATAGGCAGATGTCAGAGAGTGGCATTAGCAAGATGCTACCAAAGACAGTCGCCGCCACGCCGCCTGATGCGCCCAATGCCCGGTAATATCCGTGCTCCCGGTGCTTGAAATAGGTTGGGATATCTGCCATCACGACGGCACCAAAGAAAAACCCAAGAAACCCGAGTATTCCCAAGCTCGGTCCAAATTGGTACAAGAAAAACCGCTCGATGATCCCGCCAAAGAAATAGAGCGTAAACATGTTGAAAAACAAGTGCGTGGAATCCTTGTGGATTAGACCTGAAAGTACAAACCTGTCCCACTGATTGGATTGGTGGATTTTCTTGGGAATGAACATCCACCGTTCCATCATGGCAGGGCGTTGCCACGCGAGATAGGAAGTCAATGCGGTGAAAATGATCAGGACAATGGTAGCCGATAAATCCATAAGATGCTATTTTTCCCGATTGGCCAGGTCCTGGGTCAGTTGAAGCAAAAGTGCCTTCATCTTTGGATTCGGTACTTGAAGGCTGGAGAATTGGCCAAATCCTTTTTCAAAGTATTGATGCATTTTGGCTTCCGTAAGTTCACGGATACCCAAAGCATCATAGATTTTGGTTACCGCCGCGACTTTTTTTTCCTTGTCAAATTCCTTCGCATCGATCCACCTTTTCAAATCTTCTTGCTTTTCTCCGGTAGCGAGTTCTTTTGCTTTGATCAGCAAAAAGGTCTTCTTGTTGGAAATAATGTCTCCACCGACCTGTTTGCCAAATTTCGCCTGATCCGCATATACGTCAAGCAGATCGTCTTTGAGCTGAAAACCGATTCCAATGTTGACGCCAAATTCATAGAGTCGGCCGGCATCTGCATCGGGTGCACCTGCGAGGATTGCGCCATATTGCAGCGCAAATCCCAGCAAAACTGCGGTTTTCAACCTAATCATATCGATGTAGGCTTCCTCAGAGACCGAATCCCGGCTTTCAAAGTTCATGTCGTGCTGTTGCCCTTCGCAGACTTCCGCAGCGGTTTTGTTAAAGAGTCGCATGACACTTGGGAGCTTTTCTTTCTCCACTTCCAACAGCATATCATAAGCTTTCACCAGCATGACATCGCCCGATAGAATGGCAATGTTTGGATTCCATTTTTCATGAACGGTAGCCTTTCCTCGTCGCAGCGGGGCATTGTCCATGATGTCGTCGTGCATCAGCGTGAAGTTGTGGAAAACCTCCACAGCCGCCGCCGGTGTGAGGATTTTTTCGTAGTCATCACGATAAAGTGAATAAGCCAACAGCGTCAACAGTGGGCGGATGCGCTTGCCACCCAGGTTCATGATGTAGGATATCGGCTCGTAAAGCTCTATGGGTGATTGTCCGTACTGATAAGTTTGGATATGTTTTTCGAAATCCCCGAGGATCTTATCTACGCTTTCTTTGTTTGGGTCCATTATCTGCAAATTCCAGGTCTATGGTTCTTCTATCAATATCCGTGTTAACTACCCGGACGGATACTTTGTCGCCCAAAGTGATCATTTTTTTGGTTTTGGAGCCAATCAGGCGCATGTTTTTTTCATCGAAATCGTAGTAATCGTCATTCATGTCGGCCACACGGACCAGTCCTTCGCATTTGGTTTCGGTGATTTCCACATACACGCCCCATTCGGTCACACCGCTGACGATGCCATCATAGTCTTTCTCTTCGGCCAATGACATGTATTCGACTTGCTTGTACTTGATGGAGGCGCGTTCGGCGTCTGCGGCTCGTTTTTCCCGTTCTGAGGAATGCACGCATTTTTCCTCCCATGGATCCGGGTCGGGCGATTTTCCATTGTCCAGATAATGCTGCAAAAGTCGGTGCACCATCATGTCGGGATACCTTCTGATGGGAGAGGTGAAATGGGTGTAATGCGCAAACGCAAGTCCAAAGTGCCCTTTAGCCTCGGTGGTGTACTTAGCCTTCGCCATGCTGCGGATCGCCAGTTGCTCGAGGACGTTTTGCTCGGGTTTGCCGACGATTTCATCCATCAGTTGGTTGAGTGCCTTGGAAATCTTGGCTCCCTCGGAGATTTTGAGGTCATGCCCGAATTTTTTGGCAAAGGTCGCGAAAGTCTCCAAACGCTGCAGATCCGGGAAATCGTGGATACGGTACACGAAGGTATCCTTGCCTTTATCCTTATTGTAGATAAATTCCGCCACGGTCCGGTTGGCCAACAGCATAAATTCCTCAATGAGCTTGTGGATGTCTTTTCTCTCCTTGACCATCAGGCCCAGGGGCTTTCCCTTTTCATCCAATTTGAATTTGACTTCCACGGTCTCAAAGTTAACCGCACCCTTATCAAACCTGCGTTTGCGGAGTTTTTTGGCTAGATCGTTGAGAATGGTGAGTTCTTGGTAAAAATCACCGCTTTGGTTGTCGATATTCTCTTGGCCTTCTTCATAGGCAAACCGGCGATTTGAATGGGTCACCGTCCGGCCAATCCAATGCTTGACCACGTCCGCATTTTCGTCCATTTCAAACACGCAGGAAAAGGTCAACTTGTCCTCGTTGGGACGCAGGGAGCAAAGTCCGTTGCTTAGCCTTTCTGGCAGCATCGGGATTGTCCTGTCTACCAAATACACCGAGGTCGCCCGATCAAAGGCCTCTTTCTCCAATTGGGTCTTGGGCTTGACATAGTAGGTGACGTCGGCAATGTGCACGCCGATTTCATAATTGCCATTGGGCAGGACCTGATAGGAGATCGCATCGTCGAAGTCCTTCGCATCCACGGGGTCAATGGTGAACGTGGGGACATCCCGCATATCGCGACGGCTTTGGATTTCCTGCTGCGGGATGGCTTCCGGGATGGCATTTGCTTCTTCCTCTGGACCGCTGGGGTACTCAAAAGGCAGACCAAACTCAGCCATGATGGAGTGGATCTCGACTTCGTGCTCGCCTGCTTTTCCCAAAACACGGATGACTTTACCCGTTGGGTTTTTGTCATCCTCCCGCCATTCGCTGAGCTTGACGACGACTTTTTGGTTGTGTTCGGCACCCTTCAAATCGCCCCGATGGACAAAAATGTCGTGGTGCATTTTCTTGAAATCCGGGACTACAAAGGCATAGCGAGGGGAAATTTCCACCCTGCCTACAAATTCATCGCGGACACGGCTGACGATTTCCAGGACTTTACCTTCGATTCTTCCGCTAGAACCTTTGGTCGGATACACCATGATTCTGACCCGGTCGCCATCAAGCGCATGCTTGAGATCGGCTTCCTTGATCATGATATCCTCCTCGATGCCATGCTTCGGGTCGGGCTTGATAAAGGCAAACCGCGGGTTGACATAGTCCACTTCGCCTTCGATAAACTCAGGTTCTTTGATCGAGGCAAAATAGTTCCTCGGACTTTTTGAAATGGACCCTGCCGCGGCCAGCTTGTGCATCGTCGGTTCGACGGCACCTTTGGCGACTGAATCCCGAATTTCGAGTTTTTTGATGATTTGTTTGGCGTTGAACTCCTGTCCAAAATGGTTGTCGAGGAAGCTCATGATTTTTCTGGCCAATTGGGCGGTATCCACCACTTTCCCTCCTTGTTTTCCTTTTTTACCGCCTCTGTCTGATTTTCTACCCATAGTAGTTTATTTCCAATTGTTTGTTTGCAGGCCTTCGATATGTCTGAAATGGCCCAAGTTGTTTGTAATCAATTCTAAATTGTGTTGGATCGCGATGCCTGCGATGAGGATATCAACCTCGCCTATTGAAATTCCTTTGCGCTTGAGTTCCGCATAAATCCTCGAGGAAATTTTGATGGATTCTCTCGAGGCTGGTAAAATCTCGCACTTGGAAAGGAAATCATCGAATTTTTCGATCCTTTTTGTGGCATTGCGATAATACAAACCACGGAGAATCTCAAAAATTGTCAGTTCCGCGATTGTGAGGCGACGATGTGCGGAAATGTAAAGCGCTACCGCTTGCGATGTGTTCTCATCATCATCGAAAAAATTCAACAACGTGTCTGTGTCCAAAATCGCCTTTTCCAAATTCAACTGTTCTTTGATCCTTCAAGTCGTATTTGCGGCAGTCTTGTCGTAAGATCTAGCTTAAAATCCTCATCCATGTCCTTTAAAAAACCCCTGAATGACATGATGTTTTCGATATTGGAATGCTCCTTTTCCAACGCATTGATTATCGACTCCAACGTAGCCAAATCCTTTTCACTCCACTTTTCCAGTCTGTGGCTGATGCGATTTTTGATCTCCTCGGCTGTGTTTTCTTTCATCACTTTAAGGATTTTTGATAAAGTTAAGAAAAACCATGGGCATCCTGATACGGCTTCCAATAACTTAATCTGTAATTAAATTTTGGGCAGAAAAGTTCATTTACCCAGTATTCAGCCATTGGTCCAAACTCGAATTCCGGTTTGGAAAGCCTCATTCCTCCTGCTTATCCGTATCGACCCATACCAGTTCCGACACATTTTGGTAGGCTTGCATGGCGAGGTAAATCTGCGCCGTTACCCATACGTCCCGCAGGCAATACTTCCGTATCGTCTCTACATCGCCTTTGAGATAATAGGTTTCATTGACTTGGCTGCCGTCGATTCCTTCCTTGGAGGTCGGTATGTCGAAGATCGCTGCCAGCAGTTCGAGCCGCGTATAGTGCTTATAGTCCCCAAAGCGCCACAGCTCCATGGTATCCAAATGCCGAATTTCCCAGGGCTTTTTGCCTGCGATCTGAAGGGGTTCGGGCAGGGGGATCTTGTTGACAAGCAGCCGGCGGCAGAGGTAGGGAAAGTCAAACTCCTTGCCGTTGTGGGCGCAGAGTGTCCATTTCTTCTTGGACAACAAAGCTGCAAATCCTGCCAATGTTTCCTGTTCGCTGTCTTCGCTAAAGCTCTTGGTCCTGAATTCGACTTTGTCTGAGTTGGGGTCGATATGGAAATAGCCCACACCGATACAGATCACTTTTCCGAATTCGGCATAGATGCCGGCTTTCTGGAAGAATAAATCCCCTGCTTGGTGTTCGGACTCGGGTCCCAGGATATGTTTTTCCTTTTTGGTCCATTCTTCCTGTAGGCGCTCAGGCAATTGCCCAAAATCCGCTTCCAAAGAAGCAGTCTCAATATCCAAAAAGAGGATGTCTTTCCATTCTGGTAGAAATTTATTCATATCTCAAGGTATATATGGATGCTGCGCAAGCTCATTTCTTCCCTTAAGATAGGTGTTTTCGTTGATGAAACAAAAATGAATAGTTTTACCTGTGCAGCACCCCTTCCAAACCCAAATCCGGTATAAAGCTGATGTTGGCAGGGTTCATGCTGCCCTCTGTAAAAATGAATTTCTTGTCAAAAATTTGGTCCAGGATGTAGTAGCTCACCCAAAATTCATTGTGAAGTGCAAACAGCGCTGGGTCAATCGGCTCGATCTTGGCGATGGATTGCGGCCCCAATTCCTTGATCATATGGCGAAGTACGGAGGTTTTCCTTTGCTCTCCGCCGATAAAACCATAGCCCTTGGAAGTGATCATCACGGTATTGAGTTCGATCAAGTTGTGGTTGATGATATAGACTGCCCACTCTGTTTGACCCTCGATTACTTCCTTGGCGATTGCCAATTTGACCCCAGCAACGGGGTGGAATTCAATGTCTTTTTTCATTTTTTAGACTTGAGACAATAGACGTTAGATATGAGACTTCGTGAAAAAAGGCGGATTTTGTTCAACTGTAGACATTACATCCGTCATTTGAAATTTCAAGGCTTTGGTGATTCAATCTCCATTCCGAACAACGCAGCAAGGTGTCTTTTGACTTTTCCCTTGACTTCGTCCTCGTCGATTTTCTTGCCCAGTTCCAGGTGCATGGAGGTCACTGCCTTGTCGGGAATGCCGCAGGGGACGATGTTGTTGAAATAGGCGATATCGGCATTGACATTGAATGCAAAGCCATGCATCGTCACCCATCGGCTGGATTTGACACCCATGGCGCATATCTTCCTTGGGTTCTTCTGCGCAACATGGTCCAACCATACACCTGTCAAACCCTCAATTCGGCCTGCCTCTATGCCGTACTCGGCCAATGTCAGGATTATCGCCTCTTCGAGCAGACGTAGGTATTTGTGGATATCTGTAAAGAAATTTTCCAAATCCAAAATAGGATAGCCGACTAGCTGCCCGGGACCGTGGTAGGTGATATCCCCACCGCGGTTGATTTTATAAAATGTGGCATTTTTCTCCTCCAATCCTTTTTCGTCCAACAATAGATGGGAGAGTTCCCCGCTCTTCCCAAGTGTATAGACGTGCGGATGTGTGACAAAAAGCAGGAAATTTTCGGTCGCCTTTTGTTCCGTTGGTGACAAACTCCGGTTTTGGATCTTGGTCGCGACGGTTTTTGCAAAAAGCGCTTCCTGAAAATCCCAGGTTTCCTTGTAGTCTTTTTGACCTAAGTCTATAAATTTTACTTTTTTATTGATAACTTGATTCACAGTTATAAAGTAATGCCATTTGGAAACGCCCGAAATCCCTGATTGGTTCTTTTGGGCGAGACTGAATGGGGTATTTGAAGCTCAAAAGTAACCAAAATAACCATGGCGGAACACAACCAAATCGGTAAGGAAACGGAACAAATGGCCAAGGAATGGCTGACTTCAAAGGGTTACGAATTTCTCGATGAAAATTACCGGCACGGGCATGCCGAGATTGACTTGGTGTTCAGATTCCGCGGTCTGTTGGTTTTTGTGGAGGTGAAGTTCCGCAGCGGCACGGGATTTGGGTATGCGGAGGAGTTTGTCGACGCGACCAAAAGAAAGCTATTGGTCAAGGCTGCCGACCACTATATCCATGAAAAAGACTGGCACAAGGATATCCGATTTGATATCGTCGGTGTCTACAAAGACCGAAACGGCAATGTGAACTTCAGGCATTTTGAGGATGCGTTTTATTAAGGAGGGGTGCAGCACTTATTCAGCAAAAACATCCACAAACCTAAAATTCTTCCCATCAAAAAGGCCCTTATCGCTCAGTTTGAGTTCAGGAATCACCAGCAAGGCCATAAAGCTGAGCGTCATAAATGGCGATTGGAGCCTAGAACCGAGGCTTTTGGCAAATTTGTCCAAAGCGGTGTACTTCCCGGCTACCTCATAGCCATCCCAGTCGGACATAATTCCTCCGACGGGCAGGGGCAAGACCATTTCCTTTTCCCCGTTTACCGCAGAGATACCGCCTTTTGTCGCCACCAGAAGATTTACAGCCCTACAGATCGATTCGTCGTCGACGCCCACCACGATGATATTGTGCGAATCATGTCCGACCGAGGAAGCAATCGCACCGGATTTCAGCCCAAAGTTGGTGATAAATGCGAGGGCAGGAATGGAATTCTCGTAGCGGTTGACGACGGCGATTTTGAGGATGTCTCGGTCTGGCTCACTGACTGCAAGGCCATCAAGTACCTTGACCTCCGTCATTTTCTCTGGCGTAACCAATTGCCCGTCCAAGGCTTCAATGACTCTGATTTTGGATCCTTTTGCCCTGATCTGAAAATCTGTGGGTTTCTTTTTTTCCAGGTGGAAATTGTTGATTGCCGAGACGGGGACCGATTTGATCAGGCTGATGCCGTTTTCGGCGACAAGCTGACCTTTGATGTAGGCTTGGAGCACTTTGAATTGCTCAAGGTTTTCGACAAGGATGAAGTCGGCCGGATCGTTGACACGCAGTTGGCCGACTTTGAGTCCATAATGCCATATCGGGGTGAGACAAGTGGCAGTCAGGATATCAAATAAATCTTTTCCTTTCGCCACGGCCCTTGCCGCCAGTTGATTGATGTGTCCCAAAGCCAGGTTGTCCGGGTGCTTGTCGTCCGAGCAAAACATCAGGAATTCGGCATATTGATCCATCAAGTCGATCAGCGCCTCGAAGTTTTTTGCAGCCGACCCTTCCCGGATGATGATCTTCATGCCCAGTTTGATTTTCCCCAAGGCTTCCTCATAGGTAAAGCATTCGTGGTCGGTGGTGATGCCAGCCGAAATATATTTCGTAGCCAAATCCCCCATCAGTCCCGGCGCATGTCCATCAATAGGTTTGCCGTGTTTTTGGGCAATGCGGATCTTTTCCATCACTTCGGGGTCACGGTTGACGGTTCCCGGCCAGTTCATCATTTCCGCCAGGTAGCAGATTTCTTCCCTGCCCAACAAATCATCGATGTCGTTTGCGGTGATTTCCGCCCCGGCAGTCTCAAACGGCGTGGCAGGGACGCAGGATGGCGCTCCAAAGTAAAAGTGGAAGGGGACCTGTTTTCCATTTTCGATCATGAATTCCACACCTTCCATCCCGCAGACATTGGCGATCTCGTGGGGGTCTGAGACCGTTGCGACTGTGCCATGTACGACGGCGAGCCTTGCAAATTCGGAAGGGACCAACATCGACGACTCGACATGGACGTGGGCATCGATAAATCCGGGCATTACAAAAGGAAGACTTTTGTCATCAGCAATAGGTTCAATCGCACGGATGGAGCCGTTTTCCACCTTGATTTCTGCGGCATAAATCCTGCGATTGGGAATATCGACGAGCTGTCCTTGGAGGCTGAAGGTTTGCATGATGTTGGGTATTTGTACGAAGGCTACTGAAAATGCAGGCCTATGGGACAAAATTGGCTTCAGGTAAAACTACCACATCTTCGTCAAAAGCCAGAGGATTTGATTCTATTTACGCTTTTTTCTATAGCTGCTTTCGACATTTTGCTTGATGAAACAAAAATTCGGCACCGACTTTTTGGCGCTTGGATCTGATATACTGCGGTTCGTTTCTAATTTTCCGAATACACTTCCAGTATCCCCTTTTATCCCTATATTTGCCCGAAATTTTGGATTTGTAAGGTCCCCACTATTCAATGCAAAAAATTGTGGTTGCGATTGACGGATACTCGGGTTGCGGTAAAAGCTCCACTGCCAAGGCAGTTGCCAAAATGCTGGGCTATACCTATATAGACTCCGGGGCGATGTATCGCGCAGCGACCCTTCATTTTTTGAACAACCACGTTTCCCTGGAAAATCCCAAGGAAGTATCTAAGTATCTCTCAAACCTTGAGATTTCATTTCATCCCAATCCCGATAATGGCAAACAAGAGACTTATCTCAATGGCATTAACGTGGAGGACGAAATCAGATCCATGCGCGTCTCGGAAAAGGTAAGCGAAGTCAGTAAGATCAAGGAAGTCCGAACCGAACTTGTGGCTCAGCAGCAGCGTATGGGAAAAAAAAAGGCCGTCGTCATGGATGGCAGGGATATCGGGACGGTGGTCTTCCCAGATGCACAGCTAAAGGTGTTCATGACTGCCGATTTGCAGATTCGTGCCGAACGCAGGCAGAGGGAGCTCTTGGAAAAGGGCGAAATGGTCGATTTGGAAAGCATCATCGAGAATCTCTCAGAGCGTGACCGCATCGATACCACGAGGGCCGAAAGTCCACTGAGAAAGGCAGAAGATGCCCTCGAGCTCGATACCAGTTTTCTCGAATTTGGGGAGCAAGTAGAAAGGATAGCACAATGGGCCAAGACAAAAATTGGCGACTAAATATATGGAAGTAACCATCGATAAAAATTCAGGCTACTGTTTTGGGGTGGAGTTTGCCATCAAAATGGCCGAGGATGAAATGGAAGTCTCAGACAAACTGTACTGTCTGGGTGACATCGTCCACAATGATATGGAGGTAAAACGGCTCACCGATAAGGGTCTTGTCGTGATAGACCGCGACCAACTCCAGGAATTGAGCGACTGCAAGGTCCTCATCCGTGCGCATGGCGAGCCACCGGAAACCTACCGCATGGCCATTGAAAATAATATCGAGCTGATCGATGCTTCTTGTCCGGTAGTGTTGAAACTTCAGCATCGCGTCAAGACCGCATTTGACAAGATGGAGCGCGAAGATGGCCAAATAGTCATTTACGGGAAAAAAGGGCATGCAGAAGTCATCGGATTGACGGGACAGACGCTCGAAAAAGCAATTGTCGTGATGGAAGACAAGGATCTCGACCTGATCGATTATTCCAAGCCTGTGACGCTTTTCAGCCAGACTACAAAAAGCACCAAAGGTTTTTATGCCTTGAAGGATAAAATAGAGGAGCGCATCAGGGCTGCCAAGGGCGAATTGAACGAGATAGACTTTAGCGCCAACGATTCGATTTGTCGGCAAGTCTCAAACCGAGAACCCCAGCTTCAGCGATTCTCCCAGGAAAATGACGTGGTGATTTTCGTCTCTGGAAAAAAGAGTTCCAATGGAAAAGCCCTCTTCCAAGTCTGTCTGAGCGAAAATCCCCGCAGTTACTTTGTGGAAAACGAAACAGAAATCGATCCATCCTGGTTTACTCCGCAGGACAAAGTAGGCATCTGCGGCGCCACATCCACTCCCATGTGGTTGATGGAACAGGTGATGAGGCACATCATGTCCATAGGCGAGAGCTTTGTTTTGGAGGAAAAGTAGAAAATCAGAGAGCTGATGCATTTCCGGGCGGTTTCCGTCCAACAAATAATGCAATTCTAAGCTTCCATTCAATGAGTATTTTATTAGATTTGAGGCGTTTTTCAAAAGACCATACAGTTAAAAAATCATATGTCTAAAACAATAAAGCTTAAGAAGGGATTCGATATTAAGCTGGTAGGTAAGGCCGAAAAAAAGCTGATATCCATGTCCCCGGCAAAAACTTTTGCCCTGAAGCCGACCGATTTTCTTGGCATGCAGCGTCCAAAAGTTACTGTCAGTGAGGGAGATACAGTCAAAGCTGGTACCCCTATCCTGATGGATAAAGCCCTGGACAAAGTGCAATACGTTGCGCCGGTTTCTGGTGAGGTCATTGAAATCAAGAGGGGCGACAAAAGGAAATTGTTGGAGATCAAAATCCTCGCCGACAGCTCGGTTGATTTTGAAGTTTTCGAGAAGTTCACCGACTCAGCGCTGAAATCCCTTTCCAAGGTTCAAGCGATCGACCACATGTGTAAAGGAGGTGTGTGGCCACAAATCATCCAAAGGCCCTATGGTATCGTTGCCAACCCCGACGAAACACCCAAATCCATTTTCGTATCATGCTTTGATACACATCCTTTGGCGCCCGATTATGGATTCACGCTACAGGGTGAAGGTAAATACTTCCAAGCAGGTATCGATGTCCTCAAGAAACTCACCACCGGTAAAGTCCACGTCAATATCAATGGCGAGGGAGAAGTTGCCAGCGTATTTTCAAACTTGAGTGGTGTAGAAGTGAACAAAATTTCCGGGCCGCACCCCGCTGGAAACGTAGGCACTCAGATCCACCATCTTGACCCTATCAATAAAGGTGACTTGGTTTGGACAGTAAGTCCTTACGGGGTTGTTCAGATCGGCAAACTCTTTTTGGAAGGAAAATATGATGCATCCCGCATCATTGCGGTCACTGGTTCTGAGGCCAAAACCACTGGGTATGTAAAAACATACATTGGCTGCAATGTTGAAACCTTTGTGTCTGGAAACGCCAAGCAAGAACATGTCAGAGTGATTTCTGGAAATGTTCTGACTGGTGAAAAAATTGACAATAAAGGATATTTGGGATTCTATGCCAGCCAAATCACCTTGATTCCTGAAGGAGAATATGAGGAGTTTCTGGGGTGGCTGAAACCAAGCACTACCAAACTTAGCTTCCATAAGGCGCTTGGTTTGTTTTCTTTCCTCAACAGAAACAAGGAATACGTGGTTGATACGAATACACATGGAGAAGAACGTCCATTTGTTGTGACCGGAGCCTTTGAACAAGTAATGCCTATGGATATCCTGCCGACATATCTCTTCAAGGCCATCGTAGCGGAGGATTTTGACGAAATGGAGGAATTGGGCTTGTACGAGTTGGTGGAAGAGGATGTCGCACTTTGCGAGTTCATCGATCCTTCCAAAAACGAGCTGCAGAAAATGCTAAGAAACGGAATTGAATTATTAATGTATAGTTAAGTATGAAGGCGTTACAAAATCTCTTCGATAGTCTAAAGCCAAACTTTGAAAAGGGAGGCAAATGGGAAAAGTTCTATACCCTTTACGAAGGCCATAGGACAATCGCCTTTGCACCTGATTTGGTAACCGGTACCAAAGGCACCCAAATCAAGGATGCGGTTGACCTGAAAAGGGTCATGATCACCGTGGTCATTGCAATGGTCCCGACCTTGTTGTTTGGAATCCTGAACGTCGGTCATCAGCATTTTCTTGCCGTCGGTGAAGAAGCAACATGGCTTGACAAAGCTTTGATAGGGGCACTTGCGGTACTTCCAGTTTTGATCGTATCTTATGCGGTTGGTCTCTTGACGGAATTTACCTTCTGTGTTATCCGAAACCACCCCATTAGTGAAGGTTACTTGGTGACGGGGATGTTGATCGCATTGGTCATGCCTCCCACCATTCCACTCTGGCAGGTTGCTTTGGCAACCATTTTTGCGGTAGTGATCGGAAAGGAGGTTTTTGGAGGTACGGGAATGAATATCCTCAACGTCGCCATGACCGCTAGGGCATTTCTATATTTCGCTTATCCGGCGCAGATTTCTGGAGACCAGGTATGGACCTATCTTGGTGACAAGACTCCGGTGGATGGTTTTTCTGGAGCGACGGCATTGTCGGTAGTGTATGATGCGGGCGTGACAGGAACACAGGCTACCCAAGCATTGTCCCAACATAACTCTGTCCTCGGTGAGGGAATATACAGCTTCTACAATATGTTTATGGGCTGGATTCCGGGATCTATCGGTGAAACATCAACATTGATGGCATTGATCGGTGCGGCGATTTTGATCGGAACCGGCGTAGCTAGCTGGAAAATCATCGCAAGTGGCTTTGCAGGCGCCTATGCAATGGGTCTTTTGATGAACTTGCTTGCAGTAAATGAATACATGGCTTTACCACCACAATATCACTGGGTGATGGGAGGCTTGGCGTTTGGTGTGGTGTTTATGGCTACTGACCCAGTCTCAGCAGCACAGACAGAAACTGGAAAATGGATTTATGGATTCTTGATTGGTGTATTGACCATCATCATCCGTGTTTCCAACCCGGCATATCCTGAAGGCATCATGTTGGCGGTATTGCTGATGAACGTCTTCGCACCATTGATCGATTATTATGTAGTAAAAGCAAATAAGAAAAGGAGGCTACAACGTGCAACAGTCTAACGCATATATCATCACATTTTCGATAATCCTGACCGTTATCTTAGGATTATTGTTGTCTGGGACTTCCCAAGTGTTGGGTCCTTTGCAGAGAAAGGCAGAGGAGCTTGATACTAGAAAGCAAATTCTGGGTGCGGTCGTTGATGGCGAGACCCTTAGGAAAATGAAGGCGAACGAGGTGTTGGAATATTATCAGAATAGGATATCTTCCATCGTAGTCGACATTGAAGGAAACAAAATCGAAACTGCTCCTGATGGCAGCCCAATGGTTGCTGAAAAAGTGAACGTAGGCAAGAATTACAAAATGCCAGCTGAGAAGCGTGTTTTCCCTGTTTTCATTTACCATGCAGAAGGAAACCCTGATGCCGTCGAATCCTATATTTTGCCCGTTTATGGTGCAGGCCTTTGGGATGAGATTTGGGGGTACGTTGCTTTGAAGACCGATTTGAATACCATCGCCGGTGTGACTTTTGCCCACAAAGGTGAAACTCCAGGCTTGGGTGCAAGAATCACAAGTTCCGATGTTCAGGCCCGCTACCAAGGCAAAGAGATTTTCGATGAAACCGGTACGCTCCAGGCAGTAGCCATGCAAAAAGGAGAAGGCAAGGACTACGACGCCGATAAGCACAAAGTCGACGGGATGTCCGGTGCCACCATCACAGCAAATGGTGTGAACAACATGGTGAAGAACTATCTGCAATACTACAGTGCATTTTTGGAGAAGACCAAATCTGCCAAATCCTCTGATGTAGTAGCTTTAAATTAATTTGAACCATTCAATCCTTCTAGATAATGAGTACAGAAACTACAATAGCAGAAGTAAAAAAGCCCGCAGAGGCGCTTCTGTCAAAGAGGAGAAAAAAACTGGTTACTGACCCTTTGGTTGATAGTAACCCCATCACGATCCAAGTTTTGGGAATCTGTTCGGCCCTTGCGGTGACTACACAGATGCAGCCAACTTTGATCATGGCCATCTCTGTTATCTTCGTGGTTGCCATGTCCAACTTCGTGATCTCTGTCATGAGGAATACGATCCCCACAAGGGTGAGGATCATTGTGCAGTTGGCTGTTGTTGCGACTTTGGTAACAGTGGTGAGTGAGATTCTGAAAGCTTTTGCCTATGACATGTACAAGGAACTTTCGGTCTTCATCGGTCTGATTATTACCAACTGTATAGTAATGGGTCGATTGGAAGCATTCGCACTTGGCAATAAACCTTATGACTCCGTGTTGGATGGATTAGGATCAGCCTTGGGCTATTCTTGGATCATTTTGGCAGTAGCATTCTTTAGGGAGTTATTTGGATCTGGCAGCGTATTTGGCTTGCCGATTTATGACAGCATCGCAGGTCTTTTTGGTGAAAATTTCAGCCTCGCGACAAATGGTCTCATGGTGACTCCCGTCGGTGCATTTATCATCTTGGGACTGATCATTTGGGTACAGCGTACCAAAACAGGTTATGTTGAACATTAATCCGATAACGACATGGAATTAATTAGCTTAGGAGTAAGATCCATCTTTATTGACAATATGATTTTTGCTTACTTTTTGGGAATGTGCTCGTTCTTGGCAGTTTCCAAAAAAGTGAGTACAGCGCTTGGACTTGGTGCTGCGGTTATCTTCGTGTTGACCGTAACCGTTCCGATCAACTGGCTTTTGAATGAGTTGGTTTTGAAGGAAGGTGCGCTTTCTTGGGCAGGTGCTTCGTTTGCGACACTTGACCTTTCGTTCCTCAGATTTATCATGTTCATTGCCATCATCGCGGCAATTGTACAATTGGTGGAAATGATCGTGGAGAAATTTGCGCCTGCGCTCTATGGAGCATTGGGTATTTTCCTTCCTTTGATTGCTGTAAACTGTGCGATCTTAGGAGGCGCTTTGTTCATGGCGCAAAGGGATTATACCTTGGCTGAAGCCACGGTTTATGGATTCGGATCCGGAACCGGCTTCTTCTTGGCGATTGTTGCTTTGGCTGCTATCCGCGAGAAGATGAAGTATTCCAACGTACCTAACGGCTTGAAAGGTCTTGGCATCACGATGCTGCTTACAGGACTGATGGGCATCGCCTTCATGTCCTTCATGGGTATCGATTTGTAAAAGAAACAATATTCGCTGAAGAGCCCCGGTTGATAATCGGGGCTTTTTCTTTTTCAAGTGGTTGGAAGATTTTATTTCGGCAAACAGGATATGGTCAATATTCTTTATTTTTAATTCGGGAAAATTGGGCTATGGCATTTACATACAGAAGGATCATCACGTATTTCTTTCGGGGCTTATTGTTTGTGGTTCCGATCGCGCTGACGGTCTATGTGATCGTCCTTACGCTTCAGTTTTTGGATGGGATCTTGCCAATCCCATTCCCGGGATTGGGGATTTTGATCATCCTGGCATCCATCACTTTCGTAGGTTTTTTGGCAAGTATTTTCATTACCAAACCGCTGTTTGAAATTTTCGAAAAGTGGGTTTTCAAGATTCCACTGATCAACATTCTATATACCAGTATCAAAGACTTGATGTCGGCTTTTGTGGGGGACAAAAAGAAATTCAACACCCCAGCAATCATCAAAATTTCTTCAGATGTTTCAAGATTGGGCTTCGTGACGCAGGAAGATCTTTCTGTATTGGAAGAACCTGGAATGGTAGCGATCTATTTGCCGCACAGCTATAATTTCTCAGGAAATCTGTTTCTAGTTCCCCGGGAAAACGTGCGCATCTTGAAAAACGTGAAGAGTACCGAAGTCATGAAATTCATCGTATCAGGCGGTGTTTCCCAGCTGCATCATTGATGCCTGCTTGAAATTTGAATAAAAAATGAACCTCAAATAACCAAACTATGAAAAAAACTTTGCTTGTTTTTTCCCTAATGCTTTTGGGAATGAATCTCTTTGCGCAGTCGGATTGGATAACATTGTTTAACGGGAAGAATTTCGACGGATGGAAAATCGCTGAAAACCCCTCATCCTTCAGCATTGAGGATGGATTGATAAAGATCGACGGCCCAAGGGCACATGCCTTCTATGTCGGTCCAGTCAATAATGGGGAGTTCAAAAATTTTGAATTGATGGTCGAATTGAAAACCATGCCCAAAGCCAATTCGGGTATCTTTTTCCATACGGCCTATCAAGAAACTGGCTGGCCCAATAAGGGCTACGAAGTCCAGGTCAATCAGACCCATAGTGATTGGAGGAAATCAGGAAGCCTGTATTCATTCAGCGATGTCCGCGAGGTGCATGTCAAGGATGGAGAATGGTACACGACACACATTATCGTGAGGGGTGACCATGTTGTGATCAAAATCAACGGTAAAACTGTCACTGATTACACAGAATCCAAGGACAATAACCGCCCAGCAAACGCGGGCGAGAAAAAATTTGATAAGGGTACTTTTGCAATCCAAGCCCATGATCCGGAGAGCGTGATCTATTACAAAAGTATCAAGGTCAAAGTGCTTGACTAGACCACTTTGACCACTTTGGCTGATTGGGCGATAAACTCCCCGATCAGCCAAGCTTTTTGTCGGTGCTTTTCGAGGAATGACTCAAATGCTTTTTGGGATTTTGGGTCCACGGCGACCATCAGCCCTCCGTTGGTCTGCGGATCGCAGAATTTGACCAGTTCCATACCGTTGATTCCTTCCGTCTTTCCGCTGTACGCATTCCAGTTTCGGTAGGTATTGTCGGGAAAGATAAATTGTGAAATGTAATCGCTTACCCCATCGATCAGCGGAAGACTGCTGCCTTGGATCACTGCGCTGAGTCCCGCGCCTTCCGACATTTCTACCAAATGCCCCAACAACCCAAATCCTGTCACATCGGTCATCGCATGGATATATTCCAATTGCCCAAACTCCGAGCCGATGGAATTGATCTGCGTGGCAAAATGGATCATTTTGACATAGTCATCCTGGTTGATTTTGTCACGTTTCAAAGCAGTAGCCAATACGCCGATTCCCAAGGGCTTGGTGATATAGATCAAATCACCCTCCTTTGATCCCTTGTTTGTCTTTATGCTTTTGGGATGGATGATCCCATTTACCGAAAGTCCAAAAATCGGATCTTTTGCCGCGATGCTGTGTCCGCCCGCAAGGGGAATTCCAGCTTCTTGGCAAATCGCTCGACCCCCTTCCAAGACCTCAGCTGCCAGCATTGGATCAATTTTCTCGACTGGCCAACTCAGGATGGCGTTGGCAAAAAGGGGCTTTCCTCCCATGGCGTACACATCCGACAATGCATTTGCGGCAGCGATCCTGCCAAAATCGTAGGGGTCATCCACGATTGGGGTAAAAAAGTCAACGGTGTTGATCATCGCGATTGTCTCGCTAATCTGGTAGACTGCGGCATCGTCTTTGGTAGAGTTTCCAACCAAAAGATTCGGGTCCTCCAAGTCCACGGATTTTCTGTTTCCAAGAATACTGTCCAAGACTGCCGGGGCGATCTTGCATCCGCAGCCAGAACCTTCACTGAATTGTGTTAATCGGATAGTTGGGGTTTCCATTGATTGATGTTGTTTTTGATCTCCAATAGCCGGCGAACTGCGTTTTCACCTTCGGTATCGCCCAATTCAAGCGGGAATACTTGCGCCCGTTGGTGCTTGGTGAGTTCGAATTCATAAGCCTTGTCATAATAAATCAACAAATTGGCAATCCAGGAGTCATGCCGCTTCGCCTTGATATCTTCTATAGCCTCGGATGTCCTTTTTCCACCCAATTTTTTTTGGAGTCTTTTCACCGCTTCAATCAGGTCTTTTTCGGGTAAAAGACCATATTCATTGGAAATATGGGCGATCCTTTCCGACTCCGATTTGGTGATTTCGATCAGCGGAGAGGTGATGATATTGTTATAGAACTCCTCAGATAGGACTACTTTTCCAATTCTCCGGCTTTCATTTTCTATCCAGATTTTCGCCGAAATCGGGAATTTGAGAAGCTCTTCGGCAAGCAGATTCTCGAAATGCTCTATACTCGGTTGGGGTGCTTGGCCGATGCCACCGAAAGAAGATCCTTTGTGGTTGGCGATTTTTTCCAAGTCAATGACTGGTTCGCCGGCTGCTTTTAATGCTTGAAGCAAAACGGTTTTACCGACGCCGGTTTTTCCCCCCAACACGATGAAATTCCTTTCCTTCCTGACGGCCTCATAGGTCAGTGTGCGGTAGGTTTTGTACCCTCCCTTCAGCCGTAGGATTTCAAATCCCGCCATGCGTAGTAGCCAGGACATGATCTCACTCCGCATGCCTCCCCGCCAACAGTAGGTCATTATTTTCTTATCTGGAAAAAGCCTGAAAGCATCCTGGATGATGGAATGAAACCTTGGCCCGACGAGCTCGAAACCCTTGACCACCGCCTCCTGACTTCCTCGCTGCTTGTAGATCGTTCCTACAATTTTTCTTTCTTCATTGTTGAGGATTGGTAGATTGATGGATCCGGGAATATGTCCTTGTGCGAATTCCCCCTCACTCCGGGCATCCAAGATCGGAATACTTCCCCGTAATTGAAGGAATTGCTCGAGCTCAATCAAGGTTTCTTTCATAGATTTATTCTACCCACAAATAAAAATAGCCACAAAGAACGAATCTCTGTGGCTATTACTGTGATTTCTATATCAATTAGAGCTGCGCGTCCAATTTTTGGGACAAAACGACTTTTGGAACAGCCCCGATTTGCTTGTCAACCAATTTTCCACCTTTGAAGAACATCAATGTAGGAATGCTTCTGATACCAAGAGCCTGCGCAACGGCTGGATTGGAGTCGACGTCTACTTTGCCAATGATGGCCTTTCCTTCATAATCGCCTGCGAGTTCCTCTACCACTGGTCCGATCATTTTGCATGGGCCGCACCATTCTGCCCAAAAGTCCACCAACACGGGCTTGTCTGACTTCAATACTTCTTCAAAGTTTGCATCGGTAATCTCTATTGCTTTTGCCATTGTAATGTATAGTTTGTGAATGCTTGATTTTCAAATATACTCATTAAGCAGATTGGGCTTCAATAAGTTCCCAGCCTCTGAGAATAAAATTCGTGATTATCTCGACGCCTGCTAACGTTCCAACCTTCCAACTCCCTAACCTTCCCTCCTCATACAATCTCATACACCACTTCCGGAATGCGTCCCAATTCCTTGATCATCTCGTTAGATGGATCTACGGTAAAACGCTTTGACATCAAGTCTAGGGTGATGTTTTCTTTGGAGTCGATGATGTTGATGTACAGTTTTGCATCACCGCGATACCGCTGGGTAATGGCTTCCAGTTTTTCCATTAATTCGAACGACAGATCATCCAGATCGATATTTACACGGAGCCCCTTGACCATTTTGCCGCGCACCTCATTGAGGAGCATGATCATGTTGATTTTGAACTCAAACTCATTTTCCTTGAACTTGTTGGGATGTACGGACCCGCTGAGGTACAGGAACCAACCTGTCATGAAGTAGCCCTTGAATTTGATGTAGTCATCGCCGAAAAGGAAGAAGGTATGGGCCCCATGGTAATCCTCCATACTGAGCGTGCCAAAAGGCTTTCCGGTCTTGGTAGTCCGGTGGGCAAAGGAAGTAACGATTCCTGCAGCCTTGATGTCGCTTTTTTTTCTGAGGTTTTCGATATCCGCAAATTCCGGTAGGGGTGTATTGGTAAAGGCATCGATTTCCACCCGGAACTGGTCCAGAGGATGCCCGGATATATAAAGCCCAACGACTTCTTTTTCGATGTTGAGCTGCTGCAATTGGCTGAAAGGCTCCATGGAGGCCACGGTAGGAAGCGAAACTTCCATGCCGGAACCTCCTCCAAACAGGCTCACTTGGTTGCTTTCTGATTCTTGTTGGACTTTTTGGGCATACTTCACCGCTTTTTCGAGCAGCGTCACATCACCCTCGGGTGCTTCGAGGTATTGTCGCCGGTGGTGTTGCGGGAAGCAATCGAAGCTTCCTGCCATCGCCAATGCTTCCAGCGTTTTTTTGTTCAAAGCCCTGGAATTGACTCGTTTGCAGAAATCGAAGATAGTTTGGTAACGCCCGCTCTTTTCCCGCTCGACAATGATCGCTTCTACCGCAGCGGCACCTGCCCCCTTGATAGCTGCCAAGCCAAAGCGGATCTGCCCGTCTTTGTTGACCGTGAAGCCGCTTTTGGATTCGTTGACGTCTGGCCCCAACACGGAGATGCCCATGCGCTTACATTCTTCCATGAAAAATGTCACCTGCGTGATATCGTTCATGTTGTTGCTGAGCACGGAGGCCATATATTCCGCGGGATAATGTGCCTTCAGATAGGCTGTCTGATAGGCGATCCAAGCGTAGCAAGTGGAGTGCGATTTGTTGAATGCGTAAGAGGCGAAGGCCTCCCAGTCCTTCCAGATTTTTTCCAGCTTTTGGGCATCATGTCCTTTGGCAGAAGCCTGTTCGACAAATTTCGGCTTCATTTTGTCGAGGACGTCTTTCTGTTTCTTACCCATCGCTTTCCGGAGCACGTCCGCCTCGCCTTTGGTGAAGCCAGCCAATTTTTGGGAAAGCAACATGACCTGTTCCTGGTACACGGTGATACCATAAGTTTCCTCCAGGTATTCCTTCATGTCGTCCAGGTCATAGGTGATCGGTTCCTGTCCGTGTTTTCGCCTGACGAAAGATGGAATATATTCCAATGGCCCGGGTCTGTAAAGCGCGTTCATCGCAATCAGGTCGGCAAAGACCGTTGGCTTCAGGTCCCGCATGTACTTTTGCATCCCGGGAGATTCGTATTGGAAAATGCCGACCGTTTCACCGCGTTGGAATAGCTCATAAGTCTTCGCGTCGTCGATTGGGAAATTGTCAGGATCCAAATCTATCCCGTGTCTTTCCTTGACGATCTTGACCGCATCCTTGATCAGGGTGAGCGTCTTCAATCCCAAGAAGTCCATCTTGAGCAAGCCGGCGCTTTCGACGACCGAGTTGTCAAATTGGGTGCAGACCATGTCAGAATCCTTTGCCAAGGCAACCGGTACAAAATTGGTGATGTCATCCGGTGTAATGATGACTCCGCAGGCGTGGATTCCTGTATTCCGGACAGAGCCTTCGAGCACCGTCGCTTGGTTGACGGTTTTGGAAAGTTCGTCCTGCCCTTTTGAAATGCGGATCAGTTCTTCGGCTTTTGACAAATCTTCCCCGTTGCCTTTTAGCTTGTCTGCCAGTTTTGCCCTGTCTTTTGAGAGGTCAAAAAGTGCCTTGAGCTTGATGTCGGGGACTAGCTTGGCGAGTTTGTCAGCTTCCGCCAAGGGGAGATTGAGCACCCTCGCCGTGTCCCTGATCGCCGATTTGGCGGCCATGGTACCGTAGGTGATGATTTGTGCGACTTGGTTGGATCCGTATTTGTCGATCACATATTTGATGACCTTATCCCGGCCTTCGTCGTCAAAGTCAATATCAATATCGGGAAGGGAAACCCGGTCGGGGTTGAGGAACCTTTCGAAGAGGAGGTCATAGGCGATTGGGTCTACATTGGTGATACCGGTACAATACGCCACCGCCGAACCCGCTGCGGAACCCCTGCCTGGCCCAACAGAGACGCCCATTTTTCGCGCTTCTCCCGTAAAATCCTGCACAATCAGGAAGTAACCCGGATAGCCGGTTTTTTCGATTGTAGCCAACTCAAAGTCAAGCCGTTCCTTGATTTCGTCCGTGAGATCGGGATAACGTTTCTTGGCGCCTTCGTAGGTAAGGTAGCGCAAATAGGCATTTTCCCCACGCTTGCCCCCGTCGATTTCATCCTGCGGGTCCTTGAACTCATCTGGAATGTCAAACTTCGGCAACAAAACGGGCCTTTCCAGTTTGTAGGATTCGATCTTTTGCACAATCTCATCGGTGCAGGCAATCGCTTCGGGAAGGTCCGCGAAGAGCTTTTTCATCTCCTCGGGGCTTTTGATGTAGAATTCATCATTGGGAAATCCAAACCTGAATTCCCGTCCGCGCTTTCCGATGTATTTTTTCGGCTTCTCGACGAGTTCGCCGTCTTTCACACAGAGGAGGATGTCGTGGGCCTTGGCATCTACCTTTTGGTTGTAATAGGCGTTGTTGGCGGCGAAGAATTTTACACCGTATTTTTTCGCAAAATGAAGCAATACTTCATTTACTTTTTCCTCTTCGGGAATGCCATGTCTGTTGAGTTCCACATAGAAATCCTCCCCAAACTGCTCCTTCCACCAGATAAAGGCCTCTTCTGCTTGGGTATCGCCCACGTTGAGTATCAGGTAGGGGATTTCAGACCAGAGTCCGCCCGTCGTGGCGATCAGGTCAGACTTGTATTGCACCAAAAGTTCCTTGTCGATTCTTGGCACGTAATAGTAACCCTCAATATTGGCATAGGAGGCCAACTTCGCGAGGTTATGATAGCCGCCTTTGTTCTTTGCAATGAGGACTGTTTGGTATCCGTCGTCCTTTTGGGATTTGTTTTTGCGGTCTTTGCAGAGATTAAACTCACAGCCGATGATCGGTTTAATTCCTTTGGAAAATGCTTCTTTGACAAAATGAAACGCGCCCATCATATTGCCATGATCTGTCATCGCAATCGCCGGCATGTTCATCGATTTGGCCAAAGCGATCAAGGAAGGTATCTCGGAAGTCGCCTGCAGGACCGAGTATTGGGTATGGACATGCAGGTGCGTGAAAGGTAAATCCTGCATTTGGGAAATATCCGCCGTTCCGGCTGCCTTGAGGATTTCCTTTGCAGCGGTTTTGGTGTCGTCCTTGGCGTTGGCAAAGTTGGCCGCGTCCAAACGGGGCGGCTCATAGACTACTTCTGCCAGGGGAATGCCTTTTTCGGGTTGAATGACCCGCTGCGTGATGAGGCCAAAGAAGCACTTGGCCGTCGCGTCCACGTCATAGGCGGCGTCGTGGGCATCCGCGAATCCGTTCCCGAAAAGTTTGTGGTGCAGTTCGGTCAGGGTTGGCCATTTGAATTTACCGCCTTTTCCGCCAGGGATTGCGCAGAAATCGGTCGAAAGGTCCTTGGTATCCAACTCCTTTCTATCCCTGAGTTTCATTGGGAGCTTTTTCCTCAAAAACTCCGAACCGACGACATTGATATCAAAGCCGATATTGTGGCCGACCACATAGGTGGCCTTTTTCAAATCCTCGTCAAAAATCCCCAAGACCTTTTCCAAGTCATGCCCTTCCTTCAAAGCCCGGGCGGTCGATATCCCGTGGACTTTTTCGGCATTGTAGGGAATGGTGAATCCCTCGGGCTTGACGATGTAATTGTGGTTGGAAAGCAGCTTTCCCCTCGCATCATGGAGCTGCCAGGCAATCTGGACAAGGCGGGGCCAATTGTCCAAATCCTCCATCGGCGCATCGTAATTCCGGGGCAAGCCTGTGGTCTCAGTATCAAAAATGATGTACATAATTTGGGTCGGATTGGGGGTCTAAAATAAGACTTATCCCTTGGAGGTACTACCGGCTTGGCGGAAAATGTCGGGAATTAATTTGAGGCAATTCTAGTGCTCGCGGATGTGGATTTTGAAAAGTCGTTTGAAAATGGGAGGAAATCGCTTTTTTGAGCTGGTGTACCTTTCCTAAAAGTATTGAAGCAGCGATTGAAATCTTTGCAAAAACCCATCAAGGCGCATTTGGATCCAGTTGGATAGTCAGCGTTTCAAATCATCGTCAGGGTGACATCGCGTGATATTTGATTTTCACCTATTTGGATAGTTTGGCAGTCGAGTCATGCCGAAATTCGAACAATTGTATTTTTGACAGTACAAATCTGTTCGAAAATTGTATCTTGATAAATACACTTCAAATCCCCATGAGCGCAAAAGCCACCATATTCTTTTTCTTCATTTGCATACGATTGGTAGGGCAGACGCTGGACTTACAAATAGTGAAATGCGAGTTTATTTTCGGTGACGAACGCCCATTTCCCCAATGCCATGCCTCCACGATAGAGAAACTTGGTAACGGGGAGTACATTTTGGCTTGGTTTGCAGGCTCCCATGAAAAAAACGACGATGTGGCGATTTGGACCGCCAAGGGCAAACCCGGGGCTTGGACCGCACCGAAGAAGCTCGCTAAAGTACGGAATGACCCCCACTGGAATCCGGTGCTTTTTTCGGCGCCAGATGGTCGCTTGGTGCTTTATTTCAAAGTCGGAAAGGAGATCGACGATTGGGAAACTTGGGTAATGGAGTCTCTTGATAAGGGCGAAACTTGGTCCGCACCAAAGGAATTGGTGGCTGGAGATCGGGGAGGACGGGGACCTGTCAGGAACCATATTCTTGTCCTATCAGACGGCACTTGGCTGGCACCGGCATCTGTGGAGAAAAACAGGGTTTGGAATGCTTTTGTTGATTTTTCCACTGATGCGGGCAAATCTTGGCAGCGCACCGATACGCTGGCTTTAGATCGGCATTTGGTGCTTGGCGAGGGTGTGATCCAGCCTGCACTTTGGGAATCCGAGCCAGGCCATATCCACATGCTGCTCAGGTCGTCCACCGGGAAAATCGCAAGGGCGGAGTCAAAGGATTTTGGAAGGACCTGGTCGCCCGTGTATTTGACTGATTTGCCCAATAACAACAGCGGAATCGACCTGGTCAAGATGCCCTCGGGTGTCATTGCCCTAGTATATAATCCCGTCTCTGGCAACTGGGGCAAACGGTACCCGATGCAGTTGGCGCTATCATTGGATAATGGTGTAACCTGGCCCATCCAGCAGGAAATCGAAGCTGGATCGGGAGAAGATGAGTTTTCGTATCCATCGATCATCGAGGATGAAGGCGATTTGGTTTTTTGTTATACCTGGAACAGGCAGCGGATTCGCTTTGTGAAAGTCAAGTTGGAGTCCAGTCGAAACTAGCCTCCTTTGTTCTACCCGTGTTTTGTAATTGAGGTTTTAGGAAAAACATCGAAAGGGAATTTTCTCCATTTTCTAAACAAATAAAGGATATTGCTCACGATAAAATTTTTAATCAGTATTGCCCTATAAACTGATCTTAAATTTGCATAAATTCAAATTTTTGGAATTTTCTCCTTTCTTCAGTTCTATGGACAATACACATCTAACTCCCGGGCCAAAGCCGTCTCAAATTCATTTCGTACTTCAGATTTTGGCATTGGGCATCTTGCTGCTTTTGTGTTTTTATATTATCCAGCCATTTATCACGTTGCTGATTTGGGGAAGTGTATTGGCAATTTCATTTGGGCCACTTCACCATTTTCTCTCACGGAAAATGGGCGACCGACCAGGTTGGGCGGCAACGCTGCTGGTGGTGACATTGTTGCTGATTATTATCTTGCCTTCTGTCATGGTCATGCTGAATACCGTGGATGATTTCAAAACCTTGGTGTATGCTTTTCAACATAATGACCTTCACCTGCCACCACCTTCTGAAAGTGTGGCATCCTGGCCTGTAATTGGCCCAACACTTCATGGAATATGGACTGAAGCCTCTCAAAACCTATCCGCGACTTTTGTCAAACACCAAGATCAAATCAAGCCAGTGCTGCTCAAGTTTGTCGGTCTGGCGACGCATACAGCTTCAGGGATACTCATATTCACCCTTTCCATCATCGTCAGTGGATTTATGATGACCTATTCGAAGTTGGAAGGAGAATTGGCCACCAAGTTTTTTACAAGGCTTGCCGGTAAATCGGGTGAAAGGATGGCGGAAGACACTCGCTCCACGGTAATCGCCGTGGCGAAGGGGATATTGGGCGTGGCGGTAATCCAAGCGCTCTTTTGTGGATTGGGAATGTTTATTGCCGGGATTCCATTTGTAGGGATTTGGATATTATTGTGCCTGATTTTGGCGGTGTTCCAAATCGGCTTGTTTCCAGTAAGTATCGGTGTGATCATCTACATTTGGATGCAGGATAGCACCGGAATGGCCATTTTCCTTACTGTTTGGATGCTCGTGGCGGGTGTTTTGGACAATTTCCTGAAGCCGATTTTATTGGGCAAAGGAGCGCCAGTGCCTGCCATGGTGGTTTTTTTTGGTTCCTTTGGGGGATTTCTCTATTCAGGGATTTTGGGATTGTTTACGGGGGCGATTGTTTTGACGCTCGGTTACAAGCTTGCAAAAGCTTGGCTGGACGGTGAAATCTGATGGGTTCACTCATTAAGCAACTTTGTCTTCTATGTGCTGGAAGTGAACGCAGATAAGGGTATTTGTACTCTAGGCCCCCGGCTAATGCATTTGAATGACTTGATTCCCTATCGTTTCTATACCAAGGGTACATCGCCATTCCTTATTTTTAAGATTGTCGAAATCATTTCATTCCCAAAATCCGCAACAAAATTTCCGAAATGATTATTTTCCCATTTGTAATGACTCAGCGGCAGGATGACAGCCTGAGTCCAGTTCAGGATATGGAATCAAAAGCAAATCAGCCAAATCATTTCTTGTCGCTGTTGAGATCGTGTAACCGCATGCTTTTTGTGCTGGGGTTGATGATTGTATCTAATCACATGATTTTGGCGTCTCCCATACGGTCGGGTATGGAGCATCAAGATTCGGATTCTGTATCAGCAAAGTCTTTTTCGCGGCGTCTCCAGGAGGTTGGTGATGCGGGGTATCTCAAAAACCTGGAGGAGTTTGAAACTACCCGGAATCAATCTGTGCAACGGAAAGTAATGGCTGAAATACGGCGGACGATTCAAGAAGCACGGAAATACCTTTCTGACGAGGTGGATTCTATCGGCGTAGAAAACCAGCTTTCCCAGATCAAGGCACAGCGCGAACTCGTGGAAAAGGGCGTATTTGAAGGGGATACGGTCATCCAATCCGATAGGAATCTGGGGGTGTCAGGAGCGATCTTGTCAGAACTGGAGCAAAAAACCCAAGCAATCAGGGACAATATTACAGACCGTTCGGATCGGCTTTTCGGTTTGAGTTTCCAAATCGATTCCCTCTCGACAATTGAAGAGCTCTTTAGATTTTCCTCCGATTCGGCCATCGCGGCGACCTATGCCAAAAAGTTTGTATTGATCGCCAAGGAAATCGAGCCGACCTTCAATGACCTGCATGCTACCCTCGCTACGCTCGACAGATTACAGGCAAGCGTTGAGGCCGAGCTGATTTTGATCGAGGCTTCTATCCTTGAGATACAGAGAAAACGGGACGAGCTCAACAGCGGTATGTTTTCCACAGAGTCAAAGTGGTTTTCGCGTTCTGGTTTTTCGGATCTTTCTTTTGGGGAAATCATCAAGATGTCCCACGAAAAGGAACTGATTGCCTTTAGCCTGTACTTTGAGATTTTTTCGTCCCGGATATATTTCTTGCTGTTGGTGGTATTGCTATTGGGTTTTTTCATCTATAACCTCAGGGCGAAATCCAAGGAGGAGGGATTTGCAGAGAATACAGACAACCAGCAGCTCGTTCTCAAGAATCCTTTGCTTTCCGCTCTGATTATTGTGATTGGCGTTGCTCAATTCTTCTTTCCATCTCCACCATTTGTATTTCATTTTTTCCTGTGGATGCTCGCTGCACTGGCGCTTACGGTTTTGTTTTTCCGGTTTTTGTCCAGGTATTGGCTTGGGTTTTGGCTGGTCGTGTTGCTGATTTTTTTCCTTTCAAGCTCGCTGAATTTGGTGCTGGTTTTTACCCGGGTGGAAAAAATGCTGATGCTGATGCTCTCGATGGTGGGTGTGGTCTATGGTTCATTGATTTTCTTGACAGGAAAAAAATCCGAACTCAAAGAAAAACGCATCCTCTATTTTGTCGGCTATATGGTTTTTATGCAGGCGCTGTCATTTTTGTTTTGCCTCTTTGGGAATTTGAATTTCGCCAAATCCTTGCTTGTCAGCGGCTACCTTGGCGTGGTATTGGGAGTGATTTTGCTTTGGACTGTGAGGTTGATCAACCAAATGCTCGGTCTTGCCTCATCGCTTTATAATAAACCTGACAAAAAGCTTTTCTTCATCAATTTTGACAAGATTGGAGAGAAGGTACATCCGATTTTTTATTTCTTATTGACGCTTGGTTGGCTGATTTTGGTGGGTAGAAACTTCTACACCTTTAACCTGGTTTCCGGCGGTTTCAATTTTTTCCTAAATACCCCCCGAGTTTTGGGTAGTTACGAGTTCACGATCAACGGTCTCTTGATCTTCTTTGTGATTTTGGTTATTTCCGTGATTCTGTCCCGAATCGTTTCGTTCTTCAGTGCGGATCCGGATGCCAATACCACCACGACCAAAAGAAAGAGCATCAGCTTGGGAAGCTGGCTATTGTTGGTACAGATATTTATCATCAGTATGGGCCTTTTCTTAGCTGTCGCTGCTTCGGGAGTTCCATTGGACAAGGTCACGATCGTATTGGGCGCATTGGGCGTAGGCATTGGTTTGGGACTACAGGGATTGTTCAATAACCTGGTAAGCGGGGTTATCATTGCCTTTGAAAACCCAGTCAAAGTGGGTGATTTGATCGAAATCAACGGAAAGCCAGGGGTGATGAAGTCGATCGGATTTCGCAGCAGTGTCGTCAATATGCTTGAGGGCGCCAGCATCATCATTCCCAACGGGGATCTGCTTAGCCAGCAACTTGTCAATTGGACCATGGGACGGGGAAAGAAAGTCACTGTGGTAGTTGGCGTAGCTTACGGTACCAACTTGTCTGCAGCTTGTCTCTTGGTGAAAGGATTACTCACCAGCGATTCCAGGATACTCAGCTATCCTGCACCAAGGGTTTTGCCAATGGATTTTGGAGATAGTCGCATTGACCTGGAAGTTTCCTTTTGGGTAAACAATTACCTTGAGGTGCCATTTGTCAAGGGCGATATCGTCCATCAGATCGACGTGATGTTCAAGGAAAAAGGAATCGTCATTCCATTTCCGCAGCGCGATGTGCATTTATCCTCCGATGGGGATAATGGACGGGGGATCAAGCCGTAGCATGCCCCGTCTCGCTTTATTCGGGGTTGTTACCATAGCCATTTAGCGCCTGTTCCGCTTTGGTGGGGAAAAACAGGCTATTGAAATCGGGAGCCTGAAGCCAATGCTGCTAAATTCCTAAGGAATTACCTTTTCCCTTCCCAGGGCACGTAGACGACCTTTTTTGTCTGAAAAAATTCTTCTTGGAAATAGTCCTCCAGGTGAAAAGTAATATAACCTGCCCGCGTTTCCTCCATTTCTTCGTCCACATCGCCACCCTTGAGTAGTAGTAGACCGTTTTGGAGTTCGTTGAAATCTTCCTTCTTGAATTTTCCTTTGACCCAAGGCAGCATACTTGCAAATCTCGTAACTGCCCGGCTTACCACGAAATCATAGCGCCTGACGAGGGTTTCGACCCGTACTTGTTGGGCCTCGATGTTGGAAAGCTTCAACTGCTTCGCTACATCCTTCACCACGCTGATCTTTTTGCCAATCGAATCTACCAAATGGAAATGCGTATCAGGAAACATGATCGCAAGCGGAACTCCCGGAAACCCGCCACCAGTACCCAAGTCAAGCACTTTGGTCCCCGGCTTGAATTGGATCACTTTGGCAATGCCCAATGAATGGAGCAGGTGCCGCTCGTAGAAATGGTCCATGTCCTTTCGGGAAATCACGTTGATTTTTTCGTTCCACTCTTGGTACAAAGCCCCCAGCCGACTGAGTTTTTCTATTTGCTCTGCCGTCAGTTCGGGAAAATACTTGATGATGCTATCCATACTGTCCATGGGTCAAAAATAGCGATTCGGACATTCAAAATGCGAGATTCCCGAATACCCAAAAACAAAAAGGTCGGAATTACCGACCTTTTGTTGAAATATCTTGCCGCGATCAATTCTTGGAGGTTACGGGTTGCAGCTCAGCTTTGCTTGTTTTGATGTTGGCGATCAGGTTGTTTCCAACGTTCTTTCCTTTTTCGGAGCCATTGACAATGGCCGGCATATAGTGGATACCACCATACAGCCTGCTGATAGCCGCTTCATCTGCAGCTTGTCTGAATGAGTCGAATTCCCGAATCGGCAATCCATAGGCGACTTCTGTGGAGTCCACAAAATGGAAAGGCTCTCCAAAGACGCTGGTCAATGTCTCCGCAGCGGCATTGGAAGCTACGCTGTGGCCACTGGTGTATTCAGGAAACGGAGGCGTTTGCAGCAGCGGAAGCCAATCTTCATCCATATACTTGTTGATGTACGTCTCAGGTCTGATGAGGATGCTGCGGTATTTTTCATCCCAACAGGCGATAAAGGCATCAAAAATGGCGATACTTGTCTTTGCCAAGGCCTCTGAGGTTTTCTTCCAGTCGGCATTTGCCGTTTTGGAAGCAATGGCAGCGATGCCCATCCAATGTCCGCCGGGTGTGATTTTCTTCGTGGCAAACATGACGTGGCCTTTCACATTCACTTTGTAGGGATTACAATCCCAGAAGTAGGCAATGTCACTTTGCTCTTTGGTCAGATTTTTCACCGTAGTGAATACTTCCTCGGCCTCTTTGTAGAATTGGCTCCCAGGTTCGGTCGAAAAGGGAGTAGGAGGTGCCACTTTAAATTGTGATGCAGAGTCCATTGTAAACGGCCTGATCTTGTTCCAATGCGGTTCTATGCCTTCCATGTAGGCTGGCGGCGTAGGTTGCCAGGTGTTTGGGTCATTTTTCACCGTATATTTTTCAAAGGAGCGGCTTTCATGATAATTGTCCTTTTTGGCGTACGCGATCACATGGGCACCTACTTCCTCGCCCAGTTTTACGGATCTTTCAAATACATCCTCCGGAACTCCTTTCTCCTTGATCTCCGCAAATGCCTTTTCCTTGTGTTCTTTCATGAGGTTTTCGGAAAAAATCAAAGCTGTCCCCACTTTGTAATAGGCGGCGAGCGAGGCCAAAGGATAGTAAATCTCCCCCGATGTATCAAAGCTCGCTTTCTCAAACCCTTTCAGCTGGCCCATCAGGCTTTGGTATTGTGGATCTGCCAAGGCTGTGACCTCATAGGCGGCGATGGAGGGATAGGCATAAATCCGGCTGGCGACCGGAGGAGAAAATATGTCGTGAATGATGACATCCGTGAGCTTCAGCTGGGCGGCAATCTGGTAGGAGCCATCCGTAATGGCGGACTGGTAATCGGTTTTTTCCTTACAGGAGAACGCAAGCAGCACCATCCAAACCGCTGTCAGGAACTTTGGGAATAGGGTTTTCATACCAATAAACTTTTTGATTTTTCTTCTTTTTGCAGTTTCCAATCTAAGAAACGCTTTGTTTGCGCGTGGGTTTTCGGCTTCAAAGCTACTTATTTCCATCCGAAACCTAGCGAATTTTGGTGGCAAAGGAACTGATTTTTAGCAGGTTTTCAGGGATTGATTTTCATAAAAACCGCGCTGTCGTTGTTCCTGACAGCAATCAAGCATTTTTCTCCCTTGATCGTGATCGGTACAATTCTGCGGTACTCTCCCCAATACCTGGAGATATCGGGTGACAACTCCACGGATTTCCATCCTCCCTGAGACCAGGTCAGTATCTGCACTGCTTGGGCGGAGCTTCTGCCCAAATCATTTCGGAATCCGTCGAAATTTCCCACAGCGACCATTGACTTGGATCCATCTCCAGTTTCAAGCAAAACCATATCCCGGATCGGGCTGAACTGTGCTTCTACGGGGAAAGGCTCAAATTGGAAACCCTCTTTGCCCTTGTTCCACCAGATTCCGGATGACAGGTTTTTGACAGGTACTTTTCTGATTTGATCGAGCTCCTTTTCAAACAAATCCTCTGGGCCTGTTATCTGCGCGTAATCCACGTAGCTTTTGTGCTTTCTTTTGATCATCGGGATTTGCTTGATCAAATCATCCCGGGTAGCAAAGGGAACCAAATTTCCGCCCATATAGTGGAAAATCAAGGGATCTTCCTGTCCGTTGCCATCGACATCGTGGTGGTAAAGCCAAAGGGGTTTTTCGGGCGATGCTTTCAGCTTTGTATTGAGCCCCAGAGCACCCACCAGGATTTCTGGTTTGCCGTCTCCATCGATGTCAGCTACCGAGACCGAATAATTCCAGCCACCCTGATCTGCCATTTTTTCGTCGATCAATTCGAACGTGTTTCCTTGATTGAGGCCATAAACCTGGATTCCCATCCACTCTCCAATCAAAAGCAATTCTTTACCCCCATCTCCATTGATATCGGCCCATAGCGCCTTTTGAACCATCCCGGGCCGAAAATCCGCTCCAAAGTATTGGTTTGTCGCTTCACGGAAAATGCCCCTGCCGTCATTGATCAGGAGGTAACTCTTCGGAATAGCACCATAATTTCCAGTGACGACCGATGCTCCGACAAAGATATCTGGTGCACCATCGCCGTTGACGTCGTGGACAGCTACCGTGGAGGTGTTCTCGCCAATAGGCGGGAGTGAATTCATGGAAAAGCGGAGATTGCCGGTACCATCATTTAGAAAAATCCTGTCGAAATTGAACATCTCGCCTTGCTTGTGCTCATTCCCGGCGCTTCCGATGTACAGGTCCAAATGCCCGTCACCGTTGAAATCCGCAAACTCGGCTACCACATCCTCGGCAGGGCTCAATTGCTCGAATATCGGATTGGGGATTTTTTCAAAATCTCCGTTTTTGGTTTGGAAGAAAAGGGAAGCTGCTTGCCCTTTGGCACCACCAAGGAAAATATCCTCCAAGCCATCTCCATTGACGTCGCCGACTGCCAAAGCGGGGCCTTCCGTGCCGTACTTTCTTGGCAAAAGATACTCACGCCGAAATTCATCCGTGTCAAAGTTTTCGGTGTGGCTCCAAGGCAGGGAATAGGGGAGGATTGTGAGCGAGGGATCCTTTTGTTTTGTAGGAAAAGGAGTTGTTTTTCCCTTTCCCTGCTCCAGGTTCACTTTTTGGTTGACAGATGGGACATTGAAGTGCTCGATGTTTTTTGCATCCCAAGCAACCAAAACGGAGTCGATTTGGGATTTTTTTCCAAGGCCAAAGGTCAAAGTCATCGAAGGCCCGGATTGAAATCCCCGGGACGTACTGAGTGTTTGGTAGAATACCGTATCTCCAGCGTACACCCAAACCTGCGCGCCAAGCCCAAAGCGGTTGTAACCCGCAGCCTTCAAATCAATTTGGAGGAAATGATTGCCTACCTTTTCTGCCTTGTTTTGATACACAAAGGCTTCCTGATCGGTATTGTTGATCACCAAGTCCAAGTCTCCGTCATTGTCCAAATCCGCATAGGCAGAGCCATTGGAATAACTTTCCTGTGCAAGTCCCCAAGAATCCGCGACGGGCGAGAACTTCAGATTCCCCTCGTTTTTGAAGGCAAAATTCGGAAGCTTGACCGTGGGAAGCATATCGATTTGCTTTTGGGTCAGCTGCTCAGGAGTGAGATTTGGTTCCGGTTCTTGGCTGTACTGGATAAAGTCGAGGTCGTTGGGCCGCTTCACGATGCCGTTGGTGACGTGGATATCGGCGAGTCCGTCATTGTCCATGTCAAATACCAGCGGCGACCAGCTCCAATCGGTGGCAAAAGTTTCGGTCAGCAACCCAACCTCGCTGAACCTGCCATCCCCGCGGTTGAGTTGAAGGTGGTTGCGGACATATTGGTCCCCATAGCCGAGGTTTTTTTTGATCTGATAAACTTCCTGTTTGTCTTCCCCCACCGATTTCATCCATATCTGCGGATCTGCGGGCAACATATCGGTCGTGAAGATATCGGGGAGTCCATCTCCGTCGATGTCTGCGACGTCATTCCCCATGCTGTATCGGGAAGTGTTGGAGATCATCTCCTTCAATGCCTCGCGAAAAGTACCGTCGTGTTGGTTGATGTAGAGGTAGTCATCCTCCGTGAAGTCATTGGAGACGTAGATGTCCATCCATCCGTCCGCATTGAAATCGCCGATTCCCACGCCCAAGCCAAAACCCAGGCTACTCGAGAGGATTCCGGCTTCGGCGGTGACTTCTACCATTCTGTTTTCACCTTGGGCAACCAAACTTCGGTAAAGCCTGTCTCCGCCTTTTTCGTCCTGATTGGTGAACTTGGTGTCGGCGTGGGCAAAAACCTCAGGCTTCTTGATCGAATGGTTGAGCAGGTACATGTCCAAATCCCCATCCTGGTCATAATCAAAAAAGATTGAGTGCGTGGAAAAACCGACAAAATCCAATCCCCAATCAGCGGATGCTTCTCGGAATGTCAGGTCACCTTGGTTGATGTAGAGTCTGTTTTGGCCCTTCAGGCCTTTGTAGTCCCCGACTTGGCAAACGTACAGATCCAAAAAGCCATCGCCGTTTACATCTGCCATGGTCACGCCAGTGGACCAGCCGCCTTCGCCAGTTACCTGCGCCGATTCGGTGATATCCTCAAATTGAAAGTTTCCGTTGTTGAGGTACAGTTTGTTGCTGCCTTGGTTGCTGGAAAAATAAATGTCCACCAAGCCATCATTGTTGATGTCCCCGAGCGCTACCCCGCCACCGTTGTAGAAATACAGGTATTCGAGGATATTAAGCTCCGGAGTGGATTGGAGGGTGTTTTTGAAATCGACACCAGTCTTTGCACTTTCCGTTAAGGAAAACAGCGTTTCCTGCCCTTGCTTATTGCATGCACTGAGCAAGACGACGAAAATAAAGGCCAGAAAGCTTCGCGACATCTTACCTACAATTAAAACCTTCATTTTCGGCAATGGCCCTTAATACAATGTCCGAAGTAAATAACTTATCGATCTTATCCTTTATTGAAACTGATGATGCTAGCTGTAGCGCGTCTAAGGTCCGCAACCCGTCTTGCCAATGCTTTTCGAGGAGCACAAGTGCTAGCGATACAAGATTCGAATCTTGAGAAATAAAAGAAAACTTTGAAGAATCTTGTTGGAACTTATTAATCAATAATTTTCCCTTTTCAATTGAGAGGTCTTTTTTTCTGCATTTTTTCCAAACAGTTGAAGAAAATTCAACTTTGGTTACCTCTGCGAGGAAAATACCATTGATTTCATTTTTTTCAAAAAAATCAAGTAATTCAGCTGTTCCGGTTTCTTTATGATAAAGCTTAAAAAGACTTGACGTGTCAAGAAAAATATTCATCGCTCTTTTCTCCTTTCCTTGATAACCTCTTCAGCAAAGGAACCTTTCACGTCAGCCAATTCTTTTTGCATCTCCAGAAAGGAGAAATCCGCCAACTCCAGTGGTTTGGATGAGCTTTCTTCAAAAGTGACGGAAACCCTTACAGGACCCTCTTTTTCGTAGGGTTTATCAAGTTTCAATTGTCCTTTGAAATAGGTTCCTTTTATCGTCTTCATTCCATCTCTTGTATTTCTTGATCAAATTTAACGAATCGTTCTCCTGAAAAGAAATCAACCTCATTTCCATTCAAAACTCCCAAAACTCCACCCCTTCATTGTTTTTCAACACCATCAGCAGCCTTTGGCCCTTGATGCTGACAAGCTGCAAATCCCGGATGTCCCCATGGAGCTGAAGTCCATGGTCACGGTTGTGCCAATAGATAAACGTGCCGTCGCCTTTTCCCAACAGGATCTCGCCATAGCTCGCGTCATATTGGCCCACTTCAGGCTTCGCCCCCTTCAGGTTACCGCCCATGACGATGTCCTGATGGCCGTCTCCATTGATATCCGCAACCAATGAGGTGTACATCCAAGATCGCTGTGCCATCCGAGGCAATTCCTGTACCTTGAATTTGCCGTTTCCTTCGTTAATCAGCACGGCTGATTGGAAGAAATTGGCTTCCTGCATGACTGCGTTGCGCAACTGGTTAGGTTCAAAGATATCCTCTAGCATTTGGGTTTTGTAAGCGCTGTACTTCAGGTACTTCTTTTTGATCGAAGGTACCTGGCCTTCCAATTGGTGCTTCAGCGTAAAAGGCACATGTCGGCCGCCTTCTTTGTAGGTGAAGATATGCTCGATGGAACCGTTTTGATCAAAGTCATTGACAAACATGCGCACGGGCCGCTCAGTCGTGGCTTTGAATCGACTGTTGAGGCCATGATTACCCAACACAAAATCCGGCTTGCCATCCGCATTGAAGTCGCCGACGGCAACGGATTGGTACCAGCCTTTGTGGCTGGCCATTTCAGGCATTTCGATTTTTTCCAGCTTGGTGCCTGTATTCCTAAAGAAAGTCGGCGCCATCCATTCGCCTACCAAAACCAAATCCATTTTTCCGTCGCTGTCGTAATCCACTACTTGGGCATCCGTCACCATGCCGATTTCTTTAAGCTCGGGAGCGAATTGTTCGGTCAGGTCGGCAAACTTGCCCTTCCCGTCGTTGACTAGTATATGTGAACTGGCATTGACGCCGTATACGAACGGAATCAACCGCGACCCTACAAAAAGATCCAAGGCCCCATCCCCGTTGATATCGATCGTACGGGCCACAGCGCTGCTGTTGGGCAAGGCCTGCAAGCCGTTGTTTTCTGATTTCTTGAAGTTTCCCTTCCCGTCATTGATGTAGAGTCTGTCAATCAGGTCAGGGGACCCAAATCCCGATTCATTTCCGCCCGAACAAACAAACAAATCGAGGCTTCCATCCCCATTGGCGTCGAAGAATAGGGCGTTACGATCTTCCGAGATACGGTCAGCCCAGAAAGTTTCCCTATTGGATTCCTCGAAACCTGTGGCGGTCTGCAGGAACAGTTTTCCGGGAAACCCTTTCGCCCCACTGATAAAGACATCCTCAAGGCCATCCCCATTTACATCTGCCCAAGCGGCTTTTGGACCTTCCGTCGAAAGCAGGTGATAGGTGAGTCTGTCCCGGTCAAAATCTACCATAGTATTTTCAACATGACGGTAGTTGAGGACCTTTCCACTGTCAAGTTTGGTGAATAGTGGCTCAGGTGCTTTTTTGAAGAACTCAAAATCACTCGGTGCCGCGGATGCTTCCTCCCATTTCAGCTTGAGCATTTGGTCTGGAGAGACATCGCGCAGGATTGTCATTTGCCCATCCGGCCAACGAACTTGCACTTCGTCGATTTTGGCAATTTCACCCAAGCCCGCGTGGGGCCTAGGATCCACCGAAGATTGGAAGCCACGGTTTGGCATCTGCTCCAAATAAATCTCTTTTTCGCCCGCCTTGATGCGGATTTGGGTGCCGATAGCGGCGGTATTTCCCAGTTTACCAGTCAAGTCAAAGCTCAGAAAATGCTGGTTGGGAGCCAATTCCCTGCTGCGGTTGCGGTAGAGGCTTATTGGATTGTTGACGTTGTTGATCACAAGGTCGAGCGCACCGTCATTGTCCAAGTCCCCATAAGCCGAGCCGTTGGAATGGATTGGATCGCCCATACCCCATTCGTGTATCACGTTTTCGAAGACCAAATCCCCCTTGTTTTTGAAGGCATAGTTAGATATTGGACTGACCGGCATTGGATCCACGAGTGCGCGGTAATCGACGCCCTGTTGTGAAATGATTTTTTGTTTCGTTTCATCGTTGTCGATAAAATTGAGGTAATCCAAGTCCGTAAGATCCTTGTAAATACCATTGGCGACAAAAATATCTTTCAAACCGTCATTGTCCATGTCGACCATCAGCGCCGCCCAGCTCCAATCGGTCGCTTCAACATTGGCCATCCGCCCAAGGTCGGAAAACGTCCCGTCACCATTATTTACATGAAGCATGTTGCGGGTATATTGGTAGTGGTAGCCATGCTCCACGTTGAACTGGAATTTGTCCCAGCTCTCGAAGGAAGTGACTTGCTTTATCCGCTCAAGCGGCTCGGGCAGCATTTCGGTGACGAATATGTCCAAAAAACCGTCATTATCAAGGTCTGCGATGTCCGCGCCCATCGAGGCAGCAGAGGTCGAGCGCATGTAGTCGGTGAGTTTTTCCGAAAAAGTACCGTCCTGGTTGTTGATGTACAGGTAATCGCGCTCAAAGAAGTCGTTGGAAATAAAAATATCCATCCACCCATCGCGATTCACATCGCCGATGGTGATCCCAAGGCCAAAACCGATTACGGAACCATAGATTCCAGCTGCTTCAGACACATCGGTGAATTTTTCTCCATCATTTCTGAATAGCTTGTCACCGCCGACAGGGTCACGTCTCGGGCGCTCGTTTTGCATCTTATTGAAGCTGCCGATGGCTTGGTAACTGTTGTTGAGCAGGTAAACGTCCAAGTCTCCGTCTTTGTCATAGTCAAAAAATACGGCGTGGGTCGAAAATCCTTGGTCGGCGAGCCCGTAGGCTTCCGCTTTTTCAGAGAAAGTACCATCGCCATTGTTTATAAACAGCTCGTTTTGCTTGTTGTCACCCGCAATGTCCCCCGAGTTGCAGACGTAGATATCCAGCCATCCGTCACCGTTGACGTCGGCCATGGCTACGCCCGTACTCCAGGCCCTTGTGCCCGCAACGCCTGCAGTTTCAGTCACATCTTCAAACTTGAAATTGCCCTTGTTAAGGTAAAGCCTGTTGCTTTTCTGATTTGAGGTTAGGTAAATATCCAAAAGGCCGTCGTTGTTGACGTCGCCGAAGGCCACCCCGCCACCATTGTAGAAATTTCGGTAGGTGAAAATGTTGAATTTCTCGTCAAAAGCGAGGTCATTTCTGAAATCAATACCGGAGTCAACGGCCTCGATTTTCTGGAACAAGGTTTCTTTTGGTGGTTCTTCCTGTTTCTTGCAGGCCCAAAAACTGATGGGGATAAGGGCCAGGCCCAATATCCTATTGAGATGCTTCATTGCTTGGTTTGTTCAGTTCCGTGATATCCTTGACCCTGAGGTCGAGTATTTCGGCACGGACAGTCTTGATGTCTTTGATAAATATCCGTATCAGGCGGTTGCCGTCGATTTTGACCATCGCCCGGATGGTTTTGTCTTGGTTGGTGATTTCCCTGAATCCAGGCCCATACCAATTCTCAAACAGCCCGACCACATCGGCTAAGAGTTTGTCCTTGGTGTATTCTTCATTTGTCGGAAACCAATCTGTGTAGATGAACTCTATCGGCATGAAGAACAGTCGGTCCTCCTCAAAATCCGGGTAAAAAAACATATCGACTTTCTTGCCGGATGGCATCTCAGGATGGTAAAGGACCTGCAAGTGGTGCGGCCCGTTGATGAGTACGCCATTTTTGTTGTGTTCAGCACATGTTTCAAAGAACTCCCTTCTGACCATACCAAACCTAATTCCGAGAAACAAGTCCTCGGCGACGACGCCTGAAGCCTCTGCTTCTTCCTTCATCTTTTGATAGTCTGACTTGCAGGAAAACAAGCCCATGAGGATCAGAACAAAGAGGATGGATTTTTTTGAAATTCTCATTTTGATAATCTTGGTTTTTCATTCATTTTGAAGAACAACATCGTATCGTTGTTGCGGGCTAGGGCAAAATACTTGCCTTTGGGTCCGCGTATGGTATTTAGGCTGCGGATTTCGCCTGAGACGAAGAAGCCCGACTCCGCGGCCGGAATATGTTTGAATCCGCCTTCTTTGTCCAAGATGAAATGCCAACCGTAGCTACCCATTTGAATTCCCAATTCTGGCTTTATTCTACTTTGGTTGCCACCTGCGTATAAATGCAATTGCCCATCGCTATCCGATTCGGCATGAAAGGCATAGACCGCACTGTACTGCAACACCTCTGGGATTTTTACGCTTGCAAAGGTAGCATTTCCCCCTTGGATGTACATGCGCGACTCCAAGGTATGCACTTCCCAAATCTTGGAACGTTGCAGCAAATCCTCCGGAAAAAGGTCCTGAATCGCCTTGTCCCTATAAGCGGCATAATTGAGTAGGTTTTTCCGTAATGCCGGCAATTGTTTGAGCAGCGTGTTTTTCAAAACGATCGGATAGGCTTTGTCGCCTTCATATTGGGTAATGATTTGTTCAACGCTTCCGTTTTGGTCAAAGTCGTTGACATACATTCGCAGCGGTTTGTCCGAGGAAGCCTGCAAACGCGAATTGGTACCCATATTGCCAAACAGCAAATCGGTCTTTCCATCTGCATTCCAATCGCCCGCGAAGATGCAGTTCCAAAATCCACCCGTCTTTTCAAAGCCCATTTCTACCGAGGTTTCCACGAATTTGCCCTGACGCTCGCTGAATACATGGATCGGCATCCAATCGCCGACCACCGCGATTTCCAAGTTGCCATCACCGTCCAAATCTCCCGTCCAAGCATCACGCGCCATGCCCAATCCTTTGAATCCCGGTGCCAGCGCAGTTGTTTTATCCAAGAAACTTCCGTTGCCCTGATTTTCCAACAGCACCAAATCCCCACCGACTCCATAGGCGAAGGGAATCGTTCGGGTACCGACTAGGAGATCGGGTTTTCCATCTTTGTTGAAATCAAGTACCCGGACAAATGCCGAGCTTTCGAATCTTTGCGGCAGACTTTTGGGGGACAATTGGAGCTTCCCGTTTCCGTCGTTCAGGTACAGCCTGTCTTGGTACAGTGGATTGAGGTAGTTGAACTCCAAACTTCCGCTGACCACGTACAGGTCCAAGCGTCCGTCGGCATTGGCATCAAAAAAGAGTCCTTCCACGTCCTCGGGCGCCTCGGATTTCTCCAAAACCTGTGTTTCCCTGAAATTCCCTTTGGCATCCTGCATCCAAATCGTGGACGCCTGTCCTTTTGCTCCGGGCAAAAACAGGTCATCCCAGCCGTCGCCGTTCAGGTCGGCGACCGCGATGCGCGGACCTTCATTGCTCGCCATTTGGAAGCGTAGCCTGTCCCGGTCAAAATCCACGAAGCTGCTTTCCTCGTGTTTCCAGGAAAGTGATGGAGTTGAAGAAAGGAAGGTAGGAGCTATCGTTAGTGCTGGAGTGGTAATGTTGGCTTCCGCTGGATTTATTTTCAGCACTTGGTTGGCAGCGACGGATTTCAGCACGCTTCTTTTTCCATGGGGCCAGTCCACCCAAATTGAGTCGACCAGTTTTAATGTATCCAAACCAATATGCACCCTTTGGTCTACCGAAGACATGTACCCCTTCACGGGGTTATTTTCCGCCAAAAACATTTGTTTGCCCACAAAAACCTGCACCAGCGCACCATAATTTCCCTGTAAATCGAGCTGAAGGAAGTTCCTTTTGGAGATTTGGGGGCTGTTGTTTTGATAGAGGTACACTTCTCCGTTCAGGTTGTTGACGACAAGATCGAGTGCGCCGTCATTGTTGAAATCCGCATAGGCAGCACCGGTCGAAAAAGTCAATTGATTCATGCCGGATTGGGCTGCGATGTTTTCGAAATGGAAATTCCCCCTGTTGTGGAACAGGTAATTCTGCAAGGGTGTGGAGGGTGCCTGCTCGAGAATTTTGGTAATCAGCACCGAATCCCGGCGGTATTGTTGGATCAAATCGGCTTTATCCTCAAAATAGTCCACAAAGTCGAAATCCGTGAGATCCTTGACAATCCCGTTGGCAACGAAGATATCCCGGAGCCCATCGTTGTCTGCATCGAATATCAGTGCCCCCCAACTCCAGTCGGTGGCATGTACCCCGGAAAATCTTGCAATATCGACGAAATGCGCTTCCTTCGTGCCCGGTTTCCAGCCGAGGTTGCGCTGAAGCGTATTTCGGGTGAATTGGTGAAAATACCCGGCTTTGATATTGGCTTGGTACTTGTCCCAATCCTCAAAAGGCGTCTTTGTCTTCGCTCGGTCCCAAGTCGCGGGAAGCATTTCGGTAACGAAGATATCCTGCCAACCGTCGTTGTCCAGGTCCGCGATATCGGCGCCCATGGAACCCATGCTGATTTCGGTCATCGCGCTTTCCAAAACTTCGGAAAAGGTGCCGTCTCGGTTATTGATATAGAGGTAATCGCGCTCGAAAAAGTCATTGGAAACGTACAGATCCGGCCAACCGTCGCGGTTCAAATCCGCCGCGGTCACTCCCAAGCCATAGCCGATTGCGGAACCGTAAATCCCTGCCTTTTCGCTTACATCGCTGAATTTTCCCCCATCATTTCGAAAGAGTTTATTGCCACCTTCCGGGTCACGAACGGCACGCTGCCCTTCGCGAAGATCGTTTAAGCCAATTGAGCGGCCCGAGTTATTAAGCAGGTACATGTCAAGGTCCCCGTCACGGTCATAATCAAAAAAAACAGCATGCTGGGAAAGCCCCTTTTCGGCGATGCCGTAGGCTTGCCCTTGTTCGGAAAAGGTCAAATCCCCATTGTTGATATAGAGGGCATTGTGACGGTTTTCGCCTTCGAGCGGACCGGACTTGCAGACATAAATATCGAGAAAGCCATCCCCATTGATATCGGCCATGCTGACTCCCGTGGACCAAATGCCCTCGACCCAGAGTCCCGCTTTTTGGGTAATGTCTTCAAATTTGAAATCACCTTTGTTGAGGTAAAGGCGATTCGGGGTTTGGTTGCCTGCAAGGAAAATATCGATCAGGCCATCGTTGTTGATGTCGCCGAGCGCGACTCCGGCTCCATTGAAAAAATTCCGGAAAGTGTAGGGGTTGAATTTTTCGGTAAAGGAAAGATCATTTCTGAAATCAATCCCAGTATGGGATGAGGGTAGTAAGGTAAAAAGCTTTGGGGAATCCGTGGTTTCGGGCGCTTTCTTGCATCCTGCGCATAGGAATACCGCAAGCGGGAGTAGGCAGCAGGTGGTTGATATTTGCAACTTTTGGGAAATTCTGGATTGTATCATCGTATGGGTATACCATAGACCTGCCTTTGATGCGCAGGTAGGAGGGGGCTTACTGTAGTCAAACGTGACGAGGAATCAGCCTGAGTTTGTGCTTTGCAAAGGTAAGATTTTGAAGGCGTAGAAACTAAAAAGAAGTGCACCTTAGTGCACTTCTTTCAGTATTTCCGATCGTAAGCCGGAGATTAATAACCTGGGTTTTGGGTCAGGTTAGGATTGGCTTGCAATTGGTTTTGCGGGATAGGGAACAAATTCCTGAATGGCTGTGATGGGTTCTTCTCCCACCAAGCGTCATTGAATCGTCCGAAACGGATCAAATCAGATCTTCTGTGTCCTTCCGCAAACAACTCGCGTCCTCTTTCTGCCAACAAGATGTCAGCGGTCAAAGTGCTCAACGGCGCAGCATTAGCCCTAGCCCTTACTTGGTTAACCAGCGCCAATGCGTCCGATGTTCTGCCCAAACGGAAAGCAGCCTCAGCCTTCATCAAGATCGCATCAGCCAAACGGAAGATCGGGAAATCGTTATCCAGCGAGTTAGGAGATCCTAGTGGTACCTCAAATTTATTGATCCTAGTGCCAGCCTGACGAAGTGCATTCGGAGCCAACTCGTTGATTCGTGGAGTAAAGATCAATGTTGGTCCATCTGGATCATTGGGCTCAACAGCGTTATCCAAGATCGGCGTCCTTCCATCAGCAGCGAACTGCTGCCCTTCCCTCAAACTGGCTCTTCTGGCATCACCAGGCTCAAAGCTATTGTAGAATTCCTCCAAAGCGGTATACCCATTCCATGGTTGTTCCTGCAATTGGAAAGTAGCTTGGTTACCATAATGGAAGGTCATGTGGTGGATATTGAAACCGCCTGCGTTGTTTGCGTCGTAGGGGAGTGTAAAGATGTTTTCAGAAGAACCGCTGTTTCTTGCAGAGAAGTTTGCAAAGAAGTTTGGTTCCAATGAGTAACCTCCAGAATTGATCACCACATCAATTGCAGCTTCCGCCTCTGCCCATTTTGGAACACCTGTGTAAACCTCAGCGTTCAAATACAATTTGGCCAAGATCATGTGCGCAGAGTAGTAGTTCAAATTCGTCTTCACGAAAGTTTTTGGCAACAAGTCCACGTTGTCCTTGATGCTGCTTTCGATAAAGTTGAACACTTCCTGACGGGTATTTTGAGGAGGGTTTCCGCCTCTGTCCGTTTCCAGGATGATTGGAACGTTTCCGAAGTTATCGATCAACCACAAATAAGCCAATGCCCTCAATACGCGAAGTTCGGCATTCAAACCTTCGATCGTCGGATATTGGGACATCAAGAGGTTACACTGTGCCACGATACCATAGCAATATTGCCAGGCACCGTTGTATGCACCGTCTCCAACAGCCCAAGTGTGCCTGTGATTCCGCAACCAAATACCACCATCTTCCCAGTCGGCACCTTTTTGTGGAATGGCTAATTGGTCAGAAGACACTTCATTGATACTCCACATACCACCGTGTCCACCCCAGTTACCGATTACTGAGGCATAGGCACCTTGTTTCAATACGTCTATAAGTTCTGGTCTCGGGCTGTTTGCCAAATCATCGGCAGTCAATCCCGTCAGTACTTCTTGTTCCAGTTCCCAGCATGAGGTGGTAGCCAAAGCGACGAAACCTCCCACACAAATTGATTTTACTAATCGTAACATATTTATTCTGAGTTTATGTTATTTAAACGTTATGGTCAAACCCGCGGTCCAGATTCTAGGAACGAAGTAAGTATTTCTTCTTTCGATGCCTGGTGCCAATGGATTTCCGTCGTCGGTCCATCTTACTTCTGGATCTACACCGCTAAACTGGGTGATCGTGAAAAGGTTTTGCACCCCGCCGTAAATTCTGAAATTGCTGATGCTGCTTGACCTGCTTGCCACATTGTAGCCGATTTGAAGGTTATCCAGCCTCATGAAATCGCCTCTTTCCAAGTATAGATCAGAGAAAGTGGGTGTTGAAATCACTAAAGGAGATATAGGCGTATTTTTCGTGATTACTGAGTTCCATGTATTGGAAGCACCGTCTGCATTTTCATAGAAACCCCTGAAAGAGTTGTAGATCAAGTGACCCCAGCTACCTCTCAACAAGAAGTTCATATCCCATTTGCCGTAAGAGAAGGAATTGGAGAAACCGAAATCACCCGATGGCAAACCGCTTCCCAAATCTTCGAACTCCTCTGGTCTTTCTGTGCTGAGGATATACTCCCCTCTTTCAGTCAAACCAAGGAATCTTGGTCCATAGAACCGACCAACTTCTTGACCTACGCGGTTCCAAACGATTTCGTTGTTGTTTTGACCTGGAGAACCTGGAGTGGCTTGCCTGATTTCAGGAAGGTTGATGGAACCCACACCGATTCTGTCAATGGTCGTTCTTTTGTACATCGTGAAGTTGAAAGAAGGCGTCCAATTGACAGGACCCAATTTCACGTTGTTCACATTGACCAAGAACTCAATACCGGCCTGTGAAAGGTCACCGATGTTCGCCCAAATGGAGTTTGCAGTGTAGAAGTTTCCTGGGTCAAATTCGTTAGGAGCACCTGCTGGCACTTGGGTATTGAAAAGAAGGTCGGAGATCTTTCTGGAATAAACATCCAAAGTACCGGTCACCTTTCCATTCCAAATACCGTAGTCGATACCCAAGTTGATTTCCGTGGTTGTTTCCCATTTCAATTGTGGGTTCGGGTTACCAACTTGTCTTGGTGCTACGAAGCCATTGTTGAATGGATTATCTGCATCCAAGGCAATTCTGTTTCCGTTTTGGAACAAGCCGATTGCCAAAGTCGGAGAGGGTGGCAACTGACCCACTATACCGTATGATGCCCTTGGCTTGAAGTTGCTGAATATACCCATGTCGAAAATCTGTGTCAAATCAGCGCCTGCAGAGAATGCGGGGAATACACCGGTTTGATTTTCTTTACCGAATCCTGAGTAGGTCTCAGCCCGTACGGAAGCAGATAAGAAGTAGGTGTTGTTATAATTGAAGTTTGCCCTACCGAACACAGAATTCAAGGTGGCATTGGTGGCAAATGAACTCATATCGCTACCATTTCCGAATCTTACATAACCTGCACCGAGGTTATTATAGCTTTGGTCAAACAAGAACCTCGTGGCAGAAGCATTAAAGCCTCTTTCCTTGAAGATTTGTGTTTCACCACCGGCCAGGAACGTGAAGTTCATACGGTCAAAGATCTCATTTTCGTAGCGGATGGTACCGTTCCAAATAGATGTGGTACGGTCAAATTGGTTTTGTCCGGCCTGTCCACTACGACCGAAACCTACGTTGAAATCCTGCCAAGAGAACCAGCTACCTGACAGAACGCTTAATCTGTCTTCTGAAAACTGGGACGCAATCGTAATTTTATCCGTGATGTCATATTCCAATCTGTAGGAATAGATCGCACTCTTAATTTCGTTGGTAAATTGTTGCTGATTGATCAACGCTACCGGGTTGAAATAGTCAAATAAGTCTCTTTGGAAATAACCTCCAAATCTCCTATTTGCCAATGCAAGCCTCGCCTCACGGTCTTGGGAAGACTCTTGAGGGTTATAGCCACTTTCCCAAACTGGTGCTGTTGGGTTGTAGATGGTTGCATAACGTACAGCTTCTGAGTTTACGTCTTTGGTATTCGTATTGGTGTAGGCCAAGCTGACATTCATCCTGAGTTTGTTATTCAAAGCCCCATGGTTGAAATTGAAACGGGTGTTCAAAGTCTCACGATTGGTACCTTTTACAACACCGTCGTTGTTACGATAATTGACGGAAACCAAATAATTGGTATTGTCAAAACCGCCTGTTACCGAAGCGTTCACAGTTCCGTTGTATGCAGTTTGGAGGATTTCTTTTCTCCAATCTGTGCTGGAACCCCAATCAAAACCACCTCTTGCGACAAATTCTTCAGGTGACAAAACAGGGATCAGATTTGAAGCGGTTTCAGCTGCCCCGAAAGTGTTGAGGGTCACATTCGCATATCCTTTTTTGGAAGAGCCTTTTTTGGTCGTGATCAAGATCACACCTGCCGCACCACGTGTACCGTAGATCGCAGCGGCGGAAGCATCCTTCAATACGTCAAAAGACTCGATATCATTGGGGTCAACCGCATCGATCGAAGCGCCAATCACACCATCCAATACAATCAAGGGAGATTGGGTAGCGCCAAAGGATGAAATACCCCTCAATCTCAAAGTAGGCTGCGCATTGGGGTTACCACCTGGCCTGGTTACTGACAGACCGGCTACCTTACCTTGCAGCAATTGGGTTGGGTTGGGGAAGTTACCGCGGTTGAACTGCTCTGCACCGACATTAGTCACGGAAGAGGTAATTTCCTTCTTGTCCTGGGTACCGTAACCAATCACGACGGCTTCCTGAAGGCTTTGGATATCCTCCGCCAACTCGATGTTGAATACACTTTGGTTACCGATGGCCACCTCTTGGGCGGTGAAGCCCACAAAGGAGAACACCAAACTTTGGTCACCAGGTTGTACCGTGATGGTAAACTTACCATCCAAATCAGTCGTGGTTCCTCTGGTAGTACCTTTGACGAGTACTGTAACTCCCGGAAGGGGATCCTTCAGGGTCGCGTCCAGGACGGTTCCTGTTACCTCCCGGCCCTGGGCGAAGGCGGCACCGACGCTGATGACCATCAGCAGGCCGGCAATCGTCCACGCCTTTACTTTTTGTAAATAATTTCTCATAGGGTTTGTTGTTTTGAAAAAAACGAAATGGTTTGTATAGTTAATTTCAAGTCTAAAATGATTGTTTAAATTTTAATTTGCAATTTTTAACAAATGCCCAAGATTGCTTTTGGAAGAGGCCTTGTTAACAGAATAATGGTATTTTTTATGAATCGTTAATGATATTTTATTTTAATTTAGGAATACGCAACCGAAAACGATTGAACTTTTCGAATAGTTAAAATTTTTCGATTTTATTAAAAATGTGAAAATCGGGCGGCTGCCTTGGAGCCTTTGCAATAAAATAGGGTTTTTGCCTCAAATCGGGAAAGGAAGCAACTTTTGTGTGTTTGCGTGCAACCTTCTGCCTGGAATGCGTATCTTTATCCCATGGGACTTTTTAGCAAGCAAAGATTGAGACAGGAACGAATGCGTTGGGGCAGCGTCATTTTGATTTGCGCATTTACGGTTTTGCTCTTTACGCCCGAGGAATCCAAGCGGTCATTGGTATACAAGCTGACCAATCCTTGGAGTCTACTTTTTGCAGAGCAGGAAAACCCCGTTCTCCACTTGGTTTCCAAGATCATCACCCCGACCTTTCCCGAAAAAATGCGGGAAGCGATACCTTTGTAAGATTCTTCTGATATAGTTTTTTTTCAACAAGGTCATTTCGAACATGCTCCTCCAAGACATATATATATATCCTATCAAATCCCTTGGCGGCATCCGCCTCCCCAAAGCCAATCTGGAAGAGCGGGGCCTGCAATGGGACCGCCGCTGGATGCTGGTAGACGGGAAGGGGGATTTCCTCACCCAAAGAGTACATCCGTCTATGGCACTGCTGCAAGTGGAACTGAGGGCCGATGGCTTGCTGGTCTTTCACAAGCAGGACCCCACCAAGCGGATCAACATCCCCTTCACACCCAAATCCGAGGCCACCCGCCTCGTCACCGTATGGGATGACACGGTACTTGGGCAGGAAGTAAGCAAAGAGGGGGATGCATGGTTTTCCGAAATATTGGGAATGCCCTGTGGACTGGTCTGGATGCCCCCCAGCACGGAGCGAAAGATCGATGCGAAGTACGCGGTCAACAGTGAGTCGGTCGGCTTTGCCGATGCAATGCCTTACCTACTTATCGGGCAGAGCGCACTCGACGACCTCAATGCCAGGCTGCAATCGCCCGTGCCCATGGACCGTTTCCGTCCCAACCTCGTTTTTTCCGGCGGACCGGCCTATATTGATGATACCTGGGACAAGGTCAAGATCGGCGATGCCCTTTTCAAGATCACCAAACCCTGTGCCCGCTGCGTGCTGACCACGGTCGACCAAGCGACCGCCCAAAAAGGGAAAGAACCCCTTCGCACCCTGTCGACTTACCGGACGGTAGGTTCCAAGGTCCTCTTCGGACAAAACATGCTCCTGCTCGAAGGTACCAGCATTGAAGTCGGCGCCGCGGTGGAAGGGATTCCATTCCTATAAAAATTACCCTGCGAAATAAAACACGGGGTTTTCAACGATTCCAGCCATTTTCATCTGTGTCCATCTGTGAAATCTGTGGTAATCAAATTGAACCACAGATGGCGCGGATTAACACACATATATTTCCTAAGGATTCTGTTTTCTTTACCAATAATGAATAATGGGTAGTTTGAAGGCGGTTATTCATCTGTGTCCATCTGTGGAATCTGCGGTAATAAAATTGAACCACAGATGGCGCGGATTAACACAGATATATTTCCTAAGGATTCTGTTTTCTTTACTAATAATGAATAATGGGTAGTTTGAAGGCGGTTATTCATCTGTGTCCATCTTTGAAATCTGTGGTTTAAAAAAAAATGGACCACAGATGGCGCGGATTTTCACAGATAAATTCACGAAGACTTCGGTTTTCTTTTCCGATAAATTGGCGATTTGACCGCCGTGTTTTACCTGCTCCCTTCTTTGAAATCGGTGGTTAACCCGAGATAGACCTCAACGGTACTCCTTCACCGTCTGGATAAAGACCTTCACTTTTTCGGGGTCGATGTCGGGATATACGCCGTGGCCAAGATTGGCAATGTGGCGGCTACCGCGGAACTGGTCCATCATCGCCCTGGTGGCCGCTTCGACTTGGCGGGCGTCGCCATAGAGTGCGGCAGGGTCAAGGTTTCCTTGCAGGGTCTTGTTCGGGCCGATCATTTCCCGCGATTCGGCAATCCCCATGTTCCAGTCGAGGCCGATGGTCTCACAGGCGAGCGCTGCCATTTCTTTTCTTGCAAAAAACGCCCCCTTGGCAAATACCGTCTTGGGCACTTCCGTTATCGCTTCGCAGATTTGGGAAATGTACCGCAGGGAAAACTCCCGGTAATGGTCCGGCGGCAAAATCCCCGCCCAGGAGTCAAAGATCTGCACAAGATCCGCACCGGCTTGGATTTGGCCTTTCAGGTAATTGATCGTGCTGTCCGTGATCATTTGCAGCAATTGGTGGGAAAACTCCGGCTCGGTGTACAGCATGGCCCGGGACTTTGAAAAGGTTTTGCTGCCCGAACCTTCGACCATGTAGGCAAAAATCGTCCATGGCGCTCCCGCAAAACCAATCAGCGGTACACGGCCATCTAGTGCTTTTTTGGTGATGCGGATCGCCTCCATCACATAGTGGAGGTCGTCGACTCCGTCTGCAATCCGCAGTTTCTTGAGGTCGGCCGGTGTCTTAACGGTCTCGGGAAACCAAGGCCCACGCTTTTCCTGCATTTCGTAGGGCAAGCCCATGGCCTCGGGAATCACCAGGATATCTGAAAAAATAATCGCCGCGTCCACGTCGAGGATATCCACAGGCTGTATGGTCACTTCCGCCGCCAACTCGGGCGTTTGGGCCAGCTCGATAAAGCCACTGACGCTTTCACGCACGGCACGGTATTCGGGCAGAATCCTGCCGGCTTGACGCATCAGCCATACGGGTGTTCGTTCGACGGGTTCTCCCTTTGCGGCCCGCAACAATAGGTCGTTTTTCAATTGCATGGCGCAAAGATAGAAGCAGCCCGGCAAAATTCACGGCTTGGGCTTAAAAATGGGGAAACAAAAACACCCGCTTGCTGGGCGGGTGTTTTGGGAATTCTTTGGCTTGTATCAATTTTTCGGATAAAGCGTCTTGATATCTTTTTCTGTTTTGCCGAGGTACTCCATCACTGCATTGTAGTCGCTGAGGTCTAGTCTCGCACCGGCAAATTCACCGGGTATGACGATGATCCTGAATTTTTGGTTTCTGGTCCAGGAATTGTCGACGTTGGCCAAGTTAAAATTTGAATTCAAAAATAGGCTGAAGTCCACCCTGCTGAAATCAAAATTGTAGATCATTGTCCCTTCTTCAAACAAAACTGTCTGGGGCAATGGTCTCCAAATGACATTACCTCCCTGCACTTCCCATTCGACATATGCCATGACTACGTCACTGTTGAAAATAGGTGGCGTGAAATTGAATACTTCCTGGTAGTTGTTTTGGGCTGTAAAATTCGCAGTGACTTCGAAAACTTCTCCGACGATGTTCACGCCGGGTTGGCCCTGAGGGCCTTGAGGGCCGGGCAATCCGGGAGGTCCCGCAGGTCCGACGCATGCTTGGAAAAAGGCTATTCCTCCGATCAAAAGGAGCAAGGAGATTCTTTTCATGGGATTGGGATTAAAATGAATTGATGATAAAGACGGCAAATATGATAAATTGTTTTGATGGAAAATATTAACCCAAAACAAATGCCAATTACTGCTGAATGGGACTTATGCCAATCACCCGCACCTCCTCCGGATTGACAATCTGATCGATAAAAAGCGTCGGTTCGGGCAGCTTGTTGGCCTTGGCAAAATCCCGGAGCGATGCCTTTACCGTCTCGGGATTGGGCATTACAAAACGGTGGCGGTGGATATGTGCCACGGCGGCTTGAGGGGCTGAAAGATTCAGGTTTTCAAACCCCGGCTGGGCTGCCGTCAACCATTTTTTCTCGATTCCTACAAATACCTCCATGGTATCCAGTTTCCCCGCAGGTTCCCGGAAGTAGATTGTGTGAAGCCTTGCCTCCGGATGCTGCTGTAGGACTTGTTCCATCTGCTCAAAAGACTGCCGAAGCTGCCTGTCCTGGGGAATACCTACGAAGCGCAGCCCCGATAGCTCGATTTGGGGATTTTCCACCACTTCGAGTTCGATTTCCCGGAAGCCGCCCATTCGGTAAAATGTAAAAGCCAAGGCCGCTACAAGGATCGGAAGACCGATCAAGATTACTTTCTTTTTCATACTAAAACAGATACCGCGCCCCAATCGCACCTTGCAGTCGGAAGTGTCCAAACCTTTCGACCAATTCCATGAACAAACCAACCTCTACAAACACACTCAGTGGAATCTCCTCTATGTAGTATTCTGAACCCACAAAACCCTCCGGCCCAAAATCCATATTCCTGCGTTGCTCTGCAAAAGTGACGTTGGGGTTGGTGCCTTGGGAATAAACATAGTCAACCATCACGGACCTCAGCTGTGCGCCAGCCCCGGCATAGGCCAGCAAGTAGCCCGATCCGATGCCGATCATATCGGTGATGTCCTCATGGTAGGCCATTCGGAAGTTCATCGACCAGCGGTTCGAAGTGCTGTGGCCGATGTAAAACGTGTTGGGGCCGGGACGGTTGTTTTCGAAGGTATTTCGATAATACGAGGCCGAGTTGGGACCCGCACTGCCAAACATCCCCTCAATCGAGATATGATCGTCCAGGAATGTCTTGTACGTTATGGAAAAAGGCTCGCCCATCCGAAGGCCAATACCCGGCTCCTGGGCCATAAGGCTCATCGGCATCAGGCAAATTGCCAATAGAAACAGTCTTTTCACGTCGGTTTGGTTTAGTTTTTATCGCCGCAAAAGTAAGAAGGAAGAGGCAGGAAGCAAGGCTTGAGAGGGGAGATGTGATGTGGGAGACACAAGACTTAAGACACAAGACTCAAGATGAAAGACGCAAGTGGGGGATACGAGAGATCAGAGATAAAAAACAAGAGGCGGCGAACACCAATTCACCAATAACTGCAAAAATCTCGAATGTCTAACGCCGAGTGATGAATATCGAAAGGAGCCATCCCGGCACCTCGAATCAACCAATAACTCAATAACCAATAACTTCAAAAATCTCGATTGCTGCGGCTTTGGACTATCGACTATGGACTGAAAAATCTCGAATGTCGAACGCCGAATAATGAATATCGCATGAAGCCATTCCGGCACCAACAATCCACAAATAACTTAATAACCAATAACTATCCGAATATCGAACGCTGCCCACTGCAAACTGCTTCTGCCAACTGAAGACTTCTCACCCAATCACCATCGACTTGAGCTGCATCTGATGGAGGCGGGAATAGTAACCATTGAGTTCGAGGAGGCTGTCATGGGTGCCGCTTTCCTTTATCTCCCCATGGTCCATGACGATGATGTTGTCGGCACTTTGAATGGTAGAAAGGCGGTGCGCAATCACAATCGAGGTACGCCCTTTCATCATCTTCTTGATCGCCTTTTGGATCATTTCCTCTGTTTCCGTATCCACCGAGGAAGTAGCTTCGTCAAGGATGATGATTTCGGGGTCGTATACAATCGCCCGCACAAAGGAAATCAATTGCCGCTGACCGACCGAAAGTGTGGCTCCGCGTTCCATCACGTTGTAGTCAAGCCCACCGGGGAGCTTTTCGATAAACTTCTTGGCGCCGACCAATTTGGCTGCCTTCATCACCTGATCGCGGCTGATGTCGGGATTGCCGAGGGTGATATTGTGGTAAATGGTATCTGAAAACAGGAACACATCCTGCAAGACTACACCTATATGCTTCCTGAGTGCGCCCAATTCAAATTCCCGGATATCCTTGCCATCGACCGTGATGGTGCCTTTGTTGATTTCATAAAACCTGTTGATCAGGTTGATGATCGAGGACTTACCCGCCCCCGTGGCACCGACCAAGGCGATGGTCTCGCCCGGTTTCACCTCGAAGCTGATGTTTTTGAGTACCCAATCCTCGTCGTTGTAGGCAAACCAAACCCCATTAAACTGGATGTGGCCTGTAATGCTATCGGGCTTCCATTTGCCCTCGTTGGGGATTTGGTCGTCACTTTCCAGTAATTTGAAAATACGGGAGGAACTCACGACACCCATTTGCAGGGTATTGTAGCGGTCGGCAATCATCCGGATCGGCCTGAAAAATAACTGAAGGTACATGATAAACGAAATCAAAACGCCCACCTGCATGTCCATATCAAAGACCCGCGTGGCACCATACCATACCACCAAACCTGTACCGATAGCTTGAATGATCTCGGCTACCGGGAAGTAAATCGAGTAATACATGACCGAGTTGATGTGGGCTTTGCGGTGTTCCCGGTTGATTTCCTGGAACTTTTCGTACTCCCGTTGCTCCCGGTTGAAAATCTGCACGATATTCATACCCGTGATATGTTCCTGGAGGAAAGAATTGAGGTTGGCGACTGCATTGCGCACGTCGTTGAAGGCGACTTTGATTTTTTCCTTGAAAATATAGGTCGAAATCAGCAGCAACGGCAAGGTGCACAAGCTCACCAAGGTCAGTCTCCAATCTACCCAAAACATCACCGCCAAGATCGTCGCCAACTGCAAGAGGTCGCCAATAATCGCCGCCAATCCTTCACTGAACACATTGGCCAGGGTTTCGATATCGGACACGTTTCTGGTGACCAAGCGTCCGATAGGCGTATTGTCAAAAAACTTCAGCCGCATCCGCAACAGATGGCGGTACAATTTGATCCGGATGTCCTTGATGATAACCTGCCCAATCCAGCCCGAAAGATACGTATGCGCAAACTGCACAACCGATTGGAGTACCAGCAGGAATACCAGCAGGTAAATTATTCGGACAAGCCCCGGGGTGTCGCCAACAGCCACATAATTGTCGATGGCCACTTGGATAAAATAGGGCCGCGTAGGGGCCAGCAATGCCAATGCAATCGTCAAAAACACCAAAAAGTAAAACCTCCCTTGGTAAGGCTTCACAAAGCGGTACAGTTTCTTCAGCACCTCGGTGTCTATGATATCACCGCTTTTGGTATTTTCTTTTTCCAGGCTCAATTCAAAAACAAATTACAGGTAAATATCCTCGGGGTATACGACATTGCAAAGATAAAGTCCATGGGCGGGCGCCGCGGATTTGGCTTGGCTTCGCTCCCGGCTTTCCAATATTTTTTGGAAATCCGTCCTATCGATCTTCCCATGACCTACTGCCAACAATGTGCCAACAATCGCCCTCACCATTCCACGCAGAAAACGGTTGGCGGTTATCTGAAAGAACAATTCCGGTCCGATTTGTTCCCAAGTTGCTACTTTTATTTTGCAATTGAAGTGGTTGACGTCGGTATGCACCTTGCTGAAGCACTGGAAATCCTCCCATTCCAAAAGCAACGTCGCAGCTTCGTTCATCTTTTGGATATCGGGGGCGTGGAATATCTGCCAGGCCAAGCCCTCCAAAAATGGGTTTTTCTGCAAGGTAATCTTGTATGTATAGCTCCGCCATTTGGCATCGAAACGCGCATGTGCATCTGCTTTGACTTCCCTCATCCGAAAGATCGAAATGTCTTTGGGCAGGATGCCGTTCAGGCTGCGGACAAGATGCGCCCCGTCCAATTCCCCTTCCCAATCCATATGGGCGACCTGAAAGGAAGCGTGCACGCCCGTGTCGGTACGTCCGCTGCCCATGATGCCCACGGGCTGTCCGAGGACGGTATGTATTGCTTTTTCTAATTCCGCCTGCACGGTATGCGCATTTCCCTGGATTTGCCATCCGTGGTAGTTGCCGCCCCTGTAGGCCAATTCGAGAAAATAGCGACGTTTTTCCATTCCAGTCTGCAAAGATAGAACTCGGCATCGAAAAACTCGGGCCTTGGACACTTTCCTTGCGATTGAGGAATTATCCCTGTTTCTTTGTCAAAATTTTCGAAAAATGATCCAACGTATCCAAACCGTGTTCTTGTTTCTGGTGGCTGCGGCCATGATATTGGTAGTAGTTTTTCCTATCTGGCATCAGGTCAATCCCGGACAGACAGAGATGATGACGCTCACGGCATGGCAGCTTGAGACTGTCGATACAGCCACTAATGACGTATTGATTTCCGCGTCAAGGCCAGTTGCGGGCATATTGGCGATATTGACCGCTGGCTTGGCGATTTTCTCCCTGCTGCAGTACCGCAACCGGACCAAGCAGATGTTTTTGAACATGATCAATTCCCTGCTGATGGTGGTCAATATAGGCGTCATCATCTATATCAGCCATACTGCTAATGCAGAGTTCAACCCAAACGTCAGCGGTGCCTTTGTCACGGGCTTTTGGGCGATCTTCGGCGGCATGATCTGCAACCTCTTGGCCAACCGTTTTATCCGCAAGGACGAGTTGCTCGTACGGTCGGTGGATAGGATTCGATAAAATTATTGATTGCAGCTTTTCCATGGTCTTTTATGAATACAAGAATTAAGAGTGAGGACTGGGTAGCATTGGTCTTGTGGATCATAATTCCAGTGGTTGTTTTCCACTTGGTAATTGGAAATTTTTGGAAAACAATGGATATAACTTTAAGTACGAAAGCGACAATTTTTGAAAGCCTCTTTAACATGATTGTTTTGCCAATTTATCTAGTGATCATTGGCAATAGATATATAAAAGACACCTCATTTAGGGACCAAATCATAATTGGATTTTTAATGGTGATTGGAATTGGGCTTTCGATTTTTTTACATTTTAGGAATTGGGCGGATAACGGTGGAAGTTGGCAGAACCCGGACAGAGGTACGTTAGCAGTAATCCAGTTGGAGTTATTTATTGGAGTTGCTGTGGTCTTAATCGGTGTAGTGATCCGCTGGTTGGTTGGCAAATTCGGAAAAAGGTACTCTTTCGACTGATAATGGATTTGGCATTCAAAGCGGTAACATCCCGATTAAGGTGTAAGTGGTAGGATAGCCTTTTGTAATTCCTCTAGGTGCTTTCCTAACTGAAATTGGGCCCTAGCCTTTTAGATGATTATGTGACTCTAGGCTCTGAATTTCCCAAATTTAAAAATCGATTGGCAAGTGGATTAGCTCTTCTTAGGTACACAAGTATTGGTGTCTTCGTGGCAAAATTCCCGCTTTTTGTTTTTGTAAGTGTTAAGTTTGGGAAAATGAAGTTACGATGCGCCTAGAAACCCTCTCCATCCACGCCGGCAATATCATTACAGATACCAACAGACCTGCCGTGCAGCCTATCACCACCGCGACGACCTTTGAGCATGGAAACGGAGCGCACATGTACACCCGCGCCTCCAATCCCAATCGTACGGCATTGGAAACTCTATTGGCAAAACTCGAACATGCGGAAGACGCTGCTGCCTTTTCATCGGGGAATGCTGCCGCCTTGGCGGTGTTTCAGGCTTTGGAACCGGGTTCGCATATCATTGCGCCTGATGATATGTACCATGGTATCCGGAAGCAGCTCGAGGAAATGCTGCGTGGCATCTTGGAAGTGGATTTTGTAGACATGTCGGATTTACAGGCTGTGGGCGATGCATTCAAATCCAACACAAGGTTGGTTTGGGTGGAAACCCCTTCCAATCCCCTTTTGAAAATCTCTGACATCCGGGCAGTTGCGAAGCTGGCAAAAGAAAAAGGCGCTTGGCTTGCTTGCGACAATACATTTGCTTCACCGGTTTTCCAAAATCCAATTTTGCTTGGCGCAGACATTGTCATGCATAGCAGTACCAAGTACCTTGGCGGGCACAGTGATATCCTCGGTGGTGCGTTGATGACCCGATCAAAAAATGCCTTTTGGGAAAGGATTCGCTTCGTCCAACACGTAGGAGGAGCAGTCCCTTCGCCTTTTGACACTTATTTATTGGTCAGGAGCATCAAGACGTTGGCTTACCGGATGAAAGGCCACGCGGAGAATGCGGGCATCATTTCAGAGTTTCTCTCCCAACATGCCAGCGTTGAACGCGTATTTTATCCAGGTTTGAAAAGTCATCCCAATCACGCCATCGCGGCTTCGCAGATGAGCGGATTTGGGGGAATGCTGTCATTTCTGGTCAAAGGTGATGCAGCAGACGCGGATGCGGTAATTTCCAAATTGCACTATTTCACGAATGCAACGAGCCTTGGCGGGGTCGAGAGTTTGGTCGAGCGGAGGGCTGCAGTAGAGGGGCCGAATACCAAAACACCGCAGAATTTGATCCGTGTATCTGTCGGCTTGGAGCATTTGGATGATTTGCTGGAAGATTTGGCCGAGGCTTTACAGAAATAAAGGCTGTCAGAAACAGCCTTTTTTTTGGGGTATAGGGTAAGTTTAAAAAGGGTGACCGAGGCAACTATTTCGGATTGCATGAAAATTACTCAGGATTTTCTGGATTATATAATTTTTTCTAGATTATTTCCTTGTTTATTGATTTTTTTCAAAATCCTAATCATCCAGCCCATCCTTCACGATCCAAACTTCTGTATTGTATCGCTTCCGCCAAATGTTCTACTTTGATCTGTTCACTTTGCCCGAGGTCGGCGATTGTTCTAGATACTTTTAGTATTCGATCATAGGCCCGTGCGGAAAGTCCCAATCGCTCCATGGCGGTTTTCAGCAGCGCCTTTCCAGCCTCGTTGATTTGGCAAACTTCCTTTACGAGGTGTGAAGGCATCATCGCATTGCAATGGACTTCTGGGTTGTCTGCAAATCTCCGCATCTGCACCTCCCGCCCCGCGATTACCCTTTCTCGGATAGACTTGCTCGACTCTGTTTTGCGTGTCGAGGTCATTTCCTCAAACTTCACAGGAGTCACTTCGACATGCAAGTCTATCCTGTCCAACAACGGACCGCTGATTTTGTTCAAATACCGTTGCACCACGCCCGGGCCGCAGACACATTCTTTTTCGGGATGGTTGTAGTAGCCGCAGGGACAGGGGTTCATGCTCGCGATGAGCATAAAATTAGCCGGATAGTCCACGGAGACTTTTGCCCGGGAGATCGTGACCTTTCGTTCCTCGAGGGGCTGCCGCATCACCTCGAGCACGGTACGCTTGAACTCAGGCAACTCATCCAAAAAGAGCACACCGTTGTGCGAAAGTGAGATCTCTCCCGGCTGTGGATTGCCGCCTCCTCCGACCAAGGCTACATCCGAAATGGTATGGTGCGGGGACCGAAAGGGCCGCTGCGCAATCAGCGCGGCGTGTTTTCCCAATTTTCCGGCGACGGAATGGATCTTGGTCGTTTCCAATGCTTCCTGTAGGCTGAGTGGCGGCAGGATAGAGGGAAGTCTTTTGGCCAGCATGGTCTTGCCCGCGCCGGGAGGACCTATCATGATGACATTGTGCCCACCCGCTGCCGCGATTTCCATCGCCCGCTTGATGTTTTCCTGTCCTTGCACATCGGCAAAGTCAAACTCAGCATGCTCCAAGGAATTGTAAAAGATATCCCGGGTGTCGGTGACAAGGGGAGTGATCTCGAGTTGGCCTTCCAAAAATTGAATCGCCTCATCCAGGGTATTGACCCCAATGACGTCGAGCTTGTTGACGATGGACGCTTCGGAGGCATTCTCCAACGGAAGTATGAATCCTTTGAATCCCTTTTTCCGGGCTTCAATGGCGATGGGAAGCGCGCCTTTGATCGGCCTGAGAAAACCGTCCAAGGACAACTCGCCCATAATGATGTATTGCTCGAGTTCGGGGAAGCCGACTTGTTCTGAGGCTTTGAGGATTCCCAAAGCGATCGGAAGGTCATAGGCAGAACCTTCCTTGCGGATATCGGCGGGGGCGAGGTTGACGACGACCTTTTGTCTCGGCATGCGGTAGCCAAAGTGCTTGAGAGCGGATTCCACCCGCTGCTGACTTTCCTTCACCGCACTATCCGGCAGGCCAACCATGAAAAAACTGGTGCCTTGGCCCACATTCACTTCAATCGTGATGAGCTTGGCATCGACTCCGGAGACGGCACTTCCAAAGGCTTTTGAAACCATTTTGCAGGGTTTTTTGAGGATAAAAAAAGGGAACCTAATTGATTCCCTAATTTAGCCAATTTTGTATAAGATGCTTTAGTTATGTGAAATTTTGTCTCGGACGGATTCCCTTTGCCTCTTTTTCTTCTGTAAGCTTGTCCAACTTCTGCTCGATGTTGCGCAGCTTGACCCCTTGCTCAAAGTCGTAAAGTTTGGCCTTCAACTCATTTTTCTCTGTTTCTTTCTTGGAAATCTCACTCTCGAGGTTGTTTCGGACGATTTTATCGGTGCCCCAGGAAATAAGAAACAGGAACAGGCCGATCCATAGAAAATTGGTGACAAGGTAAGTGTTCAATTCTTCGACCCTGAAAATCCCCTTTAGGGAATCAAAAGCGAGGAAAAACACGAGTGAAACACCAAAAAATAATGCGACCAATAGATGCGAGATACGATTGATTTGTTTCATAGGTAGGGCGTTTTAGAAATGGTGCCAATATAGTTAAACTGCCTGGATGCTGGAAAGTTTCTTGTACAAGCCCTCTTCTGCGATGAGTTGGCTGTGTGTGCCGCGCTGCACGATTTCACCCTTCTTGATCACGAGGATTTCGTCGGCGTGCTGAATCGTGCTCAGGCGGTGGGCTATGACCAAAGTCGTCCTATTGGTCATCAGCTTGGTCAAGGCGTCCTGTACCAGGCGCTCGGATTCGGAATCCAGGGCGGATGTAGCTTCATCCAAGATCAGAATCGGCGGGTTTTTCAGCACGGCACGCGCGATGCTAAGGCGTTGCCTTTGTCCGCCGGAGAGCTTGGAACCCCGCTCGCCAATATTGGAATGGTAGCCGTTTTCAAGTTGGACGATAAACTCGTGGGCATTGGCGATTTTGGCTGCCTCCATGACTTTTTCTTCGGATATGCCTTCCAGCCCAAAGGCGATGTTATTGAAAACCGTATCGTTGAAGAGGATGGATTCCTGGGTCACGATGCCCATGAGCCCTCTGAGTTGCGCCAGATCCAAATCCCGCAGGTCTGTGCCGTCCAGCAATACCCGGCCTTCACTGGGATCGTAAAAACGAGGCACCAAGTCCGCGATGGTGGACTTGCCGCCACCCGATGGCCCGACGAGCGCGATGGTTTTTCCTTTTTCCAGGGTGAAGTTGACCTCCGAAAGAACGGTTTCCTTTTCGTACTTGAAGGAGACGTTTTGGAAGGTGATTGATTGAGAAAATGCCGATACTGGTTTCGCGTTGGGGCGATTTTGGATATCGCTAGGGGTATCCACCACTGCGAAAATCCGCTCCGCCGATGCTAGACCGCGCTGGATGCTACTCGCGGCCCGGGAGATTTCCTTGGCTGGATTGAGGACTTGGGTAAAGATGATGATGTAAGTGATGAAATCCGAGGCGCTCAGGTCGGAGGCATTTCCCAGGACCAGGCTACCCCCGTAAAGCAGGATACCTGCTACCACAAATACCCCCAAAAACTGTGAAATCGGTGAAGCCAGCTCGTTTTTGCGGGCCATGGAAATGTTTACATTGGAGTAGTTGTCCGTCTCCTCGTCAAACTTCCCGGTTACATATGATTGCGCGCCAAATGCCTTGATTACCCGCATACCGCCGATGGTCTCATCGAGGATATTGACGATACGGCCAAGGGATTCCTGGCTTTCGATGGCTGTTTTGCGGAGCCTGCGGGTAATCCCACCGATAATCGCGCCCGAGATCGGGATGATGAGGATGGTAAAGAGTGTAAGCTTGACCGACATGAAAAACAGGACCGCAAAGTACAGGATGATCGTGGCGGGTTCCTTGAAAACCACCCGAAGCGACTGCACGATGCTGTTTTCCACCTCTTGGATATCGTTGGTCATCTTGGACATCAGGTCTCCCTTCCGCTCATTGGAGAAAAATCCGATGTGCATTTGGGTGGTTTTTTGGAAAATATCCAGACGCATCTTTTTGATGACTTCTGCACGGACCTTGGCCAATACGACACCCGAGAGGTAAGTAAAGAGGTTGGAAAGAAAGACCGATATGACGATGATGATGCAGACATAGACCAAGGTGCCAAACTTCCCATAGATCTCGGCAATTTGCAAAAAGTAATGGTTGAACATGTGCATGAAATACGCCAGGGAAAAGGAGAACGCAGGCTTGGTCAGGTATTTGTCCATCTCGCCGGGTCCGACCTGCTCGAAGATCACGTCAAAAAGCGGCTTGAGCAGCGTAAAATTCAGCAAGCCAAAGACGATGGCCAAGATCGTGTAAAGGACATAGACCGGAAAATACCGGCGGTAGGGCCTGGCATACGACAATATCCGGAGGTAGGTATTCATGGACAGCAAGATGTTCGGGCTGCAAGTTAGGGATTTTTTGGGGAAGAGGGTCAGGTGCTCGATGCCCTAGCATGAATGGATGCAGTAAGGCTATACTGCTGGTTTTCCAATAACCCAATAACTCAGTAACCTATATCCGATCTCCCTTCCCTAAAAATTAAAATCCCTCCTAATCGCATTAACCCTGAGGGAAAACTGCGTAAAGCCGGTGCTTTGGGGCGTGCTGATGCCTTCGGTCGTCCGGCTGCGGTAGGTATGGCTGAAGTCGAGGAAGATATTCTGCTTGATCATGTAGCTCAGGTTCAGGTTGGCCTGTATCCCGTCGTTTTGGATACCCTGGCCGATGACATTGTTGTAGAGGCCAATGCCTGTCCCGGGATTGGTGCGGTTTTTCAGGACATCCTTGCCGAAGTTCACCTCGGGAGAGGGGTCGTCCCCATAGAACTGGTACAGCCCGGTAAAGGTCGCGTACAGACGGGGAAGGAACTCCGGCTGGTACCGTATCAGGGCGATTGCCTCGCGGAAATTGGCCCCGAGGGGATGGGTCAGCGGCGTACGGTAATTGGAGTAGGACTGGTAGGGGAATTTTTCCTGGTAGGTATAGGGTCGGGATTGGTTGTACTCGAGTTGGAGGTCGAGGTTGGAGACTTTAAAGAGCTCGATGAACTTGAGCCCTGCCTGGATGCTGTGCTTGTTGCGGATGGAGTTTTTGCCACTGATGCCAAAGAACTCATCAAAGACAAACTCATCCAAGGCAAACTGCCCGTAGAACTGCATGCCGGGCACAAGGTTCCACTTGACGTCGGTGCCGATCATGACCTTGTCCGGGGTGCCGAGTTGGTGCTCCACCCAGCGGTAGAAGATGATGGGGTTGAGGTAGTTCCAGTCAAACTCGTTTTTCATCACGGACTGAAAGAGGCCCAGGTTGAAGTTTTTGGCGATGTTGGTGCCAAGGCGGTAGAGCGAAAACCACTTTTGTGGGTAGCGAGCGTCCGTGGGGCGACCTTGACCGTCGAAGATGATATCCGCGGTCTGCTGCGCCCATAGGTTGGTGAGTTGGAAGCGCCAGATTTTGGTGTTGAGCTTGAAAAACATGTAGGGATTGGAAAAATCCGACAAGATCATCGAGCGGTAGCCTTCACCGACAAAGTTACGGTCGTGGCCAAGTTGGGCCTGGATATGACGGGTAAAGTTGAAGCTGATATGCCCCCTGGCGGAGAAGTAGCCGTAGCCTTCCTCCTCGTAGCGTTTCCAGAATCCTTCGCCCGGGACGGCTCCGCTATGCTCTATGTAGTCCTTGACCCAAGAGGGGAAGATCGCCTGCGAAGTCGTGAAGTAGGAATAGAATGCCACCTTGCGGTCGATGCTGCCACGAATTTCCGCGCCCCGGGAGTTTTGGACCCGCATCTTGTCTTGATCGGGTTCGAAGCCGGCGGAGAGGTATAGGACTGGGTTGATACGTATATCCAGGACCGAATCGCGGTAGTAGGCAAAGTCTGCGGGGTTTTTGTAGAGGGCCTTGAATAGCGGTTTGCGGGATTTGGGCATTTCGCCCGACATAAACTCCCAGTTGTCCTGCGTCAGGTAGCGAAGGTTGAAAACGTCCGCTTCACTGAGGTCGGTATCACCTTTAAGCAGCGTGTCCAAAAACGCCCCTACTTCATCCCTTCGGTAGGGTTTGAAGCCGGTGTGGAAGTGAGGGTTGTTTTTGCCGCTGAGGATTTCGTAGCGTTCGAGCAGGTGGTAGTAGTCCCTGTTATAGGGAATATAGGCGCCTTGGGCAAGGGATTCCGAGAGCGCGCAAAGGGAAAAAATGGCAAAGAGAAGGAAGCTTTTTCGCATGGACAAGGATGATCGAAGCGTAAATCTAAAAAAACTGGACGAAACCACAGCCTTGAGGCTCGCAAAGCAAACAGAGGTGCAAAGGGCACAGGTTTATTTCTCGCAGAGACGCAAAGACGCCAAGGAATAATGCCGTGAGTTTTGACAAATGCGCATTTGCGTTCCTCGCGCCTTCGCAGTCTTGGCATACTTGAAATGGGGCACACAAAAAGACGCAGAGACGCAAAGAAAAAAAGAGAACAGTAGGGCACTTGCCTTCGCTGTCTTTGCGAGAAATCCGATAGCCACCAATTCACGAATGGGATTCCCTGCCCACTGCTACTTATATAGCGTTCTCTGCACCTTCGCTGTCTTTGCGAGAAATCCAATAGCCACGAATGAGCGAATGGGATTCCCTGCCTACCGCGACTGCCCACTGCTACTTATTTAGCGTTCTCTGCACCTTCGCTGTCTTTGCGAGAAATCCAATAGCCACGAATGCGCGAATTGATTACCTGCGTACCCTTAAGTAGGAATAGGGAAAATATTTTCCTTCTACATCGTTTTTCAGGAAACCCCTTTGTACTTTAGTCCGTCTTGGCAATAATTGAAATTTACAGAGATGGGATTTTTGAAATATTTGGAAAGAACGCCGTCAATGGCCTGGGTGTGTTTGGCCATCTTCGCTTCAACGGCTTTTTTCCTTCCAAACAGTTCGTTGCTCGCACAGGATAGAAATGCCGAGTATTTCTCCGAAAACAAATACGCCGACTACCCCATCATCACTTTTCGGGAAAATCTCTTCAACCAACCCGTATATTACGTCAATGGAGTGAAGGCAAATGCCGGTGAAGTGCGGGCCTATTTGGAAATCCAGCCCGGGGACGCACAGGATTTTGCTGCTGACAATTCGAAAAGAGTGGGCGGGGCGGCGCTGCGGTACGTAGGATTGGCAGTCACGACCGGTTCATTGGTATACTTATTTACAAACCAGCTACAACCCAACAACTTCAGTACCTTTTTTTGGGTGAGTTTTGGAGGAGGGATTGTAGGGAGTATAGGGGCTTCCATGGAGGCAAATGCCAAACGCCGTATCGCTGGAACAATCGACAAATACAATTATATCATCTCCCGTGACCAATTGCAGGGGCATTACCTGACGATGGACGTACGCGACAATCTACTCGGTGAAAAAATCGACATCTACGATGGCCCCAACCTGTTGAACAAGGCGCAAATCAGGAGCTTGATGGAAAACAGGCCCGACATGTATGCGGATTACCTCAAGGCACTACGCAAACAAAATTTGAGCTTTGCTTTGGATATCGGTTCCCTGGCTTTGGATTTGGTTTTTGTTGCCTATTTCATTTCGCCACAACTCCAATCTTCCACCCCCAATGATATCCTGATACCCCTGGTTTTCACGAATCTTGGTTTGGGAATAATCTCCGGCCAAGTACGCCGCAGCGCAAGGAACCTCACGCGTTCTGCTTTGTACCGCTACAATTTTGGCGATGCGGTGACGCCTTCAGTCCCCATGCAGCAGTCCCCGGTCGCGGTTGCCAATTTTGTTTCCTTCGGTATTCCGTTGGATCGGAGAAAATGAGTCTTCAGAATGCAGTCACAGTTTGCAGTATTCCATTCCATTTTCGTATTCGTGAATTCGTGGCTACTTTTTCTGGTGCAATCCTCCAAATTCACAAATGAACCTCTGCCTACTGAGACTGCCCACTGCTACTTTTTTGGCGTTCTCTGCACCTTCCCTGACTTTGCGAGATAAAATGGCCGCGACTGCACGAATAGCATTCCCTGCCCACTGCGACTTTTTTAGCGTTCTCTTCCCCTTTGCAGTCTTTGCGAGAAACCAGTTTTCCCGCTTCTTTTACCTCTCGACTTTCGTTGCGGGCTAAGTATTCTCAAATTAATCCAAAATAAGATTTGGATGGTTTTTGCGAAAAGGATAACTTTGTGCCTCATTTGAAAAATCGGATCGAAAATAAATAGCAATACCATGAAAAAAGACATTCATCCAAACTACCGCGACGTGGTTTTCTACGATACTTCAAGCGAGTTCAAGTTCTTGACCAAGTCAACTGTAGAGACAACCGAGACCATCGTTTGGGAAGACGGCAAAACCTATCCGGTTTACAAAGTGGAAGTTTCTTCCAACTCACACCCATTCTACACTGGCAAGAAGATGTTGTTGGATACAGCAGGTCGCGTGGAGAAATTCAACAAGCGCTACGCCAAGAAATAATCCCGTCTCGAAAGAAACAGGCAAAAAGTCTCCCGGAACTGGTTTTCCGGGAGACTTCTTTATTTTTGTACCATGGACAACTTGATTTTATTCGATGATCCCACGATTCGTGGATCGCTTTTGCCTTTTACTTTTACCCGCCCCGTGGCGGATATCCGGGTGGGGATATTGAAGATTTCCGAAAAATGGGAAAAGTACACCGGTCACTCGGCAGGCTTTTTTACACAGGAATACCTTTCAGCCAAGTTTTCCAAAAAAAATTCCCCGGCTTTGTTCATCAATGGGGCGCTGCTTCCTGACCCGCAGGTTTGGAATGCGATCAGAAGCTTGCAGTCCGGTGAGGCACTATGGAAAGGGAACCAGCTCTTGGCGCTGCAGATGGACAAACCCGAGCTTTTTGGAATCGAGATAGCCAAAAACAAATATCCCGTCAGCTATGAAGGCGAAGTGGTGCTGGTTCAGAAGACCTGGCATATTTTCCAGTTCAATGCCGCCGAGATCAAAAAGGATTATGATCTGATCACAGCGGACAGGATTTCCCAGCCAGTCGGAGATTCCCATACGATTGTTTATGCTCCGGAAAACATTTTCATCGAAGCAGGTGCCAAGATCAAAGCCGCGGTCCTCAACGCCGAAGGAGGCCCAATCTACATCGGTAAAAACACCGAAATCCAGGAAGGTTCGTTGATTCGTGGTCCTTTCGCGCTTTGTGAAGGATCGACAGTCAATATGGGTGCAAAGTTGCGCGGCGACACGACAGTCGGTCCGTATTCCAAGGTAGGCGGTGAGATATCCAATTCCGTCATTTTCGGCTATTCCAACAAAGGCCACGAGGGGTTTTTGGGAAATTCGGTACTAGGGGAGTGGTGCAATCTCGGCGCCGATACCAACACTTCCAACCTGAAAAACAATTATGCGCCCGTCAAGCTTTGGGATTACACCAAGGGTGGATTTGCCAATACCGGGCTGCAATTCTGTGGCCTGATGATGGGCGACCATTCCAAATGCGGCATCAATACCATGTTCAATACCGGGACTGTCGTCGGAGTCGGCGCCAATATTTTCGGTGACGGCTATCCCCGCAATTTTATCGCTTCATTCGCTTGGGGTGGGGCATCGGGTTTCAGTACTTTTCAGGTCAGCAAGTTTGACGAAGTCGCCACGGCGGTGATGAAAAGACGTGGCCTGACTTATGGCCAAGCGGACAAAGAAATCATCGAAAAGGTTTTCGATTTGACCAGACATTACCGTATTTGGGACAAAGAATCCTGATCCAGCATGTTGTTCGCAGATATTCCCGGATTGGCCGAGACCAAGGATAAGATTGTCCAGGCTGTCAAAAACAACCATTTGGCGCATGCCCTACTTTTCCATGGCCCTGAGGGTTCCGCGAGTTTGCAGTTGGCCTTGGCATTGGCGACCTACCTCCATTGTGCCAACCCCGGTGAAACCGACGCTTGTGGGCAGTGCCCTTCCTGTCAAAAAATGTCCAAATTGGTCCATCCGGACATGAATTTTGCTTTTCCGCTGCCCGGCGAACAAAAGGATGACGATGAGGAAAAGAAAGAAAAGAAAGTCGATTACAACGCCTCCTTTAGGACTTTTGCCACGACTCGGCCCTACGGGAATGTTTCCGATTGGATTTACCAAAATGGCTTTGAAAAAAAGCAACTGAATATTTCCCGAGGTGCGGCACGACAAATCATCAAGACCCTTTCGCTGAAGTCTTTTGAAGGCGGATTCAAGATCATGTTGATTTGGGCACCAGAATACATGCACCCCTCGGCAGCAAATGCGCTGCTCAAGATCATTGAAGAGCCGCCTGCCAAGACCTTGTTTTTTCTGGTGACCGCTCAACCTGAGCAGTTGCTTACGACCATTTTATCCAGAACCCAAAAAATTGTTGTCCGGGCTTTTTCCGACGCAGAGGTGATGACGCATCTGGTAGCCTCCGACCTTTGCACGAGGGAGATGGCTACCCAGATCACCAATCTCGCGGACGGGAATATGCGTGAAGCTTACCGCATGGTCGATGCTGAAGAAGATCAATACACCGGATTGGTGCGGGATTGGATGCGGGCTTGCTATTCAGTCGATATCAATGCTGTTTTTTCCTTTGTCGAACGGATTGTGGAGAAGGACAAAGAATCCTTGAAATCACTCCTTCTGAGTGGAATCAACATCGTTCGGGAGGTGATGTTGGACAAGTCAATAGCCACCGAACTGATGCGAAGTGCCGATTCTGAGCGGGATTTTATCCATAAGTTGGGGAAAAATGTATTGGATGAAGAAAAGCTTCAGGCGATGTACCTGGCATTCAACGAGGCACATTACCACCTCGAGCGCAATGCAAACGCCAAGATACTTTTTGCCGATTTATCCTTCAGGCTGGCCCGGATTATGAAGTCAAATCTTGCCGCGACCACATGAAGAAAACGATCGGACGAAGGGAGAAAATCTCGATTCCGGCTTGGGGCCTGCGCAACGTCTCAGCCAAAATCGATACGGGGGCCTATACCTCTTCCATCCATTGTGAGTTTGCAGAGTTGCGGGAAGAAAACGGAGTTCAGATACTCTGCTTCAAAGTCCTGCGACCTGCCCACAAAAAATACAATGGCCAATTGATTTGCACCGAGCATTTTACCCAAAAGAAAGTAAAGAATTCTTTCGGGGACGAGGAAGTCAGGTTTATGGTCCGTGCAAAAGTCAGTATGTTTGGGGAGAAAATCCTCACTGAATTTACCCTCACCGACCGGACCAAGATGAAGAATCCGATTTTGCTCGGGAGGAAACTCCTTCGCGGAAGGTATTTGGTGGATGTGGATGGCGTCAATCTTTCCAAAAAATCCTCAAAAAAATGAAAATCGCCATTCTTTCGAGAGACCACAACCTTTATTCCACAAGGAGACTGGTGGAGGCAATCAAGGCTGCGGGGCATGAAGCGCAGGTAGTGGATCACATGCTTTGTGATTTGATCATTGAGCAGGATGGGCCATACATCATATATAAAGGTGAAAAACTCGAAGGCATCGATGCGATCATCCCAAGGATCGGCGCCTCGGTGACCTTTTACGGCACGGCGGTCGTACGGCAGTTTGAATTGATGGGTGCATTTTCGGCGGTCGAATCCCAGGCAATTGTGCGTAGCCGGGATAAGCTTAGGAGTCTTCAGATACTCTCCAAAGCCGGTCTAGGAATGCCCAAGACCGCGTTTACCAATTTTTCGAAGGGAAATGAAAAAGCCCTGATAGAGCGCGTGGGCGGAGCGCCTGTAATCATCAAGTTGCTGGAAGGTACCCAAGGACTGGGCGTGGTCTTGGCCGAAACCAAGAAAGCCGCCCAATCGGTCGTCGAAGCCTTTCACGGACTAAAGGCGCGAATCATCGTACAGGAATTTGTCAAGGAGGCCAAGGGTGCGGACATTCGGGCTTTTGTTGTCAACGGCAAAGTAGTCGGAGCGATGAAGCGGCAGGGCGCTGAGGGTGAGTTTCGCTCCAATCTCCACCGAGGGGGGAATGCGACCGTGATCGAGCTGAGTAAGCAAGAAAAGAAAGCGGCCCTGAACGCAGCAAAAGCACTTGGACTTGCCGTGGCTGGAGTGGACATGCTCCAATCTGACAGGGGGCCATTGATATTGGAAGTAAATAGCAGCCCGGGATTAGAAGGGATCGAGCAGGCGACTGGCGTCGATATTGCGGGGGCAATCATCGCCTATGTCGCTGATAGCGTGAAGAAAAAGGGCCATAAAAAGAAAAAGAAAAATGGACAAAATAGTCAAGGTAGGCACTAGGGGCAGTAAGTTGGCCCTGTGGCAAGCTTACCATGTCGCAGATCTACTGAAGCAAAAAGGCCTCAAATCCGAGATTGTCGTGATCGAAACCAAAGGCGACAAAGTCTTGGACGTTTCAATCGCCAAGATCGGCAGTAAGGGAGTTTTTACAGAGGAACTGGAGGAGCAATTGGCCGCTGGCAAGATCGATATTGCCGTCCATAGCGCCAAAGATATGCAGTCCAGCTTGCCGCAGGGATTTGAACTGATCGCCTTTACCGAAAGGGAAAAAGTCAACGACATTATCCTGAGCCACCGAAGCGATATTGATTACAGGGATCCGGGCAAGCCCTTGGTCTTGGGTACTTCATCGACTAGGAGGGTGGCGACTTTGAAGCATTTTTACCCCCATATCCAAACTGTCGAAGTAAGGGGAAACCTCCAAACGCGTATTGCCAAGATGGAGTCGGGTCTTTGCGACGCCTTGCTGCTGGCTTATGCCGGTGCCCACCGAATGGGCTATGATTCCATGATTAGGCATGAATTGTCCCTATTGGAATTCACACCCGCCGTCGGTCAGGGTTCGATTGCAATTGAGTCTTCCGAAGGTTTGGATACAGATATCAAGCAAGAGATCATCGCAGCTTGTCACCATGAGGAAACTGGATATCAGCTGCAGGCCGAGCGAAGCTATCTAAGGGTATTGGAGGGCGGATGCAGTATCCCGGTTTTCGCTTTGGCGAAGGTTCGGGGAGAAGCATTGGCATTGGAAGGCGGAATTGTGAGCTTGGATGGGAAGACGCGAATCGTAAAGAGCGTGTCTGGAGATAAGAAAAGCGCAGTCTCTCTCGGCCAACAACTCGCCAAACTGGTGCTCGATGCAGGAGGACAGGGTATTTTAAAGGAAATCAAAACAGCATTGAAAAAATGAGATACGTTAACTGGTTAGTCGCTTTCCTTGCGGTAGTAGGAATCACTTCCTGCGCTTCCGAGAAGGATTATTTGATCAAAATCCAGACGAAGCATGGCGATATGTACGCAGTGCTATTCGATGAGACTCCTTTGCATAAGCAAAATTTCATAGACCTGGCGAAGGCAGGTAGGTTTGACTCCACTGAGTTTCACCGCGTGATCGAAAACTTCATGGTGCAGGGCGGAGATGTATTCACAAAGGAAAAAATGCCTGCCGACCAATGGCCGACGATTCCTGCCGAGATCGTTCCCGGAATGATCCATAGCAAGGGCATGATCGCAGCTGCCCGAATGGGTAACAATGTCAACCCTGAGCGTCGGTCCAGCGGTTCGCAGTTTTACATCGTGCTGGGTCAAGTCTACAAAAAGGACGAGTTGGTCACCGACATGAAGCTACTTTCCGAGACTTATTTCAAATACATCCAGTTGGAGAGTAATTTGGCGCTGAAGCAACAATATGGCGAATTGTATCAAATGCAGGCTTTTGATTCATTGAACCAGATCATGCTCCAACAAAAACCAAATTTGGAATCCTTTTACAGCATCAAGCTGGAAAAGGAAATGACGCCTGGGCAGGTGGAAGCCTACACCACTGTAGGAGGCACTCCCCATTTGGACAATGAATACACTGTTTTTGGCAAAGTAATCAAGGGAATTGAGGTGGCCGAGATCATCTCAAAAGAGAAAAAGGGTAGAGCCGACAAACCACTTGAGCCAGTCTACATGAAGGTGACGGTCGAAGAACTGCCGAAATCAAAAATCACCAAGGAATTCGGATATCAATATGAAAAGTGAAAAGCTGAGGATCTTGGTAACGGGTGCTAATGGACTTTTGGGCCAAAAGCTGGTAAATGCCCTCAAACGCGATCCCGAAGTGGAGCTTTTTGCGTCAGGAAAGGGAGAATCCCGGCTTCCAAAGGCATGGGATGGTTCCTATCATTGGATTTCGATTGACGTTTCCGACAAAGGTCAGGTTGAAAACGCTTTCGCTGAAATCCAACCCCACACGCTCATTCACACTGCTGCCATGACCCAAGTGGATGATTGCGAAAAAGATAAAGAAGGATGCTGGAATGCCAACGTAATCGCGGTTGCCAATTTGGTGGCTGCCGCTGAGGTCTATCAAACACATTTCGTCCATGTTTCTACTGATTTCATTTTCGATGGTGAAAATGGACCGTATACCGAGGATGCCGATCCGAATCCAGTCAACTTCTACGGTTGGTCCAAACTGGCCGCTGAGCGATTGGTGATGAAGGCTAAGACTCCTTGGGCAATAGCGCGGACGATATTGGTGTATGGAATTGCGCAAGATATGAGTAGGAGCAATATCATCCTGTGGGTGAAGAAGTCTTTGGAACAGGGAAAGACCATCCAAGTCGTCAACGACCAATGGCGTACGCCGACTTTGGCGGAAGACTTGGCGGATGGTTGTATCCTCATCGCAAAAAAGGGTGCGACCGGAGTGTTTAATATTTCCGGAAAGGATTTGCTGACGCCCTATCAGATGGCGGTGATGACCGCGGACTATTTTGGACTTGACAAAGGACTCATTCAGGAATCAAATTCGCGGCTTTTTACCCAACCGGCGAAGCGGCCACCGAAAACAGGCTTCATCATTGACAAGGCTGTCAGGGACTTGGGATATGCCCCCAAAAGTTTTTCCGACGGGATTGGTATTTTAGCCAAACAACTTATCTTAGCCGAATCTTAACATTCAATTAATCATCAAAAAACATCAATTAGATCGATATGGCAATGAATACAGATACCCAAGACAGGGGTCAATTTGGCTCGAGTTTGGGTTTTATTTTGGCAGCAGCGGGTTCCGCAGTGGGCTTGGGAAATATCTGGAGATTCCCCTATTTGACTGCCGAAAATGGAGGTGGTGCGTTTGTTTTTGTCTATATATTCTGCGTGCTTTTGATAGGACTTCCCTTGCTGTTTAATGAGATTGCTTTGGGCCGTAAATCCGGCAAAAATCCGATCGGAGCGATTAGAGAGACCGGCGGCAATCGCTTTTGGCAGTTAGCAGGTGTGCTCTGCGTTTTGGTTTGTTTTTTTGTGCTCAGTTATTACTCGGTGATCGCAGGGTGGACAGTTGGCTACATCGTCACGGAGGTGATCAATATCCCCGTTGATTTTGAAGAGTTTGTGGAGACGCCCATGTATGTGATTCCACTTACGTTTTTCTTTATTTTGATCACAATCTTGATCGTATTGGGCGGTGTCTCAGGTGGTATCGAAAAAGCCTCCAAAGTATTGATGCCCATGCTGTTTATCATCGTGATCTTCATCGCGGGTAGGTCTGTGACTTTGGATGGGGCTTCTGCAGGTATCGAATACTATCTAAACCCGGACTTCTCCAAAATCAATTCAAAGGTTGTTTTGCAGGCGCTCGGTCAGGCCTTTTTCTCCATGTCTGTGGGCTGGGGATTGATGATCACTTTCGGATCCTACCTTAAGAAGGAGTCCAACATCATCCAGGCTTCTACCTGGATCGCAGGTATGGATACTACTGTAGCCCTGTTTGGCGGATTGATGGTGTTCCCCGCTTTGTTTGCCTTGCTTTCGCCCGAATACCTTACCCAAGGCCCTGGATTGGTATTCAACGTACTTCCAAAAGTATTTGACCAAATGCCTGGTGGAAATCTAATTGGCGGTTTGTTTTTCATCCTATTGATGGTCGCGGCATTGACTTCCACGATTTCGATGTTGGAAGTTCCGGTAGCCTATTTGATTGATGATCGCAAGTGGAACAGGAAAAGAGCAACTTGGACCGTGGGTATCGCTGCAATGGTGCTTTCTGTGCCTTCTGCCTTGTCTTCCATCGAAGGCAACGTGTTTGCTGACCTTCGCCTCAATTTCCTTGGGAATCCACTGATAGGATTTTTTGGAATCATGGATTTCATTTTCGGAACCTTTGCTGTGATTGTCATCTGTCTGATGCTGGCACTGTATACAGGTTGGGCGAAAAAGATCACGGATTTTGCTGACGAATTGGCACTAGGTTCGCCAAAATTCAAAGGAACATTCAGGTCAGCTTGGATTTTCTTTATCAAGTGGGTTTGTCCAATCGTCATTGGCTTGGTAATCCTTGATTTGGTTGGTGTCTTTGGCACACCGCAGCAAGGACATTGATTTAAACAGATTGCAAAAAGGAAAGGAACCTTAAACGGGTTCCTTTTTTTTTAAGTGTTTTTTGAAGTCTTGAAGAATATTTGGAAGCCAAATTTCCAGATTAAATAGGCGAAATTGTTTTTTGAATAAAAGTTTATCTATCTTTTGGTGCGAATCCCCCTGTTTATCACCTAATAGACAAGTATGATGAAGGTTCTCGTTGTGGATGATGACGCCATCAATCGGCTCATCCTACAGAAACTGTTTGAAAAAAATAACAACACCGTCCTCACCGCGCAAAACGGTGTGGAGGCTTTGAATATTTTGGTTGCCGAAGATGAAATCCACATCGTGATCACGGATATCATGATGCCCGAAATGGACGGCATCCAGCTTCTTTCCGAAATCAAACTCAACGATAAGATCAACCAAATTCCCATCATCGGATTTACTGCAGGTGACATCGATTATTTCAGAAGCATCACGCCGATTTCATTTGACCGCCTGCTTCCCAAACCGATGAATTTTTCTGAGCTATACGACATTGCCAATCGATTTGTAAGTGCTGGCGTAAATTAATCGTGGTTTCCCAAATCAATTTTTTCTTTTTTGTCGTTTGGATGATACATTGTTGAAACAAAACTCCATCCATTATGAAATATTTATCCACTCTCCTTCTTGTGCTTTTTTCGTGGTCCCTTCAAGCACAGGATTTTTCAATCGGACCAAAAGTTGGATTTTCCCAAGCAAACGTTGCCGTAAATGGCGATGGCTTCTCGACGGGAGATGCTAAGTTTGGATACCACCTTGGTGCTTTCGTGCGGATGGGTGGGCATAGCATCTTCGTGCAACCCGAATTGCTTTTCACCAATACTGGGGGAACTGTCGTGAAATCCGGACAAGGTACTAACGAGACTTATTCTGCTAGCTTCAATCGCCTGGACATTCCACTCATGTTCGGATTCAAGCTGGCAAAAGTATTCAGGGTCCAGGCTGGACCTGTTGCTTCTGTTTTGATGAACTACAAGATTGAAGACTCTGTCGATGCTGTGGTTGATGCCGATTACAGTTCCGCAACAGTAGGATACCAAGCGGGAATTGGTCTTGATGTGGGGAATGTCATCCTTGACTTCAAATATGAGAGCTCCCTGAGCAAATTATCCAAAGGGGTAGCCGGATTCGAAACCGATACCCGACAAAACCAACTCATCCTCTCTGCGGGATTCAGATTGTTCTAAAAGCGAAAAGGTCACCGTGAATTCGGTGACCTTTTCGCTTTTTCCTTGATACCTCTTTCAGGTCTTTTGTTATTTGACTTCGAACACGGATTCAGTGCTGTTGCCATTTTTGGAGGCGACAATCTTATACTTCCCTTTGGCGATCTCCCCATACTCCCAACTCGCCATATTCACCCCGCTCACCGCATTTATGTCCCATTTCTTTATTTCCTGTCCTTGTTCGTTGAGTACTGAGACGCTTGTTGGGCCTGCATTTTTCACGAAAAACATGATCTGTTGGGAAGGTGCCGTGGTTGGCGCATCTGCCCAGGCTGGTCTTCGTCCGGGGAGTCTGATATCAGGAGCACTGAGGATCTGAATCTCCGCCGAGCTGTTGGAGGCAATCTTCTGCAGCGCGTTCAGCTTGACAATAAAGACCGAACGTCCATGGCTTGCGACAACGAGTTCGTTTTCCCGTTTTTGGATTGCCATGTCATAGATGGCTACGTTAGGGATACTTCCTTGGAAAAGTTGGTAGGTTTTTCCGCCGTCTAGGCTTGTGTAGAGGCCATGGTCAGTACCTAGGTAGAGGATTTGGGGATTTGTATGGTCTTCCCTGATGATATTCACCGCTTCCATTGGAAGGTTCCCAGCGATAGGTGTCCATGTCTTTCCGTAATCCACAGACTTGTAGACATAGGGGTTGAACTCGTCAAACCGATAACCTGTCAGTGTAACATATACCACGCCTTCCAAATGCTGGGATGGAGCAACCGAACTCACCCATCGATTCTGTGGCAGGCCTTTGCTGATTTCGGTCCAGGTCGTTCCGTGGTCACGGGTAACCCAGAGATTCCCATCGTCGGAGCCGGCATACAGGGTGCCAAACTCAAATGGGGACTCTTCTATCACGGTCAAGGTGGCGAACGGAACGTTGCCGCTCTTTTGGTTTTTGGTCAAGTCGGGAGAGATCGTTTCCCAGGTGTCGCCTCGATCCAAGCTTCTGTACACGTATTGCGATCCCATATAAAACACATCCTGATTGTGTTTGCTAAGAGTCGCAGGAGTTCTCCAGTTCCATCGGTTGGGCGCACGACCGATATCATGCATGGGGGTGACGGATTTTCGGTCGCCTGTTTTTGTGTTGATCCTGAAGTAGTTTCCAAACTGAAATCCTGTGTAGATGATATCGTTGGTTCGGGTATCCACAGCCACCACCATGCCATCGCCGCCCATGAGTGAGGTCCAGGGTTCTTCGGGCTTGCCGGTTGACTTGCCAGACCAAACGCCATTATCCTGCATGCCGCCATAGACGTTGTAAGGTTTGTTTTCGTCGACCATGACCGAATAAAACTGGCTAATCGTCAACTGGTCGTTGAGGTGGATCCAGCGTTCGCCGCCGCCATAGGAAATATAAAGACCTCCGTCCGTACCCAACATCAGGTGTTTGCTGTCCTTGGGATTGATCCACATGGATTGGTGGTCTGAATGCACGTCTCCGACGGTATCAGTGCGGGCATAGGTCTTTCCCCCATCCCTTGACACCAGTAGCGGTACGCCCAAGACGAAGATCTCGTCGGGGTTTTGGGTGTTGGTTCTGACTTCTCCGAAATAATATCCATAAGTATTGTAAAGGCGCTCGATATTGGATTCGTTGACTTTTTTCCAGCTTTTCCCAGCATCTTCCGAGCGATAGACTTCAGCGCCTACGATCCCGGAATTGAACAGAGAAGCATTGGCATCTTGGCCACCGCCATGGTAAGTGGCGATTTGTGCGGGGGTGATTCTACCCAATCTCACCAATCGTTTTACCGATGCCGCATTGTATTTTGTCGCAAACCGGTTACTTCTCAAAAACTTTTCAAGCTTATCATCTTCAAGTTTTTCGACGTCGGCAGCGGCCATACTCTTGAAGCTGTCCAGTGTCAGTTCGCCCTCAGTCGGTTTTTGTGTTGGCCTAGGTTCACGGGTTTGGGGTTTTTGATAGTCATGCAGTGCGTACACGATGTTGGGGTTGCTCAGGCTGAAATCAAATCCGATCCGGCCCACAAACTCATCCTGTGGGAATCCATCCACTGCTTTTTTCCAAGTGTTGCCCCCATCTTCAGAGCGCCAAATGCTTGAGCCCTTTCCATTTCCGACAAAATCATGGGATTGGCGAAAGCGCTCCCAAGATGCAGCGAGAAGAATATTGGGGTTTTGGGGATGGACTTTGAATTGAATTACCCCCGTGTTGTCGTCCACATACAGGGTTTTTTTCCAGGTTTTTCCCCCGTCAGTGGTTTTATAGAGTCCCCTTTCTTCGTTTTTCGAATAAAGTGCGCCCATGGAAGCCACCCATACCACATCGGGATTTGTCGGGTGAATCTGAATTTGGCCGATATGGTGGGAGTGCGGGAGCCCCATCCATTCCCAGGTTTTCCCAGCATCTGTTGATTTGTAGACTCCGGAGCCTGCATAGGTGGATCGACTGGAATTGTTTTCACCTGTACCCACCCAAATGATATTGTTGTTGGATTTGGAAATGGCCATGTCGCCGATACCCAGCGCACCCTGATGGTCAAAGATCGGGTCAAAGGTCTGCCCATTGTCCTCGGTTTTCCAGACACCCCCGGATGCGGCAGCGATGTAATATGTTTTAAAATCCTCCGTCACCTCAATATCGACAATCCTCCCGCTCATATTCGTCGGCCCGATGTTTCGCGCCGGATAGTTCTTGAAGGGCGACTCTGCCAAAAGTGCTTCATGGCGGGTCACTGCCGCGCGCATATCTTTGGGAGATGTGGGTTTGATTTCTTGGGCTTGGGAAATGTGGCTCAAAAAGCCGATTCCGATGGCAAAAGCCAGCGAAAAAGATTGGTGTTTGATTTGAATCATAGAGCTTGGAATTGATTTTTGAATATAAGCAAACAGAAAAATATTTCGTCCCAAATACGTATAAATTGAAAACATTCGGGATGGTCGGAGATTCTCGGTCCGCTTAGGCTACGTTATGCAGAAAATGGCTTTGATTTGGACTTTTGAATGCCGCAATTTCTATATTTGTTTGACCTGAAAAGCTCCTTCCATGAAAAAGTACCTCAAATACACCAAGAACTTTTACTTCGTGTTCACGTTCGCCTTTGTGATTTGGATGGTTTTCATTGATTCCAACGATATCCTGACGCAGTTTAAGCTCCGCTCCAAGTTGAACGAATTGGAAAAACAAAAGGAGTTTTACCTTGAGCGAAAAGCGAAGATCCAGGCTGAGCGGGAGGAACTGATGAGCAACATGGAGTTGCTGGAAAAATTCGCACGGGAGCGGTATTTGATGAAAAAGGAGTCGGAGGATTTATATGTCGTGGTGGAGCAGTAAGTTTCTCATTTTGATGTTTTTGGGTCTCATGCTTCTGGCAATTCCCGAGGCATTTGCCCAAAGGGAGATTCCAGAAGAAGGAAAAATCCCACTGAAAGACAGGATGTTTTTTGGAGGTAATTTCGCCGTCTCCTTTGGTACGATCACATTTGTCGACATTTCGCCTTTGGCAGGTGCGATGATCACCAACAAGTTTTCTGCAGGCGCAGGGATTACCTATCAGTACTTTCGTGACAGTCGATTTATTGGCGGCGAAAACAATATCTACGGAGGAAGGGTTTTTGGAAGGTATAACGTGCTTCCAAGCATATTCCTGCACGGGGAATACGAAAACCTAAACCTGGATTTGTACAATCAGATTTCAGAGACGTTTCAAAGATCCTGGGTGCCGGGATTGTTCGTGGGAGGGGGGTATTTTGCGCCGTTTGGGGGCAGAGGTGGGGCCAATTTCACCTTTTTGTACAACCTCATGTTTGACAATCAACGTTCACCCTACAACCAACCCTATGTCATTCGGGTCGGTTTTATGCTTTAATCATCCCAAACCATTCCGCCATGGAATCTTTAATTAATAAACTTAGCCGCTCCCACCGGGATTGTCCGAGTTGCCCTTCGCCAAAGGTGATACATTCATTTTTTGAGAATGTACTTGGGTTGCTTTTTCCAGATTTTGCTACGGAGTCCTTGAAAGAGCCCGTGCAGGTCGCGGAGAAAATCGAAGAGCTAAAGCACAAGCTATCCCAAATCCTGATTCTCAACAGACACCTTCACAAGGGTGAGGGTCCGGAGATTGCGGATGCTTTTTTTCAGAAACTCGAAACGGTGTATGATTTGTTACAAAAAGATGTTCAAGCTTTATTTGAAGGCGATCCGGCGGCAAAATCAATAACGGAAGTCATTCGCTGTTATCCGGGCTTTTATGCCGTTGCGGCGTATAGGATTGCCAATCTGCTCCACCGGCTTGGAGTCGGTTTGATCCCGAGAATGATCACCGAGTTTTCCCATAGTAAAACGGGCGTGGATATCCACCCTGCGGCAAAGATTGGGGAAAGATTTTGCATTGACCACGGTACGGGTATCGTCATCGGGGAAACCACCGAAATCGGCAACCATGTCAAAATATATCAGGGCGTGACTTTGGGTGCGCTAAGTGTAGACAAAGAGGATGCTGACAAGAAACGCCACCCAACGATTGAAGATAATGTGGTGATTTATGCCGGTGCTACTATTCTTGGGGGTGAGACAGTGATCGGCAGGAATTCTGTCATTGGCGGAAATGTCTGGATTACCAAGTCAGTCCCCGCCAACAGCAAGATTTATTACCAAGCCAAGATGTACAACCCGGTTTCTTCGGAAACAGAAACCTATATCATCAAGAACGAAGGATGAAACTAGTCTCATTGATAGGCAACACCCCATTGGTAGAGATCCAGCGAATCCACCAAAACCCGAACGTCCGGATTTTTTGCAAACTTGAAGGACAAAATCCCGGGGGCAGTGTCAAGGACCGCGCTGCCTACAACATGATCAAATGTGCCCTGGAAAGGGGAGAGATTAAACCCGGTGATAGGCTGGTAGAAGCAACGAGTGGAAATACCGGAATTGCCTTGGCCATGGTGGCCAGCATTTTGGGGCTCAAGATGACTTTGATCATGCCTGATAATTCTACCCGCGAAAGGGTTCTTTCCATGGAAGCCTATGGAGCCGAGGTGATCCTCACTCCCGCGGAAAGGACCATAGAATATTCGAGGGAATTGGCTGAAAAAATGGCTGCGGAAGAGGGGTATTTCATCCTTAACCAATTTTCCAATCCTGACAATTACATGGCCCACTACCACAGCACAGGCCCGGAGATTTGGAAAGATACAAACGAAAAGGTTACGCATTTCGTGTCCGCGATGGGCACTACCGGCACCATCATGGGTGTATCCAAATATCTCAAAGAGAAAAATCCCGAGATCCAAATCGTGGGCACACAGCCCACCGACGGCTCTCAAATCCCCGGCATCAGAAGGTGGTCGCCTGAGTTTTTACCTAAAATATTTGATCCAAGCCGCGTAGACCGGATCATCGATGTGAGTCAGCAAGATGCCACTTTGATGACACGGAGAATGGCCAAAGAGGAAGGTATTTTGGCGGGTATGAGCAGCGGAGGAGCTTTGTACGCAGGGTTACGGCTCGCCGAAGAGCTGGAGCATGGCCTGATTGTCTGTATTACTTGTGACCGTGGAGATCGGTACCTGAGTTCTGATCTTTTTGGATAAAGAGAAAGCCCTGGCATGTACCAGGGCTTTTTTTCTTATACTTTGCTAGGCTCCGGATGAACCCAGGGTCCTCTGTAAGGTCTCCTAAGTTTGGCTGTCGCTTCCGGATCGTTGACGACAGTCATGGTTTTGGGATCGTAGCGTAGCGGGCGACCGCCAAGTTCCATGGAGATATTGGCAAGGATGCAAGAGGCAGTTGAAATATGCCCTTCTTCCACGTCGGCGATCGGAAGTGTGTCCTTATCGATGGATTCCAGCCAGTTTTTCATATGAAGGCGAGTCGCGGGAGCGGCGTTGAGTTCGATCCGATCCTCGGTCAAGTCCTCGGGGTACTGCTCCCGCTCATATACACAGTCAAAGTGGATTTTTTCCTCCTTTTTGTCATATGGAAAATAGTCTGCCTGCAACGTACTTCCCGCCAGCATGCCGTTTTCCCCATAAATCTTGAATGACCATGGATATTCCGGGTCTGCTGGATTGCCCCAGGTGCGGTGCTGCCATACTACGTTCAGTTCGGGAAATTCAAAAACGGCTGTTTGGGTATCTGCTATGTTGGATTTTCCTTCTTTTTGTACAAATATTCCCCCTGTGGAGGTAATCTGGGATGGCCAGCCGAGTTTGAGCATCCATCTCACCGTGTCTAGCATGTGTACGCACATGTCTCCGGTGATACCGTTGCCATATTCCATGAAGGTTCTCCACCAGCGGATATGGGGAAGCCCATCGTAGGGACGCAGTGGAGCTGGTCCTGTCCAAAGCTCGTAGTTCAAAAAATCAGGGACAGGTTCCACCGGCGGGTTTCCATTGGCGCGCATGTGGAAATAGCAGCAGACTTCGGCATGGCTGATTTTACCCAGCTTCCCAGTATCGATGATCTGCTTTTTGGCTTCGATCAGGTGGGGAGTGCTCTTTCGTTGGGTGCCGATCTGGCACTTGCGGTTGTATTTTCTGGCTGCGGCCACGATGGCCTCTCCCTCGATCACATCCACGGAAATGGGTTTTTGTAGATAGACATGGGCGCCGGATTTCAAGGCCTCGATCGCTTGTAATGCATGCCAGTGATCCGGGGAACCGATCAGCACAAGGTCACATTTGTGTTTTTTAAGTAGTGCACGGTAATCTTCAAAAAGCTCTGGCACCTTTTTGGATTTTTGGCGCTGCGAGACAAGTTCTCCCGCGGCTGTGAGTAGGTTTTTATCCACATCGCAAAGGGCCACTACTTCCACATTAGCTACCTGAATGAGGCGGAACAGGTCAGACTTGCCGTACCAGCCAGTGCCGATCAAGGCAACTTTGAGGGGTTTTTCGTTTTGGATTAAGTTCATGCCCGTCATGCCCATAGAGGCAAGGGCCAAAAGCGCAGTGCTGCCTTTGAGAAACTGTCGGCGATTGACTGGATTTTCGGTCATAGGTTATTGGGAAATAGGTTTTTGAAAATTGATGTCTTTTCCAAGTTACAAAAAGGTGAAAACCAATCAAAAATGATTTGATGGGTGGTCAAACACTCAGGTCGGGATAATGAGAACGATTAGTGTGTGTGAAAAACTGTTTATATAAAATGATGGTAAGCACTGCCATCGGCCTGGCTCCTTTTCCGTTTTCCTTCTTACCATGAAAATGGTTTATTCAATCTTGGAAGATATTACCAATCACACCCGTGGAAATCACTCCCGTTTTTCAAATAAAAACCGAATTACCCAAAAGACTGAAAATCAAGGCCCAATTTTTCACCCAATGCGGTCAAGTCTTCCGCCACAGGCCGCAAAAGTGGGATTCCGTTTTCCTTGCGTTCGATTTCCAGTTCTCTTTCCGGATCACCTGGGATCAAGACTTTCTCGTTTCCTTCTGTGGGAACAGCTGCGCGGAATCGTGTGATCCAATTGTCCATATGGGCTTTGAACTCATCGGCCGGCCTAAAAGCATCCACCCGCATCGCGCCGAAGAAATGCCCGATTCCTTCGCCCACCAAATTTGGCAATGGATCCAAAAATGCGACGAAAGGTGGCACCCATGGACCATAGTTGGCCCCTGAAAGTACTGCTGAAAGTATATCTACGATGGCCCCAAGCGCATAGCCTTTGTGGGAACCGTGTTCGCGGTCACCGCCAAGCGGCAGTAGCGCGCCGCCTTTTTTTACGCCGTTGGAATCGGAAGTCGGATTGCCGTCCTTGTCCTGCACCCAGCCAAGCGGTGCGTCGAGGTTTTTGCGTTGTAGGATTTCCAATTTCCCATTGGCTGCCGTGGTGGTGGCCATGTCGGCTACAAAGGGAGGCTGGTTTTTAGCAGGTATGGCGACTGCTATAGGATTTGTTCCCAACAACCGCTCTTTGGAAAAAGTCGGACTCACCAAAGGACTCGCATTTGTCAATGAAATCCCAATCATATCATGATCGAGTGCCATCATGGCATGGTAGCCGGCGATGCCATAATGGTTGGAGTTTTTGACCGAAACCCATCCAGTACCCACATTTTTTGCCTTGTCGATGGCCACCTGCATGGCCTTCGGTGCGACGACCAATCCTAGACCGCCATCACCGTCCACTACTGCCGTGCTGGGTGTTTCATGAACGATCCTGACATTTGGGACAGCATTGATTCTGCCTTTTTCCCAAAGCCTGACGTATCCCGAAAGCCTCGCAACCCCGTGTGAATCCACACCGCGTAGATCAGCCGAAAGCAGCACTTCAGCTGCCAAACGGGCATCCGCAGGCGGACAGCCGATTTTTTCCAGGATCGATTGAGTATATGTGAATAAGTGATTGTAGGAATAGGTCATGCGATTCAATTCTTAAATTCTATCGAGTCGTGACAGGGGCTAACGAATGCTTTCCCATCAATCGGGAAATCGCTCCTTCCTTCAAGGCGAAGCTGGAACAAATCAAGGTATCGACTGGGACAAACTTCAGGATGTATTCGATCAGGCACGAGGCCACCACGATCATATCCACACGCATCGGGATCATTCCTGGGATATTGAGTCTTTCTTCTTTGTTGAGCGTGAGCAGTTGTTGGGCAATGCGTTCAAATTCTTCCCTTGGCAATTGGAATGTTTGCTGGTCCCGTGATTTGGATTGCTGTAGGGACGCGTAGTAGATGTCGGTGAGTGTATCAAAAGTTCCTGAAGCACCAACCAAACCAGTCGGTCCGTAGTAGTGGATTGCTTCAACCAATGGCACAAGCTTTTCCTCCAAATAGGTAGTGAGGTTCTCTACTTCCTCCCCCAAAATAGGATCGTGGTAATGGAACAAATCCAACATCCTTTGGCCACCGATTTCGAAACTCTGTTTCCAAAGGGCTTCATTAGAATTGCCGATAATAAACTCTACCGAACCGCCGCCTATGTCCATCATCAAGGCAATCTGACCATTCAATGATCCACTCAGGCGAATCCCTTCATAGATCATTTGAGCCTCCTGGATACCGTCGATCACTTGGACATCGATTCCGAATCGATCTTTAATCTCGGTGACAAATTCTGCCCCATTGTCGGCATTTCTCACGCCGGAGGTCGCAAAAGCAAAAACCTCAGTAATGGATTCGCCATCAATGAGGTTCTTGAAATGTTGCAAGGTATGAAGGGCCCTTTTTCGGGCATCAGGATGGATCGTGTTACGGCTAATGCCTCCCTGCCCGATTTTGACCGGGATTTTCTCCTTGTAAATTGTGTGGAAATGGTCTTCAAACAACTCAACCAATACAAGGTGAAAAGTATTGGTACCCATGTCGATGATGGCTGCCTTTTTAGTAATCATGGAGGCTTAAAATTTCGATGGGCGAATATAGAAAGTTTATTCTAAATCCCTCATCAAGAATTTTTTGCAAAAAAAGCCCTTTCTTCTGGCCCCGAAAAAAATTTTCCCGCATGGGCATGCATCCTTATATTTGGCTTTTCCAAAATAACTTTAGACCCTATGGACAGCAATATCAAAGGCCTGTATACCCTTCCCGGCAACGTGGAGAAATTGGAACTTTTGAAGAAGAAAAATGAGGAGGCCCTTGTAGGCGGCGGTGAGAAAAGAATTGCCGCACAGCACCAGAAAGGGAAACTTACGGCCAGGGAGCGTATCCACCTATTGCTGGACGAAGGGACTTTTCAGGAAATCGACAAGTTTGTGATGCACCGGGCGAAGGACTTTGGGTTGGACAAGGAGCACTATTTGGGAGATGGGGTTGTGACCGGGTATGGTGAGATCAATGGCAGATTGGTTTACGTCTATTCCCAAGACTTTACCGTATTTGGTGGCTCGCTCTCCGAGACCCATGCGGAAAAAATCTGCAAAATCATGGACATGGCCATGAAAAACGGCGCACCCGTGATTGGCTTGAATGATTCCGGCGGAGCCAGGATACAGGAAGGAGTAGTCTCTTTGGGAGGCTATGCGGATATCTTTTATCGAAATACGCTGGCATCTGGCGTTATTCCTCAAATTTCGGCCATTATGGGGCCATGCGCCGGCGGGGCAGTTTATTCGCCTGCGATCACGGACTTTATCCTGATGGTGGAGAATACTTCCTACATGTTTGTGACCGGTCCCAACGTGGTGAAAACGGTCACCCAGGAAACAGTCACGGCGGAGGAATTGGGAGGAGCAAGTACCCATAGTACCAAAAGCGGCGTGACGCATTTTGCCTGCGCCAATGAACTCGACTGCATCCAGCATATCAAAAAGCTGCTCAGTTATATCCCACAAAATTGCGAGGACGAGGCCCCAGTGTATCAATATGAATTGAAAGAGGATGAATCAAGGCCTGTTTTGGACAAAATAGTCCCTGACAATCCCAACCATCCCTATGATATCAGGGAAGTGATCGAAGGGATTACGGATGAAAATTCCTTTTTGGAAGTACACAAAAACTATGCGGACAATATCGTAGTGGGTTTTGCTCGATTGGCTGGCAGAAGCATAGGCATCGTAGGTAACCAACCACAATCCCTGGCGGGCGTATTGGATAATCACGCTTCCGTCAAGGCTGCGAGATTTGTGCGGTTTTGCGATTCATTCAATGTGCCGCTACTGGTTTTGGTCGATGTGCCCGGGTTCCTGCCCGGTACTGACCAAGAGTGGAACGGCATCATCACCAATGGAGCGAAACTGCTGTATGCGTTTTCCGAAGCGACGGTTCCTCGCATCACCGTGATTACGCGGAAAGCCTACGGCGGCGCCTACGATGTGATGAATTCCAAGCATATCGGCGCCGATCTCAACTTTGCTTGGCCTACCGCTGAAATCGCTGTCATGGGCGCAAAGGGTGCCGCTGAAATCATTTTCAAAAAAGAAATCGCCGAAGCGGAAAATCCGGAAACCAAGCTCCAGGAGAAAATCGACGAGTACACCGCAAAATTTGCCAATCCCTACCGTGCCGCCCACCGCGGCTTCATCGACGAAGTGATCATTCCTTCCGAAACCCGCGAGAAACTCATCCGGGGTTTCAAAATGCTCGAAAACAAAGTGGACAAGCTGCCAAGTAAGAAGCATGGAAATATACCTTTGTAGAAGTAATTTAGTTATTAGATAATTAAGTTATTGGTTCGTTTTGTGGAGGGGATATCTTTAAGTAGCAAACTTGAATTTTTGGAGAAGTATATGAAATGAAGGTGGTTTCATTTGAAGATTTGGAAGTATGGAAGAAAGCCAGAGAGGTTAGGCTTTTCGTGTGGAAGATTTGTAAAAGACTCCCAGCTGAGGAAAAATTTGGCCTTATGAGCCAGATGAAGAGATCAAGTAGATCAATAACAAACAACCTTGCTGAAGGCTACGGTAGATATTTTTATCAGGAGAATATCCAGTTTTGCAGAATCGCAAGGGGTTCCCTTCAGGAAACTCTCGACCACATGATTATTTCGTCAGACGAGGGGTTAATCGATCCAGAGGAGCTCAAAGCGTTTCGATTATTGCACGACGAATGCCTGAGGCTGTTGAATGGATACATCTTCTATTTGAACAAGGTAAAAAATGGAGCATCTTAAGCCAAAAAAGGCGGGCAATAACTCAATAACTCAATAACTCAATAACTCAATAACTCAATAACTCAATAACTCAATAACTCAATAACTCAATAACTCAATAACTATTCCTAAATGCAACCCTCCCCCACCCACTTCCTCTACACCTACCTCAACAACGCCTCGCCAACCGGCTTTGAGGCATCAGGCCAGCAGATTTGGCTGGAGTACGTGAAACCTTTCGTGGATACCTACTTTACGGACAATTATGGCACGGCTGTGGGCGTGGTCAATCCGGGACATCCTTTCAAGGTTGTAATCGAGGCCCATGCAGATGAGATTTCTTGGTTTGTTAACTACATCAACTCCGACGGCTATATATACGTGCGGAGAAACGGCGGCTCGGACCACATGATAGCGCCCTCCATGCGCGTCAATATCCATACCGACAAGGGGATTGTACCCGGAGTTTTTGGTTGGCCTGCGATCCATGTTAGAAAAGAGGGGAAAGAAGAATCCCCGACCCTCGACAACATTTTCATTGACGTGGGAGCCCGCAACAAGGCCGAAGTGGAGGCAATGGGGATACACGTCGGCTGTGTGATCACATTCAAGGATGAGTTACAGGAACTCAACGGGAAATTTCTATCAGGACGTGCGCTCGACAATAGAATCGGAGGCTATATGATTGCGCAGGTTGCCCGGAAAATCAAAGAAAACAACGTTAAGCTTCCTTTCGGCCTTTATGTGGTCAACGCGGTGCAGGAGGAAATCGGTCTACGTGGTGCCGAAATGATTGCGGCACGGATCAAGCCCAACGTAGCGATTATCACCGATGTGTGCCATGACACCACCGCCCCGCTTTACAGCAAAATCAGTAGCGGGGAGCAAATAGCAGGGAATGGACCTGTGTTGACATACGGCGCGGCAGTGCACAAGAAATTGTTGGATTTGATCATTGAAACAGCCAAAAAGAACAATGTTCCCTTCCAGCGGGCAGCCGCTTCAAGAAGTACGGGGACTGATACAGATGCCTTCGCCTATTCAAATGAAGGCGTGCCGGCAGCACTGATTTCATTGCCGCTGAAGTACATGCACACTACTGTAGAAACTGCCAGCAAGACCGATATCGACAATGTGATCGAACTGATGTACCGGTTCTTGGTTGAGTTTGATCCAGGTTTTGATTTCCGATATATTAGTTAATGGTATTGGTTGATAAAATTATAAGGCGGAAGTCAAAGTCATCTTCTCAATCGATTTAACATTTACTCAATAACCGATCAACCAATAACTCCCCACGAAGTGCCCCAATTTATTGATCAACTCCAGCGGACCATTGCCCTACCTGGTCCGCCAAACCGCATCATTTCTTTGGTACCCTCACAGACAGAGTTGCTGGTGGATTTGGGATTGAGGGACAAGCTTGTGGGGATTACAAAGTTTTGTGTGCATCCAAATGGATTGAAAAAAGAGAAGGTGGTCATTGGTGGAACAAAAAACTTTCATTTTGATAAGATTGACGCACTTCGGCCGGATTTGATCATTGCCAACAAAGAGGAAAATTACAAAGAGGGCATAGAAAAACTCGCGGGAAAATATCCGGTTTGGATCAGTGACATCAATAACTTGGAGGATGCCTATCAAATGATTTTGAGTTTGGGCGAAATGACGGGTTCGATTCCAATAGCCAGCCAAATCGTGGCTGATATCAGAAAAGGTTTGGATAAGGATTTCCATTTCAAAGGCACAGCCGTCTATCTCATTTGGAACGAACCATTGATTGCCGTCGGTTCCGATACGTATATCGACTCTATGCTGGAAAAGGCTGGATTCAAAAATATTATTCAACAACGCAGGTATCCTGAAATCAGAAAGGAGGATTTGTTCCAGCTTAATCCTGATTACCTCTTGTTGAGCTCAGAACCATTTCCATTTAGGGAGAAGCATTTGACCGTATTCAGGGATATTTTACCCAAATCCAACATCAGAATCGTCGACGGCGAAATGTTCTCTTGGTATGGAAGCCGTTTGCTGAGGTCTGCAAAATATTTCGAAACTTTTTGAAGAAGGATCGGCAGGCCAAAGTCCCGTTCATAAAATTATCAATCATTGTCCAAGACTTTTTTAAAATTTTCAATTAACTTTTGAAGCTCAATCATACGTGCACAACCCAAAATCAATGAAACAGAATCGAAGGAACTTCCTCAAAAAGCTTGGCGCTACTGGGGCAGTGGCTGCATTGGGCGACATGGCTTTTTCGCAGGAATCATTAGCCCAACAGACTTTGGCAAGGAGTGAAGGCTCGTCAGAAAATGACCAACCTATTCGATTGGCATTAATCGGTGCCGGTATTATGGGGACAGAGGATACCAATTCAGCCCTTCGTCATGCAAATGTCCAGTTGGTCGCAGTGTGTGACTTGTATTCTGGCAGACTCGAATCTGCCAAAAAACGTTGGGGTGATCACCTTTTTACCACCAAGGACCATATCGATCTACTCAAAAGGAAGGATATCGATGCCGTCATCATCGCTACTCCGGACCATTGGCACAAGCAAATCAGCATCGATGCCTTAAATGCCGGCAAGCACGTGTATTGCGAAAAGCCCATGGTCCATTCCGTAAGGGAAGGTATGGAGGTGGTCAATGCTTGGAAAAAATCCGGCAAGGTGATGGTCGTGGGAAGCCAAGGGGTCTCTTCATTGGGAAATGAAAAAGCCAAGCAATTGCTCGCCGAGGGCGCTATTGGGGATCTGGTATATGCTGAGGGCTTTTGGGCGAGGATGTCACCCGAAGGTGCCTGGCAATACAATATCCCAACCGACGGAAACGAACAAACCGTGGATTGGAAGCGCTATATTTCCAATACAAACAATCGCGTTTGGGACCCGATGCGGTTTTTCCGTTGGAGAAATTATTTGGATTATGGCACGGGCATGTCCGGTGACTTATTTGTCCATTTGTTTTCCAGCCTTCATTTTATCACAAATTCCATGGGGCCAAACAAAATCTCCGCGATGGGTGGATTGAGATATTGGAAGGATGGGAGAGAGGTTCCCGATGTACTATTGGGCACTTTTGATTATCCCGACAGCAAAGAGCACAAAGGATTTAATCTTTCCCTTCGTTGCAACTTTGTGGATGGTACCAGTGGGACGACTTATTTGAGAATCGTCGGGACAAAAGGTTCTATGGATGTCAAGTGGGAGGAAGTCGTGGTCAAAATGAACCAGACTGGTGCAAGTGACGATCCTTTTCTTCAGGAACAGGCCCGCCTTCGCGGAGACACAGAATCCAGAGCTAAAATCCTTCCGCCGAAGGAGTTGGTATATTCAGCGGAGCGATCATGGAAAGGAGCGCATTATGACCATTTCGGTAATTGGTTCCAGGCGATTAGGACTGGGGGCACAGTGGCTGAAGATCCGGTCTTTGGGTTCAGGGCCGCAGCGCCAGCTTTGCTTTGCAATGACAGCTATTTCCAAAACAAGTTTATCAATTGGGATCCAGTAAACATGAAATTGATTTGATATGAAAAAAACAAAATTGATTTGGGTTGGACTTATTGTCCTTGCGTGGTCCTGTGGACCCAAACCGGCGGAGGAAGCCACCGAAGAAGTCACTGAGGTAATTGTTCCCGACAATACGCTTACTGAGGATGAAAAATCCGCCGGATGGATGTTGTTGTTTGATGGCGTTAATACTGATGGCTGGAGGGCTTTCAACGGAGACTCATTACCGTCAAATTGGACAGTTGAAGACGGCGCGCTCAAAGCACTGGGGCATGACGGTGGAGACATCGGTGGCGATATCGTGTTTTCCCCCCTTGAATTTGAAGCGTTCGAATTGGAGTTCACTTGGAAAATAGCCCCCGGTGGCAATAGCGGTGTATTCTACCACGTGGTGGAAGACCCCAAATACAAGGCTCCTTATGAGACTGGTCCCGAATACCAAGTGATCGATCAGTTGGGTTTTGCCGATCCATTGGAAGACTGGCAGTCCCTTGCCGCAGACTATGCCATGTACACACCAGATTTGGAAGGTGTGGTCAAACCTGCGGGAGAATGGAACCATTCGAGGATCATTTTCTCCGAAAATGGCGCTAGTTATTGGCTAAACGGTAAGAAAACGGTAGAATTTATCCCCTATTCGGACGATTGGAATACCCGTAGGAATAGCGGAAAATGGGATGCATTTCCCGATTATGCCAAATCGAAGACGGGGTTGATTGCTCTTCAAGACCATGGGAGTGAAGTTTGGTTCAAAAACATTAAAATTAGACAGTTATGAAAAATCGAGTTATTGTAATGTTTGGAATCTTGGCAGTCGCATTGGCGATGTCGTTCCAAGGTAAAAAAGAGATCACCCTTTTCAATGGCAAGAATTTGAAAGGTTGGAAAATCTATGGTACCGAGAAGTGGTATGTTCAGGATGGACTTTTGATCTCAGAAAGTGGCCCAGATAAAGGATATGGATACCTAGGTACCGAAAAGGACTACAAAGATTTTGAACTCACATTGGAGTTTAAACAAGAGGCTGACGGCAACAGCGGTGTTTTTATTCGATCCACAGTGGATGGGACCAAGGTTTCGGGATGGCAGGTTGAAGTTGCCCCGCCCAGCCATAGCACAGGTGGCATATATGAATCTTACGGCAGAGGTTGGTTGATTAAACCTGATTCCGAAAAGGACAAAGCCCTGAAATATGGTGATTGGAATGAGATGAAAATTATCGTGAAGGGAGACAGAGTTGTTTCATATCTAAATGGATTAGAGATGGTGGATTTTTCAGATGAAAAAATCGGAAAAGGTGAAGGAGGAATTTTGCTTCAAATTCATGATGGAGGAGGAATTAAAGTATATTGGAGGAACATTCGATTAAAGCCTCTCTAGGAAATAGAATGAAGATGATATGAAATCTCGCTTCGGCTATCGCTGTTGCGAGATTTTTTTTTGGTTGAGCATCAGGTTTTTCGCGGAGTTCAAATGTTTTTTTAGCATGCGTCTTTGTGAATTAGAAAAAAGACTTTCAAATTTGCAATCCCAATCGACGGGAAAGCTGATTATTGCCGAGGATAAGAAAAAAAATAATTTTCCCTCTTGTCTGAATAAAAAAGGTTCTTACCTTTGCAGTCCTGTTCGAAAGGGAAAGGGATTTGGCGGATGAAAATCCACGATGCGTTACCCAAAATTGGGACTATCAACGCAAAAGTTCATTGAAACGATGAGGATGGAACGGGCCGTTTATTAAGGCGGTCCGGTAGGATAACGACGGTACCGTGTTCCGCGCGATGCGGGGCATTGGATACCGAAAGACAACATACTATGGAGAGTTTGATCCT
>NZ_AMZY02000024.1 GCF_000330725.2 Mariniradius saccharolyticus AK6 | reverse complement strand
CCGGGAAACTCCTCCCCCAGAAAGCGACCATCGATCTGCTCGCTATTTTTCCCGTTCCTTCGAAATGGGACTGCAAAGGTAACACCCAAATCCGTTGTGGCAAGGGGCCACCAAAAAAAATTGTAAAAACCGAAATGGGTTTTTACATAAGTATCTGATTCACCGAGTCAAAATTTTGGTAACCATTCATTCAGTTTCCTTCGACCCAATTAAACCAGACAAAAAAATCCCGCCAATCGAAACCGGCGGGATCTGTGACCTCGTCAGGATTCAAACCTGAAACCTCCTGAGCCGTAATCAGGTGCTCTATTCAGTTGAGCTACGAGGCCTAAACGGACTGCAAAATTAGAGATGTAAATTGAATTTCCAAGGCCAAAAACACTTGTTTTTTCTCCAATCCGATTCGAAACGCGATTTCCGTTAAGAATTATTAAGACAAAAAGAATCCCAATTCACATATGTTTTCATAATTTAGCCGCGGTTTACACACTACCAGCGTTTCATGAAAAAAATCGGCATCCTTTTATTAATAAGCCAAATCTTCACATTACAACAACTATTTGCCCAACAAAAGCCGCTGACTCCGATCGGCGGAAGACCGGATCTCAAAGGTGATTTGTTCCTCGAATTTGGGTTCAACACACTGAATAACAAGCCCGACGAACTAAAAACGGATTTTTTCAAATCCCGCACTTTCAATGCCTATTACTATTTTGAAGTAAAAATCCTCGGGGAAAACTCAGGCCTAACCTTCAATCCAGGCTTGGGTTTTGCATCCGACAAATATGCTTTTAGAAATGATCAAACCCTTTTTAACAATCCCGCTCTCGGTCCAAATTCCAGCCAACTTCTTCCTATTTCCGATGTGTATGGTGACGATATCTTGATTAGAACCAATAATGTCACCACGAATTTTCTAGAAATTCCCGTGGAGTTCAGGTACCATTTTAATCGCAACAACTATAGGAAAAGCGTGAGGTGGGCATTTGGCGGTAAGTTCGGCTATAATTTCCAATCCCAAACCAAAATCGCATATACCGACGGAGCCGGCCTTGACCGAAAAATCAAAGACCGCCAGTCTTTTGGATTTGCCCCCTTCAGGTATGGAGTTTATACTCGATTGGGATTCTCTGGATTCAATCTTTGGGGATATTATGGATTGAACCAAGTTTTTGAAAAAGATAAGGGTCCATTCAAAACCCAAGCTACACAACTCAACTTCGGTATCTCAGTGGCGTTGTTTTAGGGACAAGCCTCTGAAAAAAATTTGGAACAGGTCTTTGGCCTGTTTTTTTGCCTCTACACGCGGAGCTCTTTATAGAAAAAGGAAAAAAGAAAAGAAGCAAATCAGAAAACCAAGCGCAAACCCGCCCAAAATCTCGATTGGCCGGTGGGCATTCAAGCGAAGTCTTGCTGACCCCACTGCCCCAGTGGCGACCACACTCACCAAGACGAGCGGCAACAGATCGACTGTTGGATATTTTACAGCAAATACCATTACTATCGCGGTAAGTCCAGCCATCCCTGTCATGTGTGCACTGATTTTCCAGAAAAATGTTATGCTAGCTAGGAGGGTCACACAGATAGAAATCGAGGCAAGCGTAAGAATGAATATCGGTTCTACATCCAGTTTTACATAAAACAAGTAAGTCGAAAGGATGTAGAAAAGGCTAATGGTAGAAAACGGGAAAACCCGGTCTTCCCTTGAATCAAGATGCAAAGAACCGATATGCTTGGTGAGCTTCATAGTCAGCAAACTGATCAAAGGGACGAGAAATGTGGTCACGAATACCATTGCCAAAATCAATACCTTATTGTAGTTATTGAGATAGGCCACCTGTGGTATGCCAAAAAGTAAGAAAACAAACACCAATGTCGGCATCAATAGCGGCATGAACAGGTAGGAAAGGAACAAAGCTAAATTCTTGGCCACTTACAGTTCCTTTCTTAGTCTTGCCACAGGAATCTGAAGCTGTTCCCGATATTTTGCAACTGTCCGACGGGCGATGTTGTAGCCTTTGTCATTAAGCATTTTGACAAGCTTATCATCCGAAAGTGGCCTTCGTTTGTTTTCCGCTTCGACCATTGCCTGAAGGACGCTTTTGACCTCCTTGTTGCTCACGTCTTCACCAGATTCGGTAGCGATGCCTTCGGAGAAAAAGTACTTGAGTGGATAAATCCCAAACTCAGTCTGGATAGACTTGCTATTTGCCACACGGGAAACCGTAGAAATATCCATCTCGATCTTATCGGCAATGTCTTTCAGGATCATTGGCTTCAGCTTGGTCTCATCTCCCTCTCTGAAAAATTCCACCTGATAGTCCAAAATCGCCTGCATCGTCTTCAAAAGAGTCTGCTGCCTCTGTTTGATCGCATCAATAAACCACTTGGCCGCATCCAATTTTTGCTTTACAAAAGTGACGGTATCTTTGAGTTTCTTATCCTTCTTGTCGCTTTTGTCATAGGCATCAAACATCTCGGAATAAGACCTGCTGACCCGCAATTCCGGCGCGTTTTTGGAGTTCAATGATATCTCCAACTTGCCTTCATTGTTGGATAGGATAAAATCCGGAATGATGTATTGTGTCTTGACCAACCCATCTGAAATACCTCCAGGCTTTGGATTGAGGCGGGTGATCATGTTGACCGCCTCCTTGATATCCTCGTCGTCTAGGTCAAGTTTCTTTTGGATTTTGGGATAGTGTTTTTTGGTGAACTCATCGAAGCAATCCGCTATGATCTTGATGGCATTTTGCACCAAATTGTCCTCCGGATGTTCCTTACGCTCCAACTGGATCAAAAGACACTCCTGAAGGTTCCTGGCTGCAATGCCTGCTGGATCAAAAGTTTGGATCTTTCTGAGAATCTCCTCGATTTCATCGACATCGGTTTCAATATTTTGGCTAAAGGCCAGATCGTTGATGATCGCCTCCAGATCTCTCCTGATGTAACCGTCGCTTTCAATACTGCCAATCAGTTGGCGTCCAATCAACTTCTGACGTTCATCTAATTTCAAAAAACCCAATTGGGTCATCAGCTGCTCGTGAAGCGATACACCGCTGGAAATCGGGATCTCTCTGTCCTCTTCATCTGGACTGTAATTCCCATCCCCCTGCATTTTATACCCACCATAATCGTCGTTGAGGTAGTCCTCCAGGTTGATGTCCTTATCCTCATAGCCCAAATCCTCCTCGTAGGAATCCTCGAACTCATCATCTTCATTTTCTTTCTTTTCCTCTTCCCTACCCTCTTCAAGTGCAGGATTGATCTCCAGCTCCTCTTCAACCCTTGCATCCAATTCGGCAGTCGGAACTTGGAGCAGTTTGATAAATTGAATCTGTTGGGGTGAGAGCTTTTGGGATAAAACCTGACTTAGATGAAGCTTCTGCATAGGAACTTTACGAAAACACGCTAATTGAAGACCAGAATATTGATGAAATAGCGCCAAAACACTGGTTTCCAAATTTAGGAAAATCGAACAATTTTTTGATAAAAAGCTTATTATATCGTTCTTTGCATTCCTTTAGAAAATGCCCTTTTTGGGGCAAATTTCGAATTTTGAGCACAAATACTATGGCCTTCAACAAGAGAATAAAGATCAAAGCATTATTGGAAGATGATCACCTTGGACAAAGTGTGACTGTCATGGGATGGGTAAGGACCAAGCGAAGCAACAAGAATGTATCCTTTATAGCCATCAATGACGGTTCGACAATCAAAAACTTTCAGGTGGTTGCCGACCCAAATCAAATTAGCGAAGATATCTTGAAAAAGGCATCCACCGGTGCCTGTCTGAAGGTACAGGGGCAGATCGTCGCTTCCCAGGGAAGTGGGCAATCCAGCGAATTGGTGGCCCAAAATATTGAAATCCTCGGAGAAGCCGACCCTGACACCTACCCGCTTCAGCCGAAAAAACATTCCTTGGAATTCTTGCGGGAGATTGCCCACCTGCGGATTCGGACCAATACATTCGGTGCCGTTTTCAGGGTACGGCATGCCTTGGCCTTTGCGGTACATAAATACTTCAACGACAAGGGGTTTTTCTATATCCATACCCCAATTATCACTGCTTCTGACGCAGAAGGGGCCGGGGAAACATTTAAAGTAACGACACTTGACCTTAAAAACCCTCCAAAAACCGAGGACGGAAAGATCGATTTCAAGGCTGATTTTTTTGAAAGAGAAACAAACCTGACAGTATCTGGCCAATTGGAGGGCGAATTGGCGGCGATGGGGCTTGGAGAAATCTACACCTTTGGGCCAACGTTTAGGGCGGAAAACTCAAATACCGCAAGGCACCTTGCCGAATTTTGGATGATAGAGCCGGAGATGGCCTTTTATGATGCCGAAGACAACCAGAACCTTGCTGAGGAATTTCTGAAATATGTGATTTCGTATGCCTTGGAAAACTGCAAGGATGATCTCGATTTTTTGGACAAGCGCGCAGCGGAAGAAGAAGTTTCCAAGCCTGCCGACCAAAGAAACGAACTTGGGCTTTTGGATCGCCTGAAGTTTGTCGCCGAAAATGAATTCCAACGTCTTACCTACACCGAGGCGATCGAAATTCTGAAAAATTCGAACCAAAACAAGAAAAAGAAATTTCAATATCTTGTCGAAAAATGGGGGGTCGACCTCCAGTCTGAACATGAGCGGTACCTGGTGGAAAAGCATTTCAAAAAGCCCGTTATTCTGACCGATTACCCAAAAGAAATCAAAGCTTTTTACATGCGCCAAAACGAAGACGGAAAGACCGTCGCGGCGATGGATATTCTTTTCCCGGGCATCGGTGAAATCGTCGGTGGTTCACAGCGGGAAGAGCGGCTTGAACTTTTGGTCAATAGGATGAAAGAAATGCATATCCCAACTGAGGAGATGTGGTGGTATTTGGATACGAGAAGATTTGGTGCGACGCCTCATGCCGGGTTTGGGCTTGGATTTGAGCGGCTGGTACAGTTTGTGACGGGGATGGGGAATATCCGCGACGTTATCGCGTTCCCACGAACACCGGGACATGCCGAATTCTAAAGGAAAAGCCGCTTCAAAGCGGCTTTTTTTGGAATTACTCAGCTGTTACTTTTTTGATTGACAGATTCTTGGATTCACTGTCCAGGCTCGTCTCTATTTGATCGATATCTACAACCTGGATCCTTCTTGCCAAAGGAATACAAAGCAGACTCAAGAAAATCGCCAAGTAGCCTACAATATTGTAGTGAAGCAATTCACCTCCCGCCCCTTCCGCCAATATCAAACCAGCCACGAAAGAAGCCAATCCCGCGGCAAGCTGCTGTACCGCCGAGTTGAAGCTCAGAAAGCTGCCGCGGTTTTCGGGGCGTGCCGTCCCTGTAATCAAGGCAGCGGCGGGCACCATCCTGCCATTTGAGGTCACAAAAAACAAAGTCGTCACCATCAGTACCAGTACAATTGCGGTTGGCCCCAAATGTGTGATCAATGCAATTGGGATGACATTCAATGCCATAAAAATGGTAAAAACCTTCACCTTGCCGTGTCGATCAGTTAGTTGACCAACCCATGGTGACGTGAAAATTGTAAATGCACCACCTGCCATATAGATGTAGGTAAGTTGCATTTCGGTGAATCCAACGTTGGCAACCATGTAAGGGCTGATAAAAGGGATAATCGTAAACTGCCCCAACATCATCATGATCGTGAGCGAAATCGCCTTCATTTGATTCGCATTTCCGGTAACCCGTCTGATTACCTGGATGGGCGTTGGTCGATTGGATTGAACATTGAGATGTGCCGTGATATGCGGAATGTACTGATAAATCATCCAAAGAATAATCAGTGAAAGAAATGCCAAGAAGAAAAACGGCGCATGCCAATTGGTCAAACTTGCAATAAACAAACCAAATGGTACCCCAACTACGGATGCAACAGAAAAGGCCGCCATCACCAAACCCATCGCCCTTCCTCTCCTGGAATCCGGTATCGCATCGCCAATAATCGCCATAATCAATGCGGAAGTGAGTCCTCCAAATACCCCCGAAACAATCCTTGAAATCAAAAGTATTGGATAATTTGGCGATAGCGCACAGGCTAGCGTCCCTAATAGAAACCCCACGAAAACCCAGAAAAGGATCATCTTACGGTCGTACTTGTCCAATACAAAGGCACCAAGGAAACTACTTATCCCGGCACTGAAAGTATAAGAGGAAACGAGCAAGCCAAATTCCCGTGGACTGATCTCGAAAATCCGCATCAATTGAGGACCTAACGGCATTAGGATCATAAAATCAATGATGTGGGTAAAATTGATGGCCGCAAGGGTCCAAAGTAAAAGCTTTTCTCTATTCATCAGTCAAATTCACTTGAAGGCTAACCCACCAAGCGAAGGTTAAGTTCTGGAGAAGTCACCATATTTCACTGTAATTTCATTTGCACAAAAGTCTCTGGAATCGATTCGATAATGTCGGATGCAATCAGCCCGCGGTTTTTCTTTGCTCCGGCCAAATCCCCTGCCATACCATGGTGGAATACGCCACAAAGCGCGGCCTGTTTGGGATGATACCCCTGTCCTAGAAATGAAGACAAAACTCCCGTCAATACATCGCCTGAACCTGCGGTTGCCATGAACTTGTTGCCGGATGAATTGAAATATTGACTTCCGTCGGGGCAAGAAATCGATGTATATGCACCTTTCAGCACAATGTAAATTTGTTGCTTTTGCGCAAATTCCCTTGCCTTTTCTAACCTATCTCTATGACATGCTACGCCACCGACAATCCTTTCAAACTCCTTCAAGTGTGGCGTCAAAATGCTCCCGGAGGGAACAAAGTCGAACAAATGGGGATATTTAGCCAACAAATTCAGTCCATCCGCATCTATCACTACAGGCCTTTTTACGGATCGAAGGATTTCTGCAAAATAATCCGGATCGATGTCAAGTCCCCACCCCGGGCCAATTCCTATCGCATCGTATTTTGATAAGTCTCTTAGCTCAGAATTATCCGCCACCATCGCTTCAGGTACTGAAATTTGAAGGATTTGCTTTTCAGAACTCGGTACCGACACGAACACCAAGCCACTTCCCGTCCTTAGAGTCGCTTTTGCCGCCAAAACCATGGACCCGACCTTTCCGGTTTTTCCCCCGATCAACAAAACACGTCCAAAATCTCCTTTGTGCGAGAACTGATGGAAGCGTCTATGCATGGAGGGGATGTCTTTATACTGAACATATAATCTGCCTTCGGACATGCCTCCCAAAAATTGCTCAGGAATGCCTATATCCTTCAATAACATTTTGCCGACAAAAGCGGCATGTTCCGGAAATAACAGAGAAAGCTTGGGAAATTGAAACGTCACCGTATAATCCGCCTTAACCGCTTCCCCTTTTAAACAGTCGTCTGCAGGAATGCCTGAGGGAACATCTATCGCAATCTTGTCTCCAGACATTCGGTTGATGATTCGAATCCCCTCGAGAAAAACCCCCTCAACCGGGCGATTGATCCCAACACCAAATATTCCATCAATCACAATCGGGTTTTGAACGGTTCCTGATTGAAAATCCCTCCAGAAAACTCGTGAGACGCTATTTGGCAACCGACTCCAATTGATCTGATAATCAGCGCTAGATTTTTCTGATTCTTCAAAAAAGACTACCATGACGCGCTTATATGTTTCAGAAATCAATCGAGCGATCGCCAGTCCATCACCACCATTATTTCCAGGGCCGCAAAATATAATCACCTCCCGTCCAAAATCGGGGAAGTGTTGCACCAGCCAATCTGCAAACTGATTAGCTGCGCGCTCCATCAATTGCCAAGATTCAATGTTTTCTGATGAGATGTAAGCCCTATCCAGGACCTTAACCTGCGTACCCGAAAGGATATTGAGCATTTTGCTAGGTGAATGACGGTTTAAACTCCAATTTCGGGATTCTTACCAAAAGCAAAAAGCCCAAACCCACCAAGAAGAACAGGCCAAGAAAAAGGGCACTGTTCCGCATGTTTCCAGTAATCTGTTCAATAAATCCGTAGGAAAATGTCCCAAAGACCACCGCAAGCTTTTCTGTCACATCAAAAAAACTGAAGTATGAGGCATGTTGCGTTGTTTCAGCCGGAATCAGCTTCGCGTAAGTCGATCGTGAAAGTGATTGAATTCCTCCCATTACCATTCCAACAAAAAATGCCAGCGCATAGAATTGGTACTCATTGACAACATAATAAGCCGCACCACAAATAAGTAACCAAACCAAAACCATGATTATGAGTGAAAGCTTGTTACCAAACATTTTAGACACATAAGCGAATAAATAGCTCCCCGCAATGGCCACTAATTGAATTATCAGAATAGTCAGAATTAGTTTATCTCCCGGAAGCATCAGTTCTTTGTCGCCGAAAGTCGCGGCTAGGTACATAATCGTTTGCACTCCCATACTGTAAAAAAAGAATGCCAGCAAAAATCGCCTAGTAACCACAGTCTTTCGGACAACTTTGAATATACGTTTGATTTCGCGATACCCCTTGAAAAAGATCGCCTTCTTGACTTTCCGGTGATAGGGATTATCCGGCAAGAAACGAAAGGCAATTTGAGCAAATCCAATCCACCAGATCCCTGTAATCAGGAAAGACCACCGCGCCGCCTCACCTCCATCAGTAAGTCCAAACACTTCGGGAACCTGCACCATCGCCAAATTTAACACCAGCAGTATTACGCTTCCGATGTAGCCAAGAGAAAATCCACGGGCACTTAAAAAGTCCATTTCATCCTCTGTTGCGATCTCGGGAAGAAAAGCATTGTAAAACACAATACTTCCAGAGAACCCAATACTCGCCAATACTGAACAAATTATCCCAAACTCCAAATTAGACCCATCAAAAAAGAAAAGCCCTGCGCATGACACTGAACCGATATAGGCAAACAGTTTCATAAATGCCAGCTTCTTGCCACTGTAATCGGCAATTCCAGATAATAGCGGTGAAATTAAAGCAATCACCAAGAATGAAAACGAAATCGAATAGGAATATAGAACCGTGTTTACAACCTCTATTCCAAAGAAATTCACTTTATCCCCCAAATCCTCAGACTGCGTAACGCTGTTGTAGTATACCGGGAAAATAGTCGAGGTAATGACCAAACTGTATACAGAGTTGGCCCAATCATACATAGCCCAAGCATTTTGGACTTTTCGGGTGTTGATATTCTTAATGACCATAGTCTAAAAACTAAATGAGCCACCCAGCTTTAGGGTAGCTCATTTCATTTATTATTAACCTCTATCTCCTTTCTTATTGAATCTTGTTGGTAGATGCGTAGAGAATTTTTCTCGCATCAGCCTCTCTCAATTCAAATTGAACGTCGGATATCGGACCCATCTTAACCTCCCGGTCAGCTTTTAGTGAAATTGTTATTTGATCTCTTTCTGCTTCTGACAACTTGTCCTTTTCCTGGTTTACCCAAAGAATAATATCCTTGGTATTAATTAGGACATCATTAGCTTGTATTCTTGGTTCAACGCCGTAAAGTGCGGTATTTTTTGGCTTTCCAAGAAACAAATATGAAATCAAGGTTTTCTTTTCCAACTTTTGAAGCTGAGTGGCCTGTGGCAGCTTTTGCTCCACCAAGATGTCCTGCTCTCTAAGCACAGTTGTTACCATGAAAAAGAACAACAACATGAAGATGATGTCTGGCAAGGCAGAAGTTGGAATATTCTGCGAAGTTTCTGTTTTTTTGCTAAACTTTCCCATGTCAATTTCCTCCAATTTTATCTGGTTCTGCGATAGAAATAGCTAGGGGAATACCCTCCTTGCCCCTATCCATTAGCTCCTTTTCAGCGGGAGTCTTTCCAGTCAGTGCCCGATATTGGTCTGCAGTCAGACCAACCCTCTCCGCATAGATCTCGAAATACGCACGCTTCACCTGATCGAGAACCTCCAAATACTTTTCGTAGCTAGTTCCCCGGTTGGTCTTAATTGAAACCACAGCGCCCCCTACCATGGGGTGGTCAGATGATGCAGGATCTCTTTTTGCCATACCCTTTAGGGATGGTGGCAAACTGTTATAAAGGGCCACAGCATCTTCATCTGGATTTCCAAAGTTCAACAAGAACTCTTTTATCTGGTTCGAAAGATTATCCGTGTTGTCCATATACTCTCCCTCCACAAGGAGTTGGTCATTAGCGTTCACCAGAATGTTGAAGATGTTACGCTCGTTCAACTTGATCTCTGGGGGAGGCTGATTTGGATCCTGTTTGGGAGGAAGTAAGTTTTGGATACCTTTATTAGAGGCAATGGTAGTTGTTACCAAAAAGAAGATCAAGAGGAGAAAAGCAATGTCCGCCATGGAACCAGTGCTGATCTCCGGTGGGTTTCTATTTTTGCTTCTAGCCATTACTTTACAGCTTTACTGATTTCTGCGTAAATGATCGCCACAAAACTAATTATCCCCAACAAGTAGGTAGCATAGAGACAACCTCCGATAAATTTAGACATTTCTGGTGTCAAATTGAAAGGATCTCCAGCAAACTTGGCGCTCACCTCTCCGTCGGAAATCAAGTAGGAAACGACCAAAATACCACCGATGGCCAAAACACCCAAACCTGATTTCACCAAGGAACCGGGATCATCCAAGGACTTGATAAGAGGAAGAACTATTGCCAATACAATGCCTACGATAAGCATGATATCAGCCACGTATAAAGAAATATCTATTAAATCCATATCATTTTGAGGATTAGGTTAACTGTAATCAATAATTGGTAAAAACCAGCTACAAATTACTTTGATAATTTATGCTTCACGAGAAGGTCAACCAATGAAATGGAAGCATCTTCCATATCATTTACCAATCCATCGATTTTGGAAATCAAATAGTTGTAGAAAAGCTGAAGAATGATAGCTACAATCAAACCAGCGACAGTAGTCAAAAGGGCCACTTTAATACCACTGGCTACCAGTGATGGAGAAATGTCACCTGCTGCTTCGATTGCGTCGAATGCTTGGATCATACCGATTACAGTTCCCAAAAATCCTAACATCGGGGCAAGTGCAATAAACAATGAAATCCAAACCAAACCTCTTTCCAAACGACCCATTTCAACAGAACCGTAGGAAATAATTGATTTTTCAACCATTTCAATACCCTCAGTGTACCTCATCAAGCCTTGAGTAAAAATAGAAGCAACTGGGCCTTTTGTATTTTTGGTAACATCCTTTGCCGCTTCGATACCGCCTTGTGCAAGTGCATCCTCTACTTTTGTCAACAGTTTTTTAGTATTTGTTGTAGCGAGATTCAAAGTGAATATCCTTTCAATGGCGATTGCCAATCCAAGAATCAAACAAATCAATACCGGAGCCATCCACACTGGATCACCCTCGATGAACTTTTCTTTGATAACTTGGTGGAAGGTTTTTTCCTCAGCTACGATTTCATCATCGACAACAGCAGGTGTGGCAGGAGCCTCTTCTACGGCCTCTTGCACGGCCTCTGTTGCTGCAGAATCTGCTGCTGCATCTTGAGCTTTTGTAATTACCGGGAAGGCTAGCATTCCGGAAAGCATGAACAAAGCGATCAACTTTTTCATAATGTAGATTTTAAATTGAATTTAGATAAAGGTTAAACGGTTTCTAACTTAATAATGAGATTTTAAAGTTATCATTTTTTCAAATGAATTTGCAAACGATATTTTCATAAATTTTTTCAATCTCTATTGCCAATTTTTTCAATTTGATAGAATCGCAAGCTAAATCATGAAAAAGGATCCATCCAAATCATTTATATGAATGGAAAGTCTTTCCCTTAAAAGGAGAGATTATTTGGGTTTTCGAAATTGCGATGTTCAAGGCTTCATCAACAGCTTGGAAAGATAGAAAACATATGAATTCGAAAATCATGAAGAAACGTGTGATTTTCTGTCAGTTGTTTTGGCCATCTTGAACTCGTTAAGACCAAATCAACGCCGATTCATTTCAATTCAAGCTGCTCGACAGGGACTGATTTTGAGCCACGGATTTCATTAAACCTCTTGGTCAACTTTTCCAAAAGTTCAGGCTCGCTGCTGGCAATATTGTTTTTCTGGCTGATATCTGATTTCAGATTGTACAACTGATATCCTTTGTCGTTTCCAAGTTCGATATTGACCTGGGTCTGGACAGCAGGTCCATCGTATGGAGGAATCATCACAAAATCCCCGCTTCTCAGGGCGGTTCTTGTGCTGGCTTCCAAAATCAGTTCTTCTCGTCCCATTTTGGAATCACCCATCAAAACTGACAGCAAATCCATGCTATCGTCAGCGCGGATATCACTCCCCACTAATGTGGCCAGAGAAGTCAGCAGATCCAATTGGGAAACCATCGCGTCAGAAACCCCCGGCTGAATCCTCCCTTTCCAGTAGGTAATAAAAGGTACCCGAGTCCCCGCTTCAAACAGGCTGTATTTGCCGCCACGGAGCGGTCCAGCTGGCGCATGCGTACCCAATTTTTCAACTGCATCATCGTAATAGCCGTCGTTCAAAACGGGTCCGTTGTCCGATGAAAAAATCACCAACGTATTTTCCAAAAGTCCTTCCTCCTCCAAAGTCTTCATCAACTGACCGACACACCAGTCTGCCTCCAGAATCACATCTCCTCGCGGTCCCATGCCGGATAGGCCTTCGAATCTGGGATTCGGAGTCCTAGGCACATGTGGTTGCTGCATCGCATAGTAAAGGAAAAACGGTCTTGATCCAATTTTCTTTTCACGGATATATTTCTGTGCTTTTTCCAAAAAAACATCCGCCATTTCCTCATCGACCCACCTGGCCTTCTCCCCGCCTTTCATAAACCCAATTCGAGGTATACCATTTACAATGCTGTTGTTGTGTCCATGATGCCATTTCATTTTGAGCAATTCGGGATTTTCCAGCCCAGTGGGTTCGCCTTCAAAATTTTTATCATAATCCACCAAGATTGGATCATCCTTTTCCAGCCCTGCCACGCGGCCGTTGTCGATGTAAACAGTCGGGACTCTGTCCTGCGTGGCTGCCATAATAAAGGCATAATCAAACCCAACCTCGTTTGGTCCAGGGGAAATCCGCTCGTTCCAATCCACGTGACCGGTACCAAGACCAAGATGCCATTTGCCGACGACACCAGTGTTGTAACCTTTTGTCTTGAGCATCTTAGGAAGGGTCATTTGATCAACACCTATCAGCAAAGGAGCGGTACCCGGCAGAATCTTCGCATTTTCATTCCTCCACGGATAAATCCCAGTCAGTAAGGCATATCTGCTGGGCGTACAGGTCGCAGACGTGGCATATGCATTCGTAAACTTGAGCCCTTCGTTGGCCAAGCGGTCTATGTTGGGAGTTTATAAGGCTGTGGCACCATAGGCGCTGAGGTCGCCATAACCTAGATCATCGAGGTAAATGATGATGATGTTGGGGTTGTCGATGGTGCCGTTCCCCTCCGGTTTTCGTTGGCTACAGCCGAAAAGAAAAACGAACAACATGAAAACAAAAATCCTACCGGATATAATTTGAACCTTCATTTGAATTTATGATATGGGAAAGTTTTTGACACTGATGAACGCTAAGTTTCACTCATAAAAGGACACACCTTTTCCAAAAATAAAAAGATGAGTCTACAGATCCCCTTTTTGTCATCATATAAATATGGACATCCCCAAGAAAAAAAGAATAGCAAAAGATCCAAGGGTCGAGTTTTAAAGAGGCTGGTCTCCAAACCTTTAAATTAAAAAACCCAGTCAAAATTGACAGGGTTTTTCGGTTTTGGCAGAGAGGAAGGGATTCGAACCCTCGATACCCTTTAGGGGTATACACACTTTCCAGGCGTGCTCCTTCAACCACTCGGACACCTCTCTATAAGTTGATTTTCCTGAATCGGAGTGCAAAGAAATGAATTTATTTCCCCGAGTGCAAACCTACACGGTAAATTTTAAGAAGATCGAATCAGGACATCTCCCCCACCATCGGTTCAGTAAGTTTTTTCCTGACTTCGGAGTCTTTGGTCTCGTTGCCGAGGAGGAACATCATCTTGGTAATCGCCGCCTCCGTGGTGATATCTCCACCACTGAGAACCCCGATGCGCAAAAGATCCTTGCTCGTTTGGTAGCGTCCTTGGATGACGCGGCCGCCATTGCATTGGGATACGTTCAGGATGATGATACCTTTTTTGATGGCATCGGAAAGGGAATCCAAAAACCACTTTTCGCTGGGGCTATTTCCCGAACCAAAGGTCTCCAAAATCACTCCCCTCAGGCCTTCGATCGCAAAACACGAATCCATGACCTGTCGCGTAATGCCAGGGAATAGCTTCAAAATAATCACCCGATTATCCAACTTGTTGTAGAATTTCAGCTTACTGCCAGTCTTCAGGGGACTGATCGCAGCAAAGTTGTAGTCAATGATAATTCCAGCCTCAGCCAAAGGTGGATAATTTTCGGATTCAAAGGCATCAAAATGCACACTTTGCACTTTTTTGGATCGATTCCCTCGAAGCAACATGTGGTTGAAAAATATGCAAACTTCCGGGACGATGGGCTTTCCGTCCATCTTGGCTGTCGCAATCTCCAAAGCAGTCATCAGGTTTTCACGGGCATCGGATCGCATCGCCGAAATGGGCAACTGCGCCCCCGTGAAGACGACCGGCTTATTGAGTCCGTGCAGCATGTAACTCAGCATAGAAGCCGAATAGGCCATCGTATCCGTTCCATGAAGGATAACAAAGCCATCGTAGCTATCATAATTTTCAAAAATGATGTAGCCCATATCCACCCAATGCTTCATGTTGACATTGGATGAATCGATCGGCTCGGGAAAGGAAATCACTGTAACGGCTATGTTCATACTGGTAAGGGTTGGCACCTTTTCCAATATTTGGCCGAAATTGAAAGGAACGAGGGCCCCCGATTCATCGTAGGCCATGCCCAAAGTACCTCCCGTGTAGATAATCAGCACGGAAGCGGTGGTTTCGCTTTTTGCACCGGTATTGAGTCGGACTATTTTATAGTTCATCCTGGATAATGCTTGAAGATGGTTTGCGCATTTTTTTCTGTAACTGCCGAAATATCCGCTAGGGAAGTCTGGAAAATATCTGCAACCCGCTGCGCAATGAGTGGAATGTATTCAGGTGAATTGCGCTTGCCACGGTGTGGCACTGGCGCCAAATAGGGCCCATCGGTTTCCAACACGATTTTTCCCATACCGACTTCCGGGAGTACCAAATCCAATCCCCCGTTTTTATAAGTGGACACACCTCCGATTCCTAGATAAAAACCCAACTCCATTATTTGCCTTGCCTGATCTGAAGTACCAGTGAAACAATGGAAAATTCCGAATAGGTTCTCGTCCTTTTCCTCACGGATGATCGATATGGTCTCATCCATGGATTCCCGACAGTGCAAAATGATCGGCCAACGCTTCTGCTTGGCCCATTGGATTTGTATTCGCAAGGCTTCTTTCTGCTGGGCGAAGAACGTTTTGTCCCAATATAAGTCCAATCCTGTCTCACCGATTCCGGCAAACGCCCGCTTTGAGATCCATTCTTCCATGACATACAACTGCTTTTCGAAATCCTCCTTCACATCGCATGGATGCAGTCCCATCATGGGAATACAGATTCCCGGGTTTTTCGATTCAGCATCCAACATCGGCTCGATGGTATCGACGTCCACGTTGGGCATATATATATGGTGCACACCCTGTTCTACCGCACGTTGGATTACGTCCTGACGGTCTGATTGGTACTTGTCAGAATAGATGTGGGCATGGGTATCGGTAAATCTCATCCGTATTTTCTTCCTTTCCAGTCGGTTTTGGAAGGCCAAAAATAATAAACTATCGTGGACCATGCCGTAGCGAGATAGTATAATTCAAAGAAGACAAAATCCCGTTTTTTCAATTTTTCACCCGTTTTGGACGCAAACAAGTAAATAAAGAATCCTTGTGTTGCTACTTTAAAAAGCCAGACCGCCAATCCTTCAAAAGGATGTAAAAAAACCAAAAACAAAATTGCTGGAAAAAAAGCAACCTGAAGCGCCAGGAGCAGCTTCCAAAACATCGGCAACTGCATAGCTCCGTACATCCAGCGCTTCCTTTGCCTGAGTAATTCCCCACAGCCTTGCATCGCTTCAGTTTGGGCGAGATTCTCATTTGACACGAGATGAATCGATCTAAAACCTTTCTCTTTGATGGCTTTCCCGATTTCGAAATCCTCAGTCAGTGAAAAGGGAATACCTGCAAAACCGCCCACGGCTTCGTAGGCTTTTTTGGTGATCAACATATTGTTGCCCATGGAGGTGACGGCATTGCCCCAGTCGCTGATGACCTTGACCATCCCGAGTGTCAGCCACCAATCCATCCCCTGCATCCTGGCAAAAAGACTTTTTGGAGCGACGGAAGTAATGCCTGTCACCACTCCAGCCTGCGATTCCAATTGTGCGCGGACCATTGATTTCACCCAAGTGGGCGGAAGAACACAATCTGCATCAGTAAACAAAAGCAGGCTTCCTTTACTTTTTTCCGCCATTTGAGCGAGTGCATTGGCCTTCCCGTTCATATTTTCAGGATTGCCCTCTGAGATTTTCATGATATGGACATGGTCCTTCTGTCTCTGCCAATCTTCCAAAATCTCCCAGGTACGGTCTCCACTCCTATCATCCCCGAGAATGATCTCCAGCTTATCGAGCGGATAGTCCAGCTTATTGACCGAATAAAGGCATCGTGGCAGGTTTTTCTCCTCGTTGCGGCTGGGAATCAAAATGGTGACGTGCGGCCATTCTTTGGGTATTTCTCCTCTGAAGCCATAAAAATTGAAAACCAAAAAGGAGCTCAGCAGGAAATCTTGGAAAACCAAACCGATCACAATCAATATGGCAGCAAACTCCATCACAGGACGCCGGTCTTGAAACCCTTGTCTGACAGCCAATCCAAATAGTTTGGCAGTACTTTCGGCAACATATCCTTTGTCTTTTCTTGATCATGGAATACTACGATGGATCCGTTGCGCGTGTATTTCACGGATTTTTGGAAACAGATCTTCGGGTCGAGCTTTGAGTCAAAATCCCCCGACAACACATCCCACATGATGATTTCGTAATCCTTGGAAATAATGCCGTGTTGGCTTTTTGTAATCCTGCCGTAGGGTGGTCGGAAAATGCGTGGCACTCTTTCAGTTTTTTCCAGCAAGATGTCCTGGCACTTTTTCAGATTTTCAAGGTAAAAATCATCCCGAGTCCTGCCTCCATTCAGATGGTTGAAGGTGTGGTTGCCGACTTGGTGTCCCGCGGCGATTACTTCTTTTGCCAAGGATGGATTTTTTGATACGTTATCCCCAACCATGAAAAAGGTAGCCGACATGTTCCTTTTTGCCAATTCTGCTAATACATAGTCCGTCACGCCGGGCACGGGCCCATCGTCAAAAGTGAGGTAAACGATCGCCTTTTGACGGTCCTTGTGCCAAACAAAATGTCTGAATAGTCTCGGGACAACAGAGGGAACGTGGTGCATCCAAACCATCGCTACTGAAATCTAATGCTGAGAAGCGTGACATCGTCGGTTTGCTCGCTGCTTTCCGCGAACTGCTCCAATTCCTTGAAAAACAGTTCGTGAAACCGGTGCGGATCGATGCAGAGTTTTTTCCTCACAAATTGCATGAAGCGATCGTCCCCGTAGGCTTCCTCCGCCTTGTTGAACCGTTCGGTCAATCCGTCGGTGTAGAGGTGGACCGTGAAATTGGTCAAATGGCTTCTTTGGCCTGTTTCCAAAAATGGCAAAACCTCAAAGGCCCCGATCACCGTAGTACCGGCACCGAGATTTTCGCTTCTTTGCTCCCCTTCCCAACACAACACGGCGGGATTATGCCCAGCGTTGACATATTGGAGTGTTCGGTTTTTGAAATGGTAATGACCGAGGAAGAAGGTGATGAAGCGTTCTCCTTTTGTGTTGTCATATATGGTGTAATTCAACTGCTCCACGATCATCTTTAAATCCCTTGTGCTCCGCAAGAGCGTCCGCAACGCAGCTTGAAAATTGGACATCAGCAAGGCCGCAGGCATTCCCTTGCCCGAAACATCCGCAATACAAAAGAATACTTCCTCCTCTGAGGGCTGAATCAGGTCATAATAATCGCCGCCGACCGTCGAATGCGGAATGTAAGTGACCTTTGCACGCATTTTTTGGGAATCCGGCAAGACCGCGGGAAACAACATCCGCTGCACATTGGAAGCAATTTCGACCTCTTTCCGCAATCGCTCCTGTTCGAGTTGGCGCTTCGCAAATCGTTTGTTTTCCAAGGCAACGACCATGATATTGGTAAGGGCTTGGGTAAAGTCGAGATCCAGGTCTTCTTTTTCCTCCTTCTTTTTCAAAAAGAGGATCGCGAGCATTTTTTCTTTGTGAAAAACAGGCAAATAATTCTCCAGTTCGCTGAATGAATAAGGTGCTTCCACTTCGATATGCAATTGCCCGGAGTCCTTGTCATAATGGACTTTTCGATCGGAAATGATATCAGGAACCTTGTTTTTGACCCCGTGGGAGATACGCTTTTCGAAATGGTCTTGGTTGACCATGTACAAAAGAATCGAGCGGATATTCAAATGTACCAAGCAGGTAAATTTGAATATGTCCAACAGCACCGCTGCGGGCTTGTTCTCATTGATCGCTTGGGTAATCTCCAAAAGCGCCTTGAGCTCGAGTTCTTTCCGTTGGTATTTTACAATGGATTTTTCCACAGTTATTCAGTTTACTAGAGCGCATTGTGCTCCATGAGGCCTTTTTTGGTAGCGAGAAAGTACAAGTTGCGGCCCAATTTGAACATATCAAAACGCTCAAAAACCTCCTCATCCGGGCTGTAAAGACACTTGATGTATCCTTTTTCGCAAGCAGATTGGAGCGTCTCCAACAGCTTTTCCTCAGACCAGCCCAAGCTTTCCAGCAGATAGCCGAAAGGCTGGACAAAGTACAACTCGTCCAAAAGGTCAAACTCCGAATCGGTCATTTTATTTTGCATTTGCCCTTAAAATTACTGCTTGCGCCCATATTTCCGGTCCTTCCAGGTATAATTTAGAAAAAGCGTTCCTATCGCAGCGCCCAAAACATACCAAGGATGAATGATGCTGGTGACCCAAAAGCTGAGGGCCGGATTCAAGATCGAATAACTCTTCAGCACCTTTCCAAGTGCCAATTTTTCATACCAAATCTTCAAAAACCAAATAAAGAAAAAAACCAAGGCGCCCTTCCATCCTTGGAACAACAATACCAAAGATCCGACCCAAGCCAACTGAATGATTGCCGGAAATACGGCTGCCAACATATGTACCATTGAACCGTGCATGCGCCATTTGGATGCCCATCTGATGCGTTGGGAAAACAATTCCGGCCATTTCGCATGCGGTAGGGTCTTTACGAGGACATTTCGACTATTCATGTATCTTGCCGAAACAGCCCCAAATTGGCGGACGGTTTTTTTCAACAAAAACTCATCGTCACCGGTAGGAATGTGGGTATTGCCCTCGAAGCCATTCACTTTCAAAAACGATGATTTTCTAAAGGCCATATTGGCCGCACTGCACATGATCGGATTTCCAAGCGAAAAGCCAGCCTGCGTGACAAGGAGTATGCTCGCCCACTCGATCTGTTGAAATCGGTCAAAAAATCCGCTTTGTCCCGAGCTGATTACCGGGCCGGCGACCAAATGGACGTCCGATTCTTCAAATGCAACCACCATGCCTTCTACCCATTTGTCTGGAAGTTCGCAGTCGGCATCAGTCGTCAGGATGATGTCGCCGTTTGCCATTTCTACGCCCTGCGCGATCGCAGCCTTTTTACCGTGCGATTCGGCTGCCACCGAGACCAGATGGATCTCACTCTCCAAAAACACTTCCCGGTAATCATCCACAAGACCCGCACCACCATCATCGCTGTGATCATCCAGCATGATAAGTTCCAACGGACGGTGGGTTAGCTTCAATACAGAATCCAGCAAAGCCCCCAGGTTTTTTGCCTCATTTCTATATGCGACGACAATCGAAACATCCGTTACGCCTTTTTGTCTTGGAAGACCGGACGCCATATCCCTCCACAGCTTCCCCAAACCGCGCAGCAGCAAGGCATAAAGTATCCCGAAGAAAAGGTAAAAACTCAGCATGGAAATGGTTAAACTTGCGGTAATGGGTAAAGAAGAAAAAAAAGAGGGAAAGGAAAAAATTATTCTGGGAATCGACCCCGGCACCAACGTGATGGGATATGGAGTCATATTGACAGAAGGTAAAAAATACAGCCTGTTACAATATGGCGTCATTCATCTGAAAAAGTATGAAACCCACGAATTGAAGCTTAAAAAGATTTTTGAGCGGATCACGGGTTTGATAGAAGAATTCTTGCCAGACGCAGTTGCTTTGGAAGCTCCGTTTTATGGAGAAAATGTCCAGTCCATGTTGAAACTGGGACGGGCGCAAGGCGTGGCGATGGCAGCCGCGCTCGCCCGGGAGATCCCCATCACGGAATATTCGCCCAAAAAAGTCAAGCAATCTGTCACCGGTAACGGAAATGCATCCAAGGAGCAGGTTGCGGAAATGCTAAAGACTTTGCTCAAAATACAGGAAATCCCAAAGCTGCTCGATGCCACAGACGCCCTTGCTGTGGCAGTTTGTCATCATTTTCACGAAGGAAGGCTTCAAACAAGAGGTAGGTCTGAGGGTTGGAAGGCATTTTTGGAAGAAAATCCAGACAGAATAAAGCCATGATTCAAAAAAGTTGTACTTTTCGGCTGTTTGATTGTCGCGAAAAATAACCCATCAGCCACTTGGAATCCCTACAACAGCTTTTCGGCAGATTCTTAGCATTGCCCCAAGAAAGCCAAAACAAACTGGAAAGTATTCTTACGGAAAAAACCCTGCAAAAAGGGGAGCTCTGGATTCAGGAGGGAGAAATCTGCGACAAGATCGGTTTCATTGAGCGGGGATTGATGCGTTCGTTCTATTACAAGGACAAAAAGGATATCACAATAAGCTTCAGCACAAAGGGTGAGTTTATTTCCTCAATGTCAAGCTTCATTTCGCGAATGCCTTCCTACGAAAGTGCCGAGGCGCTGGAGATCTGTCAAGTTATCGAGTTCCAATATGACCAATTAATGCCATTGCTCATCGAAGACCGTCATGTTGCGTACCTCTACCAGCGAATTCTCGAACAGAACTACATTGAGTTGGAGGAGCATTTGATTTTTTCAAAATTCAAATCCGCAAAAGAAAGATACTTGGAGTTGATGGAAACAAAGCCGTATATCATTCATAAAGCTTCGGTAGGTCAAATCGCTTCGTATTTGGACATGAGCCTTGAGACGCTCAGCCGCATCCGTGCAACTATCTGATTTTTTGCCTTTGATCAATAATCTTGGCTGAAGTAAAGGGTTAAATTTGTAATATCCCATTATATTAAGGGTAGAGCAACCTCAACCATTGAAAATTTAAACCCAAATGAACTTCAACCTATTTCAAGCAAAAAACCTTCTTGCAATTTTTTCTCTCAGTCTGCTTTCAGGATGCAACAGCTCTACCAACGAGCAACTTTTTGATTCTTCGAAACTTAGCAGAGCAAGCGCCGAAGAAGTGGAAAAAGTGGTGGAGCAATTCATCCTTGCCGAAGACAGTACTGTGATCGAGATTCCAGCCGGATTCTTTGAACTCAAAACCCAACTTATCCTTGACAACAAAAACGACATCACTATCCGAGGTGCAGGAATGACTGAAACGGTGCTTTCCTTCAAAAACCTCAAAGCAGGCGGAGAGGGTGTAAAGCTTGTCGGTAACCGGATAAAAATCGAGGACCTCACCATCGAAAACGCACCGGGCGACGGCATCAAAGCCCAGCATGCGGAGGACATTACCTTCAGAAAGGTCAATGTAACTTGGACACACGGACGCAAATCGGATAACGGCACCTACGCCATCTATCCTGTCCAATGCAAAAATGTCCTTATCGACGAATGCGTGGCCTCCCACTCCAAGGATGCCGGTATCTATGTTGGCCAATCGGAAAATGTTGTAGTTCGAAACAGTTTGGCCTTTGGCAATGTGGCGGGTATCGAGATCGAAAACTGTGACAACGCCGAAGTCTATGGAAACATCGCCCGAGACAATGCAGGCGGAATTTTGGTCTTCAACCTTCCCGGTCTACCGAAAGCAGATGGTAGGGGGACGAAGATCTACAACAACGAGGTACTTCACAACAACCATGTAAACTTTGCGGTGCCAATCAGCGATGAACCCAATGGTAACACCGTGACAATGATTCCTCCAGGTTCGGGAATCGTCCTTCTCGCGGCCAAGGATGTGGAAATCTACGGCAACAAAATCCATGAAAACAAAACGGTAGGTCTTGCCATCGCCAACTACCATATTACCGGTTTTCCGATGGATGCCCCGAATTGGTCGCCTTTTTCAAGCAATATTTATATTCATGACAACGACTACAAGCGGACTTGGAGGTTTCCTGACATATCGAAGGAATTTGGACAATTGATTACTGTACACAATGCGACGGGAATCGGGAGAACCCAAGATATCATCTATGACGGCTTTTGGGACAAAAATCTCGGCAATGCAATCCAATCCAATCCCATGAAGATTTGTATTGAAGAATCCCAAATGGCAGACCTTCACTTCTCCCTGTTTGACCTTTGGGAAGGTGAAGAAAACATCAAATCAAGCAAAGACTACAGTCCGTTTGTGTGCAAGGGCCAAATTACGACGGATGTGAGCGCCATTACAGATTTGAAATAACCATGAGAAAGCTGATCATTGTCTGTCTTCTGTCAATTGGCGCCTGCAAGCAGAATTCGCCTGCTGAGTCAGAAACAATTGTTGCCGAAGAAGTCATTTGGGAGGCTCCTGCCGTGGATCTTTCGCAGGTAGATTTTTCCCAAATACCTTTCAAGAATCTTTCGGAATACGGTTTTTTTCTCGGGCAAATGAAGAAAATGATTCCCGCGGAGGGAGTGCTTTTGTACGAACCATCCTCTTCCCTATTTACCGATTATGCCCACAAATCCAGATTCATCTGGATGCCCAAAGGAAATCCCGCCCAGCTTCTGGATGATGTGGAAGGCAGCATGGATTTTCCGGATAAAACGATCCTGATCAAAAATTTCTTTTACCCGGCGGACTTCAACAGACCCTCGGAAAACAGGAGAATTCTCGAGACCAGACTGCTGATCAGGCGAAACGGGACTTGGGATGCATTCCCCTATGTATGGAAAGACGACCAAACTGACGCAATCTACAAGGTCGTCGGGGCCGAAATCCCCGTGAAATGGACTGATGAAGCCGGAAACGAGCAAGTGATCAACTATATCGTTCCCAACAAAAACCAATGCAAAAACTGTCACAACAAACAGGAAACGATGGTACCGATCGGGGTAAAAGCCAAATACCTCAACCACGCCATCACCTTTGCTGAGGGAGAAAAAAACCAACTGCTGAAATGGCAGGAAGCAGGATACCTTTCCGGTCCGACGGATATTGCTTTATTGCCGTCCATGGTCGATTACCGGGACGAAAATCACTCGCTCGAGCTGCGTGCCATGGCCTACCTGGATATCAATTGCGGGCATTGCCACCGGGCGGAGGGGCCAGCCAGTACTTCGGGGTTGTTTTTGACCTATGAAGAAAAGGACCCGCTGCGACTTGGCATTAACAAAGCCCCTGTAGCAGCCGGTACGGGGGCAGGTTCCTTCAAATACGACATCGTCCCAGGCCATTCCGACCAGTCCATCCTTACCTACCGCATGTCTACCAACAAAGTCGGCGCTGCCATGCCCGAAATCGGCCGCGTGACGGTCCATGAGGAGGGAGTGAAATTGATCAAGGCGTGGATAGATGGGATGAAATAAAAAAGCAGCCTTTCAGCTGCCTTTCTGTGATCAATCTTTATAAATGCTATTCGGCCATTTGTCATTGCCGGCATTGATATCGGTGATGACTTTGTCTGGGTCGATCTCGACTGCGACGACTGGTTTGTCTACTTTGAGCAAGTGGTTCCATTGGTTGCCTTTGAACCAAATTTCGACGGGAAGCATTCTTCGCTCCTTTTGCCCGTCCTCATAGGTGATTTCCAACAGTACTGGCATGGGGATCTCTCCCAGATTTGCTAGGGAAACGACGTAGTTGGCACCGTACGGGTACACGCCGTTGATGGCCAGGTCGATGTTGCCATTGCTGTAGAACCAGCCCTTCCAGAACCAGTCAAGGTTTTCTCCCGTGACGTTTTCCATGTGGTTGAAGAAATCCGTCGGCTGCGGATGCTTGTAGGCCCATGTCTTGATGTAGGATCTGAATGCCTTGTCAAACTTCTCAGCCCCCAACACATATTCCCGCAGCATGATCATTCCGAGGGCGGGTTTGACGTAGGCTACCATTCCAAGGTTGTTGGATAGGGTACGGTCTGGGTGGGTAGCGATCGGCTCGCGGTCCTTGTTGGTCAGCCATCCTACATTCCTGCGGGTCTGGATGAGGTCGTTGGTATACTCACCTTTGTTGAAAGCCAAAAAGCTGTAGTAGTTGATAAAGGTATTGAAGCCCTCATCCATCCAAGCGTGGCGACGTTCGTTGGTACCCACGATCATCGGGAACCAATTGTGGCCAAATTCGTGGTCGGTCACACCCCAAAGGCTCTCCCCTTTGGACCTCCAATGGCAGAAGTTGACGCCCGGATATTCCATACCATTGATTTCGGCTGCGACGTTGACAGCCACTGGGTAGGGATATTCGTACCACATTTGGGAATAGTGCTCTACGGAAGCCTTGCCGTATTCGGTGGATCTGCCCCACGCTTCCTGTCCATCACTTTCAGCCGGGTAAACAGACTGTGCCATGGCCTTTTTTCCAGAAGGAAGGTTAATGCGGGCTGCATCCCAAATAAAGGCTTTGGAAGAAGCAAAGGCTACGTCCCTGGCGTTTTTGATCTTGAAATGCCAAGTCAAAGTGCCATCCTGTTTTGGACGTGTGATCTCGTATTTTTTGATTTCATCAGGCTTGACCAGGTACACGCGCTCATCACTGTTGGCGGCCTGGGCCATTCGGTTCTGCACCTCCTTCGAAAGTACTTGGCTTGCGTTGACCAATTCGCCAGAGGCCACAACAATATGGCTGTATGGAACGGTGACTTTGTATTCGAAATCCCCATAGCCCAAATAAAACTCACCCGCACCGAGGTATGGATCTGTATTCCAACCGGTCACATCATCGAATACAGCCACCTTGGGATACCATTGGGCCATGGCGTAAATCGTACCATCCTTGACATTGAGTCGGCCCATGCGGTCCATACCTTTCTCGGGAATTTTGTATTCAAAGTCCATCGAAACGGTAGCTTTTCCGCCATTTGCGGGAATCGGCTCGGCAAAACTCACCTGCATCCTCGTGTCGGAAATGAAGTATTCACTTGAAATTGGCCTGTTTTTCCCGACAATTTGTGCCTTGAGGTTGGCGATTTTGTAACCCCCGTTCACATCTCCGTTGTAGCGGTTGCCCTGTACAGGGGTAGTCAGAGTACCGCGTGAATCAGCCATAAACCTGTTTTGCTCCAAATATAGCCACACAAAATCCAGTGACTCGGGGCTATTATTGTGATAGGTAATCGTGATTTTACCTTTTAGCATATGCTCCACGTCGTCCAATGCCACGTCAATGTTGTAATCTGCGCCATTTTGCCAATACATCGGCCCGGGCTTTCCAGACGCAGTCCTGTAAGCGGTCCCTTGTCGGTATCCAAATTCAGTAAACGCACCGTCGCGGTTGTCTTTGACCTGCTGGCCATTTACAGCCAACGAAACACTCATGCAAAGCAAGAGTACCCATATTCTCAATCCCATATTTCAAATTATTTTTAAAGTTGCCGAAAATAAGGAATCCGACTTGAAGAAAAAATCATTTTTGGTGCTGCCAGGTTTCCGAAATCAAAAAAGAAAGGTTTTCAGGCATTGACACAATAAATATTTAAAGCCACCTCCCCTTTTTCCTTCAGCTGGCAGAATGAAAGTTTGTTGCTTGGGAAAAAATGGAAGTAATTTGTTTCATAACTTACCACAACTGATGATGAATAAATTTTGGATTTTATGTTCATTGATTGCCACGATAAATATTTCGGGGTTCAGTCAACAAGATACATCCACGGTTGATTTGGGGGAATTTATACTTCAGGAAAACCGGATGGAAATCCCCTTTAACAAGACTTCCCGCAACATCAGCGTCATCGGGCGGAAAGCCATCGAGACCACGCCGGCCCGCAGCCTTCAGGAAGTGCTTTCTTTCACACCCGGCGTGGATGTACGGCAGCGCGGCGTTTCTGGCGTCCAAGCAAATATCGGCATCCGTGGCGGAAGCTTCGAACAGACCCTCATGTTGCTCAATGGCATCAAGCTCACCGACCCACAAACGGGCCACCATATGATGAACATTCCCGTCCCGCTCCAATCCATTCAGCGGATCGAGGTATTGAAAGGTCCAGGCTCGCGGATTTTTGGACAAAATGCATACGCCGGTGCCGTCAACATTATCACGGAACTGCCAGAAACTTCGATGTTTAGGATGCAGGCCTATGGAGGCGATTTTGGGGCCTTGGGCGGACACATTATAACCTCAGCGCCGATTGGAAAGTACAAACAGACAGTGTCACTATCGAGAGACCAATCGAATGGCCATTGGTACAATTCCGATTTTAAAGTCAACAACCTTTTCTATGAATCGGGCATAGACATCAATGAGAAAAACGAGATTCGGACGATGTTTGGCTACACGGATCGGGACTTTGGCGCCAATGGCTTCTATACCAACCGCTTTCCCGACCAATGGGAGGCTACCGAAACCTACCTCGCCTCCATCAGCCATACATACCGGGCCGAAAGGCTCCAAATTCAAACCCGTGGCTATTGGCGACGAAACGATGACGAATTCAGATTGAGACGACTTGAGCCGGAGTTTTTCACGAACCTACACACTTCGGATGTCCTTGCCTTGGAAACCAACGGTACCTATCAATCCAAATTGGGCACGACAGGATTTGGCTTGGAAGGAAGGCAGGAAAACCTCGAAAGTACCAATTTGGGAGAACGAGAACGACAATTCATGGGCATCTTCGCAGAGCACCGTAAAGAAATCGGCGAAAAATTGGACTTCAGGGTTGGGATTTATTCCAACTATTACGACCAATACAAATGGCGGCATTTCCCCGGAGCGGAAGTCGGCTACCAACTCAGCCCCGCTTCCCGTCTGTATGCCAACTACGGTGCGAGCTTCCGGGTGCCTTCTTTTACCGAACTGTACTACCAAGACCCGTCCAACAGTAGCAATCCCAATCTCTTGCCCGAAGAAGCCCAAACCTATGAGGCGGGATGGAAAGTGTGGAAGCCCCGACTGAGAACAGAATTGGTATACTTCTTCCGTCGCACCGAAAATCTCATCGACTACGTCCGCCAACCTTCGGAAATAGATCCAAACCCAAATCGATGGACTCCAGAAAATATCACGGCTGTAGATTTCCATGGGATTGAGACATCCTTCCAATATTTCCTCAATTGGGGAAATGGTGATGCCAAGCTTCGTGAGTTCCAAATCAGCTATAATTACATCAACGCCAACCTCAACCAAGCGCCTGGCTTGGAATCACGCTATGCGCTCAATTCCCTCCGCCACCAACTGATTGCGGGCATTCAGGCGGAGTTTTTCCAACGGGCAGAATTTACGCTGAAGGCCCGGTACATCGAGCGGATGGCCTTGGATCCCTATTTCCTGATGGACGCACGCTTGGATTTCAATAGGTTAAAAAAATTCGGATTCTTTGTGGAGGTCTCCAACATCACTGATACCGACTACGTCGAAGCCGGCTGGGTTCAAATGCCGGGCAGATGGGCCAAGGCCGGGGTGACGGTGAATTTGGATTAAGAAAATTTATTGGTTCAAAATCAGGCGATTATTTACAAAAGAAAAAAATTCGGTTTTCTTTCTTTGCAGTCAAAAAAATAAAAAACATATATTTGCACTCCGTTCTGAAAGGGAGCGGTTTTCGGGAGTTTAGCTCAGCTGGTTCAGAGCATCTGCCTTACAAGCAGAGGGTCGGGGGTTCGAATCCCTCAACTCCCACTTCGAAGCCC
>NZ_AMZY02000025.1 GCF_000330725.2 Mariniradius saccharolyticus AK6 | reverse complement strand
ATCAGACCAACCTTTGCCTGGGACATTGTCCAAGGTCTTCCAGGTTTTCAGCCCATCATCGGACCTTTGGATTTCAAAATGCGAATTGTTCCATTCTTTGGCTGTAGCCCAAGTGACAAGTACTTTCCGGTTTTCACGTCGGAATACCACATCAAAATAATTGAACTCCACCGGCAAAATTCGACAACCCCCATAAAATGCGGGGATGGGGGAGATATTTACATTCGGCGCGGTAGCAGGTGGAAAGAGCCCTTCGATGTCCCCGTTTGGCGCCCGGTCGTTGCAGATTACCAATGATCCCGAGTTCCTTACATTGATGGTGGCAGAACTTCCGGTTCGATTCAAATTGCCTTGAATCAGTACATCGCCATTGTTGTTGACTTCAAATGCTGCCCCGCCGACATTCGGTAGGTCGACATTTGATTCGAAAGTCGCGACTACATTGTCATTGAAGACGAATGGCCTGTTGACCGTGGCGGTACCCCTTACAACAAGAGAAACGTCATCATTCAAAGTGATGGAAGCGCTGCCCACATTGGGAAGGTTGAGGTTGCCGTTTAGAAAAATCGACGAAGTACCTGATACATTCAAAAGTCTGTTGATCTCGGTATTCCCATTGACCGTAAATGTCACATTATCCGAAATATTGAATGAATAGGAAGAAGTATTTGCCATCCTGAAATCCCTATCCACAGTAAAACTTGAGTTGCCGGATGCAACAATATCCCGATTGATAATGGCGTCTCTCCCAACATTGAGCGAGCCATTTCCATTGAGATTGATTCTCACCGGCGAGGTTCCGCCGTTGTTGGACACAACGAGATCGCGTCCCGTTTCAAAGTTTCCCTGAATGTTCATTACTGCACGGTCCGTGTCCAGGTTGGTGTCATTGGAGACAGAGACATTTGAATTCGGACCAATAAAAAACTCCCGGTTGTTACTCCCACCGTTATTGGGGAATGTGAGTGAGGCGGCGCTCAAGGTCGTCTGAGGAATGCCATTTGACGCATTTGTCACATTCACCAAAGCGTTGGGTCCGACGGTGAGTGCGCCCGAAATATTCATTTGTCCTCCATTGGATACCGTGAGATTTGTGCCCAAGTCCTGCAAAGTCACGTTATTGGAAAAATTGGCAGTGCCTGAAATGTTGACTATCCCTCTTAGAGTCGCAGTATTTGAAACCGTCAAGGTCCCGGTGGATGAATTTGTAAAGCTTGTGTTGACTGTTGCGAGACTCAGTGTTGGTACGGTCATTGCACCGGAATTGGTCACGGTGCCGGAATTGTTGACCGTGAGGTTTCCATTCTTTGTGCCCGAGTTGAGAAAGGTAGCCGAATTGTTCAAGGTAAGTAGGTCACTCTTTATTCCGCTATTTGTAAAGGAAGCGTTGTTATTCAATGTCACCGCCCCGCTTTGATTTCCCTGATTGTTGTAGGAGCTTGAATTTGAAAGAAGGACCGGACGGCTTATTGTGCCGAGGTTGTTGACACTTCCATTGGTCACAGTCAGAGTCCCGGCATTGTTATAGGCGCCTGTGGAAAAAACATTGAAGGAACTGGCGGCATTGTTCAAGATCAGATCTCCCCGGAATGTTCCATATACGTTGACCGTGAGCCTATTTGTATTTGTGTAACCTGTGAAGTTGCCCGAAAATGTAAAGCCCTCATCAACACATACGGTTACATTGTTGCGATTGGAGAGGTTGATTGGGTTGGAACGGTTAAAACGGATACAAACCACAGAATTGTCAGTGACCGTATACCCTGCCAGGCCGTTGTTGGTGATCGTAACCGTACAACCAGTGCATTGACTTTGAGCATTTCCGCTAAGAAAAATCCCAAGCAAAATGCTTAAGGTACAGAAAAATCCTCGGGGAAAACTCATTGAATCGTTAAGCAGCATCTTGGAATATCCTTAAGGAAGAAAAAACGCATCCAGAATATTTTCGGATCTGTGGGGTGATGAAATTTATTCTTATAGTTATTTAGTGGCTAAAATAGGCACACAATTCTCCCGCTGCCAGCCTTCGTTCCAAAAAGTGGATATATTTTGATTATTATCAAGAAAAAACGTGGTATTTCCGGGGTTTTTATTTTTGGATATGGCAAAAAACCAGATGAAGTTAAAATGTTTCACAGGCACTTACCGGATCTGACTCTCACTGTATTATTGATTGAGAAATTACTGTCAAAATAGTTGAAATCGCGGTTCAGCCATCAATCCTGCGCGATTACCTTGTGGTACTCC
>NZ_AMZY02000026.1 GCF_000330725.2 Mariniradius saccharolyticus AK6 | reverse complement strand
CGTTCCATCCTCATCGTTTCAATGAACTTTTGCAAAAATCCGCGACTTGTGCGCGACATTGCAATGACAATCTTTCGACTGTGAATAATACCTATTGTATTATTTATTATTCATTCTTTAGATCTGAAATTAAGTTTCAAATCGTTTCAAATATTCAGAATTTTATTCTGGTTGCTGACTTATTTACTTGGAAATCCAAAATAAACTTGGGTGATTTTGATCAGCTTCTCCCCGTTTGGGAATGCAAAGGTGCGATTCTTTTTTTCAATTGCAAAACCATTTCAGAAAAAAGTTGGATGATTCCCAAAAAGCACTGATTTACAGACAAAAAAAAATCAATACCTGAATGTCGGCAATCGTCTTTGAACCTGTCGTTTCCATAATTGCTCCACAAAGGAGTACCTGAAAGATATTTCATGCGCACCACCCGTATTTCTCCAAGCCAAATTTGAAATCGTAAAATCATAGCTGTAGCCCACATCCAATCCATTGGAAAGTGAAAAACCCACCAAGCCAATCAGAGCTTCGTTGTTAGGCAGTCCCTTCCAAGATGGAAGTCCGCGGTACCAAAACCCCAAAATCAATGGCTCAAAAAACAGTTCTATCCCAATATCCAATTGATCAAATTGCCCTTGGTTTTTGTAGTTGAAGGCGACCGACAAAGTACGCTGCTGCTCTGTGTTATTGAAATAGTCATTAATGGCTCCTGACTTTAGATCAAACTTAAATCCGCCGTGTAGAGAATAACGGATCGGAAGATTGTCCCTATCGAACTCGAGGTAGGAAATGTTTGGTTGTGTCAAGTGATGGGTAGAAAGCCCAAGCCACGCTCTTTTGTTATAATAAATCAAGCCTGCAGACAGATCAGCAAAGCTTTTTTGTCTATCATCGGGAATGCCCGGACCCAAGCCCGGATTAACAACTCCCCGGTCAATGTCCAATTGGGTGCTCAAAATCACTTCATCAAAACTGGCGGACCTAGTCGCATAACTTCCCTGAATACCCATATGAAGAAATGACGCGTCGCCCAACCGAAGACGGTAGGAATATAACAAGCCAAGTTCAGTGTTTTGCAGATTTGCAAGACTTTCCCTGCTACCGTTGATGATTATTCCTATACCGCTGTTTTTCTCAGGGAAAAAATGGTCTGCGTAGACCGAATAGGAAACGAACGTCTGATCCAAGCCCGGCCATTGATTGCGAAAGTTGAGACCAACCCTCGTCATCTCGGCGCTTCCGGCAAATGCAGGATTCAGAAAAAGTGGAGCGGCATAGAACTGGGAAAACTGAACGTCCTGCGCCAACAATCGCCCGGAAACCATAAAGAGGAGAAAAAGCCAGATTTTCTTCTCCATATTACCTGATCAAAATAAAATTACCAGCTTCCTCAATTACATCCCCATCTATAGATTCCATTCTGGTACGGTATACATAGGTGCCCCTTGGCAGTAATTCGCCGTTGAGTCGCCCGTCCCAGCCTTGGGTTTGAAGGTCATTGGTCTCGAAGATCAGATTCCCCCACAGGTTGAAGACCTGCATCTGCATTTTAACAATCCCCTTCGTTTTGGGTCTAAAGTATCGATTTTCCTCCAAAGTCGGCGTAAAGCCCGTCGGGTACATGATTCGAAACGATTGGGTAAGCGGAACGACTTTTGCAATGGTGGCCGTACATCCCCATTCATTGGTCACGGTCAACTTGACTTCAAACAGTCCCTTTTTCCCAAAAACATGAACGGGCGATTCCTCGGTGCTAGTATTTCCATCTCCAAAATCCCAGGCCCAAGTTACAGCACCACCGGAAGAAAGGTCGTTGAAGCGTATCGGATCATCAATAAAGATACCACCATCTTCATCACCCTTGACGCCTGTACCGTCTACCTCATAGTCAAAGTCTGCAACCAATTCCTGAGAAACGATGACGACCTGAAGTGGGACCGGTTCCGACCAGCAGCTTAGATCTTTGTGCTTCACAAACAACTTGAAATCTCCTGAAATCGAAATGACCCCTATATCTTCATCGGGTAAAAGATCCCCGTTTGGCGTTTCCAATTGGTAGTCATAATTCTCGGGATCGTAGTTCAAGATGAAGTCTTTGATATCTATACCAACGTTTGGCTCGCAGCCAACCGCGGGATTTATAAGCATCAAATCTGGAAAAGGCGGATTGATCAATGTAAAAATGGAAGATGCTGTCGGGCAGCTCTTCGAATTGTACGCGATGACTTTGTACTCACCGGGCTGCGTCGCAAGCAACTCTTGATTGTCAGAATTTCCGATCAAGGCATTATTCAAATACCATTCGAAGCGAAAATATTCCTCTTCACCTACCGCCCTCAATGTAATGCCTTCGCCAACACAGGTCCTTACCTCGGAGATGTCCATGTCTAATCCATCAGCCTGTATTGCGACAGGTTCCGGAGATTCCTTGATCAAGAGTTTGATGTAATTGCCTGCGGAAGTCTTCCCATAGTTATCCGTGACTGTGTAATATACTGTTACCGTGTCATCAACGAATCCTGGATTGGGGAAAAAGGTGAATTCACCACCTGAATCCGCTGCCCTAAATGTGCCCTGTGGCAATTCCAACACGCGATTTTCCGGCCTGCACCTTGCTTGCGAACAAATATCCCCCTCTTCGGCAAGGATATCATCCATTGACCCGTAGAATTGAAGGCAACGGATTTGGGAGTTAAGGTTAGGTAGAGAGACTTCCTGCTCGGTAATTTCATAGGTGTTTTCCTGACCTGCACAAGAAGCCTTGTCATCAATGTCTGATGCAACAGGGTCTAACAAATCATCTTCATTGAAGACCTCCACAGTGATATTGGCGATTTCGTGGATATTATGCAGGCCCCCTGTGGATGCGGCAAAACCGATCTTGAGATTTTCCGGCGCTGGAAAAAAATAAGGCCTGTCGAAGATCGTCAGCATCATTGGCTGATTTGGAATTGTCGTCACTTCCATCCGCACTGTCAAAAAATATCCACCCCCATCATCGTTTGGTTCAAGTTCCAAGAATACCTTCCTGTATCCGGGTTGATTGCGGTCAGTTACTCTAAATGTACCCGGGCCGCCGGAACTGATCGGAAACTGATTGTCGGGCCGCATACCATCATTTCCGGTCTCCATGGTACGTCTTCCCACGACAAATGGATATCCGACAAATCCGTCCCCAGGACCACGTACAACGATCGAATTGGGAACCAGATTCGTCCCGATTCCGAAAAAGCCCCCATTCCTCCCCTCTGCGATGTTGCCAAAATTCCCATATTCGTCAAAGCCAATTCCGAGATATGCTCTCGACAATCCCCTTTCATTGTTTCTTGGTGCATAGCCGAGTGAACCGCCAAATCCACCCGGATTGAATACAGGCGTGTTTGCATCAAAAAGAAAGGCTGTGACCCCATCGGCTCCGTTTCCACCATAACTAAAATATTCAAACGTGGCTTTAATCCCATAAGTGGATGGAAACGGAATGTCGACGTACATAAAACCATTCTGGTCCACGACAGCATCAGTCAGCCTGAGGACTCCATCAACTAACCGGGCATTGCCTCCAAAAACAGTCGCCCCCTGGGTTTGATTATTGGAAAATTTCTCGCAGAAAGGAAACCCGAGCTGTGCCTGCGCCAGGTTTGGGACGAGCACTGAAATGGTAAAAAAGAGGAAAACCAAAATGGGGGATACGCAAATAATTGGATTGGCTTTCACTTGGGCAGATCTTAAACGAAAAACAAGAATCGGATTGAAAAATACTTATTTCACCTAAAAATAAAAAGGGCTTCTTTGTGGCAGCCCTTATAATTCATTTACCTAAGTATCGTTTGTTTTCGATCAGGACCGACCGAGACAAGCTTGATCGGAACATTCAATTCTCCCTCGATGTAGGTCACGTAATCTTTGAGTTCCTTCGGAAACTGTTCAAAGCTCGTCACCGATGCCAAAGATGTATGCCAGCCAGGCAGGGTTTTGTAGATCGGCTTGACATCGCCGTCATTCTGCTCATAGGCCAATCTATCCACCCGGCTTCCGTCGGGAAGTTCATAATGGGTACAGACATTGATTTGGTCAAAGATATTTAACACATCCGCCTTCATCATAAACAGCTGCGTCACGCCATTGATCATGATGGAATATTTCAACGAAGGTAAGTCCAACCATCCACACCTTCTTGGACGTCCCGTTGTAGACCCAAATTCATTACCCTCCTTGCGCATGGCCTCTCCGGTCGCATCAAACAGCTCGGTTGGAAAAGGTCCACTTCCGACCCTGGTGCAATACGCCTTGAAAATCCCAAACACTTCTCCAATCTTGGAGGGCGAAACGCCAAGACCGGTACAAGCACCGGCGGCCATTGTATTGCTGGAGGTCACAAAAGGATAGCTTCCAAAATCAATATCCAACAAAGAACCCTGAGCGCCCTCCGCCAATACTTTTTTGCCATTTTGGAGGAGGTCGTTCATCTCGTACTCACTATCGACCAAGTTCAGTGTTTTGCAAAACTCCACCGCTTCAAAAAAGGCCTTCTCCAATTCGGGCAGATTGGATGCATCATAATCGTAAAAGGAAAGAATTTCCATGTGCTTCGATACCAGTGCAGTATATTTTTCCCTGAAATCATCCGCCAAAATATCCCCGATCCTGAGTGCAACCCTACCAATTTTGTCTTGGTAAGTCGGCCCGATCCCCTTCAGCGTCGATCCGATCTTTTTGTCGCCCTTGGATTTTTCGTAGGCAGCATCCAACAGCTTATGGGTAGGGATAATGATTGTCGCCTTTTTGGAGACAAAAAGGTTTTTCTTGAATGAGATGTTGAAGCGTTGCAGTCCCTCGATCTCCTTGCGGAGGATCACGGGATCGAGCACAACGCCATTGCCGACGATATTTCGGATATTTTCCCGGAAAATCCCAGATGGGATTTGGTGGAGCACATGTTTGATGCCGTCAAATTCCAAAGTATGGCCAGCATTGGGTCCTCCTTGAAACCTCGCAACGACATCGTACCGCGGTGCGAGCACGTCGACGATTTTACCTTTTCCCTCGTCTCCCCATTGCAGTCCTAAAAGAACATCCATTTTCATACTTGTATTCTAAAGTTGGATTGAATCAAAATTCCTCGTGAAGTTTGTCATATCAACAAAGAATAACAAACAACCCTTTTGTTTTTGTGAGTGATTATTTTTGAACGGCGGCCTTCGCTTCTTCGATAGATGAAAAAACGGTAAAAATGTTGTTGAGCTTTGTGATGATCAACAGCTTTTTGACATGCTCCGAAGGTGCGGACAGATAAACCTCCCCGCCGGAATTCCGCATTTTGGTAAGCATCGTAATCAGGAGACCTATACCGGATGAGGAGATATACCGCACTTCCGAGAGGTCGATCACAAAATCCGTGACCTTTTCATTGACGGCATCAGAGACCAATTCGACCAATTTCGGTCCCAACTCGTCGCCTATCAAATCTCCGATAATAAAAAGATACTGGGCACTACCGGACTTCTCGGTCCTATATTTCAATTTCATAGCTTCAGTTTGTTTTCGCAGTTTTCGTTTTTGCAGGTTCCGTAAAGAATCAGGGAATGATGCAGGATTTTGAAGTTCAAGATTTCACTTACGGTATTTTGGATATTTTGGATACGCGGATCACAAAATTCCAGCACTTTGTTGCATTCAATGCAAATCAAATGGTCGTGTTGCTTGTATCCGTATGATTTCTCAAACTGGGCAATGTTTTTTCCAAACTGATGCTTGGTGACCAAGTCACATTCTTCCAACAAATCCAAAGTGTTATAAACAGTCGCCCGGCTGACGCGGTAGTTTTTGTTTTTCATGCTGATGTAGAGCGACTCCACGTCAAAGTGCCCCGTGCGATCATATATCTCTTCCAAAATGGCATAACGCTCGGGCGTTTTTCTCAATTTCTTGTTTTCCAGATATGCCGTAAAGATTTTTTTGACCTCGTCGAATTGGGCGGGATTTAATGCCATGAATCTTCAGTTTTGTGCAAATATAACGTTAAGCCGCAGAAAAAATTCAATTAAGTGAAAGCCGGCAACGACCGCGCCGTGTTATTCAATGCGCGGGAAAACCGACAACGCTCCCACTCATCAATCAAATCTCGCGACTTTGATGATCCCTTCTACTTTGGATAGATTGCTCATCAACTTTTCCAAATGCTGGGTACTGTGGACATACAGCTTGATCGTCCCTTCAAAAATACCACTGTCCGAATCTACTGTGATGGATCGCATGTTGACCTTCAATTCGTTGGAAATTACTTTGGTAACATCGTTGATCAAGCCTACCCTGTCGGTCCCGACTATGCGCAACCCCGCGAGGAAAGCTATCTGCTGCTGGGAAGTCCAGCGTGCTTTGATCACCCGGTTGCCGTGGTTTGATAGCAATTCCAAGGCATTTGGACATGAGGTTCGGTGGATTTTGATCCCTTCATTGACGGTGACAAAGCCAAAAACGTCGTCGCCTGGGATTGGATTGCAGCATTTGGCCAAAATGTAATCGACCACATCCATATCCTCGCCAATGAGTAGCTGGTCATGTTCGGGGCCTTTCAGGTTTTTGATCTCTTTTGTAAAACTGGATTCATCCTTCACTTTATCAAGTGAAGGCTTACTTTTTTGGCGTTTTTGTTCCTTAAAATCCTTGAAACTCTTGATCGAGGTAGGATCGATTATTCCTTTCCCGATTTTATAATAAAATTCATTAGGAGTCTTTGTCTCAAAATAAGCCCTCAGCTGCTCCACGATTTCAGAATTGAAGTCCATCTTCATCTGCTTGAGCTTGCGTTGGACGATTTCCTTCCCATCCAAGATGGTAGATCGCTTTTCCTCTTTCAGCGCGTCCTTGATTTTTGCTTTGGCCCGGGAGGTGACGACACTGTTGAGCCAATCTTCCGTTGGTCTTTGCTTCGCCGAAGTCAAGATCTCGACTTGGTCTCCGTTTTTCAGCTTGTGGTTAATTGGGACGAGGCGTGTATTGACTTTTGCCCCGATGCATTTCGCTCCGACCTCTGTATGTATCTCAAAAGCAAAGTCAAGTGCCGTCGCGCCATGTGGCAATACTTTCAACTCCCCTTTTGGCGTGAAGACGAATACTTCGTCATGGAACAAATTGCCACGGAAATCATCCATAAATTCGATGGCATTGCCGTCATTTGATTCCAGCAGGGATCGTACTTGGGTGATCCACTCGTCCAGGCCAGATGGCCCTTTCCCCCCCTGTGCTGCATCTTTTTCCTTGTATTTCCAATGGGCCGCATATCCGCGTTCAGCGATATCATCCATACGGACGGTCCGAATTTGCACTTCTACCCATTGGCCGGTATTGCTCATTACGGTGGTATGAAGCGACTCATACCCATTGGCCCTTGGCGTGCTGATCCAATCGCGCAGGCGGTCAGGATTTGGACGATAAAAGTCCGTCACGATACTGTACACCTGCCAACAATCCGCCTTTTCATTATCGATCTCCGAATCAATGATGATTCGAATGGCAAACAGATCATACACCTCTTCAAAGGGGATATTCTGTTTCTTCATCTTGTTGTAGATCGAGAAAACAGATTTTGGTCGGCCCTTGATTGTGAATCTAAAACCTTGGCTTTCCAACTCCTCTTCAATAGGCGCAATAAAAGTCTTGATGAACCGATTCCTCGAAATCCTCGTCTCGTTGATCTTATTGGCGATGAATCGATACGTCTCCGAATCCGTGAACTTGAGGTAAAGGTCCTCCAATTCTGACTTGATCGCATACAATCCAAGGCGGTGCGCCAACGGCGCATATAGATACATGGTCTCCGAAGCGATTTTCAATTGCTTGTGCCTTGGCATGCTGTCCAGCGTCCGCATATTGTTCAAGCGATCCGCCAGTTTGATCAAAATGACCCGCACGTCATCGGAGAGCGTAAGCAGCATTTTCCGGAAATTTTCCGCCTGCTGTGATGATCCGTATTCGAACACGCCGGAAATTTTGGTAAGCCCGTCGATGATCGTCGCGACTTTGTGTCCAAATTCCCGCTCGATGTCTTCCAATTCCCAATCAGTATCCTCCACTACGTCGTGAAGTAATGCTGCAACGATACTCGTCGTCCCCAAACCTATTTCCTCCACACAAATCATGGCGACTTCCAAGGGGTGATAGATGTAGGGTTCGCCGGATTTTCGACGCATTTCCTTGTGCGCATCATTGGATATGGAAAAAGCCTTTTTGATGATCCGGGCGTCGCCTTCCTTCAAGAGTGGCTTTGCCATCTTGAGAAGCTTTCGGTAACGCTTTAAAATCTCTTTCCGCTCTTCTTCCAAATCAATCTGTATCATAGTGTCGAAGCTAAATCAAATCCCATTTTAAGTCAAACAAAAAAACAGTGGCTACAATTATTCAGCGAGGAAAATAAATTTCACCTTTTGCAAGTTAGATAATACTTATTACCTTTGCGGCCACATGAAGCGGATGTGGCGAAATTGGTAGACGCACTAGACTTAGGATCTAGCGCCGCAAGGCATGGGGGTTCGAGTCCCTCTATCCGCACCAAGCTCAACCCTCAATCACATTTCGGAACTCGACCCTGCAAAGGTCCTCGACCAAGAATTGGGATTGGGGGTTTTTTAAATTCCATTCACACCAAAATTTAGCAAATTGGAAATTACACTAGACAAGCACGCGGCAAATCAGGCTTCTGTTAAAATTAGACTAAACGAAGCAGATTACCAACCAAAGGTTGAAGCCAAACTGAAAGACTATGCAAAAAAAGCAACGATCAGGGGTTTCAGACCTGGTAAGGCTCCTTTGCAAATAGTGAAAAAAATGTACGGTACAGCCGTGTTGGTCGAGGAAATCAACAGTATCCTCTCATCCTCGCTAAATGACTACCTCAAAGCCCAAACCTTCAAAATCCTGGGAGATCCACTCCCGGAAGTCGAAGATGCGGATAAGATCGATTGGGATACCCAAAAGGAATTTGAGTTTAAATACAAGATTGGGTTTGTCGAAGATATCACCGTGGATGTGGGTGGAAGCATTGACGCCAAATCCTATACCATCGACATGGACCAGCAACAGGTGGAGGATGCGATCCAAAATCTCCGCAGCCAGTATGGAAAAATGACCAATCCAGAAGTCAGCCAAGACAACGACTTCCTTTATGGAGACCTGAAAGCAGCTGACGGCAGCTTCGAGAAATCATTCTCGTTGCCCATTTCCAAAATCGAAGAAAAAGCAAAAAACCAATTCATCGGGCTGAAAAAAGGAGACGTCGTTGAATTTGATCCTTCCAAAACCATCAAGGAAGACTTGGCCGAGACCGTGGGCGTCAGTGAAGAAGAGGCAGCCAACCTCTCAGGAAAATTCACCTTCACTGTCCAAAACATAAACAGGACGGAATTGGCGGACCTTGACCAGGAGTTTTTCGATAAGCTGTTCGGTATTGGCCAAGTAGATTCAGAGGAAGCCTTGAGGGGAAAAGTGAAATCCATCCTTTCTGAAAACTACAACAAAGATCTTAAGGTATACACCGAAGAGAAAATCAAGGAAGCTTTGGTGGCAAAAGCAAGCATTGACCTGCCGGAGTCTTTCCTCAAAGAATGGCTTTTCAAAGCCAACGAAGGCAAAGTAACCGAGCAACAGGTCGAGGAAGAATATCCAATCTACGCCAAGCAGTTGGTTTGGACGCTGATTTCCAACAAGATTGCAAAAGACAACGGCATTCAAGCTGAGCATGCAGACGTGATCGAAAAGACCAAAGAGATGCTTCGCGAGCAATTTGCGTCCTACGGAATGATCGGACAATTGGAAGACAGTATGGACCGATTTGTGGACAATTACCTAAAAGGCAACGAGGGCAACAATTATATGCAAATGCTGACCTCAGTCCAAAACGAGAAGGTTTTGGCCTTTGTGAAGGAAAAAGCCAACGTGAAAAGCGAGGTGGTCAACGTGGACCAATTCAAGAAATTGATGGAAAACTAATTTCGGGATAAAAGCGTTATGAAAAAGTCCTTGATTAAGGGCTTTTTTTATTTTTGTACCAAACCATATCTCAGATTATGTTCAACAAAGACGAATTCAGGAAATACGCCGTCCACGGAAGAGGCATCAGCGGCAATGCATTTGACCAATACAGCACTTTCGTGGAAAACATGACCCGTTCCGTAATCGAAGAAAGACCGACCAACTTCCGTGAGATCGACGTTTTCTCCCGATTGATCATGGACAGGATCATTTTCTTGGGTACCCAAGTGGATGATTTTATCGCCAACATCATTACCGCCCAACTTCTCTTCCTGGAGTCCACAGATCCAAAAAAGGACGTTTTGCTTTACATCAATAGCCCCGGAGGCTCAGTTACCGCAGGATTGGGCATCTATGATACGATGCAGTATATCCAGCCTGATGTAGCTACGATCTGTACCGGAATCGCTGCCTCCATGGGCGCAGTCTTATTGGCTGGCGGAGCAAAAGACAAAAGGTCCGCACTGCAACACTCCAGGGTAATGATCCACCAGCCTTCGGGAGGCATGCAGGGTCAGTCCAAAGACATGGAAATATCCCTCAAATTGATCCTTTCGATGAAGCAGGAACTCTACCAAATCCTCGCCGACCACTCAGGCAAAACCTACGACGAAATCGAACGCGACTCGGATAGGGATTACTGGATGAGGGCCCCTGAAGCTAAAGAATATGGCCTCATCGACGAAGTATTGATCAGAAAAACCAAATAATGGCACAAGTCACCTGTTCCTTTTGCGGCAGAAACAAGAAAGACGTGGACCTCATGGTCTCAGGGATTTCGGCGCATATCTGCAACTTTTGTATCGAACAAGCCCATCAGATCTTGGGTGAGGAGGACAAAAACCGCAAGCCGACAAAGCAGCCCAAGTTCAAGCTGAAAAAGCCAAAAGAACTGACCGATTACCTGAACCAGTACGTCATTGGACAGTATGAGGCCAAGAAAGTGCTGACAGTGGCGGTTTACAACCACTTTAAGCGCCTGCTTCAAAAGCACGAAGACGAGGATATCCGGATCGAAAAATCCAATATCATCATGGTGGGGGATACCGGAACCGGAAAAACCTACCTGGCAAAGACTCTTGCCAAAGTCCTAGAAGTGCCTTTTTGCATCGCTGATGCTACGGTACTTACGGAAGCGGGATATGTAGGTGAAGACGTGGAAAGCATCCTGACTAGGCTGCTTCAGGCGGCTGATTACAATGTCGAAGCTGCTGAAAGAGGCATAGTCTATATCGACGAGATCGATAAGATCGCCCGAAAATCAGACAACCCCTCCATTACACGCGATGTAAGCGGAGAAGGTGTACAGCAGGCTTTGCTGAAACTTCTGGAAGGAACGGTCGTGAACGTACCGCCTCAAGGGGGCCGGAAGCACCCCGATCAGAAGATGATCCAGGTCAACACCGAAAATATCCTCTTCATCTGCGGTGGCGCATTTGACGGAATCGGACGCCATATTGCCAAAAGACTCAATACTCAGCCACTCGGTTTCAACAAGGTATACGAAGGCAGACAGGTGGATCGTACCAACATGCTCCAATATGTGACTGCACAAGATCTGAAATCCTTTGGCTTGATCCCCGAGCTGATCGGACGATTGCCTGTAGTGACGCATTTGGATCCATTGGACAAGGACGCGCTCAAGAGTATCCTGACCGAACCCAAAAACGCCCTTACCAAGCAGTACAAGAAGCTGATGGACATGGAAGGCGTGAAATTGGTATTTGAGGAAAGCGGAATAGACTATATCGTGGAAAAAGCCATGGAATACAACCTTGGTGCCCGCGGACTGCGGTCAATTTGCGAAGCGATCATTACCGACGCGATGTATGAATTGCCATCGGATGAATCGGTAAAAGAACTCGTCATCGATGCCAAATACGCCCAAGAGCAATTTGACAAATCGAAATTCAAAAAACTTCAAGTCGCTTAATCAAAAGCCTTCGGAAAAATCCGAAGGCTTTTTTATTTATTTCCCAACGCCTCGAAGATCATTCCCGCAGCTGTATCTGACGCAGATTGGTCCCCGATTTTTCCCCGAATTAGGTCATATCCTTGGAGGATATGCGCCTTGTGCTGAATACTGGCCAAAATCAGGTTGAGTTCCTGACTGAGTTGCTTTAGGTTATAATCTGACTGAATCAGTTCAGTCACCACTTTTTGTTCGGCTATCAGGTTGACAAGTGAAATGAACGGCACCCTGATCAAGCGTTTTGCTATGGCGTAACTAATCGTGCTGGTGCGGTAGACGACCACCTGCGGCACCCGGAAAAGTGCCGTTTCTAAAGTCGCCGTTCCCGAAGTCACCACCGCAGCGGTGGAGTGGTGCAGCAAGTCGTATGTCTGATCAAAGACAACTTTGATGCCCGCGTTCCTCGCTGGTTGATACAGATCTTTCGGCAGATTGGAAACCCCAGCTACGACAAATTGGGCATTGGGAAAATTTTTCACCAAATGCACCATTACATCCATCATATGCTGCAGCTCCTGCTTTCGGCTGCCAGGCAATAGGGCAATAATCGGGCTGTAGCTCAGCTCGTTTTTTTGGTGAAAAAATGGATGCGGGCTGAATTGGGAAATCTCGTCCAGCAGCGGATTCCCAACATAATGTGCCCTGACACCAAATTTCGCAAAAAATGCCGGCTCAAAAGGAAGAATGCAATACACCTGGTCCGTCAGAGCCTTGATTTTCAGTGCACGCTTTTGGTTCCACGCCCATACTTTTGGCGGGATGTAATAATGCACGGGAATCCCATTTTTTTTGGCAAACGCTGCCATCTTCATATTGAATCCCCCATAATCCACCAAAATCAACACATCGGGCCGATAGGCCAAAAGATCTTTCTGTACAATCGACAGGTATTTCAGCACCTTTCGAAATCCCAACAACACCTCTACAAAACCCATCACGGCCACATCTTGGTAGTGTACCGAAAGCTCCAGACCGGCTTCTTTGGAAAAGTCTCCACCCATGCCCCTGAACGCTGCACGGTTGTCGCGTTTTCCGAGGGCTTTAATCAAATTGGAGGCGTGTAAGTCGCCAGACCTTTCTCCCGAAATCAAGTAGTAGCGCATCGATGGGAATTATTTAAGACGAAAATCAGGCCAATTGTGAGCCCGAGGGAAGCTCATTTCTATATACGACTTCACCTGCGGTCCAAAAATAGAAATTATCCCCGACTCATCGCCGAAAGCCTGGCCAAAGAGCGAAAGAAGCGTAAAATACGAATAGACCACATACCTGCATTGGCAACCGTCGCGTTTCATTTTTTGAAAATTCTGAGCATTTTTGAGGCCAATCTGAACCATCACAACAAATGGCTGTTTACAGTTTATCAAGCCGAAGCAGTTCAGATTAAAGCCAATTACCATGTCAAACAGCAAAATCAAAGAGTTCTTCAAAGTCGGTGAAGTTGGACACTATTTCATACGGGTGTTCCAGAAACCCGATCCAAACCGCCCCACCAACTTCAACCTACGCATGATGCACGGCATCAATAAGATTTCCATCTTGATGTTTTTGGCAGCAATCATCATCTGGACAGTAAAACGTTGCGCCTAATCCGCTAATTTGCCTGAATTGAAGAATGGCTTCCCTTTCTCCATTTACCAATAACTTTATAACCATTAACTTCCCAGGCCATGACCATTACTTTTTTTAGGGAATACTGCCTTGCAAAAACAGGCACCTCAGAGGATACTCCCTTTGATGAAAACACCCTCTGCCTGCGGGTTGGGGGAAAAATCTTCGCGATCCTGGATATAGATCAGTTTGAAAGTGTCAATCTGAAATGTGACCCCGAGTGGGCGGCCGAGCTGCGGGAGCAATTCCCTGGCATCCAACCCGGTTATCACATGAACAAGAAGCATTGGAATACAGTGATGGCAGATGGCTCGGTGTCGGATAAGCTGATTTTGGAACTTACCGACCATTCCTACGACTTGGTCTTCAATAGTCTTCCATCCAAAATAAGAGCATCCTTGACCTGACATGGCATTTCTCGAGATTCAGTCTATCCATAAGTCTTTCCAGCCTGGCCAACATGTCGTATCCAATTTCTCAATTAGCCTTCAAAAAGGCCAAATAACGGCCTTGGTGGGGGAAAGCGGTTCGGGAAAAAGCACCCTGCTGCGTATACTAGCAGGTCTGGAAAACAGGGACTCCGGAGAGGTGTTCCTTGAAGGAACACGCATCCAGAATCCGAAAGAAAAACTCGTCCCGGGCTATGATGAAATCCAATTGGTATACCAAGATTACCATCTTTACCCAAGTTCAACGGTAGAGGAGAACATCAGTCGCCCATTGCTCCAATATGACAAGGCCTACAAAGCCAGAAGGGTGAAAGAACTCTTAAAATTGCTCGATTTGGAGGCTTTTCGGGACAAACTGCCGCGGCACCTATCCGGTGGACAGCAGCAGAAAGTAGCCATCGCGCGCGCCTTGAGCCTGGAACCGTCAGTATTGTTATTGGATGAGCCTTTTTCGAGCTTAGATGGAATTCAGCGCAGGGAACTCATCGCCGAGCTCAAGGATATGTTCGGCAACCTGGGTGTGACCGTGCTTTTTGTGACCCACGATCTGGATGATGCGCTGCAAATGGCACCGGAGTTGGTCATTATTCAAAAAGGAAAACTGATTCAGCGGGGCAGACCGGAGGAAATATTTGCAAAGCCGAAAAACCTCTATGCCGCCAAACTTTTCAGCCATTTAAATCCAGTTCCTGAAAAAAACAAAACCTACGTTCGGCCCGCAGATGTGCAACTTTTCAAGACGAGTGGCATGCCCGCCAAAGTGGTCGACAAACAATACCTCATCCACTATAACCAACTCACCGTTGCATTGCAAGGTGGTGAAAAGTGGCTTGTGGAAGATAAAAGAAGAATTTTCGACACGGGAGAGCTTGTGTTTTTGAAATGGGAGGAAAAATTGGAGTTAATTCTTTTGAGCTAGTACTTTTTGCCACTTTGTATGGCAATAACTTCCTACTTATTAAGGATGACTCGGCCAAAAAAATGTTTCGAAGTTCAAGTCGAATTTAACCCTTTCTAATGTGCTATTGCCGCGTTAGGCATTGCCTCCCAGCAGAACTGCATCTAATAAAAGTACTAAGGATGGCTTATGGTTTCGCCTTGACTCTTGTAGCTAATCAAGAAGTCGGGACAGAAATCGAAATCATTTGGCCAAAAAATACCCCTTCCTCCCTCATACAATTTCACTTGGTGAAAAAAATTGAGATCTCTCAATCGACTGGACAAGGCATCATCACCAATGAAACTGCTAAAGTCAACCAAGTTTTTCGAGCCATCGCTAAAATAAAACCTGATTTTCCAATCCCCAACGAATTCAAATTTCTCAATCTTAACCATAATTCAATGTTAATCAAGTGGTTCGATCTTTTCTAACTCTTTCCTTAAACGTGCTCTCTCCCAATTTGATTCCAATTCAGCCCTGTGGTCCGATGCCCATTCCATCACCAATAACTTTGCCCTTTTTGGTATAGTTCCGCTCAGAACTTCTAACGTGTGAATGTCTACTATCGCTTCATGATCTTGATAAATGACATGAAAATGCGGCGGATTATGATCATTGTAAAACATTCTAATGATCATCCCATAGAATCTACTGATCTCAGGCATCGATTTTTCTCAAAACAAATATGAAAAACGGAAGGATAATATGTCGGAAATCCCCAAATATACCTTTCGTATCTATCTGACTTAGCATCCATTTAATGCTGAAACCCATGATCGCCATGTACATGGCCATGGGCGATTTCTTCGGCAGTTGCGGCCCGCACCTCAAAGACTTCTCCTTCGAAATGTAGGTCAAAACCAACCAAGGGATGATTGAAGTCCAATAACACCTCATCTCCCAAATCCTTCAGCACCTTGGCCTGCAGCGGATAACCGTTCTCGTCCATAAGGGGAAGAAAGTTTCCCTCTTCGAGCATTTCAGGCTCGAAGCCTTGGGCGGCAGTAAATTGGCTTTTAGGAAGCGCCATGATCAGTTCCTCATCTGCGTCACCATAGGCATCGGCGGAACTGATCGTGAAGAGGAATCCTTCTCCCTGTTTTTTTCCAATCAGATATTCCTCAAACTTCTCGGGCAATCCGCTGTTTCCAAACAAAAAGAAAAATGGATCATCCTCGTCGCGTACTTCTACGCTGAAAGGTTCAGATTCTATATCGTCGAGCTCTTTGCTGACTTTCAGGTCGTAGGTGAGCCCCACGACGGTGTTGTGTTTGATTTCCATGCGGCAAAGTTAGGTTATTTTATTGCCCCATTTATCATGATACCCAAAATACCCAGCATACTGGCCACAAATAACAACATGACGAAGCCCCATTTTTTCTTCCATGTGAAATAGACGCTTCCCAGGAAAACGAGGAAAAAGTAAATCCCAAAAATAACCAACACCCTTTGGTACAATCCAATCGAACCGTGGAAATAAGGGCTCAATGGATGCTCCGGAATGAGCTCTGGGACTTCTCCCAACCACTTTATCGCAATCCATTCCCTCAGGTATGAATAAGCCAATATGCCTGAAGAGGCGATCGCGGCAAATGCGATGAAGAACTTGTTCATGGAAAACGAAATAGAGTGGTTGGGGATTGGATTATATTAATTGGCGCATGTCCACGCTACGTTCCCGTAAGGCTCGTACTTCGTACTTGCTTCACCTCAAATCACAATATTGACAATCTTCCCTGGGACGACGATCACTTTTTTTGGAGGATTTCCTTCTGTCCATTTTATTACAGCTGGATCCGCCAAAGCTGCTTGCTCGACTTCTGCCACGGAAAGTGACAGCGAAAGGGAAACCTTGGCCCGCATTTTTCCATTGATCGAAACGGGATATTCGTGGCTGTCCTCTACTAGAAAGGCCTCGTTAAATTTAGGAAACTGGGCGTAAATGATCGACTCCTGATGTCCCAGCAGGGACCAAAGCTCTTCTGCAATATGGGGCGCATAGGGAGAAATGATGATCACCAAAGGCTCCAAAATCTCCCGCTTGTTGCATTTCAAAGCAGTCAACTCATTGACGCAAATCATGAAAGACGCGACGGAGGTATTGAAGGAATGGTTTTCCAGATCTTCCTCAGTCTTTTTGATCGCCTTGTGCAGCGCTTTCAATTCTTCCTTGGTAGCTTTCTCTTCACTCACCGCAAGGTTGCCTTGTTGATCATGGTAGAGCTTCCAAAGTTTCTTCAGAAACTTCGACACACCGTCTATGCCGTTGGTATTCCAAGGCTTAAATTGTTCCAATGGCCCCAAAAACATCTCGTACATGCGCAGGGTATCAGCACCGTATCGCTCGATGATATCGTCCGGATTGACCACATTGTATTTTGACTTGGACATTTTCTCAACTTCTGCACCGCAGATGTATTTGCCCTCTTCAAGTATGAATTCCGCATCGGCCAAGTCAGGGCGCCAAGCTTTGAATTTCTCCAGATTCAGTTGGTCGTTGTGAACGATATTGACGTCGACGTGCATCGCAGAAGTATCGTACTGATCCCTCAGGCCGTGGGAAACAAAAGTATTGGTGCCTTTTTGGCGATAGACAAAGTTGGAACGGCCTTGGATCATTCCCTGATTGATCATCTTCTGGAAAGGTTCCTCAAGGCTGACCATTCCGATATCATACAAGAACTTCGTCCAAAATCTGGAATATAGCAAATGGCCCGTGGCATGCTCTGCACCTCCAATATATAGGTCCACGCTACCCCAATATTTCTCTTTTTCAGGGTCGACCATCATACGATCGTTTTGCGGGTCCATGTATCGGAAAAAGTACCAGCTTGATCCCGCCCAGCCTGGCATGGTGCTTTTTTCCAAAGGAAATTCACCATCCTCGGTTTTGTAAACCCAATCTTTTGCCCGACCCAAAGGTGGTTCACCATCTTCGGTGGGCAAATATTTATCCACCTCAGGAAGCACCAAAGGCAAATCCTTTTCATCCATCAAATAGGGCAGCCCGTCTTTGAAGTAAACAGGAAGTGGCTCACCCCAATAGCGCTGCCTAGTAAAAATCGCATCCCGCATGCGGTATTGGATTTTGCCTTTCCCGATTTTCTTTTCTTCCAAAAAAGCAATGGCCTTATTCATCGCATCCTTCATTTCCATGTTGGAGATGAAACCGGAATTGATGATGGTGCCGCCTTTTCCGGGGAAGGAACCGTTTTCCATACTGCCCTCGATCACTTGCCGGATCTCCAAGCCAAAATGCTTGGCAAAATTATAGTCCCGCTCATCATGGGCAGGTACAGCCATGACGGCACCCGTCCCGTAACCGGCCAAAACATAATCCGCCACCCAAATCTGGATCTCCTCACCATTGAATGGATTGATGGCATAAGACCCGGTGAAAGCCCCCGAAATCGTCTTAACATCGGACATACGGTCACGCTCTGAGCGGTTTTTGGCTACTTCGACGTACGCTTCCGCAGTGGCCCTTTGGTCTTCAGTAATCAATTCCTGCACATAATAGTGCTCAGGTGCCAAAGCCAAATAGGTCACCCCATAAATCGTATCGATACGGGTGGTGAATACCTTGATCTGCAAATCCTTGCCCTTGACCTGAAATACCATCTCGGCACCAATAGACTTGCCGATCCAGTTGCGCTGCATTTCCTTGATGGGCTCTGACCAATCGACTGTCTCCAAGCCTTCCAACAAACGCTCTGCGTAAGCCGTGATGCGCATGCTCCACTGCATCATTTTCTTACGCTCGACGGGATGTCCTCCCCTTTCGGAAAACCCATCCTTTACTTCGTCGTTGGAAAGTACGGTACCCAGTGCAGGACACCAATTGACCGTTGTCTCGGCCAAGAAGGTCAGGCGGTACTTCAGCAGGATTTCCTGTTGCTGTTTTTCTGAGAAACCATTCCAATCGGCTGCTGTGAAGCTCGGCGTATCTTCGTCACAGACCGCATCGATTCCAGCATTGCCCGAAACGATAAATTTCTCAACAAGAGAGGAAATGCTTTTTGCTTTGTTCTCGGACTTGTCATAGTAGCTGTTGAAAAGCTGCATGAAAATCCACTGCGTCCATTTGTAATAAGAAGGATCTGATGTGCGCACTTCCTTTGCCCAGTCAAAGGCAAAGCCTATATTCTTGAGCTGTTCGGTGTAGCGCTGAATATTCTGTTCAGTCGTGATCGCTGGATGTTGCCCGGTTTGGATGGCATATTGTTCGGCCGGCAAGCCGAAGGAATCGTAGCCCATGGGGTGTAGGACATTGTATCCCCGAAGGCGCTTGTAGCGTGTGACGATATCGGAGGCGATATAGCCCAGCGGATGGCCAACATGCAATCCTGCCCCAGAAGGGTAGGGAAACATGTCCAAGGAATAAAACTTTGGCTTTTGATGATCTACTTGGGCATTGAAGACTTGGTTTTTCTCCCAATATGCCTGCCATTTTTTCTCTATTTCCTGAAAATTGTAATCCGCCATAATCGAAGCTTTCCGCTGGTTTTTTTAGAATGCTTGCAAAAATAGGAAAATTGGCGGTAAATCGGGCGTATGGGAGAAGTGGGAGATTATGAGCTGGAATCGAGAAAAACTTGCTTGCCGATTTTTATCCCAGGGAGTAAAAGTAACGCAAGTCCCATGTCTCCCGTCTCAAATCTCAAATCAGAACTATTACCAGAATCGGAAGCTCTTTTCGTTGACTCGGTTTCTGAATATCCAGTTGTCCCAGATGTCTTTGGATAGGTAAATTTCAAGGCCAATATTTAGGGACATAAAACCATCAAATCGATTATCCAGCCCGCTACCCCGACGGATGGCGCCACCATTGTCAAGAATCTTTTGGACATCAGGTTCACCATTGTCGCGGATAAAGGAAGGGTTTCTCACCAAAAGCCTCAACCTGTCAGGTCTCGGCCCCTCTCCATTGGTGCCATAATCCTCGATCACGTCCAAATAAAAATCACGGATATTATAGGCACTGATGTCGTCCATGTAGTCAGTTAGCGTCCAGCGATAGTTCAGTTCTACAGTCAAGTCTGTGTAAACATTCAACTTGTACTTCATACCGATACCGGTAGGAAATACGATGATGTGCTTATCGTAGGGATTATTCTCCAGCTGTAGCGGCCTCAAATCCACCCAAGTGCCGTTGAGTTCGGCCTTGGGGTCGTTGCTGGAGACGCCGACTCCCGCAAATCCATAAAAATTGAAGAAACTCCTCGTGATGTTATAGACTTTTACAGGTTTCAAATGGAATTCCCCCACCATCGATGCTTCCCAGTTTCGCGCCCTGAAATGCAAGTTTCGCGGGTTTCTGTAACTACGTGGATCCGCAGGGGGATCTTGTCCTGAGATTTGGTAATAGGTAAATTCCGCTCTTGCCCTGATGTAGGTTCCCAAGGTCCTACGAACCGCAAAGTTCACATTCCAATCCGGCTGAATACCTTCATTGTACTTCCAAAGCGAATACAATTCCCCAAAATACTGAGTCGGACCGGCTGCTACAGAGACGGACCATGGGGCATCAAAGCGGTATCGATAGAAACTTTGGGCATGCGATTCGATCACAAAAAATACCAGCAAAACAAAAAAAACAATGCGTTTCATGATTGGAAAGGAATATTCGAATATTGGTGATTCGTAGCGAGATAGGGATTAATCAGCGATAAAGAAATGTAAAATTAATTAAAAATTCAAAGTTTGTGTCTTGGAAAAATCATGGAGATTCCTCCCATTATTCCCAAAAAATCCTCTATTGCTGCAAAGCTCCAAAGCGATTTCCCACAAAAACACAAAGGAACGACAGTTTTTTGTAGTTGACCTTCTTCTAACAGAGGAAAAAAAAGACGCGTTTTGCCCAAGAGCTATTTTTGAGGCCATCCATGAAATTTGGTTAATTTTGCCGAATGAGTAAGCAGAGAGAAGAATTAGAGCACCGGTTAAAGCTTCGCCATATCAAGCTTTCGGATTATGAGGATATTCGGGAAATCATGTTTTCTGTCTACAAGGACCAAGGCGGTGCTTGGACCAAACAGGAACTCAAAAACCAACTGAAAGTATTCCCCGATGGCCAAATCTGCATCGAGGACAACGGCAAGGTCGTGGCCGCTGCACTGAGTATCATTGTGGATTACGCCCGATTTGGTGACAACCATACCTACGATCAAATCACCGGCTACGGCAAGTTCGACACGCACGACGACGAGGGGGACACACTCTACGGCACGGATGTTTTTGTTCACCAAGAATATCGTGGATTGCGTTTGGGAAGACGCTTGTACGATGCTCGAAAGGAACTTTGCGAAAATCTCAACCTCCGCTCAATCATTGCCGGCGGCAGGATTCCAGGCTATTTCAGATACGCGGATCAGATGACTCCCCGCAAGTATATCGACTTGGTTAAAAGCAAGGAGATTTTTGACCCGGTATTGTCTTTTCAGCTTGCCAATGAATTCCACGTCCGAAAGGTGATTACCAAATACCTTCCCGAGGATACCGATTCGCGTGCCTATGCGACGTTGCTCGAGTGGATCAACATTTATTATGAAAAGGACGAAAAGCTGATTGGAAACAAAAAATCCATCGTCCGACTCGGCTTGGTGCAGTGGAAAATGCGCCGATTCAATTCCGTGGACGACCTGATGCAGCAAGTAGAGTTTTTTGTGGATACGATCTCAGGTTACAAATCCGATTTCTGTCTTTTGCCGGAGTTTTTCAATGCGCCACTGTTAGCGGAGTTCAATGACATGGATGCCTCGGAAGCCATTCGGAATGTGGCTGACTACACAGACGAGATCGTAAGCCGCATGAGTGACTTGGCACTTTCCTACAACGTCAACATCATCGCAGGCAGCATGCCCGAATATGACGGCAAAAAACTCCGAAACGTGAGCTACCTGTGCCGACGGGACGGTACCACGGACAAGCAATACAAACTGCACATTACCCCGGACGAGCAGTCCTATTGGGGTTTGCAGGGTGGAAACGGTATCAAGGTCTTTGATACGGATGCCGGAAAAATCGGGATCCTGATCTGCTATGACGTCGAGTTTCCTGAATTGGGAAGAATTTTGGCCGAACAACAAATGGATATCCTGTTTGTTCCTTTCTGGACCGACACCAAGAATGCGTTTCTTCGTGTAAATACCTGTGCCAAAGCCAGAGCAGTCGAAAACGAATGCTACGTTGCGATTACCGGATCCGTAGGCAACCTGCCCCGTGTGGAAAACATGGATATTCAATATTCCCAAGCAGCAATCTATTCTCCATCCGATTTTTCATTCCCACATGATGCGACCGTGGCGCAAGCTTCCGAAAACGCCGAAACGACCATTGTGGCTGACGTGGACTTGGATTTGCTTACGAAGCAACGGAAAGCGGGAAGTGTCCGAAACCTCGAGCAGCGGCGACTCGATCTTTACTCTATCCAATGGAAAAAGAAGAAATAGGATTCTGGCTGGAGTTCTGTTAAGAAAAAACCTGAAAAGAGTCGAAAAATTATCGATGAAAGGATAATCCACACGCTAACAAGCCAAGCACCTTATGGGATAAACTTTTATAGGCGTTTGAAGGGGATAAACTAGATTTTTGCGATATTTCCAGCAGTATGCGCGAAAGTTGATTTGCATTTTTTGATCGACATACCCGAGTGATTTTGACTGATTAAATTTTATGAAAAACCTTTTCCTCTCCCTTGCTTGGCTGCTTTTGTTCGGGCAAGCATTTGCCCAACAATCCAATGGGCAAAACGGTATTGCCGGCTATATCCGGTCATCTTTGGAAACCTACAGCCCCGAACAACGGCCGGCTGTGATGGGTACCGAGTTGTACAGTACTGTGGTGATCCATCGGTTTTATGGCGAACGCAATTTTCAGCCGGCATGGATCAAGGACGGCAAAATCCCTGAACTTGCCTACGAAATGCGCTATGAGATCGGACAGTCCAAATTTGATGGATTGAATCCCGTCGACTATCATTTTGCGGCGCTAAACGACTATTTTTCAAGATATGAAGCAGCAAAAAAACAAGGCAAAACTTTGCCCGACAACGAGTTAGCTGCAGTAGATGTCCTCCTGACAGATGCCTTTATCATGATGGGCTCGCATTTGAGTCTGGGCAAAGTCGATCCGGAAAACCTCAAGACTTCGTGGAACATCCAGCGAAATGCACCTGAACTGGTTTTGGACAGAAGGCTGGAAGAGGCCTTGAATGGCGGCGGCATACGGAAGTCACTCCAAGCTCTCTATCCTTCATTTGTCATCTATCGAAAAATGCGGGAAGGGCTGCGTGAATTGTACGACGATATGGAGCGATTTGAAAAACGGCCTTTTGCCCAATGGAAGCCGCTCAAGACCGATAAATCCATCAAGCCCGATGAAAGCAACCCAATGATGCCCGAGATTAGGAAGCGATTGTATTTCTGGGGATACGTGGACGCCTACGAAACGGTGGAGGACAAGGTCTACGATGCAGAACTCGTCGTGGGAATCAAAAAACTCCAGCGCAGACACGGGATGGAACCCGACGGCGTGATTGGGCAAGGAACCATTCAAGCGCTGAACCAAACACCGGAAATGCTGATCCGAACCGCTGCGGTCAATTTGGAGCGGCTGAGATGGCTGCCTGATACGATCAAAGATTCAGAGCTGATTCTCGTCAACACCGCCAACTTCCAGCTGGACTTCCTGCACAATAGGGATACCGTCTTCACGTCCAAGGTAATCGTCGGCAAGAGCTACCATGCCACGCCTCAGTTCAGCGCGGAAATGTCCTATATCGTCTTCAGCCCGACCTGGACGGTACCTACCTCTATCACGAGAACAGAGATAATCCCTGCGGTAAAGAAAAACCGTAACTATCTCGCCAGCAAGAACATGAAATTGCTGAATTCTTCTGGAGGAGTAGTCGACCCTGCATCCATCGATTGGGCAAAGGTCAATCCAAAAACGTTCCCCTATACGGTACGCCAAGAACCCGGCGAATCCAATTCCCTGGGCTTGGCAAAATTCATGTTTCCCAACAAGCACAGCGTCTATATCCACGACACGCCATCCAGAAGTTTGTTTGAAAGGGAAGACCGGGCACTTAGCCATGGCTGCATTAGGATTCAGCGCCCGTTTGATTTTGCAAAATTCCTGCTTTCCCACGACCCAACCTGGACCGATGAACGCATCCGACAAGCCATGCGCCAACCAAAAGAGGTCACCGTGACGCTCAACAGGAAAATACCTGTCGCTATCATCTACATGACCTATTGGGCCAATGGCGGCGGGGAAATGTTTTTTAGAAGTGATATTTACGGACGTGATGCCGAGATAGCCAAAGCACTGAAAGAATCGAAGGGAATCAAATCAGGCATTTAGAAACTTTGATTTGCTGAGGTAGCTGGAATCTTTTCCAAAAATGAAAAGAAGCGATTGGTCTTTGATTAGGTCTATCACTTCTTTGGCTAACTCTTCCGGCAAAGCGGGACAACCCAGGCTTCTTCCCAATCTTCCCGTCTGCTTGATAAACTGCTCCCGCGCATAGTCCGCACCGTGGATGACAATGGCACGCTCCCGGGCTTTGTCATTGAAGCCTTGTTCCAATCCATCCAAACGGAGCGAATAACCGTGTTTGCCTTGGTAAGTTTCACCGGTGAGATAGAATCCGAGGCTGCTCATATAGGACGAACTCACATTGGAGAAACGCTCTGCAATAAGGTCCCCGGAATTTCTCCCATGTGACACGACTCCGTGGTGCAGGAATTTGCCTTCTTCCATATCAATGACCCACATCCGCTTTTCTGTGGAAGGAAGGGTGAAGTCAATCACCGTGAGCGGCTTTCCTTTGGGGAGTTTGCCTTCATCCTGCAATTTCAGATATCCCTTGATGCCAAAAGCCAGCACATCGCGGTTTGGAAGGTCCTTGTCAATATTAGCGGAGTTGCTACTGATCATCTCGATGAAATGGTCTTCAAACGAGATTTCCCTCAAAATCGAGGATGGGGAACTGTTTACGTTGACCAAAGTCAACAGGCTGCTACCGAGCAGTAGGGAGATGGCGAGGGTGATTCTTCTCATTACTGGGCTGATATTCTTTAGATTACAAATGAAAAACGATTTTCCTGTTAACGCAAACGAGCTGCCAATTAATTCCACGATTGCAGAAATTATTGTCCCAAAGTACCATCTTTGTCTTTCACATCCTAAATGGAACTGTTTGGAGGGGCCGAGTTGTTAGCAATTTGCCTTTTGGCAATAGGACAAACTATCGCCATAATTTGGGTTTATTATCAATGGTTTGGAAATTTTGTTTAAAGATTTTATAATTAAATTAAACAAAATCAAAAGAACCTCGGTTAGTAAAGGAAATGAAAATAGCGGTCTACAGAAAAGAGCACTTTAACGCAGCGCACAGGCTACACAATCCTGATTGGAGTGATGAGCAAAACAAAGCGGTATTTGGAAAATGTAACAACCCCAATTTTCATGGTCACAATTATGAGTTGATTGTAAAGCTTCTCGGACCGATTGATCCACAAACAGGCTACGTATTTGATATGAAAATATTGAGCGATCTCATCAAAGAGAACGTATTGGATAAATTCGACCACAAAAACTTAAATCTGGATACCGATGAATTCAAAAAACTCAACCCAACTGCGGAAAACATTGCAGTGGTTATTTGGAATATTTTAAGGAAAAAAATTGACAACAAATACGAATTAACGATTCGACTATATGAAACAGAAAGAAACTTTGTTGAATACGATGGGAATTGATTTTTCCCATTCCATCGACGAAATCGGCGACGAACATGTCGGAACCTCCATCGATACACCGCTGCGCGAAGATGCCTTCGAGATGGATGATGACCTTAAGATTGAACTGATCGAAAAGCATTTTAAGGAAATCATGTACGTTTTGGGCTTGGACTTGACGGATGATAGCCTCAAAGGCACTCCAAAAAGGGTGGCCAAAATGTACGTAAAAGAGATTTTCAGCGGCTTGAACCCAAAAAACAAGCCTGATGCGAAACTTTTTGAAAACAAATACAAATACAATGAAATGCTCGTGGAAAAGGATATCACGTTCTTTTCAAATTGCGAGCACCACTTTGTACCCATCTATGGCAAAGCACACGTTGCCTATATTTCCAATGGCAATGTGATTGGCCTTTCAAAAATCAACCGAATCGTTCAGTACTACTCCAAGCGCCCACAGGTACAGGAGAGATTGACGATGCAGATTGGCAACGAACTGAAAGAAGCTTTGGGAACAGAAGATGTGGCAGTGGTATTGGATGCACACCACATGTGTGTATCGACCCGCGGTGTACAGGATGTCAACAGCTCGACGGTGACTTCTTTCTACTCCGGAAAATTTGAAAGAGACGAAAATGCAAGGGCTGAATTCATGAAATACATCAGCTTGTAAACATAAATCGAAGACTGAACCAACGAAAAACCGGACAAAAGTCCGGTTTTTTTGTTTCTAGGAGCAGGTATAGGCAAATCCGGTCATTTGCATGTCATCGAGAACATTTTCTTTTGCCCTTACTCCAAACAAAATCCACACTTTTTGATTTTGTAAAAAAGTCAAACCAAATGGATCAAAAAAACATCGTCGTCATCGGTGGTAACACAGGAATCGGGAAATCCCTTGTCGAAATACTGGAGCGGAAAGGCGCCAGGGTGTACGCTTATTCACGCACATCCCCGGATCGAATTTTGGACGTGCGGGATACGTTTGACAGCATTCCTGATTTGCCGGAGACGATCGACGGCTTGGTCTATTGTCCGGGCACAATCAACCTGAAACCCTTCCATCGCCTCACAATAGCCGATTTTCAGCAGGATTATGAAGTCAACGTCCTGGGTGCCGTCAAGGTCCTACAGGCCTCCCTCAAAGGACTGAAAAAATCCCCCTCAGCGTCGGTCGTGATGTTTTCGACAGTGGCGGTGCAGATGGGACACGGCTTCCATGCTTCCATTGCCAGTGCCAAAGGCGCAGTGGAAGGATTGGTAAGGTCATTAGCGGCAGAATGGGCCACCAACAAAATCCGGGTGAATGCGATCGCGCCGTCATTGACCGATACGCCCTTGGCAACCCAATTATTGGGAACGGAAGAAAAGAAGGAAGCATCCAACAAGAGGCATCCACTTGGAAGATATGGGAAACCGGAGGAAGTGGCGGCAGCAGCCGCGTTTTTGCTTTCGGATGAATCGGGCTGGATGACGGGACAGATCATTCACATAGACGGAGGAATGTCTTCTGTAAAGACGATCTGATAGGATAGTTTGAACAATTCAAAGGGTTTGATGGTATTATGGTTGGGTATTTCCCCTGAGTAAAAAAGTACGAGAATTATGAGGACTCCACCGGAATCATTTTTGATTTTCAAGGAAGAACTGGAAAAAGCGAGGCTCGAGAAAGAGCGGCTCAAACGGGAGTATGAAGCCAAACTGGTAGAACTGAATCGTGAGTTGGGCAGGCTGAAAGAACAGATTCAATCGCAACAGGAATTGATTAGGACAACTTTGGAATACGCCATTCGTTTGGAAGAGAACATTGGTAACTTCAAAAATGAAGTCACCAATGGCAGCAATTTAAAAAACCGCTCATTTCACTAAATCCATCCACCCGATTAGAATGATTATGACAGCCAATGCCATTGACACCAACAATTTCGATTTGGTGATTGACGAGAGATACGCCAAAGTCTATGCGAATCAAGAAAAAGGGATGATTATCTGCGAGCTACTGACCGATTATGTGCCGATAGAAGATTTCAAGCTTGTTTTTCATCAAATCACCGATATCGCCCGTTCCGGAAAATACAATAAGTTCATATTCGACAAGCGTGCCCTGCGTGCATTCCACCAACCTACCATGGAGTGGTATTTTCTGGATTGGAAAAAAGAAGTCCTGCAACTCGGTATCAACAAGCACCGCAAAATCCTTCCCCCCGAAAAATGGTTTGAGAAGATGGTGATGATCGCCAAGGAGCAAATCACACAAAACAACCCCGATAACATCATCCATCTCTTGGACATCAAGTATTGCGATTCCATCGAAGAAGCGATTCTGATATGATGCGTCATTTTGACAAAAAGTCCATCCTCGAAGCTGATTCCTCTTACCGGAGGGATTTGATCAATTGCCTTTCGGGTTACAAAAGCCTCAACCTCATCGGCACCAAAAGCCAAGCGGGGATCAGCAACTTGGCGCCATTTTCACAAGTATTTCATATCGGCGCCACGCCACCATTGGTGGGAATACTGTTTAGACCACACACCGTCGAGCGGCACACGCTGCAAAATATCTTGGACACAGGTTTTTTCACTTTGAACCATGTCTCAGAAGCATTTTACAAACAGGCCCACCAAACGGCCGCAAGGTTTGAAGGATCTGAGTTTGAGGGAACGGGTCTGGAAGAGGAGTATCTGGATGCTTTCTTCGCTCCCTTTGTCAAATTGAGCAAAGTGAAGCTTGCCTGTCAACTTGTAGAGCAGCAAACCTTGGCCATCAATGGCACCGTACTGGTGATCGGTAGCATAGAGCACATTTGGCTGGACGAAACAGGCCTTCGGGCTGATGGTTCATTGGACCTGAACGCGCTGGGTACCGTGACGGTATCAGGCTTGGACGAGTACCACGTTGGGAAAAAATTGGCTAGATTGAGCTATCCCAAAGTCGGAAAGCCTGTCCAAGAAATATGAAACTCCTTGAGTTGAGCCCATCGGGCTTGTATTGTCCACCTGCCGACGCCTTCATCGATCCTTGGCGGCCGGTTAAAAAGGCAATCATCACCCATGCCCACTCCGACCATGCCCGCTGGGGTATGAAGCATTATTTGGCTCACCAAGATTCCGCCGAAGTCCTCAAACTGCGCTTGGGCCAAGACATTTCCCTACAGACCATTCCATACGAAGAATCCATCGAGATCAACGGCGTGCGCATTTCCCTGCATCCGGCGGGGCATATTCCCGGTTCGGCGCAAGTCCGACTGGAACACCGAGGAAAAGTCGCGGTAGTAAGTGGGGACTACAAGGTCGAAGCCGATGGACTTTCCAAAGCCTTTGAGCCTGTCACCTGCCACGAGTTTGTATCGGAATGTACTTTTGGATTGCCCATTTACAAATGGGAAAAGCAGTCTCTGATTTTTGAAAGCATCAATACCTGGTGGAAACAGAATGCCGAAAATGGCCTAAACTCAGTTCTTTTTGCCTATTCACTTGGCAAGGCACAACGCATCCTCAATCACTTGGAAACTTCCATTGGGCCGGTATTCGTGCATGGCTCCATCTGGCAGACCAACCAAGCCCTGATCGCCAACGGGCTCCAGGTGCTTGACTCACCCAAAGCGGAAGCCGATACCCTAAAAGCAAAGATGAAGGGAGCGATGATCATAGCCCCGCCCTCTGCGATGGGTAGTCCTTGGATGAAAAAGTTCAGTCCCTACCGCACGGGAATCTGCTCGGGCTGGATGAATGTCCGCGGGGCAAGGCGCAGGCGGGCCGCCGATATCGGTTTTGTACTCTCGGACCATGCCGATTGGGAAGGTTTGATTGCAGCCATCAAAGGTACACAGGCGGAGAAAGTGTATTTGACCCATGGAAGCACGGCCGTGTTTGCCAGGTATTTGGAAGAAAGCGAAGGCATCCACGCGGTCGAATTGAGAACTCTTTTCCAAGGAGAAAATGGGGATTTGGGGGATAGTTGAATGGTTTTTAACTTGTAGGACAAATCCAAATTCCTATGAGAAATCTGATCCTGATTCTTCTGATCCTATTTGCCTGCCAGCCAAAAAAAGATAATGGAAAGGAACATATTCGCACGGTTTCGGGAGAAACACCAGCAAGTGAAATGGGCGTGTCATTGATCCATGAGCATGTTTTGGTGGATTTCATCGGTGCAGATTCCACGGGATACCATCGCTGGAACAGAGCGGAGGTGGTTGCGCGGGTGATGCCTTTTTTGGAAGCAGCGAAAGCCCGCGGCGTCAAAACCATCGTGGAATGTACCCCTGCTTACTTGGGCAGAGACCCGCTCCTATTGAAGGAACTCTCGGAAAAATCAGGAATCCAATTTTTGACCAATACGGGCTACTATGGCGCCGTTGGGGGAAAGTATCTACCAAAGATTGTCGAAGAAGCTACATCGGATGAACTGGCAGCCATTTGGATCGGGGAAGCCAAGGATGGCATAGAAAACACAGGAATTAAGCCTGGATTTATTAAAATCTCCGTCAATGAGGGAAGCACTTTGAACGCATTGGATGAAAAATTGGTGCGGGCGGCCGCCCTTACCCACCAAGCCACGGGATTATTGATCGTCTCGCATACCGGACCATGGGCGACTGCCAAAGCCCAAATCGAGATTTTGAAATCGATGAATGTGGATCTCGGACATTTTGTGTGGGTACATGCACAAAACGAGAAGGACTTTTCCAGCTACGACACCGCCCATGATTTGGGTGTTTGGATCAGTTTGGATGGCATCGCCTGGGATGTACCCGGCCATCTGGAAAGGCTCAGATATTGCAAAGAAAAGGGACTTCTCGACGGGGTCTTGGTATCGCATGATGCAGGCTGGTACAGTCCGGGCGAGCCCAATGGCGGGGATTTCAAGGGCTATACCGCGTTGTTTGATGAATTGATTCCACAATTGAAATCGGCTGGCTTCACGGAATCAGATATTGATCTCTTGCTTGTCAAAAACCCGCGGGTGGCGTTTTCTTTGGAGTAAAAGTCGGTCCCGAAAGCATCATGAATCAGGAAAATTCCTACGTCGGAATTACGACGAAAATTCGATTCAGAAGAAATCCCAGATCACTTCGGCTTCCTCTTTGGGTCTTGTCTCACATCAAAAAATACCAGTATGATGATTCGTTCCCCCTTGATGCGATAAAATACCCTGGTCTGTTTAGTGATTTGAAAACCCTGGATCTGCTTTTCCGGGACTTCCATGCTACCGATTTCTGGAAAGTTTTCCAGCAGATCAAGAAAATCAACAACCCTTTGTTCAAATGCACGGGCTACTGTTTCTCCAAACCTATTTGAAATATACTCCCTGATCGAGCTGTAGCTTGAAGTAGCTCGTTTGGTCAAAAAAATTCTCATTTTCTGGTTCCGAACACTTCTTCTTTGCTTACCAAATTCTGCTCATCTTCCGATTCGTCGAACGCCAACAGTACTTCCTGTTTTTGCTCTTCTGTCAGTTGCCCCCAGAATTGGCTTCCTTCGCCAAACTCCCTTTTTTTGAGAAAGTCGTACAAAGTCTGTAAAAGTGGCTCACTCTCAATCCCATCAATAATCTTGTGAATGTTGGATTTCAATTCAGTAGTGCTCATTTTCAATGTTATCTAGTCGGTACAATTTATTGAATTATTTGAGATTTTGTCCTAACGTGCCTCCCCGCCGAATCGACATCTCTCAAACTTTTTTTTGAATTCACTTCATTTCGCGGTATTGCTCAAAAAAGGTCATATTAGGCTCGTAAATAGTTTTGGGAACTACTCCCAATTCGACTTTTTCAAACATTTCAACAAGTTTTTCGCCATCAATCAACTCTAGTTTGATGTTTGCTTTCTCGATTTCTATTGCATTTTTTGCAAATGATCCTGTGGTAATCATCAAACCCTTTTCCACACTCCTTCTATTTGTTTCCATTACACCAATAAAGGCTTGCACCTTTTCGGTCGGCACTGTTCCCTGATATCTTTTACATTGAAAAAAGACGCTTAAGCTTACGAACGGGTTGAGCTTCAGAGTAGCATAACCGTCAATACCGCCATCATTTGACCTTTGAGTGATTTCGACATTTTCGAAATTATACTCCTTAAGCAATCGGCCACACAAGTGCTCAAATCCAATCGGAGAGATACTTTGCAAAACCTCAATGAGAGTTGGCTTCACTACCGCTTGACCTTCCTCTGGTTCTGTAGATTCCAATGCCTTTACGACTTTCTCCGTTTCGCCTTCAGTTGAGTTTTTATTTTCTCTTAGTTCCTGGAAAATCTTGACCCATTTTAAGAATATCTCTCGTGACTGTTTTTCATCCAGCCTGGTTGACCAACCTTTTGGAGTTAATGCCCAAACTCCATGTCTGGAAGAATCCAATAATTCTTCCCAAACAAGATATTGTCTAGCCCACGCAATCTGATTCGGAAATTTCAATTGGCCGGATTTCTCGTATCTCGCATTTAAGGTTTCTTCGGGAATGTTTAGATTCTCACCAATTCGACCTGCAATCTCTCTGGGCTTTGCAGAACCTCCCAAGTCCCTAAGGGCATCAATTACAGGCCCAAACCATTTGACAAACTCAGCATTTCCATTCTTCTTTTTACTCATTGATTTATTCAATTAGATATTTTAACTGCGATTGAAAGGTAAAAGATATTTAAAGGTAATTTAAACAATCTCTAGAATCAGTACCTAAACAAACCAGACTCATTTTTAGGAATTATCATCATTCTCAAAAAACCAAAACGAAATAAGTGGCCTATTCAAAGATCCCGAATTGAGGGGATTATTTTCCCCGCCTTTGTGTATGATTTCAATAGATTCCTCCTCCGTTCGAATGACGAGAAAAAGCCCACAGCAAAGAGGAACACTGGCTTAAATCTTGGGATTCCTCCTTCGTCGGAATGACAAAGGAAAGCATGTGCCAGAGAAATACGATAGCTAAAATCCTAGGGATTCCTCCTTCGTCGGAATGACGCCATCGTAACCTTCCAACTTTCTAACCTTAAAACGTTATCAACCCACAGCAATCCCCTCCCCAATTTTTCAATTCTTCATCTTCCAATTTTCCAATCACTCCAAAATAATCTTCTGATTTCCTTTTCCTGTTCTAAGCGCCCGATGTACCTTTGCGCATGGCAGAACAAATCCTGATTCTTGACTTCGGTTCCCAATACACCCAACTGATCGCCCGCAGGGTAAGGGAACTCAATGTATATTGCGAAATCCATCCCTTCAATAAAATCCCTGAAATCACGCCCGATGTCAAAGGGGTGATCCTTTCGGGAAGTCCCTGTTCGGTCAGGGATGCAGGTTCCCCGGACTTGGATCTGGACGCCATCCGCGGCAAACTCCCGCTTTTGGGTGTCTGCTATGGTGCGCAACTTCTCGCCCACAAGTACGGCGGCGAAGTACTGCCCTCCGAAATCCGCGAGTATGGCCGCGCCAACCTCGACCATGTGGACCTGCATTACGACTTGCTCAAGGAAATGACCCATGGCTCGCAGGTGTGGATGTCGCATGGCGATACGATCAAGACGCTACCCGCGGGATTTGACATTATTGCCAGCACCGCCTCAGTGAAGGTGGCTGCCTTTAAAGTGCAGGGTGAGACAACCTACGGCATCCAATTCCACCCGGAAGTCACCCACTCGCTGGAAGGTAAAAACCTCCTCCGCAACTTTGTGGTGCATATCTGCGGCTGTTCGCAGGATTGGACTTCGGATACTTTTATTGATAGCACGATCGATGCGCTCCGTACCAGGTTGGGCAAGGACAAGGTCGTGATGGGGCTATCGGGAGGGGTGGATTCCTCCGTCGCCGCAACTTTGATCCACCGTGCGATCGGCGATCAACTTACCTGTGTGTTTGTCGATAACGGGCTGCTGCGCAAAAATGAGTTCGAAGAAGTACTGGATTCCTATAAGCATTTGGGATTGAATGTCATTGGCGTAGATGCCAAGCAGCGTTTTTATGAGGCATTGGCAGGACTTACGGATCCCGAAGCAAAAAGAAAGGCGATCGGTCGGGTATTTATCGAGGTATTCGACGATGAGGCACACAAGATTGAAGGCGTCAAGTGGCTAGGTCAAGGCACGATTTATCCTGACGTGATCGAATCCGTGTCTGTCAAGGGCCCATCTGCGACGATCAAATCCCACCACAATGTGGGTGGTTTGCCTGATTTCATGAAGTTGTCCGTGGTCGAGCCGCTGAATACCCTGTTCAAGGACGAGGTGCGGGAAGTAGGTCGCGCATTGGAAATTCCCGAAGCAATCATCGGCAGGCATCCGTTTCCCGGACCTGGATTGGCAATCCGTATTTTGGGTGACATCACGGCTGAAAAAGTCAAAACACTTCAAGAAGTGGATCATATATTTATCCAAGGACTCAAGGAGCACGGCCTTTACGACAAAGTCTGGCAGGCAGGAGCCATCCTCCTTCCGATCCAGTCCGTAGGCGTGATGGGAGACGAAAGGACATATGAAAGAGTCGTGGCCTTGCGCGCAGTTGGTTCTGTGGACGGGATGACAGCAGATTGGATCCATTTGCCATACGAGTTTCTCGGCAAAATGTCCAACGAGATCATCAACCGTGTCAAAGGCGTAAATCGCGTCGTCTACGATATCTCTTCCAAGCCACCGGCTACGATTGAGTGGGAATAGGGGAGTGAATAGTTGATAGTCCATAGTCTATAGCGGAACGTATTGGTTATTGAGTTATTGGTTATTTGGTTGATAGTCGATAGACCATGGTCCATAGCTGAGATCTTGGATTCTCGGCTCTTGCTTCTTGTATCTTGTGTCTTGTGTCTTGCGACTCAGTAAATTGGTTATTGGGTAAATAGTCGATAGACCATGGTCCATGGCAGGTGGTTTCGAAGTTCAGGTGGTAGTTCGTTATTGGGTTATTGGGTTAATAGTTAATAGTCGATAGACCATGGTCCATAGCTGAGATCTTGGATTCTCGGCTCTTGCTTCTTGTATCTTGTGTCTTGAGTCTCATTAAATTGGTTTTTGGGTATATAGTCAATAGACCATGGTCCATAGCTGCGATTCTCGATCCTCTGCTCTTGCTTCTTGTATCTTGTGTCTTGTGTCTTGTATCTTGTGTCTTGAGTCTTGAGTCTTGCGTCTCGCTTCTTGCGTCTTGAGTCTTGAGTCTTGCGTCTTGAGTCTTGCGTCTTATATCTCAAGTCTCCCTTCTCGCATCTCCAACAAAAACCTCGCAGCCTTTTGCATAAACCGCACTTCTCCTTTACTTTTAGCACATGAGAAAAAGGCAGATCATCGTCCCCGTATTTTTTGTAGGCTGCATCGTGCTGATATTGGCTTTGGGGCTGAGGCATCACCATTGGCTGATTTCGGGTTGCTTGGGGATGTTGTTCGTTTTCTACTGCCGGGAATACTGGAAACTCGTTGTACGTGGGACTGGAGGGGAGCTTTTTCTCCGCAGGCAAAAGAAGCCCTTTCATTGGTGGACTTTGGCCTTGGCTGTAGGTGCGACTTTGTTTTTTCTTTTCTTCAAAATCATCCCCAAATGGGGCTTGGTCTTGGTATGGCTGATATTCCTGTATGAAGTTTTCATCATTGCCGTCATCCACTACAAGCGTCCGATCACTTTGGTGTTGGATGGCTACCAACTCAAATTCAGGGACGTGCTGATTACCCACAGAAATATTTCCGGCTTGACAAATATCGAGCACGACGAATCCAAGGGCAGCGTCCTGCTTTCATTCAAGGATCAGGGAAGAATTTTGATTCAGAAGGCGGATTATCTGGAGCATGAATTGGAAGACCTGCTGATGCTCTGCCAAGAGCGCTCAGAGGCGCAAATTTCCTACGCAACACCGCTTTCCTAGGCGTAATTCTCCCCTCCCCTCGGCTCGATTTCCCTTTCATTTTTTGGAATATTGTTGCAGTTTTGCACAAACCTTTTCGCCATGGCTGTATTGCTCCGATCGCTCAGACTTGTAGATGCCCAACAGATTCATTCCCCAAAAAATTATGTATTTACAGGCAGCGAAATTTTGGAAGAGCAGGCGGCAGGTGGCGTCCATTGCACGGAGACAATCGACTGTTCGGCATATCTCGGTTCACAAGGATGGATCGACCTGCGCTGTGCCTCCGGCGATCCTGGCGAAGAATTCCGGGAATCCTTGGAATCCCTCGGAAAGATCCTTCCGGCAAGCGGCTTCACCAAAGCGGTGTTGATGCCCAACACCAAACCTGCCATCCAAACCAAAAACGAGATAGAGTACCTCCGCAGCAAGGCTTCAGGTTGGTTGCCCGACCTTTTGATACAGGCGGCGGCGACCAAGGATTGCTTGGGCGAGGATTTTACGGACATTCTGGACTTACGTGAGGCGGGAGCAATGGTCTTCGGAGATGGTACCCATCCCATTTCCAATCCTGACCGGCTACTCAAAATCCTCCAATACCTCCAAAAATTTGACGGAATTCTGTTTGACCAAAGCTACGATCCGCTGTTGGCGCTTTTTGGACAGATGCATGAGGGCATCGCCTCCACCATGATCGGCATGAAGGGTATTCCCAATCTATCAGAAGAAACAGCAGTCCACCGCAATTTGGAGATTCTCAAATATGCGGGTGGAAGACTTCATATCCAGACCGTAAGCACGCCCGGCGCTGTGGAGAGCATTCGAAAGGCCAAAGCGGCCGGACTAAGGGTGACTGCAGACGTGTCACTTTACCAGTTGTTGTTTTCGGACGAAGACCTTTCGGATTTTGATACCCACCTCAAGGTGATGCCACCGTTCAGGGGTGCCGAGGAGCGTGCGGCACTCATTGCCGGTCTCAAGGACGGCACCATCGACGCGATCGTTTCCAACCATCAGCCGCAGGACTTTGACGCCAAGCATCTGGAGTTTGACTTGGCGGCATTTGGCATGATCGGTTTGCAGACATTTTTGCCGGGGTTGGTGGAGTTGGAAAAAGAATTGGGTTGGCCCTTGTTGATCAAAAAAATCACGGATGGACCTGCCAAGGTATTGGGATTGGCAGATCGATTCGACAGCCTAACGGTATTTGACCCGAAAGAAAGCTGGGCCTATGATGGGAAAAGCAATCTTTCGCTTTCCGCGAACTCCCCTTGGCTTGGCAAAACCCTCCAAGGAAAAATCAAATTGGTGATCAACAAACAAAAGCTTGCCAAATTCTAAATGAAAAAATATTGGGAGGCGAGTTACCGCTTTGGGCTAATCGGGGGGATTTTTTCGGTGTTGGCATTTTTGGTGTTCCATTGGATGGGATTGGATCCGACCAATCTCAGCATGTTGTTTGGATACGTCATGATTCCTGTGTTTGTCTTTTTGGGAATAAGGTTTTTCAAAAAATACGTCAACCAAGATTGGCTAAGCTTCGCAGAAGGGATGACCATTGGATTTTTGATATACACGCTTTTTGCGTTTATCACCGCAATGGGGATTTGGATCATTTTATCCTTTAATTCAACACTTTTTGCTGAGCTGAAGGATAAAAAACTGGGTATTTTGGAGAGCAATAAGGACATGATCGTTTCCCAGTTGGGACAGGAATCATTCGGGACGACTTTGGCCAAGGTCCAGGAAATGGTGCCTTGGGACATTGCGCTGAATGATTTTATCTGGAAAATGATCCCCGGATTGTTCTTTACGATCATTATTTCAATAATTTTAAGGAGAACCAACAACTAACTGAATTATGGAAAATCAACAAACACCAGTCAAAGCAGGCCTCAATGCAGGATTGATTCTCGGAATCGTTTCTGTAGTCCTCACGTTTCTCATTTACTTCATTAGCCCGGAGAGTCTCGCTTCATTCTCCACCGGCATGGTCATCCTCGCGATTTTTCTGGGCGCATTGATCTTTTTGGGCATCCAGTATAGAAAGTCTATCGGAGGATTCATGGATTTTGGAACTGGATTTAAGTTCGCGTTCATTGCGCTAATCATTGCCGGCCTAATCGGAATTGTGGGCAATTTCCTGCTTTACAACGTGGTTGATCCTGAGCTTCCGGGAGTATTGGTGGAGGCACAACTCGAAACAACCATGGCGATGATGGAGCGATTTGGCGCTGCGGATGCGATGACTCCCGAACAGATCGATGAAATCAGAAACGGCGCTGCGTCGAATTTCACCCTCGTCGGCCAGTTGAAAGGATTCGGTTTTGCCCTGATTTTCTACGGTATAGTAGCATTGATAGTAGCCGCTATCATCAAAAAAAGAGACAAGTCGCTAGACTATTGATATGATCCAGATTTCTGTCGTCATCCCCGTCTACAACGAGGAAGAATCATTGGCCGAGCTGCACAATTGGATCGTGCGGGTCATGGAAGGCCATGCTTTTTCCTACGAAATCATACTCGTGGATGACGGCAGCAATGATGGTTCTTGGCGACAGATCGAAAAACTCGCCGACCTCAATCCATATGTCAAGGGCGTGCGTTTTGGCAGAAATTATGGTAAGTCCGCTGCCCTCGATATGGGCTTTTCGAAGGCCGAAGGCGACGTGGTGATCACGATGGATTCCGACCTTCAGGACAGTCCCGACGAAATCCCCGAATTGTATGATATGATTGTGAAAGAGGGCTGGGAAGTGGTGTCGGGCTGGAAGAAAAAACGCCACGATCCGATTTCCAAGACCTTGCCTTCCAAATTTTTCAATGGCATCACGAGGATGATTTCGGGTATCAAGCTGCACGATTTCAATTGTGGATTGAAGGCCTACGACAAGAAGGTGGTCAAAAACATCCATCTCTACGGCGAAATGCACCGCTACATTCCGCTGATTGCAAAGTGGAGCGGGTTTACGAGGATCACGGAAAAGGTAGTCGAGCATCGTCCGCGGAAATACGGCAAGACCAAGTTTGGCCTGGAGCGTTTCCTTTATGGATTCCTGGACTTGATCTCCGTTTCCTTTGTCAACCGCTACAAGAAGCGTCCGATGCACTTTTTTGGAACGCTCGGGACCTTGTCATTCCTCTCGGGTTTTGTCATCACGGTTTGGTTGATCTTTGAAAAAATCTATGGACTATCCAAAGGCCTCAAAGTCCGTGACATCACCGCGCAGCCACTTTTCTTTTTGGCACTCGTGGCGCTCATTGTGGGCGTTCAGTTGTTTTTGACGGGATTTTTGGCTGAAATGATGATCTCTAACACCAGCCGCAAATTGGACTACAACATCGACAAGGAGCTAAACTTCAGGGGCTGATGGAGTTTTCGGTGATCGTTCCGGTCTATAACCGCCCCATGGAAATCCGGGACTTGCTCCAAAGTCTCCGTCAACAGCTTTTTCGCGACTTCGAAGTGATTATCGTCGAAGACGGTTCCGACGCTACTTGCGAGTCGATTGTCGATTCCTACCGCGACAGCCTTTCACTGCAATACCTCTACATCCCCAACCAAGGGCAGGGCTTTGCCCGCAACGAGGGTATGAAGCTTGCCAAAGCCGGGTATTTCGTGTTTTTTGACTCGGACTGCATCATTCCTGCCAACTATTTTCAAGACCTGAAACAGGCGATTGCAAGCAGAAATCTGGACGCCCATGGCGGCCCCGACGCGGCGGCTTGGGATTTTTCACCGATGCAAAAAGCCATGGATTTTGCGATGACCTCCTTCTGGACGACAGGTGGCATCCGTGGCAAACTCCGGAATCCTGCCAAGTACCAGGCAAGGGGATACAATATGGGTTTTTCGAGAAAGGTTTGGGAATCGGTCGGTGGATTTGCCGATCCCAATCGCGCCGAAGACATCGAACTCAGCATGCGGATCAAAAAGGCGGGGTTTCGACTGGAACTCGTCGAGGAGACTTTTGTCTACCACAAGCGCAAAAACACCCTGTCGAGCTTTGCCAAGCAGGGTTTTTCTTTTGGACGCAACCGGGTGCATGTTTCGCGCTTTCATCCCGGAGCGATCAAAGCAGTACATCTTTTGCCGCTGCTTTTTGTGCTTTTTTTGGCCAGTATGCTGGTGACGCCCTTTGTTGACCCACTGCTGTTTCTGATTCAGTTTTTGCTGCTGCTTGCTTGGTCCGCCGCGGTGATTACCTCCGCGCTGGAGCGACACAAAAGCCCAATGGTCGCTGGGCTCGCTTGGGTCTGCTCGACGGTCCAACTGAGCGCCTACGGATTGGGCCTTGGTCTGGGATTGCTGAAAAAGTGGATGAAGGGCTAGCCTTTGCTACAATAAAAAATAATCTCGTCCGGGGGAAGTGCATGCTTTGCCACGGTCGCGGCGTCAAGGGTTTTCACAAAATCATTTTCATCAATTGCCAATCCCGATTTCCGCAAGCGCGCTGCGTAGTCTTTGCCATATTTGCGAACATGGTCCCGCTGCCCAAAAAGCCTTTCGCGCTCCGCCGGGTCGGTGATGGTTTTGTCCTCAATTGTTTTTTCCAATGGATATACAGGCGATTGGATAATCCCCCAACCGTTGGGTTTGAGGACGCGGTTGATTTCACGGCAAGCTTGGATATCATCGTCGACATGCTCGAGTACATGGTTGCAGAAGACCACGTCGAAGGTATTGTCTGCAAAAGGGATCGCATGTACGTCCATTTTCACCTTTGCCAAGGGTGATTCGATATCGGCCGTGACATAATCCAAGTTTTTCATCGCTTCCATGCGGTCGATAAAGCAAAGTTCAGGAGCGATGTGTAGGACTTTCAGGTCTGCTTGAAAGAAGTTGGTTTTCTGCTGCAAAAACAGCCACATCAATCGGTGGCGCTCCAGAGCAAGGCATTGTGGACAAAGGGCGTTTTCTCGGGCTGTTCGACCATAGGGCAGAAACTTACTGTACGTGTGTCCACAAACGTTACAGGCGACTTTGTCACCCTTATAGAAAACCGCCATCACCCGCAGAAAGAAATGGGAAACCAACTGCAGGTATTTCCTTGGGATAAATCGGATCACAAAGCTGATCAAGGATTTCATAGGAGATCAATGAGCCCGCAAATTAGCAATACATTTTTTCTTTGGCGGAAAAAATAACAAAAATGCCTAATTGATTCGTTTGATTGGGCTTTTTGTTATATTTTAGCTTGTAAGATCAACTTCGTTTTGATATGAAAACCTATCGACTGCTGCTTGTTTTGTTGCTTTTTTCTATTGAGGGGCTGGCCCAGGAAAAGGCCCAATACAGTTTGGAGGAAATCATTGCCCGGGCAAAAGCGCTGTCTCCACAGGCACTCCGGATCCAAACCCAAAAGGAAAACATGTACTGGCGGTACCGGTTTTTCCGATCCAATTACAATCCGCAACTTCGGTTGACAGGTATTTTGCCGAGTTTTCGGCAGGAATTTACTGACATTGTCCAGCCCAGCGGGGATATCGAATTTCTAGAAATCCGTCAAAACCTAGTCGACCTCGGCTTGGGTTTACTGCAAGTCATTGCCCCGACCGGTGGTATGCTATCGGTCAATACCTCTGCCAACCGATTCGACAATTTCCTCGCCACAGGCAATGACATCCGCACAAGGTACTCAGGCGTGCCCATGAATGTGAGCCTGATCCAGCCGATTTTTGCCTACAACCCCTACAAATGGGACAAGCGCATCGAGCCTTTGGTTTTCGAAGAGAGCAAACGGGAATATGTCGCTGCGATGGAGCAACTGAGTGGAGTCGCTACGTCCATTTTCTTCGAAATGCTCGAGGCGCAGGTGAACCTGGATATCGCCCAGACAAACCTGCAATACAACCAAGAAATCTATCGCATCGAAAAGGCCCGCTACGAAATGGGCAGCACCTTCGAGGACAAACTCTTGCAGATCGAGCTGGCGATGTTGACCTCCAAGCAGGAAGCCGCGCAAGCAAGGGTCAATCTCGAAACAAGCTCCTTGCGCTTGAAATCAAACCTCGGCCTCAATGAGTCGGCCGAGATTACCTTGCTCAGTCCCGAAGAATATCCAGTCTTCCCGGTTGATGTGGACAAAGCAATCTCGCTGGCATTTGAAAACAGGGCCGAGGCATTGGGATTCGAAAGGAGAAAACTGGAAGCGGATGCACAGGTAGCCGAAGCCAAGGGAGAACGCATGCAAATGAACTTGGCAGCCAGCTATGGTCTTAACAATGCCGCACTGACTTGGGCGGATATTTACAGAAATCCCGACAATCAAGCCCTCGTCAACCTCGCGCTGTCTGTCCCCGTGTTGGATTGGGGCCGCAACAAAGCCCGTATGTCACTGGCCCAAGCCAATAAAAAACTGGTGGAATATGAAGTCGCGCAAGAGGTCATCAATTTTGAGCAGGAGATCTTCACCAAAGTCAAAAATTTCGAAATGCTGGAAGAGCGGCTCTCCGTGAGCAAGCTTTCTTCCGAAGTGGCCCAAAAAAGATACGACCTTGCTGTCAAGCGCTATCAGACGGGCAATGTCTCCCTTACTGACCTCAATATCGCCCAACAGGAAAAAGACAGCAGCAAGCGATCGTATGTCGGCGCACTGCGGGACTATTGGCTGGCCTACTTTGAGTTGCGGCAATTGACACTGTATGATTTTGAGTCAGGCCAATTGCTCTATGTTCCGGAAGTGGAAGACACCAAACCCTAGTTACCTGAATTTGGCTGATCGGGACTTTGCTGTTTTGGCAAGCGTCCCGATTTTTTGAGGGCCTCATAGATGATCCATTCGATCTGCCCATTGGCGGATCGAAACTCATCTTCGGCCCATTTCTCGACAGCCTGCATGAGCTTTTCGTCTATTCTCAAGGCAAAAGGTTTTTTAGCCGCCATGGTTTTGGGATTTAAAGGCCTCAAACTCTTGGATTATCCTCGCCGCCTCCTGAGGCTTCTGGGTGCCCAGTTTGAAGGTTTTGTCTTTTGTACGAATGAGCAAGCCACGGTTTCCCCTGACGTTGTACAACCAATGCTCAAAATTGGTCCGGATTCCCCAGCCTCCATAATCCTTCAGGGAATCGAATGTTTTCAACTCCATGGATTGGATATCGCCCCAGTCATAGGTTCTCCATCGCCAGAAAAAAGGTGTAAATCGGTATTGCAGTCTGCCATTGCCAATTCTGGTTTCGAGCTTCATCGAGTAAAGGAGAACCATCGCCAAAAGAACGGTCACCAGGCCGATACCAATGCCTCTAAGTTCAGAAGGATCTAATGCCTCTTGGCCCAGCAAGGGCCAAAGAACCACTGTCAACACTCCAAACAGGAGGAGCCAAAGCCACCATTGGGTAAATCTTTGGGTTTCTTTGAAAATATAATTTGCCATTGGACAAGCGGGCTTAGGTATTTGATTCTGATTTCCAAAGGTCCAGGACAGCTTCCATCTCGCGCGGTTTTCGGGTACTGAAGGCATACTTTTTCCCGTCCGCATCCAGTTCCAGTACCCAATCTGTGGAGAAAATAAATGCTTTGGTTTTCGGTGAAACACGCGGCCCCACTCCGCCAAATTCCATCATACCATCAATTTTCCTAACCTTGGGGTTTTGGATACTTTCAGTGGGAATAAATTTCCATTTGTTGACAAATGGGAAACTCCTGTATTTCAATCCCCTTCGATCCAAATGAACCTCAAGGCTGAGACTGACGATAAACCAGGAAACAAGGCCGAGCATCGCCAGGAATATCGCAACGGGTAGAAAACCATCCTCGCCAAACTTTCCCGTCCACCAAAAGACCAACATGAGGATAAGCGTGGGAACCTCCACCATCAGGATGACATAGACGATGAAGGAATCCCGCAGACTCTGTTGCTCATTAAAAACCATACCCTATTGATTGAGTGTACCTACATTCAGCACAGGACTTGCGGAGCGATCGGAGCAAAGTACCACCATCAGGTTGCTGACCATGGCCGCCTTTTTGTCTTCCTCAAAGTCAATGATGCCCTTGATCTTGAGATCCTCGATGGCCATTTCCACCATGCCTACTGCGCCGTCCACAATCGTCCTACGCGCTGCAACAATAGCCGTGGCCTGTTGTCTTTGGAGCATGGCTGAGGCAATCTCGGAAGCGTACGCAAGGTGGGAAATACGCGCTTCGATGACCTTGATACCTGCATGGTTGAGGCGCTCGGTGATCTCAGCCTCGAGCGAATGGTTCACTTCCTCCACGCCCGACCGCAATGTCACCTCCGCGTGCTCGTGCTCAAAATCATCGTAAGGATACAATCCAGCCATTTTCCGCACGGCGGCATCGGTCTGTAAGTGGACAAAATTCTCGTAATCCTCCACATCAAACGTCGCCTTGAACGTATCCTGCACCTGCCATACAACGATCGTACCGACCATGACCGGGTTACCGATTTTGTCGTTGACCTTCAGCGGCTTGTTTTCAAAGTTGCGGACACGGAGCGAAATCTTCTTTTTCGACATAAAGGGATTGACCCAGAAAAAGCCGTTGTCCTTCACGGTACCCTTATAGGCACCAAAAAGCAGCAGCACCATGGACTTGTTGGGTTCGACAATAAAGAAACCCGGTAGCGTCAGTATTAGGGACAATCCGAGGATCGCTCCCAGCAAATGTAACTCATTGATAAATGCAAAAGCCGTGGCAGGAATCAGCGCTATCGCGACCAATACCATCAAGTAGCCAGAAAGGGGTTTGGTTATTTTTTCCATATTGATTTGATATTATTTTGATATCATTGCAATATACATGGCTTATCGGAAAAAGGTTGCAAAAAGGAGAGGAATTTTTAGGGTAGCTTGGAAAACGTTCTAACCGAACAAACAGAATCGTTGTATTTGACAAATCTTGGGGCATAAAAAAACCCTGCAAAGAATTCGCATCCTCAGCAGGGCATTTATTTCCTGGTTCTTCGTACTTGGTACTTTGTACAACTCCTTAAGTCAGCATCGCACCATCCACCTGCAGCACCTGACCTGAAATGTAGGAACTCATATCAGATCCCAAGAATACACAGGCATTGGCTACCTCTTCGGCTTGGCCTCCACGCTTCATCGGAATCGCATCCCGCCAGCCCTGTACGACTTTTTCATCCAAGACACCGGTCATTTCTGTTTCGATAAATCCCGGCGCGACCGCATTGCTGCGAATATTTCTGGATCCCAGTTCCAAGGCAACGGATTTGGTGAAACCGATAATCCCTGCTTTGGAGGCGGCATAGTTGGCTTGTCCGGCGTTGCCTTTGATACCGACGACGGAGGTGATGTTGATGATCGAGCCGGCCTTTGCCTTCATCATGGGACGGGTTGCGGCTTTGACCGTATTGAAGCAGGACTTCAGGTTGACGTTGATGACTTCATCCCAAGCCTCCTCGGTCATGCGCATCAGGAGGTTGTCCCGGGTGATGCCCGCATTGTTGACCAGGATATCCAATCCGCCGAATTCCGTGACCACGGCATTGACCAATTCCTCAGCGGCCTTGAAGTTGGATGCATCAGAGCGATAGCCTTTGGCTTTGATGCCATAAGCTGCCAGTTCATTTTCCAAAGCTTGGCCTTTCTCGACGCTCGAAAGGTAGGTGAATGCCACATTAGCGCCTTCTTTGGCATATTGGATGGCAATCGCCCTGCCGATTCCCTTGGATGCCCCGGTAATAAGGGCTGTTTTTCCTTTTAATAACCCCATTTTCAAAGTTTGAAAGTGAATAAAGACCAAAGATAGTTTTTCTCGCAGAGAGCGCAAAGGTGCAAAGACTGCAGAGGGAAATTTGAAAGTCCTATCGCAAAGAAAGTTAAGTATTTAAGTTCGGGATTGACTATTCAATTTTCTGAGTCGAATTGTAAATTTCTGGAAAATGTGAAGATGGACGAAAACCAAATTTCCTATCATATCATTGGCAGGGCTTTAGAAATTCATCGAAAACTCGGACCCGGACTATTGGAAAGTGCCTATGAAAAGATCCTTGCCTATGAGTTGAGAAAAATCGGAATGTTGGTAGAATGCCAAGTTTCGAAGCCCTTGAAATGGGAATCCATCGAAATCGAAAAGGCGTATAGAATCGACCTGATCGTAGAAAACAAAGTGATCGTCGAATTGAAGTGTCTTGATGAGGTGAATCCAGTCCATTTCTCACAACTGTTGACGTATTTGAAACTGTCGGACTTAAAGTTGGGCCTAATTCTAAATTTCAAGACCAAGATACTCAAAGACGGAATTTACCGAGTGGCAAACGGTCTCGAAGACAAATCGACTTAACCTGTACGACTTTCTTTGCTCCTTTGGGTCCTTTGCGAGAACCACATTTTGCTCTCTTTCCGAACTCTCCTATTCTCTCTTTCATTTTTTTCTCTCCCCAAAAGCCCTAATTTTGCCAAGCAATTTTGAAAATTAAACCTCAAAAGATATGTCTTCAACTAAATACGATGTGATTGTTTTGGGTAGTGGTCCGGGAGGATATGTGGCTGCCATCAGGGCTGCCCAATTGGGTTTGAAAACCGCCGTGGTGGAAGCTGCGGAATTGGGCGGAATCTGCCTCAACTGGGGCTGTATCCCGACCAAGGCCTTGATCAAAAGTGCACAGGTGTTTGAGTACATCAACCATTCCGAAGACTACGGCATCAAAGTCAAAGGAGCGGAAGTGGACTTCCCGGGAATCGTCAAGCGCAGCCGCGAAGTAGCTGGCGGCATGTCCAAAGGCATCCAATTTTTGTTGAAGAAAAACAAAATCGACCAACTCCTTGGTTGGGGAAAAGTACAGCCAGGCAAGAAAGTGGAAGTGGAAGACAAAGACGGCAAAAAGACCGTCTATGCCGCCGACCATATCATCATTGCTACGGGCGGCAGGGCTCGCGAGCTTCCAGCACTCAAAATCGACAATGAAAAAATCGTCGGCTACCGCAAAGCCATGGTCCTCGAAAAGCAGCCCGCCAAGATGGTCGTAGTAGGTTCCGGAGCGATCGGCATTGAGTTTGCCTACGTCTATGCATCGCTTGGAACAGAGGTGACGATCGTCGAATTCCTCGACCGCATCGTGCCCAACGAAGACGAGGAAGTTTCAAAGGCTTTGGAAAAAATCTACAAAAAGAATGGCATCAAGATCCTGACCTCCACCGAAGTCACCTCAGTCGATACCAAAGGAAAAGGCTGCAAAGTGACCGTGAAGGATAAGAAAGGCGCGGAATCTATCATCGAATGCGATATCGTACTTTCCGCAGTCGGTGTGGTTTCCAACGTGGAAAACATTGGACTGGAAGACGTAGGCATCCTTGTTGACAGAGGCAAGATCAAGACAGACGAATACTACCGCACCAATATGCCAGGCTATTATGCCATAGGCGACGTCACGACAGGACCTGCCTTGGCGCACGTGGCATCCGCGGAAGGTATTATTTGCGTCGAAAAAATCGCCGGCCACCACCCCGAGCCTTTGGACTACAACAATATCCCCGGCTGTACTTATTGCATTCCGGAAATTGCCTCAGTTGGTTATACAGAAGCAAAAGCAAAAGAAGCAGGCTACGAGGTGAAAGTGGGTAAATTCCCCTTCTCCGCCTCAGGAAAGGCTTCTGCTGCCGGTGCAAAGGACGGCTTTGTGAAACTGATCTTTGACGCAAAATACGGTGAGTTACTTGGCGGGCACATGATCGGTGCAAACGTGACGGAGATGATCGCAGAAATCGTCGCGATCCGCAAACTGGAAACCACAGGCCACGAATTGATCAAGACGGTCCACCCGCACCCAACCATGTCGGAAGCCATCATGGAGGCTGCAGCGGCCGCCTATGACGAGGTGATCCACCTGTAATTCTTCTAAGACCAACAGCCATCAAAACACAAGGCCAAACAATCGGCCTTGTGTTTTTCTTTTTCAGCCAGGCTTCATCAGGTCTCTCCTGATTTGGCACCCTGAAATCGATGAAGATCCTTTGGGTATTTCTAAACAAAAGAATGCCTAACTTTCAGAAACTGGCCTGCACATTTGTCAATCATCAAGACGAAGAAAATGGAACTCCAAATCTCCACTCCCGCCCTACTCTTTTCCGCCATCACGCTGATGATGTTGGCCTTTACCAACCGGTTTTTGGCGATCGCAAACCTCATCCGCGGGCTTCACAAGAAATACCTCGAAAACCCGCAGGAAGACATCATCATCAGCCAAATCCGAAACCTCAAACTCCGCCTCAGCATGATCAAATACATGCAGCTTTGCGGGGTATTGAGTTTTCTGCTGTGCGTAGTCTGCATGTTTTTGATCTTTACCGGAAAGCAGGAAGCAGCCAATCAGGTATTTATAGTGAGCATGCTTACCCTATTGGTTTCACTTGGCATTTCCCTGATGGAGATATTCATATCCACCAAGGCACTCAACCTGGAGTTGGGCGACATGGAAAAACTCTTCGAAAAGCGAAAATCAGGACTGGACTTCTGGTTCAAAAAGGAAAAAGAGGAATAGGCTATCAAAGGGGACCTGATCATTTCCCAAGCCCTTTGATAAGGATTCCATTGAAATTCCCTCCAATTCTTCCCATATTTCCCAAATCGACCCGCCTCCGACTTGTAGGTCTCTCAAATCTCATGTCTAATGTCTCATGTCTCTACCCATCATTGACCTCCGCTCCGATACCTTGACCAAGCCCACCCCTTCGATGCTGGAAGCCATGTTTTCGGCCCCGGTGGGCGACGATGTTTTTGGGGAAGACCCGACCGTCAATTCCCTGGAACAAAAGCTTGCCGATATGTTTGGCATGGAAGCGGGACTTTTTTGCCCCTCCGGCACCATGACCAATCAGATTGCGATTCGCCTGCACACAGGGCCACAGCAGGAGGTGATTTGCCATGAGTATTCACATATCTACCTCTATGAGGCCGGTGGTATCATGGCCAATTCCCGAGCCTCGGTCAAGTTGCTGCCGGGGGCTTATGGCAAAATCACCGCCACCGACATCGCGGCAGCCATCAGCCTCGATGACGTCCATGCCTGTGAGACGAGTTTGATTTCCTTGGAAAATACCATGAACAAAGGCGGTGGCAGCATCTATACCTTGGAGGAAGTCAGGCCTATCCGGCAACTTTGCCTGCAACACGGCATCAAGCTGCACCTGGATGGGGCAAGACTCTTCAATGCATTGGTCGTAAGCGGTGAAAGCACCCAAGCCTGGGGGGGCGAATTTGACACGATCTCGATTTGCCTGAGCAAAGGTCTAGGCTGTCCTGTCGGCTCGGTCTTGTTGGGCAGCAAAAGCGACATCAAACGCGCCCGCAAAATCCGCAAATCCTTCGGTGGCGGGATGCGACAGGCAGGATTCTTGGCCGCCGCGGGTATCTATGCCCTTGACCACCATGTCGACCGCCTAGCCGAAGACCATGCACGGGCGCGCGAGCTGGGGCGGGTTCTGGAAAATCATCCCCTCATCGCGGAAATATTGCCCGTCCCGACGAATATCGTGATCGCGCGGCTACAAGGCATCACGCCTGCCGACATGCTCCAAAAACTCGAAGCCCAGGGCATCAAAGCCGTACGTTTCGGCAAGGACCTGGTTCGATTCGTCACCCATTTGGACTTTGGGGACGCACATTTGATTGAATTTGAAGCGAGGATGGGGAAGATTGCGTAACAGCTTTCTTGATTATTCTAATCCTGACAGGTTTTCGAAACCCGTCAGGATTTTTCATATCCACTTGAAACGGATAATTAGTCGACTAATTTCCAGCCGACATTTGGAATAGTAAATGGGGGGGGTACTTTAGTTTTCAGAAAGCGGCAGGTCCGGAACTGCCGCCTGAAGGGGACAAACCTCCCGCCCCGCGTGGTGTGAAAGGGGGGAAAAAAACATTCTATGTATGAAAAAAATTATCGCGATCATTGGCCTAATTGCACTTTCCGTGGCGGGATTCTCAGCGGAATCAAGCGCTTGCATTGCAACTCACTCCTGCGCGGGCTCCGGTGAAAAGATATCCTGTGTTGGAGATAGGCGTTGCTCATCAGGCCCAGGCTATGTCAATTGTTACAACAGGGATGGCTCATTCAGTTCTTCGAGTTGTGCTGTTGCATAGTATTTCTTTATCAGGATTGGGATGGCCCAATCCTGATTTTTCATCTATTTCCCCAAATTTGATTTCCCATGAAACCTATCTTTGGACTTGTCCTCACTATCATATGCTTTTGCTCTTCTTGTACCAAAAAGACTGAACCGAAAGAACCCTGGCAGTACCTCGACCTTGCCCCAATCGGTGCGTTTGACGAGGAATCCCATGGCATCTTCCTGACCGAGGCGAAAATCGCCGTGGACATGTCTGAGGTATACGTCGCCCTGAGTCACCAGGGACTTTTGCTCAAAACCGACTCGCTGCTCAACCCACTTTCCCTGATCGACGGAAGGGATAGCTTCCCGGACTTCGAATTTCCTGCACATCTGATGCTGAAAGACTCAAATTTATTTGTGGAGGATTTGGCCAGTCAGCGGCTTTTTGTTTTGCGAAAAGACAATTTCAAATTGAAGGACGTAATCAAATTCCCTATCCCAAGCATGGGTATAGGCATGGACATCGCCGAAGACAATTCTCTGGTTTTCTCTTCCTTTCCCGAACCTGAAAAAACCGGTCTAGTGAAATGGGATTACACCGCAAACCGCACGATCACAAGCAAGTCATTTTTCCCGCATGAGGGAAAATTGAGACTAAGCGATCAAATCCGGCTGGGATGCTTTTGCGCAAACGGAGACTTTTGGTCCCTCGGGAGGTTCCTACCCGTTCTGGAACGGCTCGACAATTACGGGGTAGCAAAAATACAATATGACCTCAGCGCCTTCCAACCGATCAAGCAGGCCTACGACACGCTGATCACCAAAAGACAACAAATCCCGGATTTTGAAAACAGCCGCATTGCCCAGAATATAGTCACCAGCTTGGACTGCTTTGAAGATAAACTGCTTGTGGGCTTCACAGATTTGGTGGGACTGGATAGATCAAACATCAGGCATTTGCTTCTTATTTCCGCAGATGATACGGATATCCGTCTCGAAAAAATCCTGAGGCTAAGGACTGGCAACGATGATGAAATGTATCATTTCCAAACTGTGACTTACAACCCAAAGACATCCCTTCTGTATGCGCAGGGCTCTGAGTCGAACAAAATCTACGTTTTTCGAGTGAAGCTGTGAACCCGCTTTCAAAGGTTTATCATTTGCCCATCGATTTTTTCAAATATCCATTTAAAACGATAATTAGTCGACTAATTTCCAGCCGACTTTTGGAATAGTGAATGGGGGGGGGGGTACTTTGGTTTTCAGAAAGCAGCAGGTCCGGAACTGCCGCTCAAAGGGGACAAACCTCCCGCCCCGCATGGTGTGAAAGGGGGGATCAAAAAATTTATCTTATGAAATCTATTTTTATCATTTTGATTCTGTTGATCTCAATTCTAATTCTCGGAAGCAACACCGATTCTTCGGAGGCAATGGCTGTAAGCCGCTTTCAAATGCCTGTCGCGAGGTACTGTCCCGAGGCCAAAATGTACGCTACAGATTGTACAGCAGAAGGTATGGGTTGCGACCTCGTAAAATGCAAAGTATCCAACACTTGATGTTATGAAAGTAAATTGGCGTTTCTCGCGGAAAAAAGGATTCATTGCCTCGACCGCTTTCGTCCTTTTTTGCTGTGGCAACCCTGAAAAAAACGCTGACTCCGATCAGATTTTGCAAGATGCCGAGTACTCGGTTTATGTCAAGGATGATTTCGATTTGGCAAAGCTTCTCTCATTAGAATCTATCATTCCTTTGGAACTACACGAAGGAAGCTTCTTCACAAATCCGTACCGATTGATAGTTCTGGGGGACACGCTATTTATGCTTGATCCTGTTTTCGGGACGCTCCTCGGATTCAATTCAGATGGGAAAATGCTTCGGAAATATGGAACCTTTGGAAGCGGGCCGGAGGAAATGGCGGATATTTCTGACTTTGGGTTTGACCCATTAGCCAAACAACTCGTTTTGTCAAGCATAGAAGAAAGATCCCTTGCGTATTTTGATTTGGCAGGAAATTTTATTCGAAAAATCCGTCTCAAAAACCAATCGGACATGATTGCTGTGGACAAAAATGGACTAGTTGCGAGATCGATTACCTACTTTAATGAGGATTTCTCAAACCTTGAGTTGGCATCAAATTCAGGGGACCAGGTTGGATTGCATTTCCCTTTTCCACAAGAAATCTTTCCAATTATCCTAAAGAACATTTCCGGACACCTTACCCTATCAAGCAATTCAAAATTCCTCTTTCAAGAGCCAGCCAGCAGCATAGTATACGAGGTAGACGGGTTCAAGGCCACTCCAAAATTCAACTTTGGGAGCTCGGATGACATGTGGCCTTTACAGAACAAGCATGACTTGAACGGCTTTTTCACAAAGGTTGCAAGCGGTGCGATATCCCACCCCACACAGTACTTTGAAGAAAACGATGACTATTTGGTGTTTGGTTGGAATAGGAAGAAAAGGGCAGCAGCCGAGTCCATTGTAGACTTCCGCATAGGCATTTTCGATAAATCCACTGGGACAACCTTTTTAACCAAACCGGATGATCTAGTCCAATCAATTCGAGGTCCAATGGCGGTCAAGAATGACCTATTCTATTTCGTTATTCAGCAAGATCAATTGCTTCGGTTCGCCAACCACTCGTTTTTCAAAAACTTCGAAAACCTGATTCAATCAATTGAAAACAACAAAAAAGACCACGACCTACCTGTGGTCCTAACTTTAAGAATTTCAAACCTTATCACAAAAAATTAGATATCCATGAAACTATTTAGAATGCTTCTCGCCCTTTTTGCAATACTGACCTTATGTATGAATTCCAATTCTCCTACGATTTCCGTAAATGCCTCTTCGGGCAACTTTCTGAAAATGCCTGAACCAAGACTTTGCATAAGCCAAAGGAGATACTATACCGTCTGCGGGGGTTGGGGTGCGGGATGCCATCCCCACAGTTGTGATGATTTTGAGGAATAGGTGAATTGAACAAACATTTTCATATCCACGCTCTTTTCGGATATCAAAACCTAATGCGATAGAGGGCTTACTCCGTTTTTCGTTTCAAGCGGATAATTAGTCGACTAATTTCCAGCCGACATTTGGAATGGTAAATGGGGGGGGG
>NZ_AMZY02000027.1 GCF_000330725.2 Mariniradius saccharolyticus AK6 | reverse complement strand
GTCACGTTTTCCATTATACAAAAAGGGCTTGGAACGCCTATATCATTTTCGGAAGACTACGATTTGATACCAGTTTGTGAGATAGGAGACACCTTTACTGACCCTCGTGATGGGCACGTTTACAAAATTGTTAGGATAGGGAATCAGGTTTGGTTTGCAGAGAATCTGAATTACGTAATGGAGGAAAGTTGGTGTTGGGGCGAAATTCTTGACTACTGTGAGCTTTATGGACGGTTGTACAGTTGGGAATCAGGGAATAATGCGTGTCCCCAAGGCTGGCGTTTGCCAACCGTGGATGACTGGTATCAATTAAGAGATTTTCTTGGAGGCGAAGATGTGGCAGGTGGCAAATTAAAATCAGTTAACGGCTGGTATCCCCCAAATATCGGTGCGACCAATGAGACGGGGTTTTCTGCATTACCTGCCGGATTGAGAGACAACAGGGATGGTAGATTCTATAATATTTACTCATATTCGGATTTCTGGTCTTCGACCCTAGAGGGGGTTTCTGATGAAGGCGATAGACTCAACTATTATGCAGGGCTTTCTTTTGACAATTCAAAGTTATTTATCAATAGAATTCCTACAGATTTTTTGTCTCTACCGTGCCGATGTATCGAAGAATAATTCAAATGCAAAAGGCCAAAAAGAACAAGCATCTGCAACGTGAAACTGCAAAATGAAAGCATTGCGGGGCGATTGGCTTGGATACGCCATTTTGAATTAGGATATGCTTGAATCGATAGTAATTGATAGATCGTTGTTTAAAAAAACGGGGACCCATAGGTTCTTGGGGCCTTGCTTTTTTCTTGATGAACAATTGAAGTAAGTACCAAAAGACAAGCAAAATCCAGCCCTTTCAGAGAATCTTTTTCCCAATTACAAGAACAGAACCTGCCTAATTCCGTAACAAAATGTAGAAGCGTTTTTTTTGAATCCAAGAATGTTTAAATTTAACTTATCCAATAAAAACGGAATCCAATAGTTGTTAAACCTTAAAATCTTTCAGATATGAACTCAACAAAATTTCTCTTAGGCGCATTGGTAGGCGCCGTGGTCGGCATCCAAATAGGTATTTTGATTGCTCCCGACAAGGGGGAAAACACCCGCAAAAAAATCGCGAAGAAAGGTGGCGAATACTATGATGAAGTGACGGGCAAGCTCAACGGCTATATCGACAACCTCACTAAAAAGGTCTCCAACGTCAGCGATGAAGTGGACAAATTGGCCAGAAAGGCCAAAGCTGAGGTCGACAAAGTCACCAGCAAAAACTAAGAAAAGGGCCGATAGGCCTTTTTTTTTGATCTAAGGGAAAGAATGGTGCCCGCAAAGAACGCGAAGGTGAGGAGAACGCGGAAGAGAATGGTTTCACGCCAAGACGCCAAGAATGGAAAATGCCACGTTATCCTGTGTTTCCGAATGCAGGATTTCACTCGACGATCCAAGATTGGGAGAGGATGGTCTGTGAGAACACGTACCATGGTGGGGAAAGGCAATTGACGCAGGCTTCGAAGTGTGTTGGGACATTGTATGCACAGTTTCCAATTGGAGCTGGACTGGACTTGGACTGGAGTTAGACTGGGCATGGACTGGAGAAGTGTCTCCTGACCATCGAGTCATGGTAGGATCATTCCCAGGTTATCATCAGGACATCATCTACTTTGATACTAGGATGCTAGGACTTTGGTGTAGGGGAATATTGGAATTGGCTCTCGCTGAGAAAAGAAAGGTATAAAATCCGGAGAAAAAAAATAATGCTCACCAAGAGGCTAAGCCGCGAAGAATATCAATCACAAACTTTCACTGCTAACTGCCAGATTACTGGTCTTTAGGCCTTTTTCGAGCATCGCATATCCACGAATGCACAAATGGTTTTTTTCCTGCTAAAGCAAACTGCCACTGCCTCCTGAGAGTGCCCACTGAACGCTAGCCCTGCCGGTCTATTCCAAGCCGAGGTCTTTTCTGCTGTATTTGCTGATAAGGGAGGTCAATTGGGCGGTATTGCTGAGATTGAGTTTTTTGCGAAGATTCCTTCGGTGGGTGTTTACTGTCAGTAGGCTCAAAAATAGTTTTTCGGATATCTCCACCGACGAAAGCCCTTTTGCAATCAAATAGCCGATTTCCTTCTCTCTTTTGCTCAATGACTGGATCTTTTCCGCGTCGCTATCCATGGCAGGCTGCCTACTTTCCAGTTGTGGGAAAGTGCCTATGCCCGCAGCCGCATTCCATATCGCATCGAGCAACTGCTTTTTGTCAATTGATTTGGGTAAAAATGCCATCACGCCCGCAGCCTTGCATTTTTCCATCACCTCTGCACTGTTTTCCATGGTCAGCATCAGGATGATGGTTTTGGGGCGCGCGCTGAGAATCTGCTTGATGGCGGCAATTCCATTGCCATCCGGGAGAAAGTAGTCCAAGAGCACGATCTCGGGTTTATACGTTTTGATCATGGATAGTGCGTCAGAGATATTCTCCCCACTGCCCGCCCATTGGATGTTTACTTCATTTTGCAAGAGGGAGTAAATGCCCTGTACAAAAAGCACATGATCATCTATGTGAATTAACTTCAGTTTTTTCTTACTCATTTTGGTAATTCTGGCAAGGGTATGGTGATGATTACCGTGGTGCCACTTGGGTTGGAGTCAATATGCAAATTTCCCTTTAGATAGCTTACCCGTTCACGGATATTTCTTAGTCCAATTCCATTTTTGGAGCTATCGGGATTCATGCCTTTTCCATCGTCTTCCACAATAATTTCAAGTCCAGAGGTATCCGAGTTCAGGGAAACCATCACTTCGGATGCCCGTGCATGTTTGGTGATATTTTGTAAAAGCTCTCCGCAAATCCTATAAACGATCAAGGATGTGGCAGGTTCCAACCTGTGACCGACATCAAAGGTGAAATTGATTTTAAGGTGGTGTTGTTTGCCAATGAGGTCTATTTGATTTTTCAGCGTCTTCCCGAGACCCTGTTCCTCGAGGTGGAGTGGGGTCAGGTTGTGGCTGATACTCCGCGCTTCCTCAATGCTTCTGGATACCATTTCCTTGAGTTCCCGGGTCAGTTTTGGTTCGGCGGCATTTTCTTCAATTTGACTTGCTTTGAGATAAATACTGGACAGCATTCCCCCAATGCTGTCATGGAGATCCCGCGCAATGCGGTTTCTTTCCTCTTCCTGGACCTGGATCAGGCGTTCTGCTTTTCCCTTTTCTTGCTGGGCCAATTGCAGGTCGAGAAGCTCTTTTTCGCGCTTGTAATTAGCAGCCCTGCTGGCAAAAGCTACGGTAATGAAAACCGTTTCTCCGAGCATCCCTATTGAGCTGCCAAAGTCAAATACAAAACTGGTCATGCCCAATGAAATACCCGATTGGTGAAGCTGTATCAGGACATTGAACCCGATCAGTACGAAAATACCTGCCAGATAATAGCCAGCATAAGGGACACCGGCGCGGATTTGCCGCACGAGATACAGGATGATCAGAAAAGTCAAGAAGATGGAAAACACAATAATCAAGCGCAGAAAAACCATTTTGCTTTCCATCGGTATGTTGGCCAATGGACGAATGAACAAGTCAATGATCAAGTAAACATGAATGGCGATGAACACATAAATACCATAAGTAAGTTTGCTGTTTTTCTTCAAGGGAGGGAAAAAACTGAGCATCAAAAACAGGAACAAGGCATTGGTCAGGAGATTGAAGGTGGGACGGGATTTGTCCACCCAGTTGATGCTATTGGGCCAGAGGTATTGGAAACCCAATCCCCAGTGGCTTCCCAGCCATACGGTGAGCGAGACGATGTATAACGCGTAGATGATGGCACTTCGCTCTCGGAGTTTCCAGGCATAAAAGCAAGCCGCGATAAAGATCACGCCCATCCAGCCGATAATCAGTCCCATGAAAAGTGTTTCCAACTTGTTCTTTTCCAAGAATCTGCTTTCGCTCATCAATTGCGGTTCGACCATGAGTGTTTCTCCCGCTTTGTCGACCCTCAGAAGCATTGAAATGGATTCGCCGTCTTTCAAGATTAATGGAATGATCAAGTCCCTGTCCCAGTATGGCCGTTGGTCGAAGGGAAGATTGTCTCCCATGACCCATTGGGGATGCTCCGAACCGGACAGATACACTTCCAGCTTGTTGATGTGGGGATTGTGGAGCTTGAGATAATGGCGATCTTCCGCTTTGTCGGTAGGCTTCAATTCCAACTTCATCCACCAGATGTGCGGAGTGATGCCGGCATTGAAAAGACCGTTTCTTTCCAAGGCTTGATCCTTGAATTTTTCCCAGACTTCAAGGGCTGTATAATTCGCATCTTCCAACACTGCAAAAGATGGGGATTCACTTTTTCTTCCCGCGCAGGAGAACAGGTAAACGGAAAGGCATAACAGAAGACTGATCTGGTATCCAATTTTTGGGAAAGACATATTTGGTGATTAGCGCGGTTGAAAGTAATAAAACGAAACAAATGCCCAAAACCGATCAGCAATTACTCCCTATTTTCTGACAAGTGAGCCCACACGGCTGCTATAGGTCAATTTTTGAACGTTTCAGCATAAAAAACTTTCCGAATCACGAAATTATACTGCTTTTGGGGTATTTTTTTCGATAGGCCGTTTCCGGAAATTTAACGAAACGATATCCTCTAATGGACTAGAGCTTAACTATTAAACTGGAAATTATGAATTCATCCATTTTCAAGTCGCGTATTTTCTCAACACTGGCCCTGTCGCTGGTTTTGTTGATGCATGTTTCCTGCGAGGGACCTGAGGGTCCGGCAGGTCCTGCGGGTGCACAAGGCCCTGCAGGTGCACAGGGGCCCGCAGGTGCACAGGGCCCAACGGGCACCCAAGGTCCGCAAGGTCCCACAGGTATAGCAAATGTAATCTACAGCAATTGGGTAAACGCCACATGGGTAAGGGCTGCTGACAATTCTGTAAGCGTGACTATTGCCGCCCCCGCCATTACACAACAGGTGATCAACAATGACATGGTTCTGACTTATATGAAAGACACGCCGACTTCTACGGATATCAATGAATTTCCAAGATTGGTATTTTCCGGAAATCAGATCATTTTCAACTTAACCGCATCCATCAGATTAGGTTCGGTTATCATCGTGCATTCTAGGTCCACGCACCCTGATTTATTGGGGGCGGATAATCTTTTTCCTGAGGCACAGTTAAGATATATTATCATACCGGCGGCCCTTTTTGGAAGGATAGGCCTCGGGGATACCTCCGACTATCTTTCTGTCTGTGAGATTCTTGGCATCAATCCTTAAGTCAATTGTTCAAAAATTAATTTATAATTATCTGGATATGAGATACTTAAATATACCTAAAACGACGTTAAAAATATTCCTCGGAGGATTGGCGATTATCAGTCTTTCCATTGCGTGCGAAGGTCCTGAAGGCCCCGCAGGGGCAATAGGACCAGCTGGACCACAAGGTGTTGCTGGAGCACAGGGTCCTGCAGGAACTAAAGGGCCTAATGGTATTCAAGGGGAAACAGGAACAGAAAATGTGTTCTTTTCCAATTGGATCACCAATACTTGGACGAGGATGCCAGACAATTATGTCTGGGATACCATTCCGGCGCCTCAGATTACGGAAGAGATATTGAACAGGGGCGTGGTGGTGGCTTACTATAGGGATAATTCAACTATCCCTTGGGCAAAAATTTATCCTGTACAAATCTACCAGAATGGTAACTGGATTTTCACTTTAGAAAGTAAATCGATAAAAGAGAATTTGATACTCTTCCATGGTCCTTCCAGGAATGGAGGGATAGTCGATGCAATTACCACCATTCCTTTCAGTCAGGTCCGGTATATGGTTATTCCAGGAGTCAATCCTGCAGGTAGGATGAATTTTCCGGACTTAAATGATTATAAGGCTGTTTGCTCATATTTTGGGATAAACCCGTAATTAAATTTTGGCATTTTGATCAATAATGTTAATCCATGATATCATGAAAGATTATATCAAAAAACATAGGCAGTACCTCCAAACTTCAGGAGTTTTGATTTTTTTATTCCTTATTGTTTCATGTGCGGGTCCGGAAGGTCCAAGAGGTGCCGCAGGTCCGGCAGGACCACAAGGAACAGCAGGTCAGACAGGTCCTGCGGGACCGGCTGGGGATCCTGGTGCACCTGGAATATCCAATGTTTTTGCTTCGGCTTGGGTGACCAATACTTGGACAGAGTTCAGTAACAAAACTACCCATGATACGATACCGGCTCCTAACATTACAGAAAGGACCATCAACGAGGACTTGGTCATGGTATATTTCCGCACTTCTCAAACTGGCATTGTAAACAGACTTCCATCAACCTTTTTTAATCCGAATACCACTGAGATTTCGTTTAGGATAGATTATTTGGTAATAGTGGGAAATATCTATGCATTTCATGCGATTCCAATAAATACTTTATCGGTATTGTCTGCATTTCCAAATTCACAGATGCGGTATATCGTTATCAAAGGCGGAAAATCCTCCCGAATACATCTCCCCGTGGATTTGGAGGATTATGAAGCTGTCTGCAAATACCTCGGAATCGAACCCTGACAATACAGTAGATCAAACATCCCTTTGTGGGAAGAGAATACCCCTTACCCGAACAAAACACAGAATATGAAAACCCCAGAGTCAGTCCAAGCGGCTGGTTCTGGGGTTTTTGTTTTCTCTAGATTTTCAAGTAGAATGAGTGCCGATAAACATTCAAAAAACCTTGACATCGATCCCTAAATGAAATGGGAACGGGTTTAGGACATTTGATTTTCTCTTCTTTTTCAGTATCCAAATCTTAGATTCATTCAGGAGTTTTCAATCTCTTCAATCCACACCTTCCACAAAGTACATATCGATATCGCCCTTGCCTTTGGCTGAGATTTTGCCACGATAGAAGCATTCTGTTCGGTCTTTTACCAGCTCGTAAGTGGTGCCAGAGATATTGACTTTTCCGATTTCACCACTGCTCTCCATCCGACTTGCCGTGTTGACAGTATCACCCCAGATATCATACTGGAACTTCTTTACGCCCACAATGCCCGCCACCACAGGGCCCGTATGGATGCCAATCCTGATTTCAAAAAACAGATCACCCCGTGCTTCCCTGACTTCCTTGTGCTTTTTCATAAATTCCTGAATGTCCAAGGCGGCCTTTACCACATCAATCGCATGGGTCTGATTGGGTGTAGGCAAGCCGCCGGCAGCCATATAGGCGTCACCGATCGTCTTGATCTTTTCAATCCCATACTTCTCCATGATCAAGTCAAAAGCAGAGAAACACTCGTTGATTTCGGCAACCAGTTCTTTTGGACTCAGCTTCTCTGAGAGTTGGGTGAAGCCTTTGAAATCTGTAAATAGTACCGTCACTTCATCGATCAACTGTGCGTCCGCATTGCCTTTGGCCTTCAGTTCCTCCGCTACTTCCTCAGGGAGAATATTGAGCAAAAGGTCATCGGATTTCTTCTTTTCCGCCCGAAGTTCGGCGGTTCTGATGGAAACGGTTTCCTCCAATTCCTCTTGGCGTTTTCTCAATGCCCATTCCCGTTGTTTGATGTAATAGCGGAATATTGCGAAGAATATCAGGGCATATCCCAAATAGGCCCACCAAGTCCTGTACCAAGGTGGTAAAACCTTGAAAGTAAATTCCAGCGGCGCTGTCCATGCATCGGCACCTTCTTCGCTCACTCCCGTAAACCGCGCCCTGATTTGGAAAGTATAGCTTCCTTCACGGATGTTGCCAAATGTCACTTTCGACTCTTTGGTTACGGGACTCCAATCCTTGTCATAGTCTTCCAAAAAGTATTGGTATTCGATCAAATCAGGATTGGTCAGTTCATCGGTACCAAATTCAAACGTCACCCTGTTGAAGCGATAGGGTAGGACAAGTTCTTGTGGGATCAAGTCAAAAGGGGACACCTCCGCCAAAGTGACGCCCTTGAAATGACTGGCCAAGGAATCCCGTTCTGAGTCGTTCAGCTTTTTCCCGTATTTCAGCATTTCTTCCACATGGGCGGGAACGGTGTTGGCTGTGTCCTTGGGCTCGATGACCAAGGGGTAGTCAATAATGGTTTGCCAGGAAACAGGGGCTTCGTTCAGCCTGATGTCCTTTAATCGTAGCTGCGGTGTGGTTTTGTTTTTGTTTACTTTCTTGTAATCAAACCGCACGAGGCCCGTATTGCCGCTTTCCGTTGCGGCCCAGATGATTCCATCCCGATCCAAAAACATCGTGGTTTTTCCGATTGGGTTTATGTCTTTCACGGGAAATCCGGTGCTGGTATGGTACCATTCGCTTGAACTGACTTTTGAAAAACCATCCGAACCCAAATCGGGCACGTCGAAAATTTGGATGCCCCTGGGCGAGCCAACGGCCAATTTTCCCTCGGGTAAAAACAAGAGCTGATAGGCGTAGCGATCCACCAAGCCATGGCTTTGGTCTATGATTTTGAAGTCTAGCTTTTTTTCAAGGTTGGTGCTAAGCGCACCGAGCTGTTTCGAATCGACAAACGCGATGCCTCGATAGGTGCCGAGCCAAAGGTTTCCTTTTTCGTCCTGTAAAATGTCGGTGACTATCCCTTCGAGACCTTGTTCTCGCCCATAATGTACAAATACCCCATTTTCAAAAAGCGTCAAGCCATAAGCCGATATGATCCAAAAATTTCCAAAGCTGTCAATGAAAATCTCCTTGATATCTACCGAAAGACCATTATCAGCATTGTACTGTGTCAGAGATTTGCCATCAAATTGTGCAATTCCTGTCTCAAAAGCCAACCAAAAAATGCCATCCTTATCCTGGAGAATATCTACTACTTTTTCGTCCGGAAGTCCTTGCGCCAGACCATAATGTATGAATGACTTGCCATCGAACTTGGTCATCCCTTTTGCGCCAACAAACCACAGGTACCCGTTGTTGTCCTGATAGCTGCACTCGATCGAGTTTTCCAATAGCCCTCCATGATTTCTGCTGTACATCGTGAATCCAAAACCGTCATGCTTATGCAAGCCCATCAATGAGGCAAACCAAATATTCCCGTCCCGATCTTGGAAGATGTCGTTAATGACAGCTGTGTTTTTCAGTCCATGTTCTTTTGTGAAATTGGTAAATGCTTCTCCAGAAAACTTACTCAATCCCGCTTCTTCAGTACCGACCCAAACAGTCCCATCTTTTCCGATTGAAACATCCCGCGTCCCGTTTTCCAACAATCCGGCGGCTTTGGTGTAGGAGGTGAATTTTGTTCCGTCGAAATGGCTGAGACCAAAAAAAGTTGCCAGCCATAAATGGCCATTTCCGTCTTCTTTTATATTCCAGACCGCGTTATCTGCCAGCCCATCAGCCACGTTGAAGTTTTGGAACGTACTTCCATCGTACGTCGCCAAGCCTTCGGCAGTGCCAAACCAAAGGCTGCTGTCCTTTTTTTGGAAAATGGAAAGCACGGCATTGGAAGGGAGTCCGTCATCGATAGAGAAATTTGTGAGCTTATCGTCGGAGATTTTGGTGACTCCTCCCACACCGCCAAACCACATGTTTCCCAAATTATCCCTTTCGGTGCCCAAAATAAAATCACCTGCAAGGCCGTCATCCGAATTCAGGTTGCTGAAAGTCTGGCCATCATACTTAGTAATGCCGGCATCGTATGTCCCAAACCACATGTTGCCATTGTCATCCTCATCGATACTCCATACTATATTGGAGGGCATCCCTTCAAAACTCCGCAACTTTGAAAACCTTTTTCCATCGAATTTGCTTACTCCTCCGTTGTTGGAGGCAAACCAGAGATTGCCTTCGCGGTCTTCAAAAATCTTGGAAATCACTTCATTTGGCAGGCCGTGGTCAGTTTTGTAGTTTGTGAATTTTCTGCCATCAAATTTGCTCACTCCGCCGCCATAGGTGCCAATCCAAAGCTCTCCCCGCCTGTCAATCAGCATGCTGATGATGGCGTCAGCCGTCAAGCCATCTTCGGAAGTGAAACTTGTGAATTGGCTTTTCCCTCCTTTGCCGATTACATAAGGTTTTCCTTCCTTGTTTTTTACCACTTCGCCGTCCTCGTTTTTCAGGACTTCAAACTGGTACACTTGGGGTGGTTCCACTTCGATAACTTGGTTTTCACCTGCTATATTGATCCGACTGTAAACGTATTCCCCTTTTCTTTTCGGGACTGGGATGATTCTCGGTGCTTGATACTGGCTGAGCCATATAGTCTTTGGTTGGAGCGAATCGGGAAGGTCTACCAAGCGGGTTATCCGCGGAGGCTTTTGTTCGAGGCTTTCGGCATCACTTTTTTTAGTCGTGGTCTCTGATGGTTTTGTACAATAGACAAGTAGAAAAACGAACGTTATCGTAAGGTATCGAGCAGGGTATCTCATGGGTTTAAAGAATTTTTTGAGCCTAACTCAAGTAGAAGATGGAAACACGTATCAGATTCGACCGCACCCGATCAACAAAATACTCTTAAACATAAGGTCTACAATCGATAATATCGCTAGCAGTAATTGGCTAATTCTAGCTACAAGGCCAATTATACTACTTTTGGGGTATTTTGATTGGCGTACTCAGTGCCTAGTTTAGCATCCAATCAAACCATAATCAACATGAAGAAAGTTATTTTGATTGTTTTAGTTGCTGTCGGGTTCCAGGTCGCCCCTGCTTATTCCCAATTCGGGATTCATGTCGGTCCGGTAGCTACATTGGGCGAGGCCTTTGATTCTGCCGATGGGCTTGACAAACTGGGGGGAACGATCGGCTTCACATTTGGAGCTTTTTACAACGTGTCGCTTTCGAAAAATTTCACGATTCAGCCTTCCGTCAATTATCTGAATAAACGTTGGGGTGAAGAATTGGAAGACCTTACCAATGGAGATATTACCATTACGACAATGTCGATCAATTACCTCGAAATTCCAGTCCAACTTGTGTATCATAGTGAGCAGGAAACGGGGGTATTTGTTGGTATCGGGCCCTCTCTGATGTATGGTTTTTCCGGCAAGAGAACCGTCGATTTCAATGGCAACAAAACATCAACTGATTATGAATTCGGGAGTGGAACAAATCAGGAGCCTCCCATGACCATAGGATTTAACCTGATGGTTGGCTATGATTTCGGAAAGATTTTGATGGGATTGAATTATGGTAGTGGACTAACAAACCAAGCCTCCGACAATCGGGATCAGGGAAACGGAGGCCACCTGGCACTAAGAGTAGGGTACACATTTTAGTGATTCGAAAGAAATCGCGAAACGCTCCAGGGCCGCATCATCAAACAGTAATCCCTCGTTCTACATAACCCAAAAACCGTCCCGGATTCGGGACGGTTTTTGGTTTCATGGCACATAGCTAAATGTAGCTATAAAGGCAGTTTTACTACTTTTGGGGTATTTTTTTCGCTGGCAGGCGCGGGTAAATTCGTTTTCGAGTCTTTCATCTTTTCACCATTAAACCTTAGACCCATGAAAAACTTCAACTATGGTAGTTCGTCAATCGAGCGTAATTTTCACTTGAACATTCCATTTTTAATTCACTCGAAATGAAAACGTTAAGCTATTTTCTAACCATACTGATGGTTTGTGCAATTGCCCTAGCGCATGCACAAACACCGGTTGCGTACTACCCATTCAACGGCAACGCCAATGATGCGGTAGGGAGTAACAATGGCTCGGTTAACGGTGCGACGCTTACGACTGACCGCTTTGGGAATCCCAACAGCGCGTACAGTTTTGATGGGGTGGATGATTTCATTTCGGTACCATCGGCTTCCTTTTCGTCTTACACCGTCATCGCATGGGTCAGGTTCAACAGCAGTAACCCGGGCGACATGAGCGTTATAGTTTTGGCACCAGGCGGTGATGCGGGCGCACCGAATGGCGGCTGGAGCCATCAGATGAGGACGAGTGGTGGCTCCTTTTTACACTATTTATATACCTGGAATTTGTACTTTTTGCCAGGTTCGACTTCCATTGTACAAGATCAATGGTACCATGTTGCGATTTCAGCAACCGGAAATGGCCAAATGAAATTGTATGTAAATGGGCAACTGGAGGGAACAACCGTCAATATTTCTGGTGATCCCTGGAGTGGAGGAACACATTTTCACTTCGGAAGTGCGGGGGGAGGTGCGGGTCATTTAAATGGCGCGATTGATGAAGTCAAAATTTTCAATACCCAACTTTCAGACGCAGAGGTATTGGCGGATTTCAATGGCACCACACCGCCGCCGGCACAATTTTGCCCGATAGCATTTTATCCATTTACAACAAATGCCGAAGATGTTATTGGAGACATTGACGGTACGGTGAATTCGGCGCAATTGACAAATGACAGATTTGGCACGCCCAATGCTGCATATCAGTTCGATGGCGGAAGCTCGATAACAATGTCCACTCCTACATTCACCGCATATACATTGAGTGCATGGGTGAAATTTACAGGTTCATCTTCAGCCAATCAAAATGTATCATTAATGACTGCAGGGAATCCATTTCTCGGCACAAGTCATCAAATCCGAACCGATGCAAGTGGAAGGTTTGTTCATTATACTTTTGACGGAACACCGAAAGCTGTGGTTGGAACTACTATTGCATCACTAAATGAATGGTATTTTGTAACGATAACTGCAGAGAATGGCGGATCCATGCGTCTTTATGTGAATGGGTTAGAGGAAGGTTCTCCCCAAAGTATCGGCAATCTTTGGACTGGAGGCGATGAGTTCCAATTTGGTGTTGCAGCGCCTGGTGCAGTCTCGCTCGCTAATGCAGAGACATTGGTAGGTGCTGTTGACGAGTTCAAGGTTTTTGATGTAGCGTTGTCGCCTGATGAGGTTCAAAAACTGAAAGATGAAGGATTGCAGAGATTCCAGGCACCCGATGAATTAATGGTCAGTACGGACATTGGGACTTGTTCCGCGACTATTGTTGATTTCGGCTCGCCTACGTTGATAGGCGCAGATATTTCTGATTTTACATTCATCAATGACGCACCAGCAAGCTTCCCTTTGGGGACAACATTTATCACTTGGACTTTGCTGGAGGACGAATGCGTTAAGGCAACAGCTATCCAACGAATCACGGTAGGGGATAGAGTCCCGCCCTCCATTACGGCTCCTTCGGCCTTGAACATATCCACCCGCGAGGATGGTTGCGATGCGGTCGACGTGGCCCTCGGCCAACCAACCGTTTCGGACAACTGCGGGGTAGCATCGGTAACGAACAATGCGCCCGAGACATATCCACTGGGTACGACGACCGTTACTTGGACGGTTACGGACAATAGCGGCAATACAGCAACAGCCACACAAACCGTTACCGTGACCGATACCGAGCTTCCCACCATTACGGCTCCTGCGGCATTGAACATTTCCACCCGCGAGAATGCTTGTGACGCGGTCGACGTGGCCCTCGGCCAACCAACCGTTTCGGACAACTGCGGGGTTGCATCGGTAACGAACAATGCCCCCGAAACCTATCCCTTGGGTACGACCACGGTTACATGGACCGTAACGGACAACAACGGCAACGTTGCGACAGCAACACAGACCGTGACGGTTGTCGACGAACGGGATCCAACTGTCACCGCACCTGCTGATGTCACGATCCAGATCGCCCCCGATGCGGACAACGCGACAGGCGTATCCCTCGGGGATGCACAGGCATCCGACAACTGCGGTGTGGCTTCCGTCACGAACAACGCTCCGACGACATTCCCGATTGGCACAACTGTGGTCACCTGGACGGCGACGGACAACAGCGGCAATACGGCCACGTCCACACAGAACGTGACGGTGACCCGGGAGGTATTGCCAACCATCACGGCACCTGCGGCCATCAATGCGGACACCGATGCAGGAGACTGCTTCGCTACCCTCGCTGAACTCGGCACGCCTAGCGTGACGGGAGAGGACATCCCTGCCGACGGCATCAGCAACGACGCGCCGGAGACCTTCCCGATTGGCACGACGGTCGTCACCTGGACAGTCCGCGACGGCAACGGCAACACCGCCACCGCAACCCAGCAGGTAACTGTCACTGACAGGGAACTTCCGGCAATCACCGCTCCGGCTGCCGTACAGACAAGCACGGGAACCAGCTCCTGCGACGCGGTCGACGTGGCGCTCGGCCAACCAACCGTTTCCGATAACTGCGGCATCGCCTCCGTGACGAACAATGCGCCCGAAACCTATCCATTGGGTACAACGACAGTCACCTGGACGGTGACGGACAACAACGGCAACGTTGCCACCGCGACACAGACCGTGACGGTGGTCGACGAACAGGATCCCTTGGTCACCGCGCCTGCGGACGTCACGGTCCAGGTTGGACCTGACGAAGACAGCGCAACAGGCGTAGCCCTCGGCGAGGCACAGGCATCCGACAACTGCGGTGTGGCTTCCGTTACGAACAACGCTCCGACGACATTCCCGATTGGCACCACGGTCGTTACTTGGACGGCGACGGACAACAGCGGCAATACGGCCACGTCCACACAGAACGTGACGGTTACCCGTGAGATATTGCCTACCATCACGGCACCTGCGGCCATCAATGCGGACACCGATACAGGAGACTGCTTCGCAACCCTGGCTGACCTCGGCACGCCGAGCGTGACCGGTGAGGATATCCCTGCCGACGGCATCAGCAACGATGCGCCCGAGACCTTCCCGGTAGGGACAACCACCGTGACCTGGACGGTCCGCGACGGCAACGGCAACACCGCCACCGCAACCCAGCAGGTAACGGTGACAGACAGGGAACTTCCGGCAATCACCGCTCCGGCTGCCGTACAGACAAGCACAGGAACCACCAGTTGTGACGCTGTTGACGTGGCCCTCGGCCAACCAACCGTTTCGGACAACTGCGGCATCGCCTCCGTGACGAACAATGCGCCCGAAACCTATCCCTTGGGTAAGACTACGGTTACATGGACGGTGACGGACAACAACGGCAACGTTGCCACCGCAACACAGACCGTGACGGTGGTCGACGAACAGGATCCCTTGGTCACCGCGCCTGCGGACGTCACGGTCCAGGTTGGACCTGACGAAGACAGCGCAACAGGCGTAGCCCTCGGCGAGGCTCAGGCATCCGACAACTGCGGGATTGAGAAAATCGAAAACGACGCCCCGAACGTGTTTCCGCTCGGCCTGACCGTAGTGACCTGGACGGCGACGGACAACAGCGGCAACACGGCAACGGCACAACAGCGCGTGAACGTGACCCGCGAGGAGCTTCCGACGATAAATGCACCTGCGGACATCACGACCGACGCCGGTGAGGGCGACTGCTTCGCCGAAGGCCTGTCCCTTGGCAGCCCGACCTTCACGGGTACGGGGGCCAGCGTCTCCAACGATGCGCCGGAGCAGTTCCCGGTAGGGATGACGACGGTGACATGGACCGTGACGGACGCCAACGGCAACACGGCCACGTCGGTACAGAAAGTGACCGTGGCCGACAGGCAGGCACCGCAGATAACGGCTCCGGGCAACATTGCGGTATCCGAGGGCGAGGGCGGTGACGCACCCGCCATAGACCTGGGCAATGCGGTCGCCACGGACAACTGCGGCATAGCCTCGATCGTGAACGACGCACCTGCCGTGTTCCCGGTGGGGATGACGGTTGTGAAATGGACCGCTACCGACGTCAACGGCAACGAAGCAACGGCCTTGCAGGTGGTGACGGTGGATGCCGTAACCCCTGTCTGCACGATACAGATAAAAACCAAACAGGAGATCACAGTGGTATTGAACAAGAACGGCAGGGGCAGGCTGACCACTGCCATGGTGGATGACGGCACGGCCAGCAACTGCGGACCGGTGGTGCTGAAGCTGAGCGAATGCGACTTCAGCTGTGAGGACATCGGTGAGCAAAAGATCACCTTCACGGCGGTGGACGCCGTTGGCACCAAGGCTTCTACGGAAGTGACGATCAGGGTGGTCGACCAGACCAAGCCGAAGGTAACGGTGCCGCAGCGGCCCTATGTAAAGGTCATCCGCAGGGGCGATACCTTCGTGATGCCGGACCTGAGGAACAGGGTTACTGCCAGCGACAACTGCGGCTTCGAGCTGCACCAGTGCCCCGAGCCCGGCAAGGTGTTCAGGAAGGCACAGAACGGCTGGATAGAGTTCGAGGCCAAGGACCCATCGGGCAACGTGGGCAAGGGCAAAATGAAGTTCAGGCTGCTGGTGGTGGGCTGCAGGAAGCCCGCCAAGAATGGCAGGGAGGAACTCGAGGGTTCCGAGAGCCTGGTCACCGTGCCATGGAACACATCGCTGCCCAAGATCGCCTCCGACTACGTCTACTTCGAGGAGGGCAGCGACATGGAGCTTGCCCAGCAGATCAAGTGGTCGATATCCGATTTCGACCCGCTGAAGCCGGGCTTCTACCAGATGGAGGGCAGCCTGCCGGCGGAATACCTGGAGGAAGGCGACAACGGCCCTGCGATCAGCCTGCCGGTACTGGTGCTGAACAAGCCGCTTCCGGTGGACATCTTCGCCGCCAAGGACAGGGTATCGCACAAGGTGAGGGCAGGGGAGATCCTGACCGGGCTGCACACGGTCGACCCCGCGGACGACATCCACAGCTACAGCATGGAAGAGCATCCGGACGTTTACCTGGAAAACAACGTGCTGGTATGGAAGGGCAACCACATGCCTGAGGCAAGGACCACGGTGACGGTACACAGCACCGACAGGGCGGGACAGACCATCAGCAGGCAGATCACGCTGTACAGGGAGACCGACAGGCCAACGGACCTGCTGATCTACCCGAACCCGGCGATGCAGGAGACCAACCTGATGGTACAGATACCGGAGGGGGCGAACGTGTCGATCCGCATCTTCGACGCGGCTGGCAGGCTGGTGTACCAGGAGGAAGGCCAACACGAGCTGAGCTTCACAAGGAGAATCGACCTGCGCCACTTCGCACAGGGCATGTACCAAGTCATCGTACAGGTGGACCGCGAAACGCTCCAGGGCCGCATCATCAAACAGTAATCCCTCGTTCTACATAACCCTAAAACCGTCCCGAATTCGGGACGGTTTTTTTATGAAAAAAGCAGTTTCTATTGGTTTCAATCACCTAAAAATGGTATAAATCCAGCCAAAACCATATTTTAGAATCTCAATCTTCCACCGTATGTCCAATTGGCCTAGGCTATTATTGTTGCAGTTGATCTTGAGCTTGACAAGCTTATTGGCCTTTTCCCAATCACAACTGCAAGTCCTATCCATAGACAGCGACAAGGGGCTCAATAGTCCTGTTATTATGAGTTTACGCCCCGATCGAGGTAACCTGCTTTGGATAGGGACCTATGACGGCTTGTATTGCTTTGACGGCTTTCAGGCGTATCCGGTGGAGATCAGGAATCATGCGACCAAAGAACCAATCACAGGGTCGATCGACGCCATTTTTCCAGACAGCAAGGGACGCTATTGGATCATTATCGGGCGAACCAAACTGGGTAGATTGGATCCGTTCTCAAACTTATTTTACCCCATAGATTCTGGGGAGGCAGAAGGGTATTTTTTCAATATCTGGGAATATCAGGGAGATATATGGTTCAATAGGATCAACTTACCACCTGTACTCTTTGATCCCGAAAGCAACAGGTTTGTCGAAATGGTGATTGTTGATAAACAAGGAGATAAGATTCGTCCCGACGTAAACCTTTTTCTTACCTATTCGGGGGGCAAGTTCTACTCTCTTCTTTCAGAAAGGTTCAAAGAAGTGCAAAGGGGCGAGAATCTTGGTGAGTACAGGTTGGTAAATGAAGATGTGGTTATATCCGATACCTTGTTAAGGCAAGGCTATTTTCGTACCCTTATCGATGTCCATGGAAACATGTGGTGCCGATACGCCTGGGATTGGAGCAAATGGGCGGTCTTGGACACGATTCGGAATAGAGACCGTACCGCTGAGGTGATGCAAAAACTGGGAGGTCAAAAAGTAGAGGAAGTCTATACGACCCAGCAGTTTAGCCTTTTCAAGACCGAGGCGGGATATTTCCTTTGGGAACTGGGAAAGGAGAATCCCGTTGACGTCAACGTGGAAATGCAGCGCCTGGGAATTGCCGATTCGCACCTTGGAGGCTTTTTGGAATCACAAAGGCACGGGGAATTCGCTTATGGTTTCAGACGAGGACGGTTGGACCTGCTGTACCTTAAAAAGGATTTTTTCAGAAGCATGACCGCTGCCAATGGAGAATTGCATCGTGACTTCATGATAGGCATATACCCATTCGGGAAAGACCAGGTGATCATCCGACATGATTTCTCGGACTCTGTATTTACAGTGATAAATCAACAAACCAAAAAGACCGAGATCATAAAAAGTCAAAAACTTGCGGAAATGGTGGGCACCAAGCCCCGCTTCAATTATTTGCCTTATTTGGAATGGCGGGCTTGGACCATAAGATTTGGAAAAGAAATCCTTGATTTTTCACAAAATCAAAATGCAAAAAATATCTGGACTAATGAGTATGCTGTCCACGATGGAAAGGAATACAGATACTTGGTTGATTATGGACTGAGACTCATCAGGCTGGAGGACAATAGGGTGATCTTTCCGAAGTTGACCCCCATCAGCCTCAGCTATGATGGGGATGTCGCTTGGATAAGTACCGAAAGTGAGGGCTTGCTGTCGCTCCATATTCCTTCTGGAGAAATCAGGCAATTTCTGCCCATGCCAAATGATCCCAAAAGCCTTCCTTCGGAAAGGACTTATGCCGCCTTGGCAGCTTCAGACAAATACCTCTGGGTCGCAACGGCAAATGGCCTTGCCTACTTGGATAAAAAGACAGGCATGAGCCGGGTGTTCAATACAAACGATGGGCTGCCCGACAACCGGATCTATTCTATGGCCTTTGACTTGGAGGGCGACTTGTGGTTGGGCACGGGAAGAGGACTTTCGCGCCTGGATACTGCCACCAAGGCTTTCACCAACTATACGCAATCTGACGGTTTGATCAATAGCGAGTTTAATCGCAACTCGGCCATGGTCTTGGAAGATGGCATGATGCTGATGGGTGGTGTCAGCGGCCTCGATTATTTCTATCCGGCTCAGGTACCGAAAACCAATTCGGCGCCTAAGCCCATTTTGGCGATGGTACGCAACAACAACCGCATGGTGAACATCACCAAGCCGGGTGATTTCAGTTATGATCAGGACTACTTGACCTTTCATCTTTCAGCAACTCCAATTTGGCTCGCTGCCGAACAGACCTTCCAATATCGACTCGCAGGAGTGGATGATGCATGGAAAGACCTCAGCAACTCCAATTTGGTGCAATATCCCGCTTTGCGCCCAGGGAGCTACCGATTTGAATTCAGGATAGCGAGTCAGCAGGAAACCGTTTCGTATGAATTCAACATCCACCCTCCTTGGTACCAATCGATTTGGTTCAGGATATTGGCTTTTTTGGCTTTTGCAGGGGTTGTGGCGATCATTGCCAGGATGGTATTTGTAAGGAGGATTGCGAAACTTGCCTATGAAAATGAGCTGATTCGCTTGAAGGCTGAAAAGGAAAAAACGCTCGCAAAGGAACGGGAGCGGATCACTGCGGACCTGCATGACGATGTGGGGGCGACGTTGAGTAGCCTTCAGATTTATGGTGAATTGGCCAAAAACATGCTTAGCGAAGAACCGGAAAAGGGCAAAGAGCTCGTGGACAAAATCCAAGTCCAGTCCAAAGAGTTGCTGACCCGGATGAGCGACATTGTATGGAGTATGAAGCGTCCACAGGATGGTAACTATACCTTGGCTTCGCGCATATTGAACTATGCGAGTGAATTGCTGACGACTAAGGGCATCCAATTGCATGTTTCGATAGGAGAGGAACTTGAGGAAAAAATCGTGCAGCCTGATGTCCGAAAAAACCTGCTGCTGATGATAAAGGAATCCCTCAACAATATCGCCAAGCACAGCAAAGCGACAGAGGCGAGCTTGGATCTGATGCAAAACGGGGAAACCGTGGTTCTCAAGATCCAAGACAATGGAGTTGGGTTTGACATGAATAAACCCGGGCAGGGCAATGGGCTACAGAATTTGCAAAGGCGAGGCAAGGATTTGGGTGGGGAGACGCAGGTTTTTTCCCAAAAGGGGCAAGGCACCACCATCGTTCTGGAGTTTCCAATAGCTAGATTTAGCCTTGATTGAGGGGTGGAAGCATCTTAATTTTAAACAATGATAAGGGTCGCGATTTATGATGATAATGCCGTTCGGCGGGACAGTCTGCAGACGATTCTGGCATTGCAGACCGATTTGATATGCGTAGGCTCGCATGACCATTGCGGGAGCATTTTACAGGATTTGCAAAAAGAAAGACCAGATATCATCCTGATGGATCTGGAAATGCCGGTGGTCAATGGAATCGAGGGGATTCGCTTGGCAAAGGCGAACTTCCCGGAGATCAAGATCATTGTGCAGACAGCTTTTGATGATGACGAAAAGGTATTTACGGCTTTGAAAGCGGGGGCCGAAGGGTATATTCTCAAATCCGCTTCGGTGACCCAAATCACCCAAAGCATCGACGAAGTGTCCAAAGGCGGGGCAAGCATGAGTCCCTCCATTGCGATGAAGGTGATCCGGTATTTTGGGAATGATCCCGCCGAAAAACGGGAAGATTATCAGTTGACCCCAAAGGAATCGATGGTACTCAAAAAGCTAGCCGATGGACTTAGCTACAAGATGATCGCGGACGAGTTGGGCATCAGCTATTTTACGGTCAACAACCACATCAAAAAGATATACGAAAAACTCCACGTCCATTCTCTTGGTGAAGCTGTAGCCAAGGCCCACCGGAGCAAATTGATTTGATTGAAGATTATCTGGCCATTTTTCTGTTGACTTTTTGTTTCCAAGAGTTGAATCTATTTTATTAGGTAGGGATTTTTCACCTGCCTATTTTTTTGCTGGAAATTCAATATTTAAGAAAACAGGTCGGGAGGATATCGGGGTTTGTTTTTGACAGCTGATTTCCAACGTTGATTTTTTTTGAAGAATTCAAAGAAAAATTCTTGAAAATTCAAGAAAAAAGCCCGAAATATCTGAAACTGAAAAGAAACTGAGCAGCTTGTAAATTGATGCATAACCATTCTTTATGTTTTGTTTTGTTCATTGCAGTTCGGACTTGTAGCTATAATTAGCTATTTCGGTTTGGTCAGTAAACGATAAATTTGTTTAGATAGTGTTAGTTCCGTTTTGTGTTTAATGAGGACTGATTTTGTATTCCGAGATCGGGATTTATCGTCGGAGGCAGCATGTTTTGAGTTCCCTTTTGGAAGATAGTTGCTCTTTTTCGTACCCTATGGCCCATTTGTTGATTTTGGTTTTCGTACAGCTTGTTTTTCCTGCCGCGCAGGAGACGCTTTTGGCTACCGATCAGCCTGATTATCCTGTGGGCGAATACATCAAGTATCTGGAAGACCGTCCTGGTGAATTGGGGCCTGAAGCCGCACTTTCCGCATACAGGAGCGGAAACTTTTTACCATTGGACAATCCCCGGCTTTTCAACAAAGGTTTTACAGAGTCGATTTGGTGGTTTGGTTTTGGGATAGAGAATGGATTGGAAACCGATAATACGCTGATCTTTAGCCCTGCGGGCGCTACGATCAGAGATGCTACTTTGTATACTTTTGATCAAGAGGGGAGGTTAGTCAGGACACAGACAACGGGATTTGACCACACAGGTACCACGCGGGATTTGGCATCTAGGATCAATTCCTTTCAGCTCAAACTTCCCAGGAATGAGAGATTTACCTACCTGATGCGGGTAGACAACAGGGGCATGAATACCTACATTCCATTTTTCCTGGATGAGCCCAATTCTTATTGGGAGTATGAGACGATGCGGGCCAGTAAGTTTGGGACGGTCACAGGGCTTATTCTGATGGCGACCTTACTGGGGATATTTCTCTGGTTTTATTTCTTCGAAAAGATGTACCTGATTTTTGTCGGCTACCTGCTTTCGTCCCTGGCCCTGGTATTGGAAGAGGACGGGTATCTTTTTTTGTGGTTGTATGGGAGCAAGATTGGTTGGATTGCGCCTTGGGTGATTCCGTTTTTTTCAGTGATGATGTCCACGTTTCTATTGCTGTTCATCAATGAGTTTTTCTTTATCAAGTCAACCAACAAGCGGCTGCAATGGGGGGTTAGGCTATACTTTGGTGGGGTATTTCTGGTTACTGCGATGATGCTGGTTTCGGGAGTTTTGGATATTGGTTTTGGATCCATTCTGGTTTTTCAGCAGTTTGGTTTTATTGTTTCTACGATCAATATCCTGTTGGTTTTGGGAGTCAATATTTCCCAAATCCGCGAAAATAGGGAGATTTCGCTATACCTACTGTTGGCCAACCTGGTGCTCATTTTTGGGTTTACCAATTACATTTTGAACCTCCAAGGATTGATTGATTGGCACCCGCTGAAGCCTAACGGCTTGATGGTCGGGTCTATTTTCAACGTTGTGCTTTTGACGGTCGGTATCATCCACCGGTACTATTTCCTCAAAAAGGACAAAGAATATGTGGAGCAAAAACTTATCCAGCAAGAGCGCGAGGTCAACCGCAACATCATTGAAGCCCAAGAAAACGAAAGGCAGCGCATTGCCAAGGATCTCCACGACGATTTGGGCGGTTTGCTTGCATTGATCAAACTGAAGGTGGGTAGTATTCGCATGGAAGAGGAAAACACCATGGATGCGGAAAGGCGTGCTGCACTGGCAGAGACAGACAAACTGCTCGATATGGCCTGCAAGGATCTACGGTTTATTGCCCATGAACTGATGCCCATGGAAGCCAATGACAAAACCCTCCGGACGATGGTGAAGGAGGTCCTTGATTTGGTCAAAATGCAAAAACAAATCAAGATCACGTATACCATTGAGGAACTGCCTTTTTTGGGCTTGGAAGCCAAGATCAATCTTTTCCGTATCATCAAAGAACTCCTCAACAACATCATCAAACATTCACAAGCCAAGGAAGCCGATGTGCAGGTTTTTTTGGACGAAATGGATGATACCGTCACGCTGATGGTGACTGATGACGGCAAAGGAATCCCAAAAGACATCCTGGACTCCCCACAAAAAGGCCTGGGCCTCAAAAACCTGCAAAAACGCGTGGACTACTTGATGGGCCACCTCCATATAGATTCACACAGTGATGGGACGACCATCATCGTGACAGTACCAGTCAAACAAATTTCAATTTCCCATGAGTACAAAAATAGTGATAGCTGATGACCATGAGCTCTTTGCAGATGGGCTCGAAAAACTGATCCGCGCCAACCAAGACTATCAGGTCGTTGGGAAATTCAAAAACGGCGTAGAGGTGATGGAATATATTGATCGGGGCGGGCAGATCGACCTGATGGTCCTGGACCTGAATATGCCAAAAATGGACGGAACCCAGTTGCTCGGTCATTTGCACCGAAACCATCCCAAGCTCAAAGTATTGGTAGTCAGTATGCACCATTCCCCAAACACTATGGAGATGGTTCGCAAGTTTGGAGCCAAGGGATACATCGGGAAGGACTCTTCTGTTTCGGAGCTGTTGACTGCGATAGAGGAGGTACTGAAGGGAAACGAATATTTCAATGAACCCTTGGAAGAGCCAATGCCCTCGGTAAACCAAGATCATTTTGGTGGAATATTTGGGGCCTATGGTCTATCCAAGCGAGAGGTGGAGATCATCCGCCTGATCATCAACCAATATGAAGGCGGCGAAATCGCCGATATCCTCAACCTTAGCCCCTTGACGGTCAAGACCCACCGGAAGAACATCTTCAGAAAGCTTGGTGTCAGGAACCTTGCAGGAATTGTTTCCTTGGTGCAAAAGAGCGGAATCAACGGGCAGAGGTTAAACTAAAACGCCGCTTTTATTTTTTTGAGCCGGGTTAAATCTATTCCCATCAGGTGGATTTTTTTGGGAGTTGGCACGCTCGACTTGAAATAGCTAGATGTAGCTATAAGTACTGTTTTACTACTTTTGGGGTATTTTTTACCTAAAGGGGAAGGTCTAATTTGGTTAATCATTAGTCATATTTTCAACCTTTATCCTCTTTTTGTATGAAAATCTCAGCACCATTCCTCCCCAATTATTCTTGGAGAGGATTCCAACTAAGACAACTGGTAGTTTATGTTTTTCTATTGTTATTGTTAAATTCCTGTACCGAAAGCATGCTGAAAGATGAAGACATCAGCAATGATTTGAGTTTGCTTTCCCAGAGTCTTTCAAAGGAATTCGGAAAGCTCGGAATTTCGGACGCTGCCAACGGAGGCAGTGTTGACGAATTCTATTTTTTGGCGCCAACGGTTGCGAAATCACCAAAATATCACAAAAATTTCCATCCTAATCTCAGCCCTGTTGTGGAAATCAGCGATGACTTGGGTTTCAAGAACTTTCATGCCGTCTTCAATCGTGATGGGAGTGCGGACGGCAAAGTAGTGGTCAATCCATTGGAGGAGAATTACTTTGTTGATTGGAACCCGAGTCAAACCAAGGCTCAAATTGGGAAAATATATAGGATTCGTGTACGTATTGGGGAAAAAGTGCTGGGACACATGGATGTGGGTGTAGTGCCTTCTAACCAAACGAAAGCCCTTCAAGACGGAATAATTCCAGCAGTACAAGGTCAGAATTTCAGGGTTGCGTTCAGATTGGAGGAAAAGGAGTGTCCGGCACGGATTGAAGTAAAGCCTTCCGAGGCTACAGTGGTAATAGGAGGAGAGCAAAGGTATGAAGCCATTGTTTACAATTTCTATGGAGAGGTACTAACCGATTTTGAATTTTTAGCTGTCAAATGGTCCATTGCGGATGGGGAGATTGCATCTATCGACCAGGACGGTTTGGCAATCGGTAAAAGTTTTGGATCTACTCAAGTAAAAGCGAAATCTTTCGATGTTGAAGGGACAGCGACTTTGTTTGTACAAGAAGTAGAAACCGCTCCAAGGCCGGGTAAAGATATCATTGTATTTAATGACATGAATGTTTTTGACAATTCAATTGGTCTAGTGAACCCTAACAACAGATTATTGGTAAGAAATCTCATAAATTTTGAGACTATTGGACCCCGCGCAAATGGAAATTCGATTTGGTTCGATTGTGGAAAGGATTCTAGATATCCTTTAGCTTGTTCTTTTACAGACGGCATACATACTGAGTTGAAATTCCTTATCCAAAGTTTAGGATTTGATCTTGGAATAATTGATTCCTCTGTAAATCCTTTGATCGACATTCCCATGGATGTTAAGGTTTTATTCTTGTGGCTCCCTAGATCACCTTATTTATTAAATGAGATAAATAGTTTGAAAAAATTTGCTGAACAAGGAGGTAGAATTGTTTTCATCGGAGAATTCAACTTGTTTTATGAAGAAATTGGATTCAGAGTACAGAATCACTTTTTGGAGAATATGGGTTCGGGCATGAGGAATGTTGGGGGCAATTTCGCCTGTTTTGATATAGAAAGACAAATACCATTGAGCTCATTAAGACCTCATCCAATAACAAGGGATATGATAGGTGCAACCTTTGCATGCGCTTCCAAAGTACTCACAGGTGCAAATGATTATCCCTTGGTTTATGACCCCTTTAATCGTGAAGTGCTCGCGTCTGTTGCTCAGATTAATACAAATCCGATATCACAATTAACTCAATTTAGGATCGATCCTAACAATAGAACTAATAGTAACCCATTTGAAAACAAACAATGGCCTTATCCTGGTGTAATAACCGATTAGATACTAACTTTTATTTGATACGGATATCAAAGGTCTACGAGAAATGCGGTTTAATTATGACACATCCAATATATTTCAGATCATATTAGTTTATTGTAATCTCGGACATAATTAGATTCGTCAAGGACTTTTTTCAAAAGATCTAAAAGTTGATGGGAGCAAAGAAAAATGTTGAAAAATTCTTTCGATTAACAAATGGGCTTTAGTTAAATTTTAAAAGGCCTGCCATGTGGCAGGTCTTTTTTTATGAGCTTCGTTTTGGCTATAAATATATGTACTGACAATGCTGTGTTAATTTCATATGTTGGTTGTCTAAAAAATATCAGGACTTGTTAGGTTGTTTTTTCCAAAAGAAGAGAAAAAATCACTGCGAAAGACCACAAAGGATATTATAATAGCTAGGGTTTAGTAACTCCAATTTTTTTTATTGTTAGGATAAATATAATTAAATGTAGGAATAGGATTATTTATCTCAAAAATTGAATGAATAAGGTTATTTAACATTTATACTTCAAAATAATATTTTAAACTCTTCGGTTAACAAGAGTTTTACTTCTAAAAATTTTCCGGTATAGTTCTTTTTTTTGACAACAAAAAGCATTTTATTTACTACAAACGACATCAAATTGTCGAATTTTGGTTACGATTCTTTGAGTAAAAAGATCACCGCCTATATTTTTAATAACCCAAAATTACTTTACTATGAAACGAGATTTACCCGATCCATGGAAGAGATTGATCCAAGGCATAGTCATGCTTTCGATCCTGATGTTATGGGCATTGCCAGCCCTTTCCCAGACATCAACCGCCACGGTCACCACTGACAAGGAGGATTATGCCCCTGGTGAGACGGCAATCATTACCGGTACCGGATGGTCGCCGGGAGAAATCGTCGAACTCGATTTCGAACACATCGAGCCCAATATCCCCGATCACGAGCATGACCTTTATGAGGTCACTGCTGATGATAACGGGAACATCTTTTTTGAATTTTACATCGGTGAAGAGGAGCTAGGCACCACCTTTCACCTCATGGCGCGGGGAAGGACTTCTGGGCTGTATGCTGAGACGTTCTTTACGGATGCAACTTGGCTACTAATTGGGAGTTATCCCGATTTATGTGGCGGAGGTCCTTCAGAATTAACCTTTACTATAAGACAAACAAATAATGCATCCCCAAGAAATTCATCGTTTGGAATTACTTTTCCAGCTGGTTTTACACTTAATTCTCCATCTATTACCAGTGTGCCATCCGGAAAGACTTGGTCTATTCAAATTGTCGGAAATAGAGTTTGGTTGTATGCCTTCAATAATTCCAACACGCACGCTTTAGCCAATGGTGACGAAATTGTATTTAAACTAAATGCAATACCAACAAATGTTTTGGGCTCTTACACGCTTTCAGGGTTTGGTAATGGCAATAATTCTTCTATCCCTACATCTGGACAATCAATAACACCTAATTCTGGTTTAGGATCCCCTTCAACTCTTCAGGTTACCAAGTTGTTACCAACTACTAGTGCTCCTTCAAACCAAAACTTGGTTTATGGCAACAATGCCTCTTTTTCTGTCTCAGCGTCAGGTACAGGTACGCTGGCTTATGTTTGGGAAGAGTTTAACGGTACTTGGAACCCAATCTCTAATGGAGGCATTTATTCTGGTGCCAATACCAATACTCTGACACTTACCAAACCAGGAGTGGCCCTAAGTGGTCGTCAATATAGAGTTAAAGTAACTGGAGATTGTGGAAGTGTAACCAGTAACCCAGCAATTTTGACTGTCACGCCAGCGGCGCTGACCGTGAGCATCACTGCAAGCGACAAGGTATACGATGCCACGACTGCTGCCACCGTATCCGCGGTGAACCCAGCCGCCGGCCTGATCGCCGGTGACGACGTGACCGCCACGGCGAGCAACGGCAACTTCGACAACAAGAATGTGGGAACAGGCAAGACTGTTACCGCGGACATCGCGACCTCTGGAGCGGATGCGGGCAACTACAGCTTCAATGCGACCGCCGCCGACCTGGCCGACATCACCCAGGCTGCGGTAACGGTGAGCATCACTGCTGACGACAAGGTGTACGATGCGACCACGGCTGCAACGGTAGCGGTATCGGGCATCTCCGGCATCCTGTTGAGCGACGTGGTGACCGCCACGGCGAGCAACGGCAACTTCGACAACAAGAATGTGGGAACAGGCAAGACTGTTACCGCGGACATCGCGACCTCTGGAGCGGATGCGGGCAACTACAGCTTCAACGCGACCTCGAGCACGACGGCCGACATCATGCCTGCACCTTTGACCATCACCGCTCAAAACGCATCCAAATACGAGGGTCAGGCTAACCCTGCCTTCACAGTAACCTATGATGGTTTTGTTGGTGATGAAACTGAATCGGTCCTAGGCGGAACCTTAATGTTCACGACGGCTGCAACAGTTAACAGCTGTGCAGGAAACTATGATATCATTCCTTCAGGATTTACGCCAGGTAACTATGCATTTACCTACGTTAATGGCACTTTGACGGTATTAGGTACTTCCATCGACGCCTCGGCTAGCTCCACCCCAGTGCCTGTGGGACAGCCGGCTACATTGAGGGCAACCGTAACACCGAATGTCCCTGGGGTAAGCGTGACCTTTGTCTTGACAAATGATGCCAACGTAACGGTCTTCAGTCAGACTGTTCTGACAAACGCCTCTGGTGTCGCAACCGCCACCACAGGTAACCTGGGCGTACTCGGTGTGTACGAAGTGACTGCGACTGTGGGCAGTGGCTGCGCATCATCCATCGCTTACATCCCTGTCTTCGATGCGAGTGGAAGCTTTGTAACGGGCGGTGGCTGGATCAATTCTCCAGCGGGGGCTTTGGTTGCCGATCCTACGATTGTTGGTAAAGCCAACTTTGGATTCGTGTCCAAGTACAAGAAGGGCTCCACCCAGGTAGATGGCAATACAGAGTTCCAATTCCAAGCTGGAAGCCTGAACTTCAAGTCCACCATGCACGAGTCTGGATCCTTGGTAATTTCGGGTGGTAGGGCAACCTACAGAGGTACGGGCACCATCAATGGACAAAGCGGATTCAAGTTTGTGGTGGTAGCCATCGATGGGCAGTGGAACGGCCAGAGCAACCCAGATAGATTTAGGATCAAGATCAGCACCACCGCGGGTGTCGTCGTATACGACAACCAGATGGGCAGCGCCGAAAATACAGCCGATGCCACTATCCTGGGCAACAACGGTACCGGAGGCGGCTCGATTGTAATCCATGAGGTCAAGTCCAACGGCAAGAAACGCATCGCTGTTGATCTCCAAGAAGTCACCTGGAACACATCCAATGAAGATCTAGTGAAAGCGTTGGATCAGATGTCCAAGGAATGGTTTGAAGGCAGCTCAGTGGCCATGAGATGGAACATTGATGCCTATGACGGCATGAAGCCGGGCTTCTACCAAGTTGTGGGTGAGGTCATCTCCGGAAATCTCAGCGATCTGGAAGACATGGTCGAAATACCGGTACTTGTCCGTGAGAAACCAAGGGCTACGGATATCCTTGCCACCGTGAAGGTTATTCCAAGCAATGTCGAAGTAGGACAGGTGTTCACCAAACTCATCACAGTGGATAAGGCGGATGACATCCATACTTATCAAGTAAGTGAGAATGACTACTTCGAACTGGTTGACGACCAATTGGTATGGAAGTCTGCAGCAATACCTGCTGAACTGAGAGTCACCGTGACATCCACCGACAGGGCAGGACAGACCATCGAACGTGAGTTGGTGTTCAGAAAAGGTGCTGGCAACAATGGCAACTTTGATATCCCTGCGGCTTCGAGTGTCAGCGAGGTGATTGTCCATCCAAACCCTGCAAGAGAACAGTTTGCCAATGTTCAGGTAAGGCTAAGCCAAGCTGCTAAAGTCAACCTGAGGGTATACGATCCTCAAGGAAGGCTGGTTTATCAAGACGAGGCTTATGAAGAGAACAGCTTTATGAGAACCCTCGACCTGAAAGGCTACAGCAACGGTCTCTACATGATCCTCGTGCAGGTTGACAATCAGTTGATCACCAAGCGACTCATCAAAGAGTAAGACCAATCCGAAGTCCTCTATTGCAGGACTGAGGAGAATGAAAAGGCCATCGTGGATTTTCTCCACGGTGGCCTTTTTTTTTTTTGGTTTTTCCACCTTTGCCGTGGCGGTGCTCACAAAGGAAATGAAGGGGCAAAGCACGCAGAAAAAAGGTTTCACGCAAAGAGGCCAGTGTACCAAAAATGACAATACCCGCCTCTCCCAAAGAAAATAAGGGTGCTAAGAACAGAAAAAAAACCTCGCCAAGACGCCAAGACGCCAGGATAGGCCACTGCCCACTGTGACTGCTTACTGATCTTTGCGCTCTTTCCGTCTTCGCTGTCTTTGCGAGAAAAAGCGGCTCTCGCAAAGGAAATAAAGGTGCAAAGCACGCAGAAAAAAATGACTCTCGCGAAGACGCTAAGCCGCCAAGCTGAGCTCCTGACCACTGCCACTGCCGACTGATCACTGCTACTGACCACTGATCTTTGCGTTCTTTGCACCTTCGTTGTCTTTGCGTGAAATATTCCGCGCTCTCTTCGAGAAACCCTCTTTGCCCTGAAAAATCCATCAATGGCTTTTGAATCCTTTGGTTTTGGTTTAATTTGCCCGGAAAGAACCATTCACATTTACCAATAAACCTATGTTGAAGACTTTGAAAACCTCTTTTGCCCTCTTGGGCTGTATGGTGGCCCTGCCGGTCCTGGCACAGCAACAAGATATCAAGCTGCCCCCGCAGGCGACGGAGTTTTGGGAACCTGTACCCAGAAAAGTGACGCCCGGCGCACAAAACCACCTGCCACCCAATGATGCGATCGTCATCTTTGACGGCAAAAATCTCGACAACTTTGTCAGTGCCGCTTCCGGCGGTCCCGCAGAATGGACAGTCAATAACGGCGCGATTACAGTCGTCCCAAGGAAAGGCGATATCCAAACCAAGCAGGGCTTTGGCGATATGCAGCTGCACATCGAATGGGCCGCACCGACCGTCATCAAGGGTGAAGGACAGGGTAGGGGGAATTCGGGGATTTTCCTGATGGGCCTCTACGAAGTGCAGGTTTTGGATTCCTACGAAAGCCGCACCTATTCCAATGGGCAGGCAGCAAGTATCTACAAGCAGCATCCCCCCTTGGTCAATGCTACGAAAGCACCAGGTGAGTGGAATACCTATGATATCTTCTTTACCGCACCAAAGTTCAATGCCGACGGGATGTTGGTCGCCCCGGCTAGGGTAACGGTGGTCCATAACGGCATCCTTGTCCAGCACAATGTGGAACTCAAAGGTCCCACCGAATACATCGGCATTCCCAATTACAAAGCCCACGCCAACGAGCTCCCGATCAAACTCCAAGACCATGGGGATTTGGTGAGCTTTAGGAATATTTGGGTCAGAAAGCTGTAAAGAAAAAGCCCGCAAAAAGGCGGGCTTTTTCTTTGTACTAAGTACCAAGTACAACGTACCAAGTTAGAAGTACGAGGTTAGAAGTACGAGGTTAAAGGGAGCGCTTGATTCGTACTTCCCACTTCGTACTTGGTACTTAGATTCACTTCGTAATTCCTACTTCGTTACTCGTACCTGCATTCACTTTGTGTGTGCCTAAAATAGGTTGACG
>NZ_AMZY02000028.1 GCF_000330725.2 Mariniradius saccharolyticus AK6 | reverse complement strand
GTCACCAACTATTTTTCAGTACATTGCCTATTTTATCAACTCACTTCTACTTCCGTCTGGAACTTTTCGATCGCCTCCTGTCCTCCAACCACATATACCAAATCCCCCAGTTTCAGCTTTATATCACCAGTGATCTCGTATATTGTTTTCTCGTCCCGCTTGATGGCGACGATGTTGACGCCGAGTTTTTGGCGGATTCGCGTTTCCTTGATAGGTCTGTTTATATAATCTCCAGTATCTTTCTCGACCAAGACCCCCACCAGATTTATATCGGGTAAATCCACCCGTATCCGACTTGGCGAGGCGCCGGGAACTTTGCGGAACATGGCATAATTGTGCGAGCGGACTTCCTCGGTAAAATCCTCTACGTGATGCCGGGGGATAAGGTATTTGCCCAAGACTCTTGTGAAGATTTCAATCGAAGTTTCAAATTCCTCGGGAATCACCTCATCTGCACCCAGTTTTAGGTTTTCTTCAATCTCATTCACATATCGGGTACGCACAATGATATAGGGGTTTCCAGTCAAATGCCTGATTGCCGACACTATCCGTTTTGTGGCATCGGCATTAGAAATTGCGATAACGGCCACCCTCGCTTTGTTGATCTGAACATGCTGCAGAACGGTCTCATTTGCAGCATCTCCGAAGGTAATCGGTTCCCCGTTGGCGAGTTCCCTTCTGACCGTCGCGGGATTCAACTCTATGATTGCGTATGGGATTTTTGATGTCTTGGCAGCCTTGGCCAGGTTATGCCCGTTTAGCCCAAACCCAATGATAACCAAGTGGTCTTTCAGGTCACTTTGCACGGCAGGGATCTCCGTTCGGGATTTGGCGTTGAAAGAATATTTTTCAGTCCCAGGGATAGGAAGATTGCAGATCCTCGATGCGATCGATACCCTCTTGCCCATTGCAAAAGGCGTGAGTGCCATGGTTAGCAAAGTGATGGACAAAAAATACTGATAACTTACAGGGTCAAGGAGCTCTTGGCGCATACCTTCCTTTGCCAATAGCAGTGAAAATTCACCGAGTTGGAAGATAGATAGGCCTACAATCAGCGACTCCCTTATGCTTTGCCCGATTAACCGGACCGATATACTTGCGGTAAGGAATTTGATCAAAATAGTAACAAGGGTCAGCCCAAATATGGGTAGCAGGTGCTGGATGAAGAAGCCCACGTCAAACAACATTCCTATCGATACAAAAAAGAAACTGAGGAACACTTCCCTGAATGGAAGGATCTTTCCGGTCGCATGGTGGCTGTATTCTGATTCGCTGATGATCAATCCCGCCAAAAATGCTCCCAATCCAAGTGAAAGGCCCAGCAAGGACGTCAAATAGGCCACGGCAAAGCAAATGACGATGATGCTTAAGAGAAACAACTCTTCGTTCTTGGACGCTGCAATGCGGTAAAGAAGTTTTGGTACCAGATATTTTGCGCTGATCAAGGTGACTATAACGACCCCGATACCCTTGAGACCTAGCCACAGCAGCGACCAACCGACATTGTCGTTGGCACCGGCGAGCATTGGCGTTAGCAACATCAATGGAACTATTGCAATGTCCTGGAAAATCAGGATTGCAAGGGTCATCCTCCCGGAGATTGACCCGACTTGGCCTTCCTCCTGCAAGATCTTTAATACAATGGCAGTAGAGCTCAGGGAGAAAAGGAAACCAATGAATACAGCTACATTCCATTCAAATCCAAGAAAGGATGAAAAAAGATAGGTTGCCAGAATTGTCAGAATCACTTGGAGTGCGCCACCTATAAATACAGCCTTTTTGATTGATAAGAGACTTTTCAATGAAAATTCCAATCCAATCACGAAAAGCAAAAGTATCACGCCAATTTCTGAAAGGACCTCTACGGTTTGGGAGGCATTTACTAACGAAAATCCAAACGGACCCGCAAGCGCACCCGTCAACAAGAATCCGATAATGGTGGGTATTTTGAACCTGATGAAAAGCAATATTACCACGGTCGCCAAACCAAAAATCCACACGATGTCAGCGAGCATCGGAATTTCAACATTGGCGAGAATCGAGAGGAAATTGGTGGACATCAGAAAATTATGGATTCCCTAAAATACAGCCTTTAGGCAAAAGACAAAGTGAGGATTTCCACATCGGGCAAGAAAAAACCGATCAGACCTAAGATTCGGCCTGAAACATCAGATTTTATCCAGGATTTCCTTTGTCAGGTCGTTGCGCTTATCTCCAGTATTGAGTGTTGTTGCGGGTTCGAAAAGCATCACTTGGACCTCCTCTTCGGCGACAGGTTTGTGTTCTACACCTTTTGGCACAATGAGAAATTCGTTTTCCCCAATAATTTCGATCCTATCCCGGAAAAACATTTGGAGCTTTCCCTTGATTACAAAAAACAATTCATCCTCATGGTCATGCTTATGCCAGACAAACTCGCCTTTCAATTTTGCCAGTTTGACTTGCTGTCCGTTCAGTTCACCGACGATCTTTGGAGACCAATATTCGGAAAATAGTGAAAGTTTTTCGACAATATTGACGGTTTTCATTGGCCTTTGTGTAGCGGTTGGGCAGACATGTAAAGAGAGTTTTCTGGTCAAACATGACCAATTTTTCAATAAGCCAATCCCAGCTTTTTGTAGATAAAATGCATCAGCCAGGCCGGGCCGATCAGGAGGAACTGGACATCTTTCAAGAAAGACGGTTTCTTTCCTTCGATTTTGTGTCCATAGAATTGAAAAATCCAAGCGACCACAAAAACCATCAGGCTGATTGCCCAAAGCGGTACCGGTGCCAACAGGTCCAGGAGATTGGCGAGTGCAAGGCAAACAGCCGAAAACAAAAACATTCCCAAGGCGAGTGGAGGGGATAGCGTTACATAATAAATGAGAATCGCAATCAACACCACAGTGGCCCAGTTGGCGAAACTCCCCAAAAATGGCAGGTAGGTAGCTAATAATTGGGCTGGGATACTGTAGACCAATCCTGTGATGCTAAAGAAAATCGCGGGAACACATATCCAATGGATAAATTTATTGGTGGCATTTTGGTGGCTAAGGCCATATTCTTCCAGCAACTCGTCGATTTTTCTCATGTGGTTGATTTGGGTTGGTTCCTGTTTGGAATGTAGGAGGTAAATTAATAAATAGCCTAGGAAATTATCCAGCAATTGTCAAAATAATGCTAAGCTTTTGGGAGAGAAAACATTTCCTACACTACGATTTGGTGGTGGTGGGAGCGGGAATCGTTGGTTTGTCGACGGCTATCCAATACAAACGAAAGCGACCCGAAAGCAGCGTTTTGGTGCTGGAAAGGGGGATTTTTCCCAGCGGCGCCAGTACAAAGAATGCCGGGTTCGCGTGTTTTGGAAGCTTGACGGAAATTCTGGATGACCTCAATACCATGTCCGAAAAGGAGGTTTTGGAACTTGTTTCCAAAAGATTCCAAGGGCTCAATGCCATTCGCACTGAATTTGGCGATATGGCACTTGGCTACGAAGCCACGGGTGGATTTGAGCTTTTTACGAAGAATGAACTGCCGCATATCGGTCAAATGGCTAGAATAAACAGTCTCCTCCTCCCTTTGTTTGGCAGTGAAGTTTTTGAAGAAACTTTTTCAATTGAGGGGTTTCAATTCGGAAAAAAAGTTGAAGCAGTCGTTAGGAATTCCTTTGAGGGAGAGCTGGATACCGGAAAATTCGTCACAGCGCTTTGGGAGAAAAGCCAAGCTTTGGGCATAAGGATTGTGACAGGCGCGAAAGTGACCTCAGTCGATATTGACCGACGAATGATTTCGGTTTTTGATGCCGCTTCCAATCTGCCGATTTCATTTCGTGCGAGACAGATAGCGTTTTGCACCAATGCATTTACAAGGGAATTTTTACCCGAACTTGATATCCAACCGGGGCGAGGATTGGTGATGGTCACCAAGCCAATTACCGGAGGATTGCCATGGAAAGGATCTTTTCACTATGACAAAGGTTACGTCTATTTCCGGCAGGTCGATGGCAGGCTTCTAATTGGAGGCGGGAGAAACCTTGATTTTCGTGGAGAGCAGACCACCGAATCCAATATCAATCCGAAGATTCGCAGCTACCTGATTGATCTTGTCAATAAGGTGATTCTTCCTGGGAAATCCTGGGAAATCGACATGGAATGGACTGGAGTGATGGCTTTTGGCGAAAACAAAAAACCAATTGTCAAGCTTCTGGATCCTAACATTGGAATAGCTGTGCGTCTTGGAGGAATGGGTGTCGCTATCGGCTGGCACACCGCAGGAGAGCTCGTGGCATTGCTTGATCCCAGTTAAATTCGGAAAAAGTGTTAATTTCAAAACCTTAAATCCACAACGATTCCTGATGCAACATACTCGAAAAGAACCTACCGTAATTTTGGCACTTTTGCCCATTGTTTTTTTGATTGGATTACTAGCGATGAACATCAAAATTTTTGGTACTGATGGCCTTTCGGGTTCAAATCAGCTTGTATTGGTCTTATCTTCGGCTTTTGCGGCAGCTATTGCAGTTTACAGCCTTAAAATCCGGTGGGAACACCTCTTGGACGGGATGGTGAAAAGCATCTCATCAGCCATGTCAAGCATATTGATTCTGATGCTCATCGGGGCCTTGGCAGGAACTTGGTTGTTGAGTGGAATTGTGCCTGCGATGATATACTATGGGCTTCAGGTACTCAGTCCCAGTATCTTTCTACTTGCGGCTTGTTTTGTTTGCGGGGTTGTGTCAGTCGCCACCGGAAGTAGCTGGACGACTGTAGCGACTGTAGGGGTGGCCTTGTTAGGAATTGGAAAGGCATTGGGCTTCGGAGAAGGAGTCATAGCGGGGGCAATCATTTCTGGAGCCTATTTTGGTGATAAAATGTCGCCACTTTCCGACACTACCAATTTGGCACCAGCCATGGCCGGGACGGATCTCTTCACGCACATCCGGCATATGGCAAAGACCACGGTGCCATCCATGACAATCACGTTGATCATCTTTGGGGTGATGGGGATATATGCAGATGGAGACGGTTCGGTCAATCAGGTAAAGGAGATATCTGCGGTGATTTTGGAACAGTTCAATATTACAGGATGGCTATTCATTGTGCCATTGGTTGTCTTGGTATTGATCCTGAAGAAGGTTGCAGCGGTTCCGGCATTATTGATTGGGGCTCTGCTTGGTGGTGTATTTGCCATCATTTTCCAACCTGAAGTGGTGAAAATGATTGCTTCCGTGCCGGGAGAAAGTTTCTCGTTCGCTTATCTTTCTTTCAAAGGCGTCATGATGGCCATGTATGGGGAAATCAGCATTGTGACCTCCAATGATGTAGTGAATGAACTGTTGACTACGCGGGGCATGGCTGGTATGATGAACACAATTTGGCTGATTATTTGCGCAATGGCATTTGGGGGAATCATGGAAGAGAGTGGCATGTTGCGGGTTTTGGCGGAAGCAGTGATCAGAAAGGTGCACTCAGTGGGTTCACTGATCGCATCTACAGCCGCTACCTGTGTGTTCTTCAATGTCACGACTTCCGACCAATATTTGGCGATACTTGTGCCTGGAAGGATGTATGCGAACGTATATAAGAAAAGAGGTTTGAAACCCGAAAACCTAAGTAGAACTTTGGAGGACAGTGCGACTGTTACATCTGTATTGGTGCCTTGGAACACATGTGGCGCTACCCAAGCGACAGTCTTGGGAGTTGCGACCTTGACTTTTGCACCCTATTGCTTCTTCAATATCATCAGCCCATTTATGACCGTTCTATTTGGGTACTTAAAGCTGGGAATCAATTATTACACGGAAGAGGAAATGTTGGAAATGAAAAAGGAGTTGGCAGTATGATTCCGTTGAAAATATCAAAAACAGAAATCAATGAGCTCCCCATGGGGCAGTTCGAGGGCGATATCGTATTGGTAGACCGCATGGAACAGGTGCGGGAAGTCCTCGACGAAATTGAGCGGCACAAGCACTTGGGTTTCGATACGGAGACCAAACCATCTTTTACCAAAGGAACCCAACACAAAGTAGCCTTGATGCAACTGGCGACGGAAGATATCGCTTTTTTGATCCGCATCAATCAAATCGGGGTTCCTGAGGAATTGCTGGAGGTGCTTCAATCGAGAAGCGTCACCAAAATCGGTGCTGCCGTCCTTGACGATTTACGGGCTTTGCAAAAAATCAAGCGGGGCTTTGTGCCGGGCAATTTTTTTGACTTGAACGATGAACTTAAAAAAGTCGGATTCCAAAACGTTGGCGTTCGGAATCTCGCAGCGATGGTTCTCAATATGCGAATTTCAAAATCTGAACAGGTTTCCAATTGGGAGGCATCTACGTTGACGGAGAAGCAGATGGTCTATGCAGCGACTGATGCTTGGGCTTGTCTGCAGGTCTTCAAAAAACTTGAGTATCAAGGTTACCTCGAGTCGCTGATCAAGTAATCCGAAGCCCCTCGATTTCTGAAAGCTTGTTCCTCACTTGTTCCATTACGCTGTCAGCCACATTCAATTCCATCTCGCAGGAATTGTCGAAGTGTTGTTCTAGTATACCGAGTTGGTAGTCTTTGACGATTTTCATCACTTCGTTCATCGACAAATAGCCGAACTTAATTTTCATGAATTGAAAATCCTCCGTTTCCAGAATCTCGTTGTTGGCCAATGCATCTGCCGCAGCCTCGCGGTAAGCTTGAATCAGTCCTCCGACGCCCAATTTGATTCCTCCAAAATACCGGACCACCACAATCAACACGTTGGTCAATCCATGTGACTTGATCTGACCCAAGATCGGGTCTCCCGCGGAATGGTTTGGTTCGCCATCGTCATTTGCCCGATGGATATTTCCTTCCTTTCCCAACACGTATGCGTAGCAATGATGGCGTGCGTCGTGGTATTTTTTCCGAAGCACGGTCAATTGCTGCTGGATTTCCTCCTCAGATTTCACGGGGAATGCATACGAAAGAAATCTACTGCCCTTTTCCTTGTAGTTTCCTTCCGATAGGGTTCCGATTGTTTTGTATTTCAACAAAAAGAGGATTTGAGGTGTGAAACAAAGGTGAAATTACTGTAAAATATTCAAATCGCTTCAAGATTTGCATATCATGGATTTGGAAGCGGGAGGTTTAACAATCTCATAACACGCCCAATAATTTAAAAAATCCCTAAAAACCTTATGTTTCAAGTTGAATTGGCTAGATTTAATATTGTTTTCTGAATCATGTTTGGAGTTTTTTTGCGGAGTATAATTTGATTCAAGACTGGATTGGATATTTGAGACATTCAATGGCGATGGAATCTTCAAGCAAACCCTTGGTCACGGTTATTCTGACTTCTTTCAATCAGAGCGATTTTGTTTTGCGTGCACTTGAGAGTGTAAAAAAGCAAGAATATCCAAACCTGGAATTGATCATCGTAGACAATGGAAGTAGGGATCAGTCTGCCGATCAAATCGAGAAATGGTCCAACCAAAATGCGGATGGCTTGGATTCGAAACTTATCCTCAGAAAAGAGCCCATGCCCTACTGTAAATCATTTAATGAGGCATTTTCATTAGCCAAGGGGCGATATTTGATCGATTTGTCAGGGGACGATGAGCTGATGCCAGAGCATGTTTCGCGCTCTGTCGCCAAATTGAAGGAAGGGATAGGAGCGGCTTGTTGCTTTTCCGATGTATGGTTGCGGGACGAAAAAGGAAGGAAAAGGACTTTTTTCAAACGTGACCGTGACGGCCATTTAGCTCAAAAAGTTAAGATTGGAGACGTCTATCGGCAGGTCGTAGAGCGCTACTGCGTTCCGTCGGTATCCTTGGTTTTTGATACGGAGATATTGAGAAAGCAGGGGGGGTATGATGAAAGCCTCAGCTATGAAGATTTTGATATTATCGTGCGGCTCGCGAGGAATTATTCCTTTGTCTTTTCCAACCATATCGGCGTAATAAAGAATATTCATGCCGGATCTTTTTCCGCCGCCCAATATGCGCCTAAACAATCAAAAATGCTTCCATCTACGCTCAAGGTTTGCTGGAAGATCAAGGAAATGAACCGCCGCCCGCGGGAAAACGAGGCATTACTGAAGCGAATTTATTACGAAACCAAACATGCGCTTTTATCCGGCAATTTTGAAGTCGCGGGCGGTTTTTTGGAATTGGCAAGACAGGTTGGAGGTAATGGGCTCAAATTCCGTTTGCTTCAGACCTGGTCGGCAGCTAAGGTCAATATCAGTCCGATTTATTCTTTGCTCAAATAGCCTAGCCAACTAAAATCTCCACAAACTTGCTTGGATCGAGATACTTTTTAGCCACGTTGCGGATATCGTTTTCCTTAAAACTCAGGATGTACTCAAGTTGACGCTGATAGTAGCCGAAATCCAACCCAGACAAGTGTACAGATTTGAACCTGCTTATCATTTCGAAACTGGAATTGAATTGTGACAGAAGTTTTCCTGCCATGTAGTTCCTCAGGGTTTCAAGCTCATCGGTGGGGATTGGCTCGTGCTTAATACGCTCGACTTCGCGATATATTTCAATGAATACCTCCTCACTGTGCGCCTTTATGACGTCTGCCGCCACCATCCAATAATCTGAACTACTCAAGCTGCCTACTGCGCTGTAGATGCCATAGGTATGCCCTTTGTCCTCACGGATGTTTTTGGAAAGCCGACTGCCGAAATACCCTCCCAGCAAGGTATTCATTACCCAAAAGGGCAAATGGTCAGGATGGGAATTCGGGACCACATGACATCCGATTCGAATGGTGGATTGTACAGAGTCCTTTTTTTCCTCGTAAACGCGATGGTTGGGCTTGTTGACAAACTTGGATTCGACAGGGGAAATAGACCTCACCGTGAGATCCCCCAAAAGTTCGCCAATTGCCTCTATTTCTTCATTTCCCACATTTCCGGTAAGGAAAATCTGAGGTTTGTTCCAGAGGTGGTTTTCGTAATACCGGATCAAGTCCTCCCGTTGTACCGAATCGACATCCTCAGCAACCGATATTTGGCCGAAGGGATGGTCGGCACCAAACATTTCCCTCTTGAACAATTGTGAGGCCCAATAGCTTGTTTTGCCGCGATTGACGGAAAGCTGTAGGGATTTTTGCCGTTTTTTCTTTGCCAATTCCTGTTCTGGGAAAACCGCATCAGTTAGCAGTTCACGGAACACAGGGAGTACTTTCAGAAAGTGTTTTTTGGTACTTGTCAGGTTGATTTGGAGGAATTCAAATCCTATTGAGGTATCTACTTCCGCCGCATAGGTATCGAAGAAATCGGCAATTTCCTCCGAACTTTTAGTTTTGGTGCCCTCGACAAGCATTTCCAAGGTAAAAAATGGGATGAATCTTTTTTCAACCAAAAGGTTGTCCAAAGACGCGGAGACACAGATTTCCATTCGAATAATCTGAATCTCGGGCGTGGGTATAAAATGTACGGGAATCCCATTTGGCAGAAGCCTGACCTCGGGATGAAGCAACTGTATCGAGTCTGGAATTTGAAATGCAGGCGCCTGGCTTCTGTCCAACATTATTTGGTAGAAATGTTGTAGGCCAGGGAGAGTCTAAGCGTCTCGGCCAAGGGGTGGTTTTGCACTTGTGGCACCAAGTAGGAGAAGTCGAATACAAGCTTCTGGTACTTGATACCAAAACCCATTGTGAAATACCTTCTGCCACCTTTGTTGGGATTTTCGTAAAAATAACCCGTTCTCAATTTGAAGATGTCATTGTAAATGTACTCTGCACCAAATGAAATCATGACTTCCTGGAGTTCCTCGCTGAAGCCATCCGGTGCATCGGCAAAAGAGGTAAACATCGCGTTAATAAGCGGCCTATTAGGGTCTCTTCCGGCCTGAATGATAAAGTCCCCGTTTTCGTCGGTAACTAGGTTACCGTTTTCATCCCTTTCCAAAACAGGTGGAGATGGAACCATCAACTTGTTCAAATCCAGGGCAAATGTCAGGGAATTCATCTCGTTGAGGTTGATCTTGTAGGCTGTTCCCAATCTGAAATTGGTCGGTATAAAGTCCAAGTCATCAGCGCTGTTGTACGTGATTTTCGGACCAATATTGGTGATGGTTACACCCCAAGACCAAACACCAGTTTTGTTTCCGGAAAGAACTTCAGTTGCATAGTACAGACCCACGTCCGTACCGACTGATATCCCTGGGCGGCTTTCTTGGCCTGAAACAGAAGAAATGTTGCCCGAAAGGTTGGAGTGGATGAATCTCGCTGAGATACCTAATCCAAATTTGTCCGAAAGTTTTCTGGAATACGTTCCCCCAATGGCGATGTCCCTTGGCGTAAACTCTCCCAACTCGTTGCCGCGACCGTCAGTGAGTTGGATGTCACCCATGTTGAAGTACCTAAGATCCACACCAAATGCAGACACTTCGTCGATTTTGTGGAAAAAGGTCAAATAGCTCAATGACATATCGTTAACCAATCGGCCTAGCCACGGTGAGTAGGACAACTGGAAACCCATTTTGTCTTCGATAAATGCCAGCTTTCCTGCATTCCAATGTGCCGACGCGTTATCAGGGCTGGTTGCCACGCCGACGTCTCCCATGGCCGAGTGCCTGCTGTCAGGTGCAAAGTTAAGGAAAGGTACCGCCGTAATGATGACCCTACGATTGGGATCCTGTCCCGAAACGATAGGAGCATTTTGGGCAAGCGTTTGGAATGACATCAGGGTAATCCATGAAAAAATGGCAAAGGGGGTGATAAGATGTTTGTCTAGTTTCATTTGATGGTAATTTTTCCGCTCTTAGAATCTGTGGTACCGTCTTTTTCTGAAATGAGCAATAGCCTGTAAATATAAATGCCTTTTACGGGATATTTGGTTGACGAATGGAAAAAATTCCACTCAGGCGCATCGAGTTCAAAATCAGCGTTGATATAACGCTTACCGTCTACATATATTTTACTGCCTAATATAGAATAAATTTCCAATTCAACCCGCACATTTTCGCCCGGTCTATTGTGGGAAATCTTGAATTTGCTGAATTCACTCGCTGGGTTGGGGTAGCTGACAACATCTAACATTTTGATATTGTTCGCCCCTTTGATTTCGATGGTTTCCCTGAGTTCATTACGGTTGCCAGCATTGTCCCATGCCACCACGGCGATTTCGTTGTTGCCCTCGACCAACTGATCAAGGATGCTTGAAATGGTCCCATTTTGGAAGGAACTGCTATTTGCAAAATAAAGGTGATTCAAGGGAATGGGTTCGCGGCCGTTGATCCGCAGGAAAATACCTTTTTCAGGATCAATTGAAGAGGCATTGATGCCGCTTGGGTCTTTCAGCTCGATTTGGATGGGGACCGATGCAAATGCAAATTCGGCTGGGGCAGGTTGAAGATCGGGGCCGTAGAGAATTTTGATTTCGGGGCCTTGCTTGTCTGTATCAATGGTTGTCTGACGGTTGCTGAAGGGGATTTTCTTGATCCCCATCGCTTCTGTTTCGAGGCTGGGAATGGTCGCAAAAAGCCGAATACTTGCCAAACCTTCTCCGAGATTGCCATTTACCGGAAGCAAAAATGAAGATTCGAAACGGCCATCCTTGACTTCGCCTTTTCCCTGAAACAGGAACGTGGTTTCTTCCGCAAAATCGACAGGATTACTCTCGTCACCTTTGGTGGTGAAGGTTTTCGGCTGATCCATGATTTTGATAGAATACTCCCCATTGGCTTGGATCATCGTAGCGCCTGTCAGAGGGTCAATCACGGACCCGTTCAACTTGAACTCCCGAAGTGGCTTTAAAGTATCAGCCTCAACGGCGATCTCCACCTCGATCAAACCATCTGCTTTTGCCTCGAGCTCGGGTAAGGCCAATTTCAAGGATGGATCTCCCAAGAGGGAGAAATTTCTATTCAAGGTTCCGTTTAGGCTGTTGTTTTTCGTAATCTGGAATATTGCTCCCAAGTCTTTATAGGTGAAGTTCTCCTTTTCAAAAGCAGTTTCGATAAAGGCTTTGTTCAGGGCAAAATTGACACTGCTAAAAACAGGCCTACCTGTGGTCAAAAGCGCAATTGCACCTTTTTTCTCCGCTATCAACAACTCCTCTGCCCCGGACCGTGACAGGGGACTGTCATGCCTGCCAAACTCGCAGGTGGCAGTCACAAACAAGGGCAATAGGGGATTGGTTGGCCAATCGATGAGGTCCAAAGTAGAAAAGATGCGTTCGGCAGTAAGGGTTGTTTCATTGCCATGGCCGATGTAATTCAGCAGGAGCACGCCTTCTTTGATGGCATCGTTCAGCGCTTTCCGCGCTTCGGGAGAGGTTTGGGCATTGCCGTTCTGAATCTGCTCGAAGCGATCCAGGTAGAGTTTTTTGATTTCAAATTCAGGATGGTTTTCCGAAAGATAATTCGCATGCAATTCGGCGTCACGCAAGTGGATGTTGTTGTCCCCATCATCCGTGAGGAAAGCCAAATTCCGCTTCCATGGGCCCGGATTGGCAAGGGCGGTCTCGTAGGAAATTATTTTGTCGACCAGTTCTGTAGCCTCTCTAAGATTGAGTGCAGGCAATCGTCCGACGCCGATTTGGAGAAGCTCGTCGCCCGCTTGGTCTTCTGTCCAGTTTCCTTGGCCCCACTCCAAAAATCCGAAGAAGTCATCCGAACTGTAAGTGGTCAGGGGATTGAGACTGTTGCGTGAAGTGTAAATGGGGAATAGGTTGGGGCGTCCTCCGATTTTCCCCTTGTAATCATAAGAACCTTTTCCGAAAACCAGGACATTTTTCAGTTTTCCATGTTTGTGATAATGAGCGGCGATGAAATTCCGAATGGCTGAAATATCCCTGTTTCCATAACCAAAAGCATCGAAAATATCCTCCAGTATGTACACTTCCGTTTCCAGTCCCCTTGCGATCTTATGGGCGGCGAGGCGTTGGGCTTGTGATACCAGACTTCTGTGGGTCAAAATTAGAAGCTCCGGGCTTCCGTTGATGGTCCTCAGCGAGAGATTGACGCTTTGGAGATTCTGAATGTTCGGCGTTTGTAGCGGGTCAAAAACCGCAATCTTGTTGCCTTTGATCAAATTGGTCTGGCCGGAAATATCTGTAACCCGGTATAAATCCGATACCTCCCAGGCCATAAATCGATCTGGCCAAGCCACGGATTTTCTTTCAGCCAGGTGGAAATAAATTCCATTAGACAACTTAGCGCTCGAAATTCTGGATGAGAGCAAGGCAAAATCGATGTAGCCCGTACCGTTTGGATCAGAAGTTTGAAAAAGTAGGTTGAAATTGATCCTAGTCGGGTTGGTGGAGGTGAAACTTAACGTAATCTCCGCCTCTCGGCCCTTGATGCCATAAGTGGTATTCGGGATGGCCGCAATGGCTGGTTCCCCAATGGTCTGTCCGCTTGCGTTGATTCTAAACCTGCCTTCCGCGAGGGCTTGGGATACCAGGTTGAACCGAACATCGTAAGGTCCTTCGGCGCCTTTTTGCAAATCGAAGCCAAACGTGAATGTTTGCCCGCTGAAAATCGGTTTGGAGTACCAGCTTCGTCCGGAGTTGATAAGGTTGGTTTCTTCCCATTTTTGGGCTTGTGCGATCTGCAGGAAAAAGTCTGAGGCAGGATTCTCTACTGTTACATTTTCCGTTGCAATCGTATTTTCCCTGACTTTTGGTCCGACCATATAATATAAGGTGTCGGTGTAATGGTGGTGGACGTAGTTCAGTTTGCCGTTTTGGTGACTGACAACATTGGGACCTTCGAGGAAAAAGTACAAGGACTCGCCGATTCTTTTTGCAGGAACTTCCCGTAGAGTCAGATCGATGCTGTCCAATTTTTGGGGAAGCATGCCTGGGTTACCAAAGACGCTGATTTGATCCAGATTTTCATATCCGAAAACGCGCACCTGTACCAAGTCCAGTTTGTAAACTCCGGATTGGGTAATGGGAAATTTCAAGAATTGTTGACCGTGGGTGTTTAGGATTATTATCCAAAAAAATACCAACCCTACTAGTCCTTTGATTCTTATGGTATTACTGTGATGCATTGCGGGCGACTAATGCCTCTATGATTGAGGCCGCAATATAGAAAATTATCGCGAAGGGAATGCCCGCTATCCCTAAGATTATGAGGAATATAAGTGAAACAATAATTACCAGATACCTGAAAACGTTTTTCTGGAAGGAGTAATCCTTAAATTTCAAAGCAATCAGAGGAATCTCAGCCACGAGTAGGTAGGACATCAGGACCGTGATGCTTACCAAGGCAATTGAATTGGATAGTAGGTTTTGGGCGGCAGCCGACCTTTCTGCCAAAAACGGAAGCGTACTGATCAGCAGCGCATTTGCCGGAGTCGGCACACCGATAAACCTGTCCGATTGTCTTTCGTCGATATTGAATTTGGCCAATCTCCAAGCGGAGAAAATCCCGATCAAAAATGCCACATAGGGTAGATACTCTGAATCCGAACCCGACGCAATCATCCTAAACATGATCATTGCTGGCAAAACCCCAAACGTGACCATATCAGCAAGGGAATCAAGTTGTTTGCCCATTTCTCCCTGAACCCTCAGTAGCCTTGCCACTAAGCCATCCAGAAAATCAAAGGCAGCTGCGAGAAAAATACAATAGGCGCCCGCATTGATATTCCCTTCCAAAACCAAGTAAATCCCCACCATGCCCAAAGCGAGGTTCATACTGGTGATAAAATTGGGTATGTTTTGTCGCATCATCTTAAGCCCGCACGTTTGCCCACAAAGGGGTTGTATTCTTTTTCTGCTCCGATGCTCGTTTCGGGGCCGTGGCCCGGAAAAACGATCGTGTCCTCCGGCAATGTGAACAGGACGCTTTTGATTGCATTCAGCAAAGTGCCATGGTCGCCGCCGGGAAGGTCAGTTCTTCCGATACTCCCTTGGAAAAGCGTATCACCCGCGATGCAGGTTTTGCTTTCCGCATGATAAAAAACGACATGTCCGGGAGAGTGTCCCGGCACATAAAGGATTTTCAACTGCTCATTTCCTACTTGTAGAACTTTTCCCGGGTCAAGAAATTGATCGGGTTCGGATGCCTGATACCCGGCAAATCCATAACTCGGCGCGTATGCTTGGACCGACTTTAAAACCGCTACTTCTTTTTGGTGGATCGAAAGCGGAACTTTGAAGGTCGTTTTCACAAACTCATTTCCCAATACATGGTCGATATGGCAATGTGTATTTACCAATTCGGTGACCTGAAGGTGCTCTTTCCTGATGAAATCCATCAGCTCCTCTCGTTCTTCCCTTTCATAGCATCCCGGATCGACAATGACCGCCTTGTTTGTCTCGTCATAAAGGATATAGGTATTTTCGTAAAAGGGATTGAAAGTGAAGACTTTAATCTGGAGCATGTTTGAAAAAGAATTGTTGGACTCTAAATAACGAATAAAGAAGCTATTTTTGGACATGGAGACTGATTTTTTGATCGTAGGTCAAGGATTGGCAGGCACGGTGTTGTCCTTTCGACTCATGCAATTGGGGCAAAGGGTGGTGGTGTTCGATACGCCGGATCAGAACAAAAGCAGTAGGGTAGCAGCAGGTCTGTATAATCCGATCACAGGCAATCAAATGGTGAAAACTTGGAATGCGGATCGCCTTTTCCCGGAAATTGTACCCACCTATCGACAGCTTGAGCAATTGCTTGGAAAGCTTTTTTTGGTAGAGAAAAAAATCTACCGCCCCTTTCTTTCGATCGAAGAGCAAAATGAATGGATGGGGAAAAGTGCCGAGCCCGAATTCCAAGGATATTTTGAACAGGTGTTTCAACAGCCGGTGTATGCAGAAGTGAACAATCCATTTGGGGGAATTATGCTTAGCAACTCAGGGTACCTGGATATTCCCACATTATTGGATGGTTATCAGGAATATCTGTTGCAACGGGGCTCGATGCGTTTGGAGAAGCTGGTGGAAGAGGAATTGGAGTTTGGTAATGAATATTCCGTGAAATACCGGGACATAAAGGCAAAGGCAATTGTTCTTTGTAACGGCTTGGGGGCGATGGGAAGTAAATTGTTCGATGCCTATCCATTTGCGCCGGTGAAGGGGGAGATTATTGACCTTACACAATCATTTTCCCCCGAAGAAATCATTAACAGGGGAGTGTTCCGCATCACATTGGCAAAAGGGAAGCAAAGGGTCGGTTCGACTTATTCCTGGCATGATTTGGACGAAGGCCCAACTGACCGGGCGAAAAATGAAATCATGGAAAAGCTTGAAAAGCTAGTTCCCGAAACCGTGGATAAAATTGTTCACCACCGTTTTGGAATTAGGCCGGCTACCAAGGACCGAAAACCGATTTTGGGGAAACATCCTGATATCGAAGGCGTTTATATGTTCAATGGTTTTGGAGCCAAGGGTGTTTCGTTGATTCCTTATTTCAGCAAAGTGATGTGTGCCTGGATGCTAGCCGGGGTCGAGCCCGAAAAAGAGGTGAACCTATTGCGTTGGTCTAAAACATAATTCATTTTTTTGAGTATATTTAAAACCCAAGTGAGAAAGATTGCATGAAATCAAGGTACCTGTATTTACTGCTCGCCCTGTTTATTTTTCAGCTTCCGACCGATTCTTTCGCCCAATTCAACAATAAAAGATTTGGGAAAAATCGGATCCAGCATAAGAATATCGAGTGGTATCACTATAGTTCAAACAATTTTGAGGTCTACTACTACGAGGGGGGTGGCAACAATGCCCGCATGGCAATCCAATATTTGGAAAGCGAATTTGAGCGCCTCACCCAACTCATCGGGTATGTAGCGTATACCAAGCCAAAGATTTTCATCTATAATTCACCCGAGGAAATCCTCCACAGCAACGTCAACCTCAACGTGGACATGTTCACAATTGATGGGCAGTCGTTTTTTAGTAGGATGATCGGTGAAGTGGCGTTTCCGGGTACTTGGGAGCAGTTCAAGCGTGAACTTGTCTATACAGTATCAAAGGTGATCATTGAGGAAATGCTATATGGTTCGACGATAGCCGATGCTTTCCAGTCCAACTTGATCAACAGTTTCCCGGAATGGTACATAGAGGGAGCGGCGATGTATCTGGCCCACGGATGGAGTATGGAAATGGATGATTTTGTCCGTCATTTTTTCAATGAAAACAGATCCACCAAACTGCACAAGCTTAAAAGCCGTGAAGCGGGATTGTTGGGGCAGTCTATTTGGAATTTTATCGTGGAGAAATATGGAAGGCGATACATTTCCAGCATTCTCAATTTGAGTAGGATCAACAGAAATGAGGAAAATAGCATCGCCAATACGATTGGCCTCAATTATAAGGCCTTTCAAGACCAATGGAAGACATTTTACCTCAATACAAACCAACAGGTGCTCACAAGCTTCAAGTCAATCAACCCTGCAAGTGAGATCAGGGAGACTTCCGATTCAGAACTTGGGATCATCAATGACATCAAGTTCAGCCCGGACGGCAAGCACCTCGCCTATGTCATCAATAATGGTGGGAAGTATCGGGTACAGGTGCGGGACTTGGCCGATGGGCGCGAACGCACGATTTTCTCGGGGGGCGCTTCTTCCCCTGATCAACCAATAAACCTCACGGCGCCCGTGATTGCATGGCGGGATACATTGAATCTGGCAATTGCGACTTTTAGGCGAGGAACTACAGCACTTCGATCTCGAGCAATAGACGGGTCCGGGCAGGACAGGATTTTCCTTCGCAACATTACCCAAATCCTGAGCTTGGATTTTAACTCATCGGGAAAGAACATGGTGCTGTCAGCGATCTCCAACGGGAAGACAGACGTGTATTCGCTTAATGTCAGGGGAGTGGGGAAGCGGATTACCAATGATTCCTTTGACAACATCAACCCGGTTTTCCTGAATGATTCCACAGTAATTTTCGCTTCGAATTTCACGGAGTTACCCGATTCGGTGTTGACAAAAACGCCTGATGTCAAAGTGTTGCCGGATTATTTCAACCTGTTCATGGCCACTGTGACCGATACAGTCACGATCCAAAAACTCACAAACGTCAACAACCGGAACATTCGCCCAAGGGTACTTAATGGCGCCAATGTGCTTTATCTGAGTGACCAAAGTGGTATCATGAACCTGATGCGCTTATCTGTCGCAAACGGCATCACCAGCCAAATGACAGCTTTCAACAAAAGCTTGGAGGCCTTTGACTACTCTTCCAAGATCAACAAGATCGCCTATTCTTACCGAGATGGTAACCAAAGCAGGCTGGTGATCGAAACCTACTCCAATATTGATCAGTTTACACCAAGCACGCCCAGAATTCAGATATCGCAGGCAAAAGTACTTTCTGAGCGGATATCGTCTAGGCGGGCGGAAGCCGCTGCGGAAGAACAGCGCACACAACAACAGGAGTTTCAGCGAAGGGCTGCACAACCCGTAGTCAAAAGAGACAGCTCGTTGAATGTAAGATTGGAGGATTTGATGCTCGGAAAGGTACCAACCCAGACAGAAACGAAGCCAGCCGCAGTTGATAGTTTACCCGCACCAAAAAGTCTGACCGGGGCCATCAATACCGATCGTTTGAGATTTGAGAAAAAAGGCGGCATCGATACGGATAACTATACCTTCGACACGATTCCAAAATTGGAGACTCCGCAGTCTAGACTAGCACAGACGTCTACTGGGACTAGAAGCAATATTCTTGAGAATTTCCGTAGGCAGAGCCTTCAAAAGCGGATAACCGGACCGAACCCGATGCAGCCGCAGTTCTTTACGCAAAATCTCAGTACGGATTGGCTTGTAGATCCGCTCAGGGGATTCAGCCTAGGACTTTCTGGTGTAATGTCCGACATCCTAGACAACCACAACTTTAGGGGTGGGCTCAGTTTTGCATTGAATTTCAGATCCGGTTCTGACATTTATTTCCAGTATGAGTATCTCAAGCAGCGTATAGACCTAAAGGTCAGATATGACCGTAGGTCATTTCAATTTGATGACGGCTCCGTTCCCAAACAGAAATACGTGCTGAATCAGGTGGAGCTTGGTTTTTCATATCCATTTAATGTGCATTCACGGGTATCCTTGTCCCCAATAATTGCCAAAACCCAGTATTTTAACCTCGACCCGGATTCTCTCATTAGAGGGCAGCTTCCTGAGCAGAACAATTTTGACGTCAGTTATCTGGGCGGAAGGTTTGAGTTTGTTGTGGACAAAACCCAGCAACTTGGTTTGTACACCCAGAAGGGTATTAAAGGAAAAGCAGGCGTAATCCATTACCAGGGGATGAACCATTCAGATCGGTCGTTCACCAATTTCTATTTGGATTTCAGAAAATACCAAAGCATTCACAAAAATTTGATTTGGGCATCCCGCCTTTATGCAGGATCATTCTTCGGCCAAAATCCACAGACTTACATGGTGGGTGGAATGAATAACTGGCTTTTCAACGAGTTTTTCCAGCCACCTTCCAACAGGCCTTCCGAATCACCTGTAAGAAATCCAAATTGGGTGGAAAATTCAAACATATTGTTTGCTGAGTTCGTGGACCTGCGGGGCTATTTATTTGATGAAATCAGGGGAAGAAACGTCGTTACCTTCTCCACCGAATTGAGGATTCCGCTGTTTTCTTACCTGTCACGAGGAAATATTACATCCAATTTTGTGAAGAATTTCCAGATGGTGGCGTTCTATGATATAGGTTCCGCTTGGAACGAATCTGCTCCTTGGCAGCGTATCAACGACCAAAACACCGAGGTCATCGCAACCCCCGGTTCTCCATTTGTGATTACGATCAACAACTTCAACAACCCTTGGCTCCAAAGTTACGGAGCGGGATTGAGGACCGTTTTGCTCAACTACTACTTCAAGTTTGATGTGGCGAGACCGATTAGGAATTACCAACAGGACGATCTGAAGTTTTACGTCACTTTGGGTTATAACTTCTAAACTCCAAAACACATTATGATAAAATCCATGACGGGCTATGGTTTGGCTAGCCTAGAAGATGATAATTATGTCATCAGCGCAGAAGTCAAAACCTTGAACTCGAAGTTTCTAGACCTTTCGATCCGTTCGCCAAGGCAATTTTCAGAGAAAGAGCACGAAATCAGGAATTTGGTTAGTGCGGTTTTGGAGCGTGGTAAGGTAAATTTGACGCTCGAATTCACCAACAAGACCCAAGTCGAGCTTCCCGTTTTGATCAATGAGGAGCTTTTTCACGGATATTATCAACGGTATTTGAAGCTTGCAAAGGATGCACAGGCCGACACTGCTGAGTTGTTCAAGATTGCGATGCAGTCCCCCAATGTAGTTTCGGGAAACATTGACAAAAATTCAGATCCGATTGAATGGGAAATGGCCAAGAAGGTGATTGAAAAGGCCCTGAGGAACTGTGATGGATTCCGAAACGACGAGGGTAAGGTGCTGGAGCAGAAGTTCCTAGAAAACGTGCAGGTGATAAGGAATGAGCTTGAGAAAGTGAAAATCCTAGATCCAGAGAGAAAGGAGAAAATCAGAAATCGGATCAAAGGTAGCTTTCGCGAATGGATGGAAGACAATAGCTTCGACCCTAACAGGCTGGAGCAGGAATTGATATACTATTTTGAGAAGATTGATATCACCGAGGAAATTGTCCGGTTGGAAACCCATTTGGATTATTTTGTGCAGAATCTTTCGGAAGGAGAAAACCAAGGCAAGAAGCTTGGATTCATCAGTCAGGAGATAGGAAGGGAAATCAATACTATTGGATCTAAGGCCAACGATGCCCAGGTTCAACGCTGCGTGGTCATCATGAAAGACGAACTTGAGAAGGTCAAGGAACAAAGCCTGAATATCCTCTAGGGCTTGTTTTGATCGGACGGTTGAGTGTGCATTGTAAAGGGAAAACGCTTTCCGAAACTGGATTGATTCTGATAGCTTAGCTGAGTTTTGGCGCGGATTTGCGGATCACTTTTAGATGCAAAGGATTTATGAGTCAGAATCCCGAATTTTCCCTGATAACAATGAAAAAAGTATTTGACTGATTATCAATAGGTTGATTTTTATTCGCTATTTCGCAATCGATTGAGCCCGTTTATCCAGTTTAATTGCTTCATTTTCAAATCCTTGAATATTTTGGTTGCCGGGATTTATTTGGTAATTTTAATGCATCAAAGAATAATCGCCGAGTAAAAATTCGGACATTTTCGACCTTGATTTTTGAACCAATACAACAATAAAAACAATAACTATGAGCAAAATCAAAATTGGAATTAACGGATTTGGAAGGATCGGAAGATTGGTATTCAGGGCGGCACAGTCCCGCAGCGATGTACAGGTAGTCGCGATCAATGACCTTATCGACGTGGATTATATCGCTTACATGTTGAAGTATGATTCCACCCATGGCATTTTTGACGGTACGGTAGAAGTGAAGGATGGCAAGCTGATCGTCAATGGCAACGCTATCCGCGTAACAGCCGAAAAAAGCCCTGCAAGTCTCAAGTGGGGAGAGGTCGGTGCCGACTATGTCGTCGAATCTACCGGGATCTTTTTGACCAAAGAAACAGCACAGGGGCACTTGGATGCTGGCGCGAAAAAGGTTGTACTATCCGCACCATCCAAAGACGACACGCCAATGTTTGTAATGGGTGTAAACCACGATAAGTATACTTCTGACCTCAACATCGTTTCCAATGCTTCTTGTACCACCAACTGCCTTGCGCCTTTGGCGAAGGTTTTGAACGACAACTGGGGCATCGAGGAAGGATTGATGACGACTGTTCACGCGGTGACTGCTACACAGAAAACCGTGGACGGACCATCTGCAAAGGATTGGAGAGGCGGTAGAGGTGCCAACCAAAACATCATCCCGTCATCCACTGGAGCTGCCAAAGCGGTTGGAAAAGTGATCCCTGAATTGAATGGTAAATTGACAGGGATGGCATTTCGGGTTCCTACACCAAACGTATCTGTGGTTGACCTTACCGTGCGGTTGAAAAAGCCTGCTACCTACAAGGAGATCTGTGCAAAAATGAAAGAAGCATCAGAAACCCACTTGAAAGGGATTATGGGCTATACTGAGGATGCGGTGGTGTCTACTGATTTCAATGGTGATCCACGCACTTCGATCTTCGATGCCGATGCGGGCATTCAGTTGAGCGACACTTTCGTGAAAGTAGTTTCTTGGTACGACAACGAATGGGGTTATTCCAACAAGGTTGTCGATCTGTTGACATACATCGCTTCAAAATCTTAATTCAAATCTATAAACCGAGAAAAGGCTGCTTTCCACAAAAAAGGCAGCCTTTTTTGATTTCGCTAAAAAACCAAGCCCAAAATTCGTTGTTTGTACAATATGGACGGATACCTTCCCTTGTTTCCCTTGAAGTTGGTCGCTTTTCCCGATGAGCCCATCAACCTTCATATTTTCGAGCCCCGCTACAAACAATTGATCAATGATATCCTGGAGACAGGGGATCCCTTTGGGATTGCGGTGTACATTGATTCCTTGATGCCTTTCGGGACCGAGGTTCAGTTGCTGGATGTCAGCAAGTTGTATGAGGATGGCCGCATGGATATCAAGACGAAGGCTTTGGGCGTGTTTGAGATATTGTCGTTTGATAATCCCATGCCCGGGAAGCTTTATGCAGGAGGGAAGGTGAGTTTCAAGGAGAATGACCTGAAAGTGCCAGAGTTAATCTATAGGGAGTTTTTGTTTTACCTCAAGGAATTGCTGCGGCTACTGAACCATCCTGTCGACTTGGTCCCTTTTGCGGTCAATTCATTTTCTTTTGCACACAAGATCGGCCTGACGTTGGCCGAGGAATATGAGCTTTTGACCATGGAAAAGGAATCCGATAGGATTGCGTATCTTCTCAGGCACCTTATGAAGGTGATTCCTGTCATGCGTGAAATGGAGGCTGCGAAAAAAAAGATCCAGATGAACGGGCATTTCAAAAACCTCGATCCCTTGGATTTTTGATCAAAGCCTCGTGACGTTGTCTTTCTTGACGTACGATTTTTTATCCTTCCAAATCACCTCATACCAGATATCCTTGCTGGATTTGATGATGACACGGTGTCCGGGTTCGACGGTATAAAGTAGTTTCCCTGCTGCCGTCGGGCTGTCCATGATCAATGTCGGGCTGCCCGTGACTATGCCGGTCTTGGGTTCAGAGAGGAAATTGTTGCTTACGAATAGGGCAATGATCAAAAACACGCTCGGTAGGAAATGGATCGGTTGGTCTGCTTTCTTTCGGAATATGATCAATAGAATCAGCGAAATGACCAGCAGGAAAGCGAGTGTGGCAGAGATCTCGTTTTGGAGGTCTGTCAGAAACCTGAAAAGCCGGTCGCTGTCATCCATTTGGTATCCCTCTAGGTCAACCTGCTCCGTCAGGGATTTGATTTTAGTGATGACGCGGGGGTTGGGATTTTGGTCATAATATTTTGCCAGGTAAAAACTGGCGGAGGAATAATCGCCTTTTCCTTCCGACACAAATGCCATTTTGAGCAACATGGCGGGTGAAAAAACCTCTTCCTCAAGCAGCAAGTTCTCGTACATTTTCATGGCCTCCTGGTAATTTTTGGAGGCAAACAAAGAATCTGCTTTCTGCAGCTTGATTATATCGGCTTGACAATTAAAGCTTTGCAAAAAGGGGATTAAAAATATGATAAATTTTGCAAGAAAGAATCGATTAGGGTTTGGCATTTTAAATCCAGAGGGCTAAATTTGCAGTCCAATTACGGGAATGATTTAAAAATATCCAAATCAAAACCGTTTTCGATTCCGTAGCTCAGCTGGTAGAGCAATACACTTTTAATGTATGGGTCCTGGGTTCGAATCCCAGCGGGATCACAAAATAGATT
>NZ_AMZY02000029.1 GCF_000330725.2 Mariniradius saccharolyticus AK6 | reverse complement strand
CGGTCAAGTCCTGAAATAAGTTGACACAAAACATGTCAACTATGGAAGAAGAATCAAAAAAAGAGGAATTAAAAAAGTACAAGACGGGTCGTCTGTTTCGGGAGGGTTTCAAGGTATCGGTGATAACGGATCTAGTGACCGGCCAAGAGTCAGATACGTTTGTTGCCAGGAAGCATGGGCTGAGTTCAGGGTTTATGTCCACCCTTAAGAAGGAAGAGTTGGCCAAGCATGGGTATTTCCGTATTTTGGAACAGATGAAAAAAGACGGAAAGAAAGGTGAGTCGGGTGAGGATTTGGCCTCGGAAAATGCCAAGCTGAGGAAGGCCTTGGAGCTGGCTACCCTAAAGGTGGCAGCCTTGGAGACGCTCATAGATGTAGCGGAAGACCAGCTTAACATCGATATCCGAAAAAAGTCTGGCACCAAGCAATCGAAATAATGCGGGTTTTATATCCTGACCGGGGTTTGGCGTACCTCTGTCAATTGCTTGGTAAGAGCCGTCAGGCATATTATCAAAACCGGCAAAGCCAACACTCCGATCTGGCATTCGGGAAGGTAGTGGCCGAGCTGGTTATCGATATCCGAAAGTATGTGGACAACGATAGGCTGGGGGCTCGCAAACTGCTTCCTCTGGTTAATGAGCAGCTTCAGCTGGACGGTCTGTGCATTGGCAGAGACCAGTTGTTGGATATCATGGATACTTATGGACTTAAGGTACGGCAGCGCCGTCGCAGGAGTCCCCGCACCACGGACAACACCCATGGGTTTTACCGTTATCCCAACCTGCTTAAAAACAAGGGATTGACCCATGCGGAGCAGGCATGGGTGAGTGACATCACCTACCTGAGGGTAAAGGGCCGTTTCATGTACCTGAGCCTGATCACCGATGCATGGTCAAGAAAGATCATGGGATTCCACCTACACGGAGATCTGTCAGTTGAAGGATCTGTCAAAGCACTGCTTATGGCTATAAGTAACCGGCAGTATCCCAACCGCCGGCTCATTCACCACAGCGATCAGGGAGTCCAGTACTGTGCCCACAGCTACATTACCCTACTCAAGTCTGATGGCATCACCATCAGTATGGCATCCAAGGGCAGTCCTCATGAGAATGCACTGGCAGAAAGAATCAACGGTATTCTCAAGCAGGAGTATGGCTTGGGAAAGCCCATTGACTCAGAGGAAAGAGCCAGGCAGATGGTGGAAATGGCAGTCTTGTCTTATAACACCAAACGTCCCCACCACAGTTTGCAAGGGCAGACACCCCAGCAAGTACACTGTGCTGACAAGTGGGAGCAGGACTATAAGCAGAACCTGACAAGCCAATCCAGTAATACCAAGCAGCCTGTCTAGCTGTTTTGGGATTTACCAACCCAATGACAACCAAAAAAAGGATTACCCTAATTGGATGACAAGCTGATTAAGGATTGCGGAACAAGAAGTAAAGGCATTAGAGGATTAATGTAAATGACGCCAAGGATATGCAGGATTAGTTAATCAAAAGACAACCGGAAGCAGGATTAGATCCTTACCTGTCAACTTATATCAGGATTACAAAAATCCTTGTAAAGTCCAATCAGGATCAGGCTTTCTACTGTAAAGCCAATTCAGTATTATTACAAAAACTGTCAACTTTTTTCAGGACGGGTCA
>NZ_AMZY02000030.1 GCF_000330725.2 Mariniradius saccharolyticus AK6 | reverse complement strand
TGTGCATGCCTGATATAGGTTGACAAAAAAACGTCAACCGTATGAAAAAGCGAGCATCAAAATTGGAGATCAGGAGACACAGGTGTTTTTCTGAGGAATTCAAGAAGATTAAGGTTCAGGAACTGGTGGATAGGCAAGTGACCGTGACTGAACTTAAACATCTGTATGGGGTAAGCCGAACGACGGTCTACAAATGGCTGTACAAGTACTCGGGGAGCCACGAGAAAAAGAGTATCTTGGTTGTTGAGATGGAAAGTGAATCACACAAGACCAAGCGCCTGTTAGAAAAAGTGGCGGAGCTTGAACGTGTCATCGGCCAAAAGCAGCTTGAGCTGGATTACCTCAACAGGCTGCTTGAGCTTGGGAGCGAGGAATTGGGGTTTGACCTAAAAAAAAATTTCAGTTCCAGACTGTCGAATGGTTCAGACACAACCACAGGGGGCATTCCCTCAAGATGAAGTGGGTTTACCTGGTTTCCGGCGCGACGAGGCAGGCCCACCACCAATCGGCGGCACGGCAGGTGAGGCAGCTCGAAAAGGAGGTTGTATACGTCAGGCTGATGGAACAGACCCGGGAGATCCATCCGGGCATGGGTCTGCGGACCATGTACGAGCTTCTCGAGCCGGAAGGCATTGGGAGGGACGCGTTTGTGGCCCTCGGGCTCAGGGAGGGTTTCAGGCTCAAGGCGGTCGAGAGACACACCAGGACGACGTTCAGCGTCAAGTCCAATCGGTACAGGAACCTGCTGGGTGGCATTTGGTTTACAGGTGTAAACCAGCTGTGGGTGAGCGACATTACCTATGTCTATTGCCTAGGCAGATTTTATTACCTTGTGATGGTCATGGATGCATACTCAAGGCGGATCCTCGGATACAGCCTTGCCGACAACATGCGGGCCGAGAACAACCTCAACGCTCTCAGGATGGCACTGGAGACAAGAGGGATTTCGGATTACGGGGGCGGGTTGATCCACCATTCTGACAAAGGCGGTCAATATGTGAGTGATATCTATACTGATACACTGGATGCTTACGGGATCAGGATCAGCATGTGTGACGAAGTATATGAAAACACCCACATAGAACGGGTAAACGACACGATAAAGAACCAATATCTCAACAGGATTCATATCGCCAGCCAAAGAGAATTAATGCAAAAAGTGGCACAGGTAATCAACACATACAATAACAAAAGGCCGCATCAGGCGATCGGGAAAACGACCCCATCGGAATATGAAAACCTATTAAAGGAAATACCGATTGAAAAAAGAACTAAAATGGAAATATATACCCAGGAAAGGGCTGAAAGGCTCGATCCAAACCAGTTAAAAATTCAATTCAACTAACAAAAAACCGTCAACCTATTTTAGGCACACACA
>NZ_AMZY02000031.1 GCF_000330725.2 Mariniradius saccharolyticus AK6 | reverse complement strand
GAATCAATTCGGCTGGATTTGGAAAGGCAACATGAGGGGCATGAGGATCCTGCTTTCTGAAAAGCAGGATAACGAGGGTATTTGCGACGAGACGAGGTGCGCCACAGGCACCGTTACCAAATTGTCCGACGGTGCAACCGTCGCACAACAAAAAATCCTGCATTCGGAAAAGCAGGATAAGATGATCATGAATCATGCTTGGCTGCGGAGAATGAGGGCTTGCAGGCTTTTTTGCTTGGGGGAAAATTGGAGCCGGACTTTTGGCTGGAGGTCTGTGGGGAGTTGGGATAAGACTTCATACAACAGGGCAGTTGTATCCTTCTCCCTACCCAATTGATAGCAGGAACACAGCATGATTGGTGGGCGTTCGGGCGCCTGATTCCTTGCTTCCTGGGCATGCATTTTGGCATCGGAAGGGATGAACCAAGCAATCCCGATTAGACTCTCACTTTCCGTCAAGGTGAACATCTGCTGTCCAAATTCAATCCGGTTGAGGCAATCCAAAAACAATTCGTTGCGCGGAATTCCTGCCTTTTCCTGCTGCCAATAAAACAAATCCTGAATCCGGTTTTTTTCGATTTTCAGCGCTGAAATAGCAGCGCTAGAGCTGGCAGACGGCAATTTTCCTGCGGCATCCAAGTCTGGACCTTCGTCCTTGATTTCATTCAAAAAATGGGTTGCATACGATGGCTTAGCCCGTAAAACCCTTGTCCACTTCTTGATATTTGACCTGGAGGTTTGGATTTTTTCCTGAAAGCCCTGCCAATCGAGTCCAAAAACCGGCTTTTGCTCCAAACGGCTTTTTATCTTGAATTTGAGCGACTCTATAGTCCTTGTTTTGAAAGTAAAGGGACTGGGACCAAACCACCATTCATAAGCCGTTTCCTGCCTGTTTGCCAAAATGGACTTATAACCATCCGCCCCGCCCGGTGTGAGGTCAAAAACAGGTATCCCTTCCTCTGCGAGTGCTACACCCAACATCAAAAAATGCAGGATGCCCGGTGAATGCTTGGAATAAAATGGGGAGTGGCTGTTGATGCCTTGAAGATGTACTACCTGATGGTTCATGATTCCGGCATTGGAAGCAATCATGGTATTGTCCACCGACAACATCGTCACATGTACATGGCCCAATGCAAAAAGCCTCACCAGAAACTCCTTCCGTTGTGGCTCGTCGTAAAAAAAGGTCTTGTTGTACAAGGCCCCTTTCCTGAAATCACTTTGCAAAGCCATTTCGTCGATTTGGAATTTGAAGGTCTCTAAATCAATGGTTTTGGAGAACTCGAGCTTGCCCAATCGGTTGAGGCGGTTGATTTTTTCCTTGCGGTTTTTTTTCTTCAACTCCTCCTGAAGCCAAGCCTTATCTACCAGCATCAAAGGCTGTTTGTAGGGTCTCCATACCGTTCTGGATTTCAGGAATGTGCTTTTCTCAAATACTCCCAAAGGCGTTGGGTTGGGTATGTATTTCAGATAAATTGAATGTTTGGGAAAAGCCTTGCAGAAAGCCTGTAGCGCAGCTTCGATAAATGCGGATTGGTGTTCGGGGGTTGACAACCAAACCTGGTATTCCGCCAAATCAAAGCCTGGCGCAGCAAATTTTCCATTTACCTCCGTCAATATCCAAAGTCCCGTCATGGATGTCCCATCCCAATCGGTTATTATTGTAGGTGTATAATCCGGAAAGCAATCAAACCAAGTCAGTACAAAATCGGGCGATTGGAATATAGTAGCCCAAGGACATTGATTCCATAAGCCCTTCCAAAAAGCCAAGAAATCTTGGTTCATGGTCAAGGATTCTGAAGACTGATCTCTATAGATTTTAACTTCACCCATTTGTGGCAACAATTTTAAAAATGTCAGAATGCGAGAAAAAGGAAACGTTTAGGTGTTCTTTAAGAGTCTCCCCTTTGACCTTCGCAAAATAAGACATTATTGGAAACTAGGTGATCAAAAATCAATTAATGAGATCAAAGTCAGGAATCACTTTACACGTCCCGAGTTTGTCGACTCCCAAGCAATTGATTTTCTTGTCAAATAAAACACTTCCTACAAGTGGTATTATAGTTTGAAATAAAAATCCGTTGTATCCGCCAATTTGAACGATCCAAAAACCAAGGGGCTTTTCAATTACCCGTTTCCCTTCTTCCCAGCCTAAAATCAGGTTCTTGCTTTCCTTTGAGCAATCGTTTGAGACCTTCCCATTTATCACCCAAGGCCAATTTTGCCAAAACAAACATGGGACCGCCTTTGGTGATACCCCTTCTTGGCACGCTTAAGGGATGGTCATCGATGGAAAAATTCTTTGTTTGGGTGGAAAAGGCCAATTTTACACCGCATTCATTTAGGATATTCATTTCTCTCTGTCCAAAATCAATCACCGGAACACCATTCGGGTAGGCAAAGTACTTTGTTTGCTCACCCAATAATTCGCCCAATTTCTCCACTGAAGTCTGAATCTCATCCCGTACTTTTTCGATAGATTCATTCTTTAAAATCGGATGGTGCATAGTATGGGCACCAATATCCACCAAACCCGATGCCTTCAATTCAAGCAGCTGTTCCAGGGTCATGCATCGGCGAGGTTTGTGAGGAATTCCGTAGGCTTCCTTGTATCCGTCCACGAGCTGATGGATTTCTTTCAGGGTTAAAGATTTGATCAAAGCATAGACCTGGTACTTATTTTTGAATGCATGCTTTTGGTTGTATTGTTTGTCGTAATACTGCAAAAAAAGTTGGAGGTCATAGCCTTCGATTTCCTGAAACCAAAAGTTCTTGCCCGTCATCACTGCCATTGGGGAAACATAAATGGAAATCGGGATATTGTACTTTTTGATCAAGGGAAAAAGATGGGTATATACAGTGATATCCCCGTCATCGACGGTAATATGACAGGTATTTTTCAATTCCAAGCCCTTAAAATAAAATGACTCCAGGTCTTTGGCGCTTACCATGTTGTAATACCTCATCAAAACCTTTAGGATACTGTCCATCCATTCAGCATTTTGAATTACATGAAAATTAATAACTACGTTGGGTAATTTCATATAAAATTATAAACCAGGAATTTTGGGCTTTTTCAAAAATTCAAAGCAAATCTATCAAATTTTGTCGGCAAAAGGTAGGATCTATCTTTAGGCATCTACTTAATCTTGAGACCAAAAAAAAGTAATACCATTCCCATTTCTTTGTATTCAGGCAACCTCAAAATTTCTCGGAAATAAATACTTGGGTGATTTTTCCTTTTCTTTCCTTTTCGATCAATTCATCCTCCCCTGAAACCATTTCTCCCGTATACCAAAGACAACATAAAAGCTGACCAGCCCTCACCCAGGTAACAAAATGTTCATTTTCCTCCAATCTATTCAATGCATCCTGTAGGAACTCCCATCTTGCGAGGTCAAAAGTTTTATCAGTTGAAAGCAATAACGCCTCCATATTATCCAGCTCCAACTCCATGCTAACTGAATCATCTAGCTTTTTTAAAGTATCCAACTTCTGGAACAATTCAGCCACAGAAACCGGTAATGGACTAAGTTTCTTCCACCATTGGCAGGGCCACTTCCGAACCCTTGATTTCCATTTGCTCGATTCTACTTCCAATTCCATCGGGCGAATTCCTCTATTCAAGAGCGTATTCCTAAACCTGTTTCTCAATCTCCTTTTGAGCAATTGGAACTGATTTCTAGAAATCATCAATTCGTAAATTTCTTCACTTTTGTTGGAAAACCGATCTTTGTAGGCATCATATCCTGGAGACAACTTCATGTTTTGAAAGTTTTCCTCTTTCAATAACATTGCATGCTGGTACAGTTGCACCAAGCCGGGCGAAAATTTGGCATGGGTGGGCGAATAGGCTATCAAGCCGGCCAAATGACCGGTTTTCCCCAGGTCGTTGACCATAATAATTGCCCCAATCAAGGCCTCATCCAGCCAAAGACAAGTCATATGCAAGGCCCCCTCCGACAACCAGGAACTGAATAGACTCAATGCATGATCATTGTTTTCAAATGGTGTTTTATTAAAGGCTGCTCCCTGTCTCAAGGCATAGAATGTGGCCAACTTCGGAAAAACTTCGGCAAGGCGTTGCGGGGATATGACCTTTTCAAACACGACATTCCCCGCGCGGTTCAATCGGTTGATTTTGGACTTGAAATGACGTTTTGCAAAAATCTTGTCATACCCTTCCACCCTAAAATCCAAAACGGGATTCAGAAATTTCTCCAAAACAGTATTTCTATTAAAATCGGGTAAGCCAGCCAGTTCATTGTAGATGCTGATATCTTGGATCGATTTTAGATTGATGACGCAACCCGGGATATCATCTAACAGGCGATTGATGCCCTTTTCCCAAAAAGTTTGGATAAATGGCCTTTCTACCAACCATGATTGGTACAAGGCATAAAAATTACCAGCCCCGATCAATCTATTACAAAGCTTACCCTTGGGCTGATGCACTTTTCGCGCAAGTGTGAGCAATCCAACAAGCTGTCCATCGTCAAACGCGGCCAAGACAACAGGCCAAAACTCCTGTATGTTCCCTTTGTACCAAGGCAATACAAAGTTTGGTGCTTGAAAAACACTTCCAAAGGCCACATTCCGTACCAGTACGTCCCATTTAACCCTGAATTCGGCTGTATCCAGCACATCAATTGCTTCTTTCCCGTGCCAAACCACGGTGGTAATCTGTCGGGTAAGAGCGCTTGTTGATCCTTGTTTCATGGGTGAAAATAAAAAATCTACCGGTTACAGTCTTTTTTGGGTTAAGTTGGTAATGCCGACAAATATAGTATCTACTAATTGATTGCGACAAGCAAAATCAAGGAGATCATTTGATTTCTTTGAAAAACCCGGGATTTGTAAATTGTGAAAAATGCTTGGGTGAAAACATTTACCTTCAAATATAGGGATTTCATCTAATTCAACAATTTCTGGTACACTTTTTCGAATTCAGCACCCATTTTGTCCAGTGAAAAATCCTTTGCAATCCTTTCCTCTGATCTTCTTCCCATTTCCTCCATGAGTGTGGGGTTTTCCAACAAGTTATGAATCATCAATGCGACTTCTTCCGGTGATTCCTCTTTGATTAAGAAACCATTCCATTGGTCATGGACTACTTCCCGTGTACCACCTGCGTCATTGGCAATTACCGGCTTACCCAATGCCATGTATTCAATCACTGCATTGGAGATACCTTCACCATGCACTTTGTTATTTGAAAACAAAACACCAATATCACAGGCATTTACCAAAGCTTCGACTTCGAAGGTGCCCGGTAGTGGCTTTAAATTCGGAGATTTGGCTGCTATTTCCAGTGCGTTCCTGAAATACGGTTCTGAGTCATCATAGTACCCTATTCCCAAGAAGGTAGTGTCTTGTCGCAACTTCAATAATTCCCATCCCACTTTGAAAAAGCGTTCGTAATCTTTGTTCTGGGAATATGATGCGACCATAATAACTGCAAAACGTGTCTCAATTCCGAATTTCTTCCTCATTTCTTGCCTCTCAGGCAGAAACTTGAAACGTTGGGCATTGAGCCCATTATAGATCACCTCTGCCTTGGTCTTAGGAGGGTTATAGGCTTCAATGCCAGCAAAAGAATTGGAAAGAATGCTATCAGAAAACAAAAAATTTATTTGAGAAAGCAGTTTTTCAGTAAGGGACAAATTTGGAGGGGCCGAGGTTATTTGGCTATTTACCAGCTTGATTTTTTTAGAGAACAATTTTGGTGGTACAGCAATCAATGTTTGTTTGGTTCCCCAAGTATGAATGATGTCGGGAGAGATTTTCTTTACGATTTGATAAAACTCAGAAAAAGAGCCTATGGTCAACCTTGAAGTTGATAAGGGAAGCCACTCCACTTGAAGGCTGTAAAAATTATCAAACAAAACCTCTGCTTGTTTGGTGACCAAGAACAGTGCGTACTTATCTGATTTGTTCAAATAGGTCATTAACTCCAACAGTCTTCGCTCCTTTCCTCCTGAACTTAGTGTGCCGATAAAAAACAAAACCTTAATCTTCCCTTTATTCATGCCTTTATACGCAAAATGATATTTCCTATGCGTGTCAATAATTATTCCAAATTATCTTGAAAAACAAAATTTTTGGATGGAAAACCCCACTTCACTAGTAGAAAAACAAATTCATTCCCTATTTACTTAATATATAGTTTTAAAAGCCTTCTCTACCGCCTAGCCAAAAACAATGAGTGGTAAGTGACTTTTAGGGTATGTCTAAGAACCCTAGACCACAAGCTTTTAATCGGCTTAAAAAAATCTTACCCTTTATTTCAAGAACTCTTCAACTTTTTCGATCATAAACTGCGTAGTGTCCATGTTTTCCCTCAACAATCTTTCGCGCTTCAAGGCGTTTTCCTTTTTCAAGTTGGGATTCTTGAGCAATTCCACTGCTTTTTCAATGGATGCCAGCTGATGCTCTGGACTTTCGGTAAAATTGTACACCAATCCATACTTTTCTTCTTCCTCATCCGTGTAACCGAGTCCGTTGTCATTCAAGAATACCGCAGTGGTACCCAAAACGGCAGCCTCGGAGGTCATCGTACCACTCTCGCCAAACAGCAGCGTGCTGTAATACAGCGCATCATGGATGCGGTGCAGCGGGATTTTTATTTGGTAGGGTTTCAGGTCTTCGGGAAGTTCCTTTTCTGAAGAAATGAATACGCGCGCGAATTTGGCCATTTCGAAGACGGCCTTGCGCTTGTTTTCCATGCTGATGCCCAAATGCCCAAAATCATGTGCCGCAGCCCATGACACGAATCGTACGATGACATAGGGCTCGTCGGGTTTGACGCCAAGGTGGTCCAAAATATCAGGATTGGGCGTAAAATAGTTTGGGTGTAAATAGCACAACTCCATGTAGCTGTTAAAACGAACCTGCTTTTGCCCTAAATCAATCCTGTAGCAGGCTGGGGTAAACACCTTTGTAGCAAATGGAACGGTCAATTGGTGGTGCAATTTGGCATGCTCGGAATCACTGAAAACAAGTGAAGTCTTGCCAAGCAATTTGGCCACTTGTGAGGGATAGGGATGCAGAAAATTCAAATACACATCTGGCCGAAATTTCAATGAAATCCCAAGGAGCTTCATATCTGCATAGGCCAAGTATACGAACTTCCCAAATTTCCCTTCCTTTCCTTTCCCACGATTGATAAAGGGGATTTGGTAGTAATCCAATAGCTTGTGTTCAATTTCCTTGTTGCGGGAAACCACCAATATCTGATGCCCTTTGGCAGTCATGATTTTGTAGAAGTTCCGAAAATAGTGAACGTGTGCCGGGTGATTGATGTCTATCAAAATACGCATGGTGAAAAATTAAATTTTGCTAAGATGAGATAAGACTAAAGATGTTTTTGCTTCAAACTCGAAGGCCATAAAAGCAGGCTCCATAGATAAATGTTCGCTTTTTAATCTGGGACCAATTCAAGCATGAATAAAGTGTCAATTCGAAAGATCAAAAGCACCATAGTCAAAAACCGGATTCTTCCTAGAAAGTGGTATTATAATCTGCGATAAATCACTGGTATAAAGGAAAAAACCACATTGAATTTACCAACTTTGAATGGGGTGATCGGGGATTTTGACGATAAAAGCGTTCCTAAATCTACTGCAATGTTTGACATTGCGTACCAAAACAATAAATTTGGCGGGTATTTTCCAAATCATTTTTTCCAAAAACTGAATTCTGACTAGAAAGACCTGCCAAACACTTGTCGTCCACTTTCGACGCCCGGTCGACAGTATTTAGCCAATTAATTGGATAGTTATCCATCAAACCGTTAGTTTTCAAAACAAAATAATCCGAATGAAAATATTATTTGTATCCAGTGGAAACCGAAAGCAAGGTTTAAATCCCATCATCAGACTCCAAGCAGAAAGCTTGGAAAAAGTGGGTGTGGAAATTGAACACTTCCTCATCTTTGGAAGCGGCTTCCTCGGCTATCTCAAGAATGTGTTCAAGCTAAGAACGCTTTTGAAAACCCATCCTGTACACTTGATTCATGCCCATTTTGGGTTTAGCTGCGTGGTGGCGCAACTTGCAAAGGGAAAAATTCCCTTGGTCGTCACCTTGATGGGCACGGATATCTTGGGACACAAAAACGAGGATGGCAGCATTTCCTTGAGAAATAAGTTGGTTTTATGGATCAATCATTATTTCGCGAATCATGTATATGAAAAAGCCATCGTCATGAACCAAATTATGAAGGATATCTTATCCAAAAGGAAAAACCCCACCTATATCCTTTCCAATGGTGTGGATACTAGCCTGTTTTACGAGGTGCCAAAAAGCGAGGCCCTTCAGTTTCTCGATTGGGATCCGGACGTACATCATTTTGTCTTTATCTCGAACCCTGCAAGACCGGAAAAGAATTTCCCTTTGGCAGAAGAGGCAGTAAAATTGCTCCAAGAAAGGGGATACCGCGTTCAATTGCATGCAGTCTTTCAGGAGAAAAGCGAAAATCTGAAATACTACTACAGTGCTGCCACAGCCTTGGTGTTGACATCCTTCCATGAAGGTTCTCCCAATGTGGTCAAGGAGGCCTTTTGCTGCAATTGTCCCATCGTTTCGACCCCTGTCGGCGACGTTAGCATCACGACGGCGGGAATCGAAGGTTGCTTTATAGGACCCTATGATTCGGTTGGGTTTTCTGCACAATTGGAAAAAGCCATCGCGTTCTCAACAGCGTCCGGGAGAATTAAAGGAAGGCAGCGCATCGATGAAATGGGATTTGATTCGCAAATTGTCGCAAATAGGATCAAGCGTATTTACGAGGAGAGTATTGGAGAAAAGTGAATGTTTGACGAATTTTACTGTTTTACAGTAAGATGGATCTTGAGAAAAGTCAAATGACAAGGAAGAAAAATGCAGGGACAAAACGGAACGCTATACCTTTTTTTGTCCAAGAGGGCATATAAAACCAGGAACGAGTACGCTCAAATCCCAACAATTAACAATCAAATCACCTAACTTTCTCACCATTTTCAATTCGGAGTTTATGGCAACATTCTTTTTTATGCAAGGGCAGAATATTGAACTGATTGTGGAAGGCGGAAAACCAATGGGAGGTGCCGTCGTCGCAACACAGGTTTGGATGCAAGCCTTGCATGAATTGGGGCATACAATAGTCTTGTTCAGAAATGAAGAAGACAATAGAAAAATACGTCCGGAATTCGATTGGATAAAACCCTACAAAATCTACGATTCCAAGAAGGGAGTCCCGGTGCTGCGCTACCTGTATTATCGTTTCCCAAAACTCTTAAAAGCTTTGCGGGAGATAAAGCCGGATTTTGTGATTGAATCAATACCAGCTTGGACCGCACCTTTTCATGCGGTATTATGTAAGATCGCTGGATCGAAACAGGTAATTCGCATAGCGAATGACAACATGTTGGATGAGCGCATCAAACTAACCCATAGCACATTTGAACAAATTTTTATTTCCTTGGGATTTCGGTATTGTAATTATATCATGACCCAAAACACCTACCAATCACAAAGATTGAAGATGAAATATCCCGGGCAAAAGGTTATTCAGCTTATCAATCCAACGGTTTTGGATAAAGCGTTTTTGACTCCTAAAAAATCCCCAAAAGGCTATATCGCCTGGGTGGCGAACTTCAGGTATCAGAAGAATCTTAAGCTGCTTTTCGAAATCGCCAAGCTGCTGCAGCATGAAGAATTCTTAGTTGCAGGGGCGCCGATGTATCCTTTAGACCAAGAAACAGCAAACTATTTGCCAAAATTGGAAACATTACCAAACGTAAAGTTCGTTGGTACCATCCCACGGGATGGGATTATGGATTTTTTCAAAGGTGCGAAATTCCTGTTAAATACATCACGCTATGAGGGATTCAGCAATACTTTTTTGGAAGCCATGTGTACCGGAACTCCGATTTTGAGTAATTCAAATGTGAACCCTGACGGAATAATTTCAAGTTATATGCTTGGCTATATCTATTCAGACCCCCCATCCTTACTCAAACTTCTGGACGGTCTAGATCACATGGTCTACTCCAACCTATCTAAAAATTGTGTGAAATATTTAAATGAAAAACACGATCATCTAACGTTGGGAAAAAAACTTCTCGATTTTTTGGAAATTAGTTCGGGACATTGGGTAGAAAATGAGCCTATGTAAAGTTTTTCCTAAAGATCGTAAAATTATGAGGATTTTTAGGAAAAACAAACAGTTTTAAATTATTGGCTGTCGAATTGATTTGATCAACCGTAATCCAAATTTTTTTTCAGCCCTTAACATCGCACCACTGTCGATGGAACGTATTTTAAATATTCTTTTCTCAAGAAATTCTATTATCACATTCGCTACACTCTCTTAAATTACTTTTGGTTTAAACCTTGATCCTTTCCCGATAAGATTCTTTCTTCCTGTGAACGACGAATGCCATTTTTCAATTGAAGAGGATAACAAAAATTCCTGTCTTTGAAAGGGCCTATGTGGATTAAATATTCATCGAATCAAAGCGCTACCAGTGAAATAAATACGAAAAAATTAAGTTTTTAATGAAAAAAATTTGTAAATCATTTTATTCAATTTATAAAGCGTTTTTTTATATTTGATAATCCGTTCGTCTTAAATTTACTCACGATTCAGTTAAACGTCGTAAAATTTTAAATTTTTATTATTTAGTATAATTCTTCGAAAATGTGTACTACTATTAAAAGACTCCTACCCTTCTTGCTGTTTATTTTTATTTCAATACCGTTGATTTCACAGCAAGTGCCCTTCAACCTAAGCAATCTTAGTTTTAACGGTTTCATTGCACCTGAAAAAGGTACCTCGCTGCAATTTGGACCTGACGGGCGTTTGTATGTTTCAGATCTTAATGGGCAAATAAAGATTTATAGCATAGAGAAAACCACAACAAATTCATATCGGGTGATTGGGGCGGAGGTTATCTTGGACGTACAAAGCATCCCTAATCACGATGACATTGGTACTCCAGCATGGGATGGAAGATCTAACCGTCAGGTTACCGGCATTGTTGTCGTGGGAACTCAGAATTCACCGATCATTTATGTGAGTTCTTCAGACCCCAAATGGGGGGGGCCAAATAGTGCCGGAGGAGACAGGGCCTTGGACACTAACTCAGGCGTGATCACACGCCTCACAAAAACCCAAAATGGTTGGGAAACTGTTGATATCGTGCGTGGCTTACCGCGGTCAGAAGAAAATCATTCCACGAATGGAATGGAACATGTCGAGATTCAAGGCAAACCCTATCTTTTGGTAACGAGCGGGGGATTCACGAATGCTGGAGCGCCAAGTCGAAATTTTGCATGGATCACGGAGTATGCTCTTTCAGCAGCAGTTTTGAGTATTGACCTGCAGGCATTAGAAGAAATGCCAATTAATGTAGATAGTGAATCTGGTAGGGAATTCATCTATGATTTACCAACGTTGGATGATCCATCCCGGCCAAACAAAAATGGAATCTATGATCCGAAAGACTCAAACTATGATGGTGTCGACGTTGGAGATCCATTTGGAGGAAATGATGGGTTGAATATGGGAATGCTGGTAGAAGGAGGACCTGTTCAGATATTTTCAGGTGGCTATCGCAATGCGTTCGACATCGTTGTAACCGAATCAGGAAGCGTGTATGTAACTGACAATGGACCTAATCCAACCTGGGGCGGCCTCCCAATTGGAGAAGGAAATCCAGACAGTGTTAGTAATGATTACGCGATCGGAGAACCAGGTGCAACCGAGGCTACCGCTACATTCACTGATGGATATCCACAGTATGTAACCAATCAAGATCAGTTGTTGAAAATTACAACTGATGTAAGGAATTACAGTTTCGGATCATTTTATGGGGGACATCCAACGCCAATTAGAGCAAATCCCGGAATACGCATGCCAGAAAATGCTGTCTATCCTTTTTCACCGGGAGGCGCTGGGCTTTTCACAAGGAGTCTAGGAGACGATTATAGCTGGCAAAACATTAATCCATTATATACGCCCAATCAGTTTTTTCGCACTCAGATTCTAGAACCGATTGCGCCTGGGCAGCCCGGATTCGACGACTATGCAGCAAGATCTCTTCCTGCCAATTGGCCACCTGTACCTATATCGTTGGCCAATCCATTGGAGGCTGATTACATTGCCCCTGATCTCTTTAATCCCAATGGCCCACAGCCTGAAGTTGTCGCAATTTTGAAACGAAATAGTAATGCTATAGCGGAATATCGTTCTAATGCATTTCAGGGTACTCTAAAGGGATCATTAATAATCGGTAGGGCGAATTATCTGCATCTCGTGCACCTTACTCCGGAGGGCACATTGGATTTTCTGGAAGAGGACAAATTCAATGTGGGTAGTAGCAATGCTTTGGGTATTTATGCAATGTCAGACGAAGAGGCCTTCCCCGGAACAATTTGGGTGGCGTCCTTTAATAACATGATTCGTATACTTACACCAGCAGACGTCAGTTTTTGCCCAACACCTGGTGATCTTTATTTTGATCCGGACGGAGATTATGACGGCGATGGCTTCAGCAATCAAGATGAACTCGACAATGGAACCGATTACTGCTCAGGAGGTTCCCGGCCTGAGGATTTTGATGGAGACTTTGAATCTGATTTAAATGATTTGGACGATGATGACGACGGAATCATCGACGCAATAGATCCCTTTCAGCTGGGTTCGCCAAGTGATTTGCCTATTGACAACGAGTTATTTTCTGATAAATCTGATCCCATCGGTCGACCATTCGGATACCGCGGCCTTGGTCTTACTGGCCTGATGAATAATGGCTCCGGTAAACCGAACTGGCTGGCTTGGTTAGACTCTGTTGGTTTGGGTCCAATGCCAGATGACATTTTTGGAGGTGCTGCAGGTGCGGTTCAGTTAGCTATGACAGAAGGCACTGCTAATGGTGAGGCCAATAGTCTTCGGAAAGGTTTTCAATTTGGCGTGAATATCGATTCATTATCAGGAACATTTTGGGTCACAAGTAATTTGCTGGGTATGTCTGGACCGCAAATGTTCTATACAACAACCCACGAAGGCGAATTGGGCATACAGATTGGGGACGGCAGCCAAAGTAACTTTGTCAAGCTTGTTTTCACTAACTCTGCCGTGATCGCATCGATGGAAATCGATGACATTCCTGACTCAGAGCCTCTTGTCGTTTCGATATCTGAAACGGAACGCCCCCAGCCCAATGAAAACGTCAATTTTATGATCTTCATTGATCCTTCGACCGGAAAAATATTTCCAAAAGTCCGAATTGGTGAACGTGACACAATTCACCTCGGAGAAAAAACACTGGTAGGCCCCCTTTTAGATGCCGTCCAAGCTACAGAAAAGCCCTTAGCAATCGGTTTTTACGGTAGTTCCGGAATAGGAGGTACTGAATTTTTGGCGACCTATGACAACTTCAAAGTTTTCGGCGAAAAACCTTACATTTTAAAGAAATTGCCGTCTATTCAACGGCAGGCGGGGTCAATTCCGAAAGAAATAATACTTTCTTCCTATTTTGACGATAATGATGGTGAATCAAACCTATCCTATACTGCATTCACCCATGGCGGCTTAGGGATTGAAGTAAATATTGACGATCGCGTACTTCGGATAGAATTCCCAAGTACCACTGGCAATGACACGATTACGGTTCGAGCCAATGATTCAAAAGGCTATTGGGTTGAACAGCAAATCGTTGTAAACGTACTCGCACCCGAAAGTATACTTTATCGGATCAACGCGGGTGGAAATGCAATCGCTGGGATAAATCAAGCGCCAAACTGGCAGGCAAACCATCAGAATGGCCCGACGAATGGAGTTGGTTACGTCGTAGATTCAGGAGTCGTAAGGGCGAGTAATTTTTCATGGATTAGCCGGCACTCGAGTATCCCTGACTACATCGACGAGGGTACTTTCAAAGAAATATTCGAAGACTACTTTGAGTCGGCAAACGGTATAGACTTAACGTACACGATTCCTATAAATCCAGGAAATTATAAAGTAAGGCTTTTCTTGGGAATTGACTCCGCTGCTAATGAAAATTCAGGAGATAGGGTGTTTAGGGTGTTGGCCAATAGTACGGAAGTCGTTGGGGCACTTAATATACACACGGAATTTGGAAAGGGGGTAGCAGGGGTTAAGGAATTTGATATAGAAATACCTTCCAACGAGCTTGTTCTCACATTTCAAAGTATTGCAGGAAATGCCTTGATACACGGCATAGAATTAATTGGGAATCAAGCATCACCGGCGCTCGTAATTCTGGAGTCTGTCGGGGATCAAGTTTCAGTGGAAAGGGAAATTCTGGATGGCACACTCTTTTTCAAAGCAGAGGGCGGATTCGGCGCCTTGCAGTATGATGCAGAAAACCTACCCCCAGGCGTCGAAATCGAGCCCGTAAACGGTAGGTTATTCGGCACACTTGCGGAAAATGCAGCCGCAGGAAGCCCCTACAATGTGACTTTGTGGGTACGGGACTCCAACCAGCCAATTTCAAATCAGGAGTTCATTTCTTTTAAGTGGACGGTAAATCGATATGATAGTTGGAAGCTAGTTGACGAAGACACTAGCTATACCGGAAGACATGAGAACTCATTTGTACAGGCAGGGAAGAAATTCTACTTGATGGGTGGACGTGAAAAAGCAAGGAATATTGATGTTTATGATTTTGAGAATAATTCCTGGAAAACACTGGTGAATGTAGGCCCACTCGCGTTCAACCATTTTCAGGCGGTTGAGTATAGGGGGTACATTTGGATAATTGGTGCATTTGAAAATAATAGTTTCCCCAACGAAACTCCTGCAAGCCATATTTGGGTTTTTGACCCAATTACTGAACAATACACGCGGGGACCTGAAATTCCAGTAGAAAGACGTAGAGGCTCTGCAGGTTTGGTTGTTTACAAGGATAAGTTTTACTTGATCGGAGGAAACAAACTTGGTCACAACGGCCAGTATGTGGCCTATTTTGACGAGTTTGATCCCTTAACAGGATCTTGGCGAACCTTGGCAGATGCGCCCCGTGCCCGTGACCATTTTCATGCCTCAGTCATAGGGGATAAGATTTTTGTTGCTTCCGGAAGGTTATCGGGAGGAGAGGGTGGCACCTTTGGTCCAGTAATCAAAGAAGTAGATGTTTGGGACTTCGAAACCGGAACTTGGTCGACGCTGCCGAGTTCCATGGATTTGCCGACTCCAAGGGCCGCCGCTGTAGTATCTGCCTTCGATGAGAAGTTGTATGTTGTTGGGGGTGAAATTCCAGGCCCAGGAAACGACCTTGCTTTAAATGTGACAGAGATTTTTGACCCTAAGGACTCTACTTGGACAAATGGCCCGAGTCTCAATTTTGGTAGACATGGAACCCAAGGGATTATTTCAGGAGGCGGACTTTATGTAATCGCCGGGTCGCCCACGAGAGGTGGCGGAAACCAGAAAAAAATGGAAGTGTTGGGTCTTGACCAACCCGTCGGCATAGTTTTAGTACCAAGTAGCCTCCAGGTTCCAGATTCCGTAAAACTTGACAAGGAAGGCAACGGATTTATTGCTGTAAATGCATCCGGTGGGAATCAGGCGGTGATTATAAAATCAGTGTCCTTTGGAGGAGCGGACTCGGGAGAGTTTATTTTTAATTCACCCGTTTCACAAGGTTTCACAATTTTACCAGATTCGACGTTTCAGATTGGTTTCAGCTATGTCGGAACCAAGAAAGTACCGGCGGCCCATATCCGTCTAGAATACGGAACAAATTCAACGGTTGAAATCCCAATTATTGGCTCAAACGAATCCTCTCAACTATTATTGTTAGGACTAAAGGCACATTGGAAAATGGAAGAAGGGGGTGGACAATCGCTCATCGACCATTCCGGAAACGG
>NZ_AMZY02000032.1 GCF_000330725.2 Mariniradius saccharolyticus AK6 | reverse complement strand
GGAGTACCACAAGGTAATCGCGCAGGATTAGCAAAGGGGTAAGCTGACTTTTTCAAGAAAATCTTGATTCGGAAGACTTGTTGTACATGGGATATCTAAAAAAACCATTCAAATCAGGAGATATTTTTTGCATTTTTACAGAATAATATTTTAATTTATGCTAAATATTTTATATTAAATTTTGTAATCTGAATTTTGTACTTGATCACCCAATAATTGTTATGCGTAAAATATTACCATTGATGGGAGTTGCCCTGCTCCTTTTTGCCTGTAATCCCGATGGAAATGAGCCTGTCCAGGACCCCACAGTTTTGATCAATAAGGAAGCCGAAGTATTGAGCAAGCGGCTCAGTCTCGAGGGGACCGGGGTCGTTGGAATCATTCCCTCAGCATTTATCAACGGCCGTATCTCCGAAGATGAGCTGCCTGCCGGAAAGATACCCATGATGGTTGTTTCTCAGGTAAGCCCGCCAAGTTATGAGGGAATCGAGTTGATGGCGACCCATGTCGACATTTCCGATAATTATGCTTTTGTAAGCTACAACGTCGCAGGTCCAAGGTTCCTTGGAGCGATTGAAATTTTTGATATTTCCGATCCGCTGCAACCGAAAATAACCAGCCAAGCGGTATTCAAACATGCTGACATCAACGCACTGGTATATCGTGATGGTGTCTTGTATGCCGCAGGGGCATTTGACATCGATCAGGAACCAGGTGTGACCACTGCTGCCCAACTGGTAAAGGTAAACGTCAGCAATGGTGCGTTCACCTCGGATTTTTTGAAGTATGACATCGAGGGTTTTGCAGCCGTGGATGTGGACGTGAAGGATGGAAAGGTGGCAGTTGCTTCCGGCAGCAACGGGCTGATCGGAATTTTTGACCAAAAGGGCCAAATGACGGATAAATTCCCGCTGGGCGACCTTCGGTCCCTGAAGTTTGGGGACAAGGTCATCGCGGCACTTAGCGGCACTGAGGGTATCAAAGTCTTGGATGCGCAGAGTTTAAAGGAATTGCGTTCGATAAAAACAGGTATAGACGCAGCCGAGTCAAAACGGACCTTGGATATGGCAATGGGAATGATCTTCGCTTCTGAGGGTTCCAAGGGAGTAGGAGTTTACGGCGTTGAGACGGGAGAAATGTTGCAAAGGCTATCCATCCCACTTAATCCGAACGGAGTTCAGGAGGAGGACATTGTGACCAATGCGGTTTCATTCGACAACGGTAGGATATTCATGGCCAACGGTGGCGCAGGAGTATCTGTATCGGAAGTATCAGGGTCTGACATCATTGAGGAACTTGGAATCCTTGGGATTTCGGGCTCTTCAAATTTCATCAAAGCCTATAAGGGTTTTATTTTTGTGGCCTCAGGACGCAAAGGCCTTCAGATTCTTAGCCTAGCGGTAAAGGATGAACAGGTAATCGATCCGGGAATTGACTGTATAGGATTGTCGGCTTATACTGGAAATGCAAACCTAAACGTGAATTCAAATGAAGAGCTTGGTTATGCCGGGGCGGCCGCACTGAAGAATGTCAATGTGGGTGGAAAATTGACCTATTGTGGTTCCCTTACAATCGAAAATAGCCTCAACATTAATTCTGGAGGTCTGTTTCAAATTAACGGTGCATTCGTGTTTGGCCAATACAACCGCAACAATACCCTGAGCATCAATACCAATGCAACACTAAAGATCTCTGGAGAGGTTGTCATCTATGGTGATCTCAATCTAAACTCCGGCGCCACGCTCGAATTTGTAGGTCAAAACGACAAGATCACGATTTTTGGGCGGGTTAATAAGGGCTCAGGTGTGACAATCAAAGGAGATTTTGAAGATACAGAAGGGAAATTAAAGTAGAGGGATCTGCTAAACGAACACCACTTTCCAAAAGGCTCTCATATTGAGAGCCTTTTTTATACATTTTATTGAAGTAAATTATCTCTATAAAACATTTAAAAGCGTTAAATAATATTTGAAATGCAAAATATATGATGTAAAAGTAAAATAATGCCTGAGAAATTTTGAGATTTGAAAAACATAATTGTATATTTGAAATACAATTAAATATCTATCTCGAAATGAAAGCTCTTTTTAACCTCCTTCTTCTGATCTCCTTTGTGTCTTTTTCCCAAAAGGCATGGTCGCAAGTGACCTACACAACCAACGGAACATGCGCATCGACGCTATCCAACTATTGGAGTTCATCTACATGCTGGACAAGGACAGGCAATTGCAACAGTTCCCTTGTCCCACCCACAACCAATGGAACCACCTCTTGTAGAGTGAGAATTGTAATCAATCACACAGTAAACATTTCCACCTTGACTCTGAGAGCGTTCCATACACTCGAGGTAGGTCCAAATGGCGTTTTGAATATTTCCGGCAACCTGACCCAAACCGCAGAAGTTACCGCAAACATTGTGGTCAATGGTGGCGAATTGAAAGTACAAGGAAATTTGCTTCTCCCTTCTGGAAGATCAAGTGCCAAAACAATCATGAACGTTGACATCCGGAATGGAGGTAGCTTCGAGGTAACTGGCGTAACCGATGCTTTTGGCACAATCACTGGTGGAAAATTGGATGTGAAAAACGATGCGACGCTTAACCTAACTGGAGATGCAGATGCGCAAAGTTCTTTGCTTGTAAAATCATTCGAGTTTGGCCAAAGATCAACCATCAATATTGCGGATGGCGGTGGGTTAATCGTAGAGGGCCTAACGGACTATACAGGAAACAATTCTTCAATCAACGTAAATGGATTTTTCAGGACCGGTGGGGTACTAATCAGGGGTGGTGCCGGAAATCAGCTGAATACTTTTGGGAATGCTGAGGTCGTAATCGACAACGATCTAGATGTACGTGGAAATTCAGAGATTACCTTCGGCGGTAACAGTTTGGTGGATATCGGGGGTGATGTCAGAGTTGAAGGGGGCTCTGTTGTAACCGCAACCAATACCGCTCAAATCTTTGTTTGCGGTAGCTATCCAGATCCGAGCGATTCAAAAAGTGGCGCCGTGGAATTGATCGATGGACAGTTTAATTCTAGCTGCCGCATCCTCCCTGTCGACTTCGCTGGATTTGACGCCAAGTTCGACGGCCAAACCAATGCAGTCAATCTTACTTGGTCAACAGCCAAGGAATGGAACAACAGCCATTTTGAAATCGAAAGGTCTATCGGTGGCATTGCTGATTTCAAAAAAATCGGAGAAGTAGCCGGCAAAGGCTGGTCCGATGACCTCTCCAACTATGCCCATGTAGACAATACCCTGCCAAACGGCAAAGCCATCGCCTATTACAGAATCAGACAGGTGGATTTTGATGGCAAGTCTTCCATAAGCAAAGTCATCTCTATACAGACACAGGTGGTCAACGAGACAAAAAGCGCCTGGCAGGCCTATCCAAACCCGGTCCGGGACAATCAGATCAACATCAAATTGCTCGATTACAGCGCATTCTCGGGCGAAAATATCCAAGCCAGAATCGTACATGCCAATATGATGGTCGCATCACAGGAACTCGGTTCTGTCGAAGAACTCAATGCCTTCCTGCAACAGCAGATTTCAAGAATCCCCAAAGGTGTATTCGTCATCGAAATCAAATGGGCCGACAAAATCGAGCACCTCAAAATGCTCAAAGCCCTATAAGACATTCTCTTCAATCACTTTTTCAATTCATGGTTTTTTGGCCCCCTCATGGGGGCTTTTCTTTTTGAGTCATATTGGCCGGCTATTCGATGGGCTTAGATCTGATTGCGAGAACTGCAGGCCTACCTGTTATATTGAAAATAGTGCAAACTAAATTAAGTTTAGTAAGTGGATTTTTCGACTTATCATGAAAAATGAATGAAATTATTTGTGATAAAAAACAAATTTATATATTTGTAAGCTGAAAAATTGGATATGAATAAAGTTAATATATTTTATAGAGTATTGTTCTCAATATTACTTGGGTTTACAATCACCGAACAAGTTCGATCTCAGTGTGTGCCTATCACAACAATCCCATCAGGAACGGGAACCTATGTGGTTCCGGCGGGAGTAACTACCATAACTGTAGAAGTATGGGGCGCAGGAGGAAGGGGCGGCAGCCGTACGGCTACAGGCGGCGGCGTTGGTAGAGGCGGTGGCGGTGGTGGCGGGGCCTATTCCCGAAGTATTTTCTCGGTCACGCCAGGTCAATCTTTTCCCTATAATGTCGGTGTGGGTTCCAGTAATCCTTCTCCAGGTGGGGATACTTGGTTTGGCTCGAGTAACACTTTGATGGCAAAGGGAGGAGATTCTGCTGGCAATAATGATACCAATGGTGCTGATGGCGGACAGGCATCTGAAGGATTTGGAGAGTTCAAATTAAGTGGTGGCGATGGAGCGGACGCCCCTTCGGATCGTGGCGGCGGTGGCGGTTCATCGGCCGGGAACTCGGACCCTGGAAATTCCGCATCAGGAGTGAACGGAGCAACTGCCCCTTCAGGAGGCGGTAACGGCGGAAATGGGAGAAATGGAAATGACAACGGTTTCCCGGGGTCCTCACCAGGCGGCGGTGGTGGAGGAGCTGAACGTACAGGTGGTAGTGGTACAAGAACGGGAGGCCGCGGAGGCGATGGCCAAATCATCATCTCCGCATGTCCCTGTTTTACGATTTTGGACGACGGTGCTGTTTCTGGTGTGAATATCATCCAGTTCAACGCAGATTGTGATTGGGAAGCACCTGAAGGCTTGCTGGAATTTGATGTTTTGGCTGTCGCAGGCGGCGGCGGAGGTGGTTTCGGAAATGGCGGAGGTGGCGGAGGTGGCGGCATTGTCCACGCCAATGTAAATATTGAACTGAAGGATCCGCAAGGCCTTCCTGCGGGTACCACCTTTAGCATCAATGTCGGTCGGGGCGGAAATGGATCTGACGATGAAGATGACCAGGGAGAAGATGGTGAAGATTCGAGTTTTGATTTGGGAGGCTTTTACCAAGTAGTTGCCGGAGGTGGTGGCGGAGGTGGATCCCAAGATGAGGGTGAAGGCCGAGATGGAAGAAACTCCTCTATTTTAAGTGGTTCCAGTGGCCTTACCTCTGTATTCTTGAGAGGTGGAAGCGGTGGCGGAGGTGCGGATGATGAAGGCGGCGGCAATGGCGTGAACGCCGGTGGCAATGGTGGAGATTCCGATGAAGATGAATCTGGCGGCGGAGGCGGCGGAGTTGGTGGCAATGGACAGGATTCGGATAGTGATGAAGGAGGAAATGGGGGAATAGGCCTGAGATTCTCTGATTTTGATATTGACCTCGATCGATTCTTTAGCGCAGGCGGCGGAGGCGGTGGAGAAGATAGCGGCGGTAACGGCGGTAGCAGCGGTAGCGGTGGTACTGGAGGTGAAGGAGAGGAAGGTGACGATCCATTGTCGGAGAGAGTTGGCAGGAATGGAAATAGTCCAGGTTCTGGCGGAGGTGGTGGAGCCGACGATGCGAGGGGCGGGAATGGTGCCCGTGGCATCGTTTACGTAGTGTATCTAAATGCGCGGATACTTCCGGTGGAATATTTATTCTTTGATGTGAACTACGATACAAAATCGAATACTTCGAAACTCGCTTGGGCCACATCAAAAGAGTGGGAAAACCAAGGATTCGAAATCCAAAGGTCTGTAGCCGATGTCGAGAATTTTGAGACCATTGGGGAGGTGGCTGGAAAAGGCTGGTCAGACACGGAGTCTAGGTATGAGTTTGAGGATAAAACCCTTCCGCTCAGCTCAGGAATAGTTTATTACCGATTGAAGCAAGTGGACTTTGACGGGACTTTCGCCTACAGCAAGGTTATCTCTGTAAAGACAGCAGGAATAAAATCAACCACTGGAGTTTGGAGAGCCTATCCAAATCCGACGACAGGCGAACGCCTCCGGGTTAGCCTGTTGGATGCATCCCAATATGACAATGAAGAGATCAGATTTAGATTGTTGCACCCAACTTCCCTTTCCAAGGCAGAAACGGTCAATTCCGAAGAGGAAATGAACCTTGCCTTACAAGACTTACTCGTCGCGATGCCCAAGGGCGTATTTGTAATCGAAATTCAATGGGGACAAAAAGTGGAGCATATCAAAGTATTGAAAACGAATTAGCAGCATAAAAGCTCGAAATTTACCTATAGGCTTCTTTCATCAGCCCCCATTTTGGGGGCTTTTTATTTTGAAACAGTTTTTTTGTATTTCAATTACAATATTGTACTTTTGAAATACAGTATAGCCCTTGTAAGCACTTTTTCAAAATGAGAGAAGTTTTTAAGATATCGTGTTTTTTGCTACTGATTTTTGGAGTCGGGGTGAAGGGAAATGCCCAAACGTATACGTTTGATTTGACGAGGCCAAACTGCAACGGAACTTGGACGGACGCTGATTGTTGGGAAAAATTAAACAATATAAATATTCCCGCCGGATGTTCCGATGTTGGAACAAGTGTAATACCTAATTTATCAGGCGGAACTGGAACTTGCCAAAGACTCGTAGTTATCACCGGTAACGTTACATACAATGGAACGATGAGCCTCAGAGGTCCTCTCAATGAAATTAGGGTCCAAAATGGTGCCGTATTCACAATTCCAGGGGACATTAGTATTCTAGCTAATCAAACTATAAATTTCAACTTAATTGAAAACAGTGAGTTGAACATCAATGGAAGTTTGGGATTTGAATCTGCGTCTGGAGGACCGAGTGCTGCTACCCGGTTAACAGTTAAAGGGGACAGCTCTTCATACCTTCGAATTAGTCAATTAGATTTGCGAAACCGAGGCATTTTGACGGTTGAAGCTGGTGCTAATGTAATAAATGAGGGTCCTTCAAATTACAACGGTAACGGCTCGAGGATTGATGTATATGGATTTTACCGAACTGCAGCAGTTGATATTCAAGGAGGGCCAAACCATCAATTGAACTCGTATGGAAATGCTGATATCATTGTTGATGGCGATGTTACAATTGCTGGGAATTCCAACATTTCATTTAATGGGAATAGTGAGATTGATGTAGGTGGGAATATTAATGCTGCAGGAAGTACCTCAATTACCGTTTCTGACAACGCAAAAGTTTATCATTGTGGAACTAGAGAAGGGAATACCTTTCAGGTTGGGGGTGGCCTATTCATTCCACAATGCCGCATCCTCCCCGTCGACTACACCCACTTCGAAGTAGTCCAATCTCCGAATCGGGCAAGTACTTTGCTGAAGTGGACGACCGCAAAAGAGGAAAATAACGAATACTTTGAGGTGGAGCGCTCTTTGGCGGGTATTCAGCATTTCAAAGTCATCGGGCAGGTACCGGGCATGGGTTGGACGGATGCGTCAAGTGCCTATGTTTTTGAGGACAATTCGCTGCCGCTTGCAGGTGGGGATGTGTATTACCGCTTGAGACAGGTGGATTTTGATGGCAAGTATTCCTTGTCAAAGGTGCTCAAGCTGCGCGTCCAAGGGGTGAATTCCACCCGGGGCATTTGGCGGGTTCACCCCAATCCCGTCGCAGGAGAATCACCAAAGTTGAGCTTGGTGGAGGCCTCAGCCTACACCGATGGTCCCATCCAGATCAGATTGATACATGTGAGTTCGGTGATGCAAAAAGCCGAATTGCAGAGCATCGATCAACTCAATGAATCCTTCCCCAGTCTGTTTGCAAAAATGCCAAACGGCCTTATCCTTCTCGAAATCAGTTGGGGTACCCAAGTCGAGCAGATCAAAATCATGAAAAAATAGGCTCCCGCCAATCCGATAACACAAAGGCCCCGCGTGGGCCTTTATCTTTTCTCCTCATACCAGGTCTTGTGGACGATTTTCCACTGTCCCTCGATTTTCATCAAAGTCAGGTAATCAAAATAGTAGATGCCCGGCCACCACAGTTCGGTCTTGACTAATGCTGTATATCCTTTGATCTCGATGGAGTGGATTTGGTTTTTGAACTGGCTTCGGTCTCTTTTTTCTCCTTTGGCGGTATTGGCAGCCCAGTCCTTGAACTCAGTCACAGTCAAGGTCTCGCCCCGATAGCCGATAAGCCTTGCTTCGCTAAAGAACGCTTGTTGGAGTTTTTCCACATCACGATCCATCATCCCATCGAAGTAGGCTTGGATGGTGGCGGTGATGGCTGTTTTCTCTTCCGCTTCGGTTTGCGCATGGGTGGGGACGAAAAGTGCCCAAAAAGCGAGGATTGTCAGGAGTGTTTTCATTTTTCGGGAAAGAAAAAAGTCCCGAGGAAATTCCCCGGGACCCTTGTTTTTTAATTGTTGGGAAAACCAATTCCCATATTGTACCAGCCAAAGGAGAAAGTGTCGGCTATCTCCTCTATTTGTTTCGAGGTAGGTTTGCCCGCACCGTGTCCCGCATTGGTTTCTATGCGGATCAACACGGGATTTTCGCCTTGGTGCATTTCCTGCAGTGTTGCTGCAAACTTGAACGAATGCGCAGGCACCACCCGGTCGTCGTGGTCAGCAGTTGTGACCAAAGTAGCGGGATAGGAAGTTCCTGCTTTCAGGCTGTGCAAAGGCGAATAAGCCTTGAGGTAGCGGTACATTTCTTCGCTTTCGTCGGCCGTACCGTAGTCATAAGCCCAACCTGCGCCTGCGGTGAATTGGTGGTAGCGCAACATGTCCAACACGCCGACAGCAGGGAACGCGACTTTTGCCAAATCAGGTCTTTGTGACATCACCGCACCTACCAAAAGACCGCCATTGCTACCACCTCTTAGGGCCAAGAAATCGGACGAAGTATAGCCTTCTTTGATGAGGTATTCACCCGCCGCGATAAAGTCGTCAAACACGTTTTGCTTGTTCATTTTTGTTCCGGCCAAATGCCAGTTTTCACCGTATTCACCACCTCCACGCAAGTTTGGAACGGCGTATACACCACCATTTTCCAACCAAACGGTATTGGCAATGCTGAAGGAAGGTGTCAAGCTGACGCTGAATCCCCCGTAGCCATAAAGGATCGTGGGGTTTTTGCCGTTGAGCTCCAAGCCTTTCTTATGCGTGATGATCATTGGGATTTTGGTTCCGTCCTTCGACGTGTAAAACACCTGTTTGCTTTCGTACTGCGCCGGGTCAAATTGGACTTTGGGACTATTGTACAACTCACTCTTTCCTGTGGCAATATCATATTTGTAAATTGAGCCCGGTGTGATGTAGGAGGTGAAGGTGTAATAAAGCGCCGTTTCTTCTTTTTTCGCATTGAATCCGCCTGCGGTTCCTACGCCCGGAAGTTCTACAGTCCTTTCCAAAGTACCCGCATAGTCAAACTGCTTCACCTCGGTTATAGCGTCCTTCAGGTAGGAGGCGAAAATCTTACCCCCGCCAGAGGAGATGCTCAAAACATTCTCCGTTTCCGGAATCAAGTCTACCCATTGGTCTTTGTTGGAAGCATCCAATGTCATCTTGACCAAGCGGTAGTTGGGGGATTTGTAATTGGTATGGATGAAAAACACACCGTCCTGATGGTCTTCGATGCTATGATTGTTGTCCATATCGGAGACGATTTGGACGATTGGAGCGTTGGGTTTCGTCAGGTCTTGCAGATACAATTCATTTCCGGTGGTGCTATTGGCAGCACTGATGACGAGGAACTTCCCATCTTCGGTCACGCCAGCGCCCACATACCTGCGGGGATTCTTGTCGTCTCCAAAGATCAGCTTGTCCTCGCTTTGCGGTGTACCCAATTTGTGGTAGTACAATTTGTGGTTGTTGGTCAGGGCAGAAAGCTTCGAGCCGTCAGGCTTGTCGTAGGTGCTGTAGTAGAAACCATCTTTTCCATTCCATGCGATGCCGGTGAACTTGGCGTCTACAATCTTGTCGGCAAGCAATTCCTTGCTGCCCGTTTGCATCACGTAGATATCCCGCCAATCGGACCCAGCTACGGATACCGCGTAGGCAAACAATTCACCATCCTTGGTGAATGCCGTGCCTGCCAGCGATGTCGTGCCGTCTTCCGAAAGCTTGTTCGGGTCGAGGAATAACTCTTCCGTCTGATCGGCGATCTTTTTCCGATACAAAAGAGATTGGTTTTGCAGCCCGTCGTTTTTGTAGTAATACTGGTATTCCCCGTAGGTAGTCGGAGCGGAGATTTTTTCATAGTTCCAGACTTCCTCCAGCCGTTTGCGGACTGCTTCGCGGAACGGAATCTGTGCCAAATAGCCGAAGGTCACTTCGTTTTGGGCGGTAACCCAAGCTTTGGTTTCTTCGGAATAATCATCCTCCAGCCATCTGTACGGGTCGGGGACATTTTCGCCCCAATACGTATCGATATGGTCTGATTTTTTGGTTTCTGGATAACTCACTTTGATGGTTGGGAATTGGTTTTGTGGTTGGCAGCCTGCCAAAATACCGATGGAAAGGCCAATTGTTAAAACTCGCTTTGGGTTCATAAACGGGTTGGGTTAAAAGGGATTTTTGAATTGGTAATGCTATAACAAAAAAAGGATGCCAGCGTCGGCACCCTTTTGGATTTTCTTTTCTCAAATTTTATCAAATCCAAGATATGGGATCAAAACCTCAGGCATCTTGATACCAGCTTCGGTTTGGTTGTTTTCCAAGATCGCAGCCACAATTCGCGGCAAGGCGAGTGCGGAACCGTTCAATGTATGCGCCAATTGGGTCTTTTTGTCAGCATTTCTGTATCGCAGTTTCAGGCGGTTGGCTTGGTAGGATTCAAAATTGCTCACGGAACTCACTTCCAGCCATCTTTCTTGTGCGGCAGAAAACACTTCCATGTCATACGTCAATGCGGAAGTGAATCCCATATCCCCGCCACAAAGCCTAAGTACCCTGTATGGAAGTTCGAGCTTTTGCAGAAGACCCTGTACGTAAAGACTCATCTCTTCGAGGGCTTGGTAAGACACCTCAGGATGGGAAATATGTACGATCTCCACTTTGTCAAATTGGTGGAGCCGATTGAGACCACGAACGTGTGCACCCCAGCTTCCTGCTTCGCGTCTGAAACAAGGGGTGTAACCCACGTTTTTGATCGGAAAATCGGATTCGTTCAAAATCGCATCCCGGTAGATATTGGTGATGGGTACCTCTGCCGTTGGAATGAGGAACAATCTGTCCACCGTCGCCTCATACATTTGGCCTTCCTTATCGGGAAGTTGCCCGGTTCCGTAGCCGGAATCTTCATTGACCAAAATCGGCGGTTGGATTTCGGTGTATCCAGCTTTCAGGGCTTCATCCAAAAAGAAATTGATCAAAGCCCGCTGCAGCCTTGCCCCTTTGCCTTTGTAGACAGGGAAACCAGCTCCCGTGATCTTTACCCCAAGCTCAAAATCGATGATGTCAAGCTTTTTGATCAATTCCCAATGGGGAAGTTTCCCTTCCGGAAGAGTTGGTATCGTACCATTTTGCAAAACAATCTCATTGTCCTCGGCAGATTTCCCAAAAGGAACTGAAACGTGGGGGACGTTGGGAATCGTGTAAAGCAACTGCTTCAGGGATTCCTCGATTTGGGCAAAGGATTCCTCTAAGGTTTTGATTTGTTCCTTGATTTCCGTTGTTCTTGCCTTGATTTGCTCGACCTCTGCATTCTTGCCTTCCTTCATCAGCATACCAATTTGCTTGGAAATGGCGTTGGACTCAGCCTGAAGGGTATCGCGTTGGTTTTGGGTGTCTTTGCGGCTTTGGTCCAGTTCAAGGACTTTTGCCAAAATAGACTCGGCGTTGGGAAGATTTCGCTTTTTCAGTCCAGTAAGGACGGTATCGTAATTCTCCCGAATGGTATTGACAAGTAACATGGTGTTTTTGACAGGAAATAATTGGCTGCAAAGATAAGGATGTTGGCAAAATCCCTTTGCCAGCGGAGCGATATTATCGGGGTTATTGGATGAGGATGCTCTTTTGGACGCTCGAGAAAGGCCCGTCAAATACTTTTCCGTCTTGCTTTCGAAGTTCGAGTTGGATAACATGTTCCCCTTTCGGCAAATTGGAAATGGATAGTGGCACCATGTCACTCATCTCAAATTCCTGCGAACCTAATTTCACCACCACTTTCAGTTGGTCCATCAGCATATCCCCACCAATCACCAAAAAATCGACAATTACATTTTCTCCTTCTGCATACGCTTGGTTGTTTCGGGGAAGATTCAGTGCGATATAGGGTTCTGCGGAGTAGGGAAAGGGTCGGGAATTTCCCACCAAAAAATCACGATCTACATAATTTCCAAATTCTTTCAGACAAAGCCCCTGCGAATCCACCAAATAAGCAACGGTACGATAGGTTCCTTCTTTGAATTCCAGTTGGAAGATCGGGGAATGGTGCCCCACCGGGTCGGCACCGTTGGTAATCAGAAACAACTGTGGATGGCTTGGTTCCTCGCCAAAGGGATAATTCTTGATATTGAATTCAAATGGGATTCTACCCGGGCTGAAAGTTTGGTTGCTCAGCGGTGCGTACATTTCGATAATGGCGTCGGGGAATTCATTGGATTCTTCCATTATGGAAAAACCGATCGATGAATTGGCCACCGCCAGAGAATCCTCTGCCGTACCGGATACAACGATTTCATCTTTAGCCGTTTGCGTCCCACAACCTGCCATAAGGAGCAAACATCCGCAATAACACCAGAACAGGCTTTTTTTCATATCCATACCGCCAGACCACTAATTTTTTTAAATTTGGATAATTATATCCAGATACAAAAATCAAAAATCAGTTGATGAAAGAGATTTTATTCGATGAAATCCCCTCTTTGGACTTGGCGGACTTCACTTCCGGCAGTCCAGAAAAGAAGGCGGCCTTTGTAAGGAAATTGGGCGAAGCGTACAACAACATCGGTTTCGTGGCCATCAAGAATCATGGCCTCGGCCAAGAGCTTCAAGACAAGCTATACGCCAGCATCAAGAAGTTTTTTGCGCTTCCCGACGAAGTAAAGGCAAAATACGAGCGACCTACGATTGGTTTCCAAAGGGGTTATACCGGAAAAGGCAAAGAGCATGCAAAAGGTAGGAATACCGGCGACCTGAAGGAGTTTTACCATGTAGGACAGGAACTTTCCACCATTCCCGATTCCGATCCAGTCAAGGAAGAATACCCCGCCAATGTGTGGCCTGAGGAAGTGCCGGAATTCAAAGATATCGCCAACGAGGCTTATAGAACCCTGGAAAATGCGGGGAGAAATATGCTGAAGGCCATTGCGCTGTATCTGGGTTTGGATGAAAACTATTTTGAAGACAAAGTCGCCTACGGCAATTCCATCCTGCGGGAAATCCATTACTTCCCAATCGAGAATCCGGATTCTGTCCCTGCGGATGCTGTACGTGCTGCCGAACATGGCGATATCAACCTGATCACCCTGTTGATGGGAGCGAGTGCGGATGGACTGCAGGTTTTGAGAAAAGACGGAAAATGGATCCCCATCACTGCACTTCCAGATCAACTCGTGGTCAATGTGGGCGATATGCTGGACCGGTTGACCAATAAGAAACTCAAGTCAACCATCCACCGGGTGGTAAACCCGCCGCGGGAATTGATGCACACGAGCAGGTATTCGATTCCTTTTTTCATGCATCCACGGTCTGAAATGGACCTTACCTGCCTCGATTCCTGTGTCGATGAGCAAAACCCCAAGCAGTTTGAAGACGCGACGGCGGGGGAATTTTTGGAAGAGCGTTTGCGGGAATTGGGTTTAAGGAAATAGCAGGTGTCGGTCCGGAAAGTCAGATATTACCTCTACCTCAAGGACGTACTCTTGCTTTCCCTGACGAGTTTTGGTGGCCCGCAAGCCTTTCTCGCCATGGTACTGGAAACCATGGTGAGAAAGCGGGGCTATATCCGCGAACAGGAGCTTTGGGAACTCAACGCCTTATGCCAAATCCTTCCAGGACCGACTTCCACCCAAACGATTTCCGCAATTGGCTATCGGATTGGTGGGGCCAACTTGGCATATCTCTCCCTTTTTGTTTGGATTTTGCCCGCAACGCTCATCATGATCGGGGCGGCTTTTTTGATTGATTTCCTACAAATGAATACCCCAGGCGCGCTGACGTTTTCGAAGTTCATCCAGCCCATGGCAATAGGGTTTATCATCTTTGCCGCCCAAAAGACAATATTCAAGATGGTGAAGACAACCGAGGCATCTGTGCTGATGATGTTTTCGGTGTTCATTTCATTTTTCTACAATTCGCCTTTCATTTTCCCCTTATTGCTGGTGGTGGGAGGAGTCACTACTTCATTAAAATATCGTAATCTTCCCAAGGAATCCGCAGACAGAAAGCTGGTGATCAAGTGGGCGAATTTTTACTTGTGGGCCGGAATATTGCTAGTCGCGGCGGTACTGGGTGCCGTTAGCCAATTCCGCGGGGTGATTTTGTTTGAGAACTTTTATCGAAACGGCAGCTTGATATTCGGGGGAGGTCAGGTCTTGATTCCCTATTTGTACACGGAATTTGTCGAGTTCAAAAAGTTTCTGAGTTCACAGGAGTTTTTGACGGGATATGCCTTGTCGCAAGGTATCCCGGGGCCGACATTCAGCATCGCATCCTATATCGGGGCGCTTTCGATGCGGGAGGATGGGTTGGTAGGCATGCTGACAGGTGGACTCGTCGCTGCAGCGGGCATATTTCTTCCCGGAACGTTCCTGATATTTTTTGTGATAAGGTTTTGGGATCAGGTAAAAAAGCACCGTCCGGTCAAGGCGGCCTTGGAGGGAATCAATGCAGTCAGCTGCGGGATGTTGGTGGCGGCTGCGTTCTTGTTGTTTGAGCCCTTGGACTCCAATCTTTTCAATATCGCCGCGATCTTGGGCACCTATTTGCTCCTCCAGTTTACAAAGCTGTCGTCCCCTTTGATTATTGGGATCGGGATCCTGGCTGGGGTGATTTACCAATGGGTGGTCATGGGTGTTTTTCAGTAGCTGAATTTTGATGCATTGGCCAGAGCGCAGGAAAACAAAAAAGCCCCTGTTTCTGACAAGGGCTTCTCGTTAGATATTTCGGTTGGGCTTATTGTCTTTCCAAGACCACTTTTTCCTTGAATTTCTTGATTTGCCTTCTCAGCGCTTCTACGGCTTCATCCGCAGCAGCCTCAAAAGAGTCACTTTGCTGCTTTGCAAAAAGTGTTTTGCCTGGAACATTCATTTTTATCTCCACAATCTTGTTTGCGTTTTTTTCATTTTTATCCAATCTCATAAAAACTTCACCGTCAATGATGCGATCAAAGAATGTATCAAGTTTGTCTGCCTTCTTCTGGATAAAGGAGATCAACTTCTGATCTGCATCGAAGTGGATGGAGTGCATTTGCAGTTTCATAACATTAATGGTTTTAAGTTGAACAATTATTAAGCTTTAGGATGTGCTTGTTCAAACACAGCCTTGAGTTTTTCCATGGAATTGTGTGTGTACACCTGGGTGGCGGCGAGATTGGCATGGCCCAACAAATCTTTCACAGCGTTGAGGTCTGCCCCTTTGTTGAGTAGGTGAGTAGCGAAAGTGTGCCTCAACAGGTGGGGGCTTCTTTTGGTAGTCTGAGCAAAAAGATCCAAATACTGCCTCACGATACGGTAAATCTTCATGGGATACGCCTGCTCTTTGTCGTTAGTAACGATAAAATAGTCATTTTCGTCTGTAATCGAAAACGATTCGTGGAATACTTTTCGATACGAAATAATATTCAGTTTTAGGCTCTTGGAAATGGGAATTATCCTTTCTTTTTTCCTTTTTCCAAAAACTTTTACTGCGTCTTGGTGAAGGTCAATATCCCGCCACCTGAGTTCTATCAGTTCGGACAGGCGCACACCTGTCAGATAAAGAAACTCCATCACCATGCGGTCCCGCTGCCCGTCAAAGTCGGCGGGGTAGTGCATCTCTTCGAGGATTTTGCCGATGGTATCTTCTTGGACAAATTCAGGTAACCTTTTTGGGGTTTTCAGGGAGCGAATTTTATAGGTCGGGTCTTGGGTGATTTCTCCTGAGCGCATCAGGAATTTGTAAAAGGAGCGTAGCGTAGCGATCTTTCGGTTGACGGAACTGGGATTCAGGCCCTGTTCGACCAAGTCAATCACCCAAGCGCGAATCGTGCTATGGTCGGTTTTTGCGATATCCTCCTGCTCAAAGGATAGCCTGCTAAACTCCTCGAACTGCTCCAGATCCTTGCGGTAGGCAATAATGGTATGCCGGCTTGTCCGCTTTTCAAACTCGAGGTGATTGATAAATGATTCGACCATATGTGAAAGGTGCGCTGTGGTCAAGTTAGCGAATTTTCGATCTAGTAGGAACCTTGTCGGGGTAATTTGCCAAAAGTGTTGATATCAAGAAGTAGGCAAAAAAGAAACGCACCTATCCTTAGATAGATGCGTCTTCAAATTTTATGGGAAGTATTGGATTACTTCATTTCTTCCTGCTGCATTTTTTGTCTGTAGGCAGCCCGGATGACTTCTTCTCTTCTTCTTACAGAAGGCTTCACGAAATGTTGTCTCGCGCGAAGTTCTCTTACGGCACCAGTTTTATCAAATTTCTTTTTGAAACGCTTCAGCGCCTTCTCGATTGATTCGTTTTCTTTTACGTTGACAATGATCATGTGTATACACCTCCTTTCAGGGCAGCAAAGGTAGAATTATTTTTTGACTACCCAAAAATCATTCAGAAAAACTTCAGACAGGTTCCGATAGAAAAAAGAAAGCCCAAACCGTTTGGCTTGGGCTTATAATTCCATCGTATGGAATTCTTATTCAATCACGCGCTCAGCGAGCAAGACGATTTTGTTATCTTTTACTTCCACAACTCCTCCTTCTACCACGTGGCTTTTTTTCCCTTCTTTGGTCGTATAGGATACGTTCCCTTTGCCCAAAGCGGAGACCAAGGCTGCGTGGTTTTTCAGCACTTGGAAGGAACCGTTTGCTCCAGGAAATGTAGCCTCGGTTACTTCCCCTTCAAATACTTTCTGGTCGGGTGTGACGATAGTCAGATTTATCATTTCGTTTTAGGTTTGTAGGCCCGAGTGGGCCTTCGCACTGTTTATTTTACTTCGGCGAGCATTTTTTCACCTTTGGCAATCGCATCTTCTATGGTTCCCACCAAGTTGAAAGCAGCCTCAGGCAAGTGGTCCAACTCACCATCCATGATCATGTTGAAGCCGCGGATGGTATCTTTGATATCGACCAACACCCCTTTCAAGCCTGTAAAGGCCTCGGCCACGTGGAAAGGCTGGGAAAGGAATCTCTGTACTCTTCTTGCTCTTGAAACCACAAGCTTGTCATCTTCAGAGAGTTCTTCCATACCCAAGATGGCAATGATGTCCTGAAGCTCTTTGTAGCGCTGCAGAATTTCCTTCACGCGCTGTGCGCAGTTGTAGTGTTCGTCACCCAAGATAGCCGGGCTCAAAATCCTGGAAGTTGAGTCCAAAGGATCCACAGCGGGATAGATACCCAACTCCGCGATTTTACGGGACAATACGGTCGTCGCATCCAAGTGGGCGAAAGTCGTAGCTGGCGCAGGGTCAGTCAAGTCATCCGCAGGAACGTAAACCGCTTGTACGGAGGTAATGGAACCGTTTTTGGTAGAAGTGATACGTTCTTGCATGGAACCCATCTCAGTAGCCAAAGTTGGCTGGTAACCTACTGCAGAAGGCATCCTTCCCAAAAGCGCGGATACTTCGGAGCCAGCTTGGGTGAATCTGAAGATATTGTCAATGAAGAAAAGGATGTCTCGTCCAGCACCTTCACCATCACCATCCCTGTAATATTCCGCAAGTGTCAAACCTGTCAAAGCAACCCTGGCACGGGCACCAGGAGGCTCATTCATCTGTCCGAAAACAAATGTCGCCTTGGATTCTTCCAGGGATTTCAAGTCAACTTTTGAAAGATCCCAACCTCCCTCTGTTTCCAAAGAATGGAGGAATTCCTCACCGTAGGTAACGATCCCTGATTCGATCATTTCGCGAAGGAGGTCATTTCCCTCACGGGTTCTTTCTCCCACTCCCGCGAACACGGATAGACCGGAATATGCTTTTGCAATATTGTTGATCAACTCTTGGATCAAAACGGTCTTGCCTACACCGGCACCACCGAATAGACCGATTTTACCACCTTTTGCATAGGGTTCGATCAAGTCAATTACCTTGATCCCTGTAAACAATACCTCTGTGGCAGTGGAAAGATCCTCAAACTTTGGGGAGGAACGGTGGATCGGAAGCCTTTTGGCAGAAACTACCTCCGGAAGTCCGTCGATAGCCGAGCCAACGACGTTGAAAAGTCTTCCTTTGATCGCATCGCCAGTCGGAACTGAGATCGGTGCACCTAAGTCAGTCACTACCTGACCTCTTACCATTCCCTCGGTTGCGTCCATCGCAATCGTCCTGACTCTGTCTTCACCAAGGTGCTGCTGTACCTCCAAAATCACCTCTAGACCATCTTCTTTGGTGATCTTAAGTGCATCAAGGATATTGGGCAATTTTCCACCTTCGAAGGAAACGTCCACAACGGGGCCGATTACCTGCGTGATCTTTCCAATGTTTGCCATTTTTGAATATTGTATTGTAAAAAGGATTGTTGCTTTGAAATTTGTCGCAAAATTAACCAATAATGGCGAAAACCAAAGGATGTTTGGATTTTTAATCGCCGCGATCATTTGTTTTTCAAAAGCAATCGTGGTCGGATTCCCATCCTTCTTGTTTCTACTGCCTACCTAGGGCTGCTCTCTTTCAAACGATGGTTTTTTTATGATTAGGAATACCTGCCTTTGAATCTTTCCGATTTTGGAAATGCATAGAATCATAAGATTTCTTTTCCGGATTCATAGATTTTTTCAATTAAAATTAATTTGGATTAAATCTAAATAGACTGATATTTGCCTCACTATTTTGAATCAATCTAATTAAATGAAATATATCATCATTGCATTTGCAGCTGTTTTGGTATTTGGATGCCAAGCGAAAAAGACCACGGAAGAAACACCCGAAGTCAGGAAAATGATCACCGCGGGGGGTACCGTAACAGAGATTGTGTATGAATTGGGCTTTGGTGACCAAATCATCGCAACGGATATCACTTCTACCTATCCGACGAAGATGCAGCAATTGCCTTCGATCGGTTACAGAAATCAGATCAAGGCAGAAGGAATGTTGGCCTTGGGACCAAATTTGATTCTCGCGGAAGAAGGATACATGACCCCTGATGTCGTATCACAATTGCAGGCGGCGGGTATCGAAATCAAGTTCTTCGCTAAGCCCACCGACGTAGATGGTACACGAAAGATAATCCAGGAGATAGCCGATTACTTGAAAGTACCTGAAAAGGGTACCGCGCTACTCAGCCAATTGGACAAGGATTTGGCAGAACTCTCTGCTTACTTGAGCGATAAAAGCGATCAACCCTCAATGGCATTTGTAATGGCACGTGGCCAAGAGATGGTTTTCGTGGCGGGCGAGGACACTTTCTCGGCTTCGTTGATGCAATTGGCCGGTATCCGTTCTACCGGCGTTGGCTTCAAGGATTTTGTCCCTTTGACCCCTGAAGCCATTGCCTCTATGAATCCTGATTATCTGCTGTTTTTTGAATCAGGTCTTCAATCAATTGGTGGAAAAGAAGGCGTAAAAAATATCCGCGGAATCGAAAGTACGACTGCATTTCAAAAGGATCAGATCCTGGCCTATGACGGCCTTTACCTATCTGGATTCGGTCCCAGGGTTGGAAAAGCAGCGTTGGAATTGGCAAAAGCAGTTAGAATCAAACCATGACAGTAAATACCATAAGCCAAACTAAAACCGAACTCCAGGCCAAGGTTCTCCTTGGCTTGGGTGTTGGTTTGTTGGTGCTTGCTTTTTTGTCTCTGTCAGTTGGTGCGTTTTCGATTCCACTTGGAAACGTATTATCAATCATTTCCAGTCAGCTTGGTGTGAATTTCGCCGACTTCACCGCCCAGCAATCCAATGTTTTACTCCAAATCCGCTTGCCTCGGCTTTTGTTGGCTATTCTTGTCGGCGGTGGATTGGGGATTACCGGAGCTTCATTGCAGGGATTGTTCAGGAATCCGCTTGTAGAACCCGGCTTGATTGGGGTCAGCACAGGAGGGGCGCTTTTTGCAGTGATTTTCATTGTTTTTGGGGCGTCCATACCAGCTTGGCATTATTTGGGTCCTTTTGCCTTGCCGCTTGCTGCGTTTATTGGTGGGCTACTCAATACCTATATAGTATATCGGATCGCCAGTCAATTTGGCAAGACTGACATATCGCTTTTGATTCTTTCGGGAGTCGCATTGAATGCACTTTCGGGTGCCTTGATTGGATTGGTACTGTTCTATGCCGATGATGCAGCCATCCGCAACTTCACTTTTTGGAGCTTGGGCGATCTTGGCGGTGCCAATTGGACCAAAGTTGGAATCGGATTCCTGCTGATCGTCGGTCCGGTTGTTTTTCTTCTTTCACAATTTAGAAATCTCAATGCGCTAGCGATCGGTGAAAATGAGGCTTTCCACATGGGAGTCGATGTGCAGAAAACAAAAATCATCTTGCTGGTAGCCTCGGCTGTCATCGTAGGAACGGCCGTATCTATGTCGGGGACTATCGGATTTGTGGGTTTGGTTGTACCTCATTTGCTCAGATTGACCTTTGGCGCTGATCACCGCCTGATACTTCCTGGCTCTTTTCTTCTCGGTGCCATTTTGTTGACAGGCGCCGATATCTTGGCGAGGACCATCGTGATGCCTGCCGAAATGCCAATCGGAATCATCACCGCGATTATGGGTGCACCATTCTTTGTTTGGCTTATTCTTCGATTCAAAAAAATCCGCTATTGACGATGCTGCAGGCTCAGGACGTACATTTCTGTATCAAAAACCAGCCGATCATCGATCAAGCATCGGTGAATCTTCGCCCTGGAGAGCTTACTGTATTGGTAGGTCCAAATGGTGCCGGGAAATCTACCCTATTCAAGATTCTGGCAGGTGAAAATCCATGTAAGCATGGTACAGTGCGTTACAATGGTCGAAGCATCCACCAATACAAAACCAAAGAACTCGCCCGCATTCGGGCCGTGATGCCACAGCACTCGGAATTGACCTTTCCTTTCCGGGCAATCGAAGTCGTGGAAATGGGACTTTTTGCCTCAGGCAGTGACCGAAGCGGAGAGATAATCCGGGAAGTGATGGACGCTACAGAAACCTGGCACTTGCGGGAAAAGCTCTACGGCAACCTTTCGGGTGGCGAAAAACAGCGGATCCAATTCGCGCGCGTCTTGGCGCAGGTTTGGGAACCCAAACCTTTTCCCAGGTACATCATGCTCGACGAGCCGGTATCCAGCATGGACATTGCCTTTCAGCACAAAGCCATGAACATCCTTCAATCTGTCAAGGAAAGGAACGTGGCTGTCCTCGTGATTTTGCACGACCTCAATATGACAGCCCACTACGCCGACCGCGTCGTCCTGCTGAAGAAAGGATTGATTTACAAGCAGGGATCGGTTGAAGACACGATTACATCCGAAAACCTGGCTTGGGTATTTGATCATCCCATCCGCGTGATTCCAGGAACTGATTCTGCTGCACCATTTGTACAGACAAACCCCAATTTCATCGAAAAACTTTCCTTAACACTATCTTAATCAAATATGGAAACAGCACTCAACCATTCAACCCAAGAGCTCAGCATGGCTTGGGAAGAACTTAAGAAAACCCAACCTCAATTGAGAATCCGTGACGCTGCCAGGCAGCTTGGTGTATCTGAAGCCGAACTCTTGGTTACCACCATCGGTGAAAAAACCATTCTTCTCGACGGCAATTGGGCGGAGTTATTGGTGGCCTGCAAGAGTTTGGGAAAGGTAATGGCCCTGACTAGAAATGAAGGCTGCGTATTGGAACACAAAGGTACCTTCCAAAAAATCGAACTGCAGGGAGAGGCACCTTATCAAGTGGCCACGGTAATCGGTCCAATTGAACAAAGGGTATTCTTCAGTGCTTGGAAATACGGGTTTGCCGTGATCAACGACACGCCAAGGGGCACGATGAGAAGCTTCCAGTTTTTTGACAAATCAGGGGAAGCAATCATGAAGATTTACCTTCAGGAAAAGAGCAATGTTGAGGTATTTGAAAGCCTGGTAAGCCAATACCGTCATTCCAACCAATCTGAACCGCTCACATTCGTTCCCTTCGACAAGCCCCAATATGCCAAGGAAATCGAAATGGATGCCTTTACCAAAGATTGGGAAAACATAAAGGATACCCATGAATTCTTCGGCTTGCTCCGCAAATATAACGTGCATCGCCTTGATGCCGTGAAGTGGATCGATGACAAATGGGCGCGGCAGGTCGACAGGCTGTCTGCAAGGAAAATCGTAGAAACTGCATCAGCACAGCAGATGCCCATCATGATTTTTGCTGGCAACAAAGGCAATATACAAATCCACCAAGGGAAGGTCCGTACAATTCGCCAAATGGGCAATTGGTTCAACGTGATGGACCCTGATTTCAACATGCACCTCAATGAAGAAGTAATTGCTTCGGCTTATGTGGTGCACAAAAACACAGAGGATGGTTTGGTTTCTTCTCTTGAACTATTTGACCACGAGGGGGAAATGATAGCTCAGTTTTTTGGACTGAGAAAACCCGGATTGCCACAGCTTCCGGCCTGGAAAGAACTGATAGACACCCTATCCTAAGTTTTGGTGGGGACATTCCCCACCAAAAAATTTTCAAATCATGAGTAGAATTAATCTAAATAAAATCAAGCTCCTCCTCTCTTTGCTTTTCTGTACGAGTGCATTTGCATCCGTTCGTGATACGGACAAGAGAATCGTTGATGTGTCCGGGAATCCCATTGCCCATGCCGTAGTCAAATTGGAGGGACAGAAAGCCATCTTTGTCGATGAACTAGGCAATGTGACCGTACAAAACCCATCGGAGAGGATATTCATTTTTGCTTTGGGTTTTGAAAGCCGAGAATTGACCTGGGATGAATGGCTGGCCGAAAAGGAGATCATTCTACAAGAAAAATCAGGAATACTTCATGAGGTAGTCGTCTCAGCCACACGCACGGAGCGGAGTGTCGAGCAACTACCGATGCCCGTGACCGTGCTTGATACTGAGAAGATCACACAAACTGGGGGAATTCGCTTGTCTGAGGTCCTAAGGGAGCAGACCGGCATACAAATTACATCAGACCATGGGTCCGGAATTCAGATGCAGGGGTTGGATTCTGATTACATCCTGATTCTGTTGGACGGAGAGCCGATGATTGGTCGAACGGCGGGCACTTTTGACCTCGATCGGATATCCGTTTCCAATATCGAGCGGATTGAAATACTGCGCGGACCATCCAGTGCCATTTATGGCAGCGAGGCTATGGGTGGAGTTATCAATATCATTACAAAGCCCAGTAAGAACCGAGCGAATTTGGATCTGGGCATGCGGCATCGTTCGTTCAATTCTTGGAATCCCTTTCTGGAATTTGGCGTCGGCAAAAAAAACTGGAGCAGCCAAGTTTTCCTCGACCATTTCAAAACAGACGGCTTTGACTTGACACCCGAAACGGTCGGACAAACCCAAAACCCATACATGGCTTCAACTGGACAGCTAAAAGTAACGGGAACACTTTCAGATAAGTTTAACGTCAGTATATTCGGTAGGGGATACAAAGAAACCTCCCATGGGATTTTGGAAGCCAACGGAAATTCCGGCACCCAGATTCTCGATCTCGCAAACAATAGGACGGATTTCAACCTCAACCCCACCCTTCGATTCAAGCCAAACACGGATTGGACTATTACGCTGCGGGGAATGACCTCCTGGTTTTCCACAAATGCAGTATCGAAGTTTAGAACTTCCAATGGAATCTTTGATTTGCAGGAATTCAACCAGTTTTTCCATCGCACCGAGCTGCAAACCGACTTCATGGCAAATCCAAGGAACCTTGTTTCCCTTGGATTGGGGCAGCAAATCGAAACCGTCGAAGCAACGAGGTACGACGGCTCAAATCGCTTTGATGCTGGGTATGTTTTTGTCCAGCATATTTGGGATCCTCGCGAAAGAATCAACATTGTTACGGGCTTGAGGGCGGATTTTCATAATCAGTTTGGAAGCAGGCTCAGCCCAAAAATCTCCGGACAATACCAAATTTGGGACAATTTCAGTTGGCAGGCATCGATAGGGGCTGGATTCAAGACACCGGATTTCAGACAGCTCTTGTTGAATTTCAACAATGCCGCAGCGGGATACTATGTGTTTGGGGCAAACCTGGCCGCAGAGGGCATTTCAAGACTTCAAGAACAGGGTCTGATTGCCCAAATACTAATCAATCCGGTAACGATTGGCGATCTGAATGCAGAAACCTCAAGAGCGATCAATACCGGATTTCGCTGGAAACCAACGCCGAAAAGCCAAGTACACCTAAATGCCTATCACAATGCAATAGACAACCTGATCGAAACGGCACCAATTGCGCGGCTGGTCACTGGACAAAACGCGTTCTCCTATTTCAATATCCGCAGCGTAGTTACCCAGGGTATCGAAGTCGACGCCCAAATCGATCTTCTTGATAACCTTAGCCTAAGCGCCGGCTATGCTTTTTTGGACGCTAGAGACTTGGAAGTCATCGAACGGATCGATAATGGAGAGATTTTCAAACGAAACGCACAAAACCAGACGCGCAGGGTTACACGCGCGGACTATGGAGGTCTGTTCAATAGAAGCCGCCACAGCGGGAATCTCAAAATCAATTACCAAGAACGGACGTCCGGTGTTGATCTTGCGTTTCGTGCAATTTTCAGAGGCAAGTTTGGCTTTGCCGATCTCAATGGAAACCTGATTCTTGACGATGAGCGGGAATACGCCCCGGGATGGGTGAGCTTCAACCTTACAGCTTCAAAAACATTTGGCAACGGTGTGTTTCTAGAGGCAGGTGGAACGAATCTACTGGACACCGTGACACCCGCCCAGCCCAATAATCCCGGCCGCGTACTCTTCATAGGCATTAAAATTCCAATTCTAAATCTTATAAACTGATAACTAATTATGAAAACAATCCAAAAATTTGCATTTATCCTGGGAGCTGCCACAGTTCTGTTTTCCTGTGATAACGCCGACAACAATTCCCCCGATTTGCCACTCGAGGCGATCTTGGTAGAGGATTTGGCAGCGCCAAACGACCTGATTGACCGAAACACGAACCAAGTGTTGGAAGTGCGGCCTTTTCAATATTTCAGTTTGGAAAAAAACGAGCTTGTAGCCGAAAATGAAGATTGGGACCTGGCATTTAAAGGCACCACGATTCGAGTCAATAACACCAAAAATGTCAACGCTTCGATAGTGACTGGAATTTTTGAAGAGATCAAGGAAGTTCCTGCCTCAGCGACATTTGCGACGGATACCGAAACCAGCTTTGCCATTCCTACCGGCAGTGGAACAGGGTGGTACAATTACAACTCGGCAACATTTACCGTAACTCCAATTCCCGGACGGGTCATTTTGGTCAAGACCACCAAAGGAAATTATGTAAAGATGGAAATCCTGAGCTACTACAAAGGAAATCCTCCTTTGGAACAAATCGATCCAAGAACTACCCCGAGCGCCCATTATACTTTCCGGTACATTTTGCAGCCGAACGGCAGTACGAAGTTTTGAGGATATCTGAATGCAAAAGGGGGCAATAAAATGCACCCTTTTGATTTTTCGCCTAAAAAAAAATCAATTCGGGATATGTCAGTCCAATACCCTTTTCCCAAAAAGGAAAGCCTTTTTCCAATAGGCTTGGGACAAGTTGTCCTCCGTCACGCCCAAGGAGGTGGACGCGTGGATGAAGATGATGTTTCCTTTAGAGGTGTCTGTCACGATGCCGGAGTGTGATACCTGATTTTTCTTTTTCCCGGTAGCAAAAAACAACAAATCTCCTGGCGCCAACTGCTGTTCACCCACTTTTTTACCAACCTTACTTTGGGCCTCGGAGCTTCTTGGCAGGTTGATATTTACGGATTGAAAGGACTGAAATACCAAGGCCGAGCAATCCATTCCCGCCCGTGTCGTACCTCCATAGCGGTAAGGCGTGCCACGGAAACTCCGCGCCGTTTCGATGACCTTGTTGACACGTTGTTGTTGGAGTTTTTTGCTCGAAGAGCAGGAACTGAATGAAATCAAAGAAACCGCGATGATGAAAAAAATTAAGGGGCGTATTTTGGTAAATTCCTGAAAGCTCAAATTCATTACTCGGAAATATTTTCTACTTTCAATAATACATTGTCAGGTCATGCATTCAAAACATATGAAAAAGAAATATTGGTCATTCAAGGCAGAAGCGGTTGCGTTAGGACTCGGTTTGGGCATTTTTGCTTTCGCTTGCCAGCAGGAAAAAATCGAGGAAGAAGTTCCGATTTCGACGGTATTGAAGGATAAAGAGCGCGTATTTCAGGGGATCGACATCAAGGGTGATTCGCTTTTTACCGTTTTGGATTCTGCCGCACTCAATGATCAAATCAAAAAACTCCGGGAGGCGGAATCGCTTTATGCCAAGGAACCGACGCTCCAAAACCTCATTTGGGTTGGGAGAAGACAGGCATACCTCGGACGTCATGACTTGGCAATTCAGACTTTCGGATTGGCTGCGCAAAAATTCCCCGATGCACCCGAACCACTTCGACACCGTGGGCATCGCTTCATCACCACCCGACAGTTTGACAAGGCCGTTTCAGACTTGGAAAAAGCTGCCCAACTGATGGAGGGGCGCCCCTTGGAAGTCGAACAGGACGGAATGCCCAATGCACAAAACATTCCGCTTTCCAATCTCCAATTCAATGTTTGGTACCATTTGGGATTGGCAGAATACCTGCAAGGAAATTATGAAAAAGCCTTGGATGCTTACCAAAAATGCCTTGAGGTATCAGATAATGATGACTCGATTGTGGCGACTTTGGATTGGTACTACATGACCTTGGTGAAGTTGGGGCGCTCCGAGGAAGCTTCCAGCCTGATTCGGGCGACGGACACGGAGAGTATGACTATCATTGAAAACGATGCCTATTTCAAGAGAATGCTGATGTACAAGGGCCTCATTCAGCCCGACTCTTTGCTGAATATTCAGGGAGACATGGCGGACAGCCGCCTACAATACGTGACGCAGGGGTATGGTGTCGGCAATTTTCTTTTGGCACAGGGAGATACGGTAAAGGCCAAATCTATCTTTGACAACGTGATACAAACTGGATATTGGTCGGCTTTTGGGTATATTGCTGCAGAGAAGGAACTGACGCTGTTGAGAGAATGAGTCGAGAGGAATTCACAAATCTTCCCCTGCATAAAAAAATCCAGCTCTTGTATATGGAGGGGACTTTCGTGGTGGCTATTCGGTACTATGGCCACAAGGTGAACCTGTACCTGCTACATGACGAGTACATTGAGGTTTTTTACAACCACAAGTTGGACAAGATTGATCGGATTGATTTTTTGAACACCGCCCATTCGAGGATGAAATTTTACCTCGATCAGATACAGATTTCCATTTAAGCGGAAGCGGCTGCCAGTAGCTTTCTGTGCAGTTCCAAAACCTGTGGAATCAGCAGCTTGTTGTCAGCGTTCTTGATCACAAAATCAGACTTAGGGTTCTTTTCTTCGTCGCTCAGCTGTTTGTCGATGATCTCGTGGATTTGTTTTTCGGTCCGGTGCCGGTCCCGCATCATGACCCGGGTGATGCGTGTTTTAAGCGGGGCGGATACGTTGATGATTTTGTCCAAATCCTGATAGGAACCGCTTTCAAATAAGAGTGCAGCTTCTTTGAGGACATACGGGGCGGTTTGGCTGCCAACCCATTTTTCAAAGTCTTTCTTCACCGCCGGATGGACAAGACCGTTGATAATGGCAACTTTCTGCTCATCCGGGAACACGACCGAAGCCAGATACGCCCGATTCAGGCTGCCATCTGCAGTATAGCTTTCCTCCCCAAAGTTTGAAATGATGGCTTGCTTCAGGTCCGTATCATGTGACATCAGCCATTTTGCCCGGTCATCGGCATAGTAAATGGGAACCCCCAAAATCGAAAAAATCCTACATGCGGTCGATTTTCCGGATCCGATTCCTCCCGTAATACCCACCAAAATCGGCTTACTTGTTTTCATACCGCAGTTTGAGGATTTGTGGGTTAAATTGGATGTTTTCCAAAAATCCCGGCTTTGGGTTGACATCGACCATCAGCGTGCTGTCTTCGCGATCCCGTCGGTTGTAATTCACCACAGCTTCAAATTCATAGTTTTTCAGCTCATCGGCCTTTCTTTCATCGATCAAATAGGTCATGATGATGGTCGATGGTTCATCCACAATCGAAGCATTTCGTGGGAAATTTAGTTTGGTGAGTTTTAGCCGCTTGTTGCCCTCCAGCATCTGGTACACGTCAAAGCGAATATGGACGCTTTCCTCTTCAATGCTCAAAAAATCCTCGAACTCCTTCGGCAATTCCAAGGGAAGGATCTTGTTGAATGATTTGTTGATCTTGTTTTCCCCCAAGTCGATCTTGTACACGCCCTCGAGTTGCTCCAACTTGGATGTCGGCCCCTTGATCGTAATCGAGGCGGGTTCGACGGTAATATTCCCGGCCAGTCGATAGTTCTTGGCGAGCGTTTGTGCGTTGGTATCAATTTCTACTTTGATTTTTCTGGCCACGATCCGGTCAATGTCAAACTTCACGGTATCCGTGACGATCGAGACCAAGTTGCTGGGGGTAATGGACTCGGCCAAGGCCCGCCTGATTTCGGAGGTCAGCAAAAACTGTCTCGAAGACGGGTTTTCCATTTCGATTCGGAAGGGTGTTTCGTTGATTTTGAAATACTTCCGCAGCAAATCCCAGCCGTTGCCGTTGATTTCTACTTTGATGCGCTCCGGCAGGGTGGTGACAGGCATGAACTCTTCCTCGTCGTAGGAGAATTCAATGGGGAAGTCGACTACCGTAGTGTAATTATCTTTATTGAGGGCATTTAAAACCCAAAAAGTGGCGGCTGCGAGGAAACACAGCAACGCCACTTTAAGGTTTGCAATCTTTTGTGGATTGAGATTGCCAAAAATTTTAGGAAACTTGGCCAAATTCTGAGTTATTTAGTCCCAGTTGCTCTTTTGGTGAAGTCAGCGGAAATCGCCGATTTTTCGACCACTATTTTTAATCCTTTATCCAATTCCAAGGTGAGTGTTTCTCCCTCCACAGCATAGACTTTTCCGTGGATTCCGCCAATAGTGACTACAGAGTCACCTTTTTTGATGGCTTCCAAGAATAATTTGGTCTCTTTTTGCTTTTTCTGCTGCGGCCTGATCATGAAGAAGTACATGATCAAGATGATGGATCCAAAGAGAAACACCTGACCCATGATGCCGGACATTCCCCCGGCTTGTAGCAAAATCCAGTTATTCATAGATTATTTCTTTACTGGACCGAGTTGGTTTGGTGCCGCGCTGGCTGTTTTTGCGTTTACAGTGCCTTTCATCCTCAATCTGGTGACGTTAGGGCTGGTGTTGGCTTGGATAGTAACCGTAGGTGCTTGAGCTCCAGCCTTAGCAGCGGAGTTGAAGACCACTTTTACAAAACCTTCTTCACCTGGCTTGACGGGAGTCTTGGTCCAGTCAGGGCTGGTACAGCCGCAAGAAGCCGTGATGTTGGAAATCACCAATGGAGCTTGGCCATCATTGGTGAATTTGAAGAGGTGCTCGACCACTTTTCCCTCTTCGATGGTACCGAAGTCGTATTCCATTTCGGAGAATTTGAAGGCGCCGAGGGTAGAAGGGTCAGCTTCTTCCACGGTTGCTACATTGGTAGGAACAGGATTGGCTGCTTCCAATCTGGCAAGTTTTTGTTCGAGTTCGGCAATTTTTGCTGCTTGGTCGTCTTTTTTCGTTTCGCAGCTTGCAGCCATCAGGACTAGGCCGAGGGCTACGGCGGATAGGTGAAGGTATTTCATTTTTCTTAAAGGGTTAATTTGCTTCTCTATTGATTTGTTCTATCAGTTTGTTGACATCACTCAGCAGGTTTTCTGCTTTGTTTTTGGCTTCGGAGATCACTTTGTTCCCCTCAGACTTTGCCTCATTGAAGGGCATGTTTTTGCCATCCATGAGATCATTGATCATTTTTTCCAGCTCTTCCTTGTATTTGGAGAGTTGGTAGGAAAGCTTGTCCCGTGTGTTTTTTCCTGTATCAGGCGCATAGAGGACGCCCAAGACGGCTCCCGCCGTGGCTCCTACCAAAAATGCGATCCATGCGTTTGAATTTTTGCTCATGACTAAGTTCGTTTTATTTGTTGTCCAATAAACCCCTACCGCTCTTACGGATTTCACCCGATTCGGTTAATTCTTTGGCCAAAACGTCCAACAGCCCGTTGACAAACTGCTTGCTTTTGGGTGTGCTGTAGGTTTTTGAGATGTCAATATACTCGTTGATGCTCACTTTGACTGGTATGCTCGGGAAATTCTTCATCTCCGTGATGGCCATCGAAATGATGATTTTGTCAGTTTGGGCGACCCGTTCAATGTCCCAATTTTGGGTTTTCTTGGCAATCAACGCTTTGTTTGCCTCATCGTTTTGGACCGACAAGTTAAAGATATTTCGGAAAAATTCCTTGTCTTCCTCCCAGTTGATGGCAATCTCTGGCAGTACTTCGCCCTCAGTATCATAATGTTCCAATACGTTTTTGAGCACTTTTGCCGCCAAACTCCGCACAATGGATTTGTTTTCCGTCCAGTTGAAATCCTTCTCCGAAAAGAAGTTCAAGATCGCATCCACTTTGAAAATCACCTTTTTTAGGATGGCATCGGCTATTTCAAAGTCTTCTTCCAAAGTCGGTGCGGACAACTTGATATAGTTTTGATATTCTTCCAATGGCTTCACATAACTGTGGTACCATTCCCCGATCTCCAGTTCCAGGTCGTTGAGATTAACATGGTTTCTGGCTATTGCACTATTGTATTCGTGTGAATCGGAAATCTTTTGGAGGATTTTATTGGCGGAAAGATTCAGTTCCGGAGTGGTTGTGATTTGCCTTTCTGCGCTCAGTTTCCTTTTCCGCTCGTTTTCATCCCGGACGTATCTTCCAAATGCGATCAGCATTTCGATCGCACTCAGGTAAAGTTGGGGAATGCGCTCGGCAGAGGAAATCATGTTTTTTGCCAAAAACTCAAAATCCTTCTTGTTGGCTTGGTGGAAAAAGTCGATCGCCTTTTTGGTCTCCTCGACGATCTTCTTGGTGTGATGTTCCTGCGTGGCAAGCGTGTCGCTGTACAGGTTTTTCAGAAAAAGATCCATGGCCAATCCTGACTGTCGCCTAAGTGCACGCTTGTCCTGCACCTCCATGCTGTTCAGGTCGGGTTGAAAAGCCTCCTGGATTTGATCCTTTGCCAGGTTTAGGTTGGAAGCTTTGCACTGTTCGTAGGCATAAAGGTTTTGAAAAGCTTTGACCCGGAGAATTCTTCTGTTTAGCATACTGATTTAAAAGAACGCAAATATAATTCAATTTGAACTAGGAATTCCAAAAGGATTTCCCTTCGACTCCTAGGATACAAAAAACCACCTGAAACAGTTCCAAGCGGGTGCCCAGGTGGTTTTTGATTTATTTTAAACGGTATGGAAAGAAAAATCACTCTCCCCTTTATTTCGAAAGCCCAAGTCCCAAATTTCAGCCTTCGTACTTCTAACTTCTACATTCCAGTTCTGTACCTCTAACTTCGTACTTCTTACTTCGTACTTAATAAGGCATTTTCACCTTGCCCATTGCCTCTATCCTGCTCCAAGCCATTTCGATGGCCGCTTGTTGGGCGGGGATTCGGTCTTTTTCGGATTTATCCAAGATCGCGGTGCAGATGTCGTAGATTTTTTCCGCATGGCGATAAGTGAGCTCACGGTTGTACCCGCCGATGTATTCGTTGTACACGTTGATAAGTCCGCCTGCGTTGATTAGGAAATCCGGAGCATATGTGATTCCTTTTTCCATCAGGATCTTGCCGTGCTTTTGTTCGTCCTGCAACTGGTTGTTGGCGGCGCCCGCGATGATCTTGCACTTCAGCCTATCGATGGTTTGGTCATTGACGGTCGCACCCAAGGCACAGGGCGCATAGATGTCCATTTCCAAGTCGTACACGACATTGGCATCGACCACAGTGGCACCAGTCTCCTTGGCTACTTTCTGCAACTTGTCTTCGAAAATGTCGGTAATGTATACCGTAGCATTTTCTTTTACCAAATATTCCACGAGGTATTTACCCACTTGGCCAATGCCTTGAACAGCGATTTTTTTACCTTCCAAGCTATCGGATCCATATACTTTTTTGGCTGCAGCCTTCATACCCAGGTAGGTTCCGTAGGCTGTCACGGGTGAAGGATCTCCTCCGCCACCTTTGACTTCGGGAAGTCCCGTCACATATTTGGTCTCCATTGCGATATACTCCATATCGCTGGTTTTCATATTGACGTCTTCTGCGGTAATATAGCGTCCACCAAGGGAATTGATGAAGCGGCCAAACCTTCGGAGAAATGCCTCGTTTTTCAACTTTGGATCTCCGATGATCACGGCTTTTCCACCGCCGAGATTGAGGCCAGAAATGGCAGCTTTAAAAGTCATCCCCCGCGAAAGCCGGAGTACGTCCGTGATGGCTTCTGCTTCGGAAGCGTAGTTCCACATCCGGGTTCCGCCCAAGGCCGGTCCCAGCACCGTGTTGTGAATACCAATAAGCGCCTTGAGACCGGTTGGTTCGTCGTAACAGATCACCAATTGCTCGTGGCCAAGGGAAGTTATCTGTCCATAGATGGAACCTTCCCTCACTTTTTCCTCGGTTTTAATCTCTACCATGTGAACTCAGATGGGTTTAATGTGTTATATTTGGGATTACGGTTTAGAATGTTTGTTTCGAAATTATCTTTCTTGAACAGCCATTTTCTATGCAATTAATGGAGTATTATAAAACTTATCAAGCATTTAAAAGTTTTTTATTTCGTGAAACCCCTTTGGCGCCTCAATAAATATCTCGTAAAATACAAGGGTTACCTGCTTTTGGGAATTTTATTTACCATCATTTCCAATGTTTTTGTAATTATCCCCGCCCAGTTGGTGCGAATTGCCATAGATTATGTGGTGGACAGTTTTTCGCTGTACCAGGGATTTGCTGAGGCGGATTTGGCCGGGATAGCACGTTCGGGTTTCCTGAGGATTGTTGTGATTTTCGGGGTGTTGATTCTTGGAATGGCCTTGTTGAGGGGCTTTTTTCTCTTCCTCATCCGACAAACCATCATCATCATGTCAAGGCTCATCGAGTATGACATGAAAAACGAGCTTTTCGAACATTACCAAAAACTTCCGCTCAGTTTCTACCGCCGTACCAGCACAGGAGATCTCATGGCGCGTATTTCGGAGGATGTCGGACTTGTCAGAATGTACCTCGGCCCCGCCATCATGTACGGTATCAACCTCTTAGTCCTCTTTCCAATGGTGATTGGCTACATGCTTACGGTCAATGTGGAGCTCACCATCTATTCCCTGCTGCCGCTTCCGATCCTTTCGGTCAGCATTTATTATGTCAACAACATGATCAATGAGCGCTCGGAAAAGATCCAAAAAAGCCTTTCCAGCCTCAGTACTTTCGTCCAAGAGGCCTTTTCCGGTATTCGGGTGCTGAAGGCATTTGTGCGGGAGGAGGATAGCGCCAAGGAGTTTGCAAAGTCAAGTGTCGACTACAAGGAAAAATCTATCCGGCTGACCAAAGTGGAGGCGCTGTTCTTTCCCTTGATTCTGGCATTGATCGGCTTGAGTACCATACTGACCGTCTACATCGGTGGAAGACAGGTGATTGCAGGCGAAATCGGATATGGTGTCATTGCCGAGTTTATCCTGTATGTCAACATCCTCACCTGGCCGGTTACTTCCCTCGGTTGGGTAACAAGTATTATCCAAAGGGCCGCGGCTTCACAAACACGGATCAATGAGTTCTTGGACGAGAAAAATCACATCGTAAGTACCGAAAATCTCCAAACCGAAATCCAAGGTGCTATCGAAATGCGGGAAGTAGATTTCGTCTACCCGGACTCTGGAATCAGGGCTTTGGACAAGGTGAGCTTTAAAATCAATGCCGGCCAATCCATGGCAATCATCGGTACGACAGGTTCGGGAAAATCCACCCTCGCCAACCTTCTCATGCGGATGTATGATACCACAGGAGGCGAAATCCTACTCGACGGCGTCGATATCAAAAAGTACGATTTGGCATTCCTGCGCAAGAATATCGGGTTTGTGCCCCAAGATGTTTTCCTCTTCTCGGATACGATTGCCAATAACATTGCTTTTGGGATGGACGAGACCTCGATGGATATCGTCGAAAAGGCCGCCAAGGATGCGGATGTTTATGACAACATTGTAGAGTTTCCGCAGGGATTCCAAACGAGACTCGGCGAGCGTGGCATCACATTATCCGGTGGTCAAAAACAGCGGGTTTCCATCGCGAGGGCGATTGCCAAAGAGCCGAAAATCCTTCTCTTGGACGATTGCCTCTCCGCCGTCGACACCAAGACCGAAAACGCGATTCTCAATGCCCTAAAGGTAATCATGGTCGATCGGACGTCGATCATCATTTCCCACCGAGTTTCTTCCGCGAAGTTGGCGGACAAAATTATCGTCCTCGACGACGGTCGCATTGTGGAACACGGTACCCACGAACAACTGCTTGCGAAGAAAGGCGTATACGCTGAGCTCTACGAAAAACAGACCCAATCTGCGGAAGCTATAGAGGAATAGATTTATTCCCGGTTTTTGGAAAACAACTCAAAGCCAATTTTTTGGGGATTGCCCATGCTTGAAGTGTGTTCGAGCTTTTGGTGGTAGGTGATCAACATGATGTCCTGGAATGCAGGAGCCAGGAGGTCATTGTCCAAGGCCGCTACCGTGAGGAGTTCCACCAAGGTTCTGAGTTTTTCCTGAGTCATGGGATTCTCCTCCAAATCGGGAAAGCTGTAGACGATTTTCCGATCCCCTTCGATATAAAACTTGTTTTCCCGATTGAGCAGAATCCGACAAATCAAATAACCGGGGTCGTCCAACCTGCCATAGGTGATCGTATCTGCCAGAAAGTTGTAGATCAAAATCTGCCCAAAAAACCGCAACGTGACGTCTTCTTTCAGGTATTTGGATTTGCTGATGTAGGTCTCGTCGGGAAGGCGGACAGTATTGCTTTGGAGAATAAAGATCAACACATCCGCACCAATCCGGAAGATAAACTCGTACTCGTTGATCCTTTCCACCTTGATCGGGATGTCCTTGGCATCAGCATTTTTCAGGTCGAGGCTTAGTTGTTGGCAAATCGCAAAGCAATCATCGAAAACCTTTTGGGTTTCCTCCAACAAATTCAACTTGAGTTTGGTGGTGGTTTGTAGCTTTTCTAGTATCTTGGAAATCATGAGAATACCTTGTTTAACATTAACTTTTCAGGAAAATGACAGAGAAAAAAACCGGATTTGAAGAAGTAGAATCCATACTCCAACAGATAGGAGCCAAGATAGAAGAATTAATCGAAAAAGGGACAGAAGCGGGCGGTGAAGCCAAGGAGGAAATCGAGAAAAAGATCTCTGAATTGAAGGAAAAGAAGACCACACTAGAAGATGAATTCCAGAAGGGCAAGGAACGCCTGACGAAATTTTACGAGGAAAAGAAAGAAGAAATGGAACCCAACCTCAGTGAATCCAAGGAGCACTTCAAGGAAGGATTCCACCAAATCATGGAAGGCATCAAGACCCTACTCAATCGCAAGTAGGCTATTGAAGCTGTTGGGTAATCGCCCCAGTCAGCTTGTTCTTCAAAATCAGTTTGACGTCCCCATTAGGCAGGATTTCCTGTTTGATCAACCAATGATCCGCGTCATGTTCCCTGAAATGGGAACCCGCATTGCCCGGCGCTTCACCACGCCAATCCTCAAGCAATACGGGTTCCCATTGTTTGCTTTTGGCAGAGAGAAATGCGGCATCCAAAATCGCATTGACCACATAGCCGTCGTAGAAAGTCTCCCGTGGTTCTGTACCTTTTTCCAGTGCATCAAACATATCCGTAAACATATGCGGATAACCCAATTCATGTGCTTCATCTCCGACAGGGAAAAGCCAACCCGAGTTGCTCTCTGATTTTTCGGCGACATAGCTCGCGCCTAGGCCGGTGGTGAACATCTCGAAACCCGTACGCAGGAAACTGTTCAGCCAAATGGTGCCCTCTGTCCCCATCACTTCGTCCCGAAGGTCCATGCCGCCACGAAACGTCCAACTTACCTCAAACTGCCCAATGGCCCCATTCGCAAATCGCACAAGTCCTATGGCATGGTCCTCGGCATCGATCGGATGGACTTGGGTATCCGCCCAGCACATGACTTCCATGGGCTTGTGTTGCTTGCCGATAAAGTTTCGGCTTATTTCCACGCAGTGGCAACCCAGGTCGATGATCGCGCCACCGCCTGAGAATTCCTTGTTCCAAAACCAATCACTGTGCGGGCCAGGATGTGCTTCCCGCGATTTGGTCCAAAGGATGCGACCCAGATTTCCCTGTTCGACGCTCTTAACGGCCTTCAGGAATTTGGGGGTATAGCAGAGATCTTCCAAATAACCTGCAAAAACGCCTGCCGATTCAACCGCGTCCAACATGGCTTTAGCCTCTTCTGCATTTCTGCCAAGTGGCTTGGTGCAAAGTACCGGTTTACCCGCCTTGGCACTCGCCAAAACCGCCTCGAGGTGTTGGTGGTTAGGCAAAGCGATCAGGACCACATCGGTATCCGGATGGTTGATTGCCTCTTCCATATTGTCTGTGTACCCATCCAACTGATAATCTTCACAAAAACGCTTTGCATTGGCCAAGGTGCGGGAATAAACCCGGTGGATGCGGTCTACACGGCGCTGCGCATGGAGCGAGTCGGCATAAAACCGGGCAATAAAGCCCGAACCTAACATGGTTATTTTCATGGGGGAGTTGGTTAATGGTTAATAGTCCAGAGTCGATAGACCATGGTCCATAGCGGGGGTTATTGATTATTAGTTATTGGTCAATTGTGTGTGCCTAAAATAGGTTGACGGTT
>NZ_AMZY02000033.1 GCF_000330725.2 Mariniradius saccharolyticus AK6 | reverse complement strand
TTGACGGTTACCTGATCGGAAACGGATACAGAGCCCGAAGTGGCGGAAGCCGTGTTGCCAACCGAACCGTTGTCCAAGTCAGACTGGACGATTGTGTAGGAAGTATTGAAGCTTTGCGAAGCCGTAGGTGCCAGCGAAGCGATGGTCTGGTTCAATCCTGTCAGCGGATCGACGACCACTACGTTGGAGATTGTTACATTGCCCGTGTTGGTGACGACAATAGTATAATTCAACAGGTCGCCCACCGCATCGTAACTGCCTTCTGCGACTGTTTTCTGGATACTCAATGCAGGGGATTGTACCGCATTCACAACCACTTGGTTGGAAACGGATACCGATCCCGAAGAAGCCGAAGCTGTATTGGCCACGGAACTGTTGTCCAAGTCAGACTGGACGATTGTGTAAGACGTATTGAAGCTTTGCGAAGCCGTTGGGGCGAGCGAAGCGATGGTCTGGTTCAGGCCAGTCAAAGGATCAACCACGACGACATTCGACAAGGTTGTATTGCCCGTGTTGGTGACTGTAACGGTATAGTTCAATACATCGCCCACCGCATCGTAACTGCTTTCAGCCACGGACTTGTCGATGGACAGGGCAGGGGACTGTACCGCGTTGACGGTTACCTGGTCGGAAACGGATAACGATCCCGAAGAAGCCGAAGCTGTATTGGCCACGGAACCTGCATCGATATCTCCCTGGGTTACTGCATAAGAAGTATTGAAGCTTTGCGAAGCCGTTGGGGCGAGCGAAGCGATGGTCTGGTTCAGGCCAGTCAAAGGATCGACCACGACAACGTTCGACAGGGTTGTGTTGCCCGTATTGGTCACGACAATGGTGTAGTTCAATACATCGCCCACCGCATCGTAACTGCTTTCAGCCACCGACTTGTCGATGGATAGGGCAGGGGACTGTACCGCATTCACGACCACCTGGTCGGAGACGGATACCGATCCCGAAGAAGCCGAAGCTGTATTGGCCACGGAACCGTTGTCCAAGTCAGACTGGACGATTGTGTAAGACGTATTGAAGCTTTGAGAAGCCGTCGGAGCCAGCGAAGCGATGGTCTGGTTGAGCCCTGTCAGCGGATCGACGACCACGACGTTGGACAATGTTGTATTGCCCGTGTTGGTGACGACGATCGTATAGTTCAACACGTCTCCCACTGCGTCGAAGCTGCTTTCAGCCACCGACTTGTCAATGGATAGGGCAGGAGACTGTACCGCATTCACGACCACCTGGTCGGAAACGGATACAGAGCCCGAAGAGGCGGAAGCCGTGTTGCCAACCGAACCGTTGTCCAGATCAGACTGGACGATGGTATAAGAAGTATTGAAGCTTTGCGAAGCCGTAGGTGCCAGCGACGCGATGGTCTGGTTGAGTCCTGTCAGTGGATCGACCACGACAACATTCGACAAAGTCACGTTGCCCGTATTGGTGACGACAATGGTGTAGTTCAGGACATCGCCCACCGCATCGTAACTGCCCTCTGCGACTGTTTTCTGAATACTTAAGGCAGGGGACTGTACCGCGTTGACGGTTACCTGGTCGGAAACGGATACCGATCCCGAAGAAGCCGAAGCTGTATTGGCCACCGATCCGGCATCTATATCTGCCTGGGTCGCTGTATATGACGTGTTGAAGCTCTGCGAAGCCGT
>NZ_AMZY02000034.1 GCF_000330725.2 Mariniradius saccharolyticus AK6 | reverse complement strand
AGCCCTTTTTGTATAATGGAAAACGTGACCTGGTCACATTTATCCCATCCCTTATCGAGTGGGATGGAAAAGGTGGCAGTGTAGCCGGAAGGGACGGCTTTGAATTCCTTTTTCTTTCCGTTGATCTGGATCGTGATAGAGGCTTTTGCTTGGGATGGCCCCGCGGTGATCTCAAATTTGGCCTTTGCCACAAACCTGTCCTCGGTGTTATAGGCTTTGTAGGAGACCTTTTTTGTGTTGATGCCGGAACTTTTGGTTTTAGAATCCCTTATGGCAAAGTAATTTCCACTTCCTGGTTCTATGCAATCAGATTCACAATCTGAAGAATAAATTAACCTGCCATTGATTGGATCATCTTCCAATTCAATTGCTAATCCGGAAAGGTCTTGAAATTCTTCCAATACAGCTATAGGCTCTTCCACAGGAGCTAATTGCTCACAGGAAAACAACAATCCAAATACAAACAAAACCACAAGGTAGTTTTGGGTGCCGAACTGTTTTTGAGTTTTCACTTTTTTTGGGTTTTGATTGAGATTAATCTTTGATACAACGGCAAGAGAAGGCCTGGATAGTTTCATTAATATTGACCTCATTTATTCTAGCAGCATTCTCCCCATTTGACAAGGACATCAGGTAGGGGCCAAAACGTTCGGGGTTTTCTTCATCTACAAACCCTGTTGAACTCCACCATACTCCGCGGATTCCCATATTAAAAAATTCAGTTTCATCCTCGCAACACACCACCCAAATACTCTGACCTCCGGGCAATCCAGTAAACCCACTTTCATTAGTCGCACCTACATTTGGTTCATTCCAGCCTTCGACAGATTTCAATTTCCCTCCAGCTAATTCGCTTCCCCCTAGGTGATTAATAAGGATTTCCCATTCTCCTTTGCTTGGAACATGCCAACCAAGCGGGCACTCTGGGGTACCCTCATAGAGATAGCCATACTCCTCACAATTTTCTGGCTGATTGTCATAGCAAATTCCTGAGGCATATTTCAAATTTTCCGCAAACCATACCTGGTCACCTATTTTTACGATTTTGTAAACATTCCCATCACG
>NZ_AMZY02000035.1 GCF_000330725.2 Mariniradius saccharolyticus AK6 | reverse complement strand
TCCATTGGCCAACAACAGGATTTCTGCCGGGTCAAGTGCCCGGTTATAGAGTCTCAATTCGTCAAGGGAGCCATTGAGTCGCTGTATGGTTCCGAGAGCCCCGATAACGAGGTCGCCGGAATTGGTTCCTATGGTGAAAGGAGTGAAGGATTGGGATTTGTCCTCTTGACCGTTGACGAAGACGCGCATGGTGGTTCCGTCAAAGGTGGCGGCCAGGTGTACCCATTTCCCGATGTCCCCGGAGTAGTTGTAGGTTGAACGCATCCTGTACTGTGAACCGTTGTTGCCTCGGTTCAGCCTAAACTCCAGCTGCCCGTTGCTGTCCAGCCAAAACTCGAAACCGTTTCCGTCGGCTTTGGATACAATGGTCCCTTTGTGCAAGGCATTTGGTCTGACCCAGGCACTTATGGTAATTTTCTCCGTAAACTCCAGTCCGTTTTGGTGGGGAAGTTTTGCAAAACGATTCGCCCATCCGTTCAGTGAAAGCCCAAGTCCCTCTATTCCGGAGACCCATTCCACGTTGGCGGTGGATTGGAGTGTAGCATGGTACCCGTTTCCGGAATGGTCGATGAGCGATTG
>NZ_AMZY02000036.1 GCF_000330725.2 Mariniradius saccharolyticus AK6 | reverse complement strand
TTGGGGTCCCGTCGGGCGCCGTGCCCGGCAAAAGGGGGCACGGCGCGAAGCAAGTAGAGAAGGGCGCACGGGGGATGCCTGGGCTCCACGGGGCGAAGAAGGACGTGCCAAGCTGCGAAAATCCGCGGGGACCCGCAAGGGGGATCGATCCGCGGGTGTCCGAATGGGGCAACCCATCCCGCGAGGGATATCCCGGCTGATGCCGGGAGGCGAACCCGCCGAACTGAAACATCTAAGTAGGCGGAGGAAGAGAAAACAACAGTGATTCCGTGAGTAGCGGCGAGCGGAAGCGGAACAGCCCAAACCCGGGCGGTCAAGGCCGTCCGGGGGTAGTAGGACCCGCGTGGTCCCGCGCGAATGCGACCCGAAGCGCCTGGGAAGGCGCGCCGCAGGGGGTGATAGTCCCGTAGGGGAAGCATGGACGCGGGCGCGGGTATCCTGAGTAGGCCGGGACGGGAGGAATCCCGGCTGAATCCGCCGGCACCATCCGGCAAGGCTAAATACTGCGTGGAGACCGATAGTGTACCAGTACCGTGAGGGAAAGGTGAAAAGTACCGTGAACAACGGGGTGAAACAGAACCTGAAACCGTGCGCCTACAAGCGGTCGGAGTCCCTTAGGGGATGACGGCGTGCCTTTTGCATAATGAGCCTACGAGTTGCTCCTCGCCGGCGAGGTTAATTCCGTTGACGGAAGGAGCCGGAGCGAAAGCGAGTCCGAAGAGGGCGTCGAGTCGGCGGGGGCAGACGCGAAACTTTGTGATCTACCCATGGGCAGGCTGATGCTGCGGTAACGCGCAGCGGAGGGCCGAACCGATAAGCGTTGAAAAGCTTCCGGATGACCTGTGGGTAGGGGTGAAAGGCCAATCAAACTGAGAAATAGCTCGTACTCCCCGAAATGCCTTTGGGGGCAGCGTCGGCGTTGGGGCCGCGGAGGTAGAGCTACCGATAGGACTAGGGGGAGTCGCATCCTACCAAATCCTGACGAACTCCGAATGCCGCGGCCTTTTGCCGGCAGTGAGGGCCGGGGTGCTAAGGTCCCGGTCCGAGAGGGAAAGAACCCGGACCCGCCGCTAAGGCCCCTAAATCCGCGCTAAGTTGGGCAAAGGCGGTCCAGCTGCAGAGACAGCCAGGAGGTTAGCTTGGAAGCAGCTATTCCTTTGAAGAGTGCGTAACAGCTCACTGGTCGAGCGGCAGGGCGCCGATGATAAACGGGCATCAAGCGCGGTGCCGAAGCGAGGGACTGCACTTGTGCAGTGGTAGGGGAGCATTCCAAACCGCGGCGAATGCGCATGGCGATGTGCGCTGGAGCGTTTGGAAAAGCAAATGTAGGCATGAGTAACGACAAGGCCGGCGCGAAACCGGCCCACCGATAGACCAAGGTTTCCTGATCAACGCTAATCGGATCAGGGTCAGTCGGGGCCTAAGGCGCACCCGTCTAGGGGAGGCCGATGGACAACTGGTCAACATTCCAGTACACCGCGCGCGATGGAAGCGACGCGTCCGTGTACCCGGTGCGCACTGACGGAATAGTGCGTTGAACCGCGCGGAAGCGCGGGATAGTACGCGGGGGCCACGGCCGAAGCGACAATCCGGGGAGGCGGGCGCCAAGAAAAGCGAGCGCGCGGTCCCGTACCGCAGACCGACACAGGTGGTCAAGGAGAGTATCCTGAGGTGCTCGGGTGAATCATGGCCAAGGAACTCGGCAAAATTGCCCTGTAACTTCGGGAGAAGGGGCGCCCCCTGCGAGGGGGGCCGCAGTGAAGAGGCCCAGGCGACTGTTTAGCAAAAACACATGGCTTTGCGAACCCGGAAGGGGAAGTATAAGGCCTGACACCTGCCCGGTGCCGGAAGGTTAAGAGGGGATGTCACCGCAAGGGAAGCATTGAATCGAAGCCCCGGTAAACGGCGGCCGTAACTATAACGGTCCTAAGGTAGCGAAATTCCTTGTCGGGTAAGTTCCGACCTGCACGAATGGTGTAACGATCTGGGCGCTGTCTCGGCCATGAGCCCGGTGAAATTGTAGTCACGGTGAAGATGCCGTGTACCCGCAACGGGACGGAAAGACCCCATGAACCTTTACTGCAGCTTAGCGTTGGTGCCGGGCGGACGGTGTGTAGGATAGGCGGGAGGCCGTGAACGAGAGTCGCCAGGCTTTCGGGAGCCGCTGTTGAAATACCGCCCTCCGTCCGTCTGGCCCCTAACCCCCCGAGTGGGGGGACACCGCTTGGCGGGTAGTTTGACTGGGGTGGTCGCCTCCAAAAGGATAACGGAGGCTTCCAAAGGTACCCTCAGCACGCTTGGTAACCGTGCGCGGAGTGCAATGGCATAAGGGTGCTTGACTGTGGGGCCGACAAGCCGAGCAGGGTGGAAACACGGGCATAGTGATCCGGCGGTACCGCATGGAAGGGCCGTCGCTCAAAGGATAAAAGGTACTCTGGGGATAACAGGCTGATCTCCCCCAAGAGCTCATATCGACGGGGAGGTTTGGCACCTCGATGTCGGCTCGTCACATCCTGGGGCTGGAGAAGGTCCCAAGGGTTCGGCTGTTCGCCGATTAAAGTGGCACGCGAGCTGGGTTCAGAACGTCGTGAGACAGTTCGGTCCCTATCTGTTGCGGGCGTGGGAAGTTTGGGGAGCTCCGACCTTAGTACGAGAGGACCGGGTCGGACCGACCGCTGGTGTGCCGGCTGTGGTGCCAACCGCACCGCCGGGTAGCCACGTCGGGAAGGGATAAGCGCTGAAAGCATCTAAGTGCGAAACCCCCTCCGAGATGGGACTTCCACAGAGGGCCGTCGGAGACGACGACGTCGATAGGCCGCAGGTGTAAAGCCAGCGATGGCAAAGCCGAGCGGTACTAATAGCCCGAAAGCTTGCGTCCGCGGGACCGCCGCATATTCGGAAAGGCATGTCTGAAAAGACTCAAGACTTGGGACACAAGACTCAGGACAGAAGATATTTTCCCCGAAAGGGGGCTGTAACAGGCCATACGTGGCACATGGTACAGAAAGACTAGGCGGCCGAGCGCAGGGGCCCCACCTCTTCCCATCCCGAACAGAGAAGTTAAGCCCTGCAGCGCCGATGGTACTGGGGTCGCACCCGGGAGAGTAGGCCGCCGCCACA
>NZ_AMZY02000037.1 GCF_000330725.2 Mariniradius saccharolyticus AK6 | reverse complement strand
GGTTGTGAACGCGGTCCAATCACCTGCTTTAAGTATCCAGAAAACAGTCGCAGAAGGCAGTTACGATGCGGTAGGCGATGTGTTGAACTACACCGTCACCGTCACCAATACGGGCAACGTTACTTTGTCGAATGTTGTCGTGGTCGATCCGCTGACCGGTTTGAACCAGACCATTGCTTCGCTCGCTCCAACGGCTTCGCAAAGCTTCAACACTTCTTACACAATCGTCCAGTCTGACTTGGACAACGGTTCGGTCGCCAACACAGCTTCGGCTTCTTCGGGATCGGTATCCGTTTCCGACCAGGTAACCGTCAACGCGGTACAGTCCCCTGCCTTAAGTATCCAGAAAACAGTCGCAGAGGGCAGTTACGATGCGGTAGGCGATGTGCTGAATTACACTATTGTCGTCACCAACACGGGCAATACAACACTTTCCAACGTCGTGGTTGTCGATCCTTTGACTGGCCTGAACCAGACCATCGCTTCGCTCGCTCCGACGGCTTCGCAAAGCTTCAATACGTCTTATGCAGTAACCCAGGCAGATATCGATGCAGGTTCCGTGGCCAATACGGCTTCCGCTTCCAGCGGTTCGGTGAGCGTTTCCGACCAGGTGGTTGTGAACGCGGTCCAATCACCTGC
>NZ_AMZY02000038.1 GCF_000330725.2 Mariniradius saccharolyticus AK6 | reverse complement strand
GTTATTGAGTTATTGGGTTATTGGGTTATTGGGTTAGAAGGTTAAAAGGTTGGGAGGTAGTGAGGTAGTGAGGTTATTGAGTTATTGAGTTACTGGGTTATTAGAGGCGAGTCTGTCTGGCTGGATATGGAACGGCGACATAAAAGGCATGAAGATCCTGTTTTCGGAAAAGCAGGACAACGGGGACAAGAAAGTCCAATTCTAGGCCTACTCACAAAGCGCTGGCCGGCCCGGCGGACTTTCGTTCCTCCGCGCGATCTAACCAAACACATTGTGTAGTTTGTGGAATTGACCACCTCACACCTACCCTCTCCACCAGAAGAGGGAGACTAGGTGGCTGAGAGTTTTCTCCAAAAACCGGGAAGCGAAAAAGTTGCTGACTAATTCCCTTCAAAATTGGAATTGTTCCATAACTCTTTTCTCCTCTGTCACTTTTTTCTTGATAAAAAAGTAACCAAAAAATCAAGAAAGTCCGATCCTAGGCTAACACACAAGGCCCGTGCCGGCCCGGCGGACTTTCATTCCTCCGCGCGACCGATTGAGGTAATTTGTGCAGTTTCTAGTACCGAAATAGAACTGCCAAGTGCGGACAAGCAGGTGGACCAACAAGCCACCCCGGAGCGGGTGGAATCACTATTTGCCCCGGGTAAGGTGCTTCTGCACTCCCTTTCTCTGGGGGATTCCTTATGCACCGCAACCCGGGGGAAAAAATTCAGTGCCGTCTTGGATTTTTGGGAGCAGGAAGTTTGAGATTGGATTTTGGTTTCCACCAAAAACCAGGAAGCGTTGTAGGGGACAGTTTTGGTCATTCTCAACGCTCAAAAAGTACCTTGATCTCTTTTCCCCTGTTACTTTTTTCTTGTCAAAAAAAGAAACCAAAAAAGTACAAGAAAGCCTAATCCTAGGCTAACGCACAAGGCCCTGGCCGGCCCGGCGGACTTTCGCTCCTCCGCGCGGGCTAAAAATGTATTTTGTCCAGATCAAGGACAGTGAGCCCCGAAGGACAGGCATCCGATGCGGAATTACAAATTCCGATTTATTGGAAGGCGTAATTGCAAATCACTCCTAGGTCAAGTACACTGATTATGCCGAAGACCCAGAAGTAAGGTCTAGCTATCCCCTAGTTTGGTACTGCTTTGGTACTGCTTTGCACCTAGACTGGTAATACTTTGCTAGTAGGCTGGTAAAGCTTTGGTGGTAGGTTAATGCCGGTCTGATCTAAGGTAAAAAAGTTATTGGGTTATTGGGTTAGAAGGTTAAAAGGTTGGGAGGTTGGGAGGTTGGGAGGTTATTGAGTTACTGGGTTATTGGGTTAGAAGGTTAAAAGGTTGGAAGGTTGGAAGGTTATTGGGTTATTGGGTATTGGGTTATTGGTGCGGATCTGTCCGGCTGGATACGGAACGGCGACATAAAAGGTATGAAGATCCTGCTTTCGGAAAAGCAGGATAACGGGGACAACAAAGTCCGATCCTAGGCCTACCCACAAAGCGCTGGCCGGCCCGGCGGACTTTCGTTCCCCCGCGCGGTCAAAAAAAGCATTTTGTCCAGATTTAGGTGAATGAGCCCCGAAGGGGCGCAATCCTACAGCGAAGGGTGAAGCCCTTCGCTAATGGAAGGCAATTCTCCCCCAAGCCCTGAAGGGGCGGCATCAGTTGCGGAATTACAAATTCCGCTTTATAAGAAGGCGTGATTTCAAATCAGGCCTAGCATACTCGAAATCCTGCTTTCGGTAAAGCAGGATAACCGGGATAAAAAATTGTCGGCCAAATGGTGAAGGCCAGCATTCCAATTTAAGCGCAATACTGATGCTTATGAAATAGCCTGCTTGAAGTAGGCGATGGTTTTCGTAAGACCTTCTTCCAACTGGACTTTAGGTTCCCAGCCAAGTTCTTTTTTGGCCAAGTCAATCACTGGCTGACGCTGCATGGGGTCATCTTGGGGCAAAGGCAAAAACTTGAGCTTGCTCTTGCTTCCCGTAATTTGGAGGACCTTCTCCGCCAACTCCAACATCGTGAATTCACCGGGGTTTCCGATGTTTACGGGACCCGTAAAGCCTGGTCTGGAATTCATCAGGCGGTACATGCCTTCGATCAGGTCGTCCACATAACAGAAACTTCGGGTTTGCATCCCATCCCCAAAAATCGTAATGTCTTCTCCCCTGAGGGCCTGCACAATGAAATTACTTACCACACGGCCATCATTGGGGTGCATTCTCGGGCCGTAGGTATTGAAAATCCGCATGACCTTGATATCCACCTTGTGCTGGCGGTGGTAATCAAAAAACAAAGTCTCCGCACAACGCTTTCCTTCGTCATAGCATGCACGAATTCCAATCGTATTGACAGATCCCTTGTAAGACTCTGGCTGTGGATGTATCTCCGGATCACCATATACTTCCGAAGTACTGGCCTGCAAGATTCGAATTTTTAAGCGCTTCGCCAATCCCAGCATGTTGATGGCCCCGATAACAGAGGTCTTGGTGGTCTGTACCGGGTCAAACTGGTAGTGGACCGGACTGGCGGGGCAGGCCAAATTGTAAATCTGGTCCACCTCCACAAACAAAGGAAAGGTCACATCATGGCGCAGGAACTCGAAACGTTTGTTATCCATCAAGTGGTGCACATTCACTTTTCTGCCTGTAAAGAGGTTGTCGACACATAGTACCTCATTGCCTTCATTCAACAGGCGTTCGCACAAATGCGAACCTAAAAACCCGGCACCGCCGGAAACCAAAATTCTTTTCATCCTTTTTCCTAAAAGAAGCAAAGAAAGGGAATTTTTGTCAATCTGCAATTTTTTGATGGCGTGGGAAAATGTGATTTTTGGATTAGGAATGTAGAATGGTGAGGTTAAAGAGTTATTGGGTTATTGGGTTATTGGGTTAAAAAGTTAAAGGGTTGAAAGGTTGTAATGTTTAAATGTTTAAACGTTTTTAGATCAGAGGTATGAAAGGATACTGTGGTTTCGGAAGAAGAGCATATTGTTTTATCGGAAAAGATCGTCAATAAGGAATTAAATGCGTTGAGGTTGGGATCCGCTCGAGATATGTGGCCTTTCAGCCGCGTAGAGGCGTTTTGATTGTAGCTTGCCGGGACCCATTTACCTCACGAGTCCAGAGGGGGACTGGGATGTTGGGAAGTTGGAAGGTTAGAAGGTTAAAAAGTTATTGGGTTACTGGTGACGAATCAATTCGGCTGGATTTGGAAAGGCAACATGCGGGGTATGAGGATCTTGCTTTCGGAAAAGCAGGATAATATGATCATGAATGGGAATTTTAAATTCGAATGTATATGAAGGCGTAATTACAAATCACGCCTAGCCGAGGGTGTCTGGAAGTTAGGAAGTTGGAAGGTTAAAGGGCTAAAAAGTTATTGTTTATTGGGTTACTGGTGGCGAATCAATTCCGCTGGATTTGGAAAGGCAGCATGAGGGGTATAAGGATCCTGCTTTCGGAAAAGCAGGATAGCGGAAAAAAGGCAGCAAAAAGTGCCATTACCTCGAATGAGTCAACGTTACCAAATTGTCCGACGGTGCAACTGTCGCACAACAAAAAAGCCTGCATTTGGAAAAGCGGGATAAGATGATCATGAATCCGGGAATTTTAAATTCCAATGAATATGAAGGCGTAATTACAAATTACGCCTAGCCGAGGGGGGACTGGGATGTTGGGAAGTTGGAAGGTTAAAAGGTTAAAAAGTTATTGTTTATTGGGTTACTGGTGGCGAATCAATCCGGATGGATTTGGAAAGGCAGCATGAGGGGGTGACTGGGATGTTGGGAAGTAGGGGTGTCTGGAAGTTAGGAAGTTGGAAGGTTGGAAGGTTAAAAGGTTAAAAAGTTATTGGTTATTGGGTTACTGGTAGCGAATCAACCCGGATGGATTTGGAAAGGCAGCATGAGGGGG
>NZ_AMZY02000039.1 GCF_000330725.2 Mariniradius saccharolyticus AK6 | reverse complement strand
CTGAATTACAATTACTTACAAAGGGTTTATTGAAAGTGGTTTCAGTAAACTTTTTTTGTTTATGGAAAGACAAAAAAAAGAGGTGCTGGGCCTGCGGAAGTTTGGAGGTAATCCGCTGGGGAAAACAGGGCGGCAAGCAGCGGTTTAGGTGTAAGAATTGTGGGATCTTCTTCACTCGGAGTTCCAAAGATCAAACCCATCGGAACAGGTTTGTCTGGTTTAAAAAATGGGTCCTTGAAAGGCAGACTTTTAAGACACTTTGTCGGGAGAGCGGGCTGTCCAAAGACACGTTGCAGAGGACTTTCTACCGGTATCTTGAACAGTCTCCGTTGGTTAAAATCCGGAAGCGTGAAAAGGTGAACCTGCGTTTGGATGCCACCTATTTCAAAGGCTTTTGCATGGTCTGTTATCAGGATGGTATGGACGGCTACACTCAGCTGATCCGCTTTTCTGACGGAGAGCACTACCCGGAGATCAAAGAGGATCTCACCAATCTGATTAAGCTGGGGATCCAGCTGGAAAGCATCACTACAGACGGACACAAAAGTATCCTTAAGGCCATCAAGTCAGCCGTACCCGAGGTCACTGTGCAGCGCTGTTTGGTGCATATCCAGCGTATGTGCCTGATCTGGCTAACCCAATATCCCAAACACGTTTCCGGCCAGGAGCTGCGAAGGCTGGTGCTTCTGATCCTGCAAATCAAAACCCACAACGACAGAATCAGCTGGGAAAAAAGTCTGAATGACTGGCAAAAACGTCACAGAGAATACCTCAATGAGAAGAGCTTCAATCCAGAAACCGGCAGATATTGGTACACCCACAAACTGCTGAGAAGATCTCACCAAACCATCAAACGGGCACTTCCCAATATGTTCCATTATTTAACCCATCCGACTATTCCGGCAACCACTAACGGCATCGAAGGATTCTTCAGTCATCTCAAAAATCACCTGGATATCCACCGCGGACTTACCTTGAGCCATCGGATAGGATTCATCAGATGGTATGTCTTCCTATCCAATGAAAAATGAGTTTTCCTAGCCATAAAGCATCCCAAAAAAAGTTGGGCCGGGTAAAAGATACCCGGCCCTCTTTTTTTTGTAAATGCACTGACTTTATTGCTGGCAGGTTGGTCTCCACCAGAGCCTGATTCCTCTTCAAGTCAGCATCGAATGTTATGAATTATTTCC